>NZ_NJAG01000248.1 GCF_002872335.1 Siphonobacter sp. BAB-5405 | reverse complement strand
CGTAGTAATGTATTTCAATTCCAACTAGGTACGATTAAGACGAGCCTGAAACCGCCCAGACCTACCATGAATTGCTCATTTCAATTCCAACTAGGTACGATTAAGACAATGGTGACTGGCTCCGGACTCAATACCGATAAAACATTTCAATTCCAACTAGGTACGATTAAGACAGGCCCAAAACTTTCGAGCTGAAGCGGCTCAGGCACATTTCAATTCCAACTAGGTACGATTAAGACACCTGGCTTTATAGCCTTCCTCTCCTCCCTTTTTTATTTCAATTCCAACTAGTACGATTAAGAC
>NZ_NJAG01000247.1 GCF_002872335.1 Siphonobacter sp. BAB-5405 | reverse complement strand
CAACTAGGTACGATTAAGACAATGGTGACTGGCTCCGGACTCAATACCGATAAAACATTTCAATTCCAACTAGGTACGATTAAGACAGGCCCAAAACTTTCGAGCTGAAGCGGCTCAGGCACATTTCAATTCCAACTAGGTACGATTAAGACACCTGGCTTTATAGCCTTCCTCTCCTCCCTTTTTTATTTCAATTCCAACTAGGTACGATTAAGACTGAAGGATTCGCTTCGGCTCATAATTCCGTCTAGCTATTTCAATTCCAACTAGGTACGATTAAGACCGAATCATCGTACACATCTTCCTGCGTAGCGGC
>NZ_NJAG01000246.1 GCF_002872335.1 Siphonobacter sp. BAB-5405 | reverse complement strand
TTCGTTAGTAAAATTTTCATGATTTGAATTATAAGGGTTATGTATATATCATTCTTTTTAGAAAAAGTATCAAAAACCCCGAATGGCTTAGAGCTATCAATTCGGGGTTGTCGTACAGTTGTACGTGGTATGGCTTATCCCTAGGCGGTTGCTCCTCAGCAGAGCCGCTTACGTTTCAGCCAATATCTTTAATACGCTTCTTAGTTGAGCGTTGCTTCACATGTCCTACTAATTGCTTATCATACAGGGGTTTAGCTTCGTCTTCATGTTGTTCTGATTCAGAAATGTAAACCTTTGCATCAAAATGAGCGAACTTCTTAGCGTCGGCACTATCGCGCCATGCAATTTGAGCGTTGATTGCAAAGATG
>NZ_NJAG01000245.1 GCF_002872335.1 Siphonobacter sp. BAB-5405 | reverse complement strand
TTGAAATTTCAATTCCAACTAGGTACGATTAAGACCCTCATCGAAAATAATTTTAGCCTGATCTTTCTTCGATTTCAATTCCAACTAGGTACGATTAAGACAATTTTCAAACTGAGTTTTTAACCGAATTGACACCGATTTCAATTCCAACTAGGTACGATTAAGACACCACGCCCCAGCAATGGGATCCTTTCTATCTGAACGCATTTCAATTCCAACTAGGTACGATTAAGACATTGAGCAGCCCTATTGCCCTGGCAGCCACAGCCATATTTCAATTCCAACTAGGTACGATTAAGACAGACCCCATCTATCCTCCCG
>NZ_NJAG01000244.1 GCF_002872335.1 Siphonobacter sp. BAB-5405 | reverse complement strand
AATGTAGGAATATATACTACAGATGGTAAGGTTTTTATCTTACCCAGTATTGAGAATAACCCGGTAACTTCATATACTTCTAATCAATATACAGATGAAAGCAACAGAACTGTTTTTTCTATGGGTCAATCAAGCAATGGTACATGGGAAATAACTACTTATGATTATAGTAAGAATCCAGTTGAATACAGAACTCACACAGTTGCAGGGCATTATCATACTCATCCTAATGGCGTGAATCAGGATATAGCTAGCGATAATGATAAGGCATTTGCTACAAATGCATACCTTGGTATGCCAAAATATATTCTAAATTCATCAAATATTGTACACTATACTTCATATGGTGAAGGCAATAAACAAAATTTACATTCCGTTTGTCCAACTATTAACTAACTTGTAAGGATGAAATACATATTATTCTGCTTCTTAATAA
>NZ_NJAG01000241.1 GCF_002872335.1 Siphonobacter sp. BAB-5405 | reverse complement strand
CATATTTCAATTCCACTCTGGTACGATTAAGACCCGCTGACACCTCACAGCGTCAKTRTGCAGTCTACTAATTTCAATTCCACTCTGGTACGATTAAGATTCAACTCATAGAGGTTACGCCAGGTCAAACTTATTTATTTCAATTCCACTCTGGTACGATTAAGATAAAAATTAACGATTTATTGTAAACCAAGTTGCAACATTTCAATTCCACTCTG
>NZ_NJAG01000239.1 GCF_002872335.1 Siphonobacter sp. BAB-5405 | reverse complement strand
AAATGTCTACTCACTGACTCCCGGCTGTGTGCTCCAAGCATCTTAATCGTACCAGAGTGGAATTGAAATAGGGAAAGGATGGAGTTTAACACAATCTATCCCTAAATCTTAATCGTACCAGAGTGGAATTGAAATGAGCAACTTTTCCGCTTCCGTTAAAGGAGGGGGCATATCTTAATCGTACCAGAGTGGAATTGAAATGTTGCAACTTGGTTTACAATAAATCGTTAATTTTTATCTTAATCGTACCAGAGTGGAATTGAAATAAATAAGTTTGACCTGGCGTAACCTCTATGAGTTGAATCTTAATCGTACCAGAGTGGAATTGAAATTTGTAGACCGCATACTGACGCTGTGAGGTG
>NZ_NJAG01000236.1 GCF_002872335.1 Siphonobacter sp. BAB-5405 | reverse complement strand
CTTTCCTGGTTTTGATCGTCCAGTTAACCGTCAATTCTGTTCTGAAATCGCTGTAGTTGGAGCAGACATAGACTCTACCACTAAATCGGGCAGTTGACTTGTCTGGAAGGACCTAACAGGGCTCGTTAACTCTTTACAGTCACGTTTAGCAACCACCTGCCATTGATAGGTTGGTTATTGCGGATTGGAACCATCGATTTTTCTACCAATTGGAATAACAAGCTGTGAACTGTAATTTTTACTACCGTGCGGCTTTGGAGAAATCAGTTTCGCGTAGGGGATAAATGGATCGTTCGGTTGAACGAGAAAGAAATCAAGCTAGTACAGGTATTAACGGTAAAACCGGTACGACTTCATGAATTAGATAGTACGATAACCCTACTGGACGCCGGACTAATGCCGGAGAGATTCCGGGAACTCATGCTCGAAATATATGAAGACCATGTGCCTTCCGTCGATGATGCCTTGTTCGTATTAGTGGCATTGTCGACTATTGAAACG
>NZ_NJAG01000234.1 GCF_002872335.1 Siphonobacter sp. BAB-5405 | reverse complement strand
AACCAAGGGAAATCGCATTGACAAATATTCAATTCCACTCTGGTAGATTAAGATCCAACCGCCTTGCGTAATCGGTTGATAGGGTCGAATATTTCAATTCCACTCTGGTACGATTAAGATTTTTAAAGAGCTCGTTGATTACGATACGTTTTGCCATTTCAATTCCACTCTGGTACGATTAAGATTCTTATCCTAACCTTCGTACTTGTCAATGACGACAATTTCAATTCCACTCTGGTACGATTAAGATTACGCTGAAGCTACGGATTC
>NZ_NJAG01000232.1 GCF_002872335.1 Siphonobacter sp. BAB-5405 | reverse complement strand
AACGACGACTTATTACGTACGGGGCGAGGGTGGTTGCGTAACCGCTGGTTCCTGTGCCTCCCAACAGATCACGGTTAACCCGCAACCTAACGCCCCCGGTGTTCAGAATGTAGCGTACTGTCAAGGTGTTCCGGCTAGCCCATTGACGGCTAGCGGTACGAACCTCAAGTACTATACCGCTGCTACGGGTGGAACCGGTTCAGTCGCAGCACCTACGCCACCTACTTCCACGCCAGGCACGACCACTTATTACGTGAGTCAAACCAATGTTAATGGTTGTGAAAGCCTGATCGATGAGGAACATGGCTTTTCCTCCAT
>NZ_NJAG01000225.1 GCF_002872335.1 Siphonobacter sp. BAB-5405 | reverse complement strand
TTAAAATGTCCAAAGTCAGCGATAAAATTAAAGTTTATTAAGTGCTGTTTGCCAAGGCTTTAACAGGTGAGAAAAGAAAACTATAACATTTAAGGCTTTTCCAAATTTGCGTTCTTATACCCAGTATATTCACTAGGGTATTTTGCGTCCATAATGTATTCTTCCTTATTAATTATGTGTTCTTTTATTTTCTTTTATCAAAGAATCTAATTTTAACTTAAATCGTTTTCAAGTTCCTTTTCATTTAAAACGTTACTAAGCGAAAGTATTTTTTTAAATTCTCTGGGGTTAGATGCTAATTGAATTAATCTAGCATTTGATTCGTTTGGAATTTCGCCATTTTCATATGCTCTAAACATATTTATTCCAAACCCTAATATTTCAGCCATTTTATTAGCCGGAAGCCCGTATTGAGCTCTTATTTGTTTTATTTCCTCAGGAAATGGAATTTTATGTTTGACCCTATAAGCATTATAAAGTTGTTTATATGTCACTTCTCCCATTTCTGGAGTGAAAAATTCTTCTTCTGAATCTTCACAATAATAAAACTGATACTCAACAGGARMKGCCGTATCTGGTTTGTTGTTCGTATGGTTGTTCCTCCGCATCACAATTGGTTTCGTCTGCTCTTCGTCTGGAAAGGCTCCATCATTGAAAAAATTTACCCGCGGCTGATCATTCTGTTCCTCTTCTGCTGTGCGGTCGTCTACTTACGGGGAGAAATCTTCCAGGTAAAAATTGCCCTGAATCCTACGCCTTTTACGCTGATTGGCGTCGCCGTAGCCATCTTTCTGGG
>NZ_NJAG01000224.1 GCF_002872335.1 Siphonobacter sp. BAB-5405 | reverse complement strand
TATAGAGTGTATAAGCTTGTATGAGTTCATTGAAGCTATTAAACGTAGCAGGTAATCCTAAGGTACCAACAATATCTAAATAGGCTCCATCAATAACTCCACTAAAAAAAGCAAAATCTTTAGGAGTATAGTAAGGAGTCTGGTCTACATTATTGTCCCAGAAGCACTCTGGTATAATGCCCCATCGATTAGTCTAAATGAAGCCTCTTGGCATTTAGAATATAGTTTATAAATCTTTTTAAGCTTGTCAATCCAGCCAATGAATTCAAACGAGGTATAAGCCAAATTGATACTTGAAAAAGAAGAAGATGAAATATGCATTCCGCCTAATTCCGAAAGTACGTTATTTAAACCATCTTTAATACTAGCAAGTCTTACTGAACAAGTATTGTCAGTCGTTGCATTATTAAGTGTATTGATTCTAGATTCATTAGGAGCAGC
>NZ_NJAG01000223.1 GCF_002872335.1 Siphonobacter sp. BAB-5405 | reverse complement strand
ATATACAAATATAAACAACTTTAAAGTTGTTAACAAGGATTTCCTAATTATTTTCTGATAACTGCTTCCGAGATCCGATTTAGTGATGATTAGAGCAAATGGGCCCGGAAACTGAATATCAGTTTCGGCCCATTTGCTCTAATCATCGTTGAAGAAGTAAGCTTTGACAATTGTCTGCACCAATCGGCCGCTGATAGAGCTTAGCATTTTGATAGAAAGCTCTTTCCAGAATGAGCCTTGCTCTGAGTCTGAGAGAGTGCGTTTGTCATTCTTTTTACTTTGATACGATTTCATAATTGCGGGGGATGGATATTTAATTATTTGATTCCAAAGCAAGCTTGACTGGCTATTAAAAAAAAGGACGGGAAATGGAAGCCTTTTTTCGTGTCTTG
>NZ_NJAG01000221.1 GCF_002872335.1 Siphonobacter sp. BAB-5405 | reverse complement strand
CCTTCGGACTGTTTGGAAGAAAATTCCCTTCGTTATCAACCCTTAACTCAAAGCCAGTCTGCCCCCTGCCTTACTGAGTTAGAGTAGAAAGCCTCTTCCTCAAAGACGTGATCAATAGTCAGCATCCGTTTAAATTCGTACACTCCTACAATTTACGAGTGAATAGCTTTTCTTGACTTGCGTAACTCTTTCTCGTTTTAAAGAAATAAACCAGGTGCAGCAATAGCATCGTCCCTATTCCTAGTACATACACAATGTTATTAAAACCCTGTTCAAGTTTAGTATGGTTTTTATCAATGGTAAAGTGTCTGAAGAATGTTTTAACCGTAGCTTTTCCATTTCTGAAATAGGTTCCGGAAATATATTGAGGAGAAGCAATCGTTTTACCACTTCTGCTCACGTAGCCAATTCGATTATCCTGTACCACGATAGCTACATCTTCGTAGAAAGGCGATAC
>NZ_NJAG01000220.1 GCF_002872335.1 Siphonobacter sp. BAB-5405 | reverse complement strand
AGCTGAAGTTGTACGGACAAAGTTAAACGAACTACAATCAACCTGAGATCCTATTTGATTGGCATCATAGGTAACACCGGGCAACGTAAAATCTTCACCTGCTGGAGGGGGAGGACCTCCTACTCCGGTATTCAATCCTAAGGCCTGACCTGTATAGTGGGCCCAGAAGGCATCGGGGTTATCATAGCAAACTTGTGTAGATATATAAGTGCCCTGACAACCATTGAAATATTGATATGGATTGTCAACTGTACCACCCCACATGCAATAGCCGTCCCATCCGCTAACCGTTACACATTCCGTAGTTTTTGCACTTTTTAGCTGTTTGATTGTCACTTCATTAAGCTGAGTGATATTAGTACCCATTGAGCAGGGAACTGTTACTCCAGATACTTTTTGGTTAAGTATTAGAAATGAAAAGTTTACTAACTGCTCAAGATACTTTTCTTTTGTAGCGTCACTGGATATAATTTCCCGCAGAAACGTCTTAATGTCAAGTAGATTGTACCGCCATTGCTTGTTTTCCCCTTGGATTGCATAAAGTATTTTACCTACAAAATCCGATCCTTCTTTTACTATAGGGACGAGTACTTTATTTTCTTTGACTCCTGGGATAGGAATTGAAAGCTTCCACAGAGG
>NZ_NJAG01000219.1 GCF_002872335.1 Siphonobacter sp. BAB-5405 | reverse complement strand
TCCTCCTTTTTACTTTCAATTCCAACTAGGTACGATTAAGACTGAAGGATTCGCTTCGGCTCATAATTCCGTCTAGCTATTTCAATTCCAACTAGGTACGATTAAGACCGAATCATCGTACACATCTTCCTGCGTAGCGGCTAATTTCAATTCCAACTAGGTACGATTAAGACTATAGGCAATAGCAATCCAGCATCACTCGAATACAATTTCAATTCCAACTAGGTACGATTAAGACCGCCCGCGGCCATGGCCTTTTCATACAGGGTCCCGTATTTCAATTCCAACTAGGTACGATTAAGACTCTTCGCCGAACGTCCCTCGCAATGGGAGCTTCT
>NZ_NJAG01000218.1 GCF_002872335.1 Siphonobacter sp. BAB-5405 | reverse complement strand
GACAAACGCCGGGAAGTGGACAGCAGGTATGGCCGGGAACGGTAACGGTTCCGGTGACGAATCTAACCGTATTGGCTGATCCGAAAGATGGTCAAGTAACGGTACAGGTACCGTTCTATGTAACGGATAACGGCGGAGCCAAGAGTAACACGAGCACGGTGATGGTACCCTTTACGACGCCTGTCGTTAGCTTAAGTGGTAACGTCTTCCACGATGCCAATGCTCTGACGGATACTACCGTTAACTCGACTTCGCAACTGGCGATCCCGACGGGACTTTACGCGACGCTCGTCGATGCGAACGGTCAGGCGGTGAAGACGGTAGCGGTGGGTTCAAACGGAGCTTACGATTTCGGTACGGTAACTCCCGCAACTTATAGCGTGGTACTGCATCAGACGTCGACGGGTTCGACGACTCCGGCTCTGCCGAGTGGCTGGATCAACACGGGTGAGCATTTGGGAGCCAATGCGGGTAGTGATGGAACGGTGAACGGTATCCTGCCGAACATCACGGTTGCTACCACGAACGTCACCAACGCCAACTTTGGGGTGCAGCAACCACCGATGACCTCGGACAAGACCCTGCCTTCGCGGGTGAATCCGGGTGGAACGACGACGGTGAATCTTTCGAATGAGTTTACCTTCTCGGACGTAGACGGTACGCCTCAGACGATCACCTTCACGCAGTTCCCTGCCAACACGACGACCGTGACGATTAACGGAACAACGTACGTGCCAGCGGGACAAACGCCGGGAAGTGGACAGCAGGTATGGCCGGGAACGGTAACGGTTCCGGTGACGAATCTAACCGTATTGGCTGATCCGAAAGATGGTCAAGTAACGGTACAGGTACCGTTCTATGTAACGGATAACGGCGGAGCCAAGAGTAACACGAGCACGGTGATGGTACCCTTTACGACGCCTGTCGTTAGCTTAAGTGGTAACGTCTTCCACGATGCCAACGCTCTGACGGACACCACCGTTAACTCGACTTCGCAACTGGCAATCCCGACGGGACTGTATGCGACACTGGTAGATGCTAATGGTCAGGCGGTGAAGACGGTAGCGGTGGGTTCAAACGGAGCTTACGATTTCGGTACGGTAACTCCCGCAACTTATAGCGTGGTACTGCATCAGACTTCGACGGGTTCGACGACTCCGGCTCTGCCGAGTGGCTGGATCAACACGGGTGAGCATTTGGGAGCCAATGCGGGTAGTGACGGCACGGTAAACGGTATCCTGCCGAACATCACGGTTGCTACCACGAACGTGACCAATGCCAACTTCGGCGTGCAGCAACCGCCGGTGACCTCGGACAAGACCCTGCCTTCGCGGGTGAATCCGGGTGGAACGACGACGGTGAATCTTTCGAATGAGTTTACCTTCTCAGACGTGGATGGTACGCCTCAGACGATCACCTTCACGCAGTTCCCTGCCAACACGACGACCGTGACGATTGGTACGACGACGTACGTGCCAGCGGGACAAACGCCGGGAAGTGGACAGCAGGTATGGCCGGGAACGGTAACGGTTCCGGTGACGAATCTAACCGTATTGGCTGATCCGAAAGATGGTCAAGTAACGGTACAGGTACCGTTCTATGTAACGGATAACGGCGGAGCAAGAGTAACACGAGCACGGTGATGGTACCCTTTACGACGCCTGTCGTTAGCTTAAGTGGTAACGTCTTCCACGATGCCAATGCTCTGACG
>NZ_NJAG01000216.1 GCF_002872335.1 Siphonobacter sp. BAB-5405 | reverse complement strand
GTAATCTTAATCGTACCAGAGTGGAATTGAAATGGATTACCGAATAAACGACGAACGGGAAGTTTTAAATCTTAATCGTACCAGAGTGGAATTGAAATTTGGGGGCATCCGAAGCGTAATTCAATCGTACCCGATCTTAATCGTACCAGAGTGGAATTGAAATGCATGAATTTCCTAAATTGGCCTGAAAAAATCACCATCTTAATCGTACCAGAGTGGAATTGAAATTAACTCCCACGGCACCGGCACGGCGGGCAGCACTGATCTTAATCGTACCAGAGTGGAATTGAAATCTGGTAGCCGTAGCCGGGCGAATTAAACTCTTCCTCATCTTAATCGTACCAGAGTGGAATTGAAATTTTTAACCAACGAAAACACTCTTTATACCATGGGAAATCTTAATTGTACCAGAGTGGAATTGAAATTGCGAACGTCAGAAAATGTTTTGTCGGTAACAGAAATCTTAATCGTACCAGAGTGGAATTGAAATATGGAACACCTAGTCATGCCCTTTGACGAAGCAGTATCTTAATCGTACCAGAGTGGAATTGAAATTTCGTGTTACTTTGAATGGTACTCGCCTCAAATTAGATCTTAATCGTACCAGAGTGGAATTGAAATAAGTAGGCATGCTCGTAAAGGTGCATATCGGCGACTATCTTAATCGTACCAGAGTGGAATTGAAATGTCTACTCACTGACTCCCGGCTGTGTG
>NZ_NJAG01000214.1 GCF_002872335.1 Siphonobacter sp. BAB-5405 | reverse complement strand
ATTAGTGAACGATGGTGTCGAAGCTATGAACGTTGGGGGMTGGWAGACKTTACKAGCSTAAGGTAAGGTAAGAGTTTTTAGTGCTGAATTTAAGCTAGCGGTTCTCAACGTTATGCAGCAGCAACACCTATCTTTAGCAGAAGCCTGCTTACGCTTTCATCTTTCAAGTGAAGGCCTTATCCTTACCTGGCAGAAACGCTTTAAATCGAAGGGAGCAGCAGGCTTACAACCTCAAAAGAAAGGACGACCGACTATGCAACCCAACGAGAATCAAGCTGACAAATCCAAGGGAAAACGTCCCGTAGAGCCCCTGACTCGCGAAGAAGAATTACTCAGGGAAAATGAATACTTACGGGCTGAAGTGGCTTACTTAAAAAAGCTTCAAGCCTTAGTTCAACTAGACAAAAAGCGAAAGTAATTCTAGAACTAAGGCAGCACTTCGGTTTGGATACGCTTTTGAGGTGTGCCGGCCTAGCCCGAAGCACCTTTTATTATCAGGCTAGTAAACTCACTCAGCCTGAGAAGTATGAGTTCATCAAAGGCGAGATAGAAAAGCTCTATCATCAGCATAAAGGCCGTTTAGGGTATCGTCGGATTACACTGCTGCTCAGGAAAAAGGGTATGCTAATCAATCACAAAACCGTGTTTCGATTGATGAACGAACTCGGGCTGAAGAGTCTCATTCGAGTCAAAAAATACCGTTCGTATCGGGGAGATACAGGCACGTTATTCGCTAACGTTCTAGCTCGAAACTTCAAGGCCAATGGCCCGAATCAGAAGTGGGTGACGGATGTTACGGAGTTTAAAGTTAAAGGAGAGAGGCTCTACCTATCGGCGTTGATGGATCTGTATAACCAGGAAATTATCAGCTATGAACTCTCTGGTAAGCCCGTGTTTCAATTGGTAATGAACATGCTACAAAAAGCACAGAAACAAGTAGGCAAAAACTTAATGATTCATTCAGACCAGGGGTGGCAATATCAGATGCAAGCGTATCAGGCTTGGTTGAAACAGCAGGGGATCACCCAGAGTATGTCCAGAAAGGGTAACTGCCTAGATAATGCCGTCATGGAAAACTTTTTTGGCACCTTAAAGTCCGAACTTTTTTATCTCAATACCTATGAATCTATCCAAGAGCTTAAGAAAGATATTGCAAACTATATTACCTATTATAATACCGACCGAATTAAGCTTAATTTAAAAGCAATGAGCCCGATCGAATATCGAGCTCATTACTTTCCAAACAAATTC
>NZ_NJAG01000213.1 GCF_002872335.1 Siphonobacter sp. BAB-5405 | reverse complement strand
CACTGGAAAGACGGTGTAAACACTTGAGGCAAAGGCAGTTAAGCGAGGGATGAGGCGGTGGAAAGAAGCGAAGAAGCTGAAAATAAATTTTCACTTTTTTCTTGACAAGCGGCTTAGAAATGACTTACCTTTGCAGTCCGGTTTTGAAAGTAGGGTCGGCAGTAAAAGCGAAGAGAGAAAGGAAGTGAGAAGTTGGATGAGGGGTTTGGTTTTCAACGGAAAGCTTGAAAAAATAAATTTCAACTTTTTCTTGACAATTGAAATTGAGTCTTGTATCTTTGCACTCCGGTTCTGAAGGAAAGAACGGCAAGTCATTGAAAGTGAGAAGTTTAGGTAGTTTTGAGTAACAAGTTAGTACTAGTTTTAAGTTAAGAATTAAGGCAAACGTGCTTTGATTCGTTTTAACACCGAAGTGATCGCCTGGTAGTATGAAGGGTAGATGACAGAAGTTCTTTGACGTGATGAAGAGACGGAGTTAATCGAAAGATTAGCTTTTAATAGTCAGCAAACAGCAACGACAACGGTAAGGTTGACAAGTGTCACGGTTTATCACTCTTTCTTAGAGCGATGAACTAACCACTAAGAAGTCATACTTTATAAACGAGTCACAAGACAAATGATCTTTACAATGGAGAGTTTGATCCTGGCTCAGGATGAACGCTAGCGGCAGGCCTAATACATGCAAGTCAAACGGGTAGCAATACCAGTGGCGTACGGGTGCGTAACGCGTATGCAACCTACCTTTAACTGGGGGACAACAGCGGGAAACTGCTGCTAATACCCCGTAACGCAGGGGCACGGCATCGTGATACTGCTAAAGAAGTGATTCGGTTAGAGATGGGCATGCGTTCGATTAGCTAGTTGGTGCAGGTAACGGCTCACCAAGGCGACGATCGATAGGGGCTCTGAGAGGAGAATCCCCCACACTGGCACTGAGATACGGGCCAGACTCCTACGGGAGGCAGCAGTAGGGAATATTGGGCAATGGAGGAAACTCTGACCCAGCCATGCCGCGTGCAGGAAGAAGGCCCTCTGGGTTGTAAACTGCTTTTGATAGGGAAGAAAGAGGTCATGCGTGACCAGTTGACGGTACCTATCGAATAAGCACCGGCTAACTACGTGCCAGCAGCCGCGGTAATACGTAGGGTGCAAGCGTTGTCCGGATTTATTGGGTTTAAAGGGTGCGTAGGCGGTTTATTAAGTCAGTGGTGAAAGACGATCGCTCAACGATTGCAGTGCCATTGATACTGGTAAACTTGAGTAGTGCAGAGGTAGCTGGAATTGATCGTGTAGCGGTGAAATGCATAGATATGATCAAGAACGCCAATTGCGAAGGCAGGTTACTGGACACTCACTGACGCTGAGGCACGAAAGTGTGGGGATCAAACAGGATTAGATACCCTGGTAGTCCACACTGTAAACGATGATAACTCGCTGTTGGCCCCTGGGGTCAGCGGCTTAGGGAAACCGTTAAGTTATCCACCTGGGGAGTACGCCGGCAACGGTGAAACTCAAAGGAATTGACGGGGGTCCGCACAAGCGGTGGAGCATGTGGTTTAATTCGATGATACGCGAGGAACCTTACCTGGGCTAGAATGTGAGTGAAGCTATCAGAAATGGTAGCGTCCGCAAGGACACGAAACAAGGTGCTGCATGGCTGTCGTCAGCTCGTGCCGTGAGGTGTTGGGTTAAGTCCCGCAACGAGCGCAACCCCTGCGAGTAGTTACCAGCGAGTCAAGTCGGGGACTCTACTCGGACTGCCTGTGCAAACAGAGAGGAAGGAGGGGACGACGTCAAGTCATCATGGCCCTTACGCCCAGGGCCACACACGTGCTACAATGGTCGGTACAAAGGGTCGCCACTTGGTAACAAGGAGCCAATCTCTAAAGCCGATCACAGTTCGGATTGAGGTCTGCAACTCGACCTCATGAAGCTGGAATCGCTAGTAATCGGGTATCAGCCATGATCCGGTGAATACGTTCCCGGACCTTGTACACACCGCCCGTCAAGCCATGGGAGTTTGGTGTACCTGAAGTCGGCCGGTTCAAGGTCGATTAGGGTAAAACAGGCGACTGGGGCTAAGTCGTAACAAGGTAGCCGTACCGGAAGGTGCGGCTGGAACACCTCCTTTCTGGAGTCTGCTATTAAAAACGGAGAACGCTTAAGCATGCTTAAGTTAGTACTCACTTCGCTCTTTATCCACGCCAGAGGTTTAGCCTAAACGAGGGCTTGACCTTTAAAAAGATTGACAGGATCGCACGATCAGTCGTCTAGGAATAGACGATGCGACTGATCACTAGAAAGGGGCTTGTAGCTCAGGTGGTTAGAGCGCTACACTGATAATGTAGAGGTCCGTGGTTCGAGTCCACGCAGGCCCACTCCCTTGGGGGTATAGCTCAGTTGGCTAGAGCACCTGCTTTGCAAGCAGGGGGTCAACGGTTCGAATCCGTTTATCTCCACCAAGATTGAAGTAGACTGGAGTAAACAGTAAAGTTAGTTAGTTAAGATAGGCCAAACGTGGTTTTATCTACACCGTCTGAAGTTAGGTACTACTGACCGCAAGGGAAGTAGGATGTAACCAAGATGCGAGGTTCTTTGACGTAATGTGGAAAAGAGAAGAGTCAGTTAGTGGCTGGGCGACTAGGCATTAACAAAACAAGAGCAAAGGTAAGAAGAGATTAATGATAAGAAGTTATCAAGGGCGTGCGGGGAATGCCTAGGCTCTCGGAGGCGAAGAAGGACGCGATAAGCTGCGAAAAGGTTCGGGGATCTGCACATAAGAGTTAATCCGAACGTATCCGAATGGGACAACCCACTTGGTTGAAGACCAAGTATCCTTAACAGGAGGCCAACCCGGTGAACTGAAACATCTAAGTAACCGGAGGAAAAGAAAACAACAGTGATTCCGCAAGTAGTGGCGAGCGAACGCGGATTAGCCCAAACCAGTTCCGTTACGGCGGGATTGGGGTTGTAGGACTGCTTTTTAGAAGTTGATTGAAGTTGAACGATCTGGGAAGGTCGGCCAGAGCAGGTGACAGCCCTGTAAGCGTAAAGGTCAACAACGTAGCAGTATCCTGAGTAGGTGGGGACCGGTGAAATCCCCTCTGAATCTGGCGGCACCATCCGCCAAGGCTAAATACTCCCGAGAGACCGATAGTGAACGAGTACCGTGAGGGAAAGGTGAAAAGTACCCCGAATAGGGGGGTGAAAAGACCCTGAAACCGCACGCTTACAAGCGGTCGGAGCCACGTAGTGTGGTGACGGCGTGCCTTTTGCATAATGACCCTACGAGTTACGGTTACTGGCTAGGTTAAGTATTGCAGATACGGAGCCGAAGCGAAAGCGAGTCTGAATAGGGCGAAGCAAGTCAGTGGCTGTAGACGCGAAACTTTGTGATCTACCCATGACCAGGTTGAAGTGTCGGTAACACGACATGGAGGACCGAACCAGTTGACGTTGAAAAGTCTTTGGATGAGTTGTGGGTAGGGGTGAAAGGCCAATCAAACTGAGAGATAGCTCGTACTCCCCGAAATGTTTTTAGGAACAGCCTTGGGATTGAGTTATACGGAGGTAAAGCTACCGATAGGACTAGGGGGAGTCAAATCCTACCAAATCCTGACGAACTCTGAATGCCGTATAATATGCCCAGGAGTGAGGGCTGGGGTGCTAAGGTCCCAGTCCGAGAGGGAAAGAACCCAGACCATCCGCTAAGGCCCCTAAATCAGGGCTAAGTTGAACAAAGGAGGTCCGACTGCAGAGACAGCCAGGATGTTAGCTTGGAAGCAGCTATTCATTTAAAGAGTGCGTAACAGCTCACTGGTCGAGCGGGGCGGGCATCGATAATAAACGGGCATCAAGTCTTGTGCCGAAGCGATGGAAGTAGTAATACTTGGTAGGGGAGCATTCTCAACGGCAGTGAAGGTGTGGCGGCAAGCCATGCTGGAGCGTTGAGAAAAGCAAATGTAGGGATAAGTAACGATAAGGAAGGTGAGAAACCTTCCCGCCGTAAGGATCAGGATTCCTCAGCTATGCTAATCAACTGAGGGTTAGTCGGGAGCTAAGGAGTTAGCGAAAGCGAAGCTTCGATGCCCAGCAGGTTAATAGTCCTGCACTTACACCAGTGCGATGTAATGACGGAGCAAATGGGTTTCTACGTACGGACGGAAGTGTGCGTTGAGCCGAGCCCGCAAGGGCAAGGCGAAGAGATGAGTTTGCTTCCAAGAAAAGTTACTAAGCTTCAGCTGGCTGTAACCCGTACCGCAAACCGACACAGGTATCCGGGTAGAACATACCAAGGCGCTCGAGTGAATCACGGCTAAGGAACTCGGCAAATTAACCCTGTAACTTCGGGATAAGGGGAACCTACAGCAATGTAGGTCGCAGAGAAATGGCCCAGGCGACTGTTTAACAAAAACACAGGGCTTTGCTAAAACGAAAGTTGACGTATAAGGCCTGACACCTGCCCGGTGCTGGAAGGTTAAGAGGGGATGTTAGTCGCAAGGCGAAGCATTGAATCGAAGCCCCAGTAAACGGCGGCCGTAACTATAACGGTCCTAAGGTAGCGAAATTCCTTGTCGGGTAAGTTCCGACCTGCACGAATGGTGTAACGATCTGGGCACTGTCTCAGCCGTGAGCTCGGTGAAATTGTAGTAGCGGTGAAGATGCCGCTTACCCGCCACGGGACGGAAAGACCCCGTGAACCTTCACTACAGTTTTGCACTGACTTTTGGTAACTGGTGTGTAGGATAGGTGGGAGGCTGTGAAGCGGTGTCGCTAGGCATCGCAGAGCCAACGTTGAAATACCACCCTCCGGTTGCTGGGAGTCTAACATTAGCTTGGACAATGCATGATGGGTAGTTTGACTGGGGTGGTCGCCTCCAAAAAAGTATCGGAGGCTTTCAAAGGTACCCTCAGCACGCTTGGTAACCGTGCGTAGAGTGCAATCGCAAAAGGGTGCTTGACTGTGAGGCAAACAGGCCGAGCAGGCACGAAAGTGGGAGATAGTGATCCGGCGGTTCCGTATGGAAGGGCCGTCGCTCAAAGGATAAAAGGTACTCCGGGGATAACAGGCTGATCTCCCCCAAGAGCTCACATCGACGGGGAGGTTTGGCACCTCGATGTCGGCTCGTCACATCCTGGGGCTGGAGAAGGTCCCAAGGGTTCGGCTGTTCGCCGATTAAAGTGGCACGCGAGCTGGGTTCAGAACGTCGTGAGACAGTTCGGTCCCTATCTGTGGTGGGCGTTGGAATTTTGAGAGGGCTTGACCTTAGTACGAGAGGACCGGGTTGAACCGACCGCTGGTAGACCAGTTGTTCCGCCAGGAGCACCGCTGGGTAGCCACGTCGGGTGAAGATAAGCGCTGAAAGCATCTAAGTGCGAAACTTGCCTCAAGATGAGAATTCCTATGAGAGCCGTCAGAGACGATGACGTTGATAGGCTACCGGTCTAAAGCGAGTGATCGCAAAGCCAAGTAGTACTAATGCCTCCAAGACTTCTTATTTACTTTTATTATCGCTTGAATACGACTATTGTCTTTTCCACATCACATCAAAAACCTTGAAGGTATTGATTGTTGCGTTCGGGCGACAATCTGAAAGACCAAGGGCGATCATAGGGCGGGTGTTCACCCCTTCCCATCCCGAACAGGGCCGTTAAGCCCCGCTCCGCCGATGATACTGGGTTCACCCCCGGGAAAGTAGGTAATCGCCTCCCCTTTAC
>NZ_NJAG01000212.1 GCF_002872335.1 Siphonobacter sp. BAB-5405 | reverse complement strand
CTGAAATTCCCCGGTGATTCCAGAGATATTTAGTCTTTTGATCCCTTCAATCCTTCTTGTGTATTAAAAGAAATACCGTTGGTTCTGAGCGGTATTTCTTTTAATACCGGCCAATATTTTACTCTCCAGATCTTTGCACTATGATTTAAAAAGCCCTCGAAATACTAACTAACCAAAACTCCTTTTTTAGCGTGATTTTACAGTTGTATCTGCACTGCCGCATTTGTCTTTTTTCCCGACTACTCTCAAGCCTCTTTTGCGAATAGCAAGACACGAAAAAAGGCTTCCATTTCCCGTCCTTTTTTTTAATAGCCAGTCAAGCTTGCTTTGGAATCAAATAATTAAATATCCATCCCCCGCAATTATGAAATCGTATCAAAGTAAAAAGAATGACAAACGCACTCTCTCAGACTCAGAGCAAGGCTCATTCTGGAAAGAGCTTTCTATCAAAATGCTAAGCTCTATCAGCGGCCGATTGGTGCAGACAATTGTCAAAGCTTACTTCTTCAACGATGATTAGAGCAAATGGCCGAAACTGATATTCAGTTTCCGGGCCCATTTGCTCTAATCATCACTAAATCGGATCTCGGAAGCAGTTATCAGAAAAATAATTAGGAAAATCCTTGTTAACAACTTTAAAGTTGTTTATATTTGTATATACATCCATTCAAACAACTATAAAGTGTTACTAATCCAAGGTATGATTTATGAAACAGAAAACGCTAATTTTAGAAAACCATGGTCACCAAGGACGCGATCGAGTTATTTTTAAAGGAATTTAAGATTAAAATGTCCATTTGGGGCATTTTAATAAGTGGACGTAAAAAAAATAAGGATTCAATATCGTTGTTAGAAATATACCCTCCCGAAATCATACAAGTAGTAAAAGATCTTAACGTTGAAGATTACTCTGAAGGGCCGCTAGAGGAACTCCTAAATATGGGAAGCCCAATGTGGGTTTTTGGTAAAACAATGAAGGGAAAAGAAATATACATCAAGTTGACGATGGGAGAATCGAACAATCAGGTGCTTTGTATTTCTTTTCACATTGCTGAACACTCTATGAAATACCCTTTCAAACAATGAACATCTTATGAAAAGTCCGATGACTGGTAAAGAAATGCCATTAAAAATCCGGACCGAAGTCTTAACCTTTAGGAAAGAAGAATTTCCTGTTGAGTATCAGTTTTATTATTGTGAAGATTCAGAAGAAGAATTTTTCACTCCAGAAATGGGAGAAGTGACATATAAACAACTTTATAATGCTTATAGGGTCAAACATAAAATTCCATTTCCTGAGGAAATAAAACAAATAAGAGCTCAATACGGGCTTCCGGCTAATAAAATGGCTGAAATATTAGGGTTTGGAATAAATATGTTTAGAGCATATGAAAATGGCGAAATTCCAAACGAATCAAATGCTAGATTAATTCAATTAGCATCTAACCCCAGAGAATTTAAAAAAATACTTTCGCTTAGTAACGTTTTAAATGAAAAGGAACTTGAAAACGTTTTAAGTAAAATTGATTCTTTGATAAAAGAAAATAAAGAACACATAATTAATAAGGAAGAATACATTATGGACGCAAAATACCCTAGTGAATATACTGGGTATAAGACGCCAAATTTGGAAAAAGCCTTAAATGTTATAGTTTTCTTTTCTCACCTGTTAAAGCCTTGGCAAACAGCACTTAATAAACTTTTATTTTACGCTGACTTTGGACATTTTAAAGTAAATGGACAGTCTATAACTGGTTTATCTTACAGAGCTGTAACTTATGGTATTGTACCTAGTAGTTATGATAAACTATTTGCAGAAGCAAGTTCTCAAAATTTAGTAAATATAAATTACCAAGAATTTGAGAATTCATATAGTATAGGTAAACAGTACAGTTCGGATGATAATTTTAACTCGGATCTATTCTCGGAAAGTGAATTAATAACTTTAAATAAAGTAGTTAATAAGTTTTCTGGATTGTCGGTAAATGATATAGTTAATAAGAATCACGAAGAAGTAGCTTGGCTAGATCATATAGCAAAACACGAATTGGTTAGCTATAAAAAAAGTTTTTATCTTCAACATATCTGAGATGAAAAAAAAACATAAACTAATTAATCTTGGTTGTACCATTCTTTTAATGGGACTTTTATCTTCATGCGCAAGTATTCAAAATATTTCTAGCTGCGTAAAAGATGAGCCTGTTGGATTTATCGAAGGCTTGATTCACGGTTTTTTTATACTGCCTGCTTTCATCATAAGTTTATTTAATGATACTGTAGCAATCTATGCAGTAAATAACAATGGACATTTATATGACTTAGGGTTCGCAATAGGAGTAGGTTCGTTTTCAGCGAGTACTAGACAACAGTTTATAAATATTTTGAATTCTTTTAAAAAGGAGAAAGCTAATAATGATGATGCTTACTCTCTTAATAAAGAATAATTATTTATATACTTATAATACAGAAAAATGAGCCATAATCTAAATTTTAGATTATGGCTCATTTTTCTGTATTGGGGCTCTGCCCCAAACCCCGAGGTTTTCAAGGCATGGACCACCCCAACTTGTACTGATAACCTTTTAGCTTAGTGAATATATATGACTGTAACACAAACCTTTAAGAAAATGCCAGATAACTTATCAAACCGGGGCCCTCGCGATCGATCTAGAATCAATCTCAATGAAGAATGGGAAGTACGTTATTGGACTTCAGAGCTTGGTTGTACAGCAGCTAGACTTAGACAAGCTGTAAATGCTGTTGGGGTTATGGTCGCTGATGTCCGAAGATACCTAGCTACACGCTAAAAAGAGCATGGACCACCCTGAATTTACGTACTCAAAGTTTTACACGAAGCAGCAGCGTTCAAATAAAAAAGAAAGTACAAGTTGGGGTGGTCCATGCCTTGAAAACCTGTGACGGGACGTCACGATTTTTTTATTATTGTTTTATAAGTTTATCAGGAATTTTCTCCCAAGTATTGCATTTGCGATAGACTTCTGCCTTGAAAGTCTTAAAAACTTCTTCTTTGCTAAAAGTAGCATTAGGAAAATGCTTCTTCATAGTTTGCTCCAAAGCATATTTCATGTCGTAATCAAGATAATCAATTACTTCCTCAATTTTGATTTCTGCCATTTCAGTAGTTTTAGAGTTAAAAAATACCCCGATCTGGCTTCAAGCTATCAAGACCGGGGCTTCGTACAGTTGTACGTGGTATGGCTTATCCCTGGGCGGTTGCTCCTCAGCAGGGCCGCTTACGTTTCAGCCAATATTTTGAATATCAGAGTCTTGACTTCCTTTTAATTCTTTTTGCTTCACATATGTTGTGGCAAAAGTAATTCTGTCTCCATTGAAAAAGATTAAAGGATTTATGAAATATCTAATGTGACTTGTTGATCGAGCTAATATATCTGCTTTTACCAATTCAGCTAGTCCTTTATAAATACTCTTTTCTTCTTTATAGCCAGTATGCTCAAGTGCTTCTTGAATATCAATATAGACTATATCCTTATTGGGAATCAAATTGTTAACTATATAGCTAAATACACGAATTGCAGTTTTGCTTAAGTCCCAAAACGCCTCGAACTGGCTTAAGTATACTTTAGCAAATTTCTTTTCATCAACTTTAATGAATCTTACTAATCTAGAATGAGCAATTACTTCGCCTTCTAGATTAGTTACTATATTTTCTACTCCTCTATCTCCACTGATATACTGAACCCTTTTAATAGTATTATCCTCAATATCCTTTATCGCATTTTCAATGAAAGGATTTTCTTCAAACTGAGGTAGTTTGGAAACTGATAGTGTATTTTCTTTCATAATAAAATACATAATTCGTGTATTCAAAGGTAATCATTCATGTATCATAATTCCTAATAAATTACACTAAAAATGTATTTTTTTATGCAAAAAAGTACACGATTACTTGATTAGGTGTACACTTTTAGTGTACGACTCGTACACTGACCCCCCTTGATTATCAATTAGTTAACCCGTTTTCCTTCTTAGCTTCTTAAAACTCCCTTTTTTACTACTCCTATTTTTTCCTCAAAAACGGGGTTTTAAACCTCTACTTTGTTTGCGAATTTCTTCCTTCTCTTTTTCTACCCTTTTAGTCTCCTCTTGCTGGAAGTTCTTCAGCTCCTGCTGAGCATTGGAAAGAATCTTCTCTTTCATTTCTTGAAGCTGCCGGTTGAGATCAGCCCGTACAGCTGACAACTGTTCATTGGCATTTTTCTCGGTGTCACTGATCTCCGAATTCATTTTCTGCATGATTCCGGTTTTTTTGGCGTTAATCTCGACTCGGTACTTTTCAACCTGGGCTTTGGCCTCTGCTTCAAGCTTAGCCATATCTTCCCGCTTGTCTTTCTGTATTTTCTCTTGCTGCTCCTGGATGTATTGCATTCTCAGTTCGTGCAACCACCCAGGAAGGCTCGCTCTGGCTTCTTCTACCTTCGCCTCTAGAGCTTTGATCTCCTTAGCGGCTAAATCCTCCGCTACGGTGGTTTTAAGCTCTTCTAGCGTCTCTATTTGCTCATGAACCCCGTAGACCCGCTTCATAGTCGTATGCTTGGCTCTGGAGCCTTCTACGCCCCTCTGGAGGCCCTCACTCTTCATGGCCTCGGCGTAGTCCGTTTGGAGCTGCCGTAACGTCTTAGGCGTGAAAAGCTCCTTTGCACTCAGCTTCCCCTCTTTTAGGGGGACAATAATGGCGTGAATGTGGGGGGATTTCTCATCCATGTGCAGCACGGCCTGCACCAGATTCTTCCCGAATTGCTTCTTGAGGAACTCCTCCTGAAGCTGAACCCATCGCTTTGGAACCGTCCGGCAAACGTTGTCTGCATCCCGCTGGAAATACTCTGGGCTGGCCGTCAAAAGGATCTCCACCGCTCGCACCGCATCTGGACGAATCTTGCGTTTGATCTGAGCTTCCTCGATACGATCATTCGCCAGCTCCCACACACCTTTATTCCCTCCCAGCAATACCTGGTTCAAATGGCTTCGTTCGGGATCCGCGTTAGGCACGTCAACCAGGCGAAGGTTATGATTGGTCTTGCCGGTGGCCGAGCCCTGGCCCGTCACCTTTTCTATTCTAAGGATCGCTTTCATACTCATTAGTTTGGGTGCAGGGGTTTCCCCTGCCGCACACCTTTTTCTGCCCTGCCGGCTTTTGAAGCGTAGCGAAAAAAACGGCAGGGCAGAAAAAGGTATAGTGCGTTATACTTTTTGTGAACAAAACGTTTTATCAACGGAGTTTCTATTTGATTGCAAGCTAAAAATCTATTCTGAAATTCCCCGGTGATTCCAGAGATATTTAGTCTTTTGATCCCTTCAATCCTTCTTGTGTATTAAAAGAAATACCGTTGGTTCTGAGCGGTATTTCTTTTAATACCGGCCAATATTTTACTCTCCAGATCTTTGCACTATGATTTAAAAAGCCCTCGAAATACTAACTAACCAAAACTCCTTTTTTTAGCGTGATTTTACAGTTGTATCTGCACTGCCGCATTTGTCTTTTTTTCCCGACTACTCTCAAGCCTCTTTTGCGAATAGCAAGACACGAAAAAAGGCTTCCATTTCCCGTCCTTTTTTTTAATAGCCAGTCAAGCTTGCTTTGGAATCAAATAATTAAATATCCATCCCCCGCAATTATGAAATCGTATCAAAGTAAAAAGAATGACAAACGCACTCTCTCAGACTCAGAGCAAGGCTCATTCTGGAAAGAGCTTTCTATCAAAATGCTAAGCTCTATCAGCGGCCGATTGGTGCAGACAATTGTCAAAGCTTACTTCTTCAACGATGATTAGAGCAAATGGGCCCGGAAACTGATATTCAGTTTCCGGGCCCATTTGCTCTAATCATCACTAAATCGGATCTCGGAAGCAGTTATCAGAAAAATAATTAGGAAAATCCTTGTTAACAACTTTAAAGTTGTTTATATTTGTATATACATCCATTCAAACAACTATAAAGTGTTACTAATCCAAGGTATGATTTATGAAACAGAAAACGCTAATTTTAGAAAACCATGGTCACCAAGGACGCGATCGAGTTATTTTTAAAGGAATTTAAGATTAAAATGTCCATTTGGGGCATTTTAATAAGTGGACGTAAAAAAAAATAAGGATTCAATATCGTTGTTAGAAATATACCCTCCCGAAATCATACAAGTAGTAAAAGATCTTAACGTTGAAGATTACTCTGAA
>NZ_NJAG01000211.1 GCF_002872335.1 Siphonobacter sp. BAB-5405 | reverse complement strand
GACTTCATAAAATACTGTATATCTGGCTATCAAGTATTAAAGAAAAAAAGCCCTAACAGTATTAAGATCAAGTAATACTAACATCTTTGCAATCAACGCTCAAATTGCATGGCGCGATAGTGCGACGCTAAGAAGTTCGCTCATTTTGATGCAAAGGTTTACATTTCTGAATCAGAACAACATGAAGACGAAGCTAAACCCCTGTATGATAAGCAATTAGTAGGACATGTGAAGCAACGCTCAACTAAGAAGCGTATTAAAGATATTGGCTGAAACGTAAGCGGCTCTGCTGAGGAGCAACCGCCTAGGGATAAGCCATACCACGTACAACTGTACGACAACCCCGAATTGATAGCTCTAAGCCATTCGGGGTTTTTTGATAACTTTTTTCAAAAAAGATGATATATACATAACCCTTATAATTCAAATCATGAAAAATTTTACTAACGAAGGAAAAGTCATTATTGCATTATTGGCTCTTCTTCTAATTTACGTTGCATTTATTCATTACAGATTAACTGAAGTTGAAAGTACATTAGACAGCACTTACTATTCAGCATCTGAAGCTGAAGACAATACTGAGACAATTTTAAATTATGTTCGATAGGTTTTTTAGGCATTAACCACACCAACTATATTAAAAATTGCAATGGGTTTATTCAACTGGTTACTTAAAAATGGCCCAGGCTCGCCTGGAAGTACAGCGTCTGCATTCGTAAAATTATATGAACAAGCAGGATATGTCAATCACAAAGAAGACTGGGAAGGTGTTTTCTTCATGATCTTTATGGCTCGTCTTCAAGCATTTCAACGAATGGGTTTCGCTGGTGGTTGCTTATTAAATCAATCAGACCCAAACCAAATTGTTAAAGAGTCACAAGGCGATTTGCCTCTGTTCATTTTCATAATGATGAAATACGAGACAGCTGCATTTAGAAATAGCGTAGAGCAACATTTTCAAGATGTTACTAAAATCATATATGACACAGTGAGGAATAAAAAACCATCTGCTCTTATGTTGGATTTTCCAACCTTTCAGCTAGAAGCCAAGTTTCATTTTTAATTCCTTTCCTATGCTAATATTCATAGCAGTTATCATTGCCTTTGTGGTTATAAAGTTTTTCTACGACATGTCACAGCAAAGTATACAAGTAGGAAAACAAGGTGGTATGGCTAATAAATACAAAGTTCTGATTGGTTATCTACTAGAAGGCCATCAAAACTCACGTATAATAGGACAAACAGGAGACTCATTAACAGTTGGCTGTGCTAGTACAGGCGGACAAACGATTTTCAACCTAGTTCAGACTTTTGGAAGCTTAACAGTTGAATGGAAAATGGAAAGTCCACTTTTTGGAAAACATCGACTTGAATGGCAATTTCCAGAATATGAGGATCAAGAAAAGATGATGAGAAAGTTGACTAATGATTTAGAAAAATATCAGCAGAACGTCATTTCAGCAAGTCCATTTAGAGATTCTTTTTTAAACTGAAATGTAGTTTTACGTACAGTTGGGGTGGTCTATGCCTGAAAACCTCTTAGCCGAAGGATAAGAAAGTGAGATTTAATTTAGAACCCTCTCCGTGTGGTAGTTTAGTCTTTTACTAACGCTGCTGTTTGTGTATGTGTCTACTTCTACCAATGGAGGGGTTTTTTAATTTATTGATATACAAGTGTTTATATTGGCTATTTTCGCGTTTGAGAAAGTGCAAGGTCTACTTTAAAGATGCTGTCGTTCTTGCATTCTTTGAAGTAGACCTTTTTGATTGACGCAGTTGATTAAAAAAGAGACTTGAAAAAATGTATGTCCTTTTTTTAGTACATTATTTCTTTAACCGTTTGTAGTATTCTATTTCTCCAGTGCTTGGCTTTGTAGGTAATTCTCCATTGATATATCGCCGGGCATTTTGGGCCAGATCGAAAGAAGTAAGGTACCTGGCCGCGATGATATTGCGGCAACCATCCATATCAGGTTCATAAAGGGCTACCTTTCCCGCTAAGTATTCCAGATCCTGCCTGAGTAGACCAATCTCCTCGGACTCGTCTTTTGAGTTAATGTGAGCCTTGGTTCTACAGTGTTTAACCCGGCAACTGGGCGAGCAGAAACGGGCATTTTTTCGCATCTGAGCTTTTTTCCCACAGTGCAGGCAAGTAATGGTTTCCATAGGCGTTTTACTGGTATTTCAAGGCTAAAATAAACGTTAATTAACGTTTATATGCCCTGAAATGAGCTTTTTTTCCCTTAAGTTCTTTTTAGAGTAGGGATTTAGTAAATACAAGGGAAAAAAAGTAGGTTTGCCGCAAGGTTTTAGAATAAAAGAGGACTCACTCCACATTTTTTGGAATCCTTCTCCGCTGACGCTCCAAAGGATTCCAAAAAATGTTCGTTCGGCAGGAGAACCTGCACCCTTTTCCACTCAACCCTTTTTGCCTATGGCTTTTGCAATCATGCGTACGGCTAAGCTGACATCTGCCGGAAGTATCGGCGGGCTTAATAACCACCTCGAGCGGAAGATGGAGGTACCTAATGCTGATCAGCAGCTTCAGGGATATAACAGCCGCCCAATTGGAAGCGGCGATTTATGGGGGGATATAAATAACCGGCTCCAGCAAGCCGGTATTGAGAAAATCCGGACGAACGGGGTCTATGGCGTAGAGTTCCTACTCACGGCCAGTCCGGAGGCGTTTAACTATCAGAAAACGGTAGATGCCTCGGGTAAAGTGGGTTTACGGGGTAACGTGGAGCTATGGAAGAACTTCGAAGCCCGCTCTAAAGAATGGCTTGAGGAAAACTTTGGTAAAGCCAACCTGGTCAACTTCACGGTTCATAAGGACGAGCAGACGCCCCACATTCACGCGGTTATCGTACCGATCACCCAAGGCAAGAAGGGAAATAAGCTATCGGCCCGCGACGTGATCGGAGGCGACAGAAGCCGCCTAGCACAGCTACAAGACAGTTTTGCCAAGAAAATGGAGCCGCTGGGGCTTCAACGAGGCGTAGAGAAGTCTAAAGCCCGGCACGTGGCTATTCGGGAGTACTACGGCGTAGCCAAAGAGGTCAGCAAAGGCTCGATTGACTACCATCCAGCATTGGATCTCCCAAAAGTCCCACCGCTTGATTTTAAGCCGCCTACCGTTCTTCAACGAACTACGGATATGACGGGTTATCTCAGAGAACTCAAGGAACGCACAGAAAAGGCCGTAGCGACGTTTTTAGACGCTGAACGGCAAATGATGCAGGACAAATACGAAAAGTCGCTTAGAGAGGCTGAAAAGCGGCTCAAATCGGATAACCTGAGTAGTGCGGCTACTGTCCTCAAAGAACGGGGTAACCGGAGACATACATCAGCCGAGACAAAGCTCGCCACCATCGAGCGAGTGCTCGATGCTCAGGGCTTGAAAATGAAATTTACCCCGGACGGTAAAAGCGTTCAATTTGAGAAAAAGCCCGAGCCTATCCAGAAAATGGATCAAAAACAGGAGAAAACAGAGCAAAAACGAAGGGGAATGAGGATGTAAAATAATGGTGTTAGTAAGACATAGAGAGTACGCATACATAAATAATTGATTTTCAGTAGTTTATGTATTTTGCAATCACATCAGTAATGTGATTGCAATCACATCAGCTTATTGTGATGCGTTTGTACGACAATCACTTAAAAATGTGGGACAATCACTTTGAAATGTGATCCAGTCACTTACTTTTGTGACGCTAATCACATCCCTCATATGCCTCACGAAAAGAACAATATTGACCTTGAAACTGGCGAGATTAAAAGAGTAAATGCAAACTTCGTCCAGTTTTATGACGATCATCTTGATTTGATAATGAAGATGACGAAAGAAAACTCTACAGCATTGACTGTTTTCCTTTGGATAGTAAAATACATGGACAACAGGAATGCCTTAGTGGTGAGTCAACAGGCTATAGCAGAAAGTTTAGGACTTCATAAAAATACTGTATATCTGGCTATCAAGTATTTAAAGGAAAAAAAAGCCCTAACAGTATTAAGATCAAGTAATACTAACATCTTTGCAATCAACGCTCAAATTGCATGGCGCGATAGTGCCGACGCTAAGAAGTTCGCTCATTTTGATGCAAAGGTTTACATTTCTGAATCAGAACAACATGAAGACGAAGCTAAACCCCTGTATGATAAGCAATTAGTAGGACATGTGAAGCAACGCTCAACTAAGAAGCGTATTAAAGATATTGGCTGAAACGTAAGCGGCTCTGCTGAGGAGCAACCGCCTAGGGATAAGCCATACCACGTACAACTGTACGACAACCCCGAATTGATAGCTCTAAGCCATTCGGGGTTTTTGATAACTTTTTCTAAAAAATGATATATACATAACCCTTATAATTCAATCATGAAAAATTTTACTA
>NZ_NJAG01000009.1 GCF_002872335.1 Siphonobacter sp. BAB-5405 | reverse complement strand
GAACATTTCTGCAAGACATCTAAAAAAATATAGTCAAAATAGTGTTTAATGTCATCTACCTGAAAGATTTGTAGCAGTAATTCTTTCGTGTCTTTACCTGAATAGGATTCAATCCAGCCCCGATTCACGGATTTTCATGATCCTGTAAACACTTTCGCACTAACCTCAACTGAATTCATTCGTACCCATTCATTCGATACGGTAGCATGGAATGAATGAGTACGAGCGAATCCTTAAACCCTCTATTTGGGGACGATCGGTTTGTTTACTTTACCATTTAATTTCCTGCACGGGCGAGTACAGCAATTCGGCCACCCCGGCCGTTTTTACCCCGATTCGGCCATACGCGTAATTTTTCCCTAATGACGTCGGCACGGCTAAGGTGAAGGATAAGGTTTTACTCAGGTCCGCCAGAGCCGTACCCGTCAGATCTACGCGGCCAGCGTTGTTGTTGACATCCACAAACTTCGTGGCTCCCACGTAAAACGTCACCCGCTCGATGGCCCGGCTTGTGACCACGCCGTTGATCTTTGCCGTGGCCAGGAGGTTGTTTCCATCTTTGCGGTACTGTTCCCCACTGACGGTATAGTAAGGCTGCACGGGCACATCGACCTGGGTATTGCCTCGTACGGACACCCGAACCGTATCGCTGTTATCTACCCAGGGACCATTACCCCGCAGCAGTACAAGTTTATAATCGCCATTGAAAAGGGTAGCCTCAAATGAGCCATCCTGGGCTACGTATACGGGAATTTTGGTGTATACCTGAAAGCCCGGCTGCCAGAGTTCAAGCTGAACGCCATTGCTGCGTACGCCAACGGGCTGATTCTGGTAGATGACCCGCCCCTGTAGTACCGAAGCCGGAGCATCGAAATTATCCTTGGCACAACCCACCAGGCCGAGCACGACGGTCAGTAATCCATAAAAAAGCGTTTTCATATCAGTGGAAGGGGTTTCGAATAATTTTAGGGTTATTGTTAATCACGGTCTGATCGATGGATGAATAGTAATTTCCCATCTGGAACTGACGCGGAGCCCGGTACCGGGGAGCCACCAGTTTATCGAACACGTATTTGCCATCCCGGGGATCGCCGGGCCGTACCACGCGGTAGGGATACAGAGCATACGCCATGGCGTCGGGGTTGGAGTTGCTTCCGTTCCAGACTTCGTGGGCAATTCGCCAGCGTTTCAGATCCCAGACGCGGTGATCCTCAAAGGCCAGCTCCACCCGACGCTCATTCTGAATTTTCTGGATAGTCACCGTCTTTAAGGCATTCGCCGCAAAACCGGCCCGTTGCCGAAGCGTATTCAGATACTGCAGGGCATCGGCCGTCTGACCGAGTTCGAAAGCAGCTTCGGCGGCGTTGAGGTACACCTCACCCAGCCGGAAACGTACCCACCACATATCGCTTCGAATCCCCCGCGTGCTGGACATCGTCGCCGGATCAATGTATTTCCGCAGGTAAAAGCCGGTATTGGAAACTTCCGTCTGTGAGCGTTGCGGACCGGAGGTACCCGTTAGTAATTTCCCATCCGTATGCGTAGCACCCAGCACGTTTGATTCCACCGTCTGGTAAGTCGTACCATTCCAAACCTTTACGCCCGCCTGAATCTGTACATCCTGGCCTTTGAACGTCGTTCCCGGATAGATGATGGTTCCGTACAAACGAGCGTCTTTGTTGGCAAAAATATCCTGCAGACGATCGTAGTAGATGTAGTCGCCATTGTCGGCAGTACGGTTTTTCAATTCACCGGAACTCCCATCCAGGTACTCATAATCTTCCACCAGATTCAGCGTAGGCGTCACGGCTGAGGACCCCAAATTATCTTCGCGAATGCCACGGGCAATGTTATCATACGAAAACCCATGGCGTTTATCTTTCGATACCAGGTAATCTTTCGCCAGAATGACTTCCTTATTATTCTGTTTTTTGGTAATGGCTTCGAAGAAATTTTCGCCCGGATTCGGGTTCGTCTGATACAGCGAATAAGCTCCGGAAGCAATAATTTCCTTCGCGGCGGCCAGCGACTGCGTGTAGTATTGGCTGGCTCGGGCGGCGGGAATCCCTACGACGGCTCCGGGCAAAGTAATAGGCGAACTCATTTGGTTGTTATACTTGGCAATGGAAGCGGCGTAGAGTAAAGCCCGGCTTTTCAGAGCCAGAGCGGTATACTTGTTAGCCCGGGTATTGCTACCTGCGTTGCCCAGCTGATCTTTCACCGCGTCGAGTTCGGAGGCAATGAAATCATAAACCTCTTCTTCTTTGTTACGGGGCTGTTGCAGGGGTTCCGGATTGCCGCTGAAATCATACACCAGTTGCTTCGTCACGATCGGTACACCGCCCATGCGTTTCACCAGCTCGAAATACTGATACGCTCGCAGGAACCGTAACTCCGCTGCAAACTGGCTTTTTTGCGTAGCCGACAGGGTGTTCCCATAGCGTTCGATACTTTCCATGGCCAGGTTGATATCCCGAATCAGGCCGTAATCCCACAAACGCCAGCGGTCGAAGGGGTACGCGATGATGTTATTGCGATCATCGTTGTTGCCCGACCACATAGCCTCGTCGTAGGCAGCCATTTCGGCCCAGCCCCCTTCCAGCTCGGCGTGGGCGGGCAGACGATCGTAGTAATTGGCCAGCAGACTGGTAATCATTTTCGGATCATTCCATACCTGCTCTTCCGTAATTAGCGTGGGCGATTTCCGCTCCAGCCAGTCTCCTTTTTGGCAACTGGAAACGGCGAATACCGCGGCCGCCAGCACAAAGTGTTTATACGATAATTTCATTGAAGTAGCTTTTAGAGATTCAGACTAAATCCGGCGTTTACGAGGCGTTGTTGTGGGTACACCAGCGTGCGTTGCCGGAAGAGATTTCGGGGTCAATTCCGAAACTCTTGACGTTATCGAAGGAGAAGAGGTTGGTTCCATTCACGTACACCCGTAGGCCCGATAATTTCAGCTTTTTGAGTACGGGTGATGGAATATTGTAGGCCAGTTCCAGGTTACGCAACCGAATGTAGCTTACGTTGGTTAACCAGAAATCGCTCTTGCGGAAGTTGACGTGACTGGGGTTATCCTTCCGAACGGCCGGATATGTACCAGGCACCCAGGGGCTGTCGGGGTTGAATGGGTCCTGCCGATGCCAGCGATCTTCGAAGATGTAGGCTGGTGATGTTCCATTGTTCTGGAAAGGAATTTTCATCTCCCAGTTCCGCTGGAAGGTCTGCATAGTAGCTCCGGCGAAATCGAACTGAAGGGTAAATCCTTTCCAGGATACACTGCTGTTGATCCCAAAACTCACGTACGGGTTGGCTCCTTCGGCGTAACCAATGGGTCGTTCATCCAGCTCATTGATGATTTTATCGCCGTTGACATCCTTGTAGATGAAATCGCCCGGCAACTGCGTGCGGTTGCCCTGTCCGTCGTTGTTGACGTTGTAATTGTCGATTTCAGCCTGTGACTGAAACCGGCCCACCACCTGATACCCCCAGTTGATGTTGGCCCAGCGTTGTTCCCAGGAGTTCCGGTACTGGTCCCAGGAGTTTCCGTATCGGGGTTTGTAGCGACCCTGTACGTCCCAGCGGCGAGCTACAGTTCCATTGACGCTGAATGAATACTGCACCTCATTGATCCGGTTCCGGTACGTCAGCACCCCTTCCAGACCCCGGTGGGCGTCCGAGTTCAAGTTCTCGTTGGGTAAGGTATAGCCTACTTCACTGGGCAGTAACACATCGTAGCGGGCGGCGGGTAAGCCTTCGCGTAAACGTTCGAAGGCATCAAACGTACCCGAGAATTTGCCATCCCAGAACGAAAAGTCAATTCCCACGTTACGGGACGTATTTTCTACCCAGGAAAGATTTCGAATGGGCAGCCCCCGGGGTTGTAGCCCCGTTACCAGGTTTCCGTCAAAAACGGCCGTACGACTGTTCCAGTTGTAACCCGGCAGATAGCTGAAGGGAGCTACAATGAAATCGTTACCGCTCAGGTCACTACCCGTTTTTCCGTACGAAACCCGCAGCTTCAAATCATCCAGAAAATTACTGGTGCGATCTTTCAGGAAAGGTTCTTCCGACAATCGCCAGCCCAAGGACACCCCGGGGAAGAAGCCGTACCGCCGATTGGGAGCAAAGAGAAAGGACCCATCGTAGCGACCCACGGCCTCAAAGAGGTATTTCTGTTTGTAGTTGTAGTTTAAACGGCCAATGTAACCCGCCCGGGCCTGTACATTCCACTCGTCAATCAATAAATCCTGATTAGCGAAATACTGAATCGGAATGTAGTTGTTGGGTGGTACCGTATGGACAACCATATACTTATTGTCCTGATCGTACCGTTCGTAAGCAGCTACTGCTGCTACCGTATGATCGCCCCATTGCTTGTTGTAACTCAGCTGAATCTGAGCGAACCGGTCGATGATGTTACGTTTCCGACGTTCCCGCCAGGGGTTTTGATTTCCACCACCCGGAACCACGTTGTACGTATCCGTTGCTTCGTCGTAACGGTAGGCATTATAGGTGTATTCAAAACCATCAAAATCAAAGTTGGTAAACGCATAGGAATACGTACCCTTCACCGACAGACCAAAATTAAAGTCATACTGAGCGTAGAAGTTACCCTTCCCATTCATCCATACTTCGTCAATGTAACCGGTAACGTCTTCTTTATACGTTGCCGGGTTTACGTTCACGTTATGCGTTTGATTGATGTAATTCGGATTATCATTCGCATAAGGCCGCTCGGTGGGCCACATGGTGAAGATACTCAGGAAAGGGTTGAAGTAATCGTCCAGTCCGGGTACCCCTACCTGGTGGCGAAATTCACGCCGGGCACTTAGCTGCGTACCGATTTTAAACCGTTTCGCCAGAGCTACCTCTACGTTGGTCTGAATGTTCGTACGGTTAAACCGATAATCTTTAATCAACGCTTCCTGTCCCAGGTGTCCAACGGATACGTAATAGTTTACGGTTTCATTGGCTCCTGAAGCATTGGCATTGAGTGAGAACTGGGGTACGTTAGGCCGCATGACCATATCGTAATAATCGAAACTGCGGTAATTTTTCTCCGTACCCGCTTTCCACTTCGCCAGTTCCTCCGGCGTCCAGGTCGTGTTAATCCGCTGGTTCTGATCCGATTCGGCCTGAGCCCGAACGTGCTGGTAAGCATTGGCGGGACGTGGGTACCGGGTGAAATTCTGCACCCCGTAATAGCCATTAATATTGATGAGTGGCTTGCTGCCGATCTTCCCGCGTTTCGTGGTTACCAGCACTACCCCGTTGGCTGCCCGTAATCCGTAGATGGAAGCGGAGGCATCTTTCAGAATGGAAATGTTATCAATATCATTCTGACCCAGGTTGTTGAAATTGCCTTCATCCGAAGGAACGCCATCGATAATGAACAAGGGAGTACCCATGTTACGGATTTGAATATTCGTTCCGGCTCCGGGGCGGGCGTCGGCCTGACGAGCCGTAATACCCTGAATTTTACCCACTAACGCTCCGGATGTAGTAACGGCGGGTGTACGTAACAGATCGGACGATTTCAGCGTACCCACTGCTCCGGTCACGGTAGCCCGCGACTGTGTGGTATAGCCTACGACAACTACCTCACTGAGGTTTTTGGTATCGGGCTGGAGCGTAACCGTCAGCTGGGTCAGAGAGCCTACCGCCATTTCCTGCGGCACGTAGCCTACAAAACTGAAAATCAATACCGATTCATTATCGGGAACACTGATTTTAAATTTTCCCTGAGCATCCGTAATAACACCGCGGGTCGTCCCTTTTAGCAGAACGCTTACTCCCAGAAGCGGCTCACCGCTGGGACTGCTAACCGTTCCGGAAACGACTACATCCGCCGCTTGTACCGGCAGTCGTACGACACAACAGAGCAGTAACATAAATAGCCAGAAGGTTGATCCTCCCGGTAAGAAAAGTCGATTTTTTAGCATAGAAGTAAAGGTTTTTAGGAAATCGATCAGGCAATACAGACACAGGCTCCTTCGCTGGGCGAAGTGCACATTAAGGCAGATCAATACAAACTTGGATTGCAGAAAAGGTTCTCTTCTACCAATGGAAATACGTTACGTTACAGTCATAGTGGAAAGGATTAGGAAGCGATTGATTAGGTGTAATTTTAGCGGTAAGTCGTAAGTGACTAGCGGATTATATTCACTATCTAAGAAAATAGTGAATTTATCCACTAAGACAAATGTATTTATACTTCTAAGCCTGCACTCCCTGCCGTTTACCGTCCACTGACTGTATTTTGACTATTTTATGATCTATCGAAGATCAATTTGTACATTCATTAGTATTTACATCGATTTACAATGGTCTATCCAACAAAAAAAGCCATCTGGACAGATGGCTTTTTTTGAATCGGACTACTTTATTCTACGGTAACCGATTTCGCCAGGTTACGGGGCTGGTCCACATTACAACCCCGCATGACGGCAATGTGATACGACAACAATTGCAGGGGAATTACGGACAAAAGCGGCGTTAAAACTTCGTGCGTAATCGGAATTTCGATGACGTGGTCCGCCATGGTTGGAATCAGTTTATCGCCTTCCGTCACCACCGCAATCACCTTACCTTTTCGGGCCTTTACTTCCTGAATGTTCGAAACAATTTTTTCGTAGGACTGATCTCGCGTGGCGATAAATACGACGGGCATATCTTCGTCAATCAGGGCAATCGGTCCGTGTTTCATTTCCGCTGCCGGGTAGCCTTCGGCGTGGATGTAACTAATTTCCTTGAGCTTCAGGGCTCCCTCCAACGCTACGGGGAAGTTGAGGCCCCGACCCAGATAGATGAAGTTACGGGCTTCGCTGAACAAGGCTGAAATCTCCCTGATCTTTTCGGCGTTCTTCAACACCTTTTCTATTTTCTCGGGAATGCGTTCGAGTTCGAACAGGAAACGACGGAAGGTATCTTCGTGCAGAATGCCTTTCCGGCGAGCCACCGCGATGGCCATCAGCGTAAGGACAGAAACCTGAGCGGTGAAGGCTTTCGTCGAAGCCACGCCAATTTCGGGACCGGCGTGGGTGTATGCCCCTGCGTGAGTAGTTCGGGGAATGGACGATCCCACGGCATTACAAACGCCCAGAATGATGGCCCCTTTGGATTTAGCCAGTTCAATAGCCGCCAGGGTGTCCATGGTTTCACCCGACTGCGAAATGGCAATGACTACGTCACCTTCCTTAATGATGGGGTTTCGGTAGCGGAATTCAGAAGCGTATTCTACCTCAACGGGAATACGGGCCAGCTCTTCAAAAACATATTCAGCGACTAACCCCGCGTGCCAGGAAGTACCACAGGCTACAATGACAATTCGTTGCGACTTGGCAATATCGTCCAGGTATTCCCGCAGACCACCGAGTACCAGATGCCCTTCATCAGCGTTGACCCGGCCCCGGAAGCAATCCTTCACGGAACGGGGTTGTTCGAAAATTTCCTTGAGCATGAAGTGCTCATAACCGCCTTTTTCGATTGCTTCCAACTCAAGCTCAATGTGCTGGATGTAAGGCGACAAAACGATATTCTCGATGTTCTTAACGGTCAGTTCACCCTCGCGTACTACCGCAATCTGAAAATCATCCAGGTAAATTACCTCGTTGGTATACTCGATAATGGGCGTTGCGTCCGAAGCAAAAAAGTACTCGCCTTCTCCTACGCCAATGACCAGCGGTGAGCCTTTACGGGCGGCAATGAGTGTACCGGGTTCTTCGCGATTAATGAGAACGATGGCATACGCCCCTACGACTTCCTGCATGGCCAGCCGTACTGCTTCTTCGAGTGAGCAATAGGTTTCTTTTTGAATGTCTTCAATGAAGTTGACAAATACTTCGGAGTCGGTATCCGAATGAAACGCGTAGCCTTTGTTTTGAAGATTAAGTTTTATAGCTCCATAATTCTCAATGATCCCATTGTGAATTATCGCCAGCTTTTGCGTGTGTGAATAATGGGGGTGGGCATTCCGATCGTTCGGTTCACCGTGGGTAGCCCAACGCGTATGCCCAATACCAATATGACTGCTGAGCTGTTCTTCGCCCAGCGACTGTTCCAGATCGGAGACTTTTCCTTTTTTCTTATATACATTCAGGCCCGTATCGGTGAGCAGAGCTACCCCAGCTGAGTCATAGCCTCGGTATTCCAGTCTCTTTAGGCCTTTAATGATGAGGGCATAGGCTTCGCGGTGCCCAATGTATGCTACGATTCCGCACATAAGTGGTAAAGATTAATGGAAGAAATGTAATGGAGGGTTGATACAATAGTTTTTGTACTTTTCTTACCGTACGTAAATACTACTGATTTATCTATACTGTTCAAAGCAAACAGATCAGGGGATAAATAAAAAGGGAAAGACCCTTTTTCTACATAAAATACTTAAAATCAATCACTTATTTAATAATTTTAAATATAATATCTACAACTTTAAAATTATTTTCAATAAGCATTTATGTCTACTAAACTCTCTTTAACTCAATCTATTAACCTGTTTTGATTCCGTATCTGAAAACCTAAAAACAGGAAAGGCGATCCCGTTGTGAGATCGCCTTTCCTGTTTTTATATAAAAGCTTTCTTAGCTCATCGATTCATGCAAATCACGGTATTTTTTCACCGCGTCATGTGAATCTTTCAGCTTTGACTTTTGCGTGCTAATCAATTGACGTACATCAGTCGTCATTGTAGCTTCTGATTCCAGAGCTGTTTGGTAGGCTTCCTGAGCGGCATCTTCACCAAACTCGCAGTTTTCGAGAATAGCTTTCCGGTCTTTACCAGAGAACGCAGCTTTGATGTCCATCCATACGCGGTAGAACTTACCAGAAGTAGTTGTTTCGTCGGTAGGCGTGCCACCGAGGCTAACAATTTCACGGCTCAACTCATCCCGATATGTGCGGCTTTCGTCGGCAAAACGGTTGAACAAAGCTTTCAAATCTACGTCTTCGAGTTCAGCTTCGTTTACTGCTTTTTCGTATCCAGCGATCCGGTCGTTATTAATACGCACTAAATCATTAAGTACATCTACTAATTTGTCGTTTGTTACTGTAGTTTCCATGACTTACTTGTTTTTGGTTGATACGCTTATGTTAATTCTGCAAAAAAACCTAAGCCAAAAATCAAATATCCCTGTAAATCAAACAGTTAAACAAATAATAAACTTACTAAATCTGTAGAAAATTGTTCCCACGCGAGCACTTATGGGTAAGCCCTGACTGTCGGTCCGTTTTATTCCGCCATGGTGCCCTGTTCAACGTATACCTGATTGGCTTCTTTCACCATATTACTAGAGCCAATACACAGGGAACTTCGTTGATGTAAATTCCTGATTTCGACCTCTAATAAACGTTGCTTCCCATCGGTAGCCATACCGCCTGCCTGTTCGACAATGAAAGCCAGCGGGTAGCATTCATACAAGAGCCGCAACTTGCCCTGAGGCGTTTTACGGGTGGGTGGATAGAAGTAAATACCTCCCTTCAGAAGATTCCGGTGAAAATCGCCCACGAGTGAACCAATGTATCGGGCTGAATACCGACGACTCCGGCATACGTCGATATACCGAAGGATGGCTTCCGGAAAATCGGGCATGTTCCCATCGTTAATTGAGTACAGATTGCCATCCTCCGGAATTTGAATGGTGGGATAGGAAAGGAAAAATTCGCCCAGTGAAGACTCGTACGTAAAGCCATTGACACCGTGTCCTGTTGTGTATACCAGCACTGTTGACGAGCCGTATAGCACGTACCCGGCGGCTACCTGAGCTTCGCCACCCTGTAAAAAATCGTTTGTGTTGACTTTAGTACCCTGTGGACTCAGACGACGATAGATGGAGAAAATCGTACCGATTGAAACATTTACATCGATGTTGGAAGATCCGTCTAAAGGATCGATGGCAACTACGTACTTAGCCTCATCGTTTCCGGTGAAAACAATATTTTCTTCTTCTTCCGACACGATCCCGGCCACTTCGCCGCCATTTCTCAAGGCCCGCATAAACCGGATATGGGCGATCATGTCCAGTTTCTGCTGGGCTTCTCCCTGAATATTGGACGTTCCGAGGGCTCCGGTCACATCCACCAGACCCGCTTTATTAATCTCCCGGTTCACGATCTTAGCCGCCAGGGCTATATCCCGTAAAAGTTGTGAAAGCTCACCGGTAGCAAAGGGAAAAGCTTCCTGGTTACGTTTGATAAATCGATCCAGGGTTACGCCGACGGGCAGGGCAATGGTTTCATCCAAAAAGGTCATAGTCGGTGCTCGTTTAAACGGTTTTGAAAAGGTTGGAATAGAAAGATTGAGTGTATAAAGGCATAGCATTCCCGTCCGTATGAAGCCCGAAAGGCGACAACGGCTGAGCTTCCTACGCTCACGCGTATTCTTAAAAAAATTAAGGAATTGTTTAACGGAAAGAGGCTAAGTACTACTGAGGATAAGACGATTAAAGCAAAAGCAAACCCTGCTTGTTATCAAAAAAATCTAATCTTTTTTTGATAACAACTGATCTTTATTTAGCGGTTGCAGGCGTTCGTTTCTTCCAGGCAATGAGCACCCCACTGCTAATGACCAACGTGATTCCGAGCAGTACAGGCAGGGAGGGCAGAGCGTCGCCTAGTAGTAACCCCAGCAGTAGGGAGAAGACAATATTTGAATAACCAACCGCCGATACCCGACCCGCTTTATCCATGCCCAAAGAACGCGTCATGGCGAGTTGAGCCGCCAGAGCCGCTGCCCCCATTCCCAGCAAGACGAGCCACTCCCAGCCCTGCGGCCATACGAACCGACCGAGCCACAGGCTTTCTGCCTTGGGCCAGTGTTCGCCCAGTACCATCGATATAGCTGGTAAGACTAGGCCTGATAGCATAAAGGAAAGAACAATGACCCGCGTATCGTAATAGCGATTAAGTCCTCGAATAGACAGGTAAGAAATAGCCGTCAGTAACGCACAACTTAGCCCAATCAGGTGCCAGCGAAGAGGCATGGTTACGTCCGGACGAAAAATGAAGAGAATTCCCACGAAGCCCAGTCCAATCGCCGCCCACTCCCGACGGTTGAGTTTTCGACCAAAAAACAGAAAGGAAAGAATGCTTAGAAAAATAGGATACGTATACTGATAAGCCGAAGCCGTACCGAGTGTCAGCGTTCGTACCGAATAAAAAAGCATGTAAAGAGAAGCCGTCCCCACTACGCCCCGGAAAATCAGCAAAAACGGTTTGCCGCCCGGCTGCTGCATGGGACGGCGTCGGAGGCTGATTAAAATAAAGGTAGCCCCTACTAGATTACGAAAGAACACCAGTTCTACGGCATCGAAACGGGTACTGAGCTGCTTGGCGGTCAGCGTCATGATCGCAAACAGCAAAGAAGCCAGTAGCATCAATACAACCGCTGAAGGTTGATAGCGTTGATTATTTTTCTGAATCGGTTCGGCCGTAGATGATTGCATACTGGGAAGAAAGCTTTTGGAATCAACCGTTTTCGGCCTTTCTGCGTTCCCAGATTCGCATCCACCGCGGCAACATCGGTTGTTTGGCGTCGTCGGGCTGATCATCGCCAATGAGTATGCCCCAGGGTTCCAGCCCTTCGACCCGGTCGAAAACGACTTTCATCAGGGCAATCGCCGGAATGGAAAGAAACATCCCCGATACACCAGCCAATGCTCCGCCAATGAGTACGCCCACGATGGATACTAAAGCATTGACCTTTACTTTCGAACCGACAATCATCGGTACTAAGAAGTTATTATCAATGAATTGTACGGCTAGAAACACGCCTACCACGCCCAGCAGCATCGAAGGCTCCGGATTATTAATAAACACAATGGCAACGGCCAGTACCGTTGCAATGATGCCTCCCAAATAAGGAATTAAGTTCAAAATGGCGGCGATGACGCTCAGCATGATGGCATACTCCACGCCCAAAGCCAGTAATCCCAGAGCATTAAGAATGGCTACACAAGCGGTTTCAAGCAGCAGGCCGACCACGTAACTTTGAATAACGGTCTTTACCTGCCCAATAATTTCCCAGACCCGCCCGGCGTGTTCTTCCACAAAGAGTGATACCAGAAACTTAAGCAACATGGCCCGGTAGTACAGCAATAAGAAGACATAAATGGGAATCAAAGCCAGGGTTCCGAGGGGTCCGGAGATAGCCGCTAAGGCTCCCGTACCGCCCTGCAGGTTTTCGAGCGTTTTCTGCTGGGCCTGCTTGATGTACTGAGCCTGTTTCGTATAACTGACATTGTACTCCTGGCGAACCCAGCGACGGGCTACCCGGTAAAAGTCATTGATGTTTTGCTGCAGCTTCGGCAGATCATCCGAGAAATTGGAAATCTGTATGGAAATGAAGATGGCTACGCCCGACAAGACAATAACGGCTAGTAACAACGTCAGACAAATAGCGATTACTTTATGAACGCCCCTCCGCATAAACCAGGCTTCTACCGGTCTTAACAGAATGGCCAATAAGCCCCCCAACGCCAGCGGCACAATAATTTCCTGTCCAATGTAAATACCCAGCGTAACGAGGCTAATGATAATTAAAGAGTGAGAAGCCCGGTGATAGAACGGACGGTCGGAAGCTGGCATGTCGATAATTCGTATAAGGAGCTGACTAATGAACCTTCCTTTGATTAAAAAGTTTTAACGTACTCAAGTCTTAAGATTAACGTTCTTTAACTGCACGCTTTTTTTTTAACTTGCCCTTTTAAATACTTGTAAAGAGACCAATGAACAAGCAAATTATTTTCACTCCCAATGCACCCGCACCCATCGGACCTTATTCTCAAGCAGTAAAAATAGATGGTCGTTTGTACGTTTCCGGTCAGATCGCTGCCGATCTAGCCGCCAGCCAGGCCGGAATTCAAGCTGAAGCCCGTCAAGTTATGGTAAGCATTGGCGAAATTTTACATGCAGCAGGCATGAATTACCACAATATCGTTAAGACCACCATCTTCCTGAAAGATATGAACGATTTTGCGGAAGTAAACGCCATCTATGGCGAGTTCTTCTCGGGGGACTATCCAGCCCGTGAAACCGTTCAGGTTAGCCGCCTGCCTAAAGATGTTTCCGTAGAAATTTCGGTAGTAGCTCTTATTGATTAAGTATTCTAAGTAGCGTTTTATGCTTCAAAGCAACATTTCGTAATTCCGTTGCCTTGAAGCATAAAACGCCCCCTTACACATTTCTGGTGACCAACCCTCGCCGTTAAAATCTGTTAATTCTTTCATCATCAGTAGCTTCCTCCGTATTTTCGGCTAGTCAACCGCATCCGCACTAGCTATGAAAATCTACCTCTACTTTTTCACGATTGTCCTTCTTTCGGCTTCCTGTACGCGTTCGACGCTGCAGCTCAAGTCACTTAATCCCGATACTCATCCGGAAAATGGCCTGGAAGTAGCTCGCCAGATGAATGACAGTTTAAAAGTCGTTACGGCTTTTGAATCCGTTTATCTCAGCCGTCAACCGGGAGCCAATATCGAGTATCTGATTTTTGATACGGAAATTACGAATCTCACCGAGCGGCCCATCGAAATCAACCCACATGATTTCGAAAGTACTGCCCTGGATGAAACGCAAACCCTGTTACTCTACAAAACATCCGCCCGTACGCTCAACGCCTGGCGAAAAAGAGGCCTGGATCCAGACCTAGAATTACAGCGAGTAGCCCGGCAAATCAAGCAGGAACGGAAGATTCTTCAATTCAATAAAGTGTTCAATACCGTCTTACTGGTGGGTTTGGTTGCCGCCGACGTAGCGACCCAAACGAATTCACGGCAAACCTATCACGAGTACGCTTCCAAGCGGGCGGGCATTGCCGCCGGCTGGCAAACCCTGGCAATTAAGCGGGTAGCTGATCACCAGCGTTTTGGAAATCGGATGGATCAGCTTACCTGGGAACAGGGCAACTTCGAGCGGGAAACGTTTCGCCACATGGTACTTCAACCAGGCGAGGCCATGCGGGGTAAACTCCTGCTGGAGTCCAACCGGGCGGCCCACTTCTACGAAATCACTTATCCAGCCCGTAACCCGGCCCTTTCATTCCGGTTTGAACAAAAACGCGTGAAAGACAAGCGAAGATGAGTAGCGTCTTCGCCTGTAAACGCAGGAACCCCGCTGATTGATACCAGCGGGGTTCCTGCGTTTACAGACTTGCTTATTTTGCGTAAGCTACGGAACGCATTTCCCGAATTACCGTCACTTTGATCTGACCGGGATACTGCATTTCTTTCTCAATTTTCTGTGAAATATCGTAGCTCAGCTGACCCGCTTTTCATTCCGATACGTTATCCGAATCCACGATGACGCGAAGTTCACGACCGGCCTGAATGGCGTAGCACTTATCTACGCCATTGAAGTTGAGGGCCAGAGCTTCCAGGTCTTTCAAACGCTGAATGTAGCTTTCCATCATTTCCCGACGGGCTCCGGGACGCGAACCACTAATGGCGTCGCATACCTGCACGATGGGGGAAATCATACTGGTCATCTCAATTTCGTCGTGGTGAGCTCCAATGGCGTTGCAAACTTCCGGGTGCTCCTTGTACTTCTGGGCCATTTCCATACCCAGAATGGCGTGCGGTAATTCCGGCTCTTCGTGCCATACTTTACCAATATCGTGCAGCAGACCCGCCCGTTTGGCCAGCTTCGCATTCAGCCCGAGTTCGGAAGCCATCGTTGCACACAACTTGGCTACTTCGCGGGAGTGTTGGAGCAGGTTCTGACCGTACGAAGACCGGAAACGCATCCGACCTACCATCTTGATCAATTCCGGGTGCAAGCCGTGGATACCCAGATCAATCACCGTACGTTCACCGATTTCAACGATTTCGTCTTCGATATTCTTCCGCGTTTTAGCAACCACCTCTTCGATACGAGCCGGGTGAATACGGCCATCCTGTACCAGTCGATGGAGCGACAAACGGGCGATTTCACGGCGTACGGGATCAAAACCCGAAATCACAATCGCATCCGGCGTATCATCTACAATGATTTCCACGCCCACGGCCGATTCCAGTGTCCGGATATTCCGTCCTTCACGGCCAATGATTTTACCTTTAATATCGTCCGATTCGATATTGAAAACCGAGACGCAGTTTTCGATGGCCTGTTCCGCCGCCGTCCGCTGGATGGTTTCAATAACGATTTTCTTCGCTTCTTTCGTTGCCGTCAGTTTGGCTTCTTCTACGATGTTTTTTACGTAGCTGGAGGCCCGGGTTTCCGCTTCGGCTTTCAGGTTATCGACCAGTTGCTGACGAGCTTCATCAGCGGTAAGACCGGCGATTTTTTCGAGCTGGGAAACGGCACTGGTGCGGGCTTTCTCAGCCTCATCCACTTTCCGTTTCGCTGACTCCTGCTGCTGGGCTAACTGCTGCCGCTGCTTTTCCAGTTCGTCTTCCTTGCGTTTCGCCTGTTCGCGTTGCTGATTGATCTGACGCTCAAAATCCTTCAGTTTCGCTTCATTTTCCTGAAGAACACGTTTCCGCTTATTGGTTTCTTCTTCAAATTCAGCCCGGCGTTTAAGAAAATTCTCTTTCGCTTCAAGAATCCGCTGATTTTTGAGGTTTTCCGCTTTTTCTTCAGCGTTTTTAATAATGTCGACGGCTCTTACTTCGGCCTCTGCTTCCCGATTTTTAATCGCTTTCCCTAAGAATATCCGGGTAATAAAGAATACTATTCCCGCTGTAATGAGGGTATCGAGCAAATACAATAGAATACTACTATCCTGCATTTGTCTGTATGGTTAAATAATAGTGAAACCAAACAGCCCTCTGCCGGAGACCGTTAAAAGTGAAGAAAAACAGGGATCTCTAGTGTATCAATCAATTCCGCAGTACCGGATTGACTAATTCATCCATCATTTCGAGCTGAGCAAAAGCCTGATGCTGTAAGGCATTGAGCTTCAGATTAGTAACCATGCAAAAAAGCATCACACGGGTCATCCGCTCGTGCATGCTGTGAACATTTTCCTTCTCGAGTAATTGCTGCATTTGCTGATTCAATAGTTTAGCCGCTTCCCGAATGTAGAGTTCATCTTCTTTCGGAATCGTCATTTCGTATTGCGTGCCAGCAAGCTGTATGTGGATGGTACGATTCGTTCCCATGCAAAAGTAGTTATGGCTTATTATCGCTCTAACTGCATTTTCTTCGGTCTTTTAATCGGCGGTTGAGCCGGTCAGATGGCCTGTATTACAATCTAAACTTTTACAAGTTTAGTACTTAAAAGTGAAATTATGCAAATGTTGTGTGGGCTATTCATTCCGAATGATTGGCTTTTCGCAATAAATTATAGGCTTTAATCCTATTTTCACTTGGGCCATCGGTTCTTTTTTACCCTTACACCCTCTGATTTGGCTTCACTTTTCTTTGGTACAGCAATTCCTTTTAAATCGCTATTCCGATAATTTTTTAATGGCCTTGTCCACTTCCTGAATGAAATGATCAACCTGAATACGCAACGCTTCGGGATTATCCGGGTTCAGTGAATCCAGAGCAACCCGGCTCATCCGGCCTTTTTGCTCACTGCGTTTCCGCAAGTCCGAAAGTTCCGTTTTCTGCTTTTTGATGATTTCATCCCGCTCCTTCAACAACGAATGTAGGCCTTCCAGCTCCCGTTGTTTGTCCTGCAAGATCATATTCATTTGCTCCATCTGGGAAATGAGCGTGCGTATCTTCAGTTCCAGATGCTGGCCTTTGGCACGCAGACGTTCTTCCAGTTCATCCGCCGAGCGGGAGGTATCCAGGGGATTCATCAAGGGTATGGTACGTTTAGCGTTTGGAGGTACGGAAATCGCTTCCCGTACCCTGAAACTTATTTTCGAATGACAGCTTCTAATTCTTTTTCAAAACCAAGCATCAGTCGATTCATGGTTTTGTCGATTTGACTATCCGTCAGCGTTTGCGAAGCATCCAGCAGAGTGAAACTTACCGAGTACGACTTTTTGCCTTCGCCCAGATTAGGCCCTTCGTAAATATCAAATACGTTCAGACTTTGCAGGAGGTTTTTCTCATACTTGAAAGCGACTTCCTGAATCTGTTTAAAGCTAATGGTTTTATCCAGTACCAGCGACAAATCACGGCGTACTTCGGGGAATTTCGAAATCTCCTGGAACGTCACTTCCGTGGTGTAATGATCCAGCAAAGCGGCCCAATCCAGATCAGCGAAGAATACCGCCTGTTTCAGATCCGTCAGCTTGGTCAAATCGCTGCGTACTAAACCGATGGTTGCCAGTACTTGTTTTCCTTTGAGGTACTGCAAACCATACGCCCACACGTTTCCGGTTTCTACTTCCTGCGTAGTCAGGCCTTTCACACCCATCTTTTTGAAAATCCGGTTCACCGTACTAACCAGATCGTGGAAAGCTACGGGCCGACTTTTCTGCTGCCAGCTCTCCGAAACGATGTTTCCGGTTAGATACAGAGCCAGGTGCGGTTTCTCGACGTACTGGTGAGGCTGCATCTTGTGATACGTTTTCCCAAACTCGAAAAACTTCAGATCCCGTTGACGCCGGTTGACGTTATGGGCCAGAGCTTCCAGGCCGGAGAATAGCATACTTTGCCGCATTACACCCAAATCTTCGCTCAATTTATTCAGAATCTCGACATCTTCACCAGGCAGACTATCTTTTATACTGGCCGCGTAGGCCGGTTTCGTCAATGAATTAGTGAAAATCTCCTGAAAACCAGCTCCGGCCAGCAACTGAGAAATTTTGAACGGAACGCGTTCCCGGTCTTTGGAAGGCTCGGGGAACTTCGCCAGATAGTCGGTGCGTAGATTAGCCGACAAGCCGATATTATTCAATCCGTAAATCCGCAGGATTTCTTCAATCACGTCCGCTTCCCGCGTTACGTCCACGCGATAAGCCGGAATCGAAGCCGTGAAGCCTTCTTCCGTACCATTCCAGACTTTAATATCCAGATCCGTCAGAATTTGGTGGATTTGCTCATGCGGAATTTTTTGTCCGATCAGGCGGTCAATATTCCGGTAGCTCATCAGCACCTGAGCGGGTTTGAACTGAGCCGGATGCGTATCCGTAATTTCACTCGTAATCTTTCCGCCGGCCAGTTCCTGCATGAGCAGTGCCGCCCGCTTGAGCGTGTACAGCTTGAAATTGGGGTCCGTTCCGCGTTCAAATCGGAAACTGGCGTCTGTTTTCAGGCCATGTCGCATGGATGATTTCCGTACCCAGTCCGGTGAGAAGTACGCCACTTCCAGAAACACCCGCGTCGTCGTTTCCTTGATGCCCGATTCCTGTCCACCAAATACGCCCGCAATTCCCACGGGTTTTTCAGCATCGCAGATCATCAGGTCTTCACTGGAAAGCGTCCGTTCGATTCCGTCGAGCGTCACGAATTTCGTCCCTTCCGGCATGGTTTTCACCACGATTTTCTGTCCGGCCAGTTCGTGCCAGTCGTAGGCGTGCATCGGCTGACCCAGCTCGTGGCAGATGAAGTTGGTTATGTCGACAATGTTGTTGATGGGTCGCAAACCAATGGCCAGCAGCGATTGCTTGAGCCAGTCAGGCGATTCCGCCACTTTCACCCCGTCAATCGTAACCCCACAGAACCGTGGACAAGCTTCGGTATTTTCCACCACTACGTCAATCGGATGCTGATTGTTGGCGGCGTAAAAGTTATCCGCAAAAGGCAGCTTAATATCCCGGTGTAACAGTGCTTTCAGGTCGCGGGCTACGCCAATGTGCGAAGCGGCATCGGCCCGGTTGGGCGTCAGGCCAATCACAATGCGGTAATCCGGTTCCAGTTTGAAGTAAGTAGCTGCGGGCGTACCGTTGGGGAGATCGGTGGTGAGTACCATGATTCCCGCGTGGCTGGTACCCAGACCCAGCTCGTCTTCGGCACAAATCATCCCTTCGGAAGGGTGACCGTACACTTTACGCTTACCGATGGTAAACGGTTCGCCATTCGTTGGATAAATGGTGGCTCCTACTGTAGCGACGACCACGCGTTGACCCGCGGCGACGTTCGCAGCTCCGCAAACGATGGTCGTGGGTTCCCCCGTACCAATGTCGACGGTGGTCAGGTGTAATTGTTTTTCTTTGACGGTAAACGGCTCACACGTCAATACTTCGCCAATCACCACGCCCTGCAAACCACCCGGTACGGAATCAATGCGTTCGATTTCTTCCACTTCGAGGCCACAGCCCGTCAGTAACTGGTCTAATTCTTCGGGCGACTCGGTCAGGGAAATGTATTGTTTGAGCCAATTAAGGGAAATATTCATAGTACTTCGGGTACAATCACTTGGAAAAGGTCCTTTACAGCCAGACCGATTTGCAAAAATAACTAATTTGAAAAAGGGAACAGAAGGATTATTAGAATTCGCTTAAATTCATCAAAAAGTACGTTTCTCTTTTGTTTTCCATGCCAAGTTTTAAGCCCCTGCTTTTCTCTGATTTTGTATGTCCAACCCCCACCCTGCCCTTGGTTATTCATTCCTGACGCCCGCGTACGAGTGGGCCCTGTGGCTAGGCGTACCCGAACGTAAGATTCGTTCCTATCTCATCGAACATATTGACGCCCATCAGCCCTTACTGGATTTTGGTTGTGGTACGGGTAATTTCCTTCAACAGTTACAGCAGACCCATCCGCAGCAAACCATTCGTGGGCTGGATACCGACCCTTACATGGTTCGGATGAGTCGTCGAAAATCCGTACCCGTCGATTACTACGCTTCCGGACCCCTGCCCTACGCGGGCGAGCGGTTTGGTACCGTAACGAGCACCTGGGTTTTTGAACATTTTTCAGTCGAAGAATCGCTGTTTTACTTTCAGGAAATTCGACGGATTCTCCAGCCCGGTGGCACGCTCTGGCTGGGTGACTGGGGTCCATCCCAAGGCCCAACGCAACGGGTACTGGGACGCCTCGTCCACTGGATCGACCCGACCCAGAACGGACTGGGCCCGGCGGGTCGCTGGCCGGAACTATTAGCTCAGGCAGGCTTTTCTACCGTGCTGATTCCGTACCAGATTGCAACGCGACTGGGCACCTTTTACTACTGGAAATGTCATTTTTGATGCCCAAAAAGCCCGGCTTATGTCGTATCTTGCCCCACTGTCCAATCTTTTTGTACCATTCTACGTATTTTTTCTTCTAGTTTGTGGTATAAAAACACTGGTACAAACGTTTATTTGCTCATCCTGTCTTTTACAGTCCTTTCTTCTCCCCAGGGAAACGGATGTTGGTAAAGGCGGTTGACAGCCGGGTAATTCTTCATCAGATTACGTTAATTTTCGTTAATTGAAAAAACTATATTTGTCGAAGTCCCTGGAGTCGTTCATTTTCGGCCACTGGCTGGTATGGCCGGACCGGAGCAGCGAAAATATTTTCCAGCTCACGACCTTAAGATAGATCCAAAACGACTGCCATGAAACCGTTTTGTTTGTTGTTGTTTTTTTTGTTTTCCCAGTCTTTACTGGCTCAGGATATTGATAAAGAAAAGCTCAAAGGTGTTTGGGTAGCGAAACGGGTTGAATACCGCAACGGGTACCAAATGATGAGTGACGCTGAAGTCGATAAGTCCAATATTGTTTTTGTTTTTGAAGATCGGCGACTACGGTTTTATACCAATGAGAAGGCCACTACGGTAAGCTACACGCTGAGTGGTAACCGCATTCGTACGGCAGAAAACGCCACCTACACGATCGATAAACTCACGGATTACGAATTACAGCTTTCCGAGCAGACTTCCTCCGTCATGCGTACTGATCAGCTTCGGTTTATCTGTGCCCGTCAGGAAGCCACCAGTTACGACGATTACATTCGCAAGAAATTCGTTCTGCCCGCCGCCCGCTTTGATCGGGATACGTTCTACGTCATGAACGAAACAATCTTCCCCAAATTCCGTACGCGGCTGATTGACAGCAGTTTCTACGAAACATACCAGAATTCCTATACGTATATCGAAGATGCGTTCCGGCAGCTGGCTCGTCCGCGTCGGGATCGCTTTCGGGTGAGTTTCATTGTGAATCGTACGGGCCGGATTGAAAATATTCAAATCGTGGAGAGTTCGGACCCGAAAATGGACGATAACCTGCGAACGGCCATTAAAGCTTCTGAAGGCATGTGGATTCCCGCGACCGTTGGCCGCAAGCCAGTACGGGTGCAGGTGAATTACGAGTTTCCGTACGGCATCCCCGAAAATCGGCAACTCACCCTGGATGACATCAAGGCGTTAAAAGCGAAAGATTTGTTTGAAACGGGCTTACAACACTATAATCGACAGCGGTACGATCAGGCACTGGCCGTATTCAATCAGTGTATTGAATTAGATCCCGGCAACGTATCGATTCGTTTCAACCGGGCCGCTACCTTCTACAAACTAAACCGTCTGCCGGAAGCGTGCCAGGACTGGAAACTTCTGGAACGAGCGGGAGAAAAAGAAGCGACGAAATTGTTAAAGAAACATTGTCAGAATTAACGAAGAAAGGCCGGGTAACCGGCCTTTCTTCGTTAGCAGACTAGTTATTTCGTTTCTTCCCGTAACATTTCAACCATCTGGCTCACTTCCTCAGCGGTGGCTTCGGCATTGCCAGTAAAGCCTGAGCTTTTAAAACGAATCTGGCCCTTTCTATCCAGTACAAATTTGGTAGGGATACCGCTTACCTTGAAACGCGTAACCACCTCATCGGTATCGTCCAGTACCACCCGAAAGTTGTACTTGTTTTTAGCGATGAAGTCAGCCGCATTCTTTTGCTTATCCGCTTCTTTTTGCCAGGTATTCACGAATAGAAAAGCAACATCCGGATCGTTTTCATACCGCGTTACGGCCTTCTGCATACCGGGGAAAGACGCAATACAGGGACCGCACCAGGTAGCCCAGAAATCTACCACGACTATTTTCCCCTGTAAGGAAGCCAGACTAACGGGTTTCCCTTCCAGATCCGTAAGTGTAAAGGCTGGAGCGGGTTTCCGGATCATCATTTCCTGCAAAGTAGCCTTCACGCGATCCGCCACTTCCTTTTTGATACCTGCCCAGTGGGTATCGTAGTCAGCCACACCTTTTTCCTGGGTGTAGACTTGTTTGAATAATTCTTCTATTTTCGGCGTTCCTTTGCCTTTACGCAGAGCCGCCTCCAGCACCGGTAATGCCTGAGCAGACTGTCCGGCCTGCACGAGTGCTTCAACGTACCGCTGGGTGATATCGGGCTCCTCGTATTTTCCGTAAGTGACAGCCGCTTGTTTCATCGCCTCAAGAGCGGGCTCTAATCTTCCCTGCTTCATCAAAATAAACCCATACGTATCGGCGTAATAAGCATACGTATTCTCCCGATTTTTCCGAATGGCTGCATCCGTCAGATAGGACTCATCCGTCCCAGACCGGGGTTTATCCAGTTGGTTTTTCGCCCATTCAGATGCTTTCAGGGAAAGACGCTCGGCCTGGGGCAGATTTTCGCCCGCTTCGGCCTTTTCCCAGGCGTAGGAATTGTAGGCGGTGGCAATGGGAGCTGCGAAATCAGGTTGTTTCTCCAGTGTTTTCAGTACTTCCCATTGGCCCTTTCCAACATAGGCCGTAGCGAGTTGGCTAGCCATGTAACTGATGTAGAAATTAGCTTCCGGTACGCCTGCAAACTGCTGCTTTGCCTTTCCCCAGATCGCTCTTTTTTTAGTAAGGTCTTTTTCCTCACTGAATGTTTTATAGATGCTTCGGAGGGCCGCCGTTCCTTTGGGAAAGGCAGTGCGTATCTTCGTTTCGTAGTTCTGAGCCTCCTGGGGTTGTTCTAACTTCTGATAAGCCAGGATGAGTGCTTTCATCTCGTCCTCCGTAAGCTTGGGTTGCCGGGCCAGTCGGGCGGCTTCACTTTTGAGCAAAGCCTGATCCGTACGGTTGTTCAGAGAGTACACGTAGGGAAAAATAAAACGAGGTTTGGTAGCTGGATTTTCCTGAAACTCCTTTTCAAACAGCCTATGAATGGTCTCCGGATTGGGTTCAAGTTCCAGGATATTGTCAGCCCACTCATTCAGCCACACGGCTGCAGCCGCCCGACTACCCGGCAGCACCTGGTCATTAGTATACAAAAGCTGTAGATACCCTTGTTCGGCATTGGTATCGTGGACTTTTCGGCCATTAGAAAAATCGAACGCCACTACCAAAGCCGTTTTGGGAAGTACAAACGCCCCTTCCCAATGCTTATCTTTTTTGGAAAGTGGAATCGTTAGAGCCAGGGGATTCTTGCTTGACAAGACATAAGCCGTAGCCTCGATCAGGGGGCTGGCAACCAGTTTCGCTTCGGTCGGGGTATACACTACCTGAACCGACTGGCCGGGTTGGGGTCTGGCAGGGGTAATCCTGAGGTTAGGAGCGTCGAACTGAGCTTTTGAGAAGCCGGGGGTTAGTACCAACAACGTGGCTACCAGCCGGAGTAAGATTCGTTTCATAGGTAAGGTTTTATTTGAAAGGGGTACTTCGAAAGATACCTCTTTTCAGCATCTTCTGAAATACCCCTTCTTCAAAACCTCTTGACTATGCATTCAACCTATTCGCCTACTTCATATCCCGACGGGCATTCAGGTAACCTTTAACGACTGTAAACGTCGTGACGGCCAGGAAGAAAATGATGATGTAATGCACGTAGTTAATAATACCGGGAAACTTCTCGCCCAGATAGTACCCACCGCCCGAAAGCAGAATTGTCCAGAGGGCTCCACCAATGACGTTATACGTCATGAAATGCGGAAAATCGAGCTTGATCATACCCGATAAAATCGGTGCAAACGTACGAACCACGGGCAAAAATCGACTGATAATCAAAACACTGGAACCATATCTCAAAAAATATTGACGAGTCGTTTCGATGTTCTTTTTCTTGAAAAACAGGGAATCGGGCCGGTTTTCTAGCCTACCACCGAAGTACTTTCCAAAGAGATACCCTGTCAGCGAACCAAAGACAGCCGCTCCCAGAATACAGGCTAGTAGTACAGGCAGGGTCGCGTTTAGTACGCCCGTTCCGCAGAATACGCCCGCCAGAAAAAGTAAGTAATCGCCGGGAAGAAAGAAGGCAAAGAATAAACCGTTCTCCGCGAAAACGATTAAGGTGATGGCCACCAGGCCACCGGTTTGAATAATCTCCCGGGAATCCGTTAAAAAGGTTAACCAGTCTGGCAAATTCATGGCTTGCTACTAATTTTCGACGAATTTAGCGGAGTTGTTTGGTATAGCCGATTCATTCCAGCGAATTTTACCGTAAACTACACGAGCGGTTGGTAAGCCGATCGTTCGATTGCTTCGTCGGCCCCCGGTTCTGCCGGAGCCTGCTGCTTCATCAACGTTGAATCTTGATTCTGAACATTCACTGCTTTGACTCAGTCCAAATTTGCCTCCGAATCCCTGACGACCATGACTGAAATGGTCTTTCCCAACGATACCAATAATCTGGGTAATCTGATGGGGGGAAACCTGTTACGTCTGATGGATATTTGCGGTGCAATTGCCGCCCAGAAGCATTCCCGCCACGTGGTCGTTACGGCTTCGGTGGATAACGTAGCGTTTAAAGACCCGATTCCCCTGGGTAGTGTCATTACGCTGCGGGCCTTCGTGACGCGGGCGTTCAATTCGTCCATGGAAGTATTCATCGACGTACACGCGGAGAATATTCCGGCCGGTGAACGCTTCATGACAAACCGGGCTTTTTATACCTTCGTGGCCGTAGGTGCCGATGGAAAACCGTCGACGGATATTCCGGAAGTAGTGCCGCAGACGGACGAGGAAAAATCGCTGTACGATGCCGCCCTTCGTCGCCGTCAATTACGTCTGGTTCTGGCCGGACGGATGATGCCCGCTGAAGCAACGGAGCTGGCTAAATTATTCGAACTGCAAGCCTAAGCTTTTCCTGGAAAGACGGTAACCAAAATAAAAGGCAGCGTTTCAAGCGGACGTTTGAATCAGGAAAAACATTCCATTTCCCGAATACAAACCTGCCTGAAACGCTGCCAACGAATGCCTTTTCAACCGTCGCTTGCGTACTTCATTTTCCGGGAGTTTCTACCCGAAACTGCTCCATTCCTCGGCGGTCCTGAAGGGTAACATATACGGTCTTTTTATCTTTTCCTCCGAAAACGAGATTACTACAACTTTTGCCCTTGAGCGGTACTTCCCGTAGCAATTTCCCTTGCGGACTCAGAATCGCAATGACGCCTTTGCCGTGCCGGGTGCAGTACAGATTTCCCTTCTGATCGCACTTCATGCCATCCATGCCGAAATCCGTGAATTCGTGGAAAAGCTGTTTATTCTGCACATTGCCCTGAGCATCTAAATCGTACTTCCAGATTTTCCGCTGAGCACTTTCGTTGACGTACAAGATTTTTTCGTCGGGACTCAATGTAATTCCGTTGGTAGTACCCAGGTTTTCCAGTAGCCGGGTCGTCTTGCCATCCGGATCGATTCGCCAGAGCTGGCCCGTATTGTCTTTCCATTTCGGATCAGAAGCGTACAGCACATCTTTCTTCGTGATGCAAATGTCATTGGGCTGATTGAACCGATCATCGTGGGCAAACACGCTTACTTCTTTCGTCTGCATGTTCACTTTTAAAATGTTATGATTCACGAAATCGGCCAGTAACATTTCGCCTTTCGAGTTAAACTGAATGGCGTTAGCAATACTCTTATTCGGTAAGGTTACGAACACTTCCCCTTGTCCCTGAGCATTGATTTTACCGACGGTACCATCCTGTTTGAAGTTGACTACGTACAGATTCCCTGCCGCGTCGAAACTGGGGCCTTCGATGTTCCCGCTAAACTGATTCTCAGCGGTGAAGTCACTGCTTTGGTAGAGGTTTGAAGACTGGGAAGAAGCCGGTTTGCGGGCACAGGCCACGAAAAGCACCGGCAGTAACAGAAGAATACGGAACATAAGGCAAAAAATTAGTGCATACAAAATGGAGGAGCTAGTGAGGCTCCTCCATTTTTATTCGTCAGCGATTGGCTCTTAGTGAGGCATATCGGGCGTTTCAATATCGGTCGGCTCGACGCTATCATTCGTCGTAGCTACTTCACTTTTGCTGGCCGTTGCGGGTACCTTGGCACTTTTAGCAGCGGGAGCTTTGGTTGAACGCGTAGGCGTCTTTGGAGCCGCCGGAGCTTTCGATTGCGAAGCAGCGGGCGTTGACTCCTTTTTCGGTTCAGCGGGGGCCTCTTCTTTTTTTGAAGGTACCTCTACGGATTTGGAAGAGGTCTTTTTCGCCTGTTTGCCTAATTTTTTCTTAGCGTCTTTCGCTGATTTCTCGTCTTTTTCTTTCTCCTTCTGCTGAAGTTTAGCAAATTTTTTCGCTAAGTCTTCCGCAGCTTTTTCAATTTGTTTCGACAGTTTTTTGCCGTGTTTGGCGTTCAGACCACTCAGTTTTTCAGTAAGCGTAGAGGCCAGTTCGTTGGTAAGCTTCTTGTCGGGTTTCATGAAGAGATTTATTATGAATTGGGTAGTTCTGTTATTCCTTCGCAGCCAGTCGCTTGTGGACAAAATCCCAGCAAACGATTCCAACCGTTACGGCAATGTTGAGCGAATGCTTCGTGCCGTACTGGGGAATTTCCAGGCATAGGTCGGCAATTTCAATGATTTTATCATTCACTCCAAAAACTTCATTCCCAAAAACGAAAACATATTCGCCACCGGGTTCGGGTTGAAAATCGGGCAAGCCCACGCTAGCCTCGGCCTGCTCCACCGCTACAATGCGTACGCCCTTCGCTTTCAGATCTTTACAGAAACCAACCGCATCAGGTACGTGTTCCCAGTGTACGGATTCGTCGGCTCCGAGAGCCGTTTTCGTAATATCCCGGTGCGGGGGTGTACCCGTAATTCCCCCTAAATATACCGTAGACACCCGAAAAGCATCGGACGTACGAAAGACGGAACCTACGTTATTTAAGCTCCGAACGTCGTCGAGTAACACGGAATACGGAAATTTTTCCGCGGCCTTGAATTCCTCGACTGACAGGCGGTCGAGTTCATCCATTGAAAGTTTTCGCATACAAAAATCAGGGTGTACGGTCATAAGCCGGGTCTTTTTCAGCGAACGACCGTACCATTTTGGCCTAAAGTTCGTAAACTTCCGGGCAGATTGCGGTAGTACCCGGGCATTTTCAGGAAAACGTCCCGCCAAAAATGATTCCAGCGTTTCTCTGAAGAGGTGGATCGCTACTGAAACCAGATTACTCATCTTACAAACCTATCAACCAGTGCTGATTGAAACGCGAGCGTACGCCCGGGCCGGACTTTTAGGAAATCCCTCGGACGGTTTTTTTGGAAAAACGCTATCCATCACCGTCCGAAATTTTGGGGCTTCCGTTAGCTTATGGCAATCACCGGAGCTTCATATTGAACAGCAGGAGGCCGATGCCAACACCTTCCGCAGTATTTTTCACCTCTGTGATACCGTCGGACAAATTGGGTACAATGGCGGTATTCCCCTCATCAAAGCCGCCATTCGTAAGTTTACGCTGTACTGCGGGGAACAGGGCATCCGGCTCCCTAACCGGAATTTCACCATTCGCTATAGCAGTTCCATTCCCCGACAGGTCGGTTTGTCCGGATCGAGTGCCATTATTGTAGCTACCATGCGGGCCCTGATGCAATTTTATGAGGTGGACATTCCGCTTGAGTATCTGCCTACGCTGGTCTTACAGGCGGAAACCGAAGAACTCGGGATTACTGCCGGCCTACAGGATCGGGTGATTCAGTGTTACGAAGGCTGTGTGTATATGGATTTTGCCAAAGAACTCGTGCAAAGCCGCGGCTACGGCGAGTACGAACGCATTAATCCAACTCAGTTGCCGAAGCTTTACCTGGCTTACAATACTGACATGAGCAAGGTTTCGGGCAAGGTCCATAACGACGTTCGGGCCCGTTTTGACCGGGGTGAGCCGCTGGTATACGAAACGCTGCAATCCATTGCCAATCTGGCGACTTTGGGTAAAGAAGCCATCGAACGGCGTGACTACGAAACGTTACACGAACTGGTGAATCAGAATTTTGATTTCCGGACTCGCATTTATAACATTCATCCGGTCAACATTCAGATGATCGAAACGGCTCGTAAATTGGGAGCTTCCGCTTCGTTTACGGGCTCGGGCGGCAGTATCATCGGTCTGTACCGGGACGACGAAATGCTGAACCGCCTGTTTGTCGAATTACGAAAACTAAACGCCAGGGTCATTAAACCGTATGTGATGTGATGCGTTGGTTGTTTTGAGTTTACTTATGAACCACAGAGTTACGCAGAGTTGGGCACAGAGGAAACGGAGTTAAATATTCCCTGCTCTCATTAGTACGGCAGGAAAACACAACGTTTAATCAAGCTATTTTAACAACTTATACTCTATTTTAACTCTGTGGTTAAACTCCCAAACGCTAAACACCTCCCACCCCTCCTCTTTTTTTCCACACTCATGATTAAAAAAGCGATCATTCCAGCGGCCGGTTTTGGTACGCGATTTCTGCCCGCCACCAAGGCACAACCCAAAGAAATGTTGCCCATTATCGATACGCCGACCATCCAGTACGTCGTGCAGGAAGCGGTTGATTCGGGCATTGAAGATATTCTGATCATCTCGGGGAAAGGCAAACGTTCGATTGAAGATCACTTTGACCGGAACTTTGAACTTGAAACCCGACTGGCTGAAAAAGAAGACGAAATGCTGCACGAATTGCGTCGGCTTTCGGATATGGCCAACATCCACTTTGTTCGCCAGAAAGAACTTAATGGACTCGGAGATGCCATCTATTACGCCCGTCACCACGTGGGGAATGAACCGTTTGCTGTACTCCTCGGCGATACCATTATGGACTCGGTCATTCCCGTTACGCAGCAGTTGATGGATACCTTCGAAACCTATCGCTGTTCGGTTATTGCTGTAGAAACGGTTCCTACCGATAAGGTAAACCGCTATGGTATTGTCGGTGGAAAAGAACTCAGCGATTCGATCATGCAGCTGGAAACGCTGGTAGAAAAACCGGCTTTAGGTCAGGCTCCGTCGAATCTGGCCATCGCGGGACGGTACATTCTGACGCCTGAGATTTTCCGGATGATTGAGCAAACGCCCAAGGGTAAAGGTGGTGAAATACAGCTAACGGATGCCATGTTACTGCTTCTTTCGCGGGAAAACGTCTATAGCCACCGCATCGAAGGCAAACGTCACGACATCGGCAACAAACTCGACTTCCTGAAAACCACGGTTGAATTTGCCCTGAAACGGAAAGAGTTTGAAAAACCATTCCTGGCGTTTCTGAAAGAAGTCATTCAGCAATACGAACAGTAATCTATTGTTGGTTGATGGTTTGTATTAAAAAAAGAGCAGGCGGTGTGCCTGCTCTTTCCTTTTTTGAAGCAACTTAGGGAGCGTTGAATCGGGCATCGAGCAGCAAGATCAGCCGGGATTCTGACGCTACATCAATTTGGCTGGCGGCTGCCGTACTATTGAGCCGAACCACGTGCGGCGAAACGATGTACGCTTTTTGCAGGGGGACGGGTGGCTTCCCACAACTCCATGTATTGTCTTCCTCCCAGGGTCCCGATTGCCGACTGGTATTACTCCCATCGTTGCGTGGAGTCAGGGTTTTCGTAAAGGTATAGGTACACATCCGGCTGCCCGAGGCGTGGCTAAATTCCAGCATGTAGTACCCCGCCGTACTGGGACTGAATTCTTTTCCCTGCCAGACGACACTTCCGTTCGACTGTTTCCAGAAATGAATGACGTTGAAGCTACTATTCCCCTGAAGTACCACCGGGTTTCCGGGGCAAAGCTCGGTAGCGTTATACGGCTTGATGTAATAGCCCAGGCCACTGATATTCTGGTCCATCCAGTTGAAACGAGCCGCAATGAAGTTTTTACGATCCTGGATTTCAGCGTTCAGATTCTGGCCCATATTCCAGCGAATGGCGTTACGGGCGTGGGCTTCCTGAAAAATATTCTGTAGCGAATCAATCATCGACATCACGCGAGCCGTAGCAAAAGCCCCCTGCCGGATGTTCGTCCAGCGTCGTTGCGAGGTTTGGACAAACAGCGTATCCTGCATCAGGTACGACCACCAGAAGGGCATAATCTGATCGCTCGGCGTACAGCCCAGGTTCATTTCAAAAGCCCAGCCCTGCGGTACGTTTCCATCGCAAAAACCCCGTCCGTACGCCAGATCCAGATCCCACATGGGCCCCATATTCAACTTGCCGCCCTTACTGTCCCGGTCCTTGTAGAAGTACGTGCTTTTCGTATAGCCATCGGAATTTTTACTCAGCTCTGTCATCAGAAAATAATCGGCGAACGAAGGTACATCGGCCATGGAAGCATAGCCCGTCTGCGGATTGAAGTTTTTCGCGTGAAGCAGGTTTTCGAACTGAGTCACGTAATTCTGAATGTAATCGCGTTGGACGGTCTGGAGATTTTTCGTTTTGGGATAATGAATCTCAAAGATGGCCCGCCCGTCGTTGCGGCACTCGGCTCCGAAGGCCGAACCCCAGCGATGATTTCCGTCCGGAGCATCGACTTTCAGGATGTATCCACCAGTCAGTTTATCGCCCGATACGTCATCTTCTTTCAGGCTGGAAATGGGGATGCGGTCTTTCCCCCGTTTCACATTTTCGCCCAGTACGTACAAGCCGTGGTACGAACCATTGAGAACCACTTCTACATACTGACTCCGACTGGCGTAGCGACCAATCTGGTTGGAAAGTTTATAGCCCAGTACATTCGTGATGAATGAATTGTCATACGCCGAAGCGTACAGAATCCAGTCGTGTTCGGCGGGCATCCCCATCAGCGACACCTCTTTTTCGGACCCGTCGGCTTCCTGCGTTTCAAAACCGAACGATTTCTTGGGTGCGGCCTGGGAGTTGGCTCCCCGTACCTCGATACCGATCGCCCCATTGTAATTGTACTGCGTATCGGTCAGTGCATTTCGTAGCCCCGGTCCGCGATAAATGATCTTCATCGTAGCTGGTATTTTCGGCTCATCCGGAATCCCCTGCCCATCCTTCGTATCGATGATTACGATGGGCAGATTGGAGGAGGTAAAATTTACCTGAGCAGACAGGGTTTTACTGACTAGAAACAAGGAAAAGACCAGGCCGATAAAAGCCCGGGCAGCAGGTAACGTTTTTTTCATACTGGCTGAAAGTTAGAACCGTTTAAAACTACGCTAATTATCTAACGATTACGCACTTATTACACAAAAATACTATACGTCTGCCCTCTCATGAGCCGTATACGTTCTGCCGTTCCTACCGAACTACTGGCAGAGCCTGCCAAATCTTTGTATGTTTACTATTTCACTTCATTTTCTCATTGTATGAAAAGATGCTTACTGCTGGGATTGCTGTTGGGTCTCTACCTACCGGGCTGGACACAATCCAAAACCAAACCTCCGATTACCTGGAAAGACGTGACCAACTGGAAGGCGATTTCGAACTTCGGGGGAACACAGCTCTCGCCAGATGGCCAGTGGATGGCTTACGTCTTGTCGTCCGTAGCGGAAGGCGACGCCGAGCTGGTACTCCAAAAAACCACGGACAGCACCCAGTACCGGTATCCCATCGGATCCGTCATTTTCGTTCCGATGAGTTATTCGGATGATTCACGCTTTTTTGCCTTCAAGGTTTTCCCGACCGCCAAGGAAAAAAAGGCTGCGGGTAAAACGCCCGGCAAACCCCTGCCGGAAAAGGTTTTTCTGATTGAATTAGCGAACCGGAAGAAAACGGAATTCGAACGCGTTAGCTCGTTTGCGTTCAATGGTGAAAAAGCCTCACACCTGGCTCTGTTGCTGAGTCCGGCTACACCCGCCATGACGCCCACGGCACCGAAAGGACGCGACTTACTGTTGTATGAACTGAGCAGCGGCAAAACGCAGAACATCGGTAACGTGGCCGATATGAACTTTAACAAAAAAGGAGACTGGCTGGCTCTGACCATTGACGCGACCGAAAAAGCGGGTAACGGCTTGCATTTGCGGAACATGACGACGGGTCTGACTTCCATCATCGACAATGACAAAGCCCGCTACCAGTCGCTGACCTGGACGGAAAAAGGCGACGGTCTGGCCGCTCTGAAAGGTACCCAGAACGACAAATACAAAACGGATGTACTGAGCGTACTGGGCGTGAAACTACGCGGCACGACTCCCGAACTGACGGTGTACGATCCGGGCAAGGACAGTCTGAATTTTCCCAAGAAGATGAAAATCAGTCCGAACCGTCGCCCTACTTGGACGGAAGACCTGAGCCGTCTGCTTTTTGGTATTCAGAAAGAGGATTTGGCGAAGAAAGAAGCCGAAGCCAAGGAGGCCAAGAAAGATACTGTACAGAAGCCTAAACCTTCGCCCGTAAGCGAAGCTCAGAAGCTGGCGAAAATCAAAGCCGATACAACGATCAAATCAATCGAAGATTTGCAAAAGGCTCTGGCGAAAGTCAAAACTGATTCGGCCCGCGTAGCCCAACGGGGCGGTACGGTGCCCAGCTCAGGTAAAGACGACATTGACAAACCCGAAGTAACCATCTGGAACTGGCAGGACAAGCGTCTGCAATCGCGGCAACAGGTAACGGAAATGCAGGACAAGCAATTCAGTTTTCTGGCGATGTACGATGGGAAGAAATTCACTCGTCTCACGGACAGTACGCTCATGACCGTTCGTCCCGCCGCGAAGGATTTGTACGCCGTTGGGCTGGAAGATCAAACCTATGAACTGGAGACCAGTCTGGACGGACAGAACTACGCCGATATTTACGTGGTGGATCTGAAAACAGGGGCTAAAACCAAGGTAATCGAAAAGCTATATCTGCCCAGCTACGCCAGTTCGCCGATGACTTCCGAAGACGGAACGAAATTCACGTATGGCAAAGACGGCCATTTCTACGTATACGACATTCCGTCGAAAACCAGTCTGAACCTGACCGAAAAGCTCCCCACCAGCTTTGTCGATACCGAAGACGATCATAACCAGAAGAAGCCTATGGTACCCATGCTGGGCTGGTCTACGGACTCGAAGTACGTGCTGCTGCGGGATGTCTGGGACATCTGGAAAGTTTCCGTGGATGGTAAGGAAGCGGTAAACCTGACGAAAAACGGCCGGAAAGAAAAGATTCACTACACGACCCGTTATAAGCTCGACCCGGAAGAAAAGGGAATCAACCTTAAACAACCCCTGTACGTGCGGATGTACGGAGAGTTTACGAAGAAATCGGGCATTGGCCGCATTGAGGTAGATAAGAAAGGAAACCTCGTTACGGGTGTGAAACCCCTGCTGTGGGAAGACGCCAGTGTCAGTAACCTGAGTAAGGCGAAAAAAGCGAACGTCTACGTGTTCAGCCGCGAAACCTTTACCAAGCCTACGGATTATTTCGTATCCACTTCACCGGAACTGACCAGTGGGAAACAGGTAACCAAGAATACGCCGGAATTTGAAAAGTATGCCTGGAGCTCTGGCGTACGTCTAGTAGACTACGTTTCCGACAAAGGCGACACCTTACAGGGAGCCTTGTTCCTGCCCGCAGGTTACGAAACGGGTAAGAAATATCCGACGATTGTCTATTACTACGAAAAGCTGTCGCAAACGCTGCACGCGTATACCAATCCGGGTTATAGCGGCACGGGCTGGAACCCAAATGTATATACGTCTAACGGATACGCTGTCTTCATTCCGGATATCGTTTACAAGATGAATGATCCGGGTATGTCGGCGGTATGGTGTGTACTACCCGCAGTGAAGGCCGCTTTGAAAACGGGCGTCATTGATGAAACCAAAATGGGGATTCACGGCCACTCCTGGGGTGGGTACCAAACCAGCTTCCTGATTACCCAGACCAACCTGTTCAAGGCGGCAGCGGCGGGTGCTCCGCTGACCGACATGGTTTCCATGTATAACCTGATTTACAAGAACTCAGGTACCAGCAACGGTCAGATTTTCGAAGGTTCACAGGGCCGGCTCGTAGCTCCCTGGGAGAACTGGGATGCTTACTACCGCAACTCCCCGCTGCACCACGTCAAGAATATTCAGACGCCGTTGCTGTTATTACACAATGATGCCGATGGTGCGGTTGATTTTACCCAAGGTATTGAGTACTATACTGCATTACGCCGGTTAAAAAAACCAGTAGTACTTTTCCAGTATAAGGGAGAAAACCACGGTCTGGCGAAACTCCCCAACCGTAAGGACTACGCCATGCGAATGATGGAATTTTTTGATTACCATCTCAAAAACAAACCCGCTCCAGATTGGTGGAGTAAGGGAATTGAACGTTCTCAACTGGAAGAGCACTTAGAAAAACGAATTCTTTTTGATAACTAGTTGATCCTTAATAAAAAAGCTGTCCCATATTGGGGCGGCTTTTTTATTAACATTTTATACTGGCATAGTTATTTTAATAAAAAAAAGCTGAAAATATAAAGTTTTATCTACGTATATATTTGTAAGTATTTATTTACTTTGCCTTACATTAACAGGTGTTAATTTGTCCATTAATTACTTGTTTCGCCCCAAAGTCACCTCGAATCTATCGTTTGCAGTAACCGTCAGTTTTTTTTAACCGTCCAATTCTTGTAAACCTAGTAACCGCTATGACTAATTTTACGTCCACACCCGCCCTCTATCCCTCTCTGCGTTACAGTCCCTGCTGGCTCCGCAACGTCTGATGATTAGTCTAACTGCGATCAACGCCAGTTAGTAATCGGTGCTTTTTTGTCTCCTACTCATTTTCGTAGGAGTTATCGGTACATATCCTTTCCCGAACGACCGAGTCCCGGCGATCGAGAAACAGGTATGCGTGTTGCTGATAATCTAGTTTAACAATCCAAATTACACATGAAAATTTCTACCTCTCAATCAGCGGCTTACTTCAGGCCACTACTAGCACTATTCTTGTCCTTATTACTGGGACTAACGTTACCTTCAATGACGTATGCTCAGGAAGGTTCGCTTTGTTACAAACCCATTGTTGGAGCTGGCGTCACCGCTGCTCCGCTGGGTGGTTCGGTAGCAACCGTTGGCTTTTCTACAGGGAATACCCCCGATAAATTAACCAACGGCAATCTTAATGACTACGCAGAAATTTCTAATATCGTAACCCTGCTCGGTAATGGAGGTGTGAGTGTCAGAAATAGTGCAATGACCTATCCAGCAGGCTGGCACGCCGGGTACGTAGTAGAACTAGGAGGTTCTGGATTAGTAAATGCGGATGTGCTCAACGGCTTTATCATTCAGACCGATGATGGTAATGCTGCCACGGCTCCTGAAACGTTTACAATTGCGAATGGTGTAGGCGTCACGGTGATTGCGGGCAGTTCGACGGGACGGGTTTACTTGAATTTTAAAACCACGCGTCCTTTCAATGAAGTTCGTCTGTATAAACCTCAAACGTTGAGTGTTTCCCTGGCCTCGTCGCTGCGGATTTATTATGCGACTGCTTTTGACCCCAGCTGTGGCTTCAAGGAAAACAACAACATTTGCTACGATCAGATTGCAGGTAATCAGACAGTGGTGAATTATTCCAACGGGCTAGCGGGTGTACTTTCCGGCCTGTCCGATCCCCAGAACATCATTGACGGCAATAAGAATACAGCCGCTTCCTGGACGCTTACCGTGGGTACAGGTCTGTTGTCGAATGCTCCCTTTGTCGGCGTGAACAGCCTGCAGCAGGTTTATCCGGCTGGTAGTAAGGCTGGCTTTGTAATCCAGGTCAGTAATGGGGGTCTCTTAAGTGCAGATGTCCTGAATAGCCTGGCGATCCGTACCTATCTACACGGTCAGCTTCAGGATGATGTTAACCTGAGCAGTAGCACGGGTCTCCTGGGCCTGAGCCTGCTTTCGGGCAGCAATACTACCCCAGCTCAGGAAGTAGCCATTACGACAACGAAGCCCTACAATGAGATACGGCTGGTACAGCGTAATGGCATTGCCGCCAATGTGCTAAGTTCACCTCTGCTGATCTACTATGCGTTTGAAAGTGGCTCCGCCTGTGCCGAATGTCGGTCTTTGCTCGTAAGTACGGCTAGCCAGAACCGGTTCAAAGGAGCTGTTGCTTCCACCACGACGAATGCTTTTAATGTTCCAATTATTGATGACACCCCTAACGTAGTGAACGCCGATACGAATGATTTCGCCACCTATATTTTTCCAACGGTTAGTATCGGTGGTTCGGTTCAGCTGACGATTCGCAACAACGGAACCACTGCTAATGTGGATACCATTCCCCGGTATTCCTTCGCGGGTTTTGTCATCGAACGCGTGGGCGGCCTATTGAATCTGGGGCTATTGGATAACATTGTTATTACCACCTATAACGGAGATACCGAACAGCAAAGTCGCACAGCGGGTGGATTACTGGGATTAAGTTTGATTACAGGTCGTGATGGTCGCTCTACGATTGGATTTAAAACGACCCTGCCCTATAACCGGATTCGAATTACGATTAATACTCCGGTAGGAGTTAACCTGGGAGGCCGTATTCGTATTTATAACGCCCTGGCTTCCCTGGACGATGACAACGACGGCGTACCGAATTGCTTTGACGTCTGCCCTGCCGGCAATGACGCTCTGGATTCCGACGGCGATGGTACCCCGGACTGCGTCGATGGCTGTAATCAGGTGAACAACAAATCACCTTTCGTAGATACGGATTCCGACGGCATTTTCAACGCCTGTGATGCCGACAGTGACAACGATGGTATTCCCGATACCATTGAGGGCATTGATGTGGATACGGACGGCGATGGCATTCCCAACTACCTGGATCTGGATAGTGACAACGATGGCATTCTGGATCTGTACGAATCGGGCGTTGCGGTAGGCAACAACGATGCTAATCAGAATGGTGTACTGGACACGGCTAACCCCGTTTCTACCAACACCCCCCGTGACACAGATGGCGATGGCATCCCTGACTTCCTTGATCTGGATAGCGACAATGACGGCATTCCGGATCTTCAGGAAAGTGGTCTGACGGGCTACGCTGATACGAATAATGATGGAGTAGTGGATGGTCCAGACGCCGATCAGGATGGAATTCAGGACAGCGTAGATACCAATGATGCCGCCTTCGGTTCGCCCAACATGCCGCTGCCTAGAGACACCGATGGTGATACGATTACGGATCAGCGTGATCTGGACAGCGACAATGACAGTATCCCCGATCTGATTGAGAGTGGTAAGACGGGCTTGACGGATACCAACAACGATGGTGTTGTAGACGGTCCGGACACTGATGGTGACGGGATTCGGGATAGTGCGGATACGGACGATACGGTTTTCGGATCTCCGGGGATCACACCAGTAAAAGATACGGACGGTGATACCAAACCGGATTATGTAGACCTTGACAGCGATCAGGACAGCGTTTCGGATCTGGTTGAAAGTGGCAAGCCTGGTCTGGTCGATGGCAACAATGATGGCGTCGTAGATGGTCCGGATGCCGATGGTGATGGTATTCAGGATAGTGCAGATACCAATGATGCCGTGTTTGGCTCGCCGGGCACTACGGCTCCCCGTGATACGGACAACGATGGTACGCCGGATTATAACGATCTTGATAGCGACGGTGACGGCACCAATGATATTGTCGAAAATGGTAAGGGTTCAACCGACACCAACAATGATGGCAAGGTAGATGGCCCGGTAGATACCAATGACAATGATGGTATTGCCGATGCCGTGGATAACAAACCCAGTGAGTTTGGTGGGCTGAGTAATGCGGCTCCAGACCTGGGCGTTACGGTGGTCATTCTGCCTTCGATCGTTACAGGTAATACGGCTATTACGGTTCGTGCTACTGTAGTGGAGTTAGCGGGTAATCCTACCACTGGCACCATCACGCTTAATATTAGACGATCAGCGAACTGGACTATCGGCGTTAGTACCGGTACCGTAATCAATGGCTGGACGTATCAGGGTATATCAGGTGTAAACCACGTATTTACCACCACGAATAGCATTCCTGCCAACGGTGCTTCACGACTGAATATTCCGGCCAACTTTATTCCGGCAGGTAATAGCGGTGTCTACGTCTTTACCGCGTCCGTGGCTGCGAATTCCGGCGGTGAGACGAACACTAATAACAACTCCGATCAGGAAACCATTACGTTCAATCCCTAAACGAATGATTCACTTTTAAACTGACAATCATGAAAAATATCATAGCTTTCGTACTTCTCCTCGTTTCCGTTCAGGTATTTGCTCAGGATCCTGATGTGGGTGGAACGACCATCATCGGAACCGTAGGTGATGGCTCTGCTCCCTTTCAAAATGGTGAAAGCATTTCGTTTTCCATTGACGCCGGTAATGCTGGAGCGGCCCCTATGATCTGGCCGAATCCTTCGAATCTGCCTTTCGAGGTGAATATTACCGTGACTCACTTTGCCAATCCACAAGTGATCATTTCCGGTGAGAGCAATGCCAATTATTTTGGTACTCCAACGATCACGTTACTGGATGCGGCTACTCAGACGTACACAATTAACATTTCCCAAAACCTGACTATTCCCGCAAGCTCGTACACCGTGTTTACGATTACGGGTACAGCTTCAGGAACAGTAGGTAGCATTGTTGGCTATCAGGCAAACGGAGATCCAGGCGGATATACGGGTACCAACGTCGGAACGGATAATCCTAGTTCGAGCGGTACCATCAATGAAGTCCCTACTCCCGTATCACTGATCGCTTTTACGGCGAAAGCAGCGGGCAATAATGCCCAGCTTGACTGGTCAACGGCTCAGGAGAAGAACAATGCTTTCTTTGAAGTGCAGCACTCAACCAATGGCCAGGACTTTGAATCGGTAGGTACAGTAACGGGAAAAGGAACCACTACGGCTCGGCAAAACTACTCGTTCGTCCATCCTGGTTTGAATCCGTCCTTGACCCACTATTATCGTCTTAAACAGGTGGATACAGACGGAAGCTTCGCCCTGAGTCAGGTTCGGTCGGTTAAACTGGATCACTACGTAGGCATTCAGCTGAAGGCTAGTACGGACCCTTCGCGTAATGTACATGTCCTGGTCAACTACGGTGACGAGCAGCTTTCCAACCTGGCTACGGTTCACCTGATGGATTTATCAGGCCGTACCTTGAGTTCGAAGCAACTAGAGCTGGAAAAAGGACACAATCGTGTTAATTTTTCAGCCTCTTCACTAAGCTCAGGTCTTTACCTGATCCGTTTAGAGAACATTTCACAACCGGCGGCGGTAAAAGTAGCATTACCCTAAAATTGTCCTTTTAACGCAGAAAAGACCAGCAGCATGTTGCTGGTCTTTTCTGCGTTAAAAGGGTATTCTAAACTTTTTAAAATGCTTTTATAAATACCACAGTAAACGATCATAATTATTTACCTATAAAAAATAAATCATTTAATGCAGGACAATAAGGGTTTCTACATGCTTATTAGTCCAATATAGTCAATCATAATCTTGGTAACCATAAAAGGATTCTCAGAAAAAGAATTCATCCACGCCAAGTCTAATTGATCTTCTTATATCTTAGAATTTTCAAAACAATTCCATCAAATTATAATTTATACGTATAGTCACATCAGAAAGGTTATTTTTTTAAAAAAAAGAGGTAAAAATTTAAAAAATAATTGACAGTGTAAGTTATTTAATTACTTTTACACCCGCTTGACAAGTGGTAACAAATCCATCAAGCACCTCATGCTTAAGCACTTTAGCTCAGCTAAAAACCTAATTTTCTGCTTTTGCAATGAGAATAACCATCGACCAATCCAAATTAATCCTTGTGAAAATTAGCGACCGCCTATGACTAATTTTACAACCCACGAACTATCTTTTCTTTCGCCCTGCTCCTAGCATACGTACGTCTTTATTCTGACTTAACGACTCCGATAAGTTAGCGTTTACGTGTGTGCTTTCCGGTCTCCCTTTAGCTAGGGAGTCAGACGTTTCTATGCCTGATTTAACCCTCAACAATAAGGGTTAAATGAGTAACTTTTCGATTTCAATCCAAATTAATTCAATCTATGAAAACATTTACCCGGTCACACTATGCCCGAGCCGTACTCAGGTTTGGGATAACCTTTAGTATTTTCTTTGTAACGCTGCTCTCGCAGACCTTTGCTCAGCGGGCTCTCAGACGCGTGTACGCCAACAACGCGACGCCCGGAACTACCAGTATTCCAGTGGTTGGAGCTGGTTCTGTTAGTAATCCCAATAATGCCATTACTAACACCACCCTGGCAGAAAGAAACCTGTCAGCCAATATAAACGCTACTGGTTTAGGAGCAACGGCCTTCATTAACTTAACGTTTCCCAGCTCAATTACTGCCAATACGCCTATTCACATCAAGCTAGGCAGTACAGCAAGCTTACTAGGGATTGGTGAAGCATTACGCGTTCAGGCAATTAATGCTTCGGGGACCTTACTAGGCTCGCCTTCTCAGGTTTCAGGCTTGTTGTCACTGGTAGGCGGCGTCAATGAGTATGAATTAATCTATACACCCACTGTGGCGAATCAGGGGGTACGGATTACCTATGCTCCGACGCTGTCTTTATTAAGCGGTGGAATTAACGTATACGGTGCCTATTATAAAACTAATGCTACGGGCGTCGCCTGCGACTCACCGGATGATCAGCTCAATGGGGCCGTTGGCTTGGCTACGGGTGTCGCTGGTGGGGTATTAAACCCACTCAATGCCGTGGATGGTAACCTCAATACGGCAGCAGTGCTACAAACGGCCGTTGGTGCCACGGGTTATATTCACTCTACGGCTGTTTTTACTTCTGAAGGAGCTTCCGGCGATAGCGTTAAGGTATTGATTCAACGCACGGGTAATTTACTGGATTTACAACTGCTCAGCTCATTCTCCATTAACACGTATTTAGGCAATACACCGGTAAATTCGGGCATAACGGGTAATCTGCTCTCCCTGAATTTGTTGAGTGGTACAAGCGATCGCTACTACATAGGCTTCCGGTCAACTGGTGCTTTTGATCGCATTGAGGTACGTACGGCAGGGGTACTTAACCTACTCGGTAATTTAACCATCTATGAAATTCAGCGGACGCCAGGAGCTCCGGTCGTTGCCCCGACCAGCCAGAACGTAACGATCTACGCGGGCAATACGGCTACGCTGACGGCTACTACCACCGTTGCCAGTGATAACGTCATCTGGTACAGCTCTGCAACGGGAACGTCGCAGGTAAGTACCAGCAAAACGTTCACAACACCGGTATTAAATCAGACGACCCGTTACTACGCAGCGACCCAGCGTAACGGCTGTACGGAAACTTCCCTGCGGGCTGCGGCCGTAGTTAATGTACTTTCACTGACGGGCTTTACGAATCCTCCCAGCGGGCAGGTAGGTCAGGCGTATACGGGTGCATTATCGGCTACTTCAAGCGGTGCAAACCGGACGCTGAACTACGCCCTGGCAACGGGTTCTAACCTACCCGCTGGCCTGACGCTCGCTGCGAACGGAACCATTACGGGTACCGTCGCTCCCAGTGCTACACCCGGTACGTATCAGATCAATGTGAACATCACTGACGTAACCGGCGGCGGAAACCTCCCGGCGGGTAGCCACGTGTATACCCTGGTCATCGCTCCCGCGAACCTGGCATTACCCGCATTTGCTCTGGGCAATGGTACAGTAGGAACACCGTATGCCTCGGCGGCCTTGCCGGAGCCTACGGGTGGAAATCCGAAGTACACGTATACCGTTACCAATTTGCCTCCCGGTCTAACGTTTGACCCCAATACCCGTGTTATTTCGGGTACGCCGACAACGGCGGGCTCGTATACGGTACGCGTTCAGGTTTCTGATTCTTCCAATCCTTCACAAACTACCTTCCGGGATGTAACGGTAATTATTTCGCCGGCTACGCTGATCTTGCCTGATACAACGCTGGCAACGGGTCAGGTAGGAAATCCTTATGTAACGACGATTCCGGCGGCCCGGGGCGGTACCTCGCCCATCACCTACACAGCTGCTGATGTTCCCGCTGGACTGACGTTTAATCCAGAAACGCGTCAGATCACGGGTACGCCCACGCAGTATGGCACCTTTACGGTAGCCGTTACGGCATCGGATGCGGGTAATCCCCAGCAAACGGCTACGCGGAATTATACGCTGCGAGTCAATCCGGCACCGCTGGTATTACCCGAAGCTACCTTGGCTGCGGCTCAGGTAGGTACTGGTTATACGGCTACAATTCCGGCTGCTACGGGTGGAACCACACCCATTACCTATTCAGCGACGGGCGTACCGGCTGGTTTGACGTTCAACCCTGAAACCCGTCAGCTGACGGGTACGCCAACTACGTCAGGTACGTTTACGGTGACAGTGACGGCAACGGATGCCGCTTCGCCGGCTCAAACGTCTACTCGTACGTATACGGTGACAGTTAATCCGGCTACGCTGACTTTGCCTGTGGCTACGCCAGTTACCGCTCAGGTAGGAACGAGTTATTCAACCACGCTCCCAGCCGCTTCGGGTGGAACAACGCCCGTTACGTATTCCGCTACGGGTATTCCCGCTGGATTAAGCTTCAACCCTACGACCCGGGTTATTTCGGGTACACCGACGACTGCAGGTACGTTTACCGTAACGCTGACGGCTGCTGACGCGGGTAATCCGCAACAAACGGTTTCACGGGATTACACCATTACAGTAAATCCGGCTACGCTGGTACTGCCCGATACTTCGTTAGCGACGGCTCAGGTTGGAACCAACTATACGGCTACGATTCCCGCCGCTACGGGTGGAACCACACCGATCACCTATTCCGCTTCGGGTGTTCCTGCCGGACTGACGTTCAACCCGGCCACGCGTCAGATTACGGGTACGCCCACGCAAGCTGGTACGTTCACGGTAGCCGTAACGGCTACGGATGCGGGGAACCCGCAACAAACCGCTACGCGTAATTACACGCTGACGGTAGTTCCTGCCACACTCGTCCTGCCCGCTGCTACGCTAACGGCTGCTCAGGTAGGTACGGAATACACCGCTACGATTCCAGCGGCTACGGGTGGCACCACGCCGATTACGTATGCAGCCTCGGGAGTTCCCGCTGGCCTAAGCTTTGATCCGGCTACCCGCCAGATTACGGGTACACCCACGCAGTCAGGAACGTTCACCGTAACGGTTACCGCTACGGATGCCGGTGATCCCCAGCAAACGGCTACGCGTAATTACACGCTGACGGTGAATCCCGCTACGCTGGTATTACCTGCGGCTACGCAGGCTACCGCTCAGGTTGGCACCAGCTATACTACGACGCTTCCCGCCGCTACCGGTGGTACCTCTCCCATCACCTATTCGGCTACGGGTGTTCCCGCAGGTTTGAGCTTCAATCCTGAAACACGTCAGATCACGGGTACGCCCACGACGGCAGGTACCTTTACGGTAACGCTAACGGCTACGGACGCGGGTAATCCACAGCAAACGGTTTCACGGGATTACACCATTACGGTAGTTCCGGCTACGCTGGTACTACCCGCCGCTACCCTGGCAGCTGCTCAGGTGGGTAATCCTTATACGGCTACGATTCCGGCCGCTACGGGTGGCACTACGCCGATTACGTACGCCGCGACAGGTCTTCCGGCTGGACTGACCTTCGATCCCGAAACGCGTCAGATCACCGGTACGCCCACGCAATCCGGTACGTTTACGGTAGCGGTTACGGCTACGGATGCGGGTAATCCGCAACAAACCGCTACGCGTAACTTCACGCTGACGGTGAATCCAGCTACGCTGGTACTGCCCGCCGCTACGCTGACGGCTGCTCAGGTCGGTACGGAATACACCGCTACGATTCCGGCCGCTACGGGTGGAACCACGCCGATTACGTATTCCGCGACAGGATTACCCGAAGGACTCTCCTTTAACCCGGTGACGCGTCAAATCACGGGTACGCCAACCCAGTTCGGCAACTTCACGATCGAAGTAACGGCTACGGATGCGGGCGATCCTCAACAAACGGCTACACGGACCTATTCGCTGACGGTGAATCCGGCTACGCTGGTATTGCCTACGGCTACGCTGGCTACGGCTCAGGTAGGAACGCCCTTCTCCGTAACGACGCCCGCTGCTTCGGGTGGAACCACACCGATTACTTACTCTGCTACAGGTCTTCCGGATGGCTTGAGCTTCAATCCGGCAACTCGCCAAATTACGGGTACACCTACTTCGGCAGGTACGTTCACGGTAACAGTGACGGCGGCTGATGCCGGTTCACCGCAACAAACGGTTTCGCAGGACTACACCATTACAGTAATTCCAGCCACGCTCGTACTGCCCGATGCTACGCTCGCTGCGGGTCAGGTGGGTTCAACGTACGCTACGACAATTCCTGCAGCTACGGGTGGAACGACGCCCATTACGTATTCAGCTTCCGGTGTCCCGGCTGGTTTGACGTTCAATCCAGCAACGCGTGAAATCACGGGTACGCCGACGCAATCGGGTACGTTTACGGTTGCTGTTACGGCCACGGATGCCGGTAACCCGCAACAAACCGCTACGCGTAATTATACGCTGACGATCAACCCGGCTACGCTAATCCTGCCTGACGCTACGCTGGCAGCTGCACAGGCGGGTACGACTTACACAGCTACGCTCCCCGCGGCTACAGGTGGTACCTCGCCCATTGCATACGCTGTTTCTGGTTTACCAGCTGGACTGACGTTCAATCCAACGACGCGTGAAATCACGGGTACGCCGACTGAATTCGGTAACTTTACCGTTGTGCTGACGGCTACGGATGCCGGTAACCCGCAACAAACGGCTACGCGTAACTACAACCTGACGGTTACTCCTTCAGGTTTGGCTCAGGCTCCCATTACGCTGCCAGACGGTGTGACCGGAACGGCTTATACGGCCTTCATTCCGCAGGCTACCGGTGGTACAGGTCCTTATACCTATACGGTGAACAATCTGCCTCCAGGGTTGGTCTTCAATCCTGCGACTCGTCAGATTTCTGGTACGCCCACGCAATCCGGAGTATTCACCAACATCACGGTAACCGTTACGGATGCAGGTTCTCCCGCTCAAACGATTACACAAACGACGAGCCTCACCATCACCGAAGTACCGACCCCCGTTACCCTGATCGCCTTCACGGCCAAGGCTGCCGGATCGAACGTACAACTCGAATGGGCAACGGCTCAGGAAAAGAATAACGCCCTCTTCGAAGTACAACACTCCACCAACGGACGTGACTTCGAAACCGTAGGTAGCCTGGACGGCAAAGGTACCGTAGCTACGCGTCAGAATTATTCCTTCGTGCACGCATCGGTGAACCCTGCCTTCATCCACTACTACCGCCTCAAGCAGGTAGATCAGGATGGCAAGTCTACGCTCTCTCCGGTTCGTTCGGTGAAACTCGACGGCTACGTAGGCATCGCGATGAAAGCCAGTACCGATCCTTCGCGGAATGTTCGCGTATTCGTAGACTATGGTGACGAACAATTGTCGAAAGAAACGACCCTGTATCTGATGGATCTTTCAGGCCGTATCCTGAGTTCGCAGCAACTGGAGCTGCAACCCGGTCGCAATACGGTAGAATTCTCTTCTTCTACGCTGGGTTCAGGTATTTACCTGATTCGAATGGATAATGCCTCGCACAAAGCGTCGGCGAAAGTAGCTCTGCCTTAGCAGAACCTACGCCTTAAAAAAGCCGCCCCGGTTATTCGGGGTGGCTTTTTTTTTGTTCATTGTACGTATCTTTTCACGGGAATTTCCGGACTTGTTATGTGTTGATTTCCGCAACCTCTTTACCCATTCTATCAATGAAAACGCTTTTTTTAACGCTGGGGCTGGCTCTGCTGACTTCGGGCGTATGGGCTCAACAGGCTTTCTCTCACGGGAAATTACGGGTAGCATCCAATCATCGGTATCTGGTTCACGCCGACGGCACTCCCTTTTTCTGGCTGGGGGACACGGCCTGGGAATTGCTACACCGACTGAACCGGGAAGAAGCCGACCGCTATCTCAAACGCCGGGCCGAACAGGGATTTACCGTGGTACAAGCCGTAGCTCTGGCCGAGCTGGATGGCCTGAATACCCCAAATGCTCTGGGTGAAAAGCCCCTTCGTAACCACGATCTTACCCAACCCAATGAAGCGTATTTTCAGCACGTGGACTACGTGATTCAAAAGGCGGCTTCGTACGGAATCGTCATTGCTCTGTTACCAACCTGGGGAGATAAGCTGAACAAAGCCTGGGGGAAAGGCCCCGAAATCTTCACGACTCAAAACGCCCGCACTTTCGGCCAATGGCTGGGAAACCGGTACAAAAATCAGGCAAATGTGGTATGGGTGATCGGTGGCGACCGTACCCCTCGTGATAAGTCGGATGACGTGGCCGTCTGGCGGGCCCTGGCTCAGGGTGTCACCGAAGGCGTGGGGGGAGTGGATCAGGCCCTGATGACCTTTCATCCCCAACCCAATGAGCTGACCATGGGTGGCTCTTCGCACTGGTTTCATCAGGATAGCTGGCTGGATTTCAATATGCTACAGAATGGTCACTGCCGCGATACGCCTACGTACGACAAAATTGCCTTCGTCTACAACCGAATGCCCGCCAAACCCGTGCTCGATGGTGAGCCTATTTACGAAGACCATCCCGTGTGTTTCAACGCCAAAGACCTCGGCTATTCCAATGCGTACGATGTGCGGAAGTACGCGTACTTCGACCTTTTTGCGGGTGCCCACGGCCATACGTACGGCTGTCACGATGTCTGGCAAATGTACACGCCCCGGCACGAACCCGTCAACGGGCCACATCTTTCCTGGGAAGAAGCGTTGAATCTGCCCGCGGCTAATCAGATGCAGTATGTACGGGCGTTGATGGAGTCGCGACCGTTGCTCGACCGGGTGCCGGATCAGTCGCTGATCGAAGAAAATCAGTACGGACCCGCCGACCGGATTCAGGCGACGCGGGGTAAGGATTACGCTTTCGTGTACTCCGCTGCCGGACGGCCCTTTACAGTCCGACCCGGAAAAATTTCGGGAACCTCCTGGCAGGCGACCTGGTATGATCCGCGTACAGGAGCCAGTAAAGCGGTCGGGAAAGTGTCGGGTCAGGAGCCTCAGAAATTTACTCCACCCACGCAAGGATACGGACAGGACTGGGTATTGATTCTCGACGACGCCAGCAAGGCCTACCCTTTGCCGAAGTGATGATTGAAACGACTGTTTCGTTCGGGTATTTTTTAATCCGTACTTTTGATCAAAATCCGTATGTACTAATGAATCGTCTGTTCCCCGTCTTTCTAAAACTCGAAACGCTGGATGTCCTGCTGGTGGGTGGTGGCAACGTTGGCCTGGAAAAACTGACCGCCTTACTCCAGAACAGTCCAGATACTGCGGTGACGGTAGTAGCCCCGCTCATTCGCGACGAAGTACGGCAACTGGCCGGGCAACACCCCCGCGTCCGACTCGTCGAGCGGGCCTTTGAACTCCGTGACCTGGACCATACCGATCTGGTGATTCTGGCAACGGACAATCCCGCTTTACACGCCACCATTAAAACCGAAACCCGGCAACGACGCATCCTGACCAATGTGGCCGATACCCCAAATCTCTGCGATTTGTACCTGGGGAGCATTGTCCAGAAGGGAGATCTGAAAATTGCGATTTCCACGAATGGGAAATCGCCAACCCTGGCCAAGCGGTTGCGGGAGTTTTTCAGCGAAATCATTCCCGATAATATTCAGGAAATTCTGGATAATCTGGTCGTCATACGCGAGCGGATCAAAGGCGATTTTCAGGCGAAAGTCAAACAGCTCAACGATCTAACGGAAGGGCTGGTCAAAGAAGCTCCGTCCAAAGATTCCTGAATTTTTTGGCTCGTTTTTCCGTTAGGATCGTAATGGAAGAATTGCTAGCTCAGGTACGTAATTGCACCCGTTGTGCTCCGTTTTTGCCCTTACCACCCAAACCCATTTTGCAGGCCAGTAGTCAGGCCCGAATACTCATCATCGGGCAGGCTCCCGGCCAGAAAGCTCATGATTCGGGCATTCCCTGGAACGACGCCAGCGGTAATCGCCTACGGTTGTGGATGAACATGGATCGGGACACGTTCTACGATCCGACGCAGGTAGCCATTGTTCCCATGGGCTTTTGTTACCCTGGTAAAGGATCGAATGGCGATTTGCCGCCCCGGCCCGAGTGTGCTCCGTACTGGCACGAAGCCATCCTTCGTCACTTACCCCATATCGAACTGACGTTACTGATTGGTCAATACGCTCAGCGGCAGTATTTACCCGTCCAGCAACCACTGACCGAAGCCGTGCGGGAGGCCGAACGCTTTTTACCGGCGTACTGGCCCCTGCCCCATCCTTCACCACGTAATCAGTTCTGGCTTCGCCGGAATCCCTGGTTTGAAGAAGCGATGATACCGCTGTTACAGGAAAAAGTAGCGGCGATTCTTCAGGCGTAAGTACTGCCTTTTAATTCTGGTTGTAGTGATCGTAGGCGGCTTTGGCAATTCGGGCGATGGTTTGCTCCCGTACTGCCGTTTCCGCTTTGGAGTCCATCACGAATACAGCCACGATGAGGTGTTGGCCGGAAGGCAGCGTAATTACCCCCACGTCATTAGTAGCTGCGGTCACACCCGCCGGGTTCGTACCTGACGTACCCGTTTTCCGAGCAATGGGCGTACCCTTGGGCAGCGATCCCGGCAAGCGGTTAGGAGCCGTAGAAGTACTGAGCATCATATCCTTAAGAACCTTGGTATAAGCGGAATTGAGGCGTTTTCCCTGATAAAAATCGTTCAACAAACGTCCCATCAGCACCGGCTCGCACCAGTTTTGATACTGTACGGACCATTCCGTCGCCATTTCTTCTTCCGTAGCCCGAATCGTCATATTTTTATAACCTAAGCGATGAAAGTAGGCTTCCACGACTTTTGTACCTCCGAGTTTTCGCAGGATAATGTCACAGGCATTGTTGTCGCTCAGGGCTACCATATTTTCCATCAATTCCCGAATCGTTAGATCTACATTTCCCTGCGGGTACTTGTCGCGAAGGGGACTGTGTGTATTGGGTAGCAATTCGTTTTTCGTAATGTGCCATTTCGTATCCAGGTCGAATTTACCCGCCTCGATCTGGTTCAATAGAGCTATAGCAATCGGAAATTTATAGACACTCAACATCGGAAAATGGCCGGTACCATTCAGGGAAAGCGTATCGCCCCTTTCCAGATGAATAATCGAAACACCGACGGTTCCCCCGGAGCTTTGGGCGATTTGTTGAATAGCCTTGCGTAAGGACGATTGCCCGAAACTTGCCAGCGAAATCAGTAGGCCCAGGAGAAGAGCAGAAAGACGATACATGGTAGGGAAGTGTTGAAACAATAGAACATAAAAATACCCTGACTACTGGTTAAGTAGCAGGGTATAGTAGTAATTTCTTCAGGATTTTTCTGAAATCTGTCCGGGTAGCTTTACAATTCTACACGTTTGGGGAATACGTCTTTCAGGCGGCCGTCGTGCGTAACCACGACCAGACTGGCCCCCAAATGAGCCGATTGTTTTTTGAGTAGCTCCACGACCAGATAGCAGTTTTCATCGTCAAGGCTAGAGGTAGGTTCATCGGCCAGAATTACCTGCGGTTCGTTCATCAGAGCCCGGGCAATACCTACCCGTTGCTGCTCACCCAAACTGAGTTGATGCGTTTTTTTACCGAGGTGTTCCGCAAAGCCCAAACGTTGAGCCAGTTGACGGGCCTTTTCGGTATCGGCTTTTTTTCCGGCTAAGTAATTAGCCAAAATCAGATTATCCAGCACCGAAAGCGAACGTACGAAGTGCGGCCGTTGGTAAATCAGACCTACGTGTTTGGCCCGGAACGCTGCTGCTTCGCTGGGTGAAAACTGCGATATGTCCTCCTGGCCAATGCGTATTTGTCCGCCCTGCGGCTGAAGTAACAAAGCCAGTAAATGTAGAAAGGTCGTTTTGCCCCGGCCCGAACGTCCCAAAATCAGAAGAGTATCCTGATCGGGACATTCAATATCGGGAAAGCTAAATTGCTTCGTTGGGCTATAAGCAAACGTCAATTGGTGCGTCTGAATCATGCAGGAAGTCTGTTTACGGTTTCGCAACTGTGCTTTCCAAACGAGTACATTCAATCCCTGTAGATGAATCTTCCCGGAAAACGGTACGCGAAGTACGTAAAACCTTAGGACTTTTTCTCTTCCACGGCAATACGAACCAGCTCAACTGTATTTTTTACTTTGGTTTTACGCAGCATGTTCGCCCGGTGGTTCGTTACAGTACGAATACTCAGGTTTAGTTTTTCAGCAATCTCCCGACTGTTGAGGCCTTCCGCAATCATGGTCAGAATTTGACGTTCCTTGCGGGAAAGTTTACTCAGCGGACTATCGTCGTTTCCACGCGTAGCTGTGCGTCCGCGACTACGGCCCAGCAAAGCGTCCACGAATACAGACGAAATGGTCGGAGGGAAATACTTATCACCCTGCGATACTTTTTGCAAAGCCAACAAGATTTCTTCTTTATCCGTATCTTTCAGCAGATAGCCTGCGGCTCCGCTTTCAACGGATTTCAGAATATAATCCTGATTGTTGTGCATACTGAAAATCAGAGCTTTCACGGTTGAATACTGCTGTGCAATGGCTTTAGCGGCTTCAATTCCGGACAGGCGGGGCATACTGATATCCAGAATAACCACATCGGGTTTAGTTTCAGGGATTTTCTCCAGAGCTTCCTGACCATCGGCGGCTTCTCCCACAATTTCTACTGAATCTTCATCGGCTAGCAGCATTCTAAGCCCTTTCCGTACTACGGTGTGATCATCTGCGACGAGTACTCGAATTTTTGCCATTAGTTTCATTGACGGTTATATAAAAGAAAAGAACAGCTATGGTTTTGCTTGGCGGAAGCAGTAACCACAGGATTGTACTCCAAAGTAACGAAACATATCAGACTGAATACTATTCCCCACTTTTTTATTTTTAAAAATAATTATAATTACTGAGACAAAGATACTTCAATAATCGTTCCCTGACCGGGAACGGATTCAATCTGGAAGCGTCCTCCCAGCAATTCAGCCCGCAATTTCATATTCCGTAAGCCGGATCGTACCTGAGCACGCCGGGTAAGTTCTTCGAGAGAAAACCCTATACCGTCATCTACTATACGTAAAACTAATTGATGTAAGCTAGTTTCGGTTAATCGTACTTCCATTCGGGAAGCGTTGGCGTACTTCAAAGCGTTGGTAAGAGCTTCCTGAGTAATCCGGTATAAATGAATTTCGGTTGCTTCAGAAAGTCGTTCACTTCGCTTATTCGATTGGAAATCAACCGTTAGTGTTCCCGGACGGGTTGTACGTTCACAGAGCAGGCGGAGAGCCGCGTCGAGACCAAAGTCGCTTAATACGCTCGGCATCAAGTCGAAAGATACCTGACGTGTAGCCGCGATTGTTTCCAGAATCAGCTGCTGTAATTCCTGGTAACTGTCGCGTTGGCGTTCGGTAAAGGGAGCATCCGCTAACTGGTCGATGTGCCAGCGAATACCCGTCAATAACTGTCCGATGCCATCGTGTAACTCGCGGGACAGCCGCTTGCGTTCTTCTTCCTGCCCTTCCAATAAGGCAGCCGTACGGATAGGGTCGTTCGATTCAGGGAGTTCTGACATTCTGTTCAAATTTCGGAAATATACTGGTCGGTTTTACGGATTGCCAGGCGGACAATATCGGGTAGGTTGAGTCGATTTCTGAGTACAATTCTACCATAATTTTTGCGTATATCTTTACTACCTGATTTTTGTTAGTCTCTGGAGCGATGTGTTTAGCCCTGGCCTGTTACCTAGCTCTTAGAGAAAAACTGCTTTGAATTTCCTTTTTTTACCCGCAAAAGGCGTTGGTTTTTTTGCAACTTTGTGGCATGAATGTAATCAAGATCTCCCTGGCTAATTTGCGGGATAAACCGCTGAGTACTTTCCTGAGCACCCTTCTGATGGCCCTGGGTGTAGGCTTGATTTCGCTGTTGTTACTGATTAGTCAGCAGTTGGAAGATAAGTTTACCCGGAATCTGAAAGGCATTGATCTGGTAGTAGGGGCCAAAGGCAGTCCGCTGCAAATCATTCTTTCTTCCATTTATCAGATAGACTCTCCTACGGGCAATATTCCCTTGTCGGACGCTCAGATGTTATCGCGTAACCCCATGGTACAGAAAGCAATTCCGCTGGCGATGGGCGATAACTATAAACTCTTCCGCATTGTGGGCACTGACTCTACGTATCTGGCTCATTTTGAGGCGAAACTGACGGAAGGACGTATGTTTAGCCAGCCGCTGGAAGCCATCATTGGTGAAAAAGTAGCCCGGCAGACCGGTCTGAAGATTGGCGATACATTCGCCGGAGCCCACGGTTTTGACGAGGAAGGCCACGTACACGGCGACGCCAAATATAAAGTGGTAGGCATTGCAGCCTATAATAATTCTGTGGTAGACAATGTCATTCTGACGCCCGTAGAAAGCCTCTGGAAAGTACACGAAGGCCAGGAAGGCAGTCAGGGCAATGCCATCATTGGTGAAATGATTAACGGAACGCCGGAAGATTCTACCGCCGACGATCCCAGCCACGAGATTACTGCTTTACTCATTAAATTCCGCAATCCGATGGGGAACGTCATTCTGCCCCGGATTATCAACGAAAACAGTAAATTACAGGCCGCTTCGCCCGCTCTGGAAATCAACCGGATGCTCGATCTGCTCGGCGTGGGCGTTGATACCATTCGCTGGATGGCCCTGGTAATCATTGTCATTGCGGGCATCAGTGTGTTTGTCTCCCTGTACAATTCGCTGAAAGAACGTCGTTATGAAATGGCACTGATGCTGGCCATGGGGGCAACCCGAAGCAAGCTGTTTGCCATGCTTTTGCTGGAAGGTTTACTGATCAGTGTACTAGGCTATATCATCGGTATCGTGCTGAGTCGGGTGGGTTTGGGAGTCCTTTCCGCCGGAGCTGATCAAAGCTTTCATTATAGCTTTCAGGTACTGGCCCTTTCGCCGTTGGAAGGCTTATTACTGGTGGGCGTACTCCTGCTGGGATTACTGGCGGCAGCCCTGCCTTCGCTGAATGTATACCGCCTCAATTTGTCGCGGACCCTGGCCGAGGAATAATTCCAGAAAGCTGATTGCAACCTTGTTGAAAAAAGTAAGGGATTGCGGTAACTTTGTACAGATTTTTAGCGTTACTCATTGCTGAAACCATTTCCGTGTTATGAAGCTATTCAAACTATTATCGCTGTTTTTGGCCGTTGGACTGTTCGTAAACGCGACAACGGACGCCCCGAAAGTGGCCGATCCTGCTAAGATTACCTGGGAGAATCTGAAGGATGTGAAATTTCAGAAGAAGTGGTATCCTGAAGAGAAAATGTATATTCTGTACCCGAACTTCGGTCCTGGCGTACAGAAACTCAGTAATAAGGAAGTCATCATCAAGGGCTACCTCGTACCGGTAGACATTACGACCAATACCTTCGTACTTTCGGCCTACCCGAATTCCATGTGTTTCTTCTGTACGGGTACGGGTCCGGAAACGATCATGGCTCTCAAAATGAAGAAAAACCGTCGGTTTAAAGTGGATGAAGTACAAACATTCAAGGGTACGCTGAAACTTAATGCCAGCGACATCTACGAACTTAATTACATTCTGGACAATGCCGAGATTTACAACGGCGAATAAGTCCAGCTACGTTCCTTTCTATCTTTGCCCCACCCCTAGCGGTGGGGTTTTTTCTTTGCTTTAACGGATTGTTCATGAAGTTCCTACGCCTCATTACCAAGATTTCCCTGGCTCTTATTGTTCTTATTCTCCTGATTTTGGCGGTTACTATGACGACCGTTGACGAAACGCCCTATACCGCCACCGAAGCGTACCAGCAAACCCAGCAGAATCTTCAGCAGGTGGATCAGCAACTGGCCTCGCAGCGGGTGGATACAACCGGACCTACCCTAAATGTTGGTTGGGCGAAGGCGAACATCACACCCAGCTACGCAACCCCGTTGGCGGGTTACGGCACCCGCCGGGGCAAAGTGTCTACGGGGGTACGGGATTCCCTGTGGGTACGGGCGTTCGTCTTTGACAATGGGAAAACGCGTACGGCTCTGATTGCTTCCGATTTACTCATCGTCCCCCCCACGGTAGTAGCAGCCGTGCAGGCACAATGGCCGAAGAACCTGGGCTTCCCGGCGGATCGCATTTATTACGGAGCCATTCATAGCCACAATAGTGCGGGCGGCTGGCAGGCAGGCGTGGGTAGCGAACTGATTGCGGGAAACTACAATCCTGAAGTAGAAGCGTTTTTAGCTAAACAAATTATTACGGCTATTTCGGAGGCTACGCAACGACTGGCTCCTACCGAAATAGGGTACGGAGCAATCAGTGAGCCCGATCGCATTGAAAACCGTTTAGTAGGAAATGAAGGTACAGTCGATAGTCTCATCCGGATGCTTAAATTCAAGAAGGCTACGGGTGAAACGGCTCTGCTGGTGACGTATGCCGCTCATGCGACGCTGATCAATGACGATAACCTGGTGGTATCGCGGGATTATCCCGGCATTCTGGTGGATTCTCTGGAAAAGGAGACCGTGAATTTCGCAGCCTATATGGCCGGAGCCGTAGGTTCCATGCGACCCAAGACTGAGGGCCAGACCGACGATGAAGAAATGAACAACCAGGCCCGGGCCTTACTCAGCGATATTGAAAAAGCGTACGGGACCCTATCTACCCAAAAGGCTCGTGCACTGGAATTTGTCACCCTTCCCCTCGGATTACGCCAACCTCAGCTTCAAATTGCCAAAGGCTGGAAACTTCGTCCGTGGGTTTTTAACTGGCTCTTTGGAAAGGCTGAAGCCGATCTGAAGGCCTTACGCATTGGTCAGACGGTATTGCTGGGAATGCCCTGCGATTTTTCCGGCGAACTGGTCACTGACTTTTCAGCAGTAGCCCGGCAGAAAAACCAGCACCTGATCGTTACCAGTTTCAACGGCTATTACATCGGTTACGTAACGCCCGACAAGTACTGGACCCGCGACACCTACGAGAGCGTAGCCATGAACTGGTTCGGCCCCAATACGGGTAGTTATTTTGTCGAAATGGGTCGTAAACTTTTAAATAAACTGTGAAAAAGTAGCAATTTCCTGTAGCGGGGTTAGAATAATCTAATATTATTTAGAAAGATTCTAAAATCCTCAGAAGATTGGGAAAGATGCCGGGAAATGCGATTTTTGTAAGTAAAGAAAGTACAATTTTAATATCGAGCCGGACATAGGCTTTACTTATAATCACCCGTACCTCGTTTCCTATGGCTTCACTTCCCGCGGATTTTGCACCCGTCGTAGTACAATTTATTGCGGCTTCCGGATTCATCGGAATGACGATGCTGGCGACTCACCTGCTTACGGGTCGTCGTAAAACCAGTAGTACACTTCGAAAAGAAGATCCCTGGGAGTGCGGTATCCCCGTTTACGGTGATGCCCGGGCTCCTATTTCCGTTAAATACTTTTTAACGGCTATTCTTTTCGTGCTTTTTGATGTAGAAATCATCTTCATGTACCCCTGGGCGGTCAATTTCCTCAAGTTTCGAAATGAAGGGTTAGGGATGCTGGTATTTGGAGAAATGATCGTTTTCATGCTCCTGCTGCTGGCGGGTTTCTATTACGTAATTAAAAAGGGCGTATTGAAGTGGGATCAGGACTAAGGTCTTGTCCCTGGGCTACGTCCCCTGAACAGTATTCCAACTATGAGCGATAGACCCAATACTATCAAAATTGTAGATGCTCCGGACGGCTACGGCGGTTCGGGTTTCTTTGCTACTTCGTTTGAAAAAGTAATTGCTCTGGCCCGCAGCAACTCGCTCTGGCCGCTTCCTTTTGCTACCTCCTGCTGCGGAATCGAGTTCATGGCTACGATGGGTGCTACGTATGATCTGGCCCGCTTTGGGTCGGAACGTCCGAGCTTCTCACCCCGGCAATCGGATATGCTGCTGGTGATGGGTACCATTGCCAAGAAAATGGCTCCGATTGTACGGCAAACGTACATTCAGATGGCCGAACCTCGCTGGGTCATTGCCGTGGGAGCCTGTGCCTCTTCGGGTGGCATTTTTGATACGTATTCGGTGCTACAGGGCATTGACCGTATTGTTCCCGTGGATGTCTACGTCCCGGGTTGCCCACCCCGGCCCGAGCAGATTCTGGATGGGGTTATGCAATTACAGGAGATTGTTAAAAACGAGCCGTTGCGTCGTCGGGATTCTGACGAGTATAAGGCACTGCTCGAATCGTACGGAATTATCAAATAGCTACGGCTTCATTCCCTCGTTGAAAACTACTTATGCTTAGTAATCAGGAAATTGCCGACGATCTGTTGGCTCAATACGGTGATAAGATTGCGGGGTTTGAAGAGCATCACGAAATCATGAGTGTCTTTACGACCGTCGAGACGGCCAAGCCCATGATTGCGTATTTGTATAACCATCCAACGTTTAAATTCCAATATCTTACCGATTTAGCCGGTATTCACTACCCGGATAATACAGGTGGTGAACTGAGCGTGGTCTATCACCTCCACAGCTGGACGCACAATCATCGCATTATGATCCGGATTTTCGTTCCCATCGAAGCTCCAGACGTTCCTACGATTGTTGACCTGCATAAGAGTGCCAACTGGATGGAGCGGGAAGCGTATGATTTCTTCGGTATCAATTTCGTGGGTCACCCGAACCTGATTCGGATTCTGAACATCGAGGAAATGGATTACTTCCCCATGCGGAAAGAATTTCCGCTGGAAGACGCGACCCGTCAGGACAAAATCGACGCCCTTTTTGGCCGCTAGGCGGATTCCCACGGGGGATGCTCCCCTGGAACTCCACTGACCTCACTGCAGCGAACTGCTAAAAAGCCTAATCCGATGAGCGAAACCAACACAAATAATACATTAACCCAGCGGGATCAGCCGGCCGTTATGGGTCCGCAGGTAGGAAACCTGGCCCTCAAGGATGGTGTACCCCTAATTGCGGAAGACGGTCGCGAACTTACCACCCTCAACCTCGGGCCAACGCACCCTTCCACGCACGGGATTTTCCAGAATATTTTAACGATGGACGGTGAGAAAATCGTTTCGGGCGTACCGACGATTGGTTATATCCACCGGGCTTTCGAAAAAATAGCCGAACGCCGCCCCCTGTACCAGATTACTACGCTGACCGACCGGATGAACTACTGTTCCAGTCCGATCAACAACATGGGCTGGCACATGACGGTCGAGAAATTACTCGGCATCGAAGTACCCAAACGGGCTCAGTACATCCGGGTAATCATGATGGAACTGGCCCGCATTGCCGATCACCTCATTTGTAACTCCATTCTGGGCGTAGATTCCGGAGCCTTTACGGGCTTTCTGTACGTGATGCAGAAACGCGAGGAAATTTACGAGATTTACGAAGAAATGTGTGGAGCCCGTCTGACGACCAATATGGGTCGTTTCGGGGGAATGGAGCGGGATTTGTCTAACGAAGCCATTCGTAAAATCCGTGAATTCATTCGCAGCTTCCCACCCGTGATGCAGGAGTTTGAGAAGATGCTGAATCGCAACCGTATTTTCATTGATCGTACGGTGGGTGTAGGTCCGGTATCGCAGGAGATGGCCCTTCAGTACGGCTTCAGTGGGCCGAACCTGCGGGCCGCGGGCATCGATTACGACGTGCGGGTGATGAGTCCGTATTCTTCTTACCAGGATTTTGACTTTGATATTCCGGTTGGTTACTCGGGCGATACCTACGATCGCTTCATGGTACGCAACGGAGAAATCTGGGAGAGCTTTAAAATCATCCAGCAGGCCGTAGAAAACCTGCCTGAAGGCCCCTTCCACGCCGATGCTCCGGAGTACTACTTGCCTCCTAAACAAGAAGTATACCGCAACATGGAAGCTCTCATCTATCACTTCAAAATTGTCATGGGTGAAATTCCGATTCCCGTGGGCGAGGTGTACCATGCCGTTGAAGGCGGCAATGGAGAGCTGGGCTTCCACCTGATTTCGGACGGTGGCCGGAGTCCTTACCGACTGAAAATGAGGCGACCCTGCTTCATTTTTTATCAGTCTTACCCTGAATTATGCAAGGGCGTTACGTTGTCCGATGCCATCATTATCATGAGTAGCATGAACGTAATTGCCGGTGAATTAGACGCTTAACCTCCCATGCTTGAAACAAAACCCCGCATCGAATTCACGCCGGAACGGCTGGAACGAGCCAAAGAAATACTAACCCATTACCCCGAAGGTCGGCAAAAATCGGCCCTACTCCCGCTCCTGCACCTGTTACAGGAACAGGAAGGCTGGACGCCCGCGGAAGGGATGGATTATGTTGCAGAATTGCTGGGTATACAACCCATCGAAGTATACGAAGTGGCGACGTTTTACACCATGTACCACCTCGAACCCGTCGGCAAGCACGTCATCGAATACTGCCGAACCGGTCCTTGTATGCTGATGGGGGGCGAAGAAGTCTACGCCCATTTGAAGCAGAAAATCGGTGCTCAGGATGGTGAAACTTCGGCCGATAAGCTGTTCACGATCAAGCCCGTGGAATGCCTGGCCGCCTGCGGCTGGGGCCCCTGCTTCCAGATCCGCGAAAAGTACTACACGCACCTGACGATTGAGAAAGTAGACGAAATTATTGATGAACTCAAGCAGTAGTGACGTTCAGGGTTTTGAGTTTAGCGTTTTGAGTTAGTTAAACACAACGCTAAACCCTAAACTCAAAACGCTAAACGATAGATCCAAACTCTATTATGTCGCTTCCTAAGATACTTACGGCTCATACCCACCTTCCGGGAATTGAGACCTTTGATGTATACCGCAAAAACGGAGGTTATGCCGCCGTAGAAAAAGCCATCAAAACCATGACGCCCGACGAAGTGGTGGAAGAAGTAAAGAAATCGGGCGTTCGCGGTCGCGGCGGGGCGGGTTTCCCCATGGGTATGAAGTGGTCGTTTCTGGCGAAACCCGAAGGCGTTCCCCGCTATCTGGTTTGCAATGCCGATGAATCAGAGCCCGGTACCTTTAAGGACCACTGGCTGATGAAAACCATCCCGCATTTGCTGATTGAGGGCATGATTGTATCCAGCTACGCTCTGGGGGCCAATGCCAGTTACATCTACGTGCGGGGCGAGCTAATGTACGTGGTTCGCATTTTGGAAAAAGCCATTGCGGAAGCAAAGGCAGCCGGTTTTCTTGGAAAAAACATTCTGGGTTCAGGCTACGATCTCGAACTCTACGTACAACCTGGTGGGGGAGCGTATATCTGCGGTGAAGAAACGGCTCTGCTCGAATCGCTGGAAGGCAAACGGGGAAACCCCCGAAATAAACCTCCTTTTCCGGCGGTCAAGGGTCTGTATCAATGCCCAACGGTAGTTAATAACGTCGAGTCTATTTCTACGACTTCCTGGATTGTCAATAACGGAGGCGATGCCTATGCCGCCATCGGGATTGGCCGTTCAACGGGTACGAAACTGATTTCGGCCTCCGGTCACCTCAAAAAACCGGGCGTGTACGAAATCCCACTGGGCCTGCCCGTACAGGAATTCATCTACTCTGACGAATGGTGTGGTGGTATTCGCGACGGTCACCATTTGAAAGCGGTGGTAGCGGGAGGTTCATCCGTACCCATTCTGCCCGCCGCGATGTTACTAAAAACCGCTGCGGGTGAAGATCGCCTGATGTCCTACGAATCCCTGGCCGACGGTGGCTTTGCTACGGGGACCATGATGGGCTCGGGTGGCTTTATTGCCATGGATGAAACGACCTGTATCGTGCGAAATACCTGGAATTTCAGCCGATTCTATCACCATGAATCCTGCGGGCAGTGTTCACCCTGCCGGGAAGGTACGGGCTGGATGGAGAAGGTCCTCCACCGTATTGAACACGGCCACGGCTCCATGCACGACATTGACTTACTGGTGGATGTAGCCAAGAAGATTGAAGGCAATACCATTTGTCCGCTGGGGGATGCAGCAGCCTGGCCCATCGCCTCAGCCATCCGGCACTTCCGGGACGAATTTGAATGGCACATTACCAATCCGCAGGAAGCGACGCGTCCCGGTGCGGTATTCAAAGGCCACATGGAACTGGTTTAATGAATGAATGAGTGAGTGCCTTATCCTATCATTCGCTCATTCATTCATTCATTCATTCAAAATTGTAATGACATGAAAGTTACGATTGATAATATCACCATTGAAGTCGAACCGGGTACGACCATTCTTCAGGCGGCCCGGAAGATTGGTCCAGAAGTAGCTCCGCCGGCCATGTGTTACTACGAGCCATTAAAGGCTTCGGGTGGCAAGTGTCGGGCCTGTCTGGTAAAAGTAACAGCGGGCTCTGAAAAAGACCCCCGCCCTATGCCCAAGCTGGTGCCTTCCTGTATCACGCAGGTTCAGGATGGCATGATCGTGGAAAATACCGTGAACGAACAGGTTCTCGAAACGCGGAAAGGCATCGTTGAATTTTTGTTACTGAATCACCCCCTCGATTGTCCCATTTGCGATCAGGCGGGGGAATGCCACTTGCAGGACTTTTCCTTCCAGCACGGCGTTCAGCAAACGCGGTACGAAGAAGAACGCCGGACCTTTGAAAAACAGGATCTCGGGCCGAATATTCAGTTGCACATGACCCGCTGCATTCTGTGTTACCGTTGCGTATTCACGGCTGATCAGATTACCGGCAAACGCGTACACGGGGTACTGAATCGCGGCGATCATGCGGAGATTTCAACGTACATCGAAAAAGCGATTGACAATGATTTTTCCGGAAACGTAATCGATGTGTGTCCCGTAGGTGCGTTGACGGACAAGACGTATCGCTTCAAAAACCGGGTCTGGTTTACCAAGCCCGTTGATGCTCACTGCGACTGCGAAAAGTGTTCGGGGAAAGTCACGCTCTGGTACCGGGGCGATGAGGTGATTCGGGTGACGGCTCGTAAAAACCAGTGGGGTGAAGTACTGGATTTCATCTGCAACACCTGCCGATTCGAACGCAAAAACACGGCGGACTGGACCATTGAAGGCCCTACGAAGGTAGCCCGCCATTCGGTAATTTCTGCCAACAAGTACGGAGCCAACAAGATCGTTCCGGAGTTTGCCCGTCGTCTGGCGGCTTCGCAGTACAAAGACGTTCACGAAGCACGTGATACCAGCCAACTGAACATCAAGCAGTTGCCGGAAGAACGTTTCAAAGCATTAATTCCACCCGCGGGCGAATCCGCCGTCGCAGGTATACGGTCAATTCAAAACTGGGCAGAGGACAAGTAATGTTGTTCGTTGATTGTTTTTAGTTGTTGGAAGTTGTACGTATGACAAAATCGTCATTGCCTCAAGAATCCTTAATGGATCACTCAACCAATAACAGTCAACCAATAACCATCAACTAGAAAAAAGATGGATATATTCTGGATCAAAGCAATCATCATTCTGGTCATTTTTGGGCTTTCGCTCTTTGTGGCTATGTATTCTACCTGGGCCGAGCGTAAAGTAGCCGGTTACATGCAGGATCGTCCGGGACCGAACCGGGCAGGTTGGGGTGGCTTGTTACAACCCCTCGCCGACGCCGGAAAGATGTTTTTCAAGGAAGATTTCATTCCCGCACAAGCCAACAAATGGCTCTTCATTGCAGGCCCCTGTTTGGCGATGCTGACGGCTCTGTTGTCTTCGGCGGTGATTCCCTTCGGAGATACCCTCCGCATCGACGGTCAGGAAATTCAGGTGCAGGGTATCGAGGTGAACATTGGTATTCTCTGGGTGTTCGGTATTGTTTCGCTGGGCGTCTACGGCGTGATGGTGGGAGGTTGGGCTTCCAATAACAAATTCTCACTGCTGGGAGCCATTCGGGCTGCTTCACAAAACATCAGTTACGAGCTGGCTCTGGGTTTATCCCTCATTGCGGTAATCATGATGACGGGCAGTTTATCCGTTCGGGACATCGTTAATACTCAGCACGGCGGAGGCTGGAATATTCTGTTTCAGCCGCTGGGTTTCGTCATTTTCCTGACCTGTGCCTTTGCCGAATGTAACCGTACGCCCTTCGACTTACCCGAATGCGAGGCCGAGCTGATTGGCGGTTACCATACGGAATATTCGTCGATGAAACTAGGTTTTTACCTCTTTGCCGAATACGTGAACATGTTCGTATCGTCCTGCGTGGTATCGGCTCTGTACTTCGGTGGTTTCAACTATCCGTTTATGGATAAAGTCGCGGAAGCTCTGGGCAACGACGCCACGGGTCATAACATCGCCACGGCTATTGGGTTCTTTGCCTTCATCGCCAAGGCTTTATTCTTCGTATTCTTCTTCATGTGGGTACGCTGGACCTTACCACGTTTCCGCTACGATCAACTCATGAATCTGGGCTGGAAGAGTTTGATTCCGCTTTCCATCCTTAACATCATCGTTACGGGTATCGGCCTGATGTTCAACCTTCGCTGGTTCAGCTGGGTAGCCGTCGTCATTATCGTAGCCGTCGTAGCCGTACAGGCTGCCATGAAGCCCAAAGCTGCCAGAGGTATTCTGGAAGCCGCACCTGTGCGATAGATCGAGTTTAGGGTTTTGAGTTTAGTGTTAAATGTTAACGCTCAGACAACTCTTAAAAACTCAAAACCCTAAACCCTAAACTCATCCCTCTCATGCAACTCACTAATCGAGCAAAGAAGATAGATAAGAGCGAAATGACGCTGGCCGAACGGATGTACCTTCCGGCCATTGCTGGCGGCATGGCTATTACGCTCAAACACTTTTTCAAGAAAAAACCGACCATTAATTACCCCGAACAGAAACGATATCTGGGTCCCGTATTTCGGGGACAGCACATTCTGAAAAAGGACGAAGCTGGTCGCGAACGCTGTACCGCCTGTGGCCTTTGTGCGGTAGCCTGTCCGGCGGAAGCCATTTCGATGGTAGCGGCCGAGCGGAAAGCCGGGGAAGAAAATCTGTACCGGGAAGAAAAATACGCGGCGGTTTATGAAATCAATATGCTCCGCTGTATTTTTTGCGGTTTCTGCGAAGAAGCCTGCCCCAAACAGGCCATCTACCTTCGTCACGACCAGTTTGTACCCGTATTCATGAGCCGGGATGAGGTGATTTACGGAAAAGATCGCCTGGTGGAAGATATGAGTAGCCGGTATTTGCGGGAAGGCTGGAAGTAATTTGTTTATTCGTTAAAAATCGATCCTTCGTTACGCTATGTCAGCTGATAAAATCTGGTACCTTCTGACGGCCCTGACCATCGTTTTTGCCTTGGCGGTCATTCTGGTCCGAAATCCCATGTACAGTGTACTTTGTCTGGTATTAACTTTTCTGTGCCTTTCCTGTCACTATATCTTACTCAATGCTCAGTTCCTGGCCGTAGTCAATCTAATTGTCTACGCTGGAGCCATTATGGTACTCTTTCTCTTCGTAGTCATGTTCCTGAATCTTCGGGAGTATAAGGAAGAAACCAAGAGTACTCTTCAGCGGGTGGCAGCCTTTGTAGTCGGCATCGCCATTTTGGGAGCGATTGTCATGGCGGTGCGTCGTCTGCAATATCCGATGCCCTCAGCCGAGAAGTTTGATATTCGCACTGGTTACGTAGAAGTCCTGGGGGAAACCTTATTCCTGGATTATCTACTTCCCTTTGAGCTGGTTACCATCCTGTTCTTTGTAGCGATGGTTGGAGCGGTCATGCTCGGCAAACGCGAAAAAGGCGAACGGCATTTTTAAAATTATACGGGAACCCTTCCCTAAAGACCTCGTAACCCCCATCGGATTACGGGGTTTTTCTTTTATTGCTCGGTCCTTTTTCGGTTTTTTGCGATTCCTTATTAGACAATACGTTAAGACTGAAAGTCTTGACCGCTAAACTTTCCAGCATTACGCATGAAATTGTGGCAAAAAGAAGGCGTTTCGACTTCTGAAAAAATAGAAAAATTTACCGTAGGCCGGGATCGGGAGATGGACTTGTACCTCGCTCCCTTTGATGTCCTGGGTAACCTGGCTCACGCCCGCATGCTGGCTTCCGTAAACCTGCTGGAGCAGCAGGAGCTGGCAGACCTTGAACAGGAACTGAAGGAAATTTACGCTCACATTCAGGCCGGAAATTTTGAGATTGAAGACGGTATTGAAGATGTTCATTCGCAGGTGGAACTTATGCTGACGCGAAAGCTCGGTGACGTAGGAAAGAAAATTCACTCCGGTCGCAGTCGGAACGATCAGGTACTGGTGGATTTGAAACTCTTCACCCGGGACCGGCTGGAACTGATTACTAAGGAAACCAAACGCGTTTTCGACGTACTGATTCAGCGATCTGAACAGCATAAAAACGATCTGTTACCGGGCTATACGCACCTTCAGATTGCCATGCCTTCGTCCTTTGGGCTGTGGTTTGGGGCCTACGCCGAATCACTGACGGATGATGTGGCTTTACTCCAGACCGCGTACCATTTTGCCAACCGCAACCCGCTGGGCAGCGGAGCGGGGTACGGCTCTTCCTTTCCGCTGGATCGCCAACTGACGACTGATTTACTGGGATTTGAAGGCTTACATTACAACGTCGTGTACGCTCAGATGAGTCGCGGTAAAACGGAATGGATGGCTCTGACGGCGATTGCCAATCTCGCCCAGACGCTTTCCCGGCTGGCGATGGATGTGTGTCTGTATAACTCGCAGAACTTCGCTTTCCTGACGCTTCCCGACGCCCTTACGACGGGCAGCAGCATCATGCCGCACAAGAAAAATCCGGATGTGGCTGAACTGTTACGCGGGAAAACGAACCGATTGAAAGCACTACCGATGGAAGTGACGCTGGTCCTGAGTAACCTGCCTTCGGGGTATCACCGCGATATGCAGTTGCTCAAAGAAATCCTGATGCCCGCCATTGAGGAAATTCTGGATTGCCTGGACATTACGGCTTACATGCTGGAAAACATTCAGGTGAAAACGGATTTGCTGGAAGACAAAAAATACGATCTGCTTTTCAGCGTAGAGCGGGTAAACGAACTGGTAATCGAAGGCATACCCTTCCGGGATGCCTACCGTCAGGTGGGTAAGGAAATTGGCGAGGGTTCGTACGCGGCTTCCCGGGATCTGAAGCATACACACCTGGGCAGCATCGGCAATCCGGCCAACGAGCAGATTACGGCTTTGATGGATGCTCAGTTACAAGGCTTTGGTTTTGAACGGGTACGAACGGCCCTGGATGCTCTCCTTCAGTAACCCTACGCTTTTGCTTATGAAACTTCCACCGTATCTGATCCTTCTTTTCTGGCTGCTTACTTCCGCAGGTGCCTACGCCCAGATCAGCGGCGATAGTTTGCAAACGGATTCGCTGACGCAGGCAGTAGTACTTCCGCTCTCGGAAGACTCCGCCCGCCGGTACGAGCCGGTAAAACCGAACTGGACTTACGTCAAAAGCTACTGGTACGACACCAAAGCGGTGGTGACGAGTCCCTTTCGCTGGAAGGGTCAGGACTGGGCTAAAGCCGGGACTATTATCGGCGTGGCGGCTTTGTCGTACGCCTTTGCGGACGGCCGAATTCAGAAGTTTTCCCAGGAACATAAATCACATTTTACCAATACGGCTTCCGAAATCGTAGATCCTTTAGGTAACGGACGGTACTTGTGGATTACTTCGGGGTTGGTTTTCCTACACGGTCAGATTTTCCATAATGACAAAACGACGCGTGTCGGTCTGTTGATTCTGGAAAGTCAGCTGATCAATGGTGTACTCGGACAAGTGGTAAAACTCGCGGCCGGACGAAAACGGCCCTGGGATGGTGCTCGTCCGCACGAATGGGCGGGTCCGCAGTATCCGCCCTTCCATTCCTTCCCGAGTGGTCACGCCCAGACGTCTTTTGCTTTGGCGACGGTCATTGCGGAAGAATTTAAGGACATCAAAGCGGTACCGATCATTTCCTATTCGCTGGCAACGCTCACGTGCTTATCCCGACTCAATGCGAATGCTCACTGGTTCTCGGATTTGCTCGTCGGGGCGGCCATGGGCCATTTTATTTCCAAAACCATCGTCCGTCGCCATCCCGAACATCCGCTGAAAAAGCGTTCAAAAGTAGCTCTGGATTTTAACGGTCAGGGAGCTACGTTGCGGTTTTAACAGTAACTAATCTTATGGCTTTAATCTTACCCGTTCAGGATCATACGCCCCAATTGGGGCAAAACTGCTGGCTGGCTCCTAACGCCACCATCGTTGGTGACGTTAGTATGGGCGATGACTGCACCGTCTGGTTCAATGCCGTCATTCGCGGCGACGTCAACGCCATCCGAATTGGCAATCGTACCAATATTCAGGATGGAGCCGTCATTCACTGTACGTATCAGAAAACGCAAACTGTCATTGGCGACTACGTAAGCATCGCCCACAACGCCGTCGTACACGGTTGTACGATCGAAGATCGCGTACTGGTGGGCATGGGTGCGATTATCATGGACGGAGCCGTGATTGGTACGGGTAGCATCATTGCCGCCGGAGCCATTGTTACGCAGAATACCGTCGTTCCACCCGGCAGCATTTACGCGGGCAATCCGGCTAGATTCCTCAAACCCGTGTCGGAAGCGGCGGGAGAAGTGTTCGACCGTACGGCTAATAACTACGTCATGTACGCGGGCTGGTTCAAGGAGCAGGATTGGTAATCGTAGGCGGATTGAAAATCAGAAGTAAAGGACTTTGGATTTGTTCTGAAATTCTCCCCGAAAATCGCCAACTTTGCAGCCAAGTATCCGGCGATTCATTTTTGCCTGAAAACAATAAGAAAGTAATAGTCCGTTTTTTCGTTTCCAATGCCTTGATCGATCACTGTCTTTCATTGGCAACAAACCTGATTTTCACAGCCTACTACTTTCCTTCTTTACTTTTTAAGTAACATTTTAAAAGAGGCGTAACGTTTTTGGTGAATAAGTTATCCCCCCGCTGGTACAGCTAACACGGAAACCTAACCTAAAACGGCCATTGCTACTACACACATGGAGTTGTATCTTGATTCTGCCGATTTAAAAGAAATCAAAGAGGCATTTCAACTCGGTTTTCTGACCGGTCTTACCACAACCCCCACGTTCATGCACCGCGAAGGTATTCGCGACCTGGATGCAACGATCGTGGAGCTTTCTAAAATTGTACCCGTTCTTCAGATCGAAGCCCTGGGTGAAACCGCCGCCGATATTGTAGCCGACGCGGAACGCCAGCTGGCTCTGGGTCTGGACCCTAAGCGTACGGTATTTAAAATCCCCGTGTCGCTGGAAGGCGTAAAAGCCTGCCGCACGTTGGTTGACAAAGGACTGAAAGTAAACGTTCACCTGGTATACACCATCCAACAGGCGTACATGGCAGCCGTAGCCGGTGCTACCTACATTTGCGTACTGGCCGGACGGATGCAGGATCAGGGATACGATGCCCTGACGCTGATCGGTGATGTAGTAGAACTGGTAGAAGCCTACGGTTTCGATTCAAAAGTAATGTTCTCGTCAGTACGGAATACCGAACACGTACGGAACGCCATCGACCTGGGTTGCCACACCATTACTGTACCCTGGAAACTGATGAAAGCCCTGACGGAAAACAACTTCACGGCTATCGGTACGAACCAGTTCATCGAGCATACGCGTTTGATCACGGTCACGGTAGGTCAGGCGATCAATACCATCAACCCAATGGTTACGACGGATATCTCCTTGACGGAAGCCATCGTAAAAATGACTGAATACGGCTTTGGCTGTGTTACGGTTGTTGACGAAGCCGGTAACCTGAAAGGTGTATTTACTGACGGTGATCTTCGCCGGAAACTGGCTGACGGTGGTCGCGATGTACTGTCGAAGAAAATGGGAGATTTCGAATACGGAACGCCTATTTCCATTGAAAGTACCGAATTGCTGGACGCCGCTGCGGCTCTTTTCAAGAAAACCAGCGTAGATACCATTCTGGTAACGGAAAACGGCAAGCCCGTAGGTATGCTGGATATCCAGGATTTGAAGAACGATTAATTAAATTCAGTTTCTTGCTCCAGCAGGAAGTAACTGAACTATGCATATCCTTGTTGCCTCCTGAACGAATTTGTTCAGGAGGCAATTTTACTATTAGCCTTTAAACCAAACGAAGGTTTAGTAGTAAATTCATCAATGGCTTCATTTTTGAATAGCCCGTAACCAAAACTATGGTATTAGGAATCATTCCCGCCCGTTATGCTTCGACCCGTTTTCCGGGTAAACCCCTGGCCTACATTCAGGGCAAAAGCATGATTCAACGCGTATACGAAGCCGCTCAGGCTTCGAAACTACTGGATGTTATTGTTGCTACGGATGATGTACGTATTGCCGAACACGTACAGAATTTCGGCGGCAAAGCCGTATTAACGCGTGAAGATCACCCCAGCGGTACGGATCGTTGCTGGGAAGCCTTCGCCAGCTGGAAGGAAACGCATCAGGATCCCGAATCTGTTCAGTATGTGTTGAACATTCAGGGAGATGAGCCCTTCTTAAACCCCGTTCAGATCAATGAACTGGTGGACGTGCTGGATGGAGAGGTAGAATTGGCTACGCAGATGATTAAAGTTACGTCGGCGGAAACGCTGCACGATCCGGGCGAAGCGAAGATTGTACTCAACAACAAGGGCGAAGTGATGCTGTTTAGTCGTCAGGCGATTCCGTTCCTGCGTAACTATCCACCACAGGAATGGCATTTGCACCATACGTATTACCGGCACGTAGGCATGTACGCGTACCGTACGGATATTCTGCAGGCCATTACCCAACTTACGCTTTCATCCCTGGAAAAAGCCGAGTCGCTGGAGCAACTCCGATGGCTGGAAGCTGGCTATAAAATTCAGATGGTAGAAACGACCTACGATAGTCCCTGCGTAGATACACCCGAGGATCTGGAAAAGGCTTTGAAGTACTTAAATACCTAACCCGACAGTACATTACGGGTAAAAGCCAGTCGGATGCTTTCTATTTCCACGCAGTATTGTACCTTTGCAGCCCTATTAACATCGTTTCATACTGAATATCAATAGTCTCATGCTTAATTTGGTACTCTTTGGCCCTCCGGGAGCCGGGAAAGGAACCCAGAGCGAAAAGTTGATTGACAAATACAAGCTCGTCCATTTATCTACCGGCGATCTGCTTCGCTCTGAAATTAAAGCAGGTACGGAACTGGGACTGAGAGCCAAAGCTCTGATGGACCAGGGATTGCTGGTGCCTGATGAAGTAGTAATTGGCATGATTGACAATAAACTGAAAGAAAATAAACAGGCCGCTGGCTTTATTTTCGACGGTTTTCCCCGGACAGTCAACCAGGCCGAAGCTCTGGATACTTTACTCGAAGAAAACGGTACGGCGATCTCAGCGATGGTAGCTCTGGAAGTAGAAGCCGAAGAATTAACGCGTCGTTTGCTGGAACGCGGAAAAACTTCCGGTCGTCCCGACGATCAGAACGAAGAACTGATTCGTAAACGGGTACAGGAATACAACGAGAAAACGTTGCCCGTAGCTAACTACTACCAAGGACAGGGTAAGTTCACCTCGGTCTACGGAATTGGAGCCATCGAGGAAATTTTTGAGAAGATCTGTACGGCTATCGAAAAAGCAGCCGTTTAGTACATACGTTCGCATTACTGAAATAGGCTATTTCGGAACGTCCGAAATGGCCTATTTTCATTCAGGCTTAGGCCTCAAATAGCCCGATTATCCGGGCCTTGCTTCGTCCGAATCCAGCCGTACTTGAGCGAATCGCTACCGGCTAGGCAAAACATTGCTTTACTTTGCATAAATTTAGGAGAAGGACGACCATACTCACTCAAGCCGTGTGCTGACACGGATTAGATTACCTACTAGGGCTGTGACAACAAACTTCATTGATTACGTAAAAATTTGCTGCCGTTCAGGACCCGGAGGTGCCGGATCATCGCACTTCCGCCGGGAGAAACACGTTCCGCTGGGCGGACCGGATGGTGGCGACGGAGGCCGGGGAGGCCATATTATTCTTCGGGGTAGTACCAATGTCTGGACATTGCTCCACCTTAAATACCGGAAACACGTTATCGCCAGCAAAGGCCAACCCGGCGAGGGTGGCCGCCGTACCGGAGCCCGGGGTGAAGATGTGTATCTGGACGTACCGCTGGGTACCATTGCCAAAGACGCCGAAACGGGCGAAATACTGTTTGAAATTACGGAGAACGACCAGGAGATGATTTTGCTGGAAGGGGGCCGTGGTGGTCTGGGTAACTCCCACTTTAAAACCTCCACGAACCAGGCTCCGCATACCTCTCAGCCCGGCGAAGATGGTCAGGAGGTATGGTTTATTCTGGAGCTGAAAGTACTGGCCGATGTCGGTTTGGTAGGTTTTCCTAATGCCGGAAAATCCACGTTGCTTTCGGTAGTATCGGCTGCCAAACCCGAAATTGCGGATTATCCCTTTACGACGATTGTTCCGAACTTGGGCGTAGTCCCCTACCGCGACTTCCGCTCCTTTGTTATGGCTGATATTCCGGGAATTATCGAGGGAGCTTCGCAGGGTAAAGGCCTGGGATTACGCTTCTTACGACATATTGAACGGAACTCTATTCTGCTTTTCCTCATTCCGGCTTCTTCCGAAAATCCGGGTGAAGAATACGCAGTTCTACTGAATGAGTTGCAGGAGTACAATCCTGAATTAATGGATAAATCCCGTTTATTAGCTATTTCTAAAGCTGATTTATTAACGGAAGAAGATAAGCAAACCTTTATTGAGCAATTACCCGCTGACGTTCCTCACTTGTTCTTTTCATCGTATACACGAGAAGGACTAGATTCATTGCTTGATTTGATTTGGCAAGCGTTAAATCCGCCGAATCAAGCCTGATTTTAAAATACAGCCTCTTAGCGGGGGCTGTATTGTTTTAAATGATTGCGTTCAACCAATTATTTTCAAAAAATGCCTTCTACTATTTCCAAGAATAGTATCTCCTCCACATGGATTGTCTTCGTTAGCCTGATTCCGATTAGTCTTTTCTTTTATACCTTCTTTGCGTACGTAACTAATATTCCTTTTCAGGATGACTACGACGCTCTACTAGAACCAGTTACCAAGCTTACGCAGCTTTCTCCTTTTTCCTGGAAAGAATTCGTTCACATTATTTGGGTACAGGATGACGAACGGCGGATTGTGGTAGATCGGATTGCGGCTACGCTCATTTACTTAGTCAACGGGCACCTGGACTTACGGATTCAAATGTTCGTTGGTCTTCTTTCGCTACTGGGCTTTTTATATCTTTTCTATACTATTATCAAAGAAGCCCAACTACCGTTATTGCTGGTAGTCGCGGCTTCCTTTCTGTTATTTCATATTCAATACTACGAAGCGATTTACTGGGGAATGATTCCCCTGCAACATATTGTTGTTCACTTCTTTGCCCTGCTATCGGCTTACTACTTATATAAACCTAAAGCAAGTCACTTAACGATTGCTTTAGTGGCGGCTATTCTTGCCATTCTAAGTGACGTGAGTGGCACATTTGTCTTACCTACGGGTTTGGTTTTGTTGCTACTCCAGCACCGCTGGAAACACGCGGGTATTTGGGTACTCGTCATTGGCGGGATGATTGGGTTGTATTATTATCAGTTGGTGGTTCCGGCGTATCGTCCTAAACTCTCGGATAATTTACAACACCCCTGGCTCATTGTTTACAACTTTCTGTCTTTCAGTGGCCTGGCTGCTGATTTAAATACGGTCCTTCCCTTCAAACTACGTTCCGGTCTGATTATGGCTACGGGTTTGAGTTTCTGGTGTATTGTTATTTATTCGGCGTTCCTCTTTGTTCGGCCTTCGTTTCAACACGCAAAAGTTGTTTATCCCCGCTGGAAAATCACGCTCTGGGGAGGACTTATTCACTTTAGTATTACTATCCTTGCTTTCGCCGTAGGTAGAGCCATGGAGGGTACGCAGGCCGTGTTGATCAGCCGATACAAACACATGGGTTTTATTTGGTTGATTCTTATTTCTATCTTAGTATTCAGCCAGCTTCGTCCTCACCTACGCTGGGTTCGTCTGTGGACAATTTTGAGTGTATGCCTTTGCCTTTTTAGCTATTTCGAATATGTAGCTCCCCTGGATTACTATTACAAAGAACGAAATACGGACATGTACGGCTGGGAGCATAACCGGGCTCTGCCTAGTTCACCCATTTACCTAAGTTTACAGACAGCCGTAGATACCATTACTACGCAATCCGTTCGGGCCGGAGTCTATGAACTGCCCAGCGATTATTTTTTTGAAATGCCATATCAGGTCAGTGCCGACTTATTTAGCCTGGAAACAAAACAAATGGGTCATGCATTGGTCTTTACAAATGAGCAGTTCATTCGTTCGACTCACAAAAACGACGGAGCGTATATTCTATTGAAGAATGCCTCTCAGTCGCACTATATTCCAACCAAGCAGAAACGGTACTCGCTTAAATCTTTCGTTTTTTCCTTTGGTACACACTATTATGCCAATGGTTTTCATAGCAGTTTCCCCGTAGAATATTTACAACCAGATACGCAGTATCAGGTATGGGTTGTGGTCATCAATGGAGGAATGAAAGTGCTGCATCCTACGGTTTATCGACTGGATGCGTTGCCCAATTTTACCGTACGAATTAGCCGAATTTAAAAATGCATTTAAGAAACTATTAGATGAAGTCTATTTCGTTTGACCGTAACTCCTTGAGGCTCAAACATTGGGATTTCGTATTTAGCTTTTTATTTATATTTTTGCAAGTGGAGGTAACCGCCTGTACTTCCTATCTGTTATAAAAACCTTTGCCGCATGAGGTCTTATTTTAGTAAGCTTATATGCCTTCTGGGACTGGTGCTGAGTATCTCGGCCCAAGCTCAGATGACGATTACTTTTCCGGTAGAACGTATTGTTTTTCAACGGGATAACAATAACAGAGCTACCGTACAAATTGCGGGCAACTACTATCAGCCTGTTGATAAGATTGAAGCCAAACTTACTCCGCTTAATGGTGGTAACGGGATTGACTGGACGGCTCTTTCCTCTATTTCCAATGGTTTTTTTTCGGGTACACTTTCCGTCACCGGCGGCTGGTATAAACTTGAAGTACGCGGCTCACTGGCTGGACAGGTAGTTGCTTCTGACGATCTGCAGCCCTTCGGCGTGGGTGAGGTATTCGTACTTGCGGGTCAGTCCAATGCTCAGGGGGTTTCTTATGAAGCCTCCGAGAACCAGCCTACCCCCGTTGATCCCAGCGATGACCGGGTAACGATTGCCAATCCTTCAAATTTCAGAACTGGAGCTCCCAGTAATGGACAGGATCCTCAATTCTATCGGTATGATGTGGTATCGGGAAAAGCAGCCAGTCCTCTGTATCCGATGCTGCCTACCTTCCGAAAAATGAGCGGTTCTCAGGATATAGCTCCGGTTGGTGTAGGATCTTATTACTGGGGTCGTTTGGGTGAATTGCTGACGCAAAATCTGAATGTGCCGGTTCTCTTCTACAACGGGGCTTTTGGCGGTACTACGATTCAAAACTGGCGGGAATCTTCGCAGGGACAACGTACCATCAGTCGCTATTGCACTACTTGTGCCGACGAGTTTAAATACTTTGCTCAGGGCTATCCTTATAATAACCTGAAAAATATTCTAACGTACTATTTGTCGATTACGGGTGCCCGTACGGTATTGTGGATGCAGGGAGAAGCGGATGATTCAGCGACGATCAATACGCCGATGGCGAATTACGTCAACGATTTAACCGCAGTCATTCAAAAGAGTCGTCAGGATCTGGGTTACGATCAGCTTAGCTGGGTAGTCGCTCGTACCAGCTATAACAATGGCGTATCCCCTAACATCATTGCGGCCCAGACCCAGGTAGCATCTTCCGTACCCAACGTATTTTTAGGACCTAACACGGATAGCTACGGTATTCCTCGTTCGGGAGGTGTTCACTTTTATGTAAATGCTTACAATCAGGTAGCTCAGGGCTGGTATGATGCTCTGATGTCCAGTAGTGTCTTCAACCGTTCGATACCTAAGCTGGCTAATACGCTCACTGCTATTTCAGCCACCTGTGGTAACACCAATACGCTTACCCTGAGTGTTCCCAATCAAAATCCGTATGGATGGAGCAATGGACAAAACGGAGCAACGGTTACCGTAGGTCAGGGTGACCCTTATATGGCCAAGATGAAAAATGGGAACACCACGGTATTTTCATTGCCTTATAAAGTACCCGATCGTCCGGTGATTGGTGGTGATATTCTAAAAGATAATGGGGGCAGTACGTACTTCTGTGAAGGTGTTACCCCTACACTACAGTCCAATTACGGAGCGAATAACGTTTGGAATACCGGAGCTACTACGCCTTCTATTCAGGGGGCCGAAGGTGGCTCGTATTCGTTGACCTATAAGGATTTGCTGGGTTGTAGTTACAGTGCCGAGCCCATTGTCTTAGGCAGACGTTCACGTCCGTCCAAGCCCAGTATCACCGCCGATGGCCCGACTAGCTTCTGTGCAGGTACACCCCGCGTATTGACGACTAACGAGACTGCCGTAGGATACGTCTGGAGTAATGGTTCTACCAGTAAAGCCATTCAGCCTACTACGAGCAGTAATTATTCCGTACAGGTACTCAACGCTGATCAGTGTCGTTCGGTAGCCTCTGATGCCGTTCAGATCACTGTAAATCCCATTCCCGCAAAGCCAACGATTCAGGCGAACCGGGCTATCGATGCGAACCGGAATGTAACTATTTGTGCCAACGAAACGGTTGAATTTACTTCGAGTCCATCGGATGGTACGTATTTGTGGAACTACAACAACGCGGCTACGCTGAGTATTTCGACGAATACAGCCCGTTCGTATACGGTTCAAACCATCAGCCAGGCTAGTTGTCCTTCGCCCGTGTCTGATCCGGTAAGCTTACGAGTGAATCCTTTACCCGCTAAACCTACCGTCGCTTTGCTGCAAGGAAAACTGGCATTTTGTGAAGGCGAAACCGTTACGTTAAGGGCCATTACGTCAGAGCGACCCTCCTGGTTGCTCGCAAACCAGCAGGTTTCTAATACGGATCTATTGACGGCACGTATTAGCGGTGATTACTATGCCCAGGCAACGGATGCGAACGGCTGCAGAAACCAATCGGATAAAGTAACGGTATCAGCTCGCCCAAACCCCGAAACGCCAAAGATCGCTCAGGTAGGTCCTTATACGTTACAAGCTCAGGCAAATATCCCAGGTACGCGTAATTCGTGGATTATGGGTACGGATACGAGTACGTTCAACTCTGTTTACTTCAAACCGCTTAAAGAAGGAGTGTATACGGTTAGAAGTGTAATTGAGTACAACGTTGCACCCGTAGGAAGGTTTGAGTGCTCCTCTGTTGTATCACAGCCTTTCAATTATAGTTACGATCCCGCTCAGGATGGTTTTAGTGTTTACCCAAACCCTAGTCCAGACGGAGCCTTCACGCTCGAAACCAAAGAGAATTGGAAAGGGGCCGAAGTGAGTGTGGTGACTACTTCAGGCGTTGTTTTATACAGTGGGATTATCAATGAATTTAACGAACGGAAGTTTATCAACGTAGGCCGTATACCGGGCATTTTCATCGTCCGCATCAGGGTAGATGGCTTTGAACGTACCAAGCGTTTAACGGTTCTACCTTAATCTTAGGATTTCAGATACAAAAAAGCCTGCGTCAAATTGACGCAGGCTTTTTTGTATCTGAAATCTGTTATTCGTTTTTACCTGTATTCATTCCAGAGAGGCAGCCTTCTGTATCTATATAGGTTCTTTCAACTCATTGAATTTGTTATTACTAAACATTGCGATACAAGTTTTCACATCCTGGTTTTGAGCAAGTACAACCCATCCGCTGGACTTTCGCAATAGATGAAAGATATCTGTTCGGCTCTACGTACAATTTAAAGCTTTCACCAAACAATATCCTACTATCTATGCGTCTACTCTGTCTGGCAATAGCAATAAAAAAAGAGCCTCGTTTCCGAGACTCTTTTTTTTAGTAATGTAAAACTAAGCTTAGTTTTTAGCCGGAGCTGAACTAGCCTTAGCACCTGCCGTTTTTGGTTTAGCTGCACCTTTCTTAGGAGCAACAGCTGGAGCAGGCGGGTTCAGGATACGGTTTGCTTCTGCATTTTCAGGATCAAGAGCAAGAATTTTTCTCATGTAATCTTTACCCTTGTCATTATCCTTCGTTACCAGGAACTCGTAGTAAGCCTGATACTGATACGCCTCAATCAGTTCTTTCTGATTTTTAGCCGTATCTGCTACAGCGATGTACTGCTCATAGTAAGGCAACGCCTTCGCACGATCCGTAAACAAACGATTTGAACGAGCCTGCCACAGCGGAGTCATTACTACGAATCCTTGCAGTGATTCTTTTTGTTCGGGTGTCAGCTGGGTATTTGCTTTTACCGTACTGTCAGCCATAGTTCCCATCCGAGCAAATGATTCGACCGCCTCGGGTACTACCGTCGTATCTTTAGCGGAGCTAATGTGCTGGTAGTAAGCGATACCTTTGCGGTAGAAATCTGCGTACGTTGGGCGTTTGTCAGGACGCTTATCTTTCCAGGCAATGGATTGATCGTATGCCTTCGCTGCATCAAGGTAACGTTTCTGAGCCTGACGAATTTTAGCGATTTCTTCGTAGTTATTGAATACCGTATCCCCTGCCGCAGCAGCTTTTTCGAAGTTCATTATCGCTAACGAATCCTGCTTCAATTCGCGGTAGTCAATACCTAAGTAACGATAATCGTCCGCGTAAACTTTTTTCGGATTAGATTTCAATAACGTTTCCAGGTTTTGAGCTCCTTGTTCGTATTGTCCTAATTCCGTCAAAGACCAACCTTTAATACGGGGAAGATCGGGGTCATTTACCTTTCCTTCGATTTTAGCCAGAGCATCCACTACTTTCTGATACTGTTGAGCCAGGAAGGCAAATTTCACGTAACGTAAAATTACGTCTGGAGACTCCTCACTATACTGGATGTATTTATCAAGGTTTTCGGCAGCATTTTTGTAGTTACCGGCGAACAACCATAATTCAGCAAATTCCCAATAGACAGGTGCAAATTTTTCATCTGCTTTGATAGCGTCATTATAGGAAGTCTGGGTACTTGAGTAGTTCTTACCGCGTTTCCAAACTCGTCCCATCCGCGTATAGGCCAAAGCAGCCATTTGCGTATCCTGCTGTAAACGAAGTGCTTCCTCGTAAGCCGAAATAGCCGGACCACCTTCGTTTTTAATCAGGTAAGCATCGCCTTTGACAATTTGATATTCAGGGCGATCTTTTTTCTTTTTCAAACCAGCAATCTGGTCAATCAGCGTAATTGCTTTGCCCGGATCGTTAGCCTGTCCTTTTTTGGTGAACAACGTATATACTTCAGCAGCTCGCCACAGTACATCTTCATCTCTGCTCTTCGTGTCAGCTAAAACCTGATCAATCAGAGCTGTTGCTTCAGCCAATTTACCCTGACCCAGCAATACGCCAGCCTGCCCTACTTTATTTAGCGGAAATTTCGATTTTGCATCGTCCGCCACGCCTTTATCAAAAGCAGCTTTTGCTTTATCTAGATATTCAGCGATTTTCACACTGCCTTCGTCTTCGGCACTAGCCAGTCTTAAATAGTAATACCCTAAATAAAACTGATTTTCAGCCGATGGGGAGGAAGTCGCCGCCTTTTCCAAAGCCTCGCGGGCTGAACCAAGACGATCTGCTTCAAGAGCCTTTAATGCTCCTGTAACTTCTGGCGATTGTGCAAACGAGCTCGTTGCACCCAAGGCCAGCATCCCGGCTACCAGAATTAGCGATTTGAATTTCACTCTCATCGTAGAAGAAAATTGGGTTTTGGGAAGGTGATACCTTACGTTCAACAATATTGATTATAGGATTCGAAATTACTGTAATTCCAGCGATTATAAAAAAAATTAGAGAATTGTTAGAATTTCAATTCAAGTCTTTTTTTATGTCCCACTCTTGTATAACGCACTAACTAAATAAATAGTTGCACAATTTAAAGAAAAAAATGATTTATATCCAAATCGCCCCTAGCTTACATGTTACGGAGTTGTACCAAGCGAATAATCTGATTAGCCGGTAAGAGGCCGCTTTTCAGAACAATTCGTTGACCAGCGTCGGTCATTACATAGTTGATGAAGCCCGTACCCAAACCACGCTTAGCTTCTTTGGTGATCATGTAAACATTCCGATTGAGGGGGTATTTTTTCAAAGCTATCGCGTATTGGAAAGGCTGGTAATACTGTTCCAGATCCGTCGACGTCTTTTGAGCCACTCCCATCACCTTAATGCCTTTCATAAATCGGGGATGCTCGGGATCATCAATATCGCTGATCCAGTTTACACCGATAACTCCAATCGCTCCAGGTGTTTTCTGAATGTAATCTATGACTTCTTTATTAGATTTAACCGCGTAAATAGGCGTTTGTTTTTTATCGGCTATTCTGAGCGTATCTAATAAGTATTGCAAGTTGCTCGAATTGTCACTGTCAAAAACGAAGGAAATTTTTTGTGAAGATTTTCCGTGTTTTAATTGATTCCACTGGCTGATCCTTCCCTTCATAATCCCATCAATTTCATCTACGGAAATCAGGGTATCGCTGGTTTGGCCATTGGTGATAAAAGCCACAGCGTCGGTGGCCATGTGAATGGCCCGGTATTTCAGATTTTTTTCTTCAAATACTTTTTTCTCATCGGCTTTCAAATGCCGGGTCACTACTGCCACACGAGCGGAATCCTGTAACATCAGTTGGATGGCCGTCAGTTCAGGAACGTAGGACATATGCACGGTTGCATATTTGTTTTTGTCTGCAAAAGCTTCCTGTTCAGCCTGCAATATGGGCTGTAGGGATTCATCTACCGCTACTAAGATTTCGCCTCTTGATACCGTTTCCTCGGGATTATCCCCTGCTTTCTGCTGGCAACCTGTTAAGGCTAACATTGCCAGCATACTTATTCCGAAATAATTTAGTGCAGTTTTCATGGACGTTGATTTACTCTTCTTCTTGATTACGAAGCCATTTACGATAAGCCCAGTAAAGCTTCAAAAGACTGTACCCAATAAAAAGCCCGCCTAATACTTTCGCAATGTCTTCAGATAAGACTCCGCTAGCGGCTATCGTCGACGCAGCATCAATCAGGTAATAGCCCATGGCCGCATATCCTAGTGGGATAATCAGCCCAATCAGACCGTTTACTTGTTCACTAATGGGTTTTGGCATAGCTTTTAGAAAAAATGGGTCAGATCCGTGTAAGATGCTGACCCATTTTCATTAATTATTATTTCAGATTATTCGAGTACGAATGAAATCGGCAAGTTAAAGCGAGATTTCACGGCCCGACCTGACTGACGACCAGGTTTCCAGCGGGGCATTGACTTTACCACGCGGACTGCTTCCTCATCGCAACCAAAACCAAGACCTTTTTGTACCTGGATATCAGAAATGCTTCCATCTGGAGAAACTACGAAGCTTAAAAATACTTTCCCCTGTACGTTAGCCCGTTGAGCTGCAGGTGGGTACTTGATATTTTTATTCAGGTATTTGTACATTTCTGAATCACCGCCGGGGAACTGAGCAGCTTGCTCAACGACCGTAAAGACTTCTTCTTTAGCAGCCGGTTTCACCTCGATAACCTCTTCGCGTTTTTTACCAGTTCCTTCTTCGATGGCTACGATTTCAACCGCGTTAGGATCTCCTACTACGGTTTCTTTACCAGCCTGAGCATCTACCAGTTCGGTTTGCTTGGGAGGCTCAACATCGGGTGGAACTTCGGTATCTTCCTTAATTTCAGGAGGAAGGAACGCCGTCGTGCTCATCACCGGCACCTCTGGTGGTGGTGGTGGTGGTGGTGGTGGTGGCGGTGGCTGATTTGGTTGTTCCGGAGGAGGAGGAAGCTCTGACATGTTCGCCAGTTTTACTTCTACCTCTTTCTCTTCTTCACCGATCGTTGCAGCAAGCAAGCGGGCAGCTAAGAAGGCCGCAACAATCAAAAGAGCAATACCAGTAGCAATCAGGGCATTACGGGACGTCCGGCGACGGAGGTCGTATGCACCATACTCCTTATTACGACCCGCAAAAATCAGATCTTCTAAGGTGGTATCGTTGGTTATTTTGATTGTTTCTGCCATAAGAGTAGGCAACTAGTTAAACGTTCTAAAAGATTGATTCAAAGTTAAAACTAAAAATTTAGTTTTACAACTATACTCTTAGTTTTATTTTGACTATTTACCTTCTGCCTTATCGATAATCTTGTTATCGTTCAGGTTGATGTCGGTAATACCATACTTGTCGATTCCGGAAATAGCCATTTCATCGAGTACATCAACCAAGGATTTGTACGAAGCATCATCCTTAGATTTGATTACGACGAAGAATTTCTCACCTACTTCCTTCTTCTTCCGACGAAGCACATCGCGAAGACCGCCACTGGCTGCAAATGAGGTTTTCTCTACCTGCGTCGAAGCGACATCTTTGCCCGTACCCTGGTACCAGTATACGACATCTGATCCATCTTTCTTGCCCAGCAATACAGTGATTGCCTCAGACTCTTTAATAGGAGATGTCTCTTGTTTTTCTTTCTCTTTGTCCTTAGCCGGCATACCCAAGAACATGGTAACCGGTTTTTGAAGCGTAGTAGTCAGCAGGAAGAAAGTAATCAATAAAAAGCCCAAGTCTACCATGGGGGTCATATCTACACGGGTAGATACCTTTTTACTGCGGACTTTACCACCTTTGTCATTCCCACCACCTTGTGCTATCTCTGCCATTGCGTTGTTAGTTTAAAGAATTTGAAAGTGAACTTTCAAGTTCTACATGGAAGTGGGTTTCGTTTCCTGACCTGTAATCAAATTAAAGTTGTTCACGTCCTGCTCCTGCATGGTAGCAATTACTTGCTTCACCGTTTTATAAGGAGCATTCTGATCCGCTTTAATTAATACCTTGTATTTAGCTCCCTGGCTACCAAAGTACTGACGAGCCGTTGCTACCCAGTAGAAAAGTTCGTTACGAACGGAATCACTAGGAATACCAGGCTGTACGCCGGGCTTGTTACGCTCTGCAGGGTCCATGTCCAGGATCTGTTTCATGTTGGCCATCGGAGCCCCGAAGTTTTCAGACAAGCGGAAAGCTTCTTTTTCGGGATCCGTGAAGGCCACATTGTAACGCTTGGACATTTGCTCCAGCATTCCTAAACGTACCTGATGGTTATCCACCCCCATGAAGATTTTGCCATCCGAAGAAACCAATACCGTGATGACATCAGTCGCGGCAAGGGGTTCCTGGGCTACAGAATTTGGAGTAGTGACCTGCACAGCCTCCTGAGGACGCATCTTTGCCGTTAAGATAAAGAATGTTAACAGCAAGAAAGCTACGTCGCACATGGCCGTCATGTCCATCGATACTCCATGACGTTTTACTTTAACCTTTGCCATCGCTACCTGTTTTGATTTTATAACTAAACGTTTCGTTGATCAAAATTATTCGTTTTCAAACTAAAAACTTAATAATTCCGACAATCTTTTAAAGAAGCTCATTGCTGAGCCTCTTTAGGAACGCCTAGTAATGAGCAGCAAAGTTGTTCGTGATGCTCAAACCAATTTCATCGATGTTGTACGTGATACCGTCGATGATGCTGGTGAAGTAGTTATAAGCGATCAAGCAGATAGCTGAAGTACCGATACCCAAAGCCGTATTTACCAGAGCTTCAGAGATACCAGCAGCCAGAGCAGCTGAATCCGCAGAACCTGACTGACCCATGGCAGCGAATGAACGAAGCATACCTAATACCGTTCCGAGCAGACCGATCAGCGTAGCCACAGATGCCAGCGTAGCGATGATCGTCAGGTTTTTCTCCAGCGAAGGCATTTCCAAGCTCGTAGCTTCTTCGATTTCTTTGCTCAGGGCAACCAGTTTTTGTTCTTTGTCCAATTGCGTATCAGTCGTCAATTGCTGATATCTTTTCAGAGCAGCGTTTACTACGTTACCGATAGAACCTTTTTGTTTGTCGCACTCTTTCAGGGCTCCGTTGATATCGTTTTGGTTCAACAGAACTTGTACTTTACGAACGAATTCGTCGATGCTGCTCGTTCCTTTTGCTTTACCCAGCGTAAACAGACGCTCGATAGTGAACGTCAAAGACGTCAGGAAACAGGTAAACAGAATGGGTACAATAAAACCTCCCTTGTAAACGATACCAAAGAAATCGCCTGGCAGCGGTTCGTTGTTGTGATCTCCTCCTTCGAAGTGACTACCGTCACCTAAGTAAAAGTGATAGAACAGCTCAGCAACGATAAACAAAATCAGAATAATAAGACCAGACGGAATGCCCCCCGACTTCTTCTTCGGAGCAGCAGCAGGCTTGGCAGCGGGAGTAGGGGTCTTGGTAGTGTTACTCATTAGTTTGGTAATTTTAGGGTTTAGTGAAACTTTGGTTTGTTGGTGTAAAGAAAAATAAAATTTGACGTCCTAAGCAACTACGAAAGAAAATTTTGTTTTTGTCCCTCGAAACCGAGTAAACGATTCAGCAAATCTACTGTATTTTTTCCCATTCCCGACGTTAAGGTTTTGTGAAAATTTTTGTAAGAATTCTAAAAAATTGTATTAATTTAAGAATATCCCGTAGATAAATCGACCAAATCAGTACTTTTCTGAGACGTTAATTCATCCGATTTTAACACATTTTTTACTGGTCCGAAGGTCTTTCGGTGCCAAGGCGTCGTTCCGTACTCTAGTAAAGCTTTGCAATGTTTAGGGGTTGGGTAGCCCACGTTCTGCTCCCATCCATACATGGGATAATCCAGAGCCAACTGTTCCATGAGTTCATCCCGGTACGTTTTTGCCAAAATTGAGGCAGCGGCAATGGAAGCAAACAGGCTATCCCCTTTCACAATACACGTATGCGGAATCATTGGATAAGGAACAAACCGATTGCCATCGACCAACAGATGTTCTGGCTGAACGGTTAGTTGCTCCACCGCTCGATGCATGGCTAAAAAACTTGCTTTTGCAATATTGATCCGGTCAATTTCTTCCGTGCTGGCTTCGGCGATTTTCCAGCTTAAGGCTTCTCGTTCAATCTCTACTCGCAATTTCTGTCGTTCCAGACGGCTAAGCTGTTTCGAATCATTGAGCAAAGGATTCATATAGTCTTTCGGAAGGATCACCGCAGCAGCCACTACCGGCCCCGCCAGACACCCTCTACCCACTTCATCTAACCCCGCTTCTATACTTTGCAAATGATAGAATTGTTTCAGCATTATTCTATAATTTGAATGCTCCCTTCCGTTCAAATGGTGTAGGAACATTTAAAATAGCCAACAATATTATCATAAACTTTACAAATAGAGTGCAAATTTTTACTAAAACTATTTAATTTATTTATAATAAATTGACTGTCAGCGGCTATCTGCTTAGAAAATTTTTCGAAAAAATAGTTCGTAAAACTACCTGTCTTTCTCAATCTTCTAAAATATTACCAATAAAGGTACATTTCAAGGCTAATGCTCCCAATAGACAGCAAATTGCCCATTTCAGGTAGATATGATAAAAATCTTTAATATCCTGATAATAAGATACTTTGACATTTGTTTTCTCCAGACGATTGATCCGGTCAAACACGCTTTTCAGTGCACGTGTGTCTTGTACCTGAAAAAACTGTCCTTTGCTCCGCTGGGCGATATCTTTCAGTACCTCCGTGTCAAGTGTTTCTAGGGACATGTCCGTTGAATCCTGGGTGACAACGGCATCTTCTTTCCCAATCGCAATGGTATACACCCGAATCCCGTACGCATTCGCTAACTGAGCTGCCGTAATGGGATCTAGGTTACCAGCGGTATTATCACCATCGCTTAGCAAAATGGCTACTTTGCTTTTGGCTTCACTGTCCCGCATCAAGTTGATACAATTCGCCAGAGCCGAACCAATCGCCGTACCTGCCGTTGCAATGATGTCAGGTTTAATGGAAACAATCTGCTGCTTGAGTAACGTATAATCAGTAGTAAGTGGACATAGAAAAAAAGCCTGCCCTGCGAAGACGACAAGTCCAATTTTATCCTGAAAACGACCGTCTACAAACTCCGTAGCCACTTTTTTAGCTGATTCAAGACGATTTGGAGCTAAATCTTTCATCAGCATGGAATCCGATACATCCAAGGCTAATACAATTTCAATTCCCTCAGAGAAACGTTCTTCTGTTTCCTTAATCAATTGTGGCCGGGCTAAGGCCACTAATACTAACATGATTCCTAGAGCACTCAGAACGGCGGGCAGGTAGCGTAGGTACTGTACCCAGCTGGTTTTGACTTCCTTAGCCAGAAAAGCTACGTTGAGTCGCTGGCGGGATTTTCCGTAGAAAATTCGCCGTAGAAAGAAGAGAAAGGGTACTGCAGCGATTCCGTACAGGTAATACGGCTGAGCCCAGTGAAAGCCTCCCAGGGTACCGATTCCAAACCACTTTAACGAAAACCACTCACCCATAATCAAGCTCAGACAGGCAATCCGGTTGCCTTTTTTTAATCAGGAATTTTTAGCTAGAATAATTTGCCGATGCCGAAGATACGTTCGTCCAGCCAAATCCCGCAGAATACGTAGGGATTCCTGCGTTTGGGGCGAAGCTACCCCACCATATACAACGGCGTCGGTCTCACGAAGGGCTTGTTCGAGTTGCGGGTTCTGCGGGAATTGACTAACGGCCTCTTTCGTGGTGAAGGTCGTGAAGGGTTTGCTTTCCAAGCGTTCCAGATAACGTTTCCAGAGGAATACGGCCCTTTCTACGTTCATCACGCCTTGCTTAGGATCGGCCGCTCCCCGCAGATAGCGTTGAAAAGAGCCCCGAAATTCCAGATGCCTTCGCCAGAGCTGAAACTGTCGCCAGCGACGCTGAATCGCGGCTCCAAACAACCAGTAGATCAATCCACCCAGCACCGCTGCCATGAGCAGGATAATAAAGAATAGTGGGTAATTTATCTGTGTATCCAATACAACCAGATTCGTACTTGATTTCAGTAGCACGGATTTTGCACGCGGGTCTACCAACCGCTGGAGTCGAATCGTTTGCATCGGAGCATAGACCGCCGTACAATCCTGTTTACGCAGCAGGTACACCGGTAGCTTCAGGGGTTGCACGGAATCGATTTCAAAAGACACTAGCGTATAGACCACACTGTCGACACTGCCAGCAGCGTTGGTACGCGTGGGGAAATACTCCCGTTTCAGAAAGCGGAACGGCGTAAAATCATGGGTGGAATCCGGAAAAAACACTTCGTCGCCCGGATTGTGACGATAACTAAGAGCATACTGAACCGGACTACCTACTTTAAATTTCAGAGACAAAAACTTTCCTTCCGGCTGAGCCAGAGCCGATTGAAATGAAAAAAAGGTAAGAATCAGAACAATGGTACCAACCCAGCTTCTCACGTATTCCTAATATTAAGCGTTTGACAGACGGCTGAAATCTTACCGCCGATCCACTGAATTTTCTTTCGTTACTTATTTTACCCGGAACAGTTTAATGAGTTTGGGTACGTAATCTTCCTGCGTATCGACGGATAAATAATTGGCATTGTACTGCTTACAAAGCGTCTCCAGTCGCTGCTGATTCTCTTCAAATACCCGACGGGTGGTTTTGCGATACTGCGACGACGACGTATTGATCCACAAGGTACGGCGGGTTTCTTTATCATAGACTGGAATAATACCCAGCGAGGGCATATTTACCTCCCGTTCATCATACAGGTGTACCACTACCAGGTCGTGCTTTTTGGCAAGAGCTTTCAGGTTTTGTTCGTAGCCTGTATCAATGAAATCGGAGATAAGAATGACTACGCTTTTCCGCCGCAGGATATTGAGGGCAAATAAAATGGCTTCGGATAAGTTGGTTTTAAGCGATTCGGGTTTGAGTCGAAACAGCTCCAGAATCATTTGGTACCCGTGTTTGAGACTATTCGCCGGACGAATGTATTTTTCCTTCTGATCCGAAAAGCAGTACAAGCCCACGTGGCTGGCTTCGTGCATGGCCGACAGAGCCAGTACACCACAGATTTCCTTGGTGGCATCCAGCTTCGAACGATCCTCCCGACCAATGTCCTGGGAGGCACTTACGTCCACCATAAAAAACACCGTCTGCTCTTTTTCTTCCTTAAATATCTTTAAAAAAAGACCATGACCCTTCGAAGATGCGTTCCAGTCAATAAGACGAATGTCGTCACCATACTGGTATTGCCGCAGGTCTGTGAACTCCAGTCCAGAACCTTTAAATACGGATTTAAAATTGCCGTGCATCTGAGAATCAACGGCCTTCCGTATCCGAATTTCGTAATTACGAAGTTTTGAAAGCAGATCATTCATACGACGGTCCGTTTAAGGCAGCCTTCTTAAAGGCAGTTGTTTACGCAGGTTTTGTAGCTGCCTTCTGCCAAAACTACCTAACTTTGCTAAAATAAAACATGAAAACGCGTCTTTTGCTCCCATTATTGGCCTGGCTTACGGCCTGTTCCAATGCTCCTTCCCCTCCGGAACACCTCGTACCGGAACAGCAAATGGTGCAGATTCTGAAAGACATTCATCTGGCCGAACAACGCATCACCCGGCTTCGGTTAGGTTCCCAGGATTCTTCGCTGGTGGCTTTTCAGGTACTGGAAAAAGACATTCTGAAAAAGTACGGAGCCGATACCGGTTCGTACCGAGCCAGTTACCGTTACTACATTGCTCAACCCAATCGATTCAAGGAAATTTATCAGGGCGTCGTGGATAGTCTGACGGCCATTGACGAACGGAGTAAAAAGGAGGCCCGTGCTCAGTCTGCTCCAGCCCAGCCCGATAGCTCAAAAGCGGATACGGCTCGCAACGTCCGCCTCAAAAAGATACTCAAACGCAAATGATTTCTGATTTCGGCTCCATACTGCTTTTCCTCATTGCGGGCATTCTGTTTCTGGCCGTAATGCTGGCCATTGCCCGTTTTATTCGTCCGGCCCGGCCTAACGAAGAAAAGCTCAGCACGTACGAATCCGGTGAGGAACCCGTAGGGAATGCCAATGTGCAGTTTAACATTCGTTTCTACAGTATTGCCCTGATCTTTTTACTTTTCGACGTAGAACTCGTCTTTCTATTTCCCTGGGCTACGGTTTTTGGACAAGAATCCTTAATCCAGGAAACGAATGGCCGCTGGGGAATGTTTGCTTTACTGGAGATGTTCCTCTTCATCGGCATTCTGGCGTTAGGCTTAGCGTATGCCTGGCGAAAAGGACACCTCGACTGGGTACGCCCCCAAGCTAAGGTTACGCACATACCTTCCAAGGTTCCGACGGACCTGTATGGAAAAGTAAATAAGAAATATCAATGAAAAGTTTTCTCGATAGTCGGTTCAAAACCGGAGAGGGCGGCGTGGTACTGACCACCGCTGAGGATCTGCTCAACTGGGCTCGTCTGAACTCCCTCTGGCCCATGGGCTTCGGACTGGCCTGCTGTGCCATTGAGATGATGCAGACCTTCGCTTCCAGCTATGATCTGGAGCGTTTTGGTATCTTTCCCCGGCCTTCCCCCCGCCAGTCGGATGTGATGATTGTAGCCGGAACCGTTACGTTTAAAATGGCCGACCGGATTCGCCGCTTATACGAACAAATGGCTGAACCTCGTTATGTGATCTCCATGGGAAGCTGCTCAAACTGTGGTGGCCCTTATTGGGAACATGGGTATCACGTTGTGAAAGGCGTAGACCGTATCATTCCGGTGGATGTCTATGTACCGGGTTGCCCACCCCGCCCCGAAGCGTTAATTGGGGCTATTATGAAGTTGCAGGATAAAATCCGGCATGAAAGTGTGCAGGAACCTACAGCCGCCTTGAGTTTGCTTGAAAAATTTGAACAACCAACATTCGCATGACTTTCTCCGAACTTAAATCCCTGTTGACTCAGGAATTCGGTATGGAAGCTTTGGTAGCCGAAGAAGAGTTGGGATTAATGCCGAATTTGACGATCGCTAAAGAGTTTCTCGTACCCATTTGTGATTTCCTGCGGAATGATGAACGAACGTATTTCGATTCACTTTCCTGCCTGACCGCTCTTGACAACGGCCCCTCAGCGGATACGCTGGAAGTAGCCTACAATTTGTTTTCGATTCCTTACGAACATTCGCTTTGTCTGAAAGTAAAAGTGCCCCGCCAAACGCAGGATGAGACCCTGCCTGAGGTACCTAGCGTGAGCCGAATCTGGCGAACGGCTGACTGGCACGAACGCGAAGCCTATGATTTAATGGGCGTGTACTTTCACGGCCATGCGGACTTACGCCGGATTCTACTACCCGAAGATTGGGAAGGGCATCCGCTCCGGAAAGATTATTCAGAACAGGAGCTGTACCACGGCATTGAAGTAAAGTACGGCGTTAATGCAGAAGGCATGGCTCAGAATACGGATTTATCCTAGTCTTCTGGGCTCACAAAAAAACCGTCTTCTCTGAAGACGGTTTTTTTGTGCCCTAACCCTGCCTTTTCCACCACTCCCGGCTCCAGATGCGTTGATACCGCCACCCTTTCCGCTCCAGACTTAGGGGAAAGTACGCGTGAGCTTCTTTCGCACTTAAACTTTGATAATACACATCATCGTCGGTCAAAATCAGCCGTTTATAGTATTCCTGCTCTTTCTCGACCAGATCGGCAAAGGGTAATTCGTTTTTCCACTGGGGCTGCTGTCTTTGCAGTTGATCTTTCAGTAATTGATTCGACTGTAGTTCTGCCGTGATGATCGGTTGCGGTTTATACGCACCCTGTGACACCTGGCGGGCAAAGTTCAGGTATTGTTTCAGCAGTTTAGGTCCGGCATTTACGGTCTCTTCCACGTGTAGCTGTTCCGGCCAGAGGCTCGTCACCACATAAATGCGTTCGCGAGCCCGCGTGATGGCTACATTCAGCCGATTTTCGCCCCCCGCCTGATTGAGTGCACCAAATTGCAGAGCTACCCTACCCCGCTCATCAGGAGCATAGCCGATGGAGAAAATGATAATATCCCGTTCGTCTCCCTGTACATTTTCCAGGTTTTTAATGAATAATGAATCAGGCTTGGGGGAAAGGCCCTCAAGCGTATCTTCCAGCAGGCGTTGTTGGGGAGCATTGAACGTCACCACCCCGATGGACCGCTCGGGTTCCTGCCGTACCAAGTCTTCCACCAGCGAGCGGATGGCTTCGGCCTCAACGAGGTTATTCTGATTTTTCCATTCGCCTTCTACTTTCCAATATCGGATAGCTCCTTCGCGGCGGTTCATTTCCTGAAAGTCCGGCAGTAACTTCAGGCGATTCTGGTAAAAATGCTGGTTGGAAAAATCGATCAAATCCAGCGATCGGCTGCGATAATGCCCCTGCAGGATCACTTGCGGCAAGTCACGGGCCATCAGTTCCAGCAAACTACTGACTTCCAGTTCAGGTACGTCTTCCGTTTCTTCTTCAAACCGAACACGGTATAAATCCGAGGGTTGAAGTTGCTGACTATCGCCCGCAATCACAACCTGCTTACCCCGAAACATGGCTGGTAAGCCCTGCTCAGCAAAGCACTGGGAAGCTTCATCAAAAATGACCAGATCAAATAAGGGTTCTGCCCCCCGACGAAACGGAAAAACGGCCGATACCGTTTCGGGCGAGGCCAGCCAGCAGGGTACCAATGAAAAAATCTCTTCTGCAAACGTAGCCAGTACCTGTCGCACGGGCCAAATCAGCCGCTTCTTGGTTACCTGGTGACGTAAGTCACGATACGTAATGGTATTTCCCAGCCGATTGGTTTCGAGCGACTGGTAGGTTTGTTCACGCAATCGCATTCGGCCAATCTCCCCGGCCAGCTCCTGTTTCCGAATGACGGCTGCCCGTAATTCCTCTTCCCGTTGGCTCATGCCCAGCCCCGATACGCTTCGTAAAATGGGATGCTGTACTTCCAGGTGATCGAGCCAGGCTAGTCGTAATGAATTATCGAAAGCGGCTACGAGCGTTTGCCCCTCATACCGCTGAAGTATCTCCCGTTCGGCGGTACTAAGGTGATTTTTAAGCGTATCCCACTCGTGCAACCATTCAAAATCGTCCGTAAGGCTCGTCGTTAAAACGGGAACGGCAATATCGGGCTGTTGGATCAGCTGTTCGATTTGACTGTCGGTCAGGTACACTCGCCAGGACTGATACGCCTTCTGGAACTGGTCCGCTAGTTGCAAAGCCGTTTCCAGTTGATTACGAAAGGACCGTAAGCCTTCAAAATGTAGCTCTTTTAGTAACGAAGGCCCCCGTTGTATCTGTTGATATAATTCACTGGCTTGCTTGAGTTGCATTGATATGCGTTCCCAGTGTTCCCTGGAAACCGACCAATCTTCCACAACTACCGTCACCTCCGCTTGCTCCGTCCATCTTCGCATGTATTGCTCGGCTTCGATCCGGCGATCCAGTCGGGTTTTCAATTCTTGCAAATCAGCCAATTCCAGCGATAGCCCTTGTTGTTCGGCATCGGCCCGAATGATCTCTTTTTCCTTGCAAAATAACCACTTGACCATAGAAGTACGGGCTTGCAGAGCCGTTTCCAGGCGAGCACGGAATTCCATCAATTCTGAACTTCTCCGCGTCGTGTGAAGCAAGCCGGCTTGTTCAATTCGTTCGAGGGCCCGTCGTTCGGGCCAGCTTCCCCAATCGGGAATTTGCTGCCGGTATACTTTCTGTAGCCAGGGTTCTAATTCTGGAGTAAGTTGACGCTGAAAGGTCTGCAAAGCTTCAACCGGCAGGGTACGCATCTCCGTCCAGCCTAGTTTTCGCCCAATCAGTTGTTCGCATTGGTGATTGAATTCTTGGATCTGCGTCGGTACTTCTTGGATCAGGGCTCGTATTTGCGGTACTGCCTGAAAACTTAACCCACTAAAATTCACCCGGTCCGCCCAGGGATGATCGGTTCCTAAACGGGTCGCATACAACTCGTAGCGTTTAAACCGCCGTAGCGTCTCGGCGTAGGTATCAAAGTGAAAGGATTGGTACGATTCGCCCAGTTCAAAATGATCTTCCTGCGGCTGGGAAGTCAGATATAATTCTTTCGGGGAAAGCCCACAAACACGGGTATCAAACAGGGCGGTTTTGAAATCCTCTAACTCCTGCTGAATCCGGTCAATCTGGTGGGCATTTTGTGTAAACTCCCGTTCGAGTAAGATCGCATCCAGACTGGTATTCAGGCGTCGGTACTCGTCAATTCGATCAATTTGTCCGGCAATCTGATCGTACAGGCTTTTCCGATCGTGCTGAAAATCGTGCAGATTTGCCACAAAAGGTTGCCAGCCCGCCAGCGAAAGCCGCTCATAAACGGTATCCAACGCCGCCCGTTTCTGGCTCACGACCAACACCCGTTTGCCCTGAGCCGTGAAGTCGGCAATGAGATTACAGATTAACTGGGATTTCCCCGTTCCCGGTGGTCCCTGAATCACCAGTGATTCGCCTTTTTTAATTCGCCGGAAAGCCGCTTCCTGCGAAGCATCCAGCAAAAATGGGGTCAGCATATCCGCTTCCCGCAGTTTCTGGTATTGGGTAGGGACTGATTCCACAGAAGAATACGCTTCTGTTTCGTCCGCCAGCAGGGCTTCGTAATCCCGGACCAGATACGAACCGGCCTGGGGAAAAATGCCCAGTATGGCGTGCGGCAATAGCTGAAGCTCGCCATTGCGTTCGGTACGTTCAAGGTCGCTTTTTAAAAGTTTTGGAAAAAATTGAAGCTGATTTTCGAACAGGTCAGAATTATAATTGAGGGACAGGGGCGTTTCTTTCAGCCATTCGTACAAAGCCGTCCGAAAGGCCAGAGCATCCTTCGGAAAGTCTTCGAAATCTTTTTCATACAACTCTTCCGACAGCCGTAGCCCGTTAAAATGAGCGTAGGCCATAACCAGCGATCGATTCAGGGAAAGCGGTTCATCCCGGCGATCGAGTACCCAGCGATTTTGCGGAGTCACCCGTACATTCACTGGCCAGAACAGCAAGGGAGCCCGTACCACCGTACCGTCCGAGAACTTCCCCTGCACCAGCGGCCAGCCCAGGTACAGGTCTTCGGTACCCCGTTCGGCCTCGATAAATGCGGCGGTACGGGCCATGCGTCGGAGGCGTTTGGAAACTTCATTGACCTTTTCGTACCGGGCATCAAGTACATCGCAGAGTAATACGTTGCTTTTACCCGCAATGCAGGCCGTAATGACCTCAAACGAAGAGGTGCCGAACAGGAAATCCAGGTCATGCACATCCAGAAACTGTTCCTGCGGTAAGTTTAGGAGCAAAAGCGATCGGTTTCGGGGACTCAGATTGGCCAGTCTTCGCTGAAACACCCGAATGCTTGATTTATCAAACTTCTTCATAATAAGGACGCCGCCTGCGGGCGAGCGAATCTCTGACAATCTACGTTAAAACGCGTCAACCTGTTTGCTTTGCCGGCTTTCGTTAGGTTAATCTCTACTTCACTCAGGCTCACATCTGATCTTTTTGTAGAAAGTAACGATGGGTTTCTTCGGAGGAATTAGTTGCTTATACCAATAATACCAACGGGTAGACGTAAATTTGAGGTTTATTTCAATTCCCCTGCAAACTCCTCTTGTTTACCCGTGCCAAGTTTGACTAACCAGGGCGAGGTGTGGATCATTACTATCTATGTACAATAATAAAAAAGTCGTTGTGGTTATGCCCGCGTACCGGGCCGCTCTTACGGTAGAACGAACGTACCGGGAAATCCCTTTTGATTTGGTGGATGAAGTGGTACTCGTTGACGATCATAGTCCGGATAACACCGTAGAAGTCGCTCGAGCCCTGGGCATTCAGCACGTCATTCGCCACGACATTAATAAAGGATACGGAGGAAACCAGAAAACGTGTTACAAAAAGGCTTTGGAACTGGGCGGTGACATTGTGATTATGCTGCACCCGGATTATCAATATACGCCTCTGCTGCTGACGGCCATGATTTCCATCATCGGAAATGATTTGTATCCGGTCGTATTTGGCTCACGTATTCTGGGCAAGGGAGCCTTGAAAGGCGGAATGCCCATGTACAAGTACATTGCCAATCGCTTTCTGACCTTTGTACAAAATGTGTTACTCAACGAGAAATTATCCGAATACCACACGGGCTACCGGGCCTTCTCGCGGGAAGTACTGGAAAAAGTCCCCTTCGACAAGTGCGATGACGACTTTGTATTTGATAACGAAATGATTGCCCAGATTTTCTGGAAAGGCTTTGAAATTGCGGAAGTAACCTGCCCGACCAAGTATTTTGATGAAGCTTCTTCCATCAACTTCCTTCGCAGTTCCAAGTACGGACTGGGCGTACTGCGAACATCCCTTTTGTATCGCCTGTCGAAATGGGGTCTGGGTAAGTGGAAAATTCTTGATTGATTCATCCGGTTACTGACCAGATTTGCTGCTATAAAAAGGAAAGCCCGTCAAGTGATTGACGGGCTTTCCTTTTATAGCGTACGGACGGATCTAGCTCCGCTGGGGTTCCAGTTTAATCGCTTCAAACGTCTCTACGGATTCGCGGATGTAACGTTTAAAGAAGCTGTCTACTTTCAACTGAATGACGCCCAGGAAAGCTTCCTTAAAAATCTTCGTGGACATTTTGGAAACGCCTTTCGTGCGATCGGTAAAAATGATCGGTACTTCCTTGAGTTTGAATCCATACTTCCAGGAAGTAAATTTCATTTCAATCTGGAAGGCGTACCCGACAAAACGAATGGAATCCAGATCAATCGCTTCGAGCACCCGGCGACGGTAGCACTTAAAACCCGCAGTCGCATCCATCACGGGCATTCCCGTAATGAAACGCACGTAGACACCGGCAAAATACGACATCAGTACCCGCCCCATCGGCCAGTTCACCACATTTACGCCCTGAATGTACCGCGAACCGATGGCCAGATCGTTGCCTTCTTCGGCACAGGCCCGCCACAGTCGTACCAGATCGTCGGGATTGTGGGAAAAGTCCGCATCCATTTCGAAGATGTACTGATAGCCTTTTTTGAGGGCATATTTAAAAGCCGTCAGATAGGCCGTGCCCAGGCCCAGCTTACCCTTGCGTTCGAGCAGGTGAATGCGATTATCACCGAATTCATCCTGCAATTGTTTCACTTTAAGAGCCGTACCATCGGGGGAACCATCGTCCACGATCAGAACATCGAAAGTCGGCTCCAGGCTCATAACCTTGCGAAGAACCGTTTCAATATTTTCAATTTCATTGTAAGTCGGAATCACGACGATTCGCTCTTTCGACCCATTCATCAAAAGCGGTGTAGAGGTACCCGTAAAAACAGAAAGTGCTTCCATAAACCAAATCAGGTGGAAATCAGGGTATGGTTAGGTTAGCCGAAGCCAATCAAAAAATTCGAGGGAATTAATTTAGTAACGTCAAAACGACCTTACTCATTCATCTGGAGCGTTAAAATACTTTAAGGCAGCGTAGATCGTACAGCAAATTTCGTGGATTAATTCCAATAAAACTAACTCATTGTCAGAGGCTTTGAGCCGTTCTCAGAACCATCTGAATGAGTGGATGAACGGTTTCACCAAAAAATAATTCAAGGCTATTTGAAAGAACTTTAAGAAATTAGCCCCTGATTTTGAATGGAATCAGTAGTATTCACGGCTTCAAAGGACTGATTCATAGCTCATCCACAGCCTTTACTTTCCGTTCGTAAGTCATTAGAGTTAACTAGGCTCCTTTGGTTTATTTCAAAGGTTAGTCGGTGTTTGCTCGTTTTACCTGATTCTGATCAACCGACCATAGCATACTGCGATATAAATTCATCGTTTCCATGTCAGCAACCCCGATAGATGTACCGAGAACCGCAATAAAACAGGAATCCTACTTCAAGCAACTGGACGGAATCCGCTTTATCGCTGTCTTTCTGGTTTTATACGATCACCTGCTGGCCGGGTTCAATACCCTTCCCATTGGTCCCATTGGGGTTACGATCTTTTTTGTACTGAGTGGCTTTCTCATTACCCGTATTCTAATTGAGAGCAAGCATCAGTACCAGCCCCGTGAAAATGGTCTAAGCACGTATCTGAAGAAATTCTTCATTCGCCGTACTATCCGGATTTTTCCCATTTATTATCTGGTTATTTTTCTGCTGGTTCTGTTTAACGTACCCCCTGCCCGCGAAAAATTTCTCTGGCTGGCGTTGTACGCTACCAATATTTACATTGCCCACTACGAAACCTGGCTCGGGTCGATGGACCACTTGTGGTCGCTGGCAGTGGAAGAACAGTTTTACATCTTCTTCCCGTTCCTGGTTTTCTTCGTTCCTACCCGGCATTTGCCTAAAATACTCGTTGCGTTTATCGTTGGCAGTGTTTCCCTGCGGTTGTACTATTTTTTGAAAGGCGAACCCTGGTTTGTTTCCTACGTACTGATGCCTACCAGCCTGGATTCGTTCGGACTGGGTGGTTTTCTCGCCTATCTCTACATTTTCCAACTGAGCCATTTTCAGCGAATTTTCCGTCATACGGCCTTGGTCTGGTTGGGATTGATTATTCTGGGGGGCAGTTTGTACTGGTACCATATTTCTGCCGATCCGCATCAATCCCTCAACAGTGTATTCGAGCGACTAGCGGGTTCCATCTTTGCTTTTTTCCTGATTGGGAAAGCCATCTTAGGCTACGATGGGGTGATGAAGTGGATACTGGAAAACCCGGTCAGCATCTACCTGGGTCGTATCAGCTACGGTATTTATTTGTATCACAACTTTGTGTATAACCACTACCATACGCCGCCTACCCACCCCGTGTATCGCCTGATGCACCGTATTTACCGGGAGATCCCAGCCTTGGAAGAAAGCTATCTGTTCAACTTTGCTGCGTATACCTTGTTAACTATTCTAGTAGCTACGTTATCCTGGTACATCATTGAAAAACCCATCAACAACCTTAAAAATCGCTTTCGTTATTAATGCCTTCCACGCTTTATGTCTGACTTTCTTTCGAAAAGGTACTGGATTCTACCAGCCTGGGTATTCCTCCTGCTCATTACGGTAGTTCCCATCATTGCCCTGAGTTTTTATAATCACCCCAGTGCTGCCGACGATTTCTGTTTTGCTTACATGGCCCGTGATTACGGCATCTGGTGGTCTACGCAGTTCTATTACGAACAGTGGAGCGGACGCTACCTGGCGAATGTCCTCTTCCACGTGACGCCTTTGTTTGCCAATGGTTTCTGGTATTTCAAAGTACTGCCGATTGTCTATCTGCTAACGACCTTCTGGTCGCTGTATGCTTTGGTCGGCGTTTTATTCAAGGTTTCGTCCGCTCATAAATTCATGATTACGGCGGCTCTGGTCATTGCCTATGTCCTGCAAATGGCGAGTCTGGCTGAAGGTTTTTACTGGGCTACGGTTTCGTATACCTACATTTTGCCCCAGATCCTGACGACTTTCCTGCTGGTCATTCTAAGTAAAGTGTACGAAAGTCGTTCTTCTACAGCAGCCAATGCCTGGTTAGTACTGGCAGCCGTATTCATTGTGGGTATTGTAGGGCTTTGTGAAATGTTCGTCATTTTACTGGGCGGTCTGCTGGGCAGTTTTCTGTTGTACCAACTGCTTTTCAACCGTAAGCTCGACCTGCGTTTAGTGTTTTTGCTAGGGGTCACGCTGGTCAGTAGCTACTTCATTCTGCAATCGCCGGGTTCGAAAGTGCGTCAGCACGCGAATCCACTGGGTGGTAATCTGGTCTTCTCGCTTCCCATGTCGTTCCGTACGACGGCTGAACTGGCCCTGCACTGGATGCCACTGATTTTAATTTTTGTGGTATTCTGGCTGGTATGGCTGGCTCACCGGGAAGATCGGGCGTTCCGTTCGTACCTGCGGATTCGTCCCTGGGCGGGTTGGCTGGTCTGGGCGGGACTGACGCCCCTCCTCTTCTTCCCGTATTTTTACGGGGTTGGTATGGATGAAGTGCCGGTACGCATCACTAATACGGTCTATTATTTCTACATGACGGGTCTGTTTTATAACCTGACGGTAAGCGTACTCTGGCTTCGGGAAACGAAAAGCCTTGAAGTAGCCCAACCCGCCATTCTGAAGGCCTTGCTGGTGCTGGCCTTGCTGGCCGTACCCGTGGCGTACGCGTTCAACAAGAACTTCCGGATGATGACCCGCGACTTAACCACAGGAACGGCCGCTCAGTACGATCGAGAATTAACAGAGCGTTATGCGTACATCCGGCAGTCGAAGCAGGATACCGTGACCATTGCACCGCTTCAGCATGTCCCAGCATCTTTGTTTACGGAAGACATCAAGGAAAATACAACCCACCTTTGGAATAAGTGTGAATCGCAGTTTTTCGGTAAAAAAGCATTGATTTTACAAACCAAAGAGTAACCTTTTCGCTCTTTGACTGATGAGTAGATAGGCCGGCTTACTACCCGTTTCGAAGGCATGTACGGTTATATACTTCTGCTTTACGTAGTAGAATCCATCATTTAATCCTTATTACCTTGAATCCTGAAGAGATTTATCTTTCGGTTATTGTCCCCTGTTTTAATGAGGAAGAAGTCATTGGTGAAACCTATCGGCGACTCACCCAGGTAGTACAAAGCCAGGGCTGGCGTTACGAACTGGTTTTCATCAATGACGGCAGTCGTGATAAAACCTTAACCCTGTTAAAGCAGTTAGCTGTACAGGACCCCAGGGTACGGGTACTCTCGTTTTCGCGAAATTTTGGTCACCAACCGGCGGTATCGGCGGGAATCCGATACTGCTCGGGCAATATTGCCATCATCATCGATGCCGATTTGCAGGATCCACCAGAGCTTTTCCCGGCGATGGTAGACCTGTACCAGAAAGAACAGGCTAACGTAGTGTATGCCGTACGGAAAGAGCGGAAGGGGGAAAGCTTTTTCAAACTCTGGTCGGCTCGTACCTTTTACCGGGTTATTAATTCATTGTCGGAAGTTCCCCTGCCTTTGGATACGGGCGATTTCCGCTTGATTGATGCCAAAGTCATCCGGGAGTTTAAAAAACTTCAGGAACGCAATAAATACATCCGGGGCCTGATTAGCTGGATGGGTTTCAAGCAGGTACCCATCGAGTATTCCCGGGAGGAGCGGTTTGCCGGAGCAACGAAGTATCCGCTTTCGAAGATGCTGAAATTTGCTCAGACCGGCCTGTTGTATTTTAGCAAAAAACCCCTGACAGTAGCTCTTTCACTGGGGTTTATTAGTATTCTGGTGGGGCTTGGTTTAGCCGTATGGGTGTTTGCCAGCAGCGTGTTGCGTCCGCAAAGTCTGGTGCCGGGGTGGGCTTCCACGGTTATCATGGTCATTTTCTTCGGCGGCATCCAACTGCTGACCATCGGCGTACTGGGTGAATACATCGGCAGTATTTTCGATGAATTAAAAAAACGCCCGGAGTTCATTGTTTCCGAATCAATTAATTTCGATGAAGACGTCCAGTAATTCGTTCCTATCTCAGCTTATCGTTGGCTTACCGCTTGCTGTTTTTATCGTTTTTTTCTTCTCCTATGTATTAAACGTAGCCTGGTTTGACGATTACGAATCGCTCTCCGGCTTCTTCCTGGAATTTCAGAAAGCTCCTACCTGGTCCGAAAAAGCGTACTGGCTTTTCCTGCCCAATAACGAGCACCGGATGGTAACGGCTAAGTTACTCGTACTGGCTACCTACTACCTGACGGGCGAGCTGCAATACGTCTGGATGCAGGCCCTGGCGAACCTGACTGAGGTATTTATCTGGGTATTGTTCCTACTGGCATTTCGGCGAATGCGGCTGTCGCTGTGGTATTTCCTGCCGGTTACCTTTTTTATGTTTCAGCCGCAACATTACCTGCTGACGTTCCTGACCAACGCCGGGCTGCAACACGAACCATTGCTCTTTTTTGCCTTTGCTACGCTCTTTGTACTGGCCAAAGGGACACCCGCTTCGGCTGCCGGAGCCCTGGTACTGGCCTTCATCACGACGTTCACGATGAGCAATGGAATGTTTGTCTGGATTGCGGGCGGTGTTATTCTGGTTTTACGCAAACGGTACTCTTTTCTCCTCATCTGGGGTTTAGCTATGGCTCTGGCTATTGCTGGCTATTATTACCACTATCCCTCGACGGCAAACGGGAAGAGTTTCAGTAAATTTCTTGAAGCTCCGCAATTATCCCTGCTGGGCTTCTTCACCTACCTGGGAGCGGCTTTTGATTTTTTCCCGAATGCTTCCGCCCCCTGGCGTTACATCCTGCCGACCCTGGCCGGTGTTGGATTAATGACGATTGCGGTCCTGTGGTTCCGGAAAAACATCTGGCCGGTATTACTTGGTTACTTCCGTACAACGGGCGTATCATCCGTACCGGATCAGGACCGTTTCGTGCAGGATTTCCTGTTGGGTACGGCCCTGTTTCTACTGGCCAACAACACCATCATTGCCGTCTTACGACCGCATTTTGGTTACCACGTCATGCTCATCAGTAACTACAAGCTTTACCCTACGCTTTTCCTTTGCGTAGCGTATATGGCCTGGCTGAGCATGCGACGCGATTACGCCCGAACACCGAAGTGGCTCATCCCCGCCAGCGTATTGATCTATCTGGGACTTTATCTGGCGTACTTCCCGATTGTCGAAGACCGACGGAAGAACTTACTGACGGCTACCTTCAACCAATACCATGCGGGCATCGGTCTGGGAGCCACGCGTGGATCGTTTCTGGAGCCGTATATTCAGCGTAACTTTATGACGCCACTGGAACAGGGAATTTACAACCCACCGATTCACTTTTTCGATCCAGTGCTGGCTCAGTCCGCCGAAAGCCAGGCTGTATCCCTACAAACGCAGGAAACCGCCACGTATTACCTGCTTACCCAACCGGATCTTACGGTTCCTCGGGGCCGTAATAGTATGCTGTTGCTACACGTCAAATCGAAGGAACGCTCCGATCAATATCTGATTCCTTTTCAGGCATTGCCTAATACGGGCCGCAATCCGTTTCGACCGGGTGTAGGGGGTAAAGCAGAGCTACCGAAGGATATGCTACGCCCCGGGTCCTACGAGCTTCAGGTTCTGTATCAGGACGGTACGACGCTAAAACGGTATCCAACCTTGAATAAGTTATCAATTTGAGTCTATTTTTGTCAGTAAATTTTGGCGGCAACCTTCTTAGCAACTTTCCCATTGAATAATCCACAAATTTCGATAGTCGCCCCCCTGTATAACGAGAGTGAGACGTTTCCTCACCTGGTGGAGCGTTTAAATAGTCTGATGGACCGCCTCCCGCTTACGATTGAGGTGGTACTCATCGACGACGGCAGCCGCGACAATACGGCTACGCTCATGCAGGCACTGGCTCTTTCCGATCCGCGTTATCATTGTGTGTTTTTGGCCCGTAATCACGGTCACCAACTGGCTCTTTCGGCCGGTATGAACGAAGCACGGGGCACGGAAGCCATCATGGTGATTGATGGTGATTTACAGGATCCTCCTGAATTACTCGAAGACTTTTACAAACTTTATAAAGAAGGGTACGACGTGGTGTACGCCGTACGGCGGAAACGGAAAGAAGGTTGGATCAAACGGCTGGCGTACCATTCCTTCTACCGGATTCTACGTTCTATTTCTTACATTGATATTCCGCTCGATAGCGGCGATTTCGCTCTGGTTTCGCGTCGGGTTGTAGACGTCATGAATGCGATGCCCGAAGAAAGTCGGTATTTGCGGGGGATGCGTACCTGGGTAGGTTTCAAGCAGACGGGCGTAGAATACGAACGCGACGAACGAATAGCGGGTGAATCGAAATATTCGTTTGCTCTGTTGTTTAAACTGGCTTACAACGGGATTTTCAACTTCAGCGAGTTTCCCATCAAGCTTCTTACCCGACTGGGCGGTACCGCCATTGCCTTCTCGATGATGTATTTCATTTACAACCTCATCAAGAAATATGTACTAGGCATGGACGTTCCGCAAGGCTTTCCAGCGACGCTATTTGCCATTATCTTCTTCGGTGGACTGAATTTGTTCGGCCTCGGAATTATCGGTGAATACGTACTGCGGATCTTTTTTCAGTCGAAAGGCCGACCGCTTTTTATCATTAAATCCAAAATTCTCAATAAGCAGTGGGAAAAATAGCCTTCGCGGGCTTTCCGTTCATCACTAAATAGCCGGATCGACCATCCGGCTATTTTCATTTCATCCCAAAATCGTATACAAGTCTGGCCGAAAAAACTAGCTTTGGCCCAACAATTTTAAATAGTCAGCCAAAACCCGAATTAAAACCTTTCATAGAATATGTCACGCGGAATCATCGCTACCATTGCTATCATTGTTTTAGTTGTACTGATGGGCGGTTGCTCGTACAACGGTTTAGTACAACAGGACGAAAATGTAAACACCGCTTGGGGTAAGGTGCAATCCGATTACCAACGGCGGGCCGACCTGATCCCGAACCTGGTTGCCACGGTTAAGGGAGCAGCCAACTTTGAACAGAAGACGCTTACGGATGTAGTGAATGCCCGGGCCAATGCAACATCCATTAAATTCACCGCCGATCAGCTTACACCCGAAAATATTCAGCGTTTTCAAGAGGCTCAGTCGCAACTGAATGGTTCGCTGTCCCGATTACTGGCCGTTGCTGAAAATTATCCCCAACTGCGGGCGAGTGATAGTTTCCGGGATTTGCAGGCTCAGATCGAAGGTACGGAAAACCGAATCAAAGTGTCCCGTAACGATTTCAACGACGCCGTTAAGCAGTATAACCAGAAGGTTCGCTCATTCCCGACCAATCTGCTCAGCGGTATGTTTGGTTTCCCTGCTAAAGCGTACTTCGAATCCGATCCAGGAACGGAAAAAGCTCCAAAAGTTCAATTCTAATTCGCTTGAGGGCCAGCGTACGTGTACGTTGGTCCTCGAAGCTTATCAGCCATCACATATGCTTAGCGAGGCTCAGCAACAGGAAATCATTGCGGCTATCAAGCAGGCCGAAACGCGAACTTCCGGTGAGATTCGGGTACACATTGAAGAGAAATCACCTTCACCCTTGGACCCCATTGCACGAGCGAAGGAAGTATTCGCCAAGCTGGAAATGCATAAAACAGCCCAGCGAAATGCCGTCCTATTTTTCATCGCTCTGGAAGCCCGGAAATTTGCCATCTGGGGGGATGATGGGATCAATAAGGTGGTACCGGCTGATTTTTGGGATACTACCCGCGATGCCATGCGGCAACACTTCCGGCAGGATGATTTGGTAGCGGGGTTGCGAACGGGTATCGAAATGGCAGGGAAGCAGTTAAAGGCGTATTTCCATTACCAGTCAGAGGATCGCAATGAGCTTCCCGATGACATTTCATTCCAGTAATTATCTACTTATTCATGGGATTGGCTACAGCTTGCCCCTAGTACCATCCATTTTTTATTTATTACAGTCATGACCCACAAGCCATTTTTGCAAGTGCTACGGAAGGGACTCTGGCTGGTCTTTGCAATTCTGAGTTTTGTTGTTGCTTTTGCCCAGGATATCCCCGAGCGTCCGGTTCCAGCCCGTTTTGTTAATGATTACGTAGGGATGTTAGCGGGCGGCGAAAAAGACCAGCTCGAGCGAAAGCTAAAAGGTTTCATGGATTCCACGTCCAATCAGATTGTGATTGTGATCGTGAAAACGACGGGCGATTATCCACCCGGCGACTATGCCTTTCAGATCGGACGTAAATGGGGTATCGGACAGAAAGACAAAGACAATGGCCTCGTGTTACTGTGGGCCACGGAAACGCGTAAACTATACATTGCTTCCGGAGATGGTCTGGAAGGAGCCATTCCGGATGCCGTAGCCAAACGCATCATTTCTGACCAGCTTGCTCCGGCGTTTAAGCAGCAACAATACTTCAAAGGGCTGGATGACGCGACCAGCGAAATCATTCGCCGGGCCAGTGGAGAATACAAGAACGATCAGGCCAGTGACGATACGGAGCTTCCGATGAGCGGCGTAATCATCTTTTTGGTCATTGCCGTCGTAGGCTTCATTGTTATTTCCCGTTTGATGGGACGCGGTTGCCGAAATTCGGGCGGTCCCGGGGGTGGTATGCCTTGGTTCGTTCCCTATGCTACCATGTCAAGCTGGGGAAGCTCTTCCGGTAGTTGGGGAGGCAACAGCGGCGGCGGCGGTGGTGGCGGCTGGGACTTCGGGGGGGGTAGTTTTGGTGGCGGCGGTGCCGGAGGGGATTACTAAAAATGAAGAAAGGCCCCTGTATGGGGCCTTTTCTATTGCTCTTTCAAGGTAACGAGTATTACTCCATTTTTTGCCTTTTCTCCGTAATGCTCCGTTGCCTTCGTGTCTTTCAGAACGTTAATACTCTCGATCTGGTCGGGTTTGATCGCATCTAAATTTTCAACCTCTTCCCCATTCACCAGATACAGCGGCTTAGCAGCAGCGTTGACCTTCATTTGTACCGGAACAGGTTCCCGGGTGTAAATGCGAAGTTCTTTTCGCGTGGGTTCAGCTTCCGATTTTACGATCTGCATTTCTTTAATCTCATCAGGATTTAAGCCGTCTATTCCTTCACGGGTCGTTTTGCGGTCGTCGAGGAAATACGCGTACGTAGCTGGCGTAGTCGAGGTTGCTTTAGGCAAATTCGTAGACTTCGTTCGAGGCGTTCGCTTCTTCTTCAGGATTATTTTTGCGGGCAGAACCGGAGGTATCGTATCCGTGGCTACCGGTTGCTGTTGCCTGGCGGGTAGTATTACGATTTTTTCCATGACTCGCCGGGGCGTAAACGCCATAATCCAGAAGCCCAGTAAGGGCACTAGAAGCAATAACTTGATTCCCTTCCAGGGGGCCGACGAAGGGGTATTGATTTGACGAATCCGGTTTTTGAGTTCAGAAACGCTAAAGTGCGTACGTACGGGTACGGCCAGACCGCTTTGCCGTAACAAATGGTATTGATAATGCCGGGCGTTCAGGCCGCTAGCCAGTACCGTATAATCGGCCAGATATTCCAGATTCTGACGGACCGTTTTATTCCACCACCAAATCAGGGGATTAAACCAAAATACGATTTGCAGGATCTCCCCCATCAGTACATCCCAGGAATGACCTTGCCGGGCGTGTATCTGTTCGTGCAAGAGTACTTCCTTGAGTTCCAGAGGAGTAAACAGGGTTGGATTCATAAAGATCCAGTGAAAAAAGGAGAAAGGAGCCGTTTCGGACGCCGGTACCTGCACCTTCTGCTCCCCTACATACTGCATGTGGGAATTTCGGTAGAGTTGATACACACTCCTCAACTGGCGTACCAGGCGAACACTCATGACCAATACGCCCATCAACCAAAGCCCTAGTACCATGGACTCCGCTGACGGATACGGCGAGTCGGCTACCTGTTGAGCAGCATACTGAAAACTCAAATCCGGTACGTATGTGGTTACTTGCTGGATGCTTTCCCGCTGCGAAAACCACTCGTTCCAGGCCGGAACCAGTAGCGAGGCTATTCCGGCAACCCAGAAATACCAGCGGTTCCACTGGTAGTAGGTCTCTTTTTTCAGTAACAAAGCGTATAAACCCGCGAAACCCGCCAAGCTTAAACTCACCTGTAAGAGATACACCAGCGTTTGCATATTATTGGCCTTTTTCGATCATGGATAAAATTTCCCGCAGGTCCTCCGCCGATATCTTTTGCTCCTTGGCAAAATGCGTAACTAGGTTCTTGTACGAATCATCGAAGTACTCTTCCACCATCCGATCCGCCACTTGTTCGCGACTTACGGCCGGATAGTACTCGTATACATTCCCGTATCGGCGAAATAGCACGTACCCTTTCTTCTCCAGGTTTTTAAAAGCAGAAGCCAGGGTGTTGTAATGCGGTTTGGGCTCGGGCATTTCTTCCAGAATGACGCCTAAGGTACCGCGTTCTAATCGCCAGAGCGTCAGCATGGCCGTTTCTTCAGCGGGAGTCAATTTTTCCATAACCATACATCCGAAATTTTCGGAAATCTACGAAAATAGTTAATTCACTAGTTATAGCATTGATAAATAAATCCGAAGAAAGGTCCAACAATTGGCTTTTCTTCGGATTTGTGAGGCATCATTTTCTAATTCACCACGTTGATTGGTGTACCGTTCATGAAGGCACGGATGTTATCGGCTGCCATTTGAAGCAACCGCCGCCGGGCTTCGAAAGCCAGCCAGGCTACGTGTGGCGTAATGAGGCAGTTTTTAGCTTCAGTGAGTGGATTATCCAGACTGGGTGGCTCGACGGAGAGTACGTCCAGACCCGCTCCGGCAATTGTACCCGCGTTGAGAGCATCCGCCAGGTCCTGCTCTACGATTAACGGACCGCGACCGGTATTGATCAACAAAGCCGTGTGCTTCATCCAGCTCAGGCGTTCGGCGTTCACCAGCCCCTGCGTTTCCGACGTGAGCGGGCAATGCAGCGATACGAAATCGCTTTCCCGAAACACGTCCTCCAGACTGGCCATTTCCACGTAGGGGTGGGTTAATTCGGGTTTCGCGTGCCGACGATGGGCCAGAATACGCATGCCAAACGCATGACCAATCTGAGCAACCTGTTTGGCAATACTTCCAAAACCCACCAGTCCGAGCGTTTTTCCGGAAAGCTCCGTCAACGGCTGAAAGGAATAGCAGAAATCCGGGCTCTGAGCCCAGGCCTTGGCTCGCACTGATTCGCCCAGACGAGCCACGTCATTCGTGAAATGCAGCATCAGGGCAAAGGTGTGCTGGGCTACGGCCCGGGAGCTGTAATCACTCACATTGGTCACCGGAATGCCCCGTTCCCGGGCGGCTTCGGTATCGACGATGTTGTACCCCGTGGCGGTCACGCCAATGTATTTTACGTTGGGCAGTTGCTCCAGCACTTCCCGGGTAATCTTTGCTTTATTGGTCAGCAGAATATCGGCTTCCTTCGCCTTTTCAACTACTTCTTCGGACTTCACGCGGTCATAGACCTGGAAAGAACCCAGCTGCTCCAGCGGAGCCCAGTCCAGATCACCCGGATTGAGCGTATAGCCGTCTAATAAGACAATGTTCATAAAGTTTGCTTAGTTTACAGTTTTCGGTTTACAGTTTTCAGTGGTCGCCTATTAAACTGTAAACTGAAAATTCTGCGATCATTACACTGTTTTATTTGCAAGCTTATAACTGAAAACTGCAGACCAAAAACTGAAAACTGTTCAATCTACTAACAAAGGTTTCAGTACTTCGGTCCAGCGGCGGTAGCCTTCAGGAGTCATGTGCAGACTGTCGGCTTTGAACAGGATGGGTTCGGGACGCAAACTTTCATTCAACATTACGGGCCATACATCCAGGTAATCGGCATCCTCTTCGCCATCCAAGAAAGAGCTGACAAGTCGGTTGAATTCCTGCATGGCATCCCGTTTGTCCCAGCGGGAAGGAGCCGGTTTTGCTGAGATGAAAATCACGGGTACTCGGGGCATATCCTTGCGGATTTTTCCGTACAATCTGAAAAATTCCAGGTAGGTATTCTTAGCGTTCTTACCCGTAGCGATGTCGTTTTCACCACAGTAAATGACGATCTGTTTCGGCTTATACTTGGGAATCAATCGATCGTAGTAGTATACGACGTCCGTCAGTGTAGAACCGCCAAAGCCCCGGTTGATAATGGGCTGCTCGGGAAAGGCCTCCTGCATATCCGACCACAGCCGAAAGGTAGAACTCCCCACAAACAGAATCGGATTTTTCGGCGGCGGCGTGGTCTGGTCCTGCGTTTCAAATGCCTGAATTTCCTTCTCAAATTGCTGTTGAGCGTAGGATTGAATCGTCACCAGAAGGGTTAAGACCAATCCGTACCATAACTTGCTTTTCATGCAAAAGGGTTTTTAATACGAAAAAGGCGAATGAAAGATCTTTCATTCGCCTTCAAAAAAGCCGGAAAATACTGGCTTATGCAACTTAAAGTTTTACCTCTTCCATTTTGGGAGCGAAGATGTGCATGGCACCCCAGGCCACCAGATAGGCAAAACCGCAAATGATAAATACCACGTTGTACCCAGCGACAATGTTACCCTGTCCTTTGTAGTAATCCAGCAGATAGCCAATCAGAATCGGGAAAAGCATACCGCCGATGGAACCGGCCATACCACCCATGCCGACCACTGAACTAACGGCTCGTTTGGGGAACATATCCGAAGCAGTGGTGAAGATGTTTGCACTCCAGGCCTGGTGAGCGGCGGCGGCCAGACCAATCAGGGCCACGGCTACCCAAATATCGTTGATGTATTTAGCACTGATGATGGGGACGACGGCCAGAGCAAAAATGAGCATCGCCGTTTTACGAGCCTTGAATACGGGGAAACCTCGTTTGATAAAATAGCCCGACAGATAGCCGCCACCAATACTACCAATCGTCGTAGCCGTATATACGATAATCAGCGGAAGACTCGGTTTTTTCAAATCTAACTGGAAGCGTTCAGCAAAGTACGAAGGCAACCAGAACAGGAAAAACCACCAGATGGGATCGGTGAGCATTTTACCGAAAATGAAAGCCCAGGTTTGTCGAATGCCCAACAGCCGACCCCAGGATACGGAACCACCTTCGGTTTCAGCCGTAGCTGCCGCCAGATCGCTATCACTGTGAATGTGAGCGTACTCGGTGGGATCCATGTTTTTCTTACGAGCGGGTACTTCGTACAGAACCAGCCAGAACACCAGCCATACAAAACCAATGGCTCCGGTCGCTAAAAACGCCGCTTCCCAGCCGTAAACGCCTAAAATCCAGGGAACCATAATGGGAGCTACCACGGCTCCGATGTTTGCTCCGGAGTTAAAAATTCCCGTGGCCAGTGCCCGTTCTTTTTTAGGAAACCACTCGGCTACGGATTTGATGGCGGTGGGAAAGTTTCCGGCTTCGCCTAAACCTAATAATACCCGTACGGTGATGAAACCGGCCGTACTACTCACCAAGGCGTGTAACATGGCGGCAATACTCCAGAATATGATGGAAATAGTATATCCCATCTTCGTACCTACTTTATCGACAATTCGTCCAAACAACAGCAAGCCCACGGCATACGCGGCCGAAAAGAAGGTTACAATCAGACTGTAATCAGATTCCGTCCAGTTGAACTCTTTTTCCAGCGTTGGCTTGAGTAACCCAATAATCTGACGGTCAACGTAATTGATGGTAGTAGCGAAGAAGAGTAAAGCCACGACCGTCCAGCGGAAATTTCCCATTTTCGTAGACGCCAGGGGATCGCTTACCTGTGTAGGATTCATATTCATACCATTGGGTGCGTAAAGAGGTAATTAGGTTTAGAAGAACAACCCGCATGTTTCGAATAGACGGTCTCCGGCAGGATTTACCCTCTAGTTTCTATAAAATTTAAGAGAAAAGCCGGACGAATGGTTACGCAATGCTTCCATTCATCCGGCTCTTTAGGGTGCTGAATTTTCCCTTATTTACTACTCGTGGCCTGCTTTTTCTCGGGCAGCAGTACGGCTTTAATCAGATTACCACCGAATACCTTGGCGGCCATTGCTTTTACCGAAGCGACGGTTACCTGATCGACCAGCTTCATTTCTTTCAGTACATCTTTAGGGTCTTCGCTCTTCTGGTAGCTCGACGACAGGGATCCCAGCCAGAAACGGTTCTCTTTCATCTGTACTTCCAGTTGCCGTTTGGTTTCGATTTTGTACTTGTCCAGATCGGCTTGTGAAGGACCATTTTTCTTCATGTCGTTCAGAATCGCCAGCGTTTTGGTGGCTAGTTCTTCAATACGACCCGGATTCGTACCGTAGCCGATGCTCAGCGTATAATGAGGCTTCGGTAGTTTTTCGGCACTGGCCTGAGCGTAGATGTAGTACACGCCACTTTCCTTTTCCCGAATTTCGTCGATGAGCTTAATATTCAGAATCTCTTCGATGGCACTCAAATTGGTTTCGTTTTCGGGCGTATACACAAAATCGCCGGAGTATACGAGTTGAGCCGCTGCCTTGTCGTCAATCCCGCGATAGACGGTTTTGTTGACTTTGCCTTTCAGCGGACGGATGTTCAGGTCTTTGTACGTTTCCTTTTTACCCGTACTCGGCAAACTACCCAGGTATTTTTCCAGCAGGGGTTTAAATTCGTCAACCTTGAAATTTCCGACGAAGAAGAAGGTAAAATCCGACGCGTTGGCAAAGCGTTCTTTATAGATACGCATCGCTTTGTCCACGTTGATCTTATCCACATCGGCAGGTTTCATGGGTAACCGGCGGGGATTATAGCCACCCATTACTGCGGAAAGCGTATCGAAAAAGACGCCCTGCGGATCGGGGGTTGCGAATTTCTGTTCCAGCTCATCTTTCATATTTCCCAGATACCCTTTGATGACTTCTGGGTCTTTACGGGGCATTACAAAATTCGCGTAAATGAGTTGCAGGGCCGTTTCAGCATCTTTGGGTGAGAAAGAGCCGTTCATTCCCTCCGTCAGTTCACCCACGTAGGTAGAAACATTAGCCACTTTACCCGTCAGGTATTTTTTGAGTTGCGTAGCTGAGAACTCCGCTACCCCACCCTGGGCGGCAATCACATTCGACTGATCAGCGTCGATGTAATCCGCTAATGGATACAGCGAAGTTCCCCCGAAACTGTACGAGCTAAACACCACCTCGTCGTTTTTGAAATCCGTGGGTTTCAGTACCACTTTCAGTCCGTTGGAAAGCGTCAGCTCCGTTACACCAATTTCGGGAATCTGCTTTTCGGCGGTTACTTTACCCGCTTTGGGTGCTGCCGCCAGCAAAGGTTTAGAGATGACTTCATCCACGTAAGCCGTTACATTCTGCCCGGAGTTATCGATCCAGTCCAGCAATTGGGCTTCTTTCGGAAGCGTCGCCTTGTCCTTTTCGGGAGCCATTACAATAACGGCCCGGTTTTCCTTCGTCAGCAGTGTTTTAGGTAAGGCATTCACTTCTTCGAGCGTAATACCGGGCAATTCAGCTTTTACGAACTCAAAGTTTTTTTCTACGCCCATGGAAGGTACATCATTGATGAAGTCATTCATGTACTCCATCGCAAATGCTTCCGACTTGGTTTTATCTTTCTCCTTGAAGCGTTTTTCAGTACCCGTTAGCAGGTTTTGTTTCGCTCGCTCCAGCTCCGTAGCCGTAAAGCCAAATTTGGCCACGCGGGCATTTTCGTCCAGTACCGCTTTCAGCCCTTTTTCAATGCCGCCATTTTTCGCAACCACTACACTTACAAAGGAGTCGTAATTCCCCAGGAAGCTACTCGTGGAGCTAAACCCGTACTGGAATGGAGGATCGGCCTTTTGCGTCAATTCCTGCAAGCGGTTATTCAGCATTTGGTTGAACAAAGACCGCTTGATTTTTTCCCGCGTATCGGCGAAGGTCTTTTCTTTCAACTCGGGCAGTCGCGTCAGAATCTGAACAATCGTGTAGGGCTGCTCTTTATCGGTTACGATGGCCACTTTCGTATCACTGTTGGCCGGAATCGGAAATTCACCCAGGGGTTTGGGATTCGTGGCCGCCGGAATGGCTCCAAATTTCTCTTTGATGATCTTTTCAACCTGAGCTACGTCAAAATCACCCACGGCAATGATAGCCTGATTCTGGGGTTGATACCAGGTTTCATAGAAGTTACGAATCGTTTCGGGTTTGAAGTTCTTCAGGATTTCCTCTGTACCAATGACGTTCCGCTTGCCCCACTTCGAACCATTCATGATGACGGGAAAGTACTCATCCCGCATCCGCTGGGAAGCTCCCTTGCCGCCCCGTAGTTCTTCCAGAATGACGCCCCGCTCTTTGTTGATTTCGGTTTCGTCCAGGGTCAGATCGTGTGACCAGTCTTCTAGAATATCAAAGGCTCGTAAGAACACTTTCATCGAATCCGTTGGTACGGGCAGAAAATATACCGTTTGTTCGAAACTGGTAAAGGCGTTGAGATCATCGCCAAACTTGATGCCATTGGACTGAAGAAAACTGACGAGTTCGTTCTTGGGAAAATTCTTGGTCCCGTTAAAGGCCATGTGCTCGGTAAAGTGAGCCAGTCCGTTTTCGGGATCCTCTTCCTGGATTGCTCCCACTTTCACGGCCAGCATGAGGTGAGCCCGGTTCTTGGGTTCAGCGTTTTTGCGGATGTAGTAGGTCAACCCGTTGGGCAGTTTGCCCACTTTGGTTTGGGGGTCGAAGGGAATGGGCTGGTTGAGTTGCTGAGCTAACACATTAGCCGCCAGCAGCAGCATTCCGAGTAATAGGGTTGGACGCACTCGCATGGGTAATTCGTTTAGGTTGTTTAAGTTTCTGCAATAAACGAAACTTTTAGGTAACTAGTTAGAGGGACTGGTTGAATGGTTGTATTGCCGGATTACTCGTTGAGAAAAGTGGCCATTTTTTCGAAAGATTTCTGTAGTCCGACGAGCATTTGTTTTTCCTGCGGAATATACCGTAGCTGTCTGAAAGCCAGCTGATAATACGCCAGAGCTTTCAGGGCTTCGGTATCATCGTAGAATAAATTTCGCCACGCTACTGGGGTTGAACTGAACCGCTGTACTCCCATGGCTCCCTGATAAAAACGGACAGGTAAATTCAAAAAACGGGGTTCGAAATAGCCTTGTTCACGTTTTACGACAATGTCGAAGTAATCGGCAGCGTATTGCATATGCCCGGCAACCTTAGCTTTTAATTCTGCCTCGGCCAGTCGGTGCGTTGACTTAAACCGCCATTTGTTCTGATTGGGGTGAAGCAGATCATGTTCGGGGTGGGAAAATACCGTACTGAATTTAAACAACCGGACGGAATCGCTACCGGGCAGGCGGGCCGACCAGGAGCTGGGAAAAATCGTATAGACACTCAATTGCAGAGCGGGCAGAGCCAGAGCCTGCCGGTTCACGTAAATGGTCTGAGCATCCGCCGACAGCTCCCAATCCATTAACTGGTAATTGCCCCTTCGTGTATAGCAGGCCAGTCGGCCTTCGGGGTAAAACCGAAGGTACGATTCTCGCGGCAATACACTGGTTGAATCCGAAGGAATTCCCGTGGGGCTTTCGACGTCTACATCACGCGTCATCCAGCCTTTATTGAATTGATCTTCTGGACGTTGGCAGGCCCCTATAAGCAAGCCCAACATCCCACATAAAAAGATTTTTTTAAAACTCCCCAGCATAGGTTACGTCCAAAAGCAAAACCAAATCAAAACTAAAAACCGTACTTTCAGTTACTTATCCGAAGCAATTACGCGAAAGTTTTTTCTTCGGACGCACCTGAATGCGTATTAGGAAAGTATTTTCGCATTGCAATCTATCTTTGTACAAGAATTACGCGTTGTTTTCGTATTTAGAAGGACTTAGCATCAACCATTTTTGATTTTCCGTACGCATGCTGTTACAGACACTTAACATGACCGCCGACTCGACGGCTGCACCTGCTGCTGCCGGAGCCGAAAAATCCATCAGCCTTATCGATTTGCTGGCCGCCGGTGGCTGGATTATGATCCCCATCGCCGTCCTGCTGTTTGTAACGATCTACCTGTTCGTTGAACGCTGGATGTATCTTAAAAAAGCGACCGCTCTGGGAGCATCCTTCGAGGCCAGCTTCTGGGGATTAGTACAATCCGGTAATTTGAATGCGGCCCGTCAGCTCTGCCGGAACGACCAGTCAGCCGTATCCCGCGTACTGGAAAAAGGACTCACCCGCATCGGAACGCCCATTCCCCAAATCGAACAGGCCATGGGCAATACGGCCCAGCTGGAGCTTTCGTACATGGAGAAAAACCTGGGTCTACTGGGTACGGTAGCGGCTATCGCTCCCATGTTCGGCTTTTTGGGTACCGTAGCCGGGATGATTCGGGCCTTCCACGACATTTCCGTTTCCAATAACCTGAGCATTGGTACCATTTCGGGCGGGATCTACGAAAAAATGATCACGTCTGCTTCGGGTCTTGCCGTTGGTATTCTGGCGTACATCCTTCTGACCATCCTGAACGGCATGGTGGATCGGGCCGTCGCTCGCCTGCAGGCCGCGACCAACCAGTTCCTGGACGTACTCTACCAACCTGTATCAGCTTAGAACGTTTAGGGTTTTGAGTTTAGCGTTAGATTGTTCTAGCAACTCAAAACTCCAAACCCTAAACTCCAAACTTACTCATGAAAATACAACGTCGGAATCGGCATCGTGGTCATATTGAGGCTGCTTCGCTGTCGGATATTCTTTTCTTCTTACTGATTTTCTTCCTGATGATTGCGACGTTAGCCAGTCCATCGGCCATGCAGATGCTGCTGCCGCAATCGTCAACGGCCCCTTCAACGCCCTCGCAGGTAATTAACCTGTCGGTGATGCCTAATCAACAGTATAATGTGGAAGGGCAAATTGTAGGAGCCGCTGAACTGGAGAGTGCCTTAGCCACACGAGCCGAAGGGCAGGAAAGTCCCGTGGTACTGGTACGAATCGAGAAAACCAGTTCCGTCCAGGATCTGGTAGATGTAGCGGACGTAACGGCGAAGGTAGGAGCCAAACTCGTACTGGCTACTTCCGCAAAACCTACGGCGACCAGTTCGAAGTAAGAAAAGTACAGACCTACTAACCTCCCGGAAGCTTTAATGCCTTCGGGAGGTTTTGTTTTTAAGGCTAGTGAGATCGTATATGCTAATTATAAGAGGCCTGAATTAACATTCAAAACGGCCTGAATGAGGTTACCTGCATTGTTAATGAAGTACGCTAACCCCGGAGGGGTTCAATATACGTAGCCTTGTATGCCACGCAGGGTGAATTCACCCGTCTACTACTGATGCAGGTTCCAACTGGTGCAGGTTGCCCCGTTTGTCCTCTGGGAGACACGTCACTGTCTTTCCAGCTGTTTGCCATTCAATAGACTTCCCGAAGCTCATCTATTTTTAATTAGCAAGTTTTCTGGATTTTATGGATACCCGGCAGGCCTCATTTAATGGAGGTTTTATTCGGAATCGTATGGCTTTTCGTCTGGAAAATATTAGTTTAAGACTTATTCCTACGCTTCTGCCAAAGAAAATTTCCCTACCTTCCGAAACGTTTCCATTCCTGAAAACTGGAATTTCCGGGACGAAACCCTAACTTGCGGCCCTGGAAACTCGAACACTTGTATTCCGTACACATGCCTTACCAGAAAAAAACCAAAATTGTTGCCACCGTTGGTCCGGCTTCCCAATCCAAAGAAATGTTGCTGAAGCTCGCCCAGTCTGGTGCGAACATCTTTCGGCTTAACTTTTCCCACGGAACGCACGCTGACCACCTGAGTCGCATTCAGGCTATTCGCGAAATTAACGCCGAACATGGCTTAAACCTTACCATCCTTCAGGATTTACAGGGACCTAAGATTCGTACCCAACTCGTAGAAAATAACGGCGTTGAACTCGTCGCAGGAAACCCACTGACTTTCGTTATGGACGAAAATCTGCTGGGAACTTCTGAGCGTGTAGGTACGACTTATACTTCGATGTACCTGGACGTAAAACCCGGCGAACGCATCCTGATGGATGACGGTAACCTGGAGGTACTGGTAGAATCTATCGATTACGATAAAAAAGAAGTACTCACGAAAGTGGTGTACGGTGGTATCCTGAAATCGAAGAAAGGCATTAACCTGCCCGGCACGAAAGTAGGCTTACCTGCTCTGACTGAAAAAGACGAAGAAGACCTGATCTTTGGTCTGGAGCATGACGTGGACTGGATCGCCCTTTCCTTCGTTCGTTCCGCTGAAGATATTCTGGCTGTTAAAGAAAAAATCAAAGCCCGTAACGGTCGCTCAAAAATCATTGCTAAAATCGAAAAACCCGAAGCGGTCGTTCCTGAAGTACTCGATGCCATCATCGAAGCTACGGATGCCGTAATGGTGGCCCGGGGTGATTTAGGCGTTGAGCTGGACGGTGCCATGGTACCTGAGCTTCAGAAAACGATGATCCGCAAGTGTATCAAGCAGGCGAAACCCGTTATCGTAGCCACGCAAATGCTGGAGTCGATGACGAGCTCTCCCCGTCCTACGCGTGCGGAAACTTCAGACGTAGCCAATGCCGTGCTGGATGGAGCTTCGGCAACCATGCTTTCGGCAGAATCAGCTTCAGGACAGTACCCCATCGAAGCCGTTTCGACGATGACGCACATTATCGAAGCCGTGGAAGAGCAACAGAACACTATTCCGATCGTATACGGGGATGAATCAGCGATTTACTTCAAAAATCACATGCTGAAGGGCGAAGAAAACTCGCCGACCATCCTGAACGACCGGGTGATTGCCGCCGCTTGCCGTCTGGCTCGTGACGTACAGGCGAAAGCCATTCTGTGCATTACGAACAGTGGGTACACGGCGTATCGTTTGTCGTCTCACCGTCCGAAAGCGGATATTTTCGTATTCTCAGCGGACGAAAACCTGATGACGCAGATGGGGCTATTGTGGGGCACACGCGTATTCAATTACGACAGTGCAAACCTCAGTACCGAACAAATCTCACACGACATTGCAAAAATCCTGGTAAAACAGGGACACCTGCAAAAAGGTGATGTGTTCGTAACCTTACTGAGCGTACCCGCCCAGCAGGATTTACGCACCAACACGGTGAAAATGGGTGTGATTGATAAAATTGCGGACGAAGTAGCGGCGGAACAATAGGCTGTTTGAACCATTCGGTAAAACCCCGTTACTTAAGTTTTTAAGTAACGGGGTTTTGTTTTATTGGAGGAGAGGAGGAGAAGTCGTCTCTTGTCCCGTTATAAACGATAGCAGCAACGTTTCTTGGAGTGGGATTTAGTTCATTCCTTTTTTCCTTCTTGTACCCCCGACTTACATTTTTTACCTTTCCCCCATGGAACCAAACCCTAGCAAAACCTGGCGGGAGCGATTACAGGAGATTATTTTCGAATCGAACACCGCGGCAGGAAAGGCCTTTGATGTTGCTTTGCTTTTTGCCATTTTAGGTAGCATTCTCGTCGTCATGCTGGATAGTGTAACGCACTACCATCGGTTGTACGGAGTTTTGTTTTTTAGACTTGAGTGGGCTTTCACTCTGCTTTTTACGCTCGAATACCTGTTACGACTCATCAGCATTCGACGACCAATCCGGTACGTAATCAGTCCCCTGGGCTTGATTGATCTGCTCGCCATCGTTCCCTCCTACCTGAGCATTTTTTACGTTGGTGCCCAATCACTGCTGGTACTTCGGGCTCTACGACTCCTACGGGTATTCCGCATTTTCAAGCTCACCCATTTTCTTACCGAAATAGAGTTTCTGAGTGTTGCCATTCGGGCCAGTCTAAAGAAAATCAGCATCTTCATGCTTACGGTTCTTATGCTGGTAACCATTCTGGGATCGGTCATGTATTTGGTGGAAGACCGTCAGAACGGATTCTCCAGCATTCCGGAAAGCATTTACTGGGCCATTGTAACGATTACTACGGTAGGGTACGGAGATATTTCACCCGTTACACCCCTGGGAAAATTTATTTCCAGTATTGTCATGCTGATTGGTTACGGAATCATTGCCGTTCCGACCGGGATCATTACCAATGAAATCGCGGCGGCAGCCCGTAACAAAAACCACAGCAGCGAATCCTGCCCCTCCTGTGGCCGGGAAGGTCACGATGCGGACGCGGTCTTCTGCAAATTTTGTGGCCATCCTCTTTAAATGTTTTTCGTATCGTAGAACAACTGCCTTTCGGCTTGTGTCAGTACTGTTCGATAGGCCTACCGTGTAATTTTCACGCAGGAATCTGCCGTCTGATCTCTTTTAATTCGCTTTTAAAATTCCTTTAAACTCTCTCTAAACTCGTAGATGAACCTTTGCTGACGACAAGCACAAAAAGTAAGGCCTGTTCTGAATACTGACCCCACTTTTAAACTATACGGCAGTGAAGCTTATTCAATTTTCAAGGGTGCTCGTGAGTCTTCTCCTGTTTCTCTCGGTCTCCCAGCGATCCTATGGTCAGACGGACACGCTCCGTCTGACCTTGCCTCAGGCAGAACAGCAGTTTCTTCAGAAAAACTTTGCTCTGCTGGCTCAGAAATACAACATCAACCTTTCGGAAGCGGTCGTTCAGCAGGCGAAACTTTGGGACAATCCCAATTTTCAGTTTGGCTTTAATGCCTTCAATCCGAATACGTCGAAGGTACTTCCGTTGACCAACCCTTCAGGTGACAAGCTTAACCCGACGGGAGGTGCCTACAGCTGGCAACTTCAGCAAGTTTTGAATCTGGCGGGTCGTCGGAGTAAGCTAGTGGCCCTGAATGAAGCGAATACGGAGGTTCAACAAGCCGTTTTTCAGGATGTAATGCGGAGTTTACGTTATCAGCTCGCTCAAACGTTCGGTACTCTGGCCAGCGAACAGGCTCAGTATGCCTTCATTCAGGAAGAACGGACTCGTTTGGCAAATTTGCTCGACGCCTTCCGGGCTCAACTAAAACTGGGCGTTATTTCTGAATACGAAGTGACTCGCCTCGAACTGGAACAGCGAAATACGGACGCCGCCATCAATGATTTACGCAATCAGATCAGTCAGGACGAAGCAACTTTACGTATACTCCTAGCCGATACGTCTTCTACGTATTACCGCACGAAATTTCAGATCAGCGATTCGGCCTCTCCTCAGCTCAATCAGTTACTGGATCAGGCCGTCGCGAATCGTCCCGATTTGCAAGCAGCCCAACGCCAAACGACCTACGCTCAGCAGAATCTGACGTATCAGAAATCACTGGCGACCCCACAACTGATGGTTGGAGCCAACTACGCACGCTTTGGTGAGGCGTATCCCAACTACTATGGCTTGCAGGTAGCTATGGATCTGCCCTTTAAAAACCGAAATCAGGGCAATATTCAGGCAGCTAAAATCGGTATCGAACAAAGTACTCAGAACATCAATCAGAGTCAGTTACAGGTAAGACAGGAAGTCATTTCCGCCTACGAACAGTGGCAACACGCCCAACAACTCCAGGCAAACCTCGATCCGGGGTACCGTCAACGCATTCAGGACATCAGTAAAAATGCAACAATTGACTACCAGAAACGCGTGATTGATCTGGTCAGCTTCATTGATAAAATACGCTCCTACAAAGACGCTCAGCTGAATTTCATTAACCTGAGTAATCAACTCTATCAGGCTCAGCAACAGCTTAATTACGTTACTAACGCCAAGACTTTCTAACTAAAGGTTTTACCCTTTTGCCCACTCCTCATGAAAACGAAATCGTTTTTCTATTTGCTGAGTCTGGTCGCTCTGGCAGCCTGCCACTCGAACAAAGAACCTCAGGAAGTCAATTCGAAGGATACGGATTCGGCTTTCAAGACGGATACCGTTCACGTTCGCAACTACGAACAGGAATTACAATTCACGGGGGAAGTTTCTTTTGATCAGAAACAGGTGGATCGGGTTTTCCCCATCGTCAGCGGTAATGTACTGGATGTAAATGCGGAATTGGGAGCGTACGTCAAACAGGGTCAGGTACTGGCGAAACTTCAAAGTGCCGACGTGAGTCAGTACCAGCGTGATTACAATCAGGCCAAGGCGGGTTTCGATATGGCCAAACGTAATGCGGATAACGCCGAACAACTGTACAAAAGCAAGTTTTCGAGTGAATCGGACCTGCTTAATGCCCGTAAACAACTGGAAATCGCCACCTCTGAATTGGATCGTTCAACGCAGGTACTAAAGATGTACGGTGGTACGTCGTCGGGTAATCAGCCTACCTTTCTGGTGAAGGCTCCCGTAAGCGGCTACGTCGTGGAGCGGAACGTCAACCCCAATACCCAGATTCGTTCCGACAATGGCAACAGTATGTTCACCATTTCCAATCTGTCGGATGTCTGGATCCTGATCAATATTTACGAATCGGATATTGAAGCCGTTAAGGTGGGTCAGCAGGTCAACATCACGACCCTGGCGTACCCCGACAAAGTCTTTCAGGGCCGCATTGAGAACATCAGCCAGGTGATTGATAATGACAGCAAAGTGCTACAGGCCCGGGTGGTCTTGCCCAATCCGAATGGCTTACTGAAACCCCAGATGTTCTGTACCATCAAGCTGCACATTGAAAAGCCCGAACGTCTGCTGGCGGTCAATCCGAAATCAGTCATTTTTAGTGAAGATAAGTACTTCGTAATCAAAGCAGCGGGTAAGGAAAAATACGTGGCCGTACCCGTCGAAGTGGTTCGGAGTACCTCACGTTACAGCTACGTCAAGGGCGATTTGAAAGATAATGACCGCGTGGTTACTGAAGGTGCCCTCTTGCTTTTCAATGAATTAACGGACTAATCCCACACTCCCTTCCCGGGTCCGATCATGAATACGTTCATTAAAAATATCATTGGCTTTTCCCTCAAACACAAAGGCATTGTCTTTATGATGACCCTGCTGGTCATCCTTGCGGGAGCCGTCAGTTTCTATAATACGCCCGTTGAAGCGTACCCTGACGTAACGAATACCGAAGTCGTGATCATTACGCAATGGCCGGGTCGCAGTGCCGAAGAAGTCGAGCGTTTCATTTCCAGCCCGATTGAAACGGAAATGAACTCCATTTCGCACAAGACGGCCATTCGCTCCATTAACCTGTTCGGCTTATCCTTCATTAAAATCGTTTTCGAAGACGGCGTCGATAACTTCAACGCCCGCATGGAAGCCAGCCAGAAACTAGCCAACGTCAATCTGCCCGACGGTGTAGACGCGGAGATTCAACCGCCAGCCGGCCCCACGGGGGAGATTTATCGGTATACGCTGGCCTCCAAAAGCAAGACGACTACGGAACTCAAAACCATTCAGGACTGGACCATCGAGAAAGCCCTGAAAGCCGTACCCGGCGTTGCGGATGTAGTCAGTTTTGGCGGACAGGTGAAAACGTTTGAAGTCAGTATCAATCCGGCCTTGCTGGCTAAATATGACCTGACTGCCCTGGACGTGTTCGGAGCCCTCCAACGGGCTAACGTTAACGTGGGCGGCGATATCCTCCGGGAAGGTCAGCAGGCCTTCGTCGTTCGGGGCATTGGGATTGTCAAAAACGTGTCTGACATCGAGAAAGTCATCGTTAAAAACGTCAATGGTGTACCCGTTCGCTTGTCGAATTTAGGTACGGTTCACGAATCAGCCTTACCGCAGTTGGGTATTGTGGGTCGCGACAATCACGACGATGTCGTTGAAGGGATCGTACTGATGCGGAAGGGCGAGAACCCTGGTTTAGTATTACCCCAGCTCAAAGAAAAAGTAGCCTACCTGACTCCGTTGTTCTTCCTTCGGACGTAAAAATCAAGGTTTTCTACGACCGCACCGAGCTGAATAACCATACGCTGCATACGGTGGGTGAAAACGTGATTATGGGTATTACGCTGGTAACGATCATTCTCCTGATCTTCCTGGCCGACTGGCGAACCACTGTTACCGTAGCGATTGTCATTCCGCTGGCTTTGCTCTTTGCTTTTATTCTGATGCGAATCAAAGGCATGTCGGCTAACCTGCTTTCCATCGGAGCGATCGACTTTGGGATCATCATCGACGGAGCGGTGGTTATGGTAGAAGGCCTCTTTGTGATGCTGGCCCACTGGGCCGAACACGAGGGCATGGAGAAGTTTAACAAACGAGCCAAAATGGGCCGGATTTTGAAAACTTCGGTGGAAATGGGTAAGTCCATTTTTACCTCGAAGCTGATCATCATTACCGCCTTGCTTCCCATTTTCTCGTTCCAGAAAGTAGAAGGTAAACTCTTCAGTCCATTGGCCTTTACGATGGGTTTTGCCCTGTTGGGAGCGTTGCTACTGGCTCTAACGCTGGTGCCAGTTTTAAGCAGCATGTTGCTGAATAAGAACGTCCGCGAACGTCACAACCCCATCATCGAATGGCTGAATCGGAACTACGGTCCCCTGCTAAACCGCGTCATGGATCACCCCAAACGGGCGATCATCACGGCTGTACTTTTCCTGGTTGGCTCGCTGGCTTCTTTTCACTTCGTCGGTACCGAATTTCTGCCGCACCTCAACGAAGGTTCGATTTACGTACGGGCCAGTATGCCCCTCAGTATCAGCCTGGAAGATTCATATCACTATACCCGTAAATTCCGGCAGGTATTCGAACAGTTTCCGGAAGTACGCGGCGTTATCTCGCAAACGGGCCGCCCGAATGATGGTACCGATGCGACGGGCTTCTTCAACCAGGAATTTTTCGTGGATCTGTTTCCGCAGGAGGAATGGAAACGCGACCTTTCCAAGGATGAACTGATTGCGGAAATGCAGCAGAAACTCGCCAAATACCAGGGCATTGACTTTAACTTCTCGCAGCCCATTTCAGATAACGTAGAAGAAGCCGTATCGGGCGTGAAAGGCTCCATTGCGGTTAAAATTCAGGGTCGCGATCTACAGGTGCTCGACAAAAAAGCGGATCAGGTTTACGCGATTCTCAAGAAAGTACAGGGCATTCAGGATCTGGGCGTGTTCCGGAATCTGGGTCAGCCGGAGTTGTTGATTACACTAAATCCCGACAAAATGGCCCAGTATGGCGTTGATGCGGCTGATGCCAACGCTGTGATTGAAATGGCGATTGGAGGTAAGGCCGTGAGTCAGGTGTACGAAGAAGAACGCAAGTTTGATTTGCGGTTACGCTACGACTTACCCTTCCGTTCATCAATTGAGCAAATCGGTAACCTGAAGGTCCCTACGCTGAACGGCGGCAAAATACCCCTGAAGGAAATTGCCAACATTGGCAACGTCTCGGGTCCGGCTTTCATTTACCGGGAAAACAACGCCCGCTTCATTGCAGTCAAGTTTTCCGTCCGGGGACGCGATTTAGGCAGTACGATTGAGGAGGCTCAACAGCGGGTACAAGCTGCGGTCAAACTCGACAAGGGATATGAGATCAAATGGAATGGCGAATTTGAAAACCAGCAACGAGCCGAACGTCAGTTGTCCATTGTTGTACCCATTAGTATTCTGCTGATCTTCTTCATTCTTTTTGCCTCTTTCGGCAATGCACTGGATTCGATTCTGGTTTTACTCAACGTACCTTTTGCTCTCATCGGTGGGATTCTGGCTTTGTTGCTAACGGGTATGAATTTCAGTATCTCTGCTGGGGTTGGTTTCATTGCTCTCTTTGGCGTTGCTACGCAGGATGGGGTTATTCTGGTCAATAAATTCCGACAGAATCTACACGAAAAAATGCCACTTGGCGAAGCCATCAAAGAAGGAGCTAAATCGCGTTTGCGTCCGGTAATCATGACGGCCCTGATGGCCTCGCTGGGTCTGTTACCCGCGGCACTTTCCCACGGCATCGGCTCTGAAACGCAGAAACCTTTAGCCATCGTCGTTATTGGTGGATTAATGACAGCTTCGGCATTATCGCTGTTGATTCTGCCCGCCGTGTACGAATGGGTATACAGCGGCCGCGAGCGTCGGAAGAAGCTAATGGATTAGCAGCAGGATTGCTGACGATGGATGGGTTTTGTAAATGCGATAACAATTCGATCGTATCAGTCCCATCGCTACCATTCCCTCATTTCTCAAAAGGTCTGACGTAAAACATCAGACCTTTTTTTATGTTTACTTCTAGATCCTTCAATCCCATGCATTTACGAGTAAGCTTATGTCTTTTACTTTCTTCCGGTATACGATTTGCCTTTTCCTATTATCCCGGCTGGCCTTGGCCCAAACCTATTCCCAGGAAATTCAGATCACTTCCGAAAACGACGCGTACCGCTGGACCCTTCACGACGGCTATTATACCAACGGCTTTTTTGTGAGTTATCGCTACGTACCCCGCCGTTGGAATGAACGGCGGGACTCTACCTCCCAACTACAGAAAGTTATTTCTACCTACCAGTTAGGACAGCAGATTTTCAATCCAGAAAATGTTTTTCTGGCCCAGCGTAATCAGATTGATCGTCCGTATACGGGTTATCTATACGCCAGCAAAGGATTTACCTTTTTTTACCGCCGGAATCACGTTTTACAGCTTGACCTGGCTTTGGGTACGATTGGCCCGCGTTCAGGAGCGGAAAACATTCAGAAATTCATTCACCGTACCTTCGATTACATTCCGCCCGTAGGCTGGCGAAATCAGCTGAACAACGAATGGGGTCTGAATCTGAACGCTCAATATGCGTATAATCTGTTCCCTGCCCCGAAAAAGTGGCTGGACCTGTACGCACTGGGGCAGGCTCAGCTGGGTACTACATTTACGCGTGCGTCGGTGGGTTTATTACTGCAAATAGGTTTGTTTCGTCCGGCCTCGGAGTCAGCCCTGTTTCATTCGCGTATCAGCCGAAATCCCAGCTCTTCTTCTCCGGAATTGTATCTTTTCTTTCAGCCCCGGTATCAGTATCAAGTGTACAACGCTACCGTACAAGGAGGTTTGTTCCGGTCAAGCAAGGGACCCGGAGCCGGGGAAATTACGCGGGGCATCTATCAGCATCAGATCGGTTTAACGTACGCCTCCCGCCGGTTTACACTACAGACCACACTCGACCTGAAACAAAAAGAAGCCCGTTCCATGCAAAATGAGGTAGAAAAGTACGGCGGTTTCTCTGCGGCCTATCGCTTTCGTTAGCACTGACTTTCACTCTCCAATAACCCCTTTTCACGTTGCTCTCCTTTGGCTTTTTCTAAAATAGCTTCTCAGATTTTGTGCAATTTTCTTTCATATCATCCGGCGATTCCCATATTTGTAAAATATTTTAAAATATCCTTCGGTTCTCAGTACATCGCCTTCAATCCGTCGCTTTATCTTCGTTACGCAAAGTTTTACGTTTGGATTAAGACGGGCGTTGCTCGGTACATCCGTTCCTGATATATGAAAAAAGTAAGTATTCTGGCATTAGGCCTGTTGGCAGCGGCGTGCGGCAAACACAGTAAACCACAATCCTCCGCATCGAAAATGAAACCGGGGCATCTGACGCAGTACGTTGATCCTCGCATTGGAACGGGCTTTCACGGTCACGTCTTTTTAGGAGCGAACGTACCTTTCGGAGCCGTACAGATTGGTCCCACACAGGCGAATCCCGGCAAACTGGGCGATGGCTGGGACTGGTGCTCGGGCTATCACGTATCGGATTCATTGATTGCGGGCTTTTCGCATACGCACCTGAGTGGTACAGGTATTGGCGATTTGGGTGATGTCCTGATGATTCCGACGACGGGTCCCGTTCGCGTGGAACGTAGCGTAGCCGGAGCTTCACCAAGTGGCTATATGTCCCGTTTCTCCCACGACGACGAAGTAGTTCGTCCGGGTTATTATGCCGTAAAACTGCAACGTTACGACGTGGGGGTGGAACTGACCGCCTCCGAACGCGTGGGTATGCACCGCTATACTTTTCCAAAATCGGATGATTCCCATATTCTGATCGATCTGAAAGAAGGCATTGGCTGGGACCGTCCGACGGACACGTACCTGGAACAAAAGGATGCTACGACGCTGATTGGTTACCGTTTCTCAACGGGCTGGGCCAAAGATCAGCGGCTGTATTTTGCCATCGTTTTCTCGAAACCCATCGAAAAATTTGCTCTGTACCAGGGTAAAAATCCCTTACAAGGCAACGCGGCGAAAGGAACCCAGATCAAAGGCGTACTGAGTTTTGCCACAAAACAAGGCGATCAGGTACTGGTGAAAGTGGGCATTTCGCCCGTGAGCGAAGCCAACGCCCTCGCCAACATTCAGGCCGAAGTACCGGGCTGGAATTTCGATCAGGTAGCCAAGAATGCCGATGAGGCCTGGAATACCGAATTGAGCAAAATTCAGGTACAAACCAAGGATCAGGATCGGTTGAAAGTTTTCTATACGGCTCTGTACCACACCATGATTGCTCCGTCTACGTTCAACGATCACAACGGCGATTACCGGGGTGCCGATCAGAAGGTATACAAAAACGCGAACTTCAAGAACCTGACGACGTTTTCCCTCTGGGATACCTATCGGGCTGCGAACCCTCTGCTGACGATCACACAGGGACAACGCGTGAATGACATTGTGAATACCATGTTGCACATTTACCAGCAGCAAGGGAAACTGCCCGTCTGGCACCTGGTGGGCAACGAAACCAATACGATGCCCGGCAACAGTGCACTGCCCATTATTTCGGATGCCATCCTGAAAGGGTACACGGGTTTTGACGTCAATCTGGCTTTTGAAGCGATGAAAAAATCGGCGATGCTCGACGAACGCGGACTGGATTACATTAAAGCGAAAGGCTACATTCCCGCCAATACGCAAACCGAAAGCGTAGCCAAAAATCTGGAGTACAGCATCGACGACTGGGCGGTGGCTCAGGTAGCCAAGAAGCTGGGTAAAACGGCCGATTATGAATACTTCAGCAAGCGGGCCAAGGATTATAAAAACAACTTCGACGCCAGCACGCGTTTCATGCGGGGCCGCGTATCGGATACGGAATGGCGGACCCCCTTCAATCCCTTCGTTTCGCGTCACGAAAAAGATGACTTTGCCGAAGGAAACGCCTGGCAATATACCTGGCTGGTACCCCAGGATGTGGAAGGCCTGATCGAATTATTAGGCGGTGAAAAAGGCTTTACGCAAAAGCTGGATTCACTTTTCATCGTGAAGGGCGACATGGGTGCCGAAGCTTCAAACGATATTTCGGGTTTGATTGGTCAATACGCCCACGGAAACGAACCTAGCCATCACATTACGTATCTGTACCCCTACGTGGGTCAGCCCTGGAAAACGGCGGAAAAAGTACGTTACATTCTCGACCACATGTACACGACCAAACCCGACGGAATCATCGGAAACGAAGACGTAGGCCAGATGTCAGCCTGGTATATCCTGTCGGCGATGGGCTTTTATCCCGTCAATCCCGCCAACGGAGCGTACGTGTTTGGCAGCCCGGTATTTGATCAAGTTGATCTGAAACTCGGCAACGGAAAAGTCTTCCACCTGAAAACGGTAAATAACGGTCCCGAGAACAAATACATTCAGAGTATCAAACTGAACGGTAAACCGTATACGAAATCCTATCTACTCCATAAAGAGCTGATGAACGGCGGTGAAATGGAAATCGAAATGGGTAAGCAACCCAGCCAGAGCTTCGGCGTAGCTCCGGCCGATCGTCCGCGTTCGATTCACGACTAAGTAACCTTTCCCCGCCCGGAGGGCCTTACGTAACCTCCGGCGAAACCGTTAAATCTGGTTTTGCCGGAGGTTATTCTTTTATATCTCAATCCTTTCTTCCCTCAATAGTATGAAAAGAACCTTACTTACGCTGGCGGCCCTGCTGACTTCGGCACTGGGTTTTGCTCAACAGCTCTACGAACTCAACGCGGGCTGGAAGTGTGCTCCAATCGGTAACGTAGCGGCAAAGGGTACTGAGCTGTCCAACCCTTCGTACAGTCTGGCCGACTGGCAAGCCGCCACCGTACCCGGAACGGTCCTGACGACGATGCTGAATAACAAGCAGATTCCGGATCCGTTTTACGGCATGAACAACCAGCACATTCCGGACATCTACCAGACGGGTCGCGACTATTATACCTACTGGTTCGTGAAGGATTTCAAAGAAGAAGCTCAGGCGAGCGAGCAGGTATGGCTTCAGTTTCGGGGGATCAATTACAGTTGTGACGTTTTTCTGAACGGTAAAAAGCTGACCGATAAGCCCCATACCGGAATGTTCCTGCGAAAGACGTTTAACATTACCCCGTACCTGAAAAAAGGCAGTCCGAACCGGCTGGCGGTGATCGTCTATCCTCCCGATCCGGTGGGTAACCCCAACGGCGGTCAGGGGGGCGATGGGACAATTGCCAAGAACGTTTCGCACCAGTACGTGGCGGGCTGGGACTGGATTCAACCCATTCGCGACCGCAACACGGGTATCTGGGATAAAGTACTGATTGAAAAAACGGGAGCCGTTCATCTGAAAAATCCGCACGTGGTTACGCTCGTTCCCGATATTCGGATGCCCGACGGTCCGCAGAAACCAGCGACCATCAAGGTTTCAACCGAACTGGAAAACCCCACCACCAGCCGCATCGAAGGAACGGTGCAGTACACGCTGGAGGGAAACAAGGTTTCGAAAAAAGTAAGTATTCCGGCAAAGTCTTCCCTCACAGTTGATCTCCCCGCTTTCACGCTTCAAAATCCCAAGCTCTGGTGGCCTTACGGCTACGGAAAGCAGCATTTATACCCGGTGACCATTCAGTTTCTAGCGGGTACCAAGGTTTCGGACGAAGAGAAAATTCAGGTAGGCGTTCGGGAAATTCAGACGGAATGGAATGCCACCACCCGAAGTAAACAGGTATCCGTCAACGGTCAGAAAATCTTCATCAAGGGCGGTAACTGGATTATTTCCGACGCCCTATTACGCTTTTCGCCCGAGCGGTACGACGCTGAAATTCGTTTTCACCGCGATATGCATCTCAACCTGATTCGCATCTGGGGCGGGGCCATCACCGAACGTCCGGAATTTTACGAAGCCTGCGATCGCTACGGTTTGCTCGTCATGCAGGATTTCTGGGGTTCGGGCGATTGCAACGGTCGCTGGGTCGATCCGGCTAAACTGGACGATCAGTGGACCCGCCGGAAGTATCCCGACGATCATTCGCTGTTCCTGGAATCCGCTGCCGATCAGATTAAAATGATCCGGAATCACGCTTCGCTAGCGATCTGGTGCGGTGGTAACGAAATTACGCTGCCTTCGGACATCATGCTGCCGCTCCGCGATTCGCTCCTGCCCGCTCTGGACGGTACGCGTTGGTTCATCGATTATTCGAACTCCGATGATATGTCATTCAATTCCCTCGGCGGCAACGGCGATGGTCCTTACGGTATTCAACCCATTACTCAATTCTGGTCGTATAAAACCTGGCCGTTCAACTCCGAAGTAGGTTCCGTGGGCGTGGGTGATATCCAGTCGCTCGAACGTTTCATCCCCAAAGAAAACCTCGTAGCTCCGCAGTACAGCAAGGGCAAATCCCAAGTGGATTCCGTCTGGCAGTATCACAAATACATTGGCTACGATCAGTACATCGATCCCTACGGTAAGGCGAAGGACACTCGCGATTTTGGCCGGAAAGCTCAGCTTGTCAACTACGACCAGTACCGGGCTTTGATGGAAGGATTTTCCTCGCACATGTGGGAATGGTATACCGGTACGATCATCTGGAAAACGCAAAACCCCTGGACGTCTCTTCGCGGACAGATGTACGATTACTACCTCGATCCCAACGCCTGCCTGTACGGTGTGCACAACGGAAGCGAGCCGCTGCACGTCATGTACAACCCGGCGGATAGTATGGTCATGCTGGCGAATAACACCTTCCAGACCCACCGCGATTTGATGCTGGTGGTGAAGCTGTACGATATGAAAGGCAAGGAAACGCTCATCACACAGGTATTCTCGGAAATCGGCCCCAGTACGGCCCGCCCCTACCTGTCCGTGGCCAAAGCTCTGGCGAAAGCGGCGAAGGAAGACGGCGTATTCCTGTCGTTGCGTCTGTTGAACCTGAACAAGGAAACCGTCAGCGATAACCTGTACTGGCTGCCGAATGAAAAAGGCACCTACTCGGGCTTGCAGCAACTCAATACCGCAGATGTACAGGCTACGGCTAAACAGGTAGACAAAGGCAAAATTGAAGTAACTTTGCGTAACGATGCCCGCAATCCGGTGGCTTTCTTCAATCGACTCTCGCTGGTACAGTCGCAGACGAAGCAACGCATTTTGCCAACCTTCTACAGCGACAATTACATTTCGGTACTACCCGGTGAACAGAAAACGGTAACGCTGGAGTACACGCCAGGTTCGGAAAACAAACCGCTGGTTTCACTGGAAGGCTGGAATGTAACGGAACGGTATATTTCGATCCAATAGTAGCTATAGATTGATTCAAATTTGGCTTCCCGAAAGTACAACGCTTTCGGGAAGTTTTGTTTTAATGCCTTGATTTCCTGAATCTATTCCAACTTAACGTATAGAGCTTGTGTCATAGCCGTACTAAACCTTTCTCGCTATGACACGCTATAATTCTGTATTGATTTTCTTTCTGCTTCTTGGTTTCGTGAGCTGTAAATCCGGGGATGAGGTCAAGGATGGAGGCATTCCGCTTGCCTTAGGTAATCGGGCTTATGTCGAGCATTCTACGAATTTTGCCTTTGATTTCTTCCGCCGCATCAATCAGGTTAATTCTTCTGAAAATGTATTTGTTTCTCCGCTGAGTCTGCACATTGCCCTGGGTATGCTGTTGAACGGTGCGGAAAAGGAATCGTATGAGGAAGTTAAAAAGGTATTACGCCTGACGGATGAAGGGTATAACAGCCTGTACAAAATCCTGATGGAGGGCTTACCCAAAGTAGACAACCGGGTTACCGTTAATCTCGCCAATTCAGTCTGGTACCGACAGGATAAGAGCGTCGAGGCTTCCTACACCGAAACCCTCAAACAATACTTTCAGGCGGAGGTAAAACCACTTACCACAGTTGGACCCGTCAATGACTGGGCACGGCAAAAAACCAATAATAAAATTGATAAAATTCTGGATACGGTAGATTCTGACCTCTTCATGCTTTTGATGAATGCCGTGTATTTCAAAGGGGACTGGAAAAGTCAGTTCAAAACCTCCCATACGCGGGATGAGTCGTTTAGTCAGGCTAACGGTACCACCAAGCTGGTGAAAATGATGCGTCAGGAGAATAACTTTGAGTACGCAACCATGCCAGGGTACGCCGCCTGCGAGCTACCTTACGGCAAAGGTGATTACCGCATGACGATTCTGCTACCTGACTTAGGACAATCGATTGATTCACTGGTTCAAAACTATACGACGACGCATTGGAATGAATTGCAAAAAAGACTACAAACCCTAAGTGTCCAAGTAGCTTTGCCCAGGTTTGAAATCGAATTTGACTCGGAAGATCAGCTGAATACAATTCTCCCACAAATGGGTATGTCGAAAGTTTTTAGCAGACAGGAAGCAAACCTGACCAGGATTCGCCCTCAGAATGATTTATTCGTAGGCTTTGTCAAGCAAAAGGCGTACATCAACACCGATGAAAAAGGCTCTGAAGCGGCGGCGGTAACTGCTATTGGCTTATTCCCAACTAATTCTGCTTCTACGTCTGCTCCATTTGTCTGCAATCGTCCATTTGCTTTCTTCATCAGCGAAAAGAATTCCAACGTCATTTTGTTTGCGGGAAAAGTAGCGACGTTGTAAGTACGGTCTATTTCTGTCAGTTCTTACACGTGAGTTTGCCCATTTATTGCGTCCGTGGCGAATGTTACGAATGACGCGTCTATTGTACCTTTGTGCGGTATGGATTATAAATCCGAAAGGGCCGCTTCTTCATTACAAACCCTGAAGGGGTTCAACCTGAATAGCCCCGTATGCAATGCGGGGAATCTAATGCGAAGCTAGTCATGGGTTGCACCCATGGCTAGTCAAATGAAAACCCTCCGGGGTTAAATTGCCATACCTTTCCTAATTCATTCAGGCCTGGATCCCGACTCACTAACCCCGAAGGGGTTCCCTATCAATAGCCCCGTATGCAATGCGGGGTATGGGTGCGTCCCGCCCGGTAGGCACAGCCTACCAACTTTTGCGTCCGTAGTACATACTACGGACAACACGCCCCGCTACCTTTGCTGGATTTATCCTACGAAAACGGAAAACGGAAAACGGAAAACGGAAAACGGAAAACGGAAAACGGAAAACGGAAAACGGAAAACGGAAAACGGAAAACGGAAAACGGAAAACGGAAAACGGAAACCAATTCCTCACAACCCATAAAACGCCCGTACAAAACTCGTCACTTTCTCTGATTCGCAGGAAGTTGCCAGGTGACCGCAGTTGCTCGTTAGTTCAACCAATGGAGCTTTTAGGTACCCTGAAAATTCGCTTGCCGCCGCCGGATTAACCATATGATCCTGCGTAGCTACTACGATCAAT
>NZ_NJAG01000008.1 GCF_002872335.1 Siphonobacter sp. BAB-5405 | reverse complement strand
GTCATGGAAAACTTTTTTGGCACCTTAAAGTCCGAACTTTTTTATCTCAATACCTATGAATCTATCCAAGAGCTTAAGAAAGATATTGCAAACTATATTACCTATTATAATACCGACCGAATTAAGCTTAATTTAAAAGCAATGAGCCCGATCGAATATCGAGCTCATTACTTTCCAAACAAATTCTAAATCCGTCCAACTTTTGGGGGCTAGTCCAATCTTACCGGGTTTTTTATGAGGTGTTTATGCACCCCTATTCGGGTTGGATAAATAAGTCTTAAGAGAATGATCTCTTGGCTTCGCTCTGAACGTCTGAGTAGGTTTGTTTTACATCGTCAGCGAAATTTTCCGCTTTAGCCGCTGCTTCACCTTTCAACTCGTAAGCACTGTCTTTAAAGTCTTCTACTTTCGACTGAGCTTTACCTTTCAGTTCGTAAGCTTTTTCTTCGGCTTCATCCGCGAATTCACCCAGAGAGCTTTTACCAGCTTCGATTTCGTCGAGCATTTTGCTAGCCCAATCATTAACGAAGCGTTTGATTTTCTTAACATTTTTGTTGCCACTTTCAGGAGCAACGATGATTCCGATTAATACGCCTACAGCTCCGGCAGCGGCGAATCCTAAAAGACTTTTACTAGCCATGGTTGAATATATTTTGTGATTATAGAACCCAATTAGGGCCTGATAATTAGTTTTTCAAATCTTTCTTAATGTCGTCAAACGTTTTTTCAACGTCCGACTTAAAGCTTTTCCAATCGCGTTTCAGACCACCTTTAAGTTCGGTCATGTTTTCGTCGATTCTATCTTTTCGCTTTTCGAGCCGATCTTTCCGAGCCTCCCAGCGGGCTTTCTCTTCGCCTTTGGCGTTGTCCAGCTTCGCGTCGATTTGCTTCAATTCAGCATCGATGTTATCGCGTTGGGTTTGCATTTTGGCAAGAAACTCGCGTTCTTCTTCCTTCAACTCCGCGTTTACTTCCGCACGCTTTTCAGACGCATCGTTTTTCGCTTCCTGTAAATCTTCATTAATATCCGCTTTTTCTTCGCGTGCTTCCTGTTTAGCATCAGCTAACGTTTCTTCGGCACTCTTGGGCTTTTCTTCGCAGGAAGTCAGGGTAAACATTCCTAAAGCCAAAGCGGTACTGAGGGCAATCAAACTTTTCTTCATGGCAATAACGCAGGTTGGAATAATTTTAAGTGATAGGTTGATACTCGTATAAATTGATGGTAACGCAGGTTGGTTATAAATTCAATTATTCAGGTTGAAGTACTTTGTTTTTCAAGGTTGGTTGATGGTCGGTATGTATTCTTAATGTGTTGAAGGCATTTCAGATGTCTTTAAACGATAAAAACCGATACCAAACGGCTTTTCACCCAAAATTTGGGGAAATAAACTCCCAATATTACCCCGTATGCCATTCAGCTTCGTTGATTCCTATACACGTTGTTTCGAAAACCATGAAACAAAAAAGGGCCAAACGGAATGCGTCTGGCCCTTTTTTATGAAAAAGTAATTGATCGTTAGCCCAATAGATAGGCTTTGAAATCAGCAAAGTTGCTGCTCATAGGGATGGCTACTTTATGCTTGTCGAGCAATTCGGCCAATCGTTCAGGAACGGGTAGTGTAGTACCGAGCGTCGCCTCCATCGTAGGGAGAAACTTTGCATAATGAGCCGTAGATAAGAATACACCCGTTACATCCTCCTCCAGCTCGGCTACCGTATCTTTTAGTCCTTGATACGCAATGGCCGTATGCGGACAGAGCAGATAAGCCGTCGAATCATAGGCGTGGCGAATGGCATCCTGCGTTTGTGCGTCGTCGTACCAGATGCCCGTTATCAAATCCTTAGCGGTTTCCCATTCACCGCCGCTCAGGAGCAGTAAACGCGGGAAGTTACTGGGGTTGCCCACATCCATCGCGTTTGAAATGGTTTCCTGGGAGGGTTTCGGCTCGAATATGCCCGTTGACAAGTATTCCGGTACGACGTGATTACTGTTGGTCGCCGCAATGAATTTACGTACGGGCAGACCCATGCGATACGCAATGATTCCCGCCGACAGGTTGCCAAAGTTTCCACTCGGCACGCTAAACACCAGAGGCTTACCCAGATGCTTGAGACGAGCGTAGGCATTGAAATAGTAAAACGCCTGCGGAATCAAACGACTGATATTGATCGAGTTAGCCGAAGCTAAGTTAAATTTCGCCCGTAAATCAGCATCCAAAAATGCTTCTTTCACCAATCGCTGGCAATCGTCAAACGTACCTTCGACTTCCAACGCCGTAACGTTGGCTCCAAGGGTGGTCAATTGTTTCTCCTGAATGTCAGAAACCTTGCCACGGGGGTACAAGATCGTAACCTTAACGCCCGGAGTTTGGTAAAAGCCCTGAGCAACCGCACCACCCGTATCACCGGATGTGGCTACGAGAATATGAATTTCCTTCGCTGATTTTTCCAGGAAGTAGGACATCAACGCTGCCATGAAACGAGCCCCAAAATCCTTGAAGGCCATGGAAGGCCCGTGGAATAATTCGAGCACGTAGGTATCAGGTTCTACCGCTACCACCGGGGCATCGAACGTAATGGCCTGATCGACGATGCGTTTAAGGTCGGCTTCGGGAATGTCATCGCCAATCAAAGCTTTAGAAACTTCCAAAGCAATCTCGGGTAGCGATAAATCCTGAATCGTTTCAAAAAATGAAAGCGGAAGGGTCGGAATATATTCGGGCATGTACAACCCATTATCGGGGGGCAACCCACGAAAAACAGCCTCTTCTAAGCTAACGTCAGGACTCTGGTGCTTGGTGGAATATAGTTTCATCCGAATAAGTTTTCAATTTACCGTTCCGTCTTTCCAGCAGCCTCTTGCCTGAAAACCACCGCCTGCGTAACAGTAAATCGTTTTTAATAAAACGAGGACAAAATTCGGGGTTTCCCCCCGGCCTGCCAAATAGAATTTTGTGAAATTACGCCAGTAGCCGCTGAATTTGTTCTTCCGCCTGGTCCGGTTCATCAAACCAGTACTCTCGCAACAGCGGAGCAATTTCCAGTCGAATGATACGTAGGAACCATTCTTTTTCGGGCATTTGCGGATGGGTGAAGTAACTATGACCAATGAGATATCCACTGCCCAGATTGCGGTCATTGTGGATAACTTTGTTGATAAACTCCAATTTATTCACCAAAATGTGGATAAACTCCGCTGATACGGCCTCGTTTTCCAGTAATGCTTGAAACTTGGTACTGAATGTGGGAGCTAGCTCGATGAAGGCAAAACGTCTCCGCAGGGCGTAATCCACCAGAGCCAATGAGCGGTCGGCGGTATTCATGGTCCCAATCAGATAGACATTGGCGGGTACGAAAAAGCGTTCTTCCGAATACGTCAGCGTAATGGCGTGAGCGGGGCCTCGTTTATCGCTTTCCATCAATTGAAACAATTCCCCAAAAATTCGGCTTAAGTTGCCCCGGTTGATTTCGTCGACAATGAATACAAAAGGTTGATCAGACTGCCCAGCTCGCTTACAGAATTCGTAAAATACACCGTTTCGCAAATAAAAATTACCCGCTCCATCGGGCCGTAGTCCCTGCATAAAATCTTCGTAGGCGTACGACTGGTGAAACTGAATCGTTTCGATACGGCTTTCGTCCCGAGCACCCAATAATGTATAGGCAAGCCGTTTGGCTACGAAGGTTTTCCCCACGCCGGGCGGACCCTGCAAAATCAAATTTTGCTTGTACACCAACGCATCCTGAATTTCCTGAAAGCGTTCGTCCGTGAGAAACAACTCCTGCAAAGCATCCGCTGCGGTATAAGGCCGGGGCTGATACGCTGGTATGGGTTCGGCAACAACCGGAGCCGGTGTCGATACAACCGCTTTTTTTGTGGATTTCCTAGGCGTTTTTCCTTCCTGATTGAATACGTAGTAATCGCTACGCAATCGTTTCAAGAACTCTACCGCTGTTTCGTAGGATTGAACGTTCTGGACGGAGCCTTCAAAGGAAGCCTTATTAGTAAGCCCCGACCACAAACCAGCCTTTAATCCATCAGCCGTAATGGTCAGAAACAGGTGATGGCATTCCTGATGCGAGCGAAAGCGGGCCGGGTACAGAGCCAGCCAGCATACGAGCGAACCAAAATTGGTGCTCCCCCGGAAATCAACAGTATGCGTGCGGTACTCACTCAATCCCAGCGTTTCGGCAATAGCAGTAGTAATTTCCTGCAGGGCTGGCTTGATAAGATTGGATTGCAGTTTTCGGTAAAAAATCGGGTACAACAACCGGAAGTACAGACTTTTGCCCTGACGGCGATATACACTGAACGAATCTCGCGGCTCGGAGTTTGCCAGGCCTTCGACCACTTTTAATCCGTACTTCTGAAAGTATTCGGTATCTCTCCGTTCGATGCGTTCGCGGTAAAAATCCACGTCTTCTGCACGCAGGGGCGGGCGTTCTTCCTGCAACTGATTCAGCACTTCGTACCGGAGCAGTTTAATGGGCTTGAACTGTTTTTCAACGACTTTGTACTCTTCCAGCAACTGAGCAATCACGGCTTTGTCGATGGCATTCAGTTCAGCAAACAGAGCGTCATCATCCGATTCCAGCCGTTGCAGATAGCGGGCAATCTCCTGAATACGCCGAATGGTTTCCTGAATCTGGGTCATGGGTTACTGGGTACGCTGGTAAAATTGTTCAATCTGGTTACTCAGATCAACCAGCTGGTTTTCGGGCAAATTTCCTGAAAAGTATCGTACCTGCCCGATTCGACCCAATAATCGATCAATTTCGGAACGTTCGAGTCCGCTTTTTGCCGTAAGTAATTCTTTAAATTCTTCGTCCAGCTCCGTCGTTTTCAGACCAAACCGCTGGCGTACGTACGTCAGCCAATGCTGAATTTTCTTTTCGGCAATCACGCTATGATCGGCCTGATGGTAGTATAACTGGCCTACCGTTTCGACGAATTCCAGGGAGCTATTCCGTAGCGGATCCAGTACCGGAATGACGCGTTGTCGTCGTTTACTTTCAAAGAGTACAAACAAAAATAAAGCCGCCAGAGTCAGGTAATACGCCCAAATTAGGCTTGGACTGGTAAAGAGAAAGCGAAACAGGCTTTTTTCTCCCTCGCGACCCTGTTCCGTATATTCATCCCACAGAATGGGTAAATTGGGTAAGTACGAAAGGGCCCGAAAGGCATAATTGGCGTCACCCTGTTGCAGGAGGTAATAATTGGTAAAGACTTCCGGAGCCGAATGCAGGTACAACGTACCCGCTCCGAGGTTGAATTTCAGGAAATTATACTGCCCGTGCTGGTTTACGCCCAAAACCGTAGCTTTCTGTGTAGACTCAGTAGTAAGGAAATGGTTTTCAGCGGTTTCTCTTTCCAGGACAAAGCCCTTACCGGGTTGTTTGAAGGCCGGATTCGTCAGGTTCAGAGCCATGGTATCGAGCCGAAAGCGGTTGTAAAAAGCCTGCTGATCTTCGTCCGGTTGAGCCTGTTCCTGATACGCCCGGTTGAAATCAACCAGATGATTGGTACCTATTTTCAAATGCAGTGAATCCAGCAGAAGCTGTGGAAAACCGTTGGCCGAGAGAAAAACGACATTTCCGCGTTTCAGGTACGCAAACAAAGCCTTTACGTCGGCGTCTTCGAGCGTACAGTTTTCGCTGATGTATAAGTAGGTACTCCGGGGAGCGAGTTGCTGTTCTTTCCAGAGGTTATAAAAAGGCAGGCGTACCGAGCGAACGGGTTGTTTCGGAAACAGTCCCGGCAGCAGGTCATAAAGGGCTTGGGTAGCGAAAGGCATTTTCTGGTCATTCCGATACGTCCGCGTCCAGTCGATGGGTCGCGGACGGAAGTACTCCACGGCCACAAACAGGACGATGATACTGAGCAGAAAGAACAGAAATTTCGAATGCTTCACGAACGGAAAAACGTTATAAATCGGAGGGAACCTAGATTTGCCCCTCAAATTACCAATATGTGGTTCCTATGGAGTTAGTACAACTACCTAACTGAAAACACTAAACCCTAAACTCATTAAACTCCTGTTGAATTTCCCGGTACCGTTCTTCCGTTACCGGAAAGTCGCCGTACCAGACGTATTCAAACAACGAAGTCAAATGTTCGAATGTAGGCCGTAAGCCGGGCTGATTCACCTCATAGACGTACGTACGGTTGGTTTTATTGATTTGCCAGGAAATCAACTGTCGATCGGCCATCGTCTTGAGGGTTTGCAGGTACAGGAGTCGTACGGCCAGTCGGTAATTGTGCTGATGAACCGCCTGGTCAATCGCTTCCCGAAAATCAATCGCGTGAATGTCTTCCTGCATCAGGGAATAAGGAAGCGTAGATCGTTTCGATTTCCGCTGGAACAGGCCCATTTTGTCCATCCCCATGAACTTATACAGCACAAATACAACCACGGCCGTAATGAACAGAATTTGTACCCATTCGCGGCTTTTTCGGGTATCGGTACTGTAGAGAAAATCGAAAAGCCAGGCTAGAAACCGTTGCCAAAGCTCATCGATCAAACCCGAGGGTGGTTCCACATCGTGACCATACTGGTATTCGCGGGCCTCTTTAGTCTCATTCCAGCCTTCGGGCAGCGGTTGCCGTAATGTTGGTCTGGCAGGTTCGGCAGGAAGAACCTTTTTACCTACACCCGTAGCCTCCTTCTGAGCGTATGCTCCCGAAAGCGGAAACCAGAGCAGACAAGCAATCAGCCAGTAGTAAAGTCCTTTAATACGCATCGTCACGGCGATTTTGCTGACCAATGGCTTCAATTTCCTGCATAAGGCCAATACCTTCTTTCTTTTCCACGAGCGAAAAATACTGAAATCCGAGAGCTACATCGACCAGGGCCGAAAGAATGGTCGTACCTGTTACGGCTATTACCGAACTAAGCATCGTTACCCACTGCAGGTCATCTCCTACTACTTTCAAGGTTTGCAGAAACATGACCAGATACATGGGAATGGACAGAATTCCTCCTAAAAAGCTGGCTGCCAACGTGACCAGTATCCGGATACCGAAGGTAGTCAGGGCGTCACCCCAGCTCATCGTTACCAGTTCATGCGAACGTTGTAGAGCCTGCGAAGGTCGCCGCTCTTCGCGAACTAGACTGATCGTACCTAAACTAAACGTGGTATACGGGTATGCTACCGGTAGAAAACACAGGACAAAGCCCAGTAGTAAAGAGAACCCGTATATCACGTACAGAAGTAACGTAGGTAATAAATTTCGCAGTACGATTCGCCAGACCTCGGCGGGCTCAATAGGCTCGTCGCTGTCCATGTACCGTACCAGATAACTGCTCACGACCAGGGAAATGGTAATACTTGCCAGGAGACTGAACAAAATACTCATCAGGTACGAAGGGCCGAAGAAATTGCTGAAGCGGGAAGCACCCGCCAGGCCCAATCCCGAACTGAAAAGCTGCGATTGGTATAAGCCCGTAGCGATTCCGGAAATCAGCGAAAAAGGAGCCGCGAAATACAGCAGAATGGGCCCCAGTGTACGCAGGTTTTGAAAGGTAAACTGGAAGGTAACGTTAATGATTTCGCTAAAATTTCGCTCTTCGCGAAGTTGAATGGTACGCATAAGTACGTTTTTAGGCTAGGATTGGGGAAGTCGCAAGGTGGCTCTCCGGTTCAGCTGGATCGGATACCAGACGAAATACCAGCCAATAAAAAAGGCCGAAGCCGCGATGATGAGTATACTAACGGCCGGGTACAACGGCTGTCGGGTTACGAAGCCTTCCAGGAATCCCGCCGTAATGAAAATGGGAACCAGGCCGATCGCGATTTTCATCCCCTGACGGGCTCCCCGCTGGAAAGATTCGAGTCGGGAGTAGGTTTTAGGAAACAGAATACTATTCCCAATCGTCAGCCCCGCACAACCGGCAATGATGATGGCTGAAATTTCGAGCGTGCCGTGAATCCAGACCGTCAGCAGAGCCGCCCGAATGACGCCCTGCTGGTACAGAAACGTAAAAAACGCTCCGAGCATGACGCCGTTTTGAAACAGTACATAGACCGTTCCTACGGAAAGGGCAATGCCGTATACGAAAGCCGCAAAAGCCACGCGTACGTTATTGATTGTAATGGTGAGAAAGGATACGGTCATTTGCTCGGATTTGTACACCGCCATCGGATCACCGCGTTGGATGTTTTCGAGCGTCATATTCACATACCGATCGCCCAGAATCAAACGGACAAAACTTTCGTCGTACAGCGTCGAAATAACACCCAGCACCGTAGCGGCGAAAAAGAACAGAAAGGCATACAGCAGCGTTCGATGCGATTGGTAAAACAGAAAGGGTAACTCGTACGCCCAGAATTGGACGAAACGATTGCTTTTTTCCTTACGGTTGGCGTAGATTTTCTGGTGAAACCGCGTTGCCAGCGTATTCAGGTAGCGGGTAACGGGCGAATCGGGATAGAACGTACGGGCGTACGAAAGATCGTCGGTCAGTTCAATAAACTGCTCCGATAATTCATCGGGATTCTTGGTCCGATGGTCTTCGTAATACTTCCACTTTTCCTTATTTTTCTTAATAAATACCGCTTCTCGCATGGGCTTCTCCGCTTAAACCAGATAACTGCGACTAAACTATCGGGCTATCGGCCAAAATAGCAAAAACTTTTTCGTAATTCGCTGCGAATCCCAAAGGATTCATCGGACCGTTTCCCAAAAACGAATTTTCTGTTTGTCCATTCCCGAGAATCAGCCGTTGCCTAACTCAGCCATGTCTACGCATTTATCCATCCAAACGACCCAGAATGTTACGCTGGAATTTCTGCCCGCCAGCATTGGCGACCGAATTCTGGCTTTTCTTATTGATCTCGTGATTATGGGAGCGTGGTTGATTCTGGGTTCTTTGCTCTTCAGCAGTTATCTGACCACCATTGTAGAGAATACGAGTGTTCTATTCTCCATCTATATGCTGGTGATTGCTCTACCCGTCATGAGTTACAGTTTACTGTCGGAAATCTTTATGAACGGCCAGTCGGTAGGTAAACGGGTACTGGGACTTCGGGTCGTACGCCTCAACGGTACACCCGCCGGCGTGGGTGATTACTTTCTGCGATGGCTACTTAGAATGCTCGACATCTGGATTTTTTCGGGACTGGTGGGTTTGATTACCATGGCCATCTACCAAGGTCAACGGCTAGGTGACCGGGCTGCCAAAACAGCCGTGGTAAAATTGCGGCCACCCGTACGACTGGAAGAACTCACCCAGGAAGACCATCCTGAGTACCAGGTGATTTTTCCGCAGGCTTTACTACTTTCCGACCGTGATCTGAACACCATTCGCCGGGTACTTCGCAAAACGCAGCAACACCATACGTTCGATCTGCTGGCCATGACTGCCCAACGGGTAAAAGACGTTACAGGAATTCAAACCGACCTCGACGATTGGGTTTTTCTCACTACGCTTTTACAGGATCATACCGTATTGGCGGTACGGGAAAGTGTATAGAAAGCCGGAATCAGATTAGATCGGCTGGCGTTCCGGACCCATCAGAACTACGATCATCGTAGCCACCAGCAAAGCCAGGTACACCAGTAGCGTGACGCGTTTGGGAGCGTAAGTCCAATATTTGAAAATCAGTAATCCACTTCCAACCAACCCAATAATCAATACACTTCGGTTACGATAATCGGCGAGATTTGTATACAGCCGAGTGTAGGTCGCTTCGTCCTGATAGGATTGGTACAAGTCATAACCCGTTAACAGTCCAAACACAAAAAGCAGCGATACACTTGCCAGGAGCAGATACGAGGGCAGGGTTTTCCACATGATACGGTGACATTATTCCTGCAAAGATGTTCAAGGAACGTTTCCATTTTGATACGTAAGGATATAAATCATCCAGGCTACGAAGAGGATTATTGCCAAAATAGCATTCGTAAAGTCATCCGCTATAAAATCCATCCACGCCCGATTGCTTCGCAGACCTACACGAAAAAAAAGCCATCGCAGGGTACCTACGGGCACATTGCATAGCAATTCCCTGACTATCATTCTTAAGATACATTCTACTAGTAAAGTCAGAATCTCGGACATCGGTCAAAGCTCTTGATTTCCCGCAAGCTATTACGTCTCCTCATTCTTCTACCAACTATTTGGGACTGGCGGTGCTGAATAAAGCTTTTCTCCGCCGTTGTTGGTGTTTAGCGGAGCGTCATCAACAACTTGGCTTTCCACAGGTTTTCAAGCTTTATTTCCCATCTGATCAATCGGAAATTCGGGTAGGGACTCCAATTTGCCTAGAGTAAGACTATTTAAAATTGAAAATCAGCCCGTAGCATGACGTAGCGAGGCATTAGTTGATAGGTGGACTGACTAATGAGATAATTGGTTAGCTGACTGTACGTGGCATTAGGGCTATTCAGTAAATTCTTACCAACCAGTTCAAGCGAAAATTTCCGATTAGGGGGTAAAATCGAATGAGTCCATCCAGAAAATAGAATTGATTCTGCATCGCATCGGTCTTCAGATGAGTCCATTCTGAAGTCAAAATAAAAAACCAGACTTTTGAAGGATTCATCTTCAACGCAACGATCGGTTTTGACAAACGATTATACCCTAGCGAAACGCCCGTTTCCCGGACGTCTGACCACAAAACTTCGTACCCAGCTTCCAGATTGATCATTCCGTCAAAGGCCGTTCGTACCACCAGTTTACCCTGCAGTGACCGAACTGCCCCCCGATTTAGAATATTGGTATTCACCATACTTTGGTACGAATTCCATCCGGCACTGAGTCGGGCGTTAGTATTCAACTGGAGTACCGGAAGGTATTTACTCAGGTCGGTTGCCAGCTCATAGGAATCGTTTGGAAAGGGGGTTGGTATCAGGCTATTAAATGTAAACTGATCATTCACACCTACTCGCTGGATGTACGGCGATTTTTCGGAAGCGTAGGTAAAATTAGTATGCATTGAAAACTGATGCAGCCAGTCTGTATTTGAAAAATTCAGAACAAAGTAGCTGGTCTTAAGACGATTCCACCCGGCATATCCCCGTTGAAACGAACGATAGCTGCTCAGTACATAGCCATTCATTAGGTTTGTACTGCTAGGCTGGCTCTGATTACGACCATAGAAAGCCCCCAGCTTCGTGTCCTGATTGATGCGAAACGTAAGCCCTGCCATGGGGTTGAGGTATCGGAAAGTGGTCTCTTCTCCAGACGCCTGTAGCTGCACGAGGTGAACCGACGCCCCCAGAAAGAACTCCAGTTTACCCCACGGCAACGTTGTCTGGGCTTCTAGGGAGCCGTGTTTCTTACGATACGCGAGTTCATTTTGGTAGTCGGCATTTTCAATAGTTTGAGCCTGGGACAACAGCCTGGAAGACAGCGATTCCCGTAGATCCGAAAAATTGGCGTTGAAGGCATACTTGCGTCTGTCACCCCAGGCTCCCATCCAGCGAGATTGTAAGGCCCAGATTTGCCGTTGATTGGCAACAGACTGGGTAATTTCCCCCGTATTTTCCGGAAAAAAAGCTTTGAAGCGATCGGAGCGTATGCGTAGTTCCTGGGGCCGATTTTGCTGCTGAAAGTAGGCATCTACCGTCAGGGCTCGCCTACCCGGAAACCGGTGAATATAACCAAGTTGCTGTTGCATGCCCTCCTGGCGGGAGAACATTTTCTGCTGCAATTGTTCCGTAAACGCTGGATTGGATGAGGTAATGTCAAAGGCCGAGTTGATCCGCTCGGTTTGCCAGTTGCCCTCCCACTTCCAGCGGGTTGTGGTTGAAGGCATATATTCCAGAGCCATCTGACTCACCTGCAAGCGGGGACGTGTTTCGAGTTGCTGGGTATCCTGTATAATTAGCGGGGACTGTTCCAGTACATACGTATATCGGTTGATGATTTGTTGCGGATTTCTATCACCAAGCCGATACGTAAACGCTTTCATCTTAACCTTGGGACTGATCGTCAGGGTCACATTAGCGGCTCCCAACCCCACCCGGTTTTGATTAAACCGTTCAGCGGCTATCCCTGGCACAGTGAAGCCGGGTTTTTGAATCAGGACTTGGCCTGGATTACTATCCTGTACGGGAGACGATTCATTTTCTTCTTTTCCTAAATCGTAGGTAACTTCTGGTATGGGGTTTCGTCCGGTATTGTTGGCCGTTCCAATCACACCCAGTTTCAGGCGATCTATCAGCGAAAATACATTGGCTCGGACTTCGTAGCGTTGGGTCAGACCAGCAGCTACATCGGCTGTACCAAAAATTACTTTGCGGCGATCTTCCCGGAGTTTAACATTGAGTACGGTTTTATCCGAACGTTCAATGCCTTTCAGCAAGGGTGTATCCGAAGCATTTTCAATCGCCTCTATTGTACCGAGTAATTGGGCAGAGAGGTTTTTCGAAAGCAGATGGTAATTCTTCGAAAAAAATTCATCGCCTTCGAGCAGTATTTTTTCAATGGGTTTGCCTTTAAATGAGATCCCTCCATTTTCATCTACCCGAATACCCGGAAGTTTTTTAAGTAGTTCTTCCAGTACTCGCTCCGAGCCATCCGCGAATTTCTGTACCGTAAAAATCGTAGTATCTTCCCGAACGCGAATGGGCAGTAACTCACCTTTCACAAGGACTGGTTTTAAATCAACGGGCTCCTTTTCCAGCACAAAATCCAGCGACTGCGATTCAGCCGAAACCCAACGGCTTTGACTGACGTAACCCAGGTTATTAATGGTGAGGAGTACGTGCGTGGTATCCGGGTCCATTTCCAGTACATACCAACCCTTTTCATCGGTAGTCGTGTACGCGAGAATGCTTGAATCTGCCTTCGATACAAGAACTACACAGCCCACCAGTGGCTGCCCAGCGGTGGAAGAAACGTTTCCGCGAATGCTAACTTGACCGAAAGCGTGACTAAGCAGGAACAGGAAGCCTCCCACCAATAGCAGGATTCGCATGATGATTTAATTGGGAAAATTCTCGACACTAAACGTATTGATTTCCGTAAGCCCTCCTACTTCTTTAAAATTACTCCCCAGATCCATCTTCTTCATTTGGCGTAAGCGTTCTTTTCGGTAGGCGATAAACTGAGCAAGAGTAACTGGTTTTTTACGGAATTTAGGTGGGTTAAGCGTCGGTCCATTGGGGGTCAGTTGTAGGGATTGAAAGAGAAACTTCACGGCTCCATCAGTGGAGGTGGCTTCCAGAATAAGTCCGGGCAATCCCCATAGTTTCCAGGGACCTGCACTCACGGGTATGGCTGGCGTGAACCAGGCGGTATACGTTCGATTTCTCACCATCCCGACGGCTTTCAGACAATCATATCCACCAATTTTTCGCTTTTCAGTACTTATCTTCCATTGGGGTTTTAACAGGGTATCTTTTACTGGAAAAAATTGAGATAGAATTCGCTCATTAGACAGTACCTGTCGTTTTGAAAAATCCAGATAAAACTGATCTATTTCATTATTGGAAGATTTGCCATATATAGTGGAAATGTTGACTTGATCTTTAATCTCTTCGCCTTCTTTATCTGCTAATAAACTTTTTTCGGTATAGAAAGAGCTTGTCTTAGTAATTATTAGCGTTCCATTTCCCGAATAGCCGGGATCTAAGGGCTGATTTTCCAATTGACGATAGTTTATAATGCCTACCTGAGATTGAGCATACAAACCGTTGCTCAACAAACCGATAAAACATAAAATCATTTTCATACGTACGCTAGTTAGGGGTGCAGAACTAAGTATGGGGGAAATCCGGCCTTATATCAATTGAGGTAATAAAATGTAACTTAGCTTCTATAAAAATTCATATTAATATAACTAAAAAGGCCTAATTTTCTTTAAAAATTTAAATGAATAATTACTACTATTTTCCTGTATTCAGATACGATTCAGAGAGGTTTCCAGTGAAGTGTGCTTTTTTCAATACTCCATCACCTTCTAGTTTAAATGGACTGACTAAAGCCGAAACATGTATTTCTATCAAAAAGAAAGGCTTTCCCCTCGCAGGGAAAGCCTTCGCTATTCATTATTCGTTCAAGCACCTACTTTTTCGCCACGGCTCCTCTGAAGTTTCGAAGGTTATACGTGAACGTTAGCATAAAGTACCGGCTTAACACCAGCGTGCGGGTATCTTCCACGTACGTTTCCGTCGTATTCCGGCTGATGCTGTTGTTTTGATTGAGCAAGTCGAAAATCGTCAGACGAATTTCACCGCGTTGATCTTTCAGGATCTTCTGCCCTACGCCCAGATTGAACAGCGTAAAACTCCGGTCGTAGCCGGCACCCAGACCCGTATACAGCGTATTGGCTACGTCCGGGTTGATGGTGAAGCCCTTAGCTGAAATCCAGTTCAAACGAAAACGGGCCGTATGCGAGAAATAGTTACTGTTCTGTTGCGGCTGAATCGTATACCGAATGATGTTATACGCCCCTGAATACGAAACGGAGAAATCCAGATTTTCGCTGATGTTACTGCTCAGGACAGCTCCACCGTTGATGGCGAAATTATTCGAGAAGCTTTCTACTTCGTTGATTAAACCGGGCGTACGGGAGTAATTCACGCCCCCGTTCAGATTGAGGTTACTCTTGATTGACTGAATGGGCAAGCCCAGGTTCATAAACGCCCGCAAATTCCGGTAGCCCTGCAAGTTCACCGGACGACTGTACTGCGACCCACGCGTCAGTAATACGCCTTCGGTCAGCGTCGTGTCCCGGTTGGCGATCACGGTAGCGTTGGTGATGTTATTAGCCGTAAAGGTGGCGAATATCCCCCCGAAGAAATTCACCGACTTGGCCACATTCGTACTATTGTAGCGTAAGGAAAGCGTATGCGAGTACTCCTGCTTCAGGTTCGGGTTACCGCTGGAAATGAAGAGCGGGTTAGTATTATCAAACACGTTCTGCAACTGCGTGATGGAAGGAGCATTCGTGGAGGTTCGGTAGTTGAACCGCAGATTTTTCGTTTGCGTGAATTTGTAGTTCACGTCCATATTCGGCATCCAGTTCTGGAAAGTTTTATCCACCGAGAACGTCCGGGGAAATAATTGATTCCCCGATAAATCCGCTAACTGATAATCGACACCCGCCGAAAGAAAACCTTTCTGACTACGTAAGCGGTATGAAAGTCCAGCCCGGTTGGTCGAGTACTGATTGTCGAAACGGTTGCTCAGAATCGAATTCAGCGATGTGTATCCCTGCGTAGCTTCGTTGTAATCGTACGTTTCCTTGTTGCTTTTGCTGTTAGTGATCGAACCGTTGTAGCTCAGTTGCAACTGACTCATCTTCGACAGCGGCTCGGTATAGTTCACGTTCGCATTCCAGGTATTACTGTTGGTTTCCGTTTCCGATTGTTGTCGGATCAAGGCCAGCGAATCCACCCCATTTCTGCGGGCATAGCGGTTCTCGGAGTTTAGTAAGCCATTCCGGTTATTGGCATTCAACGTCGTTCCCAGCCCCACGGAAATGGTTCGTCCGGGCTTGGCAAATTGATGGCGGAACAACAGGTTCTGGCCAAAGTTGTAACCGTTACTCTGGGCCGTATTGCGGGTACTGGTCTGGCTGATCTGGGCTCCGGTTTCGCTCTCGCGGGTCGCCCCTTCGACCGTACTGCTGCTGTTATTGTTTTGAACGCTAATCCGCGGCGTCCAGATCAACGAACTTCGTTTGCTGATCTGATACTCCAGTCGCAGATTGGCCCGGTGGTTGTTGTTATTGTTGCTAGACTGGCTGTTCTGATCATAAATCTGACCGTTGCCGCCCGTCGCAAACGAAGTACGGCTCAAGGTCGTTTCGGACCGGTTACGAGCGTTGTTGAAGAAGTAACTGCCCGTCACTTTCACCTTACTGCTCCAGTTATCGGTATAGTTTAAGCCGATGGCGTTCGTAGAGGTAATACCACCCTGCTGACCTACCAGAAAGTTTCCGGCGGAGTTTCCGCCAAATCCGCCACCGCCGCCGCCACCACGGTTGCCGCCGCCGCCGCCGCCCCGGTTGCCACCAAAGTTACCACCACCCCGGTTGCCACCGCCACCTGAGCCCAGGGCTCCGAGCAAATCCTGCATGGCGAAGTTTTGCTGGTTTATATTGTTACTCAGGCCAATGAGTGAAATCCGGCGGGCTCCGTTAAAGAAGTTGATATTTCCCCCGGCCGAATACCGATTGTCGGTACCATAACCGGCGTATACTTTTCCGAACTGACCATTATTCTTCCCACTTCGCGTCGTAATGTTGATGGTACGTTCGGCATTACCGTCGTCAAAACCTGTAAACTGGGACTGATCGCTCAGCCGGTCAAATACCTGAATTTTATCCACCACTTCCGAAGGCAGGTTTTTCAAAGCGAGCGAGGCATCATCCCCAAAAAATTCCCGACCGTCTACCAATACGCGTTTCACATCCTGTCCCTGGGCTTTAATGGTTCCATTTTCCATCGTGATCCCCGGCATTTTCGTAACCAGATCTTCTACATTGGCATCTTTCGTTACCTTATACGCATCGGCGTTGTAAATCAGTGTATCGGCTTTCTGCTCTACGCGTTCCTGCATGCCTTTCACCGTCACTTCTTTCAGGTTTCTGGAATTGGAAGACAACGGTAAGGTACCCAAATCAAGTACGTTGTTGAAGGGCCGTACCTGAATCTGTTCGGTATTGTATCCAATATTTGAAAGACGTAAGCGATAACTACCCCGACTCAGATTCGGGAAGGCAAAACGTCCTTCGGCATCCGTAGTAGTTCCACTGCGTTTGGTACTATCACTGGCATTGATCAATAGAACTGTCACGCCGAAAAGTACAGAGCCGTCATTTTTATCCGTAACTCGTCCCCGTAGTTCAGTTCCATTCACGCCGGGTTCTGTCGTTGCCTGCGTGGATGGAGTCGTAGGCACGGGTTGCGTGGCAGGACGTGCCGTGGGAGGTAAGGTATCCCGAACAGCGGGCGTTGCTGTCCCTGCTTGACGACTCATATCAGCGGGCAGTATGGGCGTGTTGGAAGGAAGCGTCGGATTGGGTTGAGTCGTAGCCGGGCGAATCGTGTCCGCAACCGCTGTCGTAGTAACCGGCGACAAGGTTACGGCACCGACATCTACCTGAGCCCGTAACGGAGCTATTTCTACTTCACGAGCCTGAAAATTCGCTTTCGCTACGCGTATACGGTACGCGGGTCCCTGTTCCAGTCCACGAAACAGAAATCGACCTGCGGTATCGGTTTGGCTGGTGAGTCGTTTCGTACTATCGGCGGGCTGGAGTAAAACTACTTTAGCTTCAGAAACTGGCTTTTGGGTGGGTTGCGTCACGCGGCCGCTGATGGCACCTTCTTGGGCCCAGGCCTGGGAAAATGATAGCGTAGCGATCAGTAAAGAGAGGTAATGGTTCGTTTTCATTGTCTATCGCACGCGGCGGTGCTGGCTAGAAGGCTCGTAAAGAATTGTCTCATAGATTGCCTGGAGTGGTGGAAGTTTAGTGGTGAACGGGGGCGGTAGGACTCTTTTCATAAATTCATCGATGAACGGGGGTATTAAGTAGATATGCCAAGCGTTTATGGCTAGTTTATCTTTAAGGACTACTTACGCCCCAACCACCGCTGAACGGGCGGCGGATAAGCAATTGTTTTTCAGAATAAATCGGGTGTAAAAGGCACTAAAATTTTCGTACGCGGGTTTGGCCGTTACGCGTAAGAGTCCTACGTTTGTAAGCTAATTCTAGTTATTCGATAGAATAAAAGACTTCTCAGAGCCATGCAAAGTTTCCGTACCGAACTGGAGAATCCCCTCGTAGAAAAAGATATCGTCGATTTAGAGCGAAAAATCCGCCTTTTCCGGGAGGGAAAAATTCACGAGGAAAAGTTTAGAAGCCTGCGTCTGGCCCGGGGAGTATACGGTCAGCGGCAGCAGGGCGTTCAGATGGTTCGCATCAAATTGCCCTACGGCAAGATGACGTTTAACCAATGGAAACGCATTGCGGATATTTCGGACGAATATTCCACGGGGAACCTTCACCTAACGACGCGTCAGGATATTCAGATTCACTTCGTTAGCCTGGATCGTACGCCCGAACTCTGGGCCAAACTCGAACAAGATGACATTACACTTCGCGAAGCCTGCGGAAATACCGTACGGAACGTAACGGCCTCGCCAACGGCGGGGATTGATCCGCAGGAACCCTTCGACGTCACGCCTTACGCGGATGCCACCTTCCGTTATTTCCTGCGAAATCCGATTTGTCAGGAGATGGGCCGGAAATTCAAGATTTCCTTCTCCAGCTCCGATGCCGATACGGCCCTGTCCTACATGCACGATTTAGGCTTTGTTCCTAAAATCAAGGATGGGCAACGGGGTTTTAAAGTACTCGTGGGCGGCGGCCTGGGTGCCCAGCCGGCATTGGCTCACCTGTATCACGAATTTTTACCCGTCGATCAGCTTATTCCGACGGTGGAAGCGGTTTTACGCATTTTCGACCGTCACGGCGAACGTAACAGCCGTCATAAGGCTCGTTTGAAATTCCTGATTGCTAAAATCGGTTTCGATGAATTCAAGCGACTGGTTACGGAAGAATGGACCGCCCTCAAATCCAAAACTTATACGATTGAAGCTCCGGCAGAAGCAGTCCTGGAAACGCCTACCACATCACTGGCGTATGGAACGGACGAGGTCTACAACCAATGGCTGAAATCCAACGTATTCCCGCAAAAACAGAGTGGCTACTACGGCGTATTCGTACGCGTACCGCTGGGCAATATTCATTCCGAAACCAGCCGTAACCTGATCGGACAGATCGAGCCTTACGTTGCCAACGATGTTCGGGTATCAATCAACCAGGGACTGTTGTTCCGCTTTGTAAAAGCCGAAGATTTACCCCGCGTTTACGAGATTCTGGCGGCTCACGAGTTGGCTCAGCCCGGTGCGAACAGTACGGCCAACATTACGGCCTGCCCCGGTACGGATACCTGTAACCTGGCGATCTCCGATTCGACGTCCATTTCACTGGAACTGGAAAAAGTCATCGGTCAGGAGTTTCCCGACCTGATTTTCAACAACGATATTTTAATTAAAATCTCGGGTTGTATGAACGCCTGCGGCCAGCACAGCATGGCCCAGATTGGTTTGCACGGCAGCTCGATGAAAGCTCCGGATAAACGCGTATTGCCCGCTTTACAGGTTCTGCTGGGTGGTGGAACGCTGGGCGATGGCTCGGGTCGGGTAGCTGATAAAGTCATTAAGATTCCGTCGAAACGTGGTCCGCAAGCCCTGCGTTGGATTCTGAATGATTACGAACAAAATGCTACTGACGGCGAGTATTTCAATGATTACTACGATCGTCAGGGTGAAAAATACTTCTACGGCATTCTGAAACCGCTGACGGATCTCTCCACGGTGGTAGACAGCGATTTTGTAGACTGGGGTCAAACCGAATCTTTTGCTACGGAAATTGGCGTAGGTGAATGTGCCAGCGTGATTATCGATCTGGTGGCTACGCTGCTTTTCGAAACCGAAGAGAAATTCGACTGGGCCGAGCAAGCCTTGAAAGAAGGTCGCTACGCCGATTCGATCTACTATAGCTACAGCGTTTTTGTCTCGGGAGCGAAAGCTCTGTTACTGGACAAGAGCGTCAGCGTGAGTACGCAACATGCGGTCATTAAAGAATTTGACAAGCAATTTGTGGAAAGCGGTGAATTCTCGTTCGCTGGTCAAACCTTTACGGAACGAGTACTACAGATTAATCAACTGGAACCCTCGCCGGAGTTCGCCGAGCGTTTTCTGGGAGAGGCCCTGGATTTTCTTCAACGGGCGAAGGCGTTCCGCGAAGAAGCGGTTGCGGCTAAAGCCTGAGACGCGATTACTACGCATGAGCAGAAAAACGAACCCTAAACTGACCGTTGTCGGAGCAGGACCGGGTGCCCCCGATTTAATTACGCTGAAAGCAGTCAAGGCTCTACGGAATGCCAACGTGGTTTTGTATGACGCCCTGATTGATCCCGTCTTACTGGAACACTGCCCGGCTGAAACGGAGAAAATTTACGTCGGCAAACGCCCCGGCGAGAGCCATTCGCAGGACTGGATCAATGAACTGATTGTAGAAAAAGCGTTTGCGGCGGGACATGTAGTCCGCCTGAAAGGGGGCGATCCGTACGTGTTTGGTCGGGGTCAGGAAGAGCTGGCCTATGCCCGCCCGTTTGGTATCGAAACGGATTACGTACCCGGATTGTCTTCGGCTCTGGCCGTGCCCGGCAACGCGGGTATTCCCATGACGGCTCGTGGCGTGAGTGAAAGCTTCTGGGTCATTACGGGTACGAAGACGGATGGATCGCTTTCCCGCGACCTCTGTCTGGCCCTGTGCTCAACGGCTACGATTATCGTCCTGATGGGCATGAACAAACTTCAGGAAATTGCGGACCTTTGCGTTCAGATGGGCCGGGCGGATGTACCCGCAGCCATTCTGCAAAGTGGTACAACAGCCGAACAACGAACCGCCATTGGTACCGCTCAGGAATTGCCCCGGTTAGCTTTGGAGCAGAAATTGACCAATCCAGCGGTGATTGTACTGGGCGAAGTCGTTCGGTACGGCTCGGGAACACCGTCTACCGACTGGCAGGAATTCCTGCAAAACGGTCAATTTTTTGATACGCGGGGTTAAAACCGCCTACGTAAGGAGTAAGACCCCTGTACGGGTTTTCGTTCATAGCGTTGAAAGGTTTAGCCTTTTAACGTTCAAACCTCAAACCCGATCAAACTTTAGATTTGTTACTTCACTATACGTGCGATGCATTCAAAGCTTCTTTGGGTGCATCGCATTACTTTTTTAACGACAAGGGGCTTAGACTCAAGCAGGGAATTATATGTACGGGCTTCTTGTTATCTTTAGAATGAATTTTAAGTGTATTCATGAATAAGCAAGTGATTTTTCAGGACTGGGGCCTTCGGGACTATCAGTCGGCCTGGGACGCCCAGGAAGAGCTGCTAGCCGCTACCGTAGCCCGTAAGGTTCAGAATCGGCAGGCCGCAGTAGCGGAGCAATTGCCCACGAATAATTACCTTCTTTTTGTGCAGCATCCGCCTGTATTTACGCTCGGTAAAAGTGGCAAACCCGAACATCTGCTGGAGGATGAACAGAAGCTGGAACAGCTCGGCATTCAGTACTACAAAATCAACCGGGGCGGGGATATTACGTATCACGGTCCGGGTCAATTAGTAGGTTACCCCATTCTGGATCTGGATAATTTCAAGCCCGATATTCACTGGTACATGCGAATGCTGGAAGAAGCCATCATTCGTACCTGTGCGGATTATGGACTGGAGGCGGGTCGCATTCCGGGAATGACGGGCGTGTGGCTGGATTACGTCGAACAGAAGAATCCCCGGAAAATCTGTGCAATGGGCGTAAAAGCCAGCCGCTGGGTGACCATGCACGGTTTTGCCCTGAATGTAAATAATGACCTTGCTTTTTTCGAGTATATTGTTCCCTGTGGTCTGGAGGGAAAAGAAGTAACCTCCCTGGCGAAAGAGCTGGGCCATTCCCTCGATTTCCAGGAAGTTTCGCAGCGATTAAAAGCTCATCTGGCCGATTTGTTCGAAATGGTTTTTGTCGAAGAATCGCTCACCATGCCGACCGTTTGAGTAACCCATAAAACCATTCATTCCCATGAAAAAAGACATTCCATTTTTGCCCGTAGAAGGGGTAAAAGTAGCCATAGCCCGTGAAGTGAACGAATTCAATGAAGCTGCCTGGCGGGTCTACTTACTCAACCGTAATGACAAAGCCATTCAAAACGTTTTTGTAACTTCCCGTGGCTATAGTAAACCCCAACATCAGGGTGAAGAAGCTCAGGAAACATCAACGTTACGCCATTTTTTTCAGGAAGTCCCTGCCCATAGTCATCAGCCGATTGAACCCATTGATTCCTCAGTATTTCATTTAACGAATGAATACTGGGTGAGTTATTTCATCGATAATCAGATTTATGACAAGCGGTTTATTTTCGTACCGGGTAGCCTGGACGAAGCCAATCTGATTCAAATTAATCAGTTAGCTCAGGAAGGTATTCTGCACGAATAAGCTTTCCCTTTTTTTCTTATAAACGTGGATTTTACGGTGGTAAAGTCCGCGTTTTTTTTGTGCGTATACCTGTAGTTAATTCATCGGTTACCGTTTGCTCAATGCAGCACGGAGGAGATTGTTTTCTTCGTTACTTTCGACGTGTACCTTCGTATTTCCTCATGAATGCAGCTGAATTTCAATCTACGGCCAGACATCTTTTATTCATTGATATTGAGACTGTTTCGGGCGAATCTTCGCTGGAATTAGTATCCGAACGGCTGCAAAAAGAATGGTTACGAAAAGCGGATCGACTTCGCAGTACCGAGGGGCCCAGCGATGCAGAACTTTACTTTGATCGAGCCGCCGTTTACGCCGAATTCGGTAAAATTATCGTCATCGGATTAGGCTTCTTCCATTGGGAGGCAGATGAGGCTACCTTTCGGGTTCGTACCATTCACGGGCATGATGAGGCCAGCGTACTTCGTCAGTTTTGCACACTGGTAGAAAAGCGGTACGCTCGTAAACTGATTCTCTGTGCTCATAATGGACGGGAGTTTGACTATCCGTATCTCTGTCGGCGGATGATGATTCACGGTATACCGATCCCCCGCTCTCTATGGAATACCCACTGGAGACGCTACGACTCCCCGCATTTGGATACGATGGATTACTGGAAATTCGGCGATTTTAAAAATTATACGAGCCTGGAGTTACTGGCCGCTTTATTTGATATTCCCTCGAGTAAGGACACGCTTTCCGGAAGTGAAGTAAATACAACGTATTATCATAAAAATAATTTGATTTCCATTGCTCAGTATTGTCGGGAAGATGTTGTAGTGCTAGCCCAACTATATTTGCGTTATCATCAAATGGAATTACTACAGGAAAAACAAATTATTCGTCTGGAGTAAATTGTTTTTTTTACATGTTTGTCGTTATTTTTACCCGCCCATTTTACCGGTTTGTCCTTTATGAAACATTTGTACAGATTAGCTAGTCTGCTTTTTTTCCTCTTTACGTATTACCAGAGTTTCGCCCAGTTAAGCATTACTTTTCCCACCACGCGAGCCGTTTTTCAGCGTGATTTATCGAATCAGGCTTCTGTACACGTAGCAGGTGTTTATACGGAAAAAGTAGACCGGATTGAGGTACGCTTGGTTCCCATTCCGGCAGGTGGTTCGATTGGTCCTAATAATGCCGTCGATACCCAGTGGCAACCCCTGTGGACCTATCCCGGCAATACCACCAGTAGTCCTTCCAACGGTTATTTTCAGGGTTCGGTTACAGCCAAAGGAGGCTGGTATGATCTCAAGGTGCGGGCCTATCAGAACGGTTCTTTGCTTGGGCAGGAAACTACGTTGACAAAAGTTGGCGTTGGTGAAGTCTTCGTAATTGCCGGCCAGTCGAATGCAACCGGAATTGCGGACCCTAACAATACGGGGCCATCGGCAACCTACGATCAGGTGAGTGCCGTGGGCATCGGTTATAAAATTGCAGAGAATCCGGATCTGAACGATCCAAGCCAATGGGGTCCCTGGAGCTATTCGAATGTGAAGGACAAGGTAGCTACTCCCGAATTTGTTCACCTGGATGCGACAACGAAACTGGCTCCTTTTGGCCTTTCAGCCTGGTGCTGGGGAGCACTGGGCGATCTGCTGGTGGAACGGTGGAAAGTTCCGGTGGCGTTTTTCCAGGGAGGCTGGTCCGGTACGGGCAGTGTCAACTGGCTCACGAGTATTGATCCTTCGCAAGACCCGGCGTTGAACCCTGTTTTTAGTTATCCCTATCCGAAAGGTCAACCCTACGGAAACCTGCGGATTAGTTTGAATAATTATGCTTCTCAGTATGGCGTACGGGCCGTGCTACTCCACCAAGGCGAAACGGATAACTTTGCCAATACATCGCAGGAAACATACATCGCAAACTGGAACGCTGTCATTGCAGCCAGTCGCTCGCATTCCGGCAAAGCCAATCTTCCCTGGGTCATTTCCCGGGCCAGTCGCTACTTTGACCGCACGAACACCTCCGGTCCTAGTGTCAACAATCCGACAATTATTAGTGCTCAGAACGCTCTGGTCAATCCTGCTAAACAAATCTTCGCCGGGCCAGCCACGGACGATATTCACGGTCCCGATAACCGCGATGAAGTAGATGTTCACTTCAAAGGTCCGGGACTGGTACTGCTAGCCAAGGCCTGGGCTGACGCTCTGGATGCCGCTACTATTCAAACTTTAGCTACGCCCTATGCGGCTCTGGCTCCGGCTCGCCTGTATCCTTCCTGCCTGAGCAGCACACAAATGCGGATAAAAGGCGAAGACGGGTGGGCTTCGTATACGTGGGTAAATCCGCTAAACAATAACGGCGTGAACTCCGTAGCATCGGGTAACTCAGCTGATTTTACGGCCGGTACGTATCAGTTGAAAGCAAGCGATGGCAATGGCAATGTGATTATGTCGCCGCGTATCGTGGTTCCTGCTTCGCTGGGTACCGTTGCTGCAACCATTACAGGCAATGCACCACTTTCAGCGGGCCACACCCTCGGACTGACGGCTGGCGATGCTCCGTATTATAGCTGGAGTGGTCCTAACGGCTACACATCTACCCAGAAAACCATTCAGATGGCTGATGTTTCAGCGGCTCAAACAGGAACTTATAACCTGACGGCTACGAACATTTACGGTTGTACGGCTACGACGAGCAAACCCGTACAAGTAATTACCTCTTACACATCAGCTCAATCAGGTAACTGGGATGATCCCGCTACCTGGACGGCCAACTGCCCTGGCTGCATTCCTACGTCGAAAACGAACGTAGACCTGCGTCCTAACCATCGGGTCGTTATTAAAGCTACGCAAAATACAACAGCTCCCAACCCTTAATTGAAAGGGTGGGGAGCTTTCCCTTCTTTAGCGTACCAGATAAGGTCTGAGTCGAGGCTCGGGCACTGTCAGGTGTTGCTGCAAAGCGGCCTGTAAATCCGTAAGATTTGAAATTTTGCGGGATAAAATCCCCTGTTGCTTGGCCGGGAGTTTGCAAAAAGCGATAATGGTTTGGGCTTCGTCTTCTGTCAGACGACGACTTTCCACCAGTACATACGATTTGTAAATCATTCGGATGGTCAGGTAATTCAGAATCAGCAGTGCCGTGCCCGTACCATGGCGAAAGGCCCGTTGAAAATAAGCTGGGTGGTAGGATTCACCCTTTAGCTCCAGCCGAACATGACTATGGGGAAAATACTGTTCGGTTACTTCTCGAAATCCATTCTCTACCAATAATTGTACTAAACATTCAGAAGGGGTGTATTGAGTCATACTATGTGAAGGTTTCAATCCAATATACTATTCCATAAACGTCCTCGCCGAATGGATGTTCATTGAATGAAAGCCTGCACTTCCGAGTGAAATTGTACTTTTTCTTCACAAAATCTTCATCAATAGCTAAAGATTGATTCATTATTACTTTCTAAAGTATCGTAAGCTAAAGCGTTGCTTTATAGCTACTTCTGTCAAAAAATTGGTATGCTGACATACCAATTTTTTATTTTTATTTCTCTTTCACTCAAATGATCTATTTTCACAGGCTCGGCAGGAAACTGTTGACCAAACGAAGCCATCAAGGTTCGTGGGAAACGCTTCTGGGTCGTATTTCCACTAGTTAAAAGTCCTTTTTGTCAACGTATATTGATGGGGTTGCCTTAGCTCCTAAACTAATTTTTCGTCTCTGAGAATTCCTGGTTAGTCTACTTCCCGAAACCCATAAAAAGAGCTTTTAACCTGCTAAATACAAAAAATAGATAGTCCCCCCTCCCCCCCGTGTTAAATTTCTGTTTCTACAAACGGGCATTCTTTTTAAAGAAACGCGGTTTTCGAATCAAATTTATTTTTTTTGTCCAATTTGCTTTTAAAAATACAATTATTAGTTTTGTCCTAATTTTAGAAAGGCCAGACTTTCGAAAAACACCGGCCTTACCCCATCGCAATGGAAGATTACAACAAAATCATTGAGTCGCTGGGCGTCCGATTTATCAAGGCCCGGCATATTCGGATGCAACAAGCCATCCGAATCAAGAATTTTTATGACATCGAAAACTCACTGTTGATTTTATACGACGGTGAAGTGTCATTTGGCGAAGAAGGAACCCTAGCCGAACCCGGTGATATGTTATTTATCCCCGGCGGCAAGTCGTTGAATATTACCTACGGTAGCAGTGAAAATCCAAAGGCTATCTCAAACGAAGAGTTTCTCACCTTCCGCGAACGGTATTTCGATTCGCGTCGGGATCCGGCCGAGATTGGGAAATTACCCCACTCTTTTGGTTTGGTAGCGTTTGAAGCCAAGGTTTTCGATTCCGTTAACTTCTTTACTTCTCTGGACGTACCGCCCTTCCTTATTAAAGGGGAGGAATCGCTGGCTCACGCTCTGAAAGAGATTCTAGCGGAAGATTTTCGGGACGAAGCAGGTCGGGGTCGTATTATCAAAATCAAGACGGAAGAGATCGTCATCAATATCATTCGGTATATTCTGAAACACCGTCTGTTTGTGGAGCAATTAGCTACCAACAGTACGTATTTCAAAGATCCTCGTCTGATCGACATTTTTACGTATATCAAGGATAACATTGGCGGCGATCTGTCCAACAAGGTACTCGCCAACGTAGCCAACGTTTCTGAAGATTACGTCGGCCAGTATTTCAAGATGCTGACGGGTATCAATCCGCAGGACTATATCGAATACCAGCGGATGGAAGCGGCAGTAAATTTACTGCGTACGTCGAAGAAGAGTATTCGTGCCATTGGTGCCGAAGTAGGCTACAAGGACACGGCCTATTTCTGCCGTCGCTTTAAAATGATGTTTGGGATTCCCGCAGGCAAGATGCGTCGTCGCGAATCGCTGATGAACTTGTAAGTATTGCTTCTTTTAAGAAAGCACTTATCCCCCAAGATAAGTGCTTTCTTTATGCCCTTACGGGACATGTACAAACTAAAAACTCTTCCGCGAATCGCGAAAGAGTTTCAACCATAACCTCTAAACCTATGGTACAAAAGTACCGTTAAGGTATGTTTTTAGGAGGTTTATTCTATGGACAGTAAGGTTTATGGGCTAGATAGCCGAAATGACGGGCTAAACGCAGTTTTAGCCTCATTCTCAATTCAGGATTAAAGCTGCAACGTCCATCCCATCCGGCCTGATCCTGTCTTTCGCCAATCTTTGATCACTGGCCGGAGGGCTTATCGTGAATACCCTGCATACGCCGTTATGCGACACTTCTCTGTCTTCGATATACTTTATTTCAATACGGCAGATGCTTCGTTTAAACACGGTATTGGCACTTGTTGGTTTTGCAATTGCCTCGGCATCTTCTGCGTACGTCTGGCATGGGATTTACGGCGGTTCAGTAAGGTATATCGGGCAGTAGACGGATTTACGGACAGGTATTTCTGACGGCTTTTTCGTTTTTCTAACCCCGTAATCACAAAAGCTACCAGTAAAATCAGAACAATTCTCAAGGTTTCTTCGGTCATAACAATAAAAGGGTTTTCAAATTCTGGAGGAAGAAGTCAAAACAGGTTTCATGCATCGGGTTGTTAGCGAACTAACATCCTTGCTTGGTTATTACGGTAATGAAGGTTCGCCATAAAATATACATTTCCAGACTGAGCGTCCATTGTTCAATGTAATACAGATCATACATCAACTTATGGCGGGCGTCTCTAGCTCCGGCTCCGTACGGGTAGCAGATTTGAGCGTAGCCTGTAATTCCAGGCCTAACCACGTGTCGGTTGGCGTAATGCGGGATTTGCTCCTCAAACTTCCGGGTGAATACCCGTCGCTCTGGTCGAGGTCCAACCAAAGACATTTCTCCTCTCAGTACGTTCAGAAACTGGGGCAGTTCGTCCAAACGTATCTTTCGCATAAAAGCACCAAAGGGAAAAGTTCGGGTATCCCTGCGGCTTGAAAAAAGAGCCCCGGAGGCTTCCGCATCCAGTCGCATGGAGCGGAATTTAATGCATTGAAACTCCTCATCCGCCACCCCAACGCGACTTTGCCGATACAGAACGGGTCCAGGCGATTCTTGCCTTATTTTCCAGGCACTCCATAGCCACAGTGGAGACGTAAGGGTTAGAAAACCCAATGAAGTAACCACATCCAGAGCTTTCTTAAACGTTCGTACTTCCGGCCGGAATGGGGGCAACTGATCGGGCCAGGTTAATTCCTCCGCATTTTCAGCGATGTATACTTTTTGCAAATGGTTCTTACAAAAATCGGCTACTGTGCTGACCTTACTGACCTTACTTTCCCGAATAATTAGCTGATGAATAACCTGATGTTGGTGGTCGTGGTTAGGATTAGCTACTAAATAAAACTCCTGATAGCAATTCAGGAGGGAGTGTAATACGTCATTAGTCAGGTACTCAGCGTCGGTATGGCGGGGCACTAAAACGATTTCCTCGTATTGAGGCATTAGTCGTTTGATATCCCGTTTGGTCAGAAAATAATCGTAACCAGTGATAACTAATATTTGTCTACCAATACTTTTAGAGCTACGCAAACGATGCACGACCCGGCGATGAGCAGTAAAAACGGTGGGTAGAACAGAGGATAGGTTATTCATAGATTCCGGTTTTGGAGCGGATATTTGGCAATGAAAGCAGCCGTATGGTCACCATGTCAATCGTTAAAGCCTCTGTTTTACAGCATTCCGTTCTGAGATTAGCACATAGCCTCAACGTAGCCTGCCTGTAGAAGGATAAAGGCACTGCTATTCGCTAAAAAATACAGCTACTTTAAATGATGTGGGCACAGAATACGCTTACGATGAAGACGTACGGCTTCTTCACATAAGTACTATGGGTTATTTCAGTTGAGCTAAAAAGGTTTTACTCGGCAGAATATACTTAGGGCGGGCTAACCATACTCTAGATTAACAATCATTTCTGCTGGCTAGTGTATACTGTAAGTAATGAAGAAGGCAGGTCATTACTATGTGTACAAAAGTATAAGTTTTTTTGATTCAACCCTAGTAAGCATACATTAAATTATAGTAACTTTTATACTGACTAGATAGGAGAAAAAGCTGCTTATTGTTTCAGTCCGCTTAACAGGAACAGGAGAAACATAGAAACTTAATATTCTGATAATAAGAGGTAAAGGTTCAGATTACGCCTATTTTCCAATACAAAACGTGTCCAAGCTTAAACGTATATACAAATTACACCCACTAACTAGCACTATCTACTAATACTTTATACTCAAAAAGTATTTATTAATTAAGTTAAATATTTTTTATATACGTCATAGACGTAAGCTAAGTACTAACGCCTATATTAATTATTTTTCTGACTAGGTATAGCGATTGTTAATATGAAGCTTTATATCTGCTTGATTAAATAAGTAAGTTGCTAAATAATTAACATTTTATAATATATTCAAGACGTGTTTTAATCTATAAAGAGCTAACATCCTGTATCTAAACAAGTTAGGCCATGATCTTAATCGCCGTTATAGCTTGACAGTACTTTTTCATGCACGGTGAATGGTATCACTCAAATGGACTGTAGACAACGCGATTTTCTGGTACTCAGGTAAACAATAAAGCCCGTACGGTTAGATGCCGTAAGGGCTTTATTGTTACCGTGTCCCCGGCAGGGTTCGAACCTGCGACCCATTGATTAAGAGTCAATTGCTCTACCAACTGAGCTACGGAGACTATTTCTGTTGACTTAGAACCCACCCCCCTGATCGTAGAAGCTACGACGGCGGGAGAGCTTGAGATCCTTCAACATAGCAGACCGAACGCGTAATTCAAAATTGTAGTTCCCACCCCGGAGATTTTGAGCAATCGGCGTCCAGTTAAACGAGGCCTCCCAGCAGTGAAGGTACGCGTCAGGCCAATATTCGTCAGCGAAGGAGCATTCAGTACAAAGTCCCAGCCCGTGGTAAAGGTCATGGCCCATTTCTCGGTTAGTTTGATATCACCATTCATACTTAACGTCTGGAACGTTTGGGCCCGGCCCAGGCCGTACTTCGTATAGCTGAAGTTATAGCTCAGGTTCACATTCCAGGGAACATCCCAGTCGATATACAGCTGCGGATTCGATTGAATAAACCGCATTTCTGCATCACTCACGCCTTCGGGTTTTTCCTTGGGCTGTTGCTGCTGCTGGCCCTTTTTATTTTTCTGCCCGCCTTTAAAGCCCGTACTAAACCCAATGGTCATACTTTGCAGACTGGCCAAGCCTTTGCCGGAAGCCACTTTTAGACGATTTACCCTTCGGCCACTGAGCAGATAATCATCCTGTACAACGTCGTACGGATCAAAGGTGGAGGCAAAGTTGATGTTATACTTTTTCAAAATGACCGTATTGGCCACTAGCGACAGATTGGAGAGATTAAACGAGTCGGCCAGGAAGTTGTAACTACCCGATAGCCCGAAGTTATCAAGGATATTAATCTTCTGAAAGGCCTCCTTCGCCGTATCGGACTTGGCCCTGACTTTCATTTCCAGCTGGTTGGTTAAACTGAAACTGGCTGCCGCCGCCGCCCCGATGCTTCCACTATAACCCGAAAACTTAGAAAGCAAACGTTGATCCCCCCGCTCGTTAATCTGTACTCGCTGGTAAAACTTACTCGACAGATCGGGTGTATAACTCAAACTGATCGAAGGGGCAAACGTATGCCGGATCGCTTCCAGGCGACCCAGTTTTTTGAAGTAATACGTTCCATATACCCGCGTATTGATCCCTAAGGAAGTAGAGTAGGTGTAAGCCGGCGATAAACGGCTGATGGTATCCACGACAACCCCACCACTATCCGACACAAAGCCAGCCCGTACGGATTCGAGGGGCGTTCCAGGGCTTATGTAACGATAAGAATATTGTTTTGTATAGAGGTTTCCCTGTAAACTTACGCCCGGCGTAACGTTGATGTTACGGGCAATTTTGAAGTTAGGTAAGGAAATAGGAATCGAAAAGGTGGTGGTAACCTGACTATTTTTTAAAATGGTCGGTAAGTTCTCGAGATTGAAAGGAATATTTCCGGACAATACCCGCGTCTGAGCATTTTCAGGTGTTGAAGTCGTACGGGTATTCAGGGTATCCGGGATGTAGTTGGCAATCCGGAATTCACCGGCGAAACCACTGTTACTAATTACCTGAGGCTGAATATTGTTGGAAATATCTACCGTACTCGACAGGTTAGCTCCCAGACGGAAGGATTCGTACCAGGCTGGCGTTACGGCTTTTCTCCGTCGCAGCGGCTGAAACTGGGTTACCGCTGCCGTTACGCCCCCTCCAATGGTCAACGCCCGGGTCGTTACGTTCTGGTTGATCCGTACGTTGGCACTGGTCTGGAGATACTGCCCAAAGTTGTGCGAATATTGTACCGAAGATCCAAACACGTTCTGTTGGTATCGGCCTAGTCCACCCGTCTGACTCGTTAGGTTTTGCTCGTTGTTGTTGAGGTAATTACTACTGGCGACGTTTACCGAAGCCGAGAAACTATACGGCCGACCCAGCGTCTGGGGCGTATGTGACCACTGCACACTGAAGTCGTTTGAAATGGTACGGTTTGGGCCAATTTCGTCCCCGGCTCTATTGTGGTTGTAAATCAGACTAAAACTGCCACTGTATCGATATTTCTTAATGTAATTTCCCTGCGAACCAGCACCCCAGCCGCCTTTTGAGTAGAGCTGCCCCGTAAATCGCAGACCCAGGTAATCGTTCACGGCCCAGTAATACCCAAAATCCCGCAGGTAAAAACCCCGGTTTTGCGGTTCCTCTCCGTAGTTACCCAGAATGAAGCCGGATTTTCGCTTCTCTGAAAAAGGAAAGAATCCGAACGGAAGGCCCAGCGGCAACTGTACGCCAGCAATCACCAGGTTAAAAGGCCCGGAAATGACCTGCCTGTTATCACCTTTGCCCTGTACAAGTTTGATTTTTGGAGCCTGAATGCCATAGTGCGGATGCAGTAAGTCGCAGGTCGTATAGAAAGCTCCGCGTAAAAAGAAGTTGTTCGAACTGTCTTTCTTAACGATTTTTCCCCGTACGTTGCCCTCGCCCTGCTTGGTAACGATAGTTTTAATAGCGGCCCGCCGTGTCTTGAAGTTATAGCGAATTTCGCTGGTATTGTATGCATCGGCCCCCTGCTCGAAAATGGGCTCCCCGATTACCTTGCCCGTTGAATCTTTCCGACCAATGGCGTATACCTCGTTGGTTTCCCAATTCAGCTTGATGTAGTCGGCTTTCAGGTGAATGTCTTCGTAATCGACCTTGGCATCTCCGTACAACTCTACTACTTTCTCGTCGGTCGTCATAATCGTTGAATCCCTGGCGAAATACTCCACCTGAGATTTCAAATCACTCTCATCTTGTAGGGAATCGGCTTTGGAAAGACGGATGGAATCGGCCGGAGCGAGCGGCTTTAGTGAATCGGGTTGTACGGGGCGTTGGACCCGGCCAAAGGGAAGAGCCATGCGTTTTGATCCCGGACGCTGTCCCCAGGCCTGCACAACACCAAGCATCACAAAAAAGATCAAAAGAAAACAGTTCTTCAACGGTCCTGGAATTTAATGTTCATGTTTCTGGCCTTTCAGCAGACTATCGGGGAAACTTTTGGCGTTGGTATGAGTTGATTGCTAACGAACAAACTAAAAATTCCCGGTTCCGAATTTAAGAAGCGAAGATACGGCGACTGAATCATGCTTCATCGGTCAGTGACTCGCATTTTCCTTTAAATTTGTCGGGCAAAAATACATAGTAACTGTCCCAACCTTCAGAAGCATGCGTGAAAAAAGCCCGTTAAAGTGTGTTAATGTATGGCCCGTACTAGGGCTGGTTTTGGTTTTATTCAGTTTCCAGGAGAATACGGTATCCGAAAGGCCACCCGTCGCGAACCCTAAAGCAGACGCGATTCGTACCGTTGTCATTGACGCCGGTCACGGTGGAAAAGACCCCGGAGCGATTGGCAAAAATGGTACGCGGGAAAAAAACGTAGTCCTGCCGATTGCTTTGGCCGTCGGAGAAAAAATCAAAGAACATTACCCCAACGTCAAGGTCGTTTTTACCCGTAAAACGGACGTATTTGTCGAATTGCACGAACGTGGAGCCGTTTCCAATCGAAACAAAGCGGACCTGTTCATGTCGATTCACGCCAACGCTCTGCCCGCGACTCGCCGGGATTTCTACGGTACGGAAACGTACGTGATGGGGTTACACAAATCGGAGGCAAACCTGGCCGTAGCGAAACGCGAAAACGCCGTAATTTTCCAGGAAAAGAACTACGAAAAGAAGTACGAAGGATTCGATCCCAATTCTCCCCTGGGCCAAATCATGCTGGAAAACTACCAGAATGCTTATCTGGCCAACAGTGTGAATTTTGCCTCAAAGGTAGAACGGGCCTTTAAAAGAGCGGACCGCGTGAGCCGAGGGGTAAAACAGGCCGGACTGCTGGTACTCTGGACCACCGCCACACCTTCTGTACTGATTGAAACGGGTTACTTGTCCAATCCGACCGAAGAGGCTTTCCTTGCCAGTGACGCCGGACAGGACAAACTTGCCGAAGCCATTTTCCGTGCCTTCGAGCAGTATAAAAATGAAATGGATAATTAGATTTAAGTTGTTCGTTAGTAGTTGAGGGTTATTAGTTGAAAGGTTCGGTTACTTTGCCCTGTATCATCCATCAGGTATGCCGACCTTTCCAAGGCACTACTAACCAACAACGATCAACTACTAACCAACAACTCTTCACGACCCCTTCGCATGCTTTTTCGATTGATCCGACAGAATTATTCGTTCTTCCTGCCGTATGCCTTGCTGCTTATTGTCGTCGGCAGTATGCTTTCTCAGCTGGATCGAACAGTATTGATGCGGTGGATTAATGGCGTCAATCATCCGTTCTGGGATGTGTTCTTTTATTACCTGACCGATCTCGCGGACGGAGCCGTGGGTTTTGGCATTGTCATTGGCCTGGTGTTTGTTCGGTACCGATGGGCTTTGGCTGGCGTATTATCCTTACTAATTGCTGGCCTGTTTACGCAGTTACTGAAACACAGCCTTTTCGCGGGCGAACTACGTCCCAGTGCTTTTTACAAAAACTCAGGATGGGTTTTTCATACCGTCGACGGACTGAATTTACACAGCGTCAATAGTTTTCCATCGGGGCATTCAACGTCCGTTTTTGCCTTGTTTTGTCTGCTTACCTTATTGGTGAGCAACAAACGCTGGGGCTGGCTATTTCTATTTCTGGCCGTTCTGGGGGCTTATTCCCGCGTGTACCTATTCCAGCACTTCGTAGCGGACATCTACGTAGGTTCGATTATTGGTACGGTATCTACGCTGCTGGTGTTTACGGGGCTAGAAACCTACTGGCAACATCATCCCAAAAAGTGGCTGGATAAACGTCTGGAATTGAGACGAAGGGTCGCTTAACTATTCACGAAAAAAGGCTGGACGAAGATCTTCCCGTCCAGCCTTTTTTTCTGAAACCCGCAAGTTATCGGGCTGCTCCTTCGAGCTTGTATATCCAGGCGTGCTGGCAGGGTGTCGTAGCAGGCGTAACGTTCGGAGCCGCGATTGTCAGTTGATTTCCCTTCATACTCGTTTTCACCGCTCCTTTAAAACCCAGCAGAGAGACACTTTGTGGTTTAGTAATACCATCGATGGAAAGGTTATCCATCCATTCCGTCGTCAATACATACAGGTCTTTTCCTTTCTGCGTGAAAAACAGTTTGGTACCTTTCTTGAACGCGGGAGCCTTGTCCCAGGCTCGTGTACCATAGATGGCCTCTTTGTTGACTTTGAGCCAATCACCCATGTCTTTCAGCCGTTGCTGCATGATGACGGGAATACGGCCATCGGCAGTGGGTCCGACGTTCAGCAACAGATTGCCGCCGCGAGCCACTTTTTCGATCAGAATGTGTACCAACGCCGCTGACGTCGCATAATCTTCCAGAATCTCGGCCCGATTGTAGCCAAACGAACCGCCGATTCCCCGGCATTCTTCCCAAGGGTGCGTAAACTTCGTATTATCGGCATTACCTGAATGTACCAGGTCGTATTCGGTCGTATAAATACCCCCGTGTTTTGAACGCGTTTCTTTTCCCCAGCGATCATTGACCACCACGGATTCTTTCACCGGTGACTCGTTGTACAGCCAGGCCAGAAACTCCGTACTTTTCCACACTTCCGATGAATGGTCCCATTCGCCATCCGTCCACACCACATCAGGTTTGTAGCGGGTTACCAGATCTTTCAACTGGGGTATCATGTGCTCGTCTACATAGCGGTTCACACTTTGTTTGTACAAGGGGTTGTACCATTCGTACAGGGAATAATAGTAGCCCATGTGCAAGCCTTTATCCTTGACGGCAGTTGTCAGATCACCCAGTAAATCGCGGTGCGGACCTACGTCTACGGCGTTCCAGTTCCAGGCCTGAGCACTCGGCCAGAGCGTAAAGCCTTCGTGGTGTTTCGACGTCAGTACAACATATTTCGCACCAGCCTGCTCAAAAACCTTTGCCCATTCGTCCGGCTTGAAAAATTCGGCTTTAAAGTCTTTGACGAAGTCCTGATACTTGGTGTCTGCTCCATACACGCGGTTATGGAATTTCTGAAACAGCGGTGAAGTTTTGCTCTTGGCGTCCTGCCACTTCTGCCAGTACCATTCCGAATACTGATCGTAGACGCCCATGCCATCACGGGCGGTTGGAGCGTAGGAAGGTACAGAAAATAGTCCCCAGTGAATAAAAATGCCAAACTTGGCGTCTTCAAACCAATTCGGAACGGGCCGTGAATCAATGGAGGCCCAGTTGGCTTCGTAGGTTTTCTGAGCCATAGCCATACAGGAACAAACGCTCAATAAAGCGGAAAGCAGTACTTTTTTCATAGAGTAAGAACAGAGGTTTTTTTACAAAAGAAGAAAAGAAACCTTTGCTACCCTTTTTCTGGATGATTACCAGACGTCTTCAAAATGTACCAGCTCTTCTGATTTCCGCGTCATTACCACGGCGATTACGTCAAAGCGGAGGTGTCCCCGCCAGTTGGTTTCATAGACGTACTGATCGGCGGCCTGTCGTAGCAGCGTTTCTTTTCGGGCAGATACAAAGGCTTCCGGAAAACCAAACTTCAGATTGGTACGGGTTTTCACTTCGACGAAAACCAGCCACTGCTCCCGACGTACAATGAGATCAACCTCCGCCCGTCCGGCCCGGTAGTTACGAGCGACAATTTCATACCCTTTTTGTTCCAGGAAGCGAGCGGCCAGCACTTCCCCTCGTTGTCCGGTCTGTACATGCGTTGGCACAAAAATTCTGCAGATTGATGGAATGTACGGGAAAGATGCTAAGATTTGCCAAAGTACGGATGCCGTTCCGTAGTTCGTTTATCCACTAATTAAGCTTGAATCCATGAAACCCATTCTTACGATTGAATACTGCCCTCGCTGTGGCTGGTTGCTGCGGTCGGCCTGGCTAGCTCAGGAATTATTGACGACGTTTTGGGAAGAGCTGGGAGAAGTTGGTCTGCGTCCGGCTGAAGTTTCCGGTACTTTCAAAATCTACCTGAACGGGCAGGAAATTTTTGACCGCAAGCAAGCCGGTGGTTTCCCCGAAATCAAAACCCTAAAACAACAGGTACGGGATTTGATTGCTCCGGAAAAATCCCTCGGCCATTCCGACCACAAAACGGAGTAGTAGCTTTGCTTAACCCAAACTAGTTTACCTCTGATGCATTCAACCCTTATGAAAACGGCACCTCTGCTGGGTTGCCTTCTGGCTTTTAGCTTATTGTCCGCCTGCCAGTCACCCAAAAAAGAAAAAAAGAACGAAGGAAACCGTCGCGGTACAGGCCCATACGCTCAAGCCGCTGGACTACGACTTGCAACATCCCGTCAAAGTTTCGAGTCTTCCCCCGGTTTTAAAGGAAATTTCGGGTATTACGTACGTAAAACCGGGTCAGCTGGCGGCCATTAACGACGAACAGGGCGATCTCTTTTTGATTAATTACCAAACCGGAAAAATGACCGAACAGCGGATTTGGGGCAATGCTGGCGACTACGAGGATATTGTTTACCACGAAGGCAAATTCTACGTCTTGCGAAGCGACGGGCAACTTTTCATTTTCACGCTCAATCAGACGTACTTACCCGGTGGCGTCATTAGTGGTGAATCCAAAAGCATGCGAACCTTTAATCTTCAGTTACCCGGTCAGAACGAAGTGGAAGGGTTGACGTTTGATAGTAAAACTGGCTGGTTTTTTGTAGCAGCCAAGGAAACCAAAAAAGCCAAAGACGAGCGGTACGTGTATTTCTACGATCAGCAGAAAAATGCTTCCTGGAAAGGAATCGTCTTACGGAAGAAAAGTTTCGAAGAAGTCGGTTTGACGGGGAAAGATACGGAGTTCAAACCTTCGGCCATTGCGACGCATCCTCAAACCAAGGAAGTGTACATTCTCGCTTCAGTCGGACACAAATTACTGGTACTCGACCGGAAAGGCGGCAATTTTGTAGCCATCGAAAAACTGGACCCGAAGGTATTCGAACAGCCCGAAGGCATCTGTTTTGCCCCGGATGGTACCCTCTTCCTTTCGAGCGAGGGAAAGAAAGGGCCTGGAAAAATCTGGGAGTTTAAGCCCAGAACGAAATAAGACAGGCATATAAAGCAAAAGAGAATCCTGCTCAGGGCAGGATTCTCTTTTTGAACGGTCGGTACGGAACAAAGACTATTTCTTGCCGTAACGTTTGTTGAATTTATCAACGCGACCAGCCGTATCGAGCAGTACGTTTTTGCCGGTGTAGAAAGGGTGAGATTGTGAAGAAACCTCGACTTTCACTACAGGATACGTTTTGCCTTCGAATTCAACCGTATCTTTCGTCGTAGACGTAGAGCGGGTCAGGAATTTGTAATCGCTGGAAAGATCCCAAAATACCACCTCGCGGTACTCAGGATGAATATCTGCTTTAGCCATTATATTGATTGTTAGTCAGTTACGATCTTTGCACAAATAGGCCGCAAAAATAATCATCTTTTGGGAATGTAACAAAGGTTGTCCCGATGTTTTCTTTTTTATTCTATAAAAATATTCTTCGTATACGCATTATCAAACGTAAATCCAAATACGAACAATCATTCGAAAGGGTAACTTTTTGGCTCTGAATGAACTTTATTTTTTATATTTTTTTTTACCCTTCCCGAGTAGAAGTTATTGGCGACTTAACATTAATTTCACATTCAGAAAGTATACATCGCCAACTACTGGTATCCTCCACTGAAGCTATTGGTCCGAGTTTTTAAGATGTACCCATCTGCGGGTAAGGCTTCAGCTTAATATATCCATCCAATTCAGAAATAGAGTCATTTCATCTATCTTCTAATTCGTTGACAATATGCACGTTATCAAAAGAGATGGCCGACGCGAATCGGTGAAGTTTGACAAAATTACTGCCCGGATCGAACGCCTGTGCTACGGCTTAGATCCCGCCTTTGTTCAACCCATCGAGGTAGCCATGAAGGTCGTGTCCGGTATTTACGATGGCGTAAATACGGTAGAGCTTGACAACCTGGCCGCTGAGACAGCCGCCTCCCTCACTACGCGTCACCCCGACTACGCGACGCTGGCGGCTCGCATCGCTATTTCTAACCTGCATAAGAACACGCAGAAGTCGTTTTCGGCGACGATGAAGCAGCTGTATCATTACATCGATCCTAAAACGAGCGAAAATGCTGCGTTGATTTCCAAGGAAACGTACGACGTAGTGAAGAAGCACGCAGCCTTGCTTGATTCTACCATCATCTACGATCGTGATTTTGGTTATGATTACTTCGGTTTCAAGACGCTTGAAAAGTCGTACTTACTGAAAGTCAACGGTAAAATTGCCGAGCGTCCGCAGCACATGCTGATGCGGGTGGCTATCGGTATTCACGGTAATGACATTGAATCGGCGATTGAAACGTATAACCTGCTGTCTGAACGCTGGTTTACGCACGCGACGCCAACGCTCTTCAACGCCGGTACGCCGAAACCTCAGTTATCTTCCTGCTTCCTGCTCACCATGCAGGATGACAGTATCAACGGAATCTACGATACGCTGAAACAGTGTGCTCTGATTTCGCAGTCAGCTGGTGGTATTGGTTTGAGCATTCATAACATCCGGGCAACGGGTAGCTACATCAAGGGTACGAACGGTACTTCGAACGGTATCGTGCCGATGCTTCGGGTATTCAATGATACGGCTCGTTACGTCGATCAGGGAGGTGGAAAACGGAAGGGTTCTTTCGCCATGTACATTGAACCCTGGCACGCCGATGTTTTTGACTTCCTGCAACTGAAGAAAAACCACGGTAAAGAAGAACTCCGGGCCCGCGATTTATTCTTCGCTCTCTGGGTACCCGATTTATTCATGAAGCGGGTGAAAGACAATGACGTTTGGTCATTGATGTGCCCCCACGAGTGCCCCGGTTTGTCAGATGTATACGGTGACGAATTTGAAGCTCTTTACGAAAAATACGAACGCGAAGGCAAAGCCCGCCGCACGGTAAAAGCTCAGGATCTTTGGTTTGAGATCATGGAATCTCAGATTGAGACGGGTACGCCCTACATGCTCTTCAAAGATCACGCGAACCGCAAGTCGAACCAGAAAAACCTGGGTACGATCAAGTCTTCAAACCTCTGTACGGAAATCATCGAGTACACGGCAGCGGACGAAGTAGCGGTATGTAACCTGGCTTCGCTGGCCCTGCCCAAATTTGTGGAAAAAGGTGAGGATGGATTCCTGCGTTTCAACCACGAAAAACTGTATGAGATTACGAAAGTTGCTACGCGTAACCTCAACAAAATCATCGATATCAACTATTATCCCGTACCCGAAGCCGAGCGTTCGAACAAACGTCACCGTCCGATTGGTTTAGGCGTACAGGGTCTGGCGGATACCTTCGTACAACTGCGTATGCCGTTTGAAAGCGAAGAAGCCCGTCAGCTTAATAAAGACATTTTCGAAACCATCTACTTTGGAGCCATGGAGGCTTCGATGGAAGAGGCTCAGAAATACGGTGCGTACGAAACCTGGGCGGGTAGCCCCATTTCACAAGGTATCTTCCAGTTCGATATGTGGGGCGTGAAGCCTTCATCTAATCGTTGGGACTGGGAATCGCTGCGTGAAAAAGTAAAAACGCACGGTGTTCGTAACTCCCTGCTGGTCGCTCCGATGCCTACGGCTTCGACAAGTCAGATTCTGGGTAACAACGAATGTTTCGAGCCATTTACGTCGAACATCTACGTACGTCGCGTACTTTCCGGCGAATTCGTAGTCGTGAACAAGTATCTCTTGCGTGACCTCGTGAAAATGGGCTTGTGGAACGAAACGATGAAAAACAAACTCATCGCGGCGAACGGTTCCGTACAGAATATCCCTGAAATCCCGGCGAACCTGAAAGAACTCTACAAGACGGTTTGGGAAATCAAGCAGAAAACCATCATTGATATGTCAGCCGATCGGGGAGCATTCATTTGCCAGAGCCAGTCGCTGAACATTCACATGACGGATGCCAACTTCGGTAAAATCACGTCCATGCACTTCCATGCCTGGGAGCGGGGACTGAAAACGGGTATGTACTACCTGCGTACCAAAGCTGCTGCCGACGCCATCAAGTTTACGGTGGAAACGCAGGCTCAGGTCGCGATTCAGCCCAGCACGGCAACCGTTCACGAAAAAGCCATGAACTACCTGGCCACGCCAGAAGCTCAGGCCGCTCTGGCTACGAAAGAAGTAGAGCCCATGAAATGGTCCGAAGAAGACGCGAAGGCAGCGATTGCCTGCTCGCTGGATGATCCGGACGGATGTGAGATGTGTGGATCTTAAATAATTAATGATTTCTTATTTTGAATAACATGCTCTGAAAAGAATTTCAAAGCATGTTATTCTATTGTCAAAAATTTTTAATCATTAATTATTAGATCAAATATATGGCTGCTGAAGCTAATCAATATTTTTGTCAAAAAGGTAGAAAATCTCTTAAGGCTGTCAATAGAGAAGGAAACGAAGTTAAAGTAGAGGCCAAATACGACCAGGAAAAAAACATAGTCATTTGGCAAGAAACTATTGTTCTCCCTTCTCAGCAAGGTACTTTTACAGATTTTGATAACTATAAAAGTTCTTTAAGAGGAGTAGAGCAAGAGTACGATGACGATTGCTCTTGTGAATAATAAAATAAAGGGTAAGCAGCTTTGCTTACCCTTTATTTTATCACTTTCACTTATCTTGAATATCATTTCTACAGGGCAATCCGACTCCTTCATCGTCTCTTCGTCAAGCCAATCGCTGGACTGATGAAAAAATACCTCTGGACGTTCGTACTCTTACCTTGTTCTTTATTTGCCCAACGTATTGACCGTAAAGCTCTTGTGGAGCGGCATTCGGTCATTACTACAAAGATGGATACGCTGGCTTCCGTTTCGGTGGGAAATGGTAGTTTCGCCTTTACTGTCGATGTCACCGGATTACAAACCTTTCCTTCGTATTACGCTCAGGGTGTACCACTGGGTACGCAGTCGGAGTGGGGCTGGCACAGCTTTCCCAATACTGAAAACTATACGCTTCAGGAGTCGCTGAAACCGTATCCACATCAGGGCCGTCAGGTGATGTATGCCGTTCAAAGAGGTACAAGCACCCGTGAGAAACAGGCGGTCGATTTCGTCCGGCAAAATCCGCATCGGTTGCAACTGGGAAATCTGGGACTGGTACTACTGAAGAAGGACGGTTCAGAAGCTCAACCCGGTGATCTAACAACTATTCGTCAGGAACTGAATATGTGGACGGGGGCCGTGAAAAGTCATTTTGAACTGGAAGGAACACCCGTGGATGTACTAACCTACGGCCACCAGACGCAGGATGCCGTCGCCGCTCGGATTCAGTCGCCTTTACTGGCTCAAAATCGATTGAAAGTTCGCCTGCAGTTTCCGTACCCAACCAATCAATTTGTGGATGCTGGAGCGAATTATACGCACGCCAATCAGCATACCTCGCGTATCGTCAAACAAGCGGCCACTACGGCTCAGATCGAACATCAGCTGGATCAGGATCGTTATTCTGTATTCCTAAACTGGGCGGGAAAAGCTACGCTACAGGCCGCTCAACCCCACGAATTTCTGTTGAGTAGTACGGAACCGAGCCTTAGCCTTAGCTGTCTTTTTACGACTCAGACGGGTACGGCTCCGAGTTTTGTTCAAACGCAAACCAGCAGTAGCAACGACTGGAAAAAATTCTGGACTTCCGGAGCAGCGATCGATTTTTCAGGCACTGCCGACCCCCGGGCGAAGGAACTCGAACGACGCATTATTCTTTCCCAGTACCTGACCAAAATTAACTGTACGCAGGCCATGCCGCCTCAGGAAACGGGCCTTACGTACAATAGCTGGTACGGGAAGCCGCACTTGGAAATGCACTGGTGGCACGGCGTTCATTTTGCCTTATGGGGTCGAACTGATCTTATGGAGAAAAGCCTGGACTGGTATCAGAAAACGGTCGAAAAAGCCCGGGCAATTGCCCAGCGACAGGGGTACCAGGGCGTACGCTGGCAAAAAATGACCGATCCGGAAGGCAATGAAACGCCTTCGTCAGTAGGGTCCTTCCTAATCTGGCAACAGCCGCATTTCATTTATCTGGCTGAATTATGTTACCGAAACCAGAGGAATCCGGCAGTATTAAAAAAGTACGCGGAACTGGTTGATCAAACGGCGGAATTTATGGCCTCGTATGCCACAAAAGAAGGTGACCGCTACGTACTGGGCAAAGGGCTGATTCCGGCTCAGGAATGTTTTAAACCCGAAGAGACGTATAACCCCACGTTTGAGCTGGCGTACTGGCGTTGGGCCTTGGAAACCGCCCAGCAGTGGCGGGAACGACAAAAGCTTTCCCGTAACAAAGAATGGGATGACGTGCTGCAAAAACTTTCGCCTTTACCCCAAAAAGACGACGTGTATCTGGCGACGGAAAGTGCTCCCGATTCGTATACCAATCCCGACCGCATGATCGATCACCCGGCGGTACTGGGGGCCTTAGGTATGATGCCTTTACAGGTGGGTACGGATTCGTCAACCATGCACCGTACGCTTGACGTCATCTGGGAAAAATGGAACTGGGATCATACGTGGGGCTGGGATTTTCCCTTAACGGCCCTGACGGCCATTCGTCTGTACCAGCCCGAACGAGCCATTGAAGCCTTGCTGATGCCCGTTCAGAAGAATACCTATTTGCCCAACGGTCATAATTTTCAGGACGGCCGCTTACGGATTTACCTGCCCGGAAATGGCGGACTACTTACTGCCGCTGCTGCACTGTGTGCCGGTTTTGATGGGAATACACAAACCAACCCGGGATTACCCAAAGGCTGGAAAGTTCGCTGGGAGCGTCTACAAAAGATGCCTTAACCCTAAGCCACAAAAAAGCCGCTTTCAACTCATGAAAGCGGCTTTTTTTATGAAAGCGTTTTAGCTTAGGGATAGGTACTGAGCATGCTCACCGTGCCCGCTGCGTAGATCGATACCCCCCCTTCGTGATTCGCGTTGGGAATTGGGAACAACCGTACAGTTGTCGCACCACGGCCCGCCATTGCTTCGGCCGCACTTTGGGAATTAAAGAAAGGTACAAGATCATCCGCCGTTCCGTGATACAACCAGAGCGGTGTTTTGGGCTTCCAGTCGTAAACGTCGTTATCTTTTACCGCGTTCAGGAAACCGGTTTCTGTACCGTCGTTAACCGCCTTTTTAAATGAGTCCGTGAACGTATTTGTAATATTGGTACTAATCGTTAACTGACCTAGATCACTTACGTGTTTAACGGTCGCCGGAATTTGTGAAGCGTACGGTTCTTTAAAGTAATAACTGGCGGGACGATTCAAACCATAAATACGATTATATGTCAATAAAACCCAGGCGTATAAACGGTTGTAACCAACGGTTTTAGTCGTAGTAGTTTCATTGATAATCGACTTCATGAAGGCCGTTTTATTGTACGCTCCCGAACCTGCTGAAACCGCCCGTATATTAAACTCACTACCCGCTTCTTCCTCGATCTTTTTTAGTAAAGACATCGTCGCATAGCCTCCTTCAGAATAACCCGTTAGGTACAGACGCTTGTCCCAGATGCCTGTATTATTCTTGGCAAAATATTCCTTTACCGCACGCAGGAAATCGAGACTAGCCTGCGAAAGACCCTGCCGATGTTCGTAGGTATGGGCCAGCTCTTTCGAAACCCCGTAGCCAATATAATCAGGGGCCACCGCTACGTAACCCAACGAAGCCATCAGGGTCGTTAACTGGGAATCCGTACCCGAACCAAAGTTGGAAGGAGCCTGCGATTCGCTCGATAAAGTACCGTGCTGGTAACTAATCATGGGTATGCCACTGGCACCCTGTCCGAGGGTTGGAATAACCAGAGCTCCCGAGGCCTGAATTTCCTTGCCATCCGTATCTTTTGTTTTGTAGGTAATTCGATACGCAGTAACGCCGTAGCGGACCATAGCCTGATACACGGGATTTGAACCTACCGCTTTAGCCACTTCTTCTTTGGTCAGCGTTTTTACGGTTTCCGCCTGTACCAGATGCTGGTCAGGTTCGGTGGGTTTTGGGTCATTTCCATCCCCGCAAGCCATTAGGTAACACGCCATCACCAGCATCGGAAGCCAGGTATGGAAAAATAAACGTTGTTTGTTCATGGTAGCTATAAAAATAAAAGAAGGTAAGCCTGATTTAATCGATGCAAACTCGTTACTTATTCAAAAACACGCTGCCAGCTCGTATGATTCGCACCCTGGGAATTGATTTTTTTGTCAACCTCAGCAAGTTCCGCCATTTTGAGCAAACTTCCTTGATTTTGATTACATTATCTCCGCAATTCCCTGGGTACCTTATTTTCGTCCAGTTCATTCAAACGGGAAAAATCCGCCTCCTATTGCCTTCGTTTCAAAAGCCCAAAGCTGGTTACCGGGCCGGAATAGCGTAATATCAGAGTTATGGAGATAGATATCTGGCAGAGGAAGATGGGGAAAATAAAAAATATTTACGCTACAAAACTCCCCTTAGACCAATCAATTCTAGCCCAAAAAATCATTAACTGCTCTCTTAAAAATTACCCGTATCTACGTAAAGTTTACGCTTACTAAAGCGGACGTTAGAAAATTAAAGTACTATTAAAAAACAAATAAGCCTTGGATTGAGTTCTATAACCTTGAAGATAAAATCGATTTTACCCGATTATTGCTTTTTTTTAGTAAGGTTTGAAGAAGTTCGTCGAAATAATTTGATTTATCTCCAAGAGGAATTTGATTTTCTGATCATAAAACAGATATTTGTTTCGTTACAATACACAAGCAGCACAATTAATTATTTTATCCTTCATGAAAAAAAAATCAATTCTTTTCTTTTCTCCTACTGATAACGTAGAAGAAAAGAAGAAGTCAACCAAATCAAAAGAAGCGGTTACTACTTCCATTTCTAAAAAAGGAAAATTGCTTTTATCACCCGCAGTACTTGAATTACTGGAAGCTGATCCTAGCTCAACAAAATTCAAAGTAGGTACGGAAGAACGCAAGAGAGGCGTAGGGTCTTTCTTCCTCGTGAAAGCCGATGACGCGGATACGGATGCTTTTGTCATTGCCAAAAGTGGCCGTGGTCACGGTATTGCATTGGGAGCTATTTTTGACAGAGTAGGACTTGATTATACAACGTATGACTATACGTTTGAAATCAAACCGTTCTCTTATGAAGAAGAAGGTATTAGCGGCTATGAGCTTTCATTGAAAGATAAAGCTCCTCGTACGGCAGCTACTTCTGGCGAAGAAGAGTAAACCATACAGGTACGTATTAAAAGGCACGGCTGACTATTCAGTCGTGCCTTTTAAATTTCAAACCAGTCGTTAATGGAGTACTCTAATTTTTTATAGAAAAATAAACCATCCCAATCCTTACTAAAAGTTAATCTACTGGCTTTACCACTTTAAAACAAATAATCGCTGAATACATCAATGCTTTATTAGTTTTTGAGAAGAAGGTTTACTTTTTAGAGAAGATTGATATTATAAAGTAGCTCTCGGACTTGTTGAAAAAAAATACAACTTAGTTTCACTACCGCTCCAGCATGATTCGTTTATCCTATTAAATATGCCTCTGTATGCTTAGAGGATGAGGGAGGCTGGAGCCCGCTCCGCAGCTTCTGCGTCATAGCTAGATTCTGAGCGTCGACGGCGAAAATGGACTTTTACAAACGAAAAAGAACCATATCCCTGCAAAATCCCGTATATCTGATAATAGCATACTAAAAGTCAGTCTGATATATTTGCAGCAAAATTGAAATTGCTTTTAACACATCCCCTTTAAATCAGTAGTTGTAGAACCATGAGAAAAGTATGGGTAATGATGGCCCTGTCGGTGGCCGTTGTGAGTCAGTCCTGCGTGAGCAAGAAGAAAGCATCCGCTTTGCAAGCCCAGGTCAATGACCTCAAAACCGAAAACACCCGTCTGGCTGAACGCATCCGCGTTGAACTCGGCGACTGTCAACAAAAATCCGCTTCCCTGCAATCCCAGCTCGATGCCCGCAACAACGAGCTGACGGCCAAGACCGCCCGCGTCAAGGAAGTCGAAGATCAGCTGGATTACTTAAAGCGTACCAACGCCGGTCTTTTGGACCGCATGGCCGATCTCTCCATTGTTTCCAAACAGGGAGCCGAGTCCATCAAACGCTCCCTGGAAGCCATCGATCAGCAGAGCAAATACATCCAGAGTCTGAACACCTCCATCCAACGCAAGGATTCGCTGAACCTGACGCTGGTGACCAACCTCAAACGCTCGCTGGCCAATGTCAACGATGAGGACGTCGAGGTACAGGTCAAGAAAGGGGTCGTCTACGTTTCGATCTCGGACAAGCTCTTGTTTGCCACGGGCCAGGCCAACGTGAACGCCCGGGCCGAAGAAGTGCTGGGCAAGGTAGCCAAGGTCATCAACGATCACAACGAGCTGGAAGTGATGGTACAGGGTCACACCGATGCCGTGCCCATCTCGACGGATCTCAACCGGGATAACTGGGACTTGAGCGTGCGTCGGGCCACGTCGGTGGTGCGGTTACTGCAAAGCAAGTTCAAGGTGGATCCGGCCCGTTTGACGGCCGCTGGTAAGGGTGAGTACGAGCCCAAGGATTCCAACAAGAGCTCGGCGGGACGCAAAGTCAACCGCAGAACGGAGATCATCTTGACCCCCCGTCTGGATGAGTTCTTCCAACTCCTGACTCCCCAACAAGATCAGGCTAAATAAGTCATAAGGTTTTGAGTAAACGGAAAATCCCGGGTCTGAAGAGGCTCGGGATTTTCCGTTTTTACCCGCATTTTCTTGTCCGTCTGCACCAGGGCTATCGTCGAACCCTGTATCTTTCCAGCCGATTATACGTCTTCCGTTTATGGAAAATAAAATTCTCATCATTGATGATGAAAATCGCTTACGCAGTTTGCTAGCCCGCCTGCTGAAGCTTGAACAGTATCAGGTTCTGGAAGCCGAGAACATCCGTTCCGGGTTAAAGGTACTCGAAGAAAATAACGACATCAAAGTAGTCCTCATGGACGTTCGTCTGCCCGATGGCAACGGTGTGGATACGGTACAGAAAATCAAGCAACGCTATCCTTGTATGGAAGTATTGCTACTGACGGCTTACGGTACCATTCCGGATAGTGTGACAGCCATGAAGAACGGAGCTTTCGACTATCTGGTGAAAGGGGATGATAATGACAAAATCATAACGCTGGTAGCCAAAGCCGCCGAAAAAGCCCGCTTACAATTTCGGATTCGGGAACTGGAACAACAGGTCGCTGGCAATCTGTATGCACTGGATCAGATTCAGGGACAATCGCCCGCGATTCTTCGAGCCAAAGATCTGGCTCGAAAAGTCGCTCATACCGATACAACGGTGTTATTGATTGGAGAAACGGGTACCGGTAAGGAGCTTTTTTCGCAAGCGATCCACCGGGAAAGTAATCGTCGAACCAAAACTTTTCTGGCGATTAACTGCGGAGCGTTCTCCCGTGAATTGCTGGAAAGCGAGCTGTTTGGCCACCGGGCTGGTGCGTTTACGGGAGCGTTGAAAGACAAGAAAGGTTTGTTTGAAGAAGCGAATCACGGTACGCTTTTTCTGGATGAAATTGGTGAATTATCGCTGGATCTACAGGCCAAATTACTTCGCGTACTCGAAAGTCAGGAGTTCATCCGCGTGGGTGATACGAAACCGACGCAGGTAAACGTACGCATTATCGCCGCGACGAATCGTGATTTATTGAAAGAAAGTCAGGAAGGGCACTTTAGAGCTGATTTATACTATCGCCTGTCCGTTTTTCAGATTGAACTCCCGTCCTTACGCGAACGTCTTGACGATTTACCCTTACTGGCTCAGGGATTGGCTCGTACGCTTTCCGAGCGACTTCGCATTCCGTTTCGAAGCATCGATCCGGCGTTTTTACAGCAGCTGAGTCAGCACGCCTGGCCGGGTAATATCCGGGAACTACGCAACGTCATTGAGCGGGCTCTGATTCTGACCGAGGATGGTATTTTACGAGCCGATAATCTGCCGTTCCGGGAAAGTTCCACGCTGGATTCTTTCGAACTTTCCGCCGTTGAGCAACGTCACATTCGTAAGGTACTCCAGCACACGCAGGGTAATAAAACGGAAGCCGCCCGTTTATTGGGTATTGGACTAACCACACTGTATCGTAAAATTGAAGAATATCAGCTGGGACAGTAAGGTATGAGCTGCGAATTCTCCCCAGGCCGTGCTTAAACCCATGATTTTATCTTAATCCAACCATTCCATGCGACTCCTACTCTTTCTTGTCTGCCTTCTTTCGAATTCCCTATACGCCCAAACGGTACAGAAGCCGCCGCTCAGCGTGACTCCGTTGAAAGAAGGGGTATATGTGCATGTGACCTATGGAATGTATCAGAATACAGCCGTTCCTTCCAATGGACTCATTATTAACACCAAAGAAGGCGTAGTACTAGTAGACACGGGCTGGGATACAAAAGACGATACGGAGAATACCCGCCAACTGCTCCAGTGGGTAGACGAACACTTACACCAACCCGTTCGACTTTGTATCGTGACCCATTCGCACGACGATCGGGTAGGCGGAATCAGCGAACTTCGAAAAGCGGGCATACGGGTGGTAAGTACGCCGCTGACGGCTCAGCAATCCGTACAGGCAGGCTATGAATCACCGGAAGGCCTTCTTCCCAATGATACTACGTTTACCGTTGGCGGCATACCCATTCGTTGTTACTTTCCCGGGGAAGGCCACACCCGTGATAATATAGTAGTCTGGCTTCCCAAGCAGAAAATCCTGCATGGCGGTTGTTTGTTAAAAGTGTGGCAGCGTTTGGTATGGGCAACGTAGCCGATGCGAATCTGAAGGAATGGGGGAACTCCATGAAACGATTGATGAACGAATTTGGTACGGCACAAGTGGTCGTTCCCGGTCATGAGGAGTGGGGAGATACGAAAGCGTTAACGCATACCTTGCAATTACTGAAAAAGTACGGGAAACGGTAACGCTTGACAAACAACTATCCATAAAACAGAAAAGTACTTTTTACAAAACTCCCACGGTATGAACAAGCTCATTTTATGTTGGTTAGGAATCGTCAGTATATGGAGTTGTAAATCCAGTTCAGATCCCTTTGAGGGCATAGAAGCTTTACCGATGGGTATCTATGATGTACAATTGTACGTGTTCAATGGCGACACGCTTTACTACAGACCAGGCATTAATAAAATCGAAGCCGGAGCATTCTATATCGAACCGTATCGTACCAAAACCGACTCGATTAGCTTAATAACAACCGTCAATCGGCCAGGAAATCTGGGGCAGACGGTAGCAGAAAATTTTCATGGCTTAGAAAAGACCAGTAGCGGTTATAAATGGTCAGCTGCGTATCGAACGGATGAAGACTACCGGGGCAAAATTCAGAACGATACGCTTTATCAAAAAAAAAAGCCTTCAATCCTTAGGGTGGCTAGCGTTGCCCAACAACTATCAGATCAAAGATGCTACTTCCCCACAGCTAGAAGGTATTACGATTATAGCCACTAAACGTTAGGCCAGTAACTAATCGTTACTAGAAGACATCAAAAGGTTCGTCGCCAGGTTTCAAGGTTACGTTCGAAACCCAGTACTGCAAGCTTTTTCCCCTTAAGCTTCCCGTTTATTCACATACTGCATCAGGACAATGCCACACGCAAACGCTCGGGTTTGAACCAGAGTCAACGGTTGGTACTGCGTAAGCTCCTGAAAAATGGGCATTCCCTGTCCGATTGCTACCGGATTAATCAGCAAATGGTATTCGTCGATCAGGCCGTGCTGAATCAGAGAAGATACAAACGTAGCTCCGCCGTACGTGATGAGATCGCCGCCCGTCTGTTGTTTCAATTGATTGATTTCCTGAATTAAATCCTGAGCCAGTACCGTATTTTCCCAGGCTGATTCAGCTAAGGTCCGGCTAAATACTACCTTGGGTGTTTCCGTGAACTTTTGTCCGGCTGCTACTTCCGGATGCTCCGCCTGAGCCGCTACCGATGCCCAGTAGGGGATGAATCCTTCAGCGAGTTTTCGTCCCAAAAGGATGGTATCCACGGGTTCGGTAATCTCGCCCACGTAGGCTTCCAGGTCCGGAGTCCAGGGGCAGGTCATCCAGTCCATTTCACCGTTGGGTCCGGCGATGTAACCATCAAGGGTCATTTGTACCTGTAATTTCAATTTTCGCATGCTTCTGTTTTTTTGACAAAGTACGCGGATGAATGGCTCACAAGCGGGGGCTTAATGCGTCTTTGAAAGGGCCGATTGCGACAGTACGGATTCTGATGGCAACGTAAGCGTTTCTGTTTATCTTTAAGAAATTCTTCAGCCCATGCGATTTGACTTATACCTTCCCAGTACCGCACTCAGACCGTACATCCGGCACCTGGCCATTTCGGAAAGTGAAGCCGAGCAGGCGTATCCCGTTTTTCCGGACACCTCATTGGTCCTAGGATTTCAGTACGCCGGGCGATTAGCTTATCTCACGGATTCACAGGAAGTGCCCCTGTCCGCCTTTGGTGTAACGGGCCTACAGGATTCCGTTCGTACCTTTAAAAATACGGTTAATACCGCCACTGTACTGGTATACTTTACCGAAACCGGAGCGGCTCATTTTTTCCGGCAACCGGTACACGAGCTGTTTCTGGAAAGTCTATCCCTCGACCATTTTTTCCCTGTCGCTACCCTGGAAGAGCTAGGCGAAAAACTCACGCAGGCAGGCACTGACGAGCAACGCATTTCCGTAGTGGAACATTTTCTGTTCGAGCAGCTTCGGTTACTCCCACCGGATCGGCTGGTGGAAGCGGCCGTACATCGGATTTACCAATCCAAAGGACGGATACGTATGCTGGATCTGGCCAACTCACTGAACAGTAGCCCTAGTGCCTTTGAGAAACGCTTTCGCCGGGTGGTCGGAGCTTCGCCTAAAAAATTTGCTACGATTGTACGTTTTCAATCCCTTTTGGAGCAGTATCCACTAGTCAAAGACGCGGCGGAATTAGGCTATCTGGCGGGGTACTACGATCAGGCTCACTTCATTAAAGATTTTAAACGCTTCACTGGTTGTACCCCGGAGCAATTTTTCCGATCTCGCTCAAAAAACGATTTTTTACAATCCTGGCCCGATGGTAAGGAGAATCTTTGTGCTCTCACCATTCGCTAGCGTATGTTCACCTTAGATCAGATTCACGAAATTCATTCCAACGTCAAAAGCGGAGCCAACTTCCCGCAGTATGTACAGGAGCTAAAAGCCCTCGGTGTAGATTACTATGACTTATACGTCGCCGACGGCCGGGCCGTGTATACAGGTACCAACGGCTTTCAGCTGTCCAGTGAAGCCCAGTATCCCGCTCTCCCCATTGCCGCAGTGCCTTCCATCGAACTGCTTAAACAAGCTCTGCTTATTCATCAACAAGGCCAAACGGATTACCTCACCTTTTGTCAGCAGGCGGCTCAGGCGGGAGTAGAAAAATGGACAACTCATATGCTCGACCTAACCGTAGTGTATTACGACCCCGCAGGAAACCCTCTAGTAACCGAAGCCATTCCAGCTGTCTAAGCACTTCCCAAGAATAATCATTTAGTCCGCCATCCTTTTACCCTTCCAAAATGAAAAATGACCCTTTCATTTTGGAAGGGTTTTTCATTTCCTATCAATTCATTTCATCCGTAATATCCTAACAACCAGCAGCTAAAAACCAACAACCACTCTCTGGCATACGCCTTGAATAGTAGAGAACAGACTAACATTTCTTCCTCATGCTATTCACGATTATCTGGTTACTGCTTGGGCTGGTCTGCTTCTGGCTCTTTTTCAAATCCGTCGACTTTTTCGAAAAAATCTGAAAGCCATGTTTCTCACCCTCTTTGTTTTAGCCCTTCTGGTTTTCGCGTACATGGTTTATGTACTGCTCAAGCCCGAAAATTTTTAACGTATGACTACTGAACTACTGGGCATCGCTCTGATTTTCGGAATCACGATTGCCCTTTCGATACCCTTGGGCCGCTATATGGCCCGCGTTTACGCCGGAGAGCGGACTCTGCTTGATCCGGTACTCGGTCCCCTCGAACGGTTGTTTCTGCGGATTTCTGGCATTGATACCCTCCGGGAAATGACCTGGAAAGAGCATTTGAAAGCGTTACTGACCATCAACCTCGTCTGGTTCCTCTGGGCGATGTTCGTCCTGACCAATCAAAGCTGGCTACCCTGGAATCCCGACGGAAACCCCGACATGACGCCCGATCTGGCATTTAATACGGCCATTAGCTTCCTCGTCAACTGTAACCTCCAACACTACTCCGGAGAAACGGGCGTTTCGTACTTCACGCAGATTTTCTGTCTGAATTTCCTGCAATTCGTATCCGCCGGTACGGGGATGGCCGCGGCCGTGATTGTGTTTAAAGCCATCCGCGATAAACAGACGACGCAGCTCGGCAACTTCTACGATTTCTTTCTGAAATCCTGTACCCGCGTGCTGCTTCCCCTCTCGCTGATCGTCGCTGTAACGCTGGTCTTCAATGGCACACCCATGAATCTGGAAGGCAAGGCTTCGTACGTATCCATGCAGGGCGATAGCGTACAGGTGTCACAGGGACCGGCGGCGGCCATGATCGCCATCAAACACATCGGTACGAATGGGGGTGGTTATTTCGGAGTGAACTCCGCTCACCCACTCGAAAACCCCAGTTATTTCACGATGATCGTGGAATTGCTCGCTCAAACGATCATTCCGCTGGGGATGATTTTTGCCCTGGGTTACTACATCCGTAACCGGAAATTCAGCTACATGGTATTCGGCGTGATGACCGTCGGTTTTCTGGCCTTACTGGCTCCGGCGGTATGGAGTGAAGTACAGGGAAACCCCGCCATCGCTCAGTTGGGCATCAGCCAGCCTGGCGGCAGTATGGAAGGCAAGGAAGTGCGTTTTGGCTCGGTCGCTTCGGCGTACTGGAGCATCATTACAACCGTCATTTCTACAGGTTCCGTCAACGCCATGCACGATAGTACCATGCCCTTATCCGGTATGGCTGAACTGCTGAGTATGATGACCAACGCCTTCTACGGCGGTTGCGGGGTCGGTATTCTCAACTTTTACATCTTCATCATTCTGGCGGTATTCATTTCAGGCTTGATGGTAGGCCGTACGCCCGAATTCATGGGTAAGAAAGTCGAAGGGCGAGAGATGAAAATTGCCATGATTGTAGCCCTTCTACACCCTTTACTGATTATGGCCGGTACAGCGATTGCGAGCTACCTGGCGGCGGGCGACGTGAACATGGGCTGGTGGTACCTCAACGCCGAAGGTCAACCCAATACGGCGACGGCCTGGCTAAATAACCCCGGTTTCCACGGATTCTCGGAAATGCTGTACGAATACACGTCTTCGTCGGCCAATAACGGTTCCGGTTTTGAAGGGCTGGGCGATAACAATCCGTTCTGGAATATTACTACGGGTATCTGTCTGATCTTTAGTCGCTTTCTGCCCATCATTGGTCCAGTAGCGATTGCGGGTCTGCTGGCTTCAAAGAAATACATTCCGGAGTCGGCGGGAACGTTGCGTACCGATACGGGCACGTTTGGCATCATGGTCTTTGCCGTCATTGTCATCCTCGCCGCTCTGGCTTTCTTCCCAGCCCTGGCCCTGGGTCCGCTGGCTGAATACTTCTCTATCTAACCGTTTAGGGTTCTGAGTTTAGTGTTGAGGGTTACTTCCGCACGCAAAACTCAAAACCCGGAACTCCAAACATAACTCAACGTGAGTACTAAATCCACCCGGCTGTTTGAACCTGCATTGGTGCAGACGGCCATTCGGGAAGCTTTTGTGAAGCTGAATCCCCGTAGTCAATTTCGTAACCCGGTGATGTTTACCGTGGAACTGGGTACGATCGTTATGTTGCTCGTTACGGTGTATATCGCGGCGACGGGCGATCAGAGCCAGGGTTCGCTGGCGTATAACCTGATTGTTTTCATCGTGCTGTTGCTGACCCTGCTTTTTGCCAACTTCGCCGAAGCTCTGGCCGAAGCCCGTGGCAAAGCTCAGGCCGATAGCTTACGCAAAACCCGCGAAGAAACACCCGCCCGACTGGTACAACCCATCGGTGAGCTATACGTGGGCGAGATCAAAACGGTGCCGTCTTCGCAACTCCGCAAAGGAGACGTTTTTCTCTGTGAAACGGGCGACATCATTCCTTCCGACGGTGAAATTATTGAAGGGATTGCGACCATCGACGAGTCGGCCATTACGGGCGAATCGGCCCCGGTAATCCGGGAAGCGGGTGGCGACCGCTCGAGTGTAACGGGGGGTACCAAAGTGCTTTCCGATCAGATCAAAGTACTGGTCACGACCGAACCCGGCGAGAGTTTTCTGGATAAAATGATTGCCCTCGTTGAAGGGGCTTCCCGTCAGAAGACCCCGAACGAAATTGCCCTGACGATTTTACTGGCGGGTTTTACGCTGGTCTTCGTTATTGTGTGTATTACGCTGAAGCCTTTTGCCGACTACGCAAACACACCTATCCCCATTGCGGCCTTCATTTCGCTCTTCGTTTGTCTGATTCCGACCACGATTGGCGGTTTGCTTTCAGCCATTGGTATTGCCGGTATGGATCGGGCGTTACGGGCGAACGTGATTACCAAATCAGGAAAAGCCGTGGAAACCGCCGGCGACGTCGATACGCTACTACTCGATAAAACGGGTACGATTACGCTGGGTAACCGTCGGGCGACGCACTTCTGGCCCGCGAATGGAGTAACGGAAAATGATTTCGTGGAAACCGCCCTTTTGTCCTCGCTGGCCGACGAAACACCGGAAGGAAAATCCATTGTGGAGCTGGCCCAGCAGCAGGGAATCAAGGCGAGTTTACCCGCGGGTGTGGAACTGATTCGTTTTACGGCGGAAACCCGTTCTTCGGGCGTCAATCTTCCTTCGGGCGTTCGGATTCGGAAAGGAGCCCAGGATTCCATCCGTAATCAGGTAATTCGGCAGGGGAATACGGTGCCGGCGGAGATTGCGGATCGGGTGAAAGCGATCTCGCAAAACGGGGGTACGCCACTGGTAGTCGCTCAGAATGATGAAGTACAGGGCGTGATTGAATTGCAGGACATTATCAAGCCCGGTATGCAGGAACGTTTCGAGCGTTTACGAAAAATGGGCGTAAAAACCGTAATGGTAACGGGTGACAACCCCCTGACGGCAGAGTACATCGCGAAGAAAGCGGGGGTGGATGACTTCATCGCCGAGGCCAAGCCCGAAGATAAAATGCAGTACATTCGGACCGAGCAGGCGAACGGCAAGCTCGTCGCCATGATGGGTGACGGTACCAACGACGCCCCGGCTCTGGCTCAGGCTGACGTGGGCGTAGCCATGAACTCGGGTACGCAGGCCGCCAAAGAGGCCGGAAACATGGTCGATCTGGACAATGATCCAACGAAGCTCATTGAGATCGTAGAAATCGGGAAACAGTTGCTGATGACTCGCGGTACCCTCACGACCTTTTCGATCGCTAACGACGTCGCCAAGTATTTCGCCATTGTGCCGGCTCTGTTCATTCTCAGTATTCCGGGCTTGCAGCGTTTGAATATTATGCGGCTACACAGTCCTGAATCGGCCATTCTTTCGGCGGTTATTTTCAACGCCATCATCATTCCTATGCTGATTCCGTTAGCTCTGAAAGGCGTAGCGTACAAACCCATCGGGGCCAGTGCTCTGCTTCGCCGCAACCTGTTTATTTACGGTCTGGGCGGGGTGGTCATCCCCTTCATCGGCATTAAACTGATAGATCTGGGCGTATCACTGTTCTTTTAATAGAAGTTGAGTGGATGGTTGGGGAGGCAAGCGGGCAAGCGATTTACCTAGCCGAACTTCATCCTTTAGAGACAGCCAATGACTAGCCCGTGAGCATCTTCGAGCATTTATTGATAGTTGTTGTTTGGAATTAGCCGATTTCTGCATGGACGCAATAAAACCGCATCCCGTCCTATCGCGATAAGTCGCCTACTTCCTCGGCAATGCGGTGGCCTAGAGCAAGAGGAAGTGAGCGGCGTTCGCGATACGGACTAAATAACCAGCCGTGTTTGCGGGACGAAACAGTGACTCTGCAATACGGGAAGCCCTAGTATTTATTAAATGGATCATTATAAAAGTAAAACCATGAAATCTCATCTTTTTCCAGCCCTCAAGCTGACTATACTCACGATTCTCTTTTTCTGTATCGTTTATCCCGCATTCGTTTGGGGCATTGCTCAACTAAGTCCGACGAAGGGTAAGGTAGCCTGGGTCGAGCATAAAGGCAAAGTCGTAGGGGCGGCCCTGATCGGTCAATCTTTTACGCAGGATACTTACTTTCAGGGCCGTCCGTCGGCGGCCGGATACAATGCCGCCAGTTCCGCCGGTTCGAACAAAGGCCCGTCTAACCCCGACTATTTGAAAGATGTACAGGCTCGCATCGACACCTTTCTGGTTCATAATCCCGGCGTAAAAAAAGCCGATATTCCTGCCGATCTGGTAACGGCTTCGGGTTCCGGCCTCGATCCTGACATCAGCGTACCGGGAGCCTTAGTACAGATTCCCCGCATTGCACGGCTTCGGCAGATTTCCGAGGAAAAACTCCAGCAACTGGTTAAAACCCATACGCAGCGTTCACTAATCGGGGGTGTCGAAACGGTGAACGTTCTTCAACTCAACGCAGCCCTTTAATTTCTTTTCCTGGTGTCTGGTACAACCCCTTTGATACGATGGTTAATGCGTTCAATCTCAATAGCCCCGTATGCCCTGCGGGGAAAGCACAGACCAGACATCGATTTTTTATTTCACTCCCTTTTCAGTACCTATGAAAACCCTTCTTACTGCTTTCGTACTTAGTGCTTCCGCCCTGACCGTTCAGGCCCAGTCGGACTCCACGAAAGCTTTGACCATCAGTGGCTACGCCGAAGTATACTATGGTTACGATTTTAACCGTCCCGCCAATCACCTTAGCGATGGCTTTCTGTACAATCATAACCGTCACAATGAATTCAATCTGAACCTGGGTTTCATCAAAGCCGCTTACCAAACCAACCGCGTTCGGGGCAATCTGGCTCTGATGGCCGGTACCTACGCCCAGTATAACCTGGCGGCCGAACCCGAACTTCTGCGTCACGTATTTGAAGCGAATGTAGGCGTAAAACTGGCAAAGGACCTCTGGCTGGATGCCGGGATCATGCCTTCGCACCTTGGCTTTGAAAGTGCCATTGGTAAGGACAACTGGACGCTGAGCCGTAGTTTATTGGCCGAAAACTCGCCGTACTACGAAACCGGAGCCAAACTTTCCTATGCTACGAGTAAGTGGTCGCTGTCTGCCTTAGTCCTGAACGGATGGCAGCGAATCCGGCGGGTGGATGGCAACCAGACGCCCGCCCTGGGCTGGCAGGTACAGTACAAACCTTCGGATCGGGTAACGCTTAATTCCAGCAGCTTTATCGGAAACGACAAGCCCGACTCCACCCGGCAGATGCGGTACTTTCATAACTTTTACGGCATTTTCCAATTGAATTCCAAATGGGGTTTGATCACCGGATTTGACAGCGGCTGGGAGCAGGCATCGAAAGGCTCCAGCGATTACAACTTCTGGTACTCGCCCGTGGGAATTCTGCGGTTTGCGGCGACGGATCGCTTCGCTCTGGCCGCTCGCTTTGAGTATTATGAAGATAAAAAAGGCGTGATCATTGCTTCGCCCGCTCCCTTTCAGGTATACGGATATTCGCTGAACGCTGATTACCGAATTTCGGATCAGGTGCTGGCTCGGCTGGAGGCTCGTCAGTTGAGCAGTTCGGAAAACGTGTTCCAGAAAAACGGGGGCTATACGGATCAGAGTACCAGTATCAAAACGTCGATTTCCATTGCCTTTTAACAACCGTTACAGCTTTCAAAAAGCTTCTTCATTCACGCTAATCTATTCTATTCATAAACCATCATGGAAAATTCCACCCGCCATTTTCTGGAACTCCTTCAGCAATCCCGGCGGGGAAAGTTTAAAGTCTATATCGGGATGAGTGCGGGCGTGGGCAAAACCTACCGGATGTTACAGGAAGCCCACACCCTGCACCGCAACGGCGTAGACATTCAGATTGCATTTGTCGAAACCCACGGAAGAGCCGAAACGGAAGCCCTGGTAACGGGGCTTCCGATGCTGGCCCGCCGGAAGGTATTTTATAAAGGAAAGGAACTGGAGGAGATGGATTTGGCGACGGTACTGGCCGCCCATCCCGAAGTAGTACTGGTCGATGAACTGGCTCATACCAATATCCCCGGCAGCAAAAACGAAAAACGCTGGCAGGATGTCCTCGAAATTCTGGACCAGGGCATTAGTGTCATTTCCGCCGTGAATATTCAGCATTTGGAAAGTCTGAATGAAGATGTCGAACGCATTTCGGGCGTACCCATTACCGAACGAATTCCCGACCACGTGTTGCGGCTGGCTGACGAAGTCGTCAACATTGACCTCACAGCCGATGAACTCATTGCCCGTTTACAGGAAGGAAAAATCTACCATCGGGACAAGGTTCAGCAGGCTTTGCGTAATTTTTTCCAGTCCGAGAAAATCCTTCAGCTCCGCGAACTGGCCCTGCGGGAAGTAGCCACGCAGGTCGAACGAAAAATTCAGAAAGAACTCCCCGGTACCGCCGAACCCGAGCGGTTTATGGCCTGTATTAGCTCCTCGGCAGACACCGCCCGCCGGATTATCCGCAAAACGGCCCGGCTGGCCTCGTATTACAATGCCCAGTGGGTGCTGTTGTACGTGCATACGCCAAAAGAAAACCAGAATAATATTTCCCTGGCCCTGCAACGTCATCTGATTAATAACTTCAAACTTGCAACCGAACTGGGAGCCGAAGTCATTCAGCTGCACGAAGACGATATTGCCCAGGCCATTACGACAACTGCCGAAAAACACCAGATTACGACGGTCTGCATCGGCAAACCACACCTGAGCTTACTTCAGGTGATCTGGCGTACCAATATATTCAGCCGACTGCTTAAACAACTGAGCGAGTCGGACATTGATTTGATCCTATTATCATGAAACTGAAGGCAAAGCTTTCGCTGGGATTGTGGTTTTTGTTTCTGGTCAGTTCCCTGCTGGGCGGACTCGGCCTGTATTTCCTACGGGAGCTGGCTCAGGATTCGCAGGACATTCTTAAAGCCAATTACGAATCCCTGAGCTACGTGGAGCAGATGACCAGCTTCATTGATAGCCGCGAAGACCGTTCACGCGTGACCGATATGCAGGAATTTGAAACGGCTTTGCGAAAACAGGAGCAAAACGTAACTGAAGTAGGCGAGCGGAACCTTACCCATCAGCTTCGATTGGGCTATACGCAATGGCAACGGGATACGAGTCAGTTTTTTCCCCTGAAAAGCTTACGCGAACCCTTGCACCGAATCTCCGAACTGAACCGACAGGCTATTTTTCGTAAGAGCCAAACGGCCCGTCAGACGGCCGATACCGCTCTGTTACTCCTCAGTTGTATTGCTACCTTCTGCCTTCTGGTGACGTTTTCGTTTGCCATTAACTTTCCTTCCTTCATTGCCAATCCGATTCGGGAACTAACCGGAAAAATCAAGGAGGTTGCCGCCCGTAATTACGCGACCCGGCTGGGTTTTCGTTCGGATGACGAATTTGGCGAACTCGCCGCCGCCTTCAATACCATGGCCCAGAAACTCGACCAGTGGGAAAACAGTAATCTGGCGAAAATTCAGTTCGAGAAGCGACGCGTGGAAACGGTAATCGCTTCCATGCCGGAAGCTATTATTGGTCTGGATGAAAAACGGACGATTCTGTTTGTGAACCCACTGGGACTTTCGCTCCTGGGGATGAAAGAGTCCGATCTGGTAGGTAAATACGCCCCCGATGTAGCCGTACGGAATGATCTGCTCCGCACGCTGTTGCAGGGCGACCGCGATGAACTGAAAATCGTGATGGAAGGGCAGGAGGGCTACTTCAGTCGCGAAACGCAACCCGTTAAAAACGGCGATACGCAGATTGGTGAAGTCATTGTACTCCGGAACGTTACCCGCTTTCACGATCTGGATCAGGCAAAAACCAACTTTATTGCAACGGTATCTCACGAGCTAAAAACGCCCATTTCAGCCATTAAGATGAGTCTGCAATTACTCACCGACAAGCGGGTGGGTGACCTCAACGAAGATCAGCAGCAACTCGTGTCGAGTATTCAGAGCGATGCCCAGCGGCTCCTGCGGATTACGGGTGAACTCCTGGAACTCTCGCAGGTGGAAACGGGCAATATTCAACTACAGATTGCTCCCGTATCCGCTGAAACGATTCTTTCCCTAGCCCAGGAAAGCGTTCGAAGTACGGCGGATCAACGGCACGTGCAACTGGCCGTTCAGGTACCGCCTACTCCTTTATCCGTACTGGCGGATCCGGAAAAAACGGCCTGGGTACTGATTAATTTTCTTACTAACGCCATTCGGTACAGTCCGGAACAGGGAACTGTACAGATCATTATTCGACAAGTGGATCAATGGGCGGAATTTTCGGTACGCGATCAGGGGCGGGGCATTGAGGCATCGTACCTCAACAAGATTTTCGAACGGTATTTCCAGATTCCGAACGGACAGGGAAAAACGGGTACGGGCCTGGGTCTGGCCATCGCCAAAGATTTCATCGAAGCTCAGGGCGGCAACATCTGGGCTCAAAGCGAGGGGTTGGGATACGGCAGCTTGTTTGCCTTCCGATTACCACTCCATACCTAACAAAAGAGC
>NZ_NJAG01000060.1 GCF_002872335.1 Siphonobacter sp. BAB-5405 | reverse complement strand
GGGGCGTGTATCGCCAGAGCTGGTAAGCGTATACGTCAGGCCGATACTTGGCTTTAGAACCCATGAAGTAATCAATGCCAATGACCAGTACGCTGTCACTGACCATCAGATCGGGGCCCATAAAACCGGTAAAAACCAGTTGCACGCGTGGCGTTCGGAACCTGGGATCGTAGGCCCTCATGTTCCGAAAAGCGGTACGCAGATCGGCCTGTAGGGGCTGGAAGTTTTGAAAACTTTCCTGAGCCTGTTTATAAAATTCCCGTAGGCTTGGTTCGTTTACTCTCCGGTGCAGTTCGGTAACGAGCTGATTACGATCCTGGAACTCATTTTTCGGGAAATAGTTGTTTACAAAACCGGGATGCGTATCCAGCCAGTGCTTGACCTCTTCCCTGGAAGAGCAGGCAAAAAGTGAAGAATCCAGCCGTTCGATCGCTAAATGAATCTGGATGGTATCGGCTCCGGGCAGCGTTTTTAGCGTATGCTGACCTGACTCTGTAGACGACTCGCACGCGGCAAAAGTACCCAAGATTCCAGCCAAGAAGCTGATAATCAAAATTTTTCTCATGAAAAAGACCTTCAAAAAATCGAGCAAAATTACGCAAAAAAATCTCCTGTTGGGGCTTTTCTTCACTCTTTCCTTTACAGCCACCGCTCAGTACCGCCCGGTTCGGGAAAAGTATCGCGAAGATCGGGGCCTGGTTCGGTATCGTCCCACAGGGGTACAAATGGGTTTTAAAGTTTCCCCATTCATCAGTGGTCACCGCATTGAAAGTGCCGGTGAATACAGCTCCTTTGATAATAACGGAGCAGGCGTTCGGCTCAGTCTAGGACCCATCGCTGATTTCTTTTTTACCGATAAATACGCCTTTAGTACGGGCTTGTGGTATACGGTGAAACGGGTGAATGTACGTAATTCGGCGACGTTCTTAAGTAATCTGACCCCACCAGGCTCGGCGACGACCTCTCAGTTTAACCTCCAGTATTTACAGCTTCCGGTTACGTTCAAGTTGCTGACCAATGAAGTAGCCGACCGCCTCCGTCTGTTTGTACAGTTTGGGGGCGTAGCGGATCTAAAACTGTCAGAAAAGCCCATCAATCGTCCCTTAAATGCGTTGTTTCTTTATAATGACTCGAAAGATCGGAGCCGGTCTTTTGGTTTTGGAGACGTGAATTTACTGCTGGCTGGTGGCGGTGAATATGCGTTAAGTGGCAGTGATGCTCTGGTATTTGGATTGAGCTATCAAAGAGGACTGGTTAATCTTTATCGGGATCGTGATTTGTCCATCAAAAGCAACTGCTTTTTTCTGGATTTAGCATATAAGTTTTAAATACTATTTTAGAAATAACAATAAATTAATAAATCATACATTAGTTTAATTTCTGTTTTAATCTTACAAATTTTAAACACCAAGCGCATASAATT
>NZ_NJAG01000007.1 GCF_002872335.1 Siphonobacter sp. BAB-5405 | reverse complement strand
TTTTTGGATACACAGGTTTTCCCCATAGATGGTAAAGAGGTATCCAAAGCTCTATTTGAACTCGGGTTCTCTACGCTCAACATGAAACGACGAGTATCCGCCCGAATCAGAAAATTCCTCAATAACTCGGTAGATCATTCAGAACCCTTTTGGTATATCGATGTGATGGTGAATTGTGCCGATAAATGTTTCGATGTAACCTTTGAGACCAATTTTTGCCAGTCTAAAGTTATTTGTCGACAGGGATTCGATAGCGTAGCTGAACTAACCGATGTAATTCGTAAAAATCAGGTTGTCAATTGGTTAGCAGGAATGCCTACTTTCGAAACACCCACTCGATTAGTCACAGTACGAACGCAGGGCCTATCAGTTATCACCGTTGATGAAGCGGATTAGTTCTTCTAAAGCAGATATGGCACCTCCAACAACAAATGGCCACACTTGAGTATCCATTTTTGAGCGTTCAGCTACATTGGCAGGATCACTTAATTTTTTAAAAGCCTGATCTGCTTCTGAGATTGTTAGAATAAGTCGCTTGACGCACAGTAGTACAGCTTGCTTTTCTGCTGGTTCGAAATGAAGCAATGTTAAGTACTCTATAACCTCACGGGCTTGGGCCTGTAGATCCTTAACATGGCCTGGGGTATAATGCTTTAAGTTATCAAAATCAATGATAAACTTGAATAGCTGTCTAGCGAGTTCGCTTCTGATGGGGGGTTGCATCGTTAGTTGATTTTTCAACCCAAATATAACACGAATACAGCCCAATAAAACCGGGTCAACTTTAAAGCGTATAGCTATATGCGTTATCTATTGTCTTTTCAAAATTAGCGTTCAATGAAAAAACTGGAAACCCTAGTAGCCTTGTGGCGTGGTCAGGGATTAAAGAAAAAACAGAAGTCGAAGATCATCTCCAGATACATGAAGAAGTTCAGAATCAGCAAGAACACGGCCGATAGCACTGTAAATGGCCGCCGTGACAGTGTGGAGCCTGAAGAAGTTACTTTCCTGGAAAAGGAGATCGAAGCGGCCCTGAAATTCAATAACGAAGTACTAACTACTTAAAAACCATGATTTTATTACTTGCGGGCGTTGCCCTATTCATTTCGGCACTTTTCAACAATAAGAAACCCAAACCTTACCACCATCGCCGCCGGAAAAGATGAGCCTTGTCTTCGTTTCGTTTGTCTCCTTACTACTGATTTTATCCTACGTTTTTCGGCCCACTCAGGATGATTTATACCGGAAAGATGGCCGTCTGTAACCACCTTTAAAAACTACTCAAATATGAGCCTTCCTTCATTGGTCGCCATCGCTGGCGATAGTGTCCTTATTCGTGCCAAAAAAGGCCAGCTACAGGCCATAGTAAAGGGGGCTACGCTGGTATACGAGAACGGTTCCTGGGTAACTCGCTACATCGTATCGATCCTTAATCACGATCTGGAAGTAACGGCTGATCAGATCATTCCAGTACTGGAAACTCAGAACGGCCTGGATCTGGATACGATCAGGGAATTACACCTGCTGAACCGTCCCTGTAAGCTTCATACGCTTTCATTCAGCAATTTAAAGAAAGCCCAAAAGATCGTTACCAGCCACTTGAATACGATCATCTTTTCCAACCGTACAGAGTTCGATTTATGGCTTCCGATCCTGAAGGCCATCAATACGGAAATTCAGAAGATCTACGCACAAATGGAGCCTTCTCAGGAAGCGAAGGCACTGATTCCATTCATCCGCCTAAAATGGGAAATTAACTATGGGAGCCGCTAAACAACAGCCCAAACTGGAAGTAATCCGGGATGATTTTGGGCAAGCTACGCACGACCTGGCCACGTCTGAAGTCTACTTATCAGCACCGCCCGAACTCAAGGCGTTAATTGATCGACTAGCAGAAACAGCGATCAACGCCGTGGAAGCTTCCCAGGTGGCCATCGAACAACCCCGTTCCCTGCATACGCATTCCTACGGCCCGAAGATCCAGCATGATCAGCGGAATGAAATCGCCGAACTGGGGGAATTCAACGGCCACAAAACGGAGCACCACCAGCACAACACCTTATACAATCAGGTAACGGCCCGAGCGTATACAGGGGATTGGATCTACTGGGTTAGTCCGGATCTGATTATCAGTACAAACGGAAACTTCGTTTTCCGTCCCAAAACCAAAAAACTCATCCTTCAGGTTGGCGAAATCGAGCTAACTGATTCAGAAGTACAGGAGCTTTTCCGCGTACTAAAAGAAGATTTTAATCTACGTGGAAAGGTCTGATTATGAAAACGTACGATAGCAAAAGAAGCTTTTTTTCTAACCCTTTTGCCAAAAGCCAGGAGCGGGTAAATTCTGCGGCCACGCTAACGGATCAGGATCTGGAAGGCGAAATAAACAAACGCCTCAAAGGGGATGTGTTCCCGTTGGATGTGTTCCCGAGTGAAATCACCGAACTTCTTAGTGTGATCCATCACAAGCTGGAAGGGGAACGGGCCTTCATTGGCCAGTCCGTTCTATCGATGGTTTCGGCGGCTATCGGATCCGCTATTGTAGCTCGTTCCGGAACGTGGCAAACCCCACTGACTCAGTGGTCTGTATCGGTCGGAATCTCTTCTTCCGGTAAGTCAATGGTACAGGGGATCCTTCGCAAACCTCTTGATCGTATTCAGGCGATTTTCGATGATGAATACGAACAAGCCCTTCGTAAAAGAGACGATCCTAAAAGAGACGATCCGGAGGAAGAAGATGATGAAGATGATGATGAGCCACTGGACGCCAAAGGGTACCGAAACAAAAAGAAGAAGTACCAGCCGTATGAGGCACCCCCACGGAAAACCATCTTCATCAATGATATCACTTTCGAATCGATGATCAATGACGTTATGAAGCATAACTTCAAAGGTATCTGCAAGTTCGAAGATGAAATGGTAAAGTGGTTTGATGATATGAAACGCTATAAATCAGGCGGTTCTGAAATCAGCTTCTGGACTTCGGCTTGGGCCACGCCTACGAACTTCACGATGGCCCGATCAGGCGGAAAGTATTTGGTGATCAATAAAAAGCACATGGTGGCCAGCATCGTGGGCGGTACCCAACCAAAACTACTATACCGTTTTTTCGACGAAGACAAGGCTTATTCTGGGTTCTCGTTTCGCTTCCTTTTTGCGATGGCCGATGAAGTGAAGGTAACGGATCCGGATCTGGAATTTAAGATTTCGGATGATCTAATGAATCCCTACACCGGAATGCTGGAGTGGCTTTACAAAGAATCACCCATGCGTTCGGCTGAATCGGATCCGATCCCTCTATCCCTCAATAGATCCGCGATTAAGACCATGCAGGAATGGCAAACCAGAAATGCCAAAATTATCAATCAGTTAGACGATCCGGAAGAGAAAGAAATCAAGGCAGGTATTTACGGGAAAAACAAAGAATACTGTCTTCGGTTTGCGGCCATGCTGGCGGCAATGGATGCGGCTTGTAAACGCCAGAAAATTACCCATGAAACGCCTGTAAATGCTGATCATGTTCAGCGAGCTATCAAACTGGCCGATTACTTCTTTAAAACGGGCTGGCAAGCCTATGAAATGGCTAAATCCCGGAAGATTGTTCCCGCTGAAGTACTGGAGTTTGCTGGGCTATTTAAACACTGCGATTGCAATCAAACCCGGATGGCCGAAATTCTGAAAATCTCCCGTCAGGCGGTATCTAAAAAGCTTAACAAGTATCTGGATCTGTACCCGTCTGCTTTCAACGCTCGCAACACCATTTAGTACGATGCTCACCTTTCCTAAATCCCAGAAGGAAAAGCCTTCTTACCGCCGCTGGTGCCTAGTGTTTACAGGTACCCCTAGTGATGGATCCAGCGGCTTCAAAATCGCTCAATTTGATGGCCGATTCTGGACGAATGAAGTAGGACTAATACTAGATTCAAAAGTTAAGTCCTGGGCGTATTTAACCCCAGAAAATACTAAAAATTAAAAGCGTGGTTGCGGTTGACAATAAAAACCTTGTTTAAATGCAATTTAGGTTTATAACTCTCTGACTATCAGCAAAAAAGGGGGTGCAACCAACCGCAACCAAAATACCGTTTTCAATTTTGCAAGTGCCTGATAATGAGTCTTAGCAAACACCAAAAACGCAACCTGTTTGGTTGCGGTAGGTTGACAAAAACCGCAACCAAGTGCAACCAAACAGGTTGCGTTTTTGCCACTCCGAAAATCTGATTATCAATAAGTTACAAACTCAAAAACTTAAAAATGGTTGCGGTTGGTTGCACCCCCTTAAAAACTGATTATCAGTTACTTACAAGTGTAAATTGTATTTAAACGGGGTTTTTCTTGTCAACCGCAACCAGCACACTGAAAATGAACGAAAAACAAGCAATCAACAGGATTCTAAAGGTTTTAGGAGCCTTGAATTATTCCGGGAATCACGACAAAGTAAAAGCCCTGGTAAAGCAGGGGATCGCCTCGGAGATCAACAGTCTGGAAATCACCTTTTTGATTCTTAGCCATTTTGGCAAAAAGAAGGTGGCCACGAAGCTGATTACCCCCCACGTAAACACGCTGATGCAACTCTTTCAATAACCCAAATCACCCACACCCGTATGATCCGTTTGGTAAAAATTGCACTCGTAATTCTCGTATGGGGGCCCATACTCATTGCCCAGGCAATTGCCGCCCTTATTCATCAACTTCTCTTACCCTTTCATTCAAAAAATAATGACTAAAGAACTAACTGAAGCAGGGGCAAAGGATAAAGCCCTGGTGCGTTGGATGCTTACCCTGGTAGCGTACCGAATGCTGGCCCAGTCCAACTTCAAAGCGGCCATCGGCAAACAAGTACAGGCGGCAAAAGATCGGGCTTTTGCGGGCCTTTCTGAAGAAGATCTGAAGCCTATCATCCTAGCCGGCGATATCATGGAAAAGCTGGCTCTGAAGTTGGCCCGTTGCAAGGATATTGAAACGCTGGAACAATCGGTAGCGTACGCTGAAAGCTTGCTGGAAGGTGAAGTACTGGTGGTACAGGAGGATGAGACGCTGAAACCGAATGTATAGATGCCCATTGATTATTCGAAGTATCACCCAAAATGGAAGTTGATATCCCGATTAATCCGATTCACCAGGGCGGCCAATTGTTGCGAAACGTGTGGCGTAGAAAACGCCAGGCTGATCATCCGCCAGGGGGCCAGCTACCGATACGCCAGCGATGAAGAAGTGGCTCATTTCACCGCCCTGCATCGATCAGGAATCAACTACTGGAAGGCACTTAAACAGGCCGGTGGCCGGTTTGATCCGGATCATCCTTACGGTGGCCCACTTGGATCGTGATATCGGAAACAACCGATTCGGCAATCTAAAGGCCATGTGCCAGTACTGCCATTTGAATTACGATCGGCCGGAAAACCAACGGCTTCAGAAGTACGGGAAAAACGATAGTACGCTTTCACTCTACAAACCACCAAACGAATGATTCTAGGCATGATCGGGGGCGTCGTGGCTCTTCTGTCACTAACCGCCCTGTTAGTTGATTTCAAGGAAGTGAAACCTAAAAAAGATAGCCCGTGGAAAGACTAACGGTAATATCCTTTTCCGGCGGCCGTAGCTCTGCAATGATGACAAAGCGAATGCTCGAAAGTGGCCGCTATGAAAACCGAATCATTGTCTTTGCCAACACCGGAAAGGAACGCCCTGAAACCTTGGATTTTGTACATGAATGTGATGTGCGTTGGGATCTGAATTTGATCTGGCTGGAATATGACCCGATAGCCAAATTCCGGATCGTCAGTTACGAAACGGCATCACGAAACGGTGAACCTTTTAATCGGCTTATCGAAAAAAGGAAGTATTTGCCCAACGTCGTAGCCCGGTTCTGTACGGGTGATCTGAAGGTAAAGCCCATCAAAAAATACATTCAGTCACTGGGTTTTAAAAACTGGGATAACGCAATGGGTATTCGTTATGACGAACCTTTACGATGGGGGAAAATGCTTCAGAATACCCAGCCAGAACCGTGGTTTAATATCCTGCCTTTGTACGAAGATGGCATAATGAAAGACGACGTTTTCCGCTTCTGGAGAAAGCAAGGTTTCGACCTTCAGCTGGAATCCCACCAAGGTAATTGTGATCTATGCTTTATGAAGGGCCGGAAAAAAATTACTCAGCTGATCCGCGAAAATCCTGATTCGGCGAAATGGTGGACTGATCAGGAAAACCGAACCGGAAGTACGTTTCGAAAGGAGGTTTCCTATGCCGAATTGGCCAAGCGGGCTGAAGCACCACAAGCCCCTTCACTATTTGATTTTGAACCTGAATTTCCCTGTCACTGTAACATTGATTAAAATATGACTACTCAGGAATTTTTAACACGCAGAAGTAATTTACTTTCCATGCTGGAAGAGTATAAAAAAACGATCAATATCAACTATCAAGAACTTTCCGATCGTTTTATCCAGGCTAACAGCCCACTTCAAAAAGAAATGGTTTACGAACCCGTAAAAAAGCCTTTGGTTCGCAAACCCAAAAACTCAAATCGGTTTGTCGTCTACGAAGTTGAAGTTCAGATGTTCCGCGATGTGCCCTATATCAGGGTAGGGGGGTGGTTTCTGGATCTTCAGAATGTTCCTCTGATCTGGAAAACGTATACCGTATGGGGGCCGCAATTCTTGGAACCCACGGAGTTCACGCTTTCAGCCAATCAAACACACTTACCACCACCCCAAAAGCTTCGCCGCAAATGGAATCTCAGCAGACACCGAAATTTAAATATCGTTGGTATAAGTACCCCCACCGGAACCGTACCGAGCTTCACATGAAAGAATGGATCCGGGATAACTACCATTTGTTTAATGGCACCTTCGAAGATTTTCATGAAGCCGTTGTGAAGGAATGTAACTCGTACATGAAGCAAAACCCCACCCACGGCCGGGTAAAGGTTACAGAAATATATACCAGATCGATGCTCTTTTCAGGCAAAAAAATTGGGTGGGCTTTTTATGTGAAGGTCGCAAGTCGGAAAGCTCCAGCAATATCTGCCATATATCGGCTTCCGTTCGAAGATTACCGTACGTCCAATGAATCGGCGGATCCGGGAAGTAGGTTTGAATCCACAAACGACTCGCAATCGTAAAAGCCATGAATAGAAAAAGCCCTGATGCTCGCAACATCGGGGCTAAAATTCACCGGATCTTCCAAACCCAGCAAGGCATACGTAAAGTTAACAAACTTTTTCCACACTGCCCCATGCTACTCCCTGTACCTGTTAAAGCACACGTTAAAGAATTCTTTCAATCGTCGCAAGTGCTCGGAAAAGAGCCGATTGAAATCCGTCGGAATCATCGCCTAGGACAAATCATCTGTGCGGTGTTTTGTTCCTATCCGCTTATCGAGGATGACAGGGAGGAAGAAGATCTGGAGCCCATCTATTTACTGGATCCGGATTACCTAAACCTAGTACTCAAATTCAAAATTAATCCCGCCCTGATTACAGACGATCGCCTGATGGTACTGGGTCAGATGCTGGAGGTAGTATACGAGTTTTACGCCATCGCTTTTGTAAACGGCCGGATGTCTATTTTCCCCAGCCTGAACGGAGCGGCCGAATGGTTTACCAAGACTCACAATCTGAAGTTAAACAGTTATTCATCGGACGCGGTACGGAAATTAGTCGATCGCACGAAAACGAAACGTTTACCGATTCACGATAAACTTTCAGTAGTCGACAAAAATAACGTGTCCAATTATCGCGAAAAGGTGTCCAATTTCGCGTAAAACCTGTCCAGATTTCAACATAATTGTCCAACCAATTTGAAGGCTTCCGAATGTCCGTATGAAGGGCATTCGGAAGCCTTTTTTTTCTGGGTTCCGGCCAATTTCGGCCCGTTTTTGAGTCCTACTTTCTTTATATAGGAAGGTTCACCTTTAGGCTATGTTTATCAAGACACTGCCAGTATACACGGGCCTGACTACGGCCGAAGGTGAAGCCAATGCCGCCGGTATCAATCGCCTCAGATTGATACCGGCGGAGCTCTTAACGGTTGCCCTTCCAGATCCGAATTCGGAATTCGACCTTCCGGATCTCTACATCGATTCCCGATCGATCTTCCTGAACGACGCTACGGATTTTGTCGATATCGACGTGATCCCGGAATATGCTTCCTATTCGGAAGATCTGGTGGAAGATGCCAATGGCGAAGTATACCAGTGTTCCATTCAGCTGGCCATCCCCAAAGATCGCCCAGACGTAACGGCGTGGATCCATCGCAACCGGCAAAAACGGTGGGTGGCCCTGATCCGCGATCGGAACGGATTCATTCGCCTGGTGGGTACGGATCAGCAACCCCTTCAACTGAGCGTGAAGGGCGGCCTGGGAGCGAAGAACGGCCGCAATGGCCGGACGCTGGCTTTATCTACAAATGCCATCATGCCATCCCTGTACGTGGATTCCATCGAGTCAGTGGATCTATTCGCCACTACCGAGTTCGATTTCAGCTTTTCACACGAATTCAATACCTAATTTTTTAGCCATGATTAACCCCCAGGAAATCCTTCAAAAAATTGAAGGTGAAGTACTTTCATCGCCGCCGGCACCGCCCCGATCCAACACGGCGGAAAGCATCCGTGGCATTCTTTCCGCCCTGGTTCAGTGGGTGACGGAAAACGATTTTACCCCAGAACATGAGTGGGATGGAACCAGGATTCGATTTTTACGGGCCGATGGCGTGGCCGGTCCCTGGATTGAATTGAAAGGAACGAAAGGAGATATACCCGAACACGTTTGGGTGGGATCTTCTGTTTCTTTTCAAAACCCAGATGGCACGTTTGATCTTCCTATAAATCTGAAGGGAGATAAGGGGGATAAAGGGGTAAAGTTTCGGGGAGCCTGGCAACCCAACACGTTCTACGCCGCCGATGATGTGGTGACTTTTTCCGGTAGTACGTACCGCCGCCTGGCTGATGGAATTTCAGGATCTTCGCTTACCCTGGCTAACTATGAAGTACTCGCTCAGGGCGGTTCAGTAGCTGGGGAACGCACCATTACCCCGGAAAAAACTACGTTCGTCGGGGTAGGTAGGAATATCTTTAATAAGATTGATCCGAACAATCAGCCCGATAAGTATGTACTCTGGAATACTGGAAAACTGGCCAATAATTCCACGTACATCGCCTCGCATTTTATGCCGGTACCAGCGGGCGGGAATATCGCCGTACCTTCTATCACGCAGACAGCATTCTATTCGGGACCGAACGAAGATTCCTATATCTCAGGGGTCAACTCAGGCGGTAGTAGCAAAACGTTTCCCATCCCAGCCGGTGCTGCATATATGCGGATGTCGATTCTGAAATCTCAGGTAGATACTTGGATGGTAGTCGTAGGTACTGTACTTCCTGAGCAGTATCAGGGATTCTACATACTTAACGGGGTCGATTTTTCGGACCTGTTTCTGATCACTCGCATGATCGCCGAAAATGCGATTATTTCCAGTAAGTTGGCCGATTTCGCTGTAGTTGCTGAAAAGTTAGGTATTGGTTCAGTAGTAGCTGATCGAATTGCGAAAGCGGCGGTACTTCCTGAAATGGCTAGTTTTCTGAAAACGGGCAAGCAAAAGTTCAATATCAATCATCCCGACAACAAGCCCGATACCTACGTAGGCCCGGACACGAAAGGAGCAACGAACCCTAATACCAGTTACAATTCAACGCATTTTATCCCGGTTTCTGCTATTACTCACTATCCGAGTTTTAAACACCAGATTGCTTACTACGATCTGAACCGGAATTATATTTCAGGGGAAACCAATACACGGACGGATCAGGCGATTACGCCGCCTGCGGGTGCGGAGTGGGCAAGGTTCAGCGTTTCGAAAGCCGCCTGGGCAACCTTTATGGTTTCGGAAGGAAACGCTTCGGCTCCCTGGGAAAGCTTTTACTATGAATTTAATGGCATCCGGGTCAGTGTATCCGATGCTGCGATCATCACCGCGAAACTCGCTGATCTGGCGGTATCGACGGCAAAGATTGCTCTGAAGGCCATCACGACGGATCGAATTGCAGATAACGCGGTAACGCCCTTTCAGACGAATTTCATCCTGGAAAGTGTAGGGAAGCAGAAGTTCAACAAGGCCACGGTTGAAGCTGGGATGTACCAGAACGAAACCGGGTTCAGGGGCGGGAATGCTGGCTATGCTCTATCTGCGTTTATCAAGGTTGAAGTCGGTAAAACCTACACCGGCAAGGGGTCAAATAATGGCTTCCGGTATGTGACCTATTTTAACGCGTCACAACAGTGGGTAGGGGGGGTGAAAGACGCGGGGCAACAGTTTACGCCGCCCGCTGGAGTAGCTTTCGTGAAAATTACAATCTATACCGTGGATTTAGACAGCTTCATGCTGGTCTTAGGAAACGCGGCGGCTCCCTGGGAGGTGTACACGACTGTGTATGATCTGGTGATGGCAGATAAGCCATTGCGGGCAACCGCTCTAAGTGAATCCCTGTACGCGGATATTGCCAAGTACATCAAGGAAAATCAGGTACTCGATAGCCCCGTGCAGGGGGGTGATTTTTCCATTGCACCGAAATATTATTGGCCGGTCGGTAAGGAATTCAACCTGTACACTGAAAACACCCTTTTGAACTACGACCTCTGGAAGGGTCACGTAGATCTATCAGTTTCGGGTATATCGGGAGCCGTTCAAACGGGTCGTTCACTGAAGTGTAAACCCACCGCTGACGGAACGTACAATATTTCCGGCTCGTTTTTAAATGCAAAATTTGACGTAGCTTTTAATATCGTTTCCCAAATCCGAGCTGTAGAACTAATAAATACGAACCCGGTGGTGGTCCAGATCGTGGGCGATAGCTACACCCGCCGTGGTACGTTTATCGAGCAACTGATGGCGATGATTCCGCAAGGCGTCACCTTCGTAGGGATCAGGGATTCAGCTAACTCGAACCCTTCCGTACGTTGCGAGGGTCGGGGCGGCTGGACACTGGTGCAGTACGTGACGCTTTCGAAGGTTTGGTATAGTCCCTTCGTTCATCCCCTGGAAGGTTCCTATCTCTACATGGGTAATACAGAGTTCTGGATTAAAGCCAACCAGGGATTACCCGATTCGGTAGGACAAGGCTATGATTACAATTGGTTTAACGTCAAAGGACAATTCAATACGTCAACTGGCTATCCGTTAGCTCCCAGGGCGAACGATGTAATGTACGACAATGCTCAGGCTAAGTTTTTCTACTGGGATGGCTCTGCCTGGCTGGAAATCGCGGAATCGACCCTGAATTTTGGGGTAAGCTATGCGAAATACCGGCAGGCTTGGAATATTCCGGCCGTTCACATCATTCACCTTTTACTAGGCACTAACGACTTTGCAGGGGCAACCATGAGCACGTTTGCGGGATTGTATGCGAGCTTTAAAACCCGCTATGATTCGCTGATTGCTTCGATTAAGGCCGCCCTGCCCGGCGTGAAAATCGTGATAGGTATCCCGGTTTCTTCGGGCCGCCAGGGCTGTGATGGTGTCGGAACGACGGAGCGTAGAAAGCGGGTGTTCAAAAGCCTACATAATGCACTCATTGCCGATTATGCGAACCGCGAGGGGGAAAACCTGTACATCGCGGATTATCATTCTACAGTGGACCGGGTTTACGGCTACGGAAAAAGCTACAGTAAGCCATTCGAAGAATATACCGGCACGGAAACCCTTACCCTTACCGCCCAGCAAACGGAAGCCTATACCAGCGACACGGTACATATCAATAAAGATGGTTTTGCTCAAATGGGTTTGCAGTTCATGGGAATTGTTCAGGCTCTCAGACCTTAGAATTCAATAGTAAAAAAGCCCAGCTGAATCACCAGCTGGGCTTTTTTTGTGTCCTATGCCCGCCAGAGCCAGCTGGGTAATGTTGTACCATCTTTTGATTTTCAGACCGATGGTAGAAACCCTTTTAAATTCCAAGTGGGCACTTGAGCCCAGCTTTCACGATCGTATGGCGTTGATCGTTATGCAACGCCTGGCGGCCGGCAAAACGGCGGTAATGATCGAGGAAGACCGACCGGATCCGTACTTCGTTAGCATCATTTCGGCGGCTTCCGCTGGCCGTAGCTCCAGCCGTAACCAGGAAGATGAAGGCCGCGTGGTAGTCCTTCCCATCATGGGCACCATGAGCCGATACGGGGATTTTTGTTCGTACGGTACCGAAGACTACGCTTCCTGGATCATTGAAGCGAACAACGATCCCACCATTTCAGCCATCGTTTTGGAAATCAATTCACCTGGCGGCCAGGTCGATGGTACCGAAGCCCTGGGCGAAGTGATCCGTACCAGCAAAAAGCCCGTGGTGGCCTGGGTTGCCGGTATGGCAGCCAGTGCCGCCTACTGGGTCGCCAGCCAGGCCAGCCACATTATGATGGAATCCAAGACTTCCAGCGAAGTGGGATCCATTGGTGTACTGGCCATGCACGTAGACGCCAGCGAAGCCTACCAAAAAGAGGGCTACAAAGTCACCATCGTAAGGGCTACCGGATCCGAGGACAAAGCCCTTTTCAACTCCATTGAACCCCTTTCTGACGCGGTCTTGAACGAAACCAAAGCCGTGCTTTCCGTGATCCGGAAGGAATTCGAAGCCACCGTGAAAGCCGGTCGCCCTGAGATCGATGAAAACGTTTTCACGGGCAAAATGTACATGGGCCGCGATGCTATCAAACTGGGGATGGCTGATAGTATCGGCTTCCTGGGGGATGCAATCGCAAAGGCCGCCAAACTGGCCAAACAGGCCGCTTAATCTGCGTACCAATTAATCTTTTATATCCATGAAAAAGTCACTCAAAAGCTTCGCCCGCAAACAGGCTGAAGAAGAAAAGAAGGAAACTACGGCCCCCGAAGTAAAAGGCAAGAAGGCCAAAAAGGAGGAAGAAGAAACCCCGGAAGAAGATTCCGAAGAAGAAGAAATCACCATCGAGGAAGAAGAATCTTCTGAGGAAGAAACTACCGACGAATCGGCGGAAGTACCGGAAGAATTAGCCGATGAAGTGGACGAAGTAGAAACCGGAAACCAGGCTTCAAATACGCTTCAGCCTGGCCACATTTCCATCAATGCTTCCGAACTCCAGAAGCTTCAAAAGGACGCCAGCCTGTGGCGTAAAAACAAGACTCAGTTCGCCACGCTTTCGGCTTGGTATGAGAACACCGTAAAGGCGGGCATCGAAGCCAAAGAGGACGAAACGACCCGTTCACAAGAGGATTCTGTAAAAGCCACGGTACTATCCAAACCCTGGAATCAGAAGGCCCAGGGCAAGAAATAAGCGTCCTAACGCTTCCGGCGAATGTTTTAAACATTCGCCTTTCCAATTCTAACAAACGCATTCGCAACCACTAATTTTTTTTCTAATGGCTTCTTTTAAACTAGGAGATTTGGCCGCATCGCTGGAAATGTACGCCCGCGATAACGAAGAGCATATCTTCGAAGAAACCTTCATTCCCGGCCTGGAAGGTATCCCCGGATCGCCCATCGTTCCCATCGCGGACTATATGCGAATGATGCCCGCAATGGATGAAGTTGTTCTGTCTTCCTTGCAGATCGGCAGTGTCGTACAACCAGGTGCGAAAAACACCTTTAATCCTACTACGGACGCGGTAAACATCAAACCCCGGATTGGTAAGATTCGCCCTATCAAAGTCGATTTGCTTTTCGATCACCAAACGATCATCGCCCTTTACAAAAGCTATCTGGGCGAATGCCGGGCTAAGAAAATTGACCCTGAAGTAGTGCCCTTAGAAGAGTACATCAAACGCGATATTGTCCGCCAGGCGAAGGAAGATATTCGGGTACAATCGCTTTGGAACGGGGTATACAATAAGGCCAATACAACGCCTTTGGACGTAATGGATGGTTTGAAAACACAGCTTTTACTGTGCATTTCTGAAGGTGAAACCCCAGCGGGTAACATTGCCGATACGGCACCCATCACCCGTACGAATGCCGTGGCTGAAACCCAAAAGGTTCTGGATATCATCCCAGATAAGGAGATGTATTCCAATCAGCTGATTTGCGTGTGTGCACGCGAATACAAGACGGCCTACGAACTGGATTTCCAAGCCAAACACGGTAGTCTTCCTTACAATACCAGCCAGGAAAAAGGCCACATCGTAGGGACGAACATTCAGTTTGTGGTTGAGCCTGGTTTGTCTGGTTTTAATCGCCCGATTATCACCAAGCGAAACAACTTCGTGTATCTCTACGACGAAGAAGGAAGCTGAACAACCTGGAGGTTGACTACGAAAAACGTACCCGTTCCATCGCCTGGATCATGGATGGCCAGGTAGGTGCCGGTATTGCCCGCCCGGATCAGATTTGGACGAGTGATTCCATCTAATTCCCCCTTGTACCTGGTGCCGGATTCGTTCGGTACCAGGTCTTCATTCTGTTTTTTTCTAACGCTTCACTTTTCAAGTTTTCACGTACACAAATGAAAAATTTCAGTTTCAAAGAATTCGCTTTTGCGGCCTTTGTTTTTGCCCTGGTGATGGTGTTACCCCAGCACCTTTTCGCCGCCCTTCCGGCTTTTATGGGCGATGCCGGATCCTTTCTTTCGCCTGATCATGTGATCATCGGAATGTCTGTAGTTAGCCTTGTTAACATCGACGGATCCAGCGAAGGCACGCCAAACCCCGGCGGTACCAGAAACCTGTACATCGTCGCCCGCAAGGATATCAAGGGCGTATGGCCCAAAGAAGGCGATATCGTAAACGGGGAAATCATCAATCCGCCTGTAATGGAAGACGGAAAGAAATTCGCCGAATATGAATTCCCGGATGGTACGTTCCAGATCGCGGATGATGGCGGCGGGGATGCCGGTTATCAGTCATATAAACACACGGTGGATTTTGCCATCGCGGGCTTTAATAAAAAGCTGGTGGCCGAAATGCGTAAACACCTGAATACGTCTTCGGTAATCGTCGCAGAACTCAACGATGGCCAGCTGGCCCTGGCTGGATCTTCTGATAATGGTCTGTACATTAAATCCGGCTTTAAATCGGGTTCGAAGGGTAACGATAAGCGTGGCTTTACGGCAAAAGGCGAACAGGATGGATTCATGTGGGGCATTGTTCCCCTGGCTCCAGCAGTAGCCGCCGCCCTGCCATTGCTTTCCAATGCAGTGCCCACGGCTGAAGAAGGTGCCTAGCGTATGCTGATCAAGTACAAACTGATCCACGTTCCGGAAGGGGGCGTGGATCACTTAATAAATGGGCAAAGGGTCACACTTTCCAATAAGATGACCGATGAACAGGCCGAAATTCTGATCGCGGCCGGCCCAGGTAAGAAGTATTTTAAAAAGGTCAGAGCCACCCCAGTGAACCAATCCAATGGCCAAAAAGAAAGCAAATCCGGCACCAAGTCCGGAAGTAACCGAAAACCAAGTGGCAACGCCGCAAGTAACAGCTGAACCGATCCAAAGCGATGAAAACCTTTTTACTGATCGGCCAATCGGCGGCGACGCTTCTGGGGCCGCTATCGATAGCGAATCTACTGGATCAACTGGATCAGCCCGTACTGATTCAGAATCTGGAAGAAATACCCCTGACACCGGAGGAACTGGCGTTTCTGAAGGCTCAGGAGATCCAGGAAGCCCTGATCCAGCAGGATATGGGGAAGATCATGCTGGATCTACAGAATTACCTGGTAACGGAACCCCAGCCGATGGAGCTGAAGATGGATCTGAAACCGCCCCTAGCGATGTGCCCGAAGATGATTCGGATTCCGAAGGTTCGCACGAACTGGAAAGCGATGAATCGGGGCTGGCAGAAGAATCATCGAAAGAAACCGGAAACCAACCCATAGTACATTCCCTGAGCCTAAAGGATCGGATCAAAGCGATTCTTACAGGCACTAAGTTCAATGTCTTGGAACAGGCTGCAGTCGAAGAAACTGAAGAAGAAAAACGTGGCCGACGGATCCGTGAAAAGGCGGCCGCTGAACTGGAGCGTCTGAAAGCAAAATCTCTTCTTCGTACCCTGGAGAATACCCAGCAACCGGATGAACGGGCTACCCTGGAAGATCGCTATTCCAAAGAATCGTAATTCAGAATAAAAAGGCCAGCGATACCCAGCTGGCCTTTTTTACTATCACGCCCATGCTTTCGATCACCTTACCCGCGTTAACGCCTCACTTGCTGTCGGCCGATATTGATCCCATCAAATTACAGGAAGCCCTTTCGGCTTACCTGGAAGAAATGGGTATTTACATCGGCTTAAACTATTCAGAATTCTATCAGCCGATCGAATACCTGGAAGCCTCCGATATGAAGCAAAAAGTAAGCGACTTTACCGACGCCTTCATTCAATTAACCCCCGTAGAACTCTTAGACGATGAATCATACCGAATGGAGGATCCAGAAGATCAAAGCGAAGGCGAATCTGGATCTAATTATTACCCGTTTTAAGCGAAACCTGGCCACTCAGGAAGAACTGGATCAAGCCCAGCAGATTTTCGACGCCCTGAAGGAATTTAAGGCCGAGCCGGATCCCGTTACGCCTACGCCCGTTCCATCGGCTCCAGTAACGCCTGAAACGCCGCCGGCCGCCGTGGTGCCGCTGATTGCATCGGTACCTGAAAACGTTCCGGTAATGAAAGTAAGTGAGTTTACCCAGCTGATGGAAAATCTTTCCATTGAAAGGGCGGAAGCTCACAAGCAAATGTGTTTACGTTCCAATCAGATGGCCAATTTCCCACCAACGCAGAATATTAAGAAGCAGGTGGACGAAATCCAGGCGTATAAACGTCAGCGAAACGAAATCGGGGAAAAGATCGCTTATCTGGAGAAAAACGGAAAGCTTCCGGATCCCGAACCGCAAGACCAGGGCGAAACACCCGCCCCCCAGACCTCAGAAGCGTTTTTGAAGAACTTGCCAGCTGATCGATACGAGATCAATAAGATCCTGAAGGATTCGCTTCTTCCCAACCTTTCAAAAGCTCGAAAGAAGCTGGCCACGGCCACGCAAGAAAATTGGAAAGCCCACTACGCTCAAAAGGTTGCCCTTTTGGAAGCTCAGGTGGCTGGTGCTCGCTCGAAAATGTCTTCTTTGAATTAACTTAGGGGCAAACGTAATCCATACCATCATGCGGTTTATTTTCTCCCTGTTTTTTGCCTGTTTGTTGCCTGTATTGGGATATTCTCAAAAGCAACAAACGGGCAATGATTCTATACAGTATCAAATTAATCAGCTTTCAAAAGAGTTTAAAGCACTCAAGCAGACTAATGATTCTTTAAATAAAGAATTGTATTACTTCAGAGCTAAGGAAGATTATTATGCATTGGCAGTAGATCGACAAGGCACTCATTTTGAATTTCTAATAACTACGATAATTGCACTAGTAGGTTTTATATCATGGGGTTACTTCAGATCTAGATTCCAAAGTATTGAAAATCAGAACGAAGAACAGAAAAAAGAGGTCATCGAAATGATTGACTTAGCCAAAAAGGATATAAAAGAATTAAATAGCGAATTTTGTATTAATATGGGTTTAGTGTTTCAAAATACCCCACTGAACAGTAAATTTAATGTATATGGTGAAGTGGAGTTTAACCTTCACGCTGTGAAGTTTTACAGTATCGCAATTCCACTTACAGAAGATGAGCCTTCACTAAAGGTTGTTAAACTTAATCTTATTAAAGCTTTGCAAAACTCTATAGTATGCTGTAAAAAGCTGTCTCGAGAGCCTAAAAATTCATTGCCTAAATTTGGGACGAATGCATCGACTGTAATGCTAGAGCAAATTAAGTATACCAAAGACACCTATATACCTAGAATATTTAAATTCGAAGATGAGAAAATGACTAGCCGTGCACTTGAGTTAGCCGTGATTTTGAAAGATCTTGATAAGATTTTAAAAGAAAATACCTCTGAGTTTTACGCATTGGTTGGTAAGCCGGTGGGTGGGAAAAGTGAGAATTCAAAGGATAATACTTCAGATTCTTCCTCCAAAGAGTAAATATTTACGTCCTGTTACTGCCCGAAGGGTTTCAGTATTCTCGCCCCCAGAATACTGAAACCCTTTTGATTTTATGGCAAAAACTACAGCCCTTCAGCGGATGCAAAAAGCCCTGAAGGTAGACGAAAATAAGCTGGATAAGTACCTGGCTTATTATTACGAAAATGCCGCCCTGGATCGGGAAAGTATGGAAATGCTGGAGAAATACCGGAAAGCCTGGTCTCTGATGAGCCTGGGAAGACCGGATAATATGGTCATTTCCACGCTGATGAAAGATTACGGCATTTTAGAACGCCAGGCCCGTTACATCGTTTCGGAATCCCTGTACATCTATGGCCGCGTGAAAACGGCCGATAAGCAGGGAAAGAAAATCGCTTCAGCGGAATACTTTCGGCTTCTTTCCAACCTGGCCCGCCAACAGGGCGATATCGACGCGGCCACCAAAGCCTGGGAAAAAGCCGATCGTTTGGATGGCCTTCACGACGAAGAGAAGGTGGGATGGGATTCTGACGCCTTTACGCGGCCGGTGAAGATCGTGTACCAGCAGAATATCAATATTCTCAAGGAAAGTAACCGGATGGCGGAAGATGAGTAAGCAGGTACGACACATCTACGCCAACGCCAAACAGATCAAATTCTTACGATCGCGGGCGAAACGAAAGACCTTCCAGGGCGGGCGGGGTAGTGGGAAAACCACTACCCTGGGCAATGTCATTGGTCAAATGTTTGAAAACCTTCCCAGGGCGAAGGTTGTGCTCGTAGGGCTTACGTACGTTCAGCTGGATCTGATCGTACTTCCGGAAGCAAAGAACGCCCTGGCCCGAATGGGGTACGTCGAGTATTCGAAGGCCACGCCCTGGGGCGTTTACGTGATTGGCCAGCAACCGCCCGACGGATGGCTGAAGCCCTATTCAAGCCCAGGGAAAAGAGGGTGGCAATACTGCATTTGTTTCATTAACGGTTTCACCCTTCAGCTGGTAAGCCAGGATCGGCCGGATAGTCAGCGGGGTATTAACTCCGATGGCGTGCTGGCGGATGAATCGGCCACCCTGAAACAGGAGTTTATGAACACGGTAATTCTACCGGCAAAAAGGGCTAACCGTTACGCAAATTTTTCCCAGCATCCCCTGCATTTGTGCTATTACGATTTTTCTTCAGCGGCCTGGACAAGTGAGGGTATGTGGATCTACGAAACGGAAAGTAAGTGGCAGGAAGAAGTATCTACCCGCTCCAACTGGACGAATGATCAGCTGAAGGAAACACCCCCCGAATTCCTATTCCTGGAAAGTACCTGGGAAGATAATAAGGACGTACTACCAGAAGGGTATTACAAGAACCTGGAAAGCCTGCTGGATCCGATTACCCTGGATGTGGAAGTATGGAATAAGCGTACCAGCCAGCGGCCAGATGGCTTTTACTTTGGCTTCTCTACCCTGAAACATTGCTTTGATCTTTCCTATCGATATGAATTTGACGATAAGACAAAACTTCACCTGCATAAGTCAAATGATTATCGGGAAGATATACTACTGGAAACATCACTGGATTTTAACGCGGCTATCTGCTGGCAGATCGTAGCCCAGGAAGTAGGGGCGGAACTACGCATCATTGAAAGCCAGTTCAAGAAGCCCACGCCTGGCATCGATAAGAACCTGGTGGTACAGTTGGCTGATCACTTTGTGAACCGCTTCCAGCATCACCCAAAGAAAGAGGTGGCTGTATGGGGGGATCCAGGTGGGAAGTCTACATCGGCCACCACCAGCGTAGAGAACCGGCCCTTCTTTGAGCAGTACTGCCAGGTACTGGAGAAGGCAGGGTGGAAGGTACGAAGGGAGTACACCCGCTTCACCTATCCCAGTCATAAGGATAAGTACATCCTGATGAATCACTTACTCTCTGAACAGTCCGATCGTACGACAAGGCTTCGGTTCAATAAGAACACGAACAAACCTTTGATCATTGCCATGCAACAGGCACCCGTCGAAGGCGACTTCAAGAAGAACAAGAAGAGCGAACGCGTGACGATCGGAAGGGAGTACGCCACCGATGGCACCGATGCCCTTGACTACCTGGTGTGGGGCAAGTATAAGAAGCAGCTACCCGACAGCCGGCAGGGCCAACGCAACCACATCTACATTCATAGATCCAGATAAAGAGGGGCATCCGCTGCAAATCAAGACAGATTCTTTCAGATCCTGGCGGGCCATACCCCCCCAGGATCCTTTTTTATATTCCATTTTGAAGATGGCAATTGCCGCCCCCGGTAAAGGGCGGGCGAGTCAATCGTGTTTGAAATCCATCGAAATTTACTTTTCAGGGTATTAAGAGATTGGTTGACAGATTGTTAACTCAAATCTTCACTGCAAAACCCTGTTTTTACCCCTGGCAATTCGTAGAAAAACCCGTCCTATACCCCCTGAAAACGGTCGATTATCCTTGTAATGTCATTTACAAACAAGGGAATGGACTTAACCAACGCCAGAGAAATCACCCTCAAAACCGTACTACACCAAATCCAACAGGCTGGGACTGTCTTTTCCCTGGCGTTTCGAAAGTTGGATGGATCCTACTGCTACAAAGAGCAGGTGAAAAAGAATCCCACAAAGGTGAAAGATCCGGAAAGTCTGGAGAAGAAGGATCTAAGTTCCATCCAGCGAAACATGACGAAAGCCGGCGTGCTCATTCTTTACGACGAGCTAGAGAAACACCCCTTTGAAGTCAAAGTGGAATTGATGGTGGGCTTTAACGGATATAAAATCTTTCACAATTATTGATCATGGCGAAGAAGCATTTTAGAAAGCTGGCCAGCAACGTGTACGCCTTACGGGTGAAGGGGGCTTCGGCCGCGATGGTAACCTTCGGCGAAAAGGATTCCGCGTATTCAGGCAAAACTTCGACCGGCAATGAGGATGATACCTACGTTCCCTGGGGAAAGAAAAATGATCAGCTGGCCCGAATGCACAAGCTGGCCACGGCAAGCCCGAACACCTGGCCACTGATCAGAGCCCGCCGGAATTTTCTAGTGGGATGGGGTGTCTACACCCACCAGGGGAAGATCGACCGGACGGGAAAAACTCTTTACAAAGAAGTATATTCTAAAGAATTCGATACCTGGCGGGATCAGGTGAATTTTGATATTGAATTTATTACGCTTGCCCTGGAATATTCCTTCAGCGGTAACGGCTTTGTAAAACTTACCCTGGATACGAATAAAAAGCTGGCGGCTATTGAAGTGATATCAGCCTTTAAAGTGCGGATCCGGAAGCTGAAGAAGAAGGAATCGAAACCTTCGATGTTTCTGATCAATCCAAACTTTGGAACGTCTGACTTCAAGGATGCCGATACGCAGAAGATCCCAGCGTATGATCCAGCGAACCCTACCAAATTCCCCGTTTCCATTCTTCATATCAAAGAGCGGATCCCAGGTCAGGATTTCTATTCGTTTGCCGATTGGTGGAGTACGGAAGCCTGGATGACGGTGGCCAATATGATCCCTGAATTCCATAAGAATGGGTTACTGAATGGCTACAATATCAAGTACCATATTTCCATCCCGGATGATTATTTTGAAAAGGATAATGCTACCCAGGAAGAAAAGGACGCACTGAAAGAAGAAGTTCTTCAGCAAATGGGGGATACGTTCGCCGGTATCGATAACGCTGAAAAAGTTCTATTCACGTTCCACAAAAATGAAACGATAGGGGGGAAGGAGTATCCAGGCGTTCGGGTAACGCCGATTAAAAATCCGATGTCGGATGATGCGTATACGGGTCTATTCAATACGGCTAATGAAGTACAATCTTCCGGCCATAGCTTCATCCCGGTACTCAGTGGCGTGGCCACGGGTAGCAAATTAGGCGGATCCGGGAAAGAACTGGAAGCGGCGGCCAATTACCAGCAAGGGTTTTTAACGCCCGCCGATCGTCTGATTTTACTTCAGTTGCTTTATGTGGCTAAACAGATCAACGGGTGGAATACGAAAACTCGATTTGATATCCGGAACATTTCCCTGTATACCTACGACGTGACACCAGGGGGAACTACGCAAAATAAAAAGGCTTCACCACCAACTGAAGAAAAAGAAGATGCTGATCAATGATATCGCTTCCGTAAAAAAACACCTGGGCGGCGTTCAGAAAACGATGAACTGGGCAACCTGGGAACCCTTTGTGGCTGGGGCGGAACATTCGTACATCATTCCCGCCATCGGCTGGGAGCTTTACGATCAGTTAACCACGGTAACGGCTCCCAGCCCTAAACAGAAGCAACTGATCGAAATGCTTCAGCGGGCACTGGCCTTTTTTGCTTACGTAGACGGATTCCCCCAGCTGGTACTTTCCATTGGTGATATCGGGATCTCAGTGGCTACACCCTCCCAAACTCAGGCGATGGGTAAATGGATGTATGTGGCGGCCACCAAGGACGCGGCCGCGAAAGCCGATCGGTATCTGGAAGGGGCTTTACAATACCTGGAAAAGTTCGAATCCGAATTCCCAACCTGGCAAACTTCAGAAGCGTATACCCAAAACCGTGGGCGGATGATTGCTTCAGCTACCGAAGCCACGGTTTACTTTCCCGCCCTTCAGGGAAGCCGGCGGCTTTATCTGAACATTCGGGGATACTATCACCAGGCGGAAGAAGAATTCATTCAGCCAGTGATCGGCGAAGCCTTGTACGAAGCCCTGATGGGAAAGCTGAAAACGCCAGGCTCCAGTTTGACCACGGAAGAGCGGAAGGTACTTAGCCTTTGCAGAAAAATGGTAGTACAGTTTGGCTTTGCTCAGGCGGTTCCCTACCTGAATCTGAACGTTGATTTCCGCCTGGTATCAGAAACCGACGGGATCCTGAACGAAGACGCCCTGGGTACCACGCGGCTGAATGCGATCATGGTTCAATCGATGAACGTGGCCAACGACAAAGCGGCCGAATTGAAGCGGTATATGAATGAAGTGGCATCGGCTACGATCCTTCCGGAATACTTCAGTTCCGGACTGTATACCGATCCCAACGAACGGAAAAACCGACGCCCGAAAAACGATCCCAGAAACCCCCATTTCGCACTTTACTAATGCAAAAGCACTTAATCCGGTTTTTTACCACGATCCTGGTAATAACTCTTTTTTTAGCCCTGATTACGGGCGTTCTGGTCACGCTGAAGCTTTTCGGAATCACGGCCATTGCAGAATTACCCTGGGCTACGGTTACGGCCGCTCTGTGGTGGCCAGCCGTGGGCGTGGGAGCCATCGCCCTTTTGCTGATCGTGGGTCTATTCCTGTACCTGCTTTACGCGACCGGCAAAGCCCTTTTCTTTTCATAAACCCCTTTAAATGTTTTCAAAGCCATGTCAGCATTACCTTTTGATCAACAAGGATCCCCCGTCATTCCTTTAAACAAAATTTCAGATCTGGCCGCTCAGGAAGCCGAAGCCCAGGCAATGGCCGCCCAGGCAAACGCCCGCCTGGAGCAAATAGCCCAGCAACGGGAACGCGACCGTATGGAGCAGGAAAACCAGCTACTCAAAGAGTATGATGGCCGTTTGAAGGATGCTAAATTTTTCCGGGAAGAAGCCCGCCAGACCACGGATCCGGACGAAAAACGCCGCCTTTTGTTACTCGCTGGCCAGGATGAAGATAAGGCCCGCGAAATTGCCGCCCAGCTGGGCATGAACCCGGCCGAAGTCGCCCCAGCCGAAAAAACGCCCTGGTGGCAATTTACCCACGGAAAAATGGCCATTTATCAGATTATTGGTATTGTGCTGGCTTTATTCCTGTGTTACAATTCTTTCACCGGCTATCAGGCGAAGATCACGGAAATGAATAAATCGCTTCCGTTTGATAAACAGCTTCAGCCCTACGATGAAACGTCGATCCAGAAGTTCTTCTTTGAAAAGCTGGTTCAGTTTTCAGATCTTCCTACGGCCCTGATTATGGTGCTTTTAGTGGTTCCCTTTGTCGGATTTTACGTCCTACCGATTTTCGGATACGGGCGGAATATTTGGCAAGAATTTAAAGAGGAAATCACCGCATGGGAACGAATCAAATTTACCGGCTCTATTATCTTGGGCTTCTTTCTTTACTTGGCTTTATCGCACCTGGTCAAGCCCTAGCACAAACGAAAGCCCCCACCAAAAATAAAGTCTGGGTGGGGGCTTCCATTAACTTCAAAACGGAAGACGCCCTTCGCCAGGCGGTTTTCGATACGGCGAAAAGCCAGCTACACGTTCGGGAACGGACAAACCGGAATGATCATCGGGATATTACTAAGTATAACCAGGCGATCCTACTTCCAAAAAATGCTTTCTACTGTGCATCGGGCCTTTACTGGTGCCACCTGGCCAATGGCGTAAGGCTTCCCATCGCGGCCCCTGGGGCGGTCTTCAGCTGGTTTAGTGATCAATCCAAAATCATCTACCGGAGATCCGCCAGGGGAAACCAGCGAACCGGCAGGAAACCCCAGCTGATGGATGGCGTAAGCCTTTTTCAAAGCCACGTCGAAGGCTACGCTTCCCGATCGTGGGATCCGGACGCCGAATACATCCAAACCATCGGATTTAATACCACGGGCGGAAAGGGAACCGTGGGCGGGGTGTACATGGTACGCCGGCGGCTTCGCGACGTAAAGCTGATGGTCAATCACATTACCCCATACTTTGAAACCTTAAAGGCTTTAAAAAATGCCAAATAGTGAAGTGATCGAAGCCATGAACTGGAAGGACGGTATCGCCTTCATGATTCTGGGAGCCTTTATCTGGCATTGCATCTTTTCCGGCATGATCGCCCTTAACGGTTGGAGGCCAACCAAACGATATGCTGGATCTTCCACACCTGAATGGCCCAAACATGACCGGGTACATCTGAAAGATCCAGTGAAATATGGTAGGGTAGGGCCATACCCACCACCCCAGCCACCTACAGAACCCCCCAGGCGTGCCTGATCAAGACAGTACCCCAGTACCTTTTCAAACCCTTTCAATTCCACTTTTATGAATCCAAGTTTGAGTATTGCCCAGCGGCTGACAGCCCCCACTTCCAAGTTTTTTAAACCCCTGATGTACGCTGGGGCCATCGTGGCCGCCCTGGTGGGTGGATTGTCGATTTTCCAGGAAAACCTGGCGGCCGCCGGCTACGGTGTACCGGCTTTGATAGCTCAGGCCAGTACGATCGTGGGCTGGATTGGTGCGGCAATTGCCGCCGTTTCCAGCTTCACGGTAGATTTTGACGCTCTGAAGGCAAAGCAGGAAAGGAAGTAATGAAGGGCCTCATTTCCCTCATTGCATTTGTTCAGAAGGATGGCCGCCGATTTCTTTTTGAAGTGGTCGGGGCCATCCTTCTGGCTTTTGTATCCTGGCTGATTACATCCTGGTTAGAGGGCCTGGAATTGAAGGGATGCCAGGATGAACGTACCGAACTTTTACGGATGGCTCAAAAGGCTACGGCTTACCAGGATTCGATCAACTACACCACACAACTGAAACTTAAGGATCAGCAGATCCTGAAAGCCCATGAAGAAAATTACAAGCTTCGCGAAAAGATCGCTTTGGATTCTATTAGCCATTTTACCGATATGGAATCTATGCGGGCAATCAACGAGCGGTACCGCCGATAGTTCCGCCATTACTTCGGAGTATATCCGGAACGTAAAACGAATCCACCAGGATCTGGTGAAGGGTGATATGGCCCGGCGGGAAGTGGTAGATCTACGCGGCCGGCTTCAGGGCTGTGAGATCGAAAACAACAACCTGGAGAATTCCCTTCGTACTAGCCAGGGAAAGGAATTAGCCCTTACGAATTCGCTGATGGAAAGCCACCAGGAAACCGAGAAAGAACGTAAGGAAAAGCGGGCCGCCCGGTGGGAAGTCTGGCTGTGGCGATTAGGTACGGCGGGAATAGTGGTTTGGAAAATTTCAACTGCATTCCGATGAGAAACGTACAAATAGGAACCCAAACTTTTCAGGTGCCCGAATCCTGGGAAGAATGTACTTCAGAACAGCTTCTTCTGCTTTTACCGCTTCGATTGGTAGATATGGATAGCCTTCGGGTGGGGGAACGGGCTCGAATCAAATGGAAAACAATTCTTTCCATTCTCAATGCCCCTGCAAAACTTACGCTTTCCCTAGAAATCGAAGACCGACTTCGTTTAGCTAGGTTAACCAGCTGGATCTGGAAACAAAAAGAAATTAAGAAGAAACCCTTCACTTCATTTTTGTTTCAGGAAGTGAAGTACATTCTTCCGGATCCTGGCTACGCCAATACATCTGCCATTGAAATTGCGATGGCCAACATTCAGTATTTGGCCTTTGGAAGGAAAAAGAATCCGAACGTTAAAGCCATCTATCAGCTGGTGGCCACGCTTTGCCGCCCGGAACGCAAAGATCTTCAAGCTTTCAAAACTTCGACGGAATGGAATGGTGATATCCGTGAAGAATACAATACCGTAATCGCTCAGGAGCGGGCCAGCCAGTTCGAAAAAGGCAATTTGCCCGCTGGCGTCGTGATGGGTATGCTGTACTACTTTGAATGGATGAATAGCAATTTCCTGAAACAATACCGGGACGTTTATTCCGATGATGATAGCGAAGAAGAACCGCTGTATCAGAACGGTGAAGGCTTAATAACTACACTCATGGAAGTAGCCAAATCAGGCACCTTTGGCGACTTCGAGAAGGTATGTAAGCAAAACGGGCATACAATTTGGATTTTTCTTAAAGACAGTAGTATGAAAATAAAAAAATATAATATGTTTGCTAATAATTAATTGTCTTAATTCACACTTTAGATTTATGAAAGGTTTTAATTGGAATAATATTATTCCTTACTTCTTGGGTTGTTTAGTAGGTTTGATTAGTTTATATACATTATCTAGATCATATTCTGAAAAAAAAACTACTTTTTTAGTATGGTTAACTGAGCCATTTATTAAATTTTCAGAAAGTCCATATGGGGCTTTATTAGCAGCAATTTCTATTGCTATTCCAGTTGGTTATTTGTTGCTGAAATATTTAGATGGTAAGCACATAACAATGGATTTTTTAAGAGAAGCTAGTGAAGCTTCAATAGATGACGTTTTAAAACTTCTTACGCTTCTTAATGGTAATCAAGAAAAAATATTATCTAACATTGATCAAGCTAATCTTGATAGTTCGATAAATCAACCAATTATTGATGAAGAACAGCGGAAAGCTTTATCTCAAGAAATTATATACAAAATAAAAGGTGAAATTGACGATTCTTTTATTGAAAGTTTAAAAAAGCATATATCAGAAGATTTAATTAATGTAAAAACAAAGAGTTATAATAGAATTTACATTTCTTTAGATGAGATCAAATTAAGGATAAGGAATGAAATTTATAAACTAGATAGACGAGCTAATTCTAACTTGGCTATTGGAGTTATTATAACTATGATGGCATTAAGTTTACTTTGGTTTTACACTAATAATATTAATTTAAATAATCCAGATAAAATTAGTGTAGCATTTAGTTTTCTTCCACGATTGTCTTTGGTTGTTTTCGTTGAGATATTTGCTTATTTCTTTTTAAGGCTCTATAAAATTTCGCTTAATGATATTAAATACTATCAAAATGAATTGACGAGTGTTGAAATGAAGTTAACTGCCTTGGAATTAGCAATTGCTTATGGAGAAAAGAAAGATATATCAAATATATTGAATGATTTTTCAAAAGCAGAGAGAAATTTTATTTTGAAAAAAGGTGAAACTACCTTAGATATAGAAAAATCCAAAGTTGATAAGGAAAACAACAATGCTTTAATAAAAAGTATTACCGACTTAATACCTAAAAAGTCATAAAAGCTGTCCTACTAGAGAGAACTTTGTCGCCGGATATTTCATAGAAAAAATCTCATTCTATGATATCCGGCGATCTCGTTTCGTACATCAATTACTTTAAATTCTGGGCTGATGCCCATCCGGACGTAAATTTCTTCACGTTCGGATCTGTAGAAAAGGGGGCTACCTATGCTGTTTCCCAGCCTGGCTTCGCTTACCCCTTCGTATGGCTGGAACAGCCCATTATTCAATCCCTGGATAATGACGCCAGCCACTTCAATGAAATCTACCATACCGGCATTACAGTACTGATCCATGCGGATCTGGACGATTTTGACGCCCAGATTCAGGCGTATGCGAAAAGTCTTCAGATCCTGCATTCCCTTCAGGCAAAAATGAAGAAGGATCGCAAACGCGGGGAACTGAACTTCGACTGGAACCAGATAAAAAAAGAAGCCGTAAACCAGCTATGGATGGATTCGCACTACGGTTGGCGTATGGAAATCCCCTTGGAACTTAACATTAACCCCCTGTTAGTTGTATGAATAAGCTGGCCATCCTTTCGTACTTGCCGGCACGCCTGGCACTGAATCCCATCGTCGTGAATATCGAGGCCGCTGATCCAGTGGCTTACCCAGATCGATCTGGTCTTCGTTATTTCTGTACCGTGATGCTTCCCGGATCCTATTTATCCAATCAGTTTGAAGAACTGATCCGGCTGGAAGGGGCTGAAATCCCGCCATCCAAAACTGGATCCACCGTACTATTTCAGGGTGCGTTCTTCGAGATTCAGGAACAGCTGGAAGCCTTACTGGAGCGGCAAGCCCCCGAATTCGGGCAAAGAAAAATATCTGTTCTGAGTAACCTGGTAACGCCGTATTACTGCATTCTTTCGATCGAAAACAACGACGAAGAAATTTATTCCTTTACCCAGCCCGTTCAGTATGCCATCAAAGCGGGAATCAATGAACGCGACTATTCCGCGTATAAGGATCTTTTCTTCACCGAGTTTCTGGGAAAAAATCGGCGGTTTTTAACCTGGTCGCCGGTTGTCAAGACGATACACCCAGCCCAGCCTGAATTCCTGTACTTTCTTACCAATACATCGCCCGTTCCGCAAAATTTGCGTGTTTGCTACCAGGTGCGTTACAATGATCGATCCGAAGAAAGCGGATGTAATGAAGCCTTGATGAATGTGTACCCGTTCGCGGTTCATTGCGTGCCGGTGGGGCCGGTTGCCCTGGGGCTGGATCAGAAGGAAAAGATCGTGGTTTCGTACCGCGTATGGCTGACCAATGAAAAGGATGAACGGATCTCTGAATTCAGGGAATACCGACTGGAGCAGGAATACCGGCGGAACGTGCGTTTTGTGATCTTTGCCAATTCCCTGGGGGGCTATGATACGTTGTACCTGGTCGGAAAAGGGGATGAAAACCTGAAGGTAAGCCGCTTTCTTTCCGATCGTTTCAATGGCTGGGAATACCTGCCTAGTTACTCAGAAACCGTAATTAATACCGTAACGGGTGAACGAGAACTAACGGTGGCCACGGGTTGGCTAACGAAGGAACAGCTTCGGTATCTGGAAGATCTACTTCTGACGAAAGAAGCTTACCTGGTCACGGATCGGGCTTTCATTCCCCTGGTACCGGCCACGGATAGTTTGCGGGGAAAAGTAGACGATGAAGATCTGATCGGCCGTACCCTGACGTTCCGCTATGCCAATGACGAAACCAATTTTTCAGCCCTACCGAATCCTTCGAATTTACCCGTTCGGGCCACCGGCTGGCGGGTGAAAGCGATGGCGTGTCTTTTGGATGGAAATGGAAAGCGTACCGGAAAGAAAGCGGCCACGCTTTTGGAACAGTACTACATCGATGATAATTCTAAAGTACCCGGATCCTCCATCAAAGCCAACGTACCAGGTACGCCTGGCTACATTCCGCCCGTCGAATCGGCCGAATGCGAAACAACGCCGTTTTTGAACAATGCCATCACCCGGGCGGGTACCTATACCCGTAAGAACTGTACCGGTGGCATGGTAGGCGGCCCGGCAACTATCACAGTTTCCGCCGGATTGTTTGGCAGTGAACTAAGCCAGGAAGATGCCCAGTCCAAAGCGGAAGCCGAATACGCCCGCCTGAATACCCAGGAGTACGCCAACATCCGCGGTACCTGTATACTCCAGCCCGAATTATACGATTGGGAAGTTCCCGCTGGCCATTTCCATTACCGGGCTTCAGATCCCACGAAAGTGGCCCTATTCTATATCGGCGAAGGCCAGACGATGGGAAATAGCTGGGATATTCAAGGGGCGGGTGGATTCTATATTTTTCCCCAGAATACGAATGATCTGAATTTCCCGATCGCAGGGAATCAGTTTTGGTGGAGATTTCGAACCTATGGCACCCCAGGCAGTCGCCAGACGTACCGCGTGTACGTAAATGGTCAGCTGAAGTTTGAACGTACTAATTCCCAACTCAATCAGGATGGCTATACCCACAACGACTTCCCGGAAATCCTGGCGGCCGGCGGCTTCAAGTCTGGGGATAAACTTTTCATTCAGGTAATTGACTTATAAAATGGCTGATCCGCAAACGATTATTCAAGAGCTCCAGCCTTCACTGGAAGAAATCCTTCAGGATGCGATCCGGGACTTTAAAAGTGCGTTAGAGGCGAAAGGGTTAGTGCTTACGGGGAAGTTGAGAGATAGTTTTACGTATCATATCATCTCAGAAGCGAACCTAGAAGGAACGATCGATTTTGAAGACTACGGGCGTTTAAAAGATCTCAAATCCATCTATTACGAAAACGGCCCTCCGGCGGTGGAAGTAATGCAGGACTACGTGAATTTAATCGGGGTTGATAAGTTTGCTTACGTACCTGGCTATAAAAAAGGCAAGATGCCGACCGTTAATCGGGCCGTTTCCCGAATCGCCTGGGGTTTGGTCTTTAACCGAATCAAGGAGCCTTCAGTAAAACGGAAATTTAAAGGCACCTGGTATAATATGAGTAAAGTCAAAACGGTATCGAAGGCCACCAAGAAAATAGGCACCCGTTACGCTCAAATGGTTACGCAAATCGTAGCCGACGATCTGGAGAAAACCGAGTAAACAGCGTCCTATGATAGGCTTATGGCTTCCCTGAATTTGCAGGGAAGCCATATTTTTTATAGCCATGAATCAAACGGAAGTATCGCGGATCAAGCTGGTGATCGATGGAACGGAAGGGGAAGAAACCCTGAAATCGCTGAAGGCCGAATCTAAAGAAATCAACGACGAACTCAAACGGATGAAGGATGCCGGCGAAGTCGGGTCAGAAGCCTGGAAGGAGCTTAAAAACCGCCAGGTGGAAGTAAATGCTGAATTAAAATCCTTCAAAAACAACATCGATATCAACGATGCTTCCATGACAGAATTGACGGTAAAAAGCCGCCATTTGCATGGAGAATTAAAAAACCTGAAGGCAGGATCTGAAGAATGGATCGCCAAGATGGACGAGATCGGCCGAACGGAAGCCCGGATGGAGGAAGTCCGGAAAGAAATGGCCCGGCTCAAACAGGAAGCCCTGGAGAATTCTGACGCCTACAAAGAGCTACAGAAACGCCAGGAAGAACTGAATCAGGAAATGGTATCGATGGTCAAAAACATTGACCTGAACGACGCTTCCATGAATCAGCTTCAGGCGAAAAGTAAGCTTTTGAATGAAGAACTGAAGGATCTGAAAGTAGGTACGGCCGAATGGGTGGCCAAAATGAAGGAGATCGCCGAAGTCGATGAACGGATCGGGGAAGTAAACGAGGAAATGGATGAGCTCCGGGATACGAACGACAAAAACGCCCTTTCCTGGACTCGCGTGAAGGAAGCCGCCCTGGGAACGTTTGCGGCCTTCAGTCTGGAAGATATCATTCAGGAAGTGGTACAGTTCGGAAAGGAAGCCGTGAATTCGGCCGTTGAAATGTCTGACGCCATGTCGGATATTGAGAAGGCCACCGATATGACCACCGAGGAAGTAGAAGGACTCGTGGCCAGTATCCAAAAGATCGATACGCGTACGGCCGTTGAAGATCTGGCAGATATCGCCGTGGTGGCGGGTCAGCTGGGCATCGCTAAAAACGAAGTACTGGGCTTCGTGGAATCCGTTGATCGTGCCGTGGTGGCATTGGGTGACGAATTTTCGGGTGGAGCGGAAGAAGTAGCGGCGACTATTGGAGGGCTTCAAAAGCTTTTCAAGGAAACGAAGGATCTGGAAGCGGGCAAAGCCATCAACGATATTGGATCCGCGTTAAACGCATTAGGGGCCGCCGGATCGGCTACGGCCCCCGTGGTAGCTGACTTTACGGCAAGGATGGGCCAGCTGGGCGATCTATCCCCCCAGATCGGCGAAACGATGGGTTTAGGGGCCGCCTTCCAGGAATTGGGTTTAACGGCTGAAATTGCATCGGGTGGTTTGTCTAATATCCTGTTAGGAGCGGCAAAAGCTACGGGATTGTTTGCCGAGCAGCTGGGCATTTCTGAAACGGAAATGAAGAAGCTGATCAATACGGATCCGAATACTTTCCTTCTCAAACTTGCTGAAAGTTTACGCGGCCTTCCTACCGATCAGGTAACTAAACGCCTGGATGATCTGGGTATTAAGTCGCAGGAGGCCACAAAGGTGATGAGCCTTCTGAAGGATCAGACGGATCTGGTACGTGATAAGCAAAAACTGGCCGCTGAAGAAATGCGGAAGGGTACCAGTTTAACGGATGAATTCAACAAAAAGAACACCAACGCGGCCGCCGAAATGGCGAAGATGGGAAAGGAAATCAAAGCCCTATCCCTGAGTTTCGGCCAGACATTGCTTCCCGTTGTCCTGAAAGTAGGGGAGGTCTTTGTCGCGTTTATTAAAACGATCCAAGCGGCCCCAAAATTCATTAATGACAATAAGGCCGCCCTGGCACTGCTGGCCATCGGTCTGGTAACGTTTAACGCTCAGGCCATCGCGGCGGCCACGGCATCGCTGGCCTTGGCGGCCGCTGAAAAGGGGCGGGCCATTGCCACCAGTGCCGTTACGGTGGCCCAGAATGCTTTGAACGTAGCCATGAAGGCCAACCCGATCGGGTTGATCATTACCGCGTTAACGCTTCTGGCCAGCGGTCTGATGTATGCCTACAATAACAGCGAAACCTTCCGGGGCATCGTAAACGGATTATGGGCCGCCCTGAAGACTGGAATCGGCGTCGTGACGGATCTATGGAATACCTTCAGCGACTGGATATCCGAAACCCTATCCCCGTTGGCCGGGTACCTTACCCCTATAAAATCCGCCCTTTCGGCTTTATGGGATAATATGACCGCCGGGGTTTCGATCCTGCGATCGATCGGATCCGCCATCGCTTCTTTCTTCATCGGTGGGCTGGAGTCCCTGGGTGTGGCCATTCAGCCCATCCGTACGGCCGTTCAAAACCTGTGGAATGTGATTGCATCCGGTATTAATACCGTGATGAAGGTGGGCCAGGCATTCGCTGAATTTCTTCACATCGATAAGCTGGTGGATAAGGCTACGCAGGCCGGAAAGCAAATCGGTACGTCGTTCACCAAAGCTTACGACGCTGAAACCACGAAAGCCAGGGCGGCGGATCTGGCCGGTGATAAGGCTCACAACGATCAGAAAGCCGGCCAGGCGAACGCATCCGCGAAGGCGGCGGCCGGTCACCAGGCGGCGGCCAATAAGGGAGCACTGGCGGGAATGGCCACGGACAACACCGAGCATCTGAGCAAAGAGGAACAGAAAGCTCAAAAGCACGCCCAGAAGGTTGCAGACGATAAAAAGAAGGCGAATCAGGACGCGAACGAAGCCATCCGGAAGGCCAGCATTGAAGCCATTGCCGACGAGCAAACGCGTAAACTGGCCCAGCTGGCTTTCGATCGGGATAAAGAGATCCAACGGATCCAAGAATCCCAGGCTTCCCAATTTCTGAAGCGTCAACAGGAAGACGCCGCTAACCAGGCGTATGAGACGAAGAAGGCGGCAATGGAAAAGGAATTCCGAGATAAGAAAGCGAAGGAAGAAGCCGACCTGGAAGCCCAGATGGAAAAGATCCGGATTGCGGCCATTACGAATGATCGCGATCGGAAAGTGGCTGAACTGACCGCCCAGGCAACCCGCGAAAAAGCAGAGATCGAACGCAGTAAACTAGACGAAGCCCAGAAAGCGGAAGCCTTGAAGCTCATTAATGAAAAGCTTCAGCGGGATATCGCCACGGCAAACGAGGAAGGACGCCAGAATGATCTTCGTAAAAACGAGGAAAAACGTCAGAAGGAAAAGGCTTCAAACGATGCCCTTTTTGATTCCCAGTTCAAAGCGGCGGTGGCGAATGCGGATCTGAATCTGGAATTGGCCAGAAATAATTCCCAGGCTATTCTGGAGGCGAAAAAACAGAAGCTACAGGCAGAATACGAATACAACCGGAAAAAGCTTCAGGATGAAGCCGATGAAGAAAAGCGGAAGAATCAGGAACTGATCACCGACGCCGACGCCAGGGCGAAAGCAGAGCACGCGATTGATGAACGTTTACGTGCCCAGCTGAAGGCGGGAGATATCCAGTTTCAGAACGAAAAAACGGCCCTTAATCAGGAACACCTGGAACGCCGCCGGCAGAACACGGAACAATTTTTCGGAGCCATTAACGGGCTTATGCAGGGGGATTATTCCGCTTTCATGGGTTTCCTGGGTGACAAACTGAAGAACGACGCGGCCGCCAATAATCAAAAGCTTCAGGACTTTGCCCAGAAGGGCCAGGAAACCCTGGCAGTAGGCTCCCAGGTGATTGATTCCCTGAAGCAGGTAAACCAGAAGTTCCTGGAAAGCCAGCTGGCTAAGATTGAAAAGGAAAAGCAGGCCCAACTAAAAAGCTGGGATGCCCAGTACAAGGCCGGTACAATCAGCAAAGAGGAGTACGAAAAGGGGATCGCTGAAATCGATGCCGACGCTGACGAACGCGTGAAAGCCGAAAAACTGAAGGCATTCAAACGCGAACAAACCCTGCAAATCGCTTCGGCACTGGTAAACGCCGCCCAGGCGGCCCTGAAAAGTATGGCCATTATGGGTTTCCCGTTGGGCCTCATTGGGGTAGGCGTATCGGCCGCGATGGCCGCCATTCAGATCGGGATCATCAAATCCCAGAAGCCGCCCAGCTTTGCAAAGGGGGGAGCCTCATACGTAAAAAATGCCGGCGTCGTTCGCGGATCCCGTCACGGATCCAGCTACGGCCAGGCAGGAATTTCAATGGTGGATCGCGTCAGTGGTCAGGAGGTTGGAGAAATGGAAGGGGATGAGCCCTTTATGATCCTTTCGCGGGATACGTATAAAAACAACGGGAAGGTGATCGATATGCTTCTTCACTCCAGCCTTCACCGCAATGGGGCGAAGATCTTCCGGGATGGTGGTATCGGATCCGTTCAGGAAACTCCCTACGCTCAACGGGGTATGTACCTTTTTGGATCCAAAAAGGCCAAAAAGGCCGCGAAGGAAGCCGAAGCCCAGGCGGCGGCCGCTCAGGCTGAAGCCGAAGAAATGCAACGCCAGGCGGAAGCCGAAGCGGCGGCGGCGGCGGCTTCTTATGGGGGTGGCGTACCTGCTGATGGGGTGTACGTGCCAGGGGCCGATGGGGATCCGTCCGGAACCGTGGCCGCCACAAACGAACAGATCCAGGCCAGCCAGGAAATGATGGGGATCATCGGAGATAATACCGAAGCGACCGTGGATCAGCTGGGCATCATTTCAACGACGCTTAACGCCCTACTAGATGAAAGCAAAGGCCAAACCGGCCTACTGGGTAGGATTGCATCCAAAGATCTAAGCGTTTCGGTTCATAACGTTGTAAACGTAATGAATCAGATCAACGTTGTCGCTGGCGACTCAAATTTGAAGTAATGCTGGAAATTCGCATCGAAGGCCATTCCGTGGAGTTATCGCCCGGAATGGCCATCACCCTCGAAAAGTTTAACCCCTTACTGGATTTTAGTACGATCCAGGGAAGCCGGGTCTACGGATTTACGCTTCCGGATACGCCACTAAACCGGCGGATCATGGGTCATTTTTATAATCCCCAGGTAGGGTACAAGAACCGCCGTTTTTACTGCGAAAAGTACGTGGATTCCCAGCTGGTAGAACGCGGTTACGTGAAGATAACCGAAGCCAACGCCGCCGGCTGGTCGATGTATTTCACCCAGGATCTGGGAAACATTTTCGGAGATCTCCAGACGATCAATTTATCAGAGATTGATTTCGGCTCCCTGGCTATTCCTGCCACGGAAATAGTATCGCCTGAAGCCTTTTGTTTTCCTACAATTCTGAATCCAGGCTTTTACGGGAACCAGCCCGTGGAAGGCTTTTCGGGTCAGGTCAACGAAGTGGGTTCCCAGGTGGCCAGGGTACCCATGTTTTTCGTAAACTGGCTCTTGGATCAATTTGGCCAATGGTGGGCTGGCGGTTTGATGGATCCTACTTCACGGATCCCGATATGACGCGTCTCATTCTGGCAAACCTGTTTTCCCTAGATGGAGCCAATGAAATCAAGGTTCAGAATCACCTTCCGGAAGTCACGGCCGGCGGGCTTTTGCTGGAGCTTCGGAAGCTTTTTAATCTGTATCTGGATTTCGATGTTCGAAAGCGGATTTGTACGGTAGATTTTGCGGAAGATATCCTGAAATTGCCCACCCTGCTGGACTGGACTTCGAAGGCCAATCCGGCCCATATCAAACTTCCGGAAACGGTCAACCGCCTGGAGCTTTCCTACGAGATCGACGGAAACGACGCTTTGCTGAAGCCGATTCCGTTGCACATGGATAAGTACATCACCAAGGAAACCACGGCCAACGAAGGCGGATCTACCTTACCCATCAAATCTCGTTTTTCTACGTACCTGATCGATACCGAAACGGGGCTGGCCATCACCAGCCAGCCAGGGATCAGCCCGAATAATAAGGATAGTAATACGAAGGGAACGCCGAAGGTTCTATTCTGGAATGACCCGGTGAACGAGGTACCTACGGCTACGGCCCAAACGGAAAACCGATCGCTTTTCTGGCAGGGAGAAAACAGCCTACCAGGGAAGAGTTTTTCCCGGTTTGAACGCTTCAAAGAAAATACGTTCCTGATCCGAAAAACCATCTACCTGACGCCGGCGGATATGGCCGTATTTAGCTTCCGGAACAAAGTTCACATCAAAGGCGTGAACTACCTGGTGGGATCGCTGAAGGCTTCCCTGAAGACAAACCAAAAGATTATTCCGGTGGAAGTAGAATTATGGAAAATTTAAAATTAATATTTATAATTATAGTCAAAATCAATTTAAGTTATGAAGCACGTAAGGTTTGTTATTAGGAATTTCAAAGGCATAGAGAATGTGGAAATTAATCTAGGTAACGAAAATCCGCTAGATGTTATAACGCTAATAGGTCTTAATGAAAGTGGCAAAACTACAATTTTAGAAGCTATAGCTTTGCTAGGATCATCAATTAAAGATTCTGAAGCTCATAAGTATATACCAAAATCAAAAAAAAGCAACTTCAATGCACAAGTTTCCGTATATGCGAAATATAAATGGAGCGATAATGATAATTTTTTACTCCAAACGTATGCAAAAACGTTAGGCTTTGCATCTTTTGATTATATCAATGAGCATAGCTTAGGAATGGTGATTAAATTTAAGAATTCAAATTTTGAAGGTAAATCAAGAAATTATCTTATTAATTTCAAAGGAAGGAAGATTGGAAGTGATAAAAAAGTAGTTATTGAGCATCCATCAGAAGATTGGAAGAAGCTAGTGAGATATATTGATAAAGCTTTAGTGCCTCAAATATTGTACTATCCTGACTTTCTGTTTGATTTCCCTGAAAAAATATATATTGATGATGAAGGGTTAGCCAATATTAATAATGAAAGCTATATAGAAGTTATTGAAAATATATTAAAACTAATTGATAGTCAGTTGAATATAAAAGACCATATATTGAATCGTATAAAAGATCCAATGCCATCAAATATTGAAGCATTAGATGAGACTCTTAATAAAATGAGTGCTAAAGTAACGGATAAGGTTTTTTCAGTTTGGGAAAAACTTTTCAATAGTACATTTAAAGAAATAATTATTACATATAAAGTTGAAATGTTTACAGCAACTCCAAGATATTATTTAGAATTTAAATTAAGGGAAGGATCTAGTAAGTTTAATATTAACGAAAGAAGTCTTGGTTTTAAATGGTTTTTTACATTCTTACTTTTTACAGAGTTTAGAAAATATCGGAGAAATAATATGAATAATGTATTATTTTTACTTGATGAACCCGCATCAAACCTGCATTCTACTGCTCAAAAGAAGCTTCTCTCGACGTTTTCTGATTTGGTGATTAATTCTACATTGATTTATACTACTCATAGCCATCATTTAATAAATCCAGAATGGTTAAATGGCGTTTATGTGGTTAAGAATAGGAAATTAGATACAGATGACGATTTAGGGTTTCTAACTAATAATACAAAAGTTGAAGCACTTATTTATAAACAATTTGTCTCCAAGTATCCCAATCAAACAGATTATTTTCAACCAATATTAGATACATTAGAATTCCAACCAAGTTATTTAGAAAAAATTCCTAATATTATTATTGTTGAAGGTAAATATGATTACTATACTTTAAAATATTTCGATAAAATCAATTTTAAAGATAAGTACAATAATTTATATATTTATCCAGGTAATGGAGCTAATTCTAATAAGTCAATTATAAAAATGTATTTAGCTTGGGGAAGGGATTTTATTATTTTATTAGATGGAGATCAAGCAGGACAAAAAGCTAAAAGAGAATATATTAAGCAATACGGTGTAGATATTAAAGATAAAATAGTTACGTTATTGGATATCGATTCGTCATATACGAGTTATATGGAAAGCTTGTTTGATTCCAATGAATTGATAGAAATTACTCAAAAATTTGATTCTAAAGCTAAGGCTTATGATAAAAGTAAATTCAATAGTTCTTTGCAAAATATGTTATATTTTAATGAAAAATATGTTTTTAAGGAAGAGACGCTAAAAAGGTTTGATAAAATTTTTGATTTTTTAGCAAAAAAATGGTAGAGATTTTATTAACAAAAGGTTGGCCAATGCCAACCTTTTTACTTTTTCATAGTTCAACCTTTGTTTTATATGTATAACCTTCAGCCCGAGGTGGCCAGTAAATTTATGACTGGCCACCTTTTTTTGGCCTTCCAGGACTTGATTTTTAAGGGTTAATTAATCAATCTTATCATACTGTTTTTGACGCACCCGGCCCAGTTCTAAGGCCACCCGGCGTTCATCTGGACGCCCATACACTTCCAGCCCCCTGGTGGTTAACCTTCCCAGCATCACCTTCACGGCGTCTTCCGTCATTCCCAGGGAATTCAGGCACCAATCCGTAAACGTTTTCCGGCCGGTCTTCGTGGATATTTTCGAAGCCAACGGTTCCGGGAATTTAAGTTCGGCCGCCATGAGTTTCAGCCAGTCGTTCATCGTCTGGTTCGCCTTAATGGGCAAATTTTCCCAGCCCCCGTACTTTTCGATAATCGGCAATACCTCTTTGAAAACGGGTAATTTGGCCATAACGTCGGTTTTTATACGATTGTGGTAAATCCAGTTTGTGGCATCTACGCCCTGTTTAATTTTCACGGAAGCCTGGGCGGCCATCGCCTTCAAATCCGCGTAATGGAAGCCCGTTCGACAGTAAATAATAAACACGTCTGCCACTTCCTGAAGGTGTACATTACTGAACTGATGGTTTTTCAGCTGATTAAATTGTTCGGGCGTCAGGAAAACTGGAGCTTTTGATTTCTCATTCGGTACCCGGAATCCCTGTAAGGGGTCAAAATCTGCCAACTTTGCCCCAGGTGCCCATTTCGTCACCTGCTTAATGACCTGGCTATGTTTGCGTATATAGCTGTCTTCGTGCCGGTGTTTTTTCTTCATCCACCGCCGGTATTTTTTCAAGAGTTCAACGTCGAAAAGCTCTAGTGGTAGGTTTAACTCTTTCTCTTCGATCAAAAAATCGACTACTTTCTTTCGTACCTTATCGTACGTTTCTAGCGTGCTGGAAGTGATGTATGGATCGTTTCCCTTTTCCTGTTTAAGCCAACGCTGGAAGGCCGAAAGGAAGGTGATACTTTCCCCTGACCGGAGATATTTCTTTTTAATGGTCTGTACGGTAAAGGGCTTGCCGCTTCGGTACAGATCGTTGTAGATCGCATTGATCTTGCCGCGAATGAGTTGGATTTTTTCATTTTTAAAAGAGCTTAAAGGATCAGTGGGCTTCACTGTATGGCCGTTCCAATCGTCTTTATGGATCTTCACGCCGGTGGTGCCGAGGCAAACCATTGAATTATCCATTGAGATCCGGCAATACAACGTAGCGTAACCGGGTGTTTTGCTTGAGCGGCGGAAGAACTGAATTTCCATTCTAGTGTACTTCATCTTGCATAGTGCCCGGTAAGGCCACTTCCAAGATATTGTCTTTTGGTATGGGAAAAGGAAGGATTCGAAGAAAAAGGGGTGTGACTTCGAAAAAAAGGGTGTGACTTGAAGGTGAACTGAAAAGCTAAAAAGCTGGGCGTCAGTAGAGTAGGGACACTAAAAAACCCAAGCTTTTCGGGCTTGGGTGATCTAAATCAGATGCTTTTGGGTAACCTTGCAGAGGGTGAGGGATTCGAACCCCCGGACCTGTTACAGTCAACAGTTTTCAAGACTGCCGCGATCGACCACTCCGCCAACCCTCTGTTTGTGAGCACAAAAGTAGGGGTTTTTAGGGCCTGTGTCAAGAGGGGTCGTGAAAAAAAATGCTTTTAGGATGGGCTTTTTATAGGTTTTAACGCGTAGATGCTTCATTTTCAAAGCTTCGGCTCCGGGAAAATTTTTAATAACTTTTGCCTTTGGTAGATGGTATTCGTTGCTGAACACTAAAAAAGGAAGCGAGAAGACTCACTTCCTTTTCAGAATGGGTTGTAAATAGTACGCTAGTTCGTCATCGCCAGGAGCAAATCGGCCTGGGTGATGATGTGGATGCCGTTGCTTTCGTCGCGAACGAGCAGGGCTTTGTTATCCTTGTCGATGAGCGAGGCCAGTACGTCGATGGTGTCGTGCAGACCCACGAAGCGGAAAGGCTTCTCCATGATTTCCTGCACGGGGACTTCCTTGATGTCGGGCGATTGAATCAGCAGGGAAAGAATCGTCGACTCGGAAATACTGCCCACAAAGCTACCGGACTCGTCTACCACCGGAATCTGACTGATACCGTCGCGATTGAGTAAGCGGATGGCTTCACTCACCCGGGCCTGCTGGGGCAAAGAAATCAGGGTTCGACTACGCGGACGAATACGAATCAGATCCTGAGCCGTAGCAAACGAACGACTTTCCAGAAATCCGTGATCTTTCATCCAGTTGTCGTTGTAAATTTTGTTCAGGTAACGCGTGCCGTGGTCGGGCAGCAGAATCACCATCACGTCGTCTTCCTTCAAATGCTCGCGGGCGTATTCCAGGGCTCCGTACACGGCGGTACCGCAGCTCCAGCCCACAAACAGACCTTCTTCCCGCGAGAGCCGACGGGCCATAATGGCCGCATCTTTATCCGTCACTTTCAGAATGTGGTCGATCAGCGAGAAATCGACGTTCTTGGGCAGTATGTCTTCGCCAATACCCTCGGTCAGGTATGGGTAAATTTCGTTCGGGTCGAACTCGCCCGTTTCCTTGTACTTCTTGAAGACCGAGCCGTAGGTATCCAGGCCCACTGTTACTACGTCCGGGTTTTTCTCTTTCAGAAATTTGGCCGTACCACAAATCGTACCGCCCGTACCTACACCTGCGGCAAAGTGCGTGATTTCGCCGCCCGTCTGCGTCCAGATTTCCGGTCCGGTAGTATCGTAGTGAGCCGCCGTGTTGGAGAGGTTGTCGTACTGATTGGGGTAGAAGGAATTCGGAATTTCCTGGTTGAGGCGTTTGGCTACCGAGTAATAACTCCGGGGGTCGTCCGGCTCCACGTTTGTCGGGCATACCACGACTTCCGCTCCCACGGCCCGCAGAATATTGATTTTCTCCTGCGACTGCTTATCGGCCATCGTAAAGATGCACTTGTAACCTTTTGCTACAGCGGCTAGAGCCAGCCCCATACCCGTATTGCCCGAAGTACCTTCGATGATGGTACCGCCGGGTTTGAGAATACCGGCTGCTTCCGCGTCTTCAATCATCCGCAGGGCAATGCGGTCTTTGACGGAGTTGCCGGGATTGAAGTACTCCACTTTTACCAGAATAGTACCGGGAATACCCTTGGTGACTTTATTGAGACGAACCAGCGGCGTATTACCGATGGTTTCTATGACGTGATTGTAGTAATGCATAGGAACGTACAGATTTGAGGATTCACCGGATACGAACCGGAATCACGCGGGTGAACGAATGAAATTTAGGTACTGAAGAAACCTATTCCGGTTAACCACTGTTCCGATTTCAGGAGTAAATTTGTCCGAAGAAACCAACAATCGAAGAGAATCTCTTCTTTTTATTGATAAAACTATGGTAACCGTATCTCAAGAAGCTGCTGAAAAAATTGTAGAACTGCGTCGGCAGGATGGCCTGACCGAAAACTTCAGCGTACGCGTAGCTGTAAAAGGCGGCGGCTGTTCAGGCCTGATGTATGATCTGAACTTTGCCTCAGAACCCCAGGCGGGAGATATGATTTTTGAAGATAAAGGGGTAACCGTGATGATCGACAAGAAATCGATCCTGTATCTGGCCGGTACCGAGTTACAATACTCCGGCGGACTCAACGGCAAAGGCTTTGTCTTCCACAACCCCAATGCTTCACGTACCTGCGGCTGCGGCGAAAGCTTTGCGGTTTAAGCAGTTTGCAATTTTCAGTTAAAGGTTCTCATATACCTTTAACAAAGCAACCCGAATGTTCAACACGTTCGGGTTGCTTGCGTATCAGGGCTTCTGTTCTGCGTATCTTAACTGAAAACGGTAAACCGCAAACTGAAAACGAAGAATTAAAGCAATTCTTCCTTCGGTGACCAGAACAGGTTTTTAAAATCCTGGATCTGGTCATTTTTTATTCGGACGCCTTCGGCTTCGAGGAGTTCCTGCATCCGATTACCACCGAAATGATGCTTTCCGGTCAGTACGCCATTGCGATTAACCACACGGTGGGCGGGTACGTCGGGAATGGTATGACAGGCATTCATGGCCCAGCCCACCAATCGGGCACCGCCCTTCGAACCCAGGTACTCGGCAATGGCTCCGTAACTGGTTACGCGTCCCGGTGGAATGAGCTTGACTACTTCATAAATATCTTGGAAAGCATCGGAAGCCATAGCGAGTACCTAGTTGGTTTGACTGGCTTCCAGTTTATCCTGAATTTCCCGGCACAGTTCTTCGTACCACGCTTCGCCGTAGGCCCGGATAAGGGGATCTTTCAGGAATTTGTACACGGGTACTTTCAGGGCAGCTCCGTGTTCGCAGGCGGGAGAACAAATGTGCCAGCGGTCGTAATTCAAGGCATCATACTGATCGTACTTCGTAACGCGGATGGGGTAGAGGTGGCAGGAAAGGGGTTTCTTCCAGGTAATCTTACCATCCAGATACGCCTGTTCGATCCCGCATTTCAAAATTCCTTTCTGATCGTAAATGGCATAGGCACATTCACGGCCTTCGATCACGGGTGTTGAATAATCACCTTCCCAGTCTTCCACGTATAAGCCCTGCTCTTCCACGGCTTTAATGCCATCTTCCGAGAGATAAGGCTTCACCTGTTCGTATACTTCCTCTAGTTTAGTTAGCTCGTCGGTAGCCAGGGGAGCACCGAGGTCGCCTTCCACACAACAGGCTCCTTTGCATTTAAGCAGGTCGCAGACGAAATATTGATCTGCGATGTCATCCGAAATGACGGTATTATCAATGAGTATCATGCTCGTTTTTGTGGGAGTTCGTCCACTAAAAAAGAATAGCGGGAAAAAATTCCCGCTATCAAAATTAACAGTGTCACTGGGTGGTCCGTTCCTTCGAACCGTCAAATATTATTTGTTCCTGATTTTCAGACGTTGCCCCGACTGAATCGTTCCCTCGGCTGACAGGTTGTTCCACTGACGAAGATCACTCGCGGATACCTTATATTTCCGGGCAATACCAAACAGCGTTTCGCCCGGTTCTACGGTATGATACGTCCAGCTATTGTCGGAACTATTGGCCGGTAAACTGCTGCTTCGGTTGGGACGAGGTACGCCGGAACGTACGGCAAAACGATCGCCGACATTTACCCGGGGCATTTCCGTCAGGCCATTAATGTCACGAAGTTCTTCCGGCGTCAGGTTGTACTTGCGGGCAATGGCGAAGAACGTTTCACCCGGTTCTACCGTGTGGTACGAAGTTGCCGCTGCCGCAGGTCGGGTTACTGTTGCCGCTACGGCCGCAGGCTTATCTGCGGGGCGAGTTGTGGCAGCAGGCGTACCTTTCACCAGAATCCGGTCACCCGTTTTCAGTACAGGATACGAAGTCATTCCGTTCAGATCCCGTAGGTCGCTGGGTTTGAGGTCATACTTCCGGGCAATACCGTAAAAAGTCTCCCCAGGTTCTACAACGTGATAGTTTCCTTTGCTTTCCGTACGCGTAACGGGCTGACGCGAAGGAGTAGTGGGAGCCGGAGCATCCGCTTCACCGGGCGTAACGGGATACGTGTTCCGCGAAGGAGCCGGACGTGGCGTAGTAGCTACCTGAGGTTCACGTGTGGCCGGACGTGTGGCCGGTGTTGTCGTGACGGGAGGCCGATTCACTGGTGCCGAGGGGTTCGCGGAAGGGTTACCGGATACCACCTGACCGTTTTCATCGACCAGTACCACCCGACCCGAGTTTCGCTGGGGCGGCGTAGTGGTGGTTGGTACGCTAACGGTTACTTCGGGCGGTCGGGTGGTCGTTGTATCGGGTTTTGCAGCTACTTCGATGGCTGGTTGTTCTGCTTCTTTGGGTTGTTCCGGATCGGGCAGCGGTACTACCTCGATGGCTGTTTTGCAGGGACGGGTTTTCTGTAACCACAAAACACGGCCCGGCTGAACGGCTTCGGACTCCGATTTGATCCGGTTTTTTCTCAGTAAAAACGACAGACGAATGCCATACATCTGCGAAACGTCCCAGAGTGTTTGTCCGTGCTGTAGCGTATGATAGGCAACCGCGGCTTTCTTGTTTTTTTTCTGGATGTAATACACCTTGCCCGCCTGAATCGCATCGCTTTCCTCCATGTCGTTTCGGGTCAGGAAGCGACTGGGACGAATATCAGCCCGTTCCGCAATCTTCTGGTACGTATCACCTTCCTGAGCCAGAATACCATCTTTCCCGTTGATTTCGTAGAAAATGGGGCCGTTGGACTGGCGACGGCTCGTCGGCGTAATGCGGCGTAATACCGGGAATTCCGGTTCTTTAATTTTCGTCCGGCGAACGGCGGTCGTAGTCGGACGACTGGCTGTATTGCTCTGTTGAGCGACCGTAGCGGGGCCCGCTTGTGCCGAAGCCACTCCGGGCTGTGAAGGATTATTCACCACGACGAGCATGACGTAGTCGCGGTCCTGCGGGATTTTAGAGCCACCCACCCAACGGTTATAGCGACGGAGTTCTACCTCATCTACCCCCAGTTGGTCGGCGATTTGCGTAAAGCTTTTACCACCGCTGGCTTTGTATTCGTAAAAAGGCGTTTGGGCCGAACGGTACCCGCGTAATTCGTTTTCGTAAACCAGCTTATGAGCCAGGCAACGGAGAATGTACCGGTCCGTTTTTTCGTCGAGCGTAATTTCCCGGGCTCCATTCCAAGAAGCAGGTACCAGGGTACGAATGCCACCCAGGCCCAGATAATAGGAGTAGAGCGTCGAAATCCAGTTGTTAAGCGTTGCGTTGTTTTTTTTGAGATAACGGGCAGCGGCTCGGGTAGCAGCGTGAATATTTTTACGCTCGTCAATTTCGTCATCCACTCGTAAGCCGTAGTCCGTAGCCGTTTCTTTCTTAAACTGCCAGAAACCAACCGCATTGGATGTAGATACCGCATCGGCAGCCAGGCCACTTTCCTGCAACACCAGATATTTGAAATCGTTGGGTACGTTTTCTTCCGAAAGAATATTCTCAATAATCGGGAAATAGAGCACTGCCCGATCCAGACGGGTATTGATGGTGGTACGGTTGGCCAGCAGGGCGTAGACATCGGTCTGTACGATGTCGCGGGCACCGGGTTCTAAATTTACGTTTAGGTTGCTGAACGTCACTCGGGAAGGCACCTGAAAGAGTTGAGCAGAAGCAGAAACGTTCACGGCTAAACTAAATGCAACAGTAATGATACCTTTAATCATGGTTGATATGGTTAAGCGATGACTTACGATGGATGGAAGATTCGGAGGGAAATTTAATGGGGTAAAAATGGAAAATTATTTTTTGCGAACGACCATCAATCCATCCCGAATCGGTAATAAAACGTTTTCGACGCGGTCGTCTTGCTGTACCCTGGCATTAAAGTCGAGCAGACATTGGGTGTCTTTGTCTACTTTAGCTCCCGCCTGAGCCACTTTCCCGCTCCAGAGTACATTGTCAGCGATGATCCAGCCGCCGGAACGAACCCGGTCGATGGTCAAATCGTAATACGTTGCATAGCTGGGTTTGTCGGCATCAATGAATACGAGATCAAAGGTTTCGTCGAGCCTAGGAATGACTTCACGGGCGTTGCCAATCCGGTAGTCAATCTGATCCTTGTAATCCGATTCGTTCAGGAATTCCCGAACGAAGGGTTCCAGTTCGGCTTTGATGTCAATGGTGATCACTTTTCCGCCTTCGGCAAGTCCTTCGGCAAAACACAAAGCTGAATAGCCGGTATACGTTCCAATTTCCAGTACCACACGCGGCCGGATCATCCAGGAGATCATGGAAAGCATACGGCCCTGAAAATGACCCGATAGCATCCGGGGATGCAGGATTTTGACGTGCGTCTGACGATTCAGCCGTTTCAGTAATGAGGGCTCCGGACTGGTATGAGCTTCCGCATAAGCCTCTATTTCTGGAACTATAAAATGCATAAACTAAGTATCAATCGAATAGGTAAACCTTTTCACAAGTTAACGATAGTTGCCGAAATCCGCCTGAGCTTTCTCAACTTTCGTAAATCAATTCTCAGGCAGGAAGCTCAGGTAGCTGAACTGGTCGATCGTAAACATCTCGTTCGCCAGATCCCAGAGTTGCTGGGAAGTAATGGCCTTAATGTGCCCAAAGAGGTGCTCGAGCGACTCAATTCGATTCATGTCGAGCAGACTTTTAGCCATCATCAGCATGTAGCTCATATTACCTTCTTCGGACATGGCCAGCTGGCCCATTAATTGCTGCTTCGTCACGTGTAGCTGATGACTGGTCAGCTGCTTTTCCCTTAAGATTTTGAGTTCCTTATGAATGAGGGAAAAGGTTTTGTTAAGCTGACGTGGCTCCGTGCCAAAATAAATACCGAAGTAACCGGTATCCGTAAACGGCGTATACTGGGCGTCGATACCATATACCAAACCGTATTTTTCCCGTACGGACAAATTGAGCCGGGAATTCATACCCGGACCACCGAGCAGGTTCACCAGTACAAAGAAGGGGAGCCGTTTTTCATCGTTGAGGGCGTACGATTGCCGACCTACCGCAATTTGGGCCTGAGTCATGTTACGACTCATTTCCTGCGTTTGAGGTCGGTAGAACGTAGGAGCCTGACGTACCCGGTTGGTTTTGCTGGCCGGAATATCCTTGAGTAAGCGTTCGGCCAGGTCTACTACCTTTTTGAAAGGCAGCTTGCTTACCGACGATACCACAATTTTCTCCGTATCCAGATTTTGGGCGATGAAGGTCTGAAAATCTTCTTTTTTATACCGTTTGAGACTTTCGGCATCGCCAAGAATGTTCGCTCCGAGCTGATGGCCTTCAAAAATGAGTCCGTCAAAATCATCCTGAATAGCATCCTCCGGCGAGTCGTAATACATGGAAATTTCTTCCAGAATTACGTTCCGTTCGCGTTCAATCTGTTTCTCCGGAAAGACGGAATGAAAGGTAATGTCCGCCAGCAAGTCCAGAGCCTTATCAAAATGCTCGGTCAGAACGGAGGCATGAAAACAGATTTTTTCCTTCGTTGTGTACGCATTCAGCTCACCCCCAACATTTTCCAGGCGGTTGATGATCTGTAGGTTACTGCGACGGTCGGTGCCCTTGAAGGCCATGTGCTCCCAGAAGTGAGCCAGTCCCTGCTGGTGTGGCTGTTCATCGCGTGAACCAATGTCGAGCATGATGCCCACGTGGGCAATCTGCGTATGCGTAAGTTGTTTGTGTACCACCCGTATGCCGTTAGGCATGGTATGTAATTGGTAGTCTTCCATCGATAATCAGTGCACGTTTCGCCGCGAAAGGAAAGCCTTTCTTTCATTCCAACATCTCTTCACTGTAAGCATACAAGCGTTCGAAAAGAAGAGTTTAGCGGAGTTTCGATACTCAAAAGTAACGGAGAATGCAGCAAAATGTTGATATAACTTTTTTAAAATCCGTTCGGACAACCGAAAATTTTCAGTGCATCCAGGTCCTGAACGGATTAAAATTTAGGTAAAATGTATTCCATTTACAAATATAATGCGGAAATCCTAAGCAGTTGAAAATCAAAAACTAATGATAGTCCGGCGGGAGATCGGAAACCGAAATTCCAAAGTACGCTTATGGGCTTTGCCGATTTCTTCGCGACCTTTGCCGGATGAAGATTCTGGTTATTCAAACGGCTTTTATTGGGGATGCAATTCTGGCGACTTCTTTACTCGAAAAGCTTCACCATCATTACCCGCAGGCCGAAATTGATTTTCTGGTACGGCGGGGCAATGAAAGCTTACTGAAAAACCACCCGTATCTGCACGAAACGCTGGTATGGGATAAAAAAGAAGGCAAATACGCGAGTCTCTGGAAACTGCTGCGAGGCATTCGTTCACGGCAGTATACCTACGTTATCAACGTGCAGCGATTTGCCACGACGGGATTTCTGACGGCTTTTTCCGGAGCCGAAACAACGGTAGGGTTTGACAAAAATCCCCTGAGTTTTCTTTTCACCCGCAAAATTAAACACCGGTTCGACGGTCCGCACGAAGTCGAACGAAACACGGATTTAATTGCCTGGTTTACCGATGAACGCGTATTCCGTCCCCGGCTCTATCCGCCAACGCTTTCCTTCCCAACCCAAACGCCTTACGTTTGTCTGGCTCCGTCGTCGGTATGGTTTACCAAACAGTATCCCGAAGAAAAATGGGTGGATCTGATTCAACAACTACCGGCTTCTCTGCACGTGTATTTGCTGGGCGGACCGGGGGATAAGGATTTGACCGAACGCATTCAGCAGGCTGCCGGCCGCAGTCAGGTACAGAATCTGGCCGGTACACTGAGTCTGCTGGAATCCGCTGCTTTAATGCAGGGAGCCGTGATGAACTACGTGAACGACTCCGGACCTATGCACCTGTGTTCGGCCGTGAATGCTCCCACAGCCGCCATCTTTTGTTCAACCGTGCCGATGTTCGGATTTGGACCCTTAGCTGAGCGTTCGCAGGTGATAGAGGTGCCTGAAGCCTTGGCCTGTCGGCCCTGTGGTATTCACGGATACAAGTCCTGTCCGCAAGGACACTTTAAATGTGCCCGGGATATTCGGACCGATCAATTACTGGAGATGTTAAGGGCTTAAGCTTAAAGTGTGATGGTACCTTCGTTTCTTGGATTATAAAAGCCCTCTTTGTTTTTGAAATAAAACTGATGCAGCTCGTACGATCCTTTGGGGAAGCTATTCTGGCGGAGCTGAATGTCAAGCGTATAGCCTTTGCGGGTAGGCTGACCGGTCGTCAGGAGTTTTTTAACGGAATTTCGTAAAAGCGTCGTATACAAAAGAAAGGTGTCCTGTTGCGAGACCATTGCAATGGCATATCCTTCTTTTCGATTGTGAATGGCCGGTGCTTCACCGTTGTAGAGCCGCATATTGACGAAACCCGGCTTGTTGTGCATCACTTGCATGCGTACGTTTGAACAGGGGGAAAAAACCGCATCCGTTACTTGCTTATTTTGAAAGGCGGTGTGGAGATCTGTCGTAGGTAACTGTACAAGTTTATCCTGGTGTTCAGAAAAAAACGTATTGTAAAATCGCTCGTAAAAGAAGGTGGGCTGGTAACAAATCCATTGTCCGGTTTTCGTGAAATTCAGATAGCCAAGGTCTAAGATATTTCGCTGATTTAACAGGTTGGTGTAGGAGTTAAATAGCCAGCATCCCCAGAAGAAAACACTATACGCCATACCTACATAAAGCACCGCTTTCTGGTAACGAAATTCCCGGGACAGGTACGCTAGACAAAACAGACCATTGGCGATGGCGATAACCGAATAGGTGTAATAACGGCTTTTAAAGATGACAAATAATTCCTGCGAAGAAGCCCTGCCAAAAGCAACAAATGCGAAAGTAATGACGATAAAAGCGGAAACCGAAATAACCGCAATCAGTCCCCGGTTTTGCTTCCGATACGCCTGAATGAAGCCGAGCAGAAATAAAACCAGAAGTAGAAAACCCAGGTAAATAGAAAAGTAAGTGAAGGAAAGAGGCGGCTCACCATCCGAAAAATCCAGAGAGTCGTTTTTAAAGTACGAAGCTCCCGCCAGCCCAGCGATGAAATTGACGATTTTGGTGGATAACGCTTCGAATACGTGCGAAAGCTTACTGCCCGAGGGCGTTTCGTTCAGGGCAATGCTATACAGATAGGAGCCAATGCCAGCCGCCGAACTGAGTAGCCAGCCAAGTGCAAATTTGATTTCTCTTTGCAGAGCCAGAGCCAGAAAACCCGCGGGCCAAACGGCCATTCCATTACCGGAAGAGTAAGTGCAAAAAAAACCGCTTAACGTAGCCAGCAGAAAAAAAGTTAGGTTGTGCTTCGCTGGCTTACAAAGAAGATAAATAGTTAAAAAGCAGAGGAACGTGACAGAAAAATGCTGTAACGCGGCCATAGTCCAGAAGATAGCCTGATACGGAGCAAAGGACAGGAGAACCAGTGCGATGGCTACTAACCAGTACGACGATACCCGGATGAAGGGAAGCCAGTATTTGTAAAAAAAGAAAATGCTACACCAGACTACGCCCGCACCCAACGCAAATAAGGGTAAGGATATTTTCCCAATAAGTCCGTACAGGGACGTGATAAAAAGGCTAAAAAATAAGAGTTTATGTTCAACGAAACCGTTTGTGAAAATTAATTTCAATTTTTCACCGAATGAATCTGCCTGTTGTACTTCTAATAAGAATCGATAAATGCTGGGCAGATCATCACCAAAAGGATAGGGAGAAATATAATAATACTGCAAAAAGAGGTAGAGGAAAACCAGTACGCCACAAACAAGATAAACCAGCGTTTTCTGCGAGGAAGACGGCGTTGTTTTTAAATCCATAAGAATACTAAAGATTTCTTTGGAAAGATATCCTAAACGAAAGAGTCGGGTTAAAGGTATTAACTAGGAAAAGCGTAATGTGTTTCCTGTTGGCAAGATAAGACTTTTTTAAAATCTGATGGATAATACAATAAGGTGTAGGTAATTATCTCTAATGAGTTACAATAAAGAAACTAATCAAACACCTGTTTTTCAGTTAGATATTTCCAAAAGCGACGGGGTAAGTTTCGGACGTGAAGTTTCAAATTTCGACGGGCCGGAATATTGGTACTCCTGAAGTAATCTTTCCAGAGTAACTGATACATTTCTTCGTGATAATCTTCCGAAATGCGGGCTGGCGTTTCGAGGTTGGTTCCCTGCTGGAAATCCAGTGTGATCAGTTGAAGACTATGAAGATCGTAATACAACCCGTACCTGCGTACGTGATCGTAAATAACCCAGGCCTGATCCGCGTAACGATCACGAAAATGGCCAGCCAGTAAAGGCAAAACATTGTATTTGGGCTCGATCGGAGCGTAGTACATGCCATCCTGCGTTTGCTGAAAACGTATGAAAGCTTCCATATGATGTTTTTCCCGCTCGACTTTACGGGCCATCTGATGTACAAAAAGCACGTGCTCGTTGCCATAATTGCTTTCGGCCTGTACTATGCCACTAAATACGTAAACTGCAAACCCAAACAGATGCTCATAGCCCTCAGGGCGTTCGGATAAGAAGGTGCAGTAAAGGGCTCGCCAGGCTTCTTTAGACAATCGCTTCCGAAGTCCCGTAGCGACCCGCGTAGCCTTCTCTGAATCCGTGACTACGAAATACGTCTGGCTAAACGCTTGTGGGTGATACTGTTTGGTTGAGCTAACGGTAATGGAACCCGGCTTTCGATTATACCAGTCGAAGATCAGCGTCAGAAAACCTTCGAAAGTGTCGTCGAATACGTAGATTTCCATCTAGAAAAGAGTTAGCTGCTGGGGAGACTGCCGTTTATGCTGGCTTGAAGAGAGAATAAAATGCCTGATCTGGGTCGCCTGCCAGTCTTTGGAAGCAAACGGAGAATCCGCACACCGAACGAAGTACTTAGCCCGGTTATAAGCAATACCCAGGTTTTGTAACTGATACGTACGGAGTTTACCAAACTGTCGGGCCGCAATGATTTTTTTAGCTGAACCCACACCAATGCCCGGAACCCGCAGAATAAGCTGGTAATCAGCCGTGTTGATATCAACGGGAAACACGTGCAGATTGCGAAGAGCCCAGCTTAGTTTAGGATCAATCTCCGGATCCAGGTTGGGATGCGTATCGTCAAGAATTTCATCCACGCGAAAGCCATAAAACCGCATAAGCCAGTCGGTCTGATAGAGTCGATTCTCGCGTACCATGGGTGGGGGCGTTCCAATACTCGGTAACAACGAATCCTGCCGAATGGGGACATAACCGGAGTAATACACTCGTTTCAGATTATAGGCTTTGTAGAACTGATCGGCCGTAGCCATAATTTCCAGGTCCGACTCGGGCGTAGCTCCAACGACCATCTGCGTACTCTGACCCGCGGGTACAAACTTGGGCGTCGAAAGAACAAGTTTCCGGTCGCTGTTATATGCCTGAATGTGCTGGTTGACGAAATGCAGGGGTTTTTTAACGTCTTCGTGGCTTTTCTCGGGGGCTACCGTTTTCAAACCCGCCTCCGTGGGCATCTCCAGATTGATACTCATCCGGTCAGCGTACAGACCGGCTTCCTGAATCAGTTCTTCACTGGCTCCGGGAATTGTTTTCAAGTGAATGTACCCATTGAAACGTTCCTCCAGCCGTAGTTTTTTTACAATTCGAAGCAGACGTTCCATCGTATAATCGGCATTCTTGAAAATACCAGAACTCAGGAACAGGCCTTCAATGTAATTTCTACGGTAAAAATTAATGGTGAGTTCTACGACTTCCTCTACCGTAAAGGCTGCCCGCTGAATGTCATTGCTTTTCCGGGAAACGCAGAAGGCACAATCGTAAATACAGTGATTGGTCAGTAGAATTTTGAGCAGCGAAACGCAGCGGCCATCTTCCGTAAAGCTGTGGCAAATGCCATTGGCCTTACTATCGCCCAAACCTTTGTTCGTATTTTTTCGATTACCACCGCTGGACGCACAGGATACGTCATACTTGGCAGCATCGGCTAAAATTTGCAACTTTTCGCTCGCTCGATTAAAATTCATGGCTTTGATATTTGTGTAAATATATTAACTTTTGGTTATATAAAATAATCAAAACAGCGGAATTATCGAATAAATTGTGTGTATATTTTGTCTGTTTTGGCCATTTTGAATTAAATCAGGATAGAGGTCAAAACACTCGCTTAGTAACATGAATGGAGTCATGGATTGTTGTGGCTCTGGTACTCAGCCTCACCTTTCCGCTCGAAGTAGATGCAATAGGGGTTGCTCTGCTAGAAAACTGCATAAAAAAAGACCCGGTCTATAACCGGGTCTTCTGCGTTTAATAAAAAGAATCTTATTCTTTTTTATACTGCTCAATAATCTTGTACAGTGCTTTCTGCGTTTCCAGATTCGTGAAGTACTCAAACAACATAATGTGCATGTCATAATTGAGTGTCAGAGCCGTTTCCAGATACAAGAAGGCTTCCCGGAACTTACCGGCGTGAATCAGGTAAACCGTAAGCTGGTAGTATAATTCTGCTTCATCGGGGCATTCATCCAGAGCCTGCATGATGATGTCAGTCGCTCGTTCAAAATCGCCCTGTTCGTAATACAGAATCGACCATTTTACCCAGATCTCTACGTCTTCGGGGGCTACTTCTACGCCAGCCCGGTATGCTTCTTCGGAGGAAATGGCATTGCCAATCCGCTGTTCGGTTTCGGCAACGGCCAGCCAGTAGTCCGCATTCTTTTTGTTAAGGTTTAAAGCTTTCCGCAAAAAATGCAGGGCCTGAAACCACTTGTTCATTTCGTACAAACATACACCGACGCCGTACCAGCCTTCGTCCCAAAGCGGGTCGAGCTGAATGGATTCTTTGTAATGTTTGATGGCCTCTTCGTAGTTCAGCTGTTTTTCCAGACTGGCCGCCAGGCAGCAGATCGTCTCGGGGGTCGGTTCTTCGCACTTGAGCGTTTTTTCGTATGCCTCCTGAGCTTCCTGATACCGCTCCAGATTCATGTACGTATTCCCGAGGTTATAGTACGCTGACGCGAAGTTTTTCTTCAGGTACGTGGCATACTCATAGGCTTCGGCAGCTTCCTCGTAGCGTTCAAGCTTTGAATAGGCGATACCCAGATTATACCAGGCGTTGTACGAAGAAGGATCGCGGTCGGTAAAAGCCAGGTAATACGGCAGACTCTCTTCAAGCTTGCCCAGCTGGTCCAGGCAGTTGGCTAGTTCATACAGAGCATTTTCGTTACTCAGGTCACCGTGTACGGCTTGCTGATAATGCTCAATGGCTTCTTCAAATTTCCCCCACTGCTGGTAAGCCAGTCCCAGGTGGTAATGCACTTCATCTTTTTCCTCGGCGTAATCGAGGACTTCCTTGAGCATCTCGATGGCATGCTCATAGTCGCCGATAAGCCCATACACGGTGCTGCGTAAGTAAAAAATATCTAAGTCGTGGGGATTGAAAAGGGCGGCACGTTCGAGCAAATCCAGGGCTTCGTCGTACCGTTGAAAATTGGCCATAATCTGGGCCTGATTCAGCATCAATTCCAACGAGTAAGGATACTGAGATAAACCGTATTCGCAGGCTTTTAAAGCATCTTCTAATTTTCCCTCTTCTAAATAATGTTCGACGATTTGTTCATACGTATCCAGATCGAAGAACGAATCCTCCCGGTTCTGCAACATTTTTTCGAATCGCTTCACAGAGTCATGGGTGGCTTCCGGGCGGTCGTCGAATTCAGGTTGTTCCATCATAAGGCAACGGGTGTAATGGCAAACGTAATCCCGGTTTGATGCGTGACAAAGCAAGCTTTGGTGTACGAATCGATACTATACTAAAGTTGGGTACGTCTATTGGTTTTCATGTTAAGGAACATTCTAAGATAACTAGAAAATTCCATTCTCCCAACCCTTGTTTGAAAATCTTGACCAGATTGTGAGTGTATTTACGGGTCGGTCCGTTCAGGACTTGCGGGTACTTTTTCGTAAAAACTTGGTTTGAAGGCAATTAGATTGAGGTTTGATAAGGAGAAGGATCCTCTTTTGGCACCTTTCGCCTAGGCTAAAAACACAAAAAAGCCCGTCTTGTAAGACGGGCTTCTCGTTGGGAACAAAGCAATTATTCAGCTCCGCTACCATCGTCGAGGCGATTGCCCAAACGTTGATACTGACGGTTGAAAATGGCTTCGTATTTGTTAGCCTCTGCTTCGAGTTTGGCATCGTGCAATTGCTGGACAACCAGATTCATCTGATACAGGTTGACCCGAATATCCTGACTGTCGCCATTGGATTCAATGTAGTAGTTCAGGTTTTCGTCGGACCGTTTCATGATCAGTTCCGCCATTTGCAGTGCTTTCGCTTTTTCGCCGACCGAAATCAGTGGTCCGATGAAACTTACCGAAATCTGATCGTAAGGAATGGCTTTATCCGGAATGGCCTCCAGGCAGCGATTCAGTACCGTTTTCGCTTCAGCCAGTTTACCTTCCTGAATCAGTTGCGTAGCGAGTCGGTAGAATGCAATCCGGGCCGATACCGTCGGGGCTCCCCGATAGGTTTCGTCATAGTACACGTTCGGATTGTTCATTTCCCGCCAGGCCATTTTCGTCATCATGTTTTTGTACATAATGTCAGAGTTAACAAAGCCATCTCGGGCACCGGGTACCTTGAACGGCATGAGTCGGTAGGCGTATCCTTCGAGTTGCAAAAATTCCTTCAGACCCAGGTAACTCTGCGAACCCAGCGTAGACGCGAAGTATACCGGACGTTCAAAATTATTATGAGCAATGATGTCAAGCTGAATCAGTTCGGGTTTCGTGATGTCGTTCTGACCGAAATTCCAGTTCATCCGGTCGCCAGGCAGTAAGGATTCAAACTCTTTGGAAACCAGGCCGGATTGACGAATTTTCGTCGTATCCAGCTTCAGCGAGAAGATGGACGAAGGTAATACGTTCATCTGTCCCAAAGTCGTCTGCACCTGAATTGCGGGATTGTTTTGTTTCACCAGCTGAATGTATTCCTGGAGGTCAATACCGTCTTTCACGTTCGGGTTTTCCGAAAACGGAATCTGATCGTTAATACCCGTCCGGAAGTTGTCCATTTCGAGTGTAATCGGCAGCGGTTTGGATTCGTACGTCTGCCGCTTCATCTGATCAATGTACCAGTCCGTACCCAGCAGCGAAAGGTTACACACCCGAACGTCGGTGCGGAACCCTTCCACTTCCTGTACGTACCAGAGCGGGAAGGTGTCGTTATCACCACCCGTGAACAAAATGGCATTGGGAGCACAGGAACTCAGCATGTTTTTGGCAAAGTCTACCGAGTGCCAGCGGTTCGAACGATCGTGGTTGTCCCAGCTCTTCGTGCCCATCATCACGGGTACACCTAGGGAAAGTACACTGGCGAGTACGCCGGCAGTAACTGTATTCTTGGAAACTTTGCTCAGGAACTGCTGTAAGGCCAGTACGCCTAATCCAGCCCAGAGAGCAAAGAAATAGAACGAACCTACGTAAATGTAATCCCGTTCGCGGGGCTCGGTAGGGGGGGAGTTCAGGAACACCACTAGTGCCAGACCCGTCATGAGGAAGCTGATCGCCACGACAAGCCAGTCTTTTTCGCGTTTGGTAAACTGGATAAAGAAGCCCAGCAGCCCCAGAATTAAGGGCAGGAAATAGAAATTATCGTGAGCTTTATTATTCTTGATGCTTTCGGGCAGAGCCGCCTTATTACTAAGACGAGGCATCCAGTCCGCCCATTCGTAGTCACTTTCCCGACCCGCGAAATTCCACATGAAGTATCGCATGTACATAAAGCCCATCTGGCGGCTGAACATATAACCAATGTTCTGTCCAAAGGTGGGTTTTACGAACCGGGACTGATCGCTGGGATCGCGGGGGAGGCCCAGAATTGAGGCATACAGCTGAGCGTGACCCGGCTGTTGCGACCATAAACGGGGCAATACCATTTGCTGATCTTTTTCCCAAACGTACTCGGGCTTGTAGTCATAAATTTTATATTGACCCCCTTCCATTTTGTACATCGGATCGCCACGGCGAATGTCTGTAACGCGAGCCGTAAAGAGCGGTCCGTACGTCAGCGAGCGACTACCGTACTGCTCGCGACGGAGGTAGCTGAGGTAGTTGATGGCATCCGAAGGATTGTTCTCATTGATGGGCGGATTGTAGTTCGCCCGTACCAGAGCCTGGGTATAGGAGAGATAGCCAATCAGTACGAAAGCCAGCGAAAGCAAGGCCGTACTCAACACGGGATTCTTCTTTTTCTGAGCAAACCAAACCCCATAAATGACGGCTCCGAAAAACACGATGACGAAGAAAATAACACCCGAGTTGTAGGGCAGCCCGAAGGAGTTAACGAAGAGTTTTTCGATCGAAAAGGCCATGGCGGGAATACCCGGAATGATACCGGCGTTAATGATTCCCAGGATGACTACGCCAATGATCAAGGCCACAATACCGCCGATAAGCGTCGGATTCTGCTTCTTTTTAAAATAGTAGATCAAAGCCAGAGCGGGCAAGGTTACCAGGTTCAGCAAGTGAATACCGATGGAAAGACCCGTCAGATAGGCAATTAAAATGATCCAGCGATTGGCTTTTGATTCATCTTCAATAAGTTCCCAGCGATACATCGCCCAGAATACCAAAGCAGTAAAGAACGATGACATGGCATATACCTCGGCCTCCACGGCGGAAAACCAGAACGTATCGCTAAAGGTATAAATCAATGAACCGACTAATCCGGCACCCAGTACACCAATAGACTCGCCAAGCGTAAGAGTATCCGCCGACTTCGCTACGATTTTGCGTCCCAGCATCGTTAACGTCCAGAACATGAACAGAATCGTAAAGGCACTCGCCAGTACGGACATCATGTTTACCCAGTAGGCGACCCGGGTTACATCGCTACCGGCCAGCAGCGAGAACATCCGGCCAATCAGCAAAAAGATGGGGGCTCCCGGTGGGTGCGGGACTTGTAATTTGAATGCACAGGCAATGAACTCACCACAATCCCAGAAACTGGCCGTCTCTTCGACGGTCATAGCGTAGGTGAATAAAGCAATGGCGAAGACACTCCAACCCAGTAGGTTATTGATCCGCTGGAAATTTTTCATGAAGTAGTTTTATGCTAAATAATCTAATTCGGGTGATGGTTGTAGGGAAAAGATCAGCCAAAAATAGCAAAAAGCCTCCGACCCAGGGGGCAGGAGGCGTTAAAATCTGTTAAGCTCCCTTGAGAAGTAAGGTTTATACCGACATTTGCGGGTCAGTAACCAGCAGAGTGTAAAGACCTTACCCGCTAGGATTCTTTTTCAGGCTTTAGCCTTTTCGAAAAAGATATTTATTGAAAACGCACATTTCGTACCTGTATGAGGATGATCTTAGCTAACCGCTTTGACGGATGGATTGTCAAAGATTCATCTGTAACAACCTCAGATAACGAACGAAAGACCCACCAAGCAGACCAGTTTAAGCTTTATAAAACACCCATTTCGATAGCTCCTTCAGGGTTACTTTTTTCCCATACATCAGAATACCCACCCGGTAAATACGCGAAGCCAGCCAGGTGGTAAACACAAAGCCAACGACTAGTAAGACCATCGACAGGCCTAATTCCCACCATTCCACCCCAAACGGTACGCGGGCCATCATGTTGATGGGTGAGGTAAAGGGAATAATGGACGCCCAGAAAGCTACTTTACTATCGGGCTCATTCACGACAAAGTTCATGAGCATCATACTGATGATGAGCGGAATGGTAACCGGGAAAATGAGTTGCTGCCCTTCCTGCGGACTCTCGACGGCCGAACCGACGGCCGCAAACAGCGAGCTATAGAACAAATAGCCCCCCAGGTAATAGAATAAAAACAGACTCAGAATTTTTACCCAGGGCAGGGTACCCATGGAATCCATGAGGCCCATCACTTTCGAGCCCGGCCCGGCTTCGCTCATTTGCTTGACGGCGGCTTCGACCTGCTGCTGACTAGCCTTGCTGCTGAGTTCGGTTTTCGCTTTCGCTTCCAGTTTGGATTTAAGCAGGGTAGAGGTTACGCTCGAAATCGAAACCGTGAGTACAATCCATAGTAAAAATTGCGTTAAGCCGACCAGTCCCACACCCAGGATTTTCCCGAGCATGAGTTCCGAAGGACGTACCGAAGAGACAATCACTTCCACAATCCGGTTGCTCTTTTCTTCGATGACCCCATTCATTACCTGCGATCCTGAAATGAAGACAATGAAATACAGCAGGATGGATACGACATAGCCCAAACCCATAGCTACGCCCGCATGACTGGATTTTTCTTCCCCTTCTTCCAGACTATAGGTTTCGGCGTTGACATTTACCCGGTTGTCTTCAATGACTTGGGTGTCAATACCCGCCCGCTTGAGCCGCTGGTTCCGTACTTCGTTTTGTACAATGCTTTCGATATCGTTCTCCAGACTCAGACTTACGTTCTTTTCGGAGAAAATCTGCAAGCCATTCGGATGATCAATGATGTCGCGGGGAATGAATACCAAGGCAGCTACCTTGCTGCTTTTTAAATCGGTTTTGGCTTTGGTAAGGGGCGTTTTTTTGAAAGCAAACTGGTAGTCTTTTCCGTTTTTGAAGCGTTGCTGAAACAGTCCTGATTCATCAATAATTTCAACAGTCTTTTGGTCGCTACCCGCAAAAAACAAGAGGGCCGGAATGGCGTAGATGGCCGTAATCAGAATGGGGGTAAGTAGCGTTGTAATCCAGAAGGATTTTTTCCGAACCCGGGTCAGGTATTCTCGCTGGAGGATTAATAAAATCTTATTCATAATAACAGGATCGGTTAAGGAATTAAGGCTTGGGTTGGCGTTTCACCCACGACTTGAATAAAAATGTCATTGAACGAAGGCACATGCTCACTGAATTGCTTGAGTTCTACCTGAGCAATCAACTGGGTGAGTAAGTCGTTGACGTGTCCTCCCGGCAAGATACGAACCTGTGAGCGGTATACGCCCGGCTCCACTTCCGTTGACGAGATTAGCTCGTAATGCTCCGATAGTGCCAGAGAACCCAGGTACTCAAGTGTGTAGGTCTGATCCATGAATTGCCGCTTAATGGCTCGTTTGTCACCCTTCAGCACGACCTGCGAACGGTTGATCAGAGCAATCTGATCGCACAATTCCTCCACGGATTCCATGCGGTGCGTGGAGAAGATGATGGTAGCCCCCTTCGCTTTTAGTTCCAGAATTTCGTCTTTGAGCAGGTTGGCGTTGATCGGATCGAAGCCCGAAAAAGGTTCATCGAGGATAATCAACTTTGGGTCGTGGACGATGGTAGCAATGAACTGACATTTCTGAGCCATGCCTTTCGAGAGATCTTCCACCTTTTTATCCCACCAGTCGCGAATGTCGAACTTGATGAACCATTGCTTGAGTCGTTCCGTGGCTTCGCGTTGCGAAAGACCTTTCAGGCGGGCCAGGTAAATCAACTGATCACCCACTTTCATTTTCTTGTACAGACCGCGTTCTTCGGGCAGGTAGCCAATGTCGGCAATGTGTTTGGGTTGCAGATGTTCGCCGTGCAGCAAAATTTCACCTTCATCGGGAGCAGTAATCTGATTGATGATACGGATGAGTGACGTTTTTCCGGCCCCGTTTGGACCCAGTAAACCAAAAATGCAGCCTTGTGGGATGGAAAGCGATACATCGTTAAGAGCCGTGTGGTTCGCGTAACGTTTTACCACATGACGGGCTTCGAGTAAGGGTTGACTCATTCGGATCGTAAGTTGATGGACAAGCGGAGAAATGAATGTAAAATATACAATTCCCAAGGGAACGTTGTGGATGGTCAAAGGATACTTACAAAACTGCACGATTGCAAAAGGTTCGCTGCGAGAAACTACACAAACGGCATAAAACACAAATCAGCCCCTGAATCCACGTGAGCAGGGGCTGATTTCGTACGCACACAGGCGAGTAATTAATAATAGCGTTCGCGAATCTGAAAGAGAATCCAGAGTTCAACGGCCGCGAAAATGAGGGCAAAAATGAGTCCGCCCGTACCCCAGGGCATATTAAGTAAGGCTGACAGAACATTAAAAATAACGGCAACCAGTACAGAGAAGTACAGATAATTCCAGCCTTTGCGGCGATTTATACGCAGTGGACTAAATGCCAAGAGCATCAGGATCGACTCGATGATGTTTCCAATCACATCGAGGTATACGGATGAGGTCATCCCATAGGAACGGGCAAACGAGTTCTGATAAGCGGGAATGACCGAAGCCAGCCCCAGTATCCCATTGATCAGGGCCAGCCAAGGCATGATCTGTACGAAAATTTCCTTAACGTTGAAGGGAATGGTCGGCAGGGTTCGTAAAAAGAAACCTTCCAACTGAGCTTCCAGTGGTAGTTTTGCAGGCATACAACAGTAAATAAGGGCAGTGAAGAAAGTGGACTGAAATCAAGTCTCAATTCTACGAGAAAGCGGGTAACTTTCAAACGAATTGGTCTAAAAAGGGCTTTCGTTTGACGAGTTTTTTTGTACTTTTTGCGAAAAATACCCGTTTACTGTGATAAATTCTGGCTGTCGGACCCGCTATCTTTACCCAGTGGGCGAAGACTCCATCGTTGTTTTACCTGAATTTTCTTTATGAAACTTTCCATTACCTGGCGAATTTTTATCGGTTTAGTGTTAGGCGTTCTCGTGGGATACATTGTACATATGTCCTACGATTCGGGCAGCCCGGCCGATCAGGAAACCCTGGCTACCTGGAGCAAAAACCTGCAAATCATCAGCAAGGTTTTTCTGCGGATGATTAAGATGATTATCGGACCACTGGTTTTTTCCATGCTGGTGGTAGGGATTGCCAAACTGGGCGATTTTAAAATGGTAGGCCGGATTGGTGGCAAAACGTTGGGTTACTTCCTTTTTGCTACGATACTTTCGCTCCTGACGGGTCTGGCCGTCGTCAATGTACTCAAACCCGGAAAAGTAATGCAGTTGCCCTTACCGGCTACGGGCACCGATACGGGTATTGAAGCGAAGAAATTTTCCCTCGAATCATTCATGTACCACATTTTTCCGCAGAGTATCATCGAGTCGATGGCGGGGAATGAAATTCTGCAGATTGTAGTCTTTTCCATTTTCTTCGGTATTGCCACTGCTGCCATTGGTGACGCGGGTAAGGTCGTGGTGAAAGGTCTGGATGCCGTGTCGCACGTGATGTTCAAGATTGTTTCCTACGTTATGAATTTCGCACCATTTGGCGTTTTTGGGGCCATCGCTGCGGTAGTAGCCACCGAGGGTCTGGGCATCTTTGCCGGATACGCGTATCTGATTTTTAGTTTCTTCCTGGGACTGGCCTTCTTCGTATTCGTCGTGCTCTGGATCATCTGTCTGGTGAATAAAATCCCGTATTTTAAGCTTTTAGGTCTGATCAAAGATCCAGCTCTGCTGACGTTCAGTACAGCAAGTTCCGAGGCTTCCATGCCGCAAACCATTGAGGCGTTGAAGAAATACGGTTGTTCAGAAAAGATCATCAGCTTCGTACTGCCGCTGGGCTATTCTTTCAATCTCGACGGTTCGATGATGTACATGACCTTTGCGACGGCCTTCATCGCTCAGGCTTACGGAAAGGACCTGTCTACGGCCCAACAGCTGACCATGCTGGCTACTTTGATGTTGAGTAGTAAAGGAATTGCGGGCGTTCCCCGTGCTTCGCTGGTCATCATTGCCGGGACCATGACCATGTTCGACCTGCCCATCGAAGGGCTGGCCTTACTGCTGGGAATCGATCAGATTCTGGATATGGGACGCTCCGCTACTTCCGTGATTGGGAATGCCGTGGCTACGGCTGTCGTATCCAAATGGGAAGGAGAGCTGGATTTACGGAAATTACATTCCTCCGAAAAATTACCCGTTTAGCCCCAGGCTATGCAACAAAAAAAGGAGCCTCATGAGGCTCCTTTTTCGTTTATATGCACGGTGTCATTATTGACCAATGGCATCACTGCCGCCCAGAGCTCCTTTTCGCATGTCCAGTTTTTGAATCAAATCGGCGGAAAGGGGTTCTGAGTAAGGACCGTAAGCCATGACCAGTACACCTTTTTTGCCATCTTTTGATTCAATCGCGTATACCGCTGACATATCACCTGGATCGGTAATGCCTTCAAAACGGTACGCTTCTACGACTTCAAAATCTTCGGGGTGCAGAACCATCCCTAATGACGCATAGTTCAGGGCTCCATTTTCAATACTGAAGCTTTCCGTATAACCCTTGGCTGCTAATGCGTTGATTGCCTCGGTTTCGGTGGTGTATTCATCCATGGTACTGACAGTTTAAAGGGTTACAGATCGTCTTTTGACTCAAGCGTTGATGGTTGGCAAATGTATTTTCTGAAACAGACTGTCTAAAAAATTAGGCCACCTTGCTGGGAAAGCCCGGTCGGGAGCCTGTATGTTTGTCCTAAAATCACTTGTCAATCATGTGGGAAGAAAAAGAAAATCAGCTGCAACGAAGCTTCGAATTCAACGATTTTTCTGAGGCCTTTGCCTTTATGACCCGGGTTGCGTTCATTGCTGAAAAGCATAATCACCATCCCGACTGGTCTAACGCCTACAACCAGGTGACCATCGCACTGACTTCGCACGACGCAGGGCATGTGGTGACGGAAAAAGACCGCCAGATGGCGAAAGAAATTGATCAATTGTTGTAAGCGTTGGTAGTCAGGTTCGTTGTGAAAGGAGTGAAACCGTCCTGAAAGGCAGGAGGGTTAAGCTAACTACATCCTCACGGATTGAACAATATGCTCTTCAGATGGAGAGGGTGAACAAACGAGCAGACTAAAAACAGTACATTGAAAACGGAAAACTTTTCCATGAAACTTTACCTGGTTCCTACGCCAATTGGCAATTTGGATGATATTACACTGCGGTCGTTGAAAGTACTGCAAAGTGTGGACGCCATTCTGGCGGAAGATACTCGTACGACCGGACAGTTACTCAAACACCTGGGCATCCAGAAGCCGCTAATGGCTCACCATTCCCACAATGAACACGCATCAGCGGGGGGCGTAGTGAAGATGATTCAATCCGGAAAAACGCTGGCTCTGGTTTCGGATGCGGGTACGCCCGGCATTTCGGATCCCGGCTTTTTATTGGTGCGTGAATGCCTCAAAAATGGTCTTGACGTGGAATGCCTGCCCGGAGCAACGGCTTTTGTGCCGGCTCTGGTCAACTCCGGTTTGCCCACGGATCGGTTTACGTTCGAAGGCTTTCTGCCTCAGAAAAAAGGTCGTCAGACGCGAATTAAAAGCTTGGTAGAAGAAGAGCGGACGATGGTCTTCTACGAGTCGCCACACCGAATTGTCAAAACGCTTGAACAACTGGCCGAGGCATTCGGACCCGAGCGTCAAGCTTCGATTTCCCGGGAACTGACCAAAGTATTTGAAGAAACCGTACGCGGTACTCTGACCGAACTCATCCAGCATTACACCCAGAATGCCGACCGTGTGAAAGGCGAGTTTGTACTGATTGTGGCCGGACTGGAAAAATAAGTTCTTTTCATACTTTTGCCCCAAATCCTGTACCATGGTTTTGCGTCGTCTGCTTCTTTTTTGTTTGCTTAGTTTCTCGTTCATGGCCAAGGCTCAGGTACTGAGTCCACAGGCGAAGGTAAGTTTGCTAACGGTTGGTCCGGGTACCGACATCTATACCTTTTTCGGACATACCGCCATCTGGATTTATGACCCGGTCCTGGGCCTAGATCAGGTCTATAACTACGGAACCTTCGATTTCCGGGCGTCTGGTTTTTATTGGAACTTCCTGCGGGGCAACCTGCCGTACCAACTGTCGTCCGGACCGCTGGATTATCCCGACCCGCGATACAGCCAGCTGGAGTACTGGAAATCGGAAAACCGGGGCGTCATAGAACAGGTAATGAATTTCACGCCTGAGCAGAAACAGCGGTTGTTTGAACTGATGGAGTTCAACGCTCTGCCCCAGAATAAAACCTACCAGTACCGACCCTATTACGACAACTGCTCGACGCGGCCCCGGGATAAAGTATACGAAGCAGCTCAGGGAACCATCCGTTACGACTCGACGGATGCCTTTTTAGTAGGCCGATCGTACCGGGACTGGATGAATGATTACCTGACCGACAGCCCCTGGTCCCGCGTGGGATTAAACCTGGCTTTGGGTTATCCCATCGATCGCATTACGACGATGCAACAGGCCGCGTACATTCCCAACAACTTATTACGACTTTTCGACCGAGCCCAGATCGTACGGCCCGATGGCAAAAAGGAAAAGCTGGTCCTGCAAACCAACACGCTGTTCAAGGCGGAACCGCAACCAACCAGTTTTCTCTGGATTGCGGCGTTCTGGCTGGTGATGGCGTCGCCCTTGCTGATTCTGATCTTACGTCGGAAACAAATCAAAGCCGGGGGTACGTTCGACCGTACACTTCTCTTTATTACGGGACTTTTCGGCATTATCCATACGCTGCTCTGGTTCGGTACCCAACACGGCATTACCGACTGGAACTACAGCATGTTCATTACCAATCCGTTCAATATTCCGGCTCTACTGTTACTCTCGCGGAAACCCCGCTGGCTGATGTACTATTTCATCGCGGCAATGGTCTTTCTGGTAGCGGGCGTGATGCTGGAAGTCCTGTTCTGGAAAGGAACCTACGGGATGATTTTCCTGACCGTTACGCTGTTTGTGCGTTACCGACATCTGGCTCTGTACGTGAAGAAGGGCCAAAGCGTATAGCTTTTTACTATAATCAAAAATCCCGTCAGCTACGAACTGACGGGATTTTTTGTGGAGATAGAGGTCGATTTAATTCTCCCGAATATCCATCAGAATTCGCCAGTCCTTGGGCAGGTAATTATTTAGCCGATTAGGCAATACCTTCACCCAGCCCAAGCCGTGCCCCTGGTATGAAACCAGATGCCAGCCTTTCTGAGACGTTTCATACGCAAAATCTTCGCGTTTTAGAAAGCGTAAAGCATCCTCCCGTGATACCTCAAGTCGTGGAACGTCGGAGGAAAGCACAGTACTTAGGGCCAATTCGTGATCCGGAATCAGGTCCGGTCCGGCCAGCTTGCCCAAACGTATGCCCGCCTTCCGTAAGTACAGATTCTGACTGATTACTTCAAATTCCGGACGATGTTCGGGGTTGATCAGAAAGTAATCGCCGTTTTTCTCGATCCATGCGTACGAGGACAAATCGTCCACCCAGGGCGTAAAGGCAGCCGTTTCAGTCCGGCGGTTTTTATTCTTTCCACCCGAAGAATTCCGAAAAGGATAGTCCTCTTGATCTTCCGTTTTCTGAAAGGCCGCGATAAAGAACCCTTCGCCTTCCACCCGGTCAGGCCAGAAGCGATAGCCGTAATTATCCTGTTCGGTACGTACTTCGACAATCCCCTCGTACGATTCCGCAAAGGGAATGGAAGTACAGGCAAACGACGAACGGAGCCAGTCGAGGACCTGCTCGTTTTCTTCGCTGGAGTAGGAGCAGGTGGAATAAATCAGTACCCCACCTTCGCGTAGCGTGGGCCATACGTCGGCCAGAATACGTTGCTGACGCTGCGAACACAGGGCCACGTTTTCTTCCGACCACTCGGTAATAGCCGCCGCATCTTTGCGAAACAGGCCCGAACCCGAACAGGGGGCATCTACCACGACAATATCAAAGAAGCCCGGCAGACGCTGGAAGTCACGGGGATCGTTATTGGTAACAAAGGAATGAATGCGACCCCATTTGGTCAGGTTATCGGCCAGTACGCCCGAACGGGGCCGGATGACTTCATTCGATACCAGTAGCGAATCGTCGCTGAGCAGACTGGAAAGGAGTGTACTCTTGCCGCCCGGAGCCGCACACAGGTCGAGTACCCGCAGTGGTTCTTCTTCCATGACCTGCCGGAAGAAGGCTTCCAGAAACATCGAGCTGGCTTCCTGAACGTAGTAGGTACCGGCGTGAAACAGGGGATCGAGGGTAAATACGGGCCGTTCGGGCAAGTAAAAGCCCAGGTCGGTCCAGGGTACGGACGTGGCCCCAGCGGGAGGGCTTATTTTTTTTACCGGATTAATACGAATCGAGACCGGAGCCGGCTTTTCGTGAGCCTCCAGGAATTTTTTTTTATTAAAACCGCTTTCTTCTTCTAAGGAGGAAAGCAGGGAATCAGGAAGTTGCATAAGCGAAAAGGGAGAATTTTACCCTAAAATTTAACAAATCTACGATTCAATCTTTTTGTCATTCCCAGACGAATTGGCTATTTTCGATAGAATACGAAAAAAAGCAGTTTCTTCGTTTTGAATCTTTCAAAGAAAAATTGCTTTATTTTGCCTCAACGATTGTCTTAATCCGTGAAATGAACTATTCAATTAAACAAGAAGACGGCTATCAGTTTATCGACGAAGGGCAAGGCGAGATTGTCATGATGCTTCATGGCCTGTTCGGAGCCTTGTCCAACTGGGATGCGGTCATTAATACATTCAGAGATCAGTATCGGGTGATTATTCCGCTGATGCCTGTTTATGAAATGCCCCCGCGGGAAGCCGGTGTGGAAGGATTAACGGCCTTTGTCGAAAAATTCGTACAGGATCGTAAGCTTACCGACCTTACGCTGGTAGGAAACTCTCTGGGGGGCCATATTGCTTTGTTGTATACCATCAAAAATCCCGAGAATGTGAAGCGGCTGGTGCTGACGGGTAGCTCTGGATTGTTTGAAAATGCAATGGGTGGTAGTTATCCCAAACGCGGTAGTTACGAGTACATCCGCGAGCGGGTTTCCTATACCTTCTACGATCCGAACGTGGCTACACCCGAACTGATCGAGGAGTGTTTTGAGATTACGAACAGCATTCCCAAGTGTATGAGTATCGTACAGATTGCCAAGTCGGCTCAACGCAACAACGTGGGCAAAGATTTGTCGCAGATTCAGGTACCGACGTTGCTCATCTGGGGATTAAATGATACCATTACGCCTCCAACGGTAGCTCACGAATTTGATCGTCTGATTCCAAATACGGAGTTGTACTTTATCGATAAATGCTGTCATGCTCCGATGATGGAGCACCCGGAAGAATTCAACCAGATTCTGGCCGGATTTTTGAAGCGTACCAAGGAACTGGTACTCGTAGAAAACTAATTACTGCTCTCTTCCATCTGTCGACGTATCTAAACGAGTAACGTATTGAGTAAACCGGACCATCGCATTCACTAGTCAATAACCCATGGCCTTATGCTTGCTGAAGAACTGATTGACCCCTTATTGCCGACATTACGGCCAACGGACACCGTGGGAAAAGCATTGGATTGGATGCAGGAATTCCGTATAACCCAGCTGGCCTTAGCCGAAGGGGAAACGTACGTTGGCATTCTTTCGGAAGAGCGTTTAATGAACGCTGACGAAGAAGATTCACTGGCTGAATTAGAACCCGAATACGCAACGGTAACCGTACAACCTTATCAACACTTGTACGACTTGCTACGTACTGCCCAATTGTATCAGCTGGAAGTGTTACCCGTGGTAGACGAAGAACAGCAATTTGCCGGTAGTATTTCGGTGAATGAGTTGCTACGGCGGTTTGCAAGCGAACTAGGTACGCAGGAAGAGGGAGCGGTACTGGTGTTGCAAGTGGAAGATCGGGACTACTCCATGAGTGAAGTGAGTCGGCTGATTGAATCGAATGATGTGAAAATAGTGAGTAGTTATTTCCACAGTGGGGATTATGAGACGGATCGTCCGGGTAAATTGACGCTAAAGCTGAATCGCCGCGATATCAAAGCGGTCATTGCTACCTTTGAACGGTATAATTACGTCATTGATTCAGTTTTTACGACGGAAGCACTCGATACGACGGACCGCGATCGACTGGATCTTTTGTTACGCTATTTGAACATTTAGATAAAAACGAAATTAAAAAAGAGCCTCCTTTCATCGAAGGAGGCTCTTTTGCGTTCAGGCGGCTTATTTTTTTACGAAGCTTATCAACCGAGATCAATTCAAGACCTCGATAGCCCCAAACGTCATGAAAAAGCAATCCCCCGCCCTGAGTCCGCTCCCGCTATCGCACGAGCAAACGCCATTTGAAAAATTTTCATCCTGGGTAACGAAAGCCACGGGTAGCGTATGGGCTTTTCTAATTGCTCTGGGTGTTGTCCTTGTTTGGGCCATTAGCGGGCCATTTTTTCATTACTCCGAAACCTGGCAACTGGTCATTAATACCTCTACCACGATTGTCACGTTTCTGATGGTGTTCGTCATCCAGAAAGCACAAAATAAAGATTCAGTATCGATCCAATTGAAACTGAATGAACTCATTGCCGCGACCAAGGGAGCGAGTAACCGACTGGTAGGAGTAGAAAGTCTGAATCAGGATGAACTCGACGTGTTGTGCAAGCACTACGAAACACTGGCCGATCTGACGCGAAAAGCCAGTGACTTACGCAAATCACATTCCATCGAAGAAGCGTATAAAGATACCCGGGACAAACTGCAGGAGGAAGAAGGCTCCAATCTGGATGCTCTCTGATACCCAAGTCAAAAAATATAACCTTTGTCTGAAAACGAAACGCGGCGACTGGTCATAACCAGCCGCCGCGTTTGGTAGAAGAAGGTGTTACCAGCGAACTTGCCCAGTGCCTTCGATCATCCATTTTTCGGTAACCAGCTTTTCCAGAGCAAAGGGGCCGCGAGCGTGCAGCTTCTGCGTACTGATGCCAATTTCAGCACCCAGGCCAAATTCACCCCCATCAGTAAAGCGGGTAGAGGCGTTGGCGTATACGGCGGCAGCATCTACCTCTTCCAGAAAACGGCGGCAGACGTCCGGGTTTTCCGAAACAATGGCCTCCGAGTGACGCGACGAGTACGTGCGAATGTGCTCCAGAGCTTCGTCCAGTCCCGTTACTACCTTGATAGTAATTTTATAATCGAGCCATTCTTTACCAAAATCTTCGTCCTGAGCGTGGTATAGTTGCGGATAGCCCGTTTTTTCCAGCACGTAATACGCAGCCGGGTCGGCGTAGATCTCGACATTCCATTTTTCGAAATCCTGACAAAGCATCGGTAAGAAGGCCGAAGCAATGCCCTGATCGACGAGTAAACCATCGAGCGAGTTACAAACCGAAGGACGGGATACGCGGGCGTTTACGACAATGTCGCGAGCCTTTTCCAGATCGGCTTCCTCGTGTACATAGGTATGAACGACGCCCGCTCCGGTTTCGATGGTTGGTACCAGCGAGTGCTGACGCACAAACTGAATGAGTTGCTCCGAACCCCGCGGAATGATGATGTCCACGTAACGGGTGGCCGTCAGCAGTTCTTTCATCAGTTCGCGATCGGTGGGTAACAGCGTAATGATTTCAACCGGAACGCCTTGTTCCTGCAATACCTGATGTACCAGCCCTACCAAATACTGGTTCGTATGCCAGGCATCGCTGCCCCCGCGAAGGACTACGGCATTCCCCGAACGCAGGCAAAGAGCGGTTACATCAATCGTTACGTTGGGGCGTGATTCGTAGATAACGCCCACTACGCCCATCGGGACCGCGATTTTCTTGAGGTGCAGTCCGTTGGGTAAGGTACGTTCCAGTAAAATCTGATTCGTCGGATCGGCTAGTTGGGCTACATCCCGTACGCTTTGAGCCAGATTTTCGATTCTGTTCTCCGTCAGTAGCAACCGATCCCATTTCGGGTCGCTTTGCGGCATGCGTTCGAGGTCCTTTTGATTCTCGGCTTGAATGGCAGCCGTATGAGCAAGCAGAACCTCCGCCAGCCGATGGAGCAGAGCGGCTTTCTGAGCGTCCGTCAGTCGACGCAGGGCCGGAGCCGCCGCGTGCGTAGCCGCCAGTTGAGGAACGATGGAAAGAATTTCGGAATCCGAGGCAGACATATCGCAAATGAGGATTTAAGGCGTAGGAATCAGCAAAAGGATTCCTTACAGTAAAACAATATCGTCAGCGTGAGCGACTTCAAAATTCTGGGTTTTCAGGTTCTCTGCCACAACCCGCGAAGATTCCCGGGCTTTAGCTACGGCGATTACCTGAGCCGCTTCATCCCGGATTTCAATGACCTCGCCGCGATCAAACTCTCCCGTAACCTCCTGAATACCCACGGCTAGTAAACTCCGCCGATCGCGTAGGGCCTTTACGGCTCCGGCGTCAATACGTAGCTGTCCGGCGATGAGACTACCGGTGCCTAACCATTTATGGCGGGCTTTCAGGGATACCTTTTCGGGGGTGAAAACGGTACCCGTTTCTTCCTTCAAAGCGTTGAGAATGCCTTCTGGTGTATGGATTCCAAAAATGACCACCCGGATGCCCATGCGTACGGCCCGTTTGGCGAAGCTGAGTTTGGAAACCATACCGCCCAGACCAACGGCCGTTTTGGAAGTATCCGCCAGTCCCAGTATACTTTCATCAATACGTTCGACGCGGGGAACGATGGCTCCGTCGTGATCGAGTAAACCGCCTACGGAGGTGCTGAATAGCAACGTATCGGCTCCGAGTCCGGCAGCGAGTAAAGTCGCCAGCTCGTCGTTATCCGAGAACTTTAACTCCAGGTCCGATACTACGTCGTTTTCGTTAGCGACTGGAATCACCCCGTTTTCCCAAAGGGTCTCGTAGGTTTGCTTGAGTTGCAGAAACTGCGAGCGGTTGGCAAAGTGGCTTCGTTCGCACAGACTTTGGGCGACCGGAATCCCGAATGCCCCAAAGTATTTCGTGTACAAACCCAACAGGAGGGGATTGCCAATGGCGGCTGCCGCTTTACGTTGCGAGAGTTCACCCCGATAATTCTGCAGATAGGCTTTACCGGCACCCACAGCTCCCGAAGAAACCAGTACAATCCGATACTGATCGTGAAGCTGAGCGGCCTGACGGGCAATTTCCAGAATTGTGGCCTCATTGATCTCACCGTTTACTTTGGTGAGACTGGCCGTACCAAATTTAATGACTAAGATAGGCTTCATACTGACGGCAAAGGTAGGGATTTGGTACTCAATCTGGTTACTATGTCTATTTTGTAGATTTTCTGGTTTTAAGGTTTTAAAAATGGGTTTTTAGGGATTTATTTTTTGAAAATAGCGAATAATAGGTTTGTGAAAAGGCTGTTTTGGTCGACAAAAACCATAAATTAGTGAAAATAGATAGCAGTGGCTAGTTGCATACTTCCCAAAGAATAATTAATTTTATGCTCAGAAAGGGAAAATTTTTTTCATTAAAATAGAAGCATGGTAAAATTTTCTACTACTTCTTTCTAAAGTCCCATTCAGGTCGCTCGCATACCACAAAACCATCAAACGCTTACGAAAGATGAATCGTCGTAACTGGCTCAAAAACTCCGCTGCCATGACGGTAGGAGCAACCGCATTACCCGCTCTTCTGCAAAAGGCCTATGCAGATCCGGCAGCCCGGAATGAATTGTACATGGACCTGTCCCACGAATTCCGGGCGGCCCTGCTAGCAGACTCCATGCCGCCAGCAGCGGTAAAAGCCCGTCTGAGTGCCAACGAAAACCCCTGGGGACTTTCGGCAAAAACGAAAACGGCTGTCAATAGCTCCCTAACCGAAGCCAACCGGTATGCGATGCGAGCTACGATGGATCTATACAAAGCGATTTCTGAGAAAGACGGTATTCCCATGCCCCAAAGTCCGGCCGGCGGCGGCGGTTGGGGTGGAGCTTCCAAAAGCTATATTAAACTGGGCTGTGGTTCAACGGAATTGCTGAATGCCAGCTTGATGCACTTTGCTCAGAAGGGTACGATCATGGTGGGCGATCCCTGCTACATCTCGAGTAATGACGAGCGTTACCCCATGGAAAAGGTAAAGCTCACGGCGGATTACCAGTACGACCTGGACGCGATGGCGAAGAAAATCGATCCCGCCAAACACAGCCTGGTCTACATCTGTAACCCCAACAACCCGACGGGTAACATGTTGCCTGCGGATAAGCTGCGGAAGTTCATCGACGAGGTTTCACCAAAGGTTACCGTACTGGTGGATGAAGCCTACATCGATTACGCCACCAATCCGAAAACGGATTGTATGGTGGATAAAATCAAGGAAGGTAAAAACGTAATCGTGCTACGGACGCTCTCTAAACTGTATGCGTTTGCCGGGATGCGTTTAGGGTATGCTCTGGGTAAACCCGAACTGTTACAGGATATTTCCAAGTATACGATGAACGGCTTTGGCCTCACGCTACCTACGATCATGGGAGCTATGGCGGCTTTCTCGGATGCCGAGAATACGAAAATGGTGCTCGATAAAACGAATGAATCGAAAAAGTATACGGCTGATTTCCTGACGAAAGCTGGCTACAAGGTCATTCCTTCGTACGCCAACTTTATGCTCTTCCCGGTTAATATGAAGGGTACGGAACTGACCGGAAAACTCATGCAGGAAGGCGTAATGGTACGAAACTGGTTCTTCGACGGACAGCACTGGTGCCGGGTTTCGATCGGAACCATGGACGAAATGAAAGCCTTTACGGATTCATTCACTAAAGTAGTGTCCTGACCCTGGTAGGGACTTATCGCCCGGTACGTTTAAACGATTGGATCAACGCAAACGCTGATTTTGATCATGGGCTGCGTACCGGGCGGATACTATTTTCAAGTCCTAACCTTTCTTTCCCCTATGACCAGAAGAAATTTTATTGAAAAGTCGGGTAACAGTTACCTGGCGATGATGGCTTTGGGTTTTTTTCCGGAAGCCCCGGCCAAGACGTTTGACTTAGCCCGCAATGAAAAGCCGAACGGTAAAAAAGTTATTATCCTCGGAGCCGGACTGGCTGGACTCGCTTCCGCTTATGAACTGGGAAAGCTGGGCTACGACTGTGTCGTACTGGAAGCCCGCGAACGGGTAGGGGGCCGAATCTGGACCATCCGGAAAGGAACCACCGAGACTGAACTAGGGGGTGAAAAACAAATCTGCCAGTTCGACGAAGGGTACTACCTCAATGCCGGTGCGGCCCGCATTCCTCACCATCACCACCTCACGGTTCAATATTGCCGGGAATTGAAAATACCCGTTGAAATCTTCGGTAATCTCAACGAAGCCGGGTTCCAGTATTCGGAGAGTAACCGCGGAGCCCTGGCCAACAAACGAGTACGAGCCCGCGAAATTCACGCGGATATGCGGGGCTACCTGACGGAACTGGTGGCGAAAGCCATCGACCAACAGGCACTGGATTTAGAAATGTCGAAAGAAGATGTCGATCGCTACGTGGCCTGGCTACGGGAAGAGGGCGATCTGGACATTAACAAAAAATATAAAGGCTCTGAGCGACACGGCTACGAGGTGGCTCCGGGAGCGGGCATGCGGGGAGGAACCATTGCCAAGCCCTATGCCCTGAAGGACATCGTGGAATCGGGGCTTACGCATCCCGCTTTTGCGAATGTCGGCGAATACACATTTAATCAGCAGCCCGTGTTACTGCAACCCGTCGGCGGGATGGATATGATTCCGAAAGCCTTCGAAAAAGTGGTGGGGGATAAGGTGAAACGGTCCTGTGAAATCCAGGAAATCCGGAAGACAAACCCCGGCGTACGGATTGTGTATCTCGACAAGAAGACGGGCCAGAAACATGAAGTAAAAGGCGACTACTGCATTTGTGCCTTACCCTTACCCATACTGAAGGGCATTCCTTCGGACCTTTCCGGGGATGTACAGCGGGTGGCGGATTTTGTTCCGTACATGGAAACCTGCAAAATCGGGATGCAATTCAAGCGGCGTTTCTGGGAAGAAGACGACCAGATTTTTGGGGGTATCACGAAAACCAACATGGATATTACGCAAATTTTCTACCCCGCCCACGGCATGCTGGGACCGAAAGGCGTACTGAAAGGCATGTACAACTTCCACGGACTAGCCAAGAAAGTAGGCGAGCTTTCCATTGCAGATCGCCAAAAACTAGCTTTCGAGCAAGGTTCCCGGATTCACCCGCAGTACAAGGATGAGTTTGAAAATGCGTTTTCGCTAGCCTGGCATAAGATTCCGTACTCCAAAGGAGGCTGGGGCATTTATTCGGATGCCGCCCGTCAACGCCTGTACGCTACGATGACGAAAAACGATGATGATATTTACTTCGCCGGAGAACATGCCAGTAACCTGCCCGCTTGGATGGCCGGGGCTTTCGAATCAGCTCGCTACGCCGTAGAACTGTTGCACAAGCGGGTATCGGCGGGATGAGGGTGTTGGTTAGGTATAAAGTATAAAGTATAGGCTACCTATTAGAAGTTATTGACTGACAACGGAAGACTGCAAACAGAAAACTAATTTTCCCTATGAAGAAATTATTCCTGACTTTAGGATTGGCTGCTCTGGTAGCTACGGGTAGCTGGGCCCAGGATTCCGAGAAACGTCCCATTACGGCTGCTGAATACGAAGCTGCCAAGAAAATAGCAGTTAAGAACCTCGAAAAGGACACGTACGTGAAAGCGGGTAGTTTTATTCTGGACCGTTCGGGTGATCCTTTCGTCTTTAAGTTTTCGGACGGTACCGAACGTCGGGTATACCTGTACAAACTCTTCGAAACGGAGAAAATGTCCGAGCTGGGCATGTACGCGATTTACACGACGCCCAAAGATGGTAAACTAAAAGCCTTTCCGTTACCAAGTCCAGATGCTCCGGGCGAAGTATGGGGCAAATACATCGACGACCTGAAGTACGGCGAAGAAGCCATGAAGGGCCTTTCTTCCTGCATCGCCTTTGCCCTGACGAAATCAGGGGTAGGTGGTGCTCCGGCAGCCGCTCAGGAAGGAGAGAAAATTGAGTACTGCTTCCCAGCGGATGCGTTAGTGACCCTGGCCAACGGTACCACGAAAGCCATTGCTTCGATCACGGCGGGCGACCAGATTCAGAGCTTCAATGCCACCACGAAGCTCCTGGAAACGGCTACGGTAGAGAAACTGGATATTCACACTAATCAGTCTTTTGCCCTGACTCGCTTGACCTTGATGGATCCGGCGGCTAAACTAACGGCTTCTCAATCTACGCAGTGGGAATCGGTGAGTCTGGAAGCTACGGCCAATCACCCCGTACTGACCACCAGCGGCGTCAAACGCATGAGCGAAGTGAACGTGGGCGATACGCTCTATCACCGTGATGCCCAGACTAATGTACTAAAACCCTATGATGTATTCCTGACGCAATCGGCCGTTCGTTCGGTTGACAACGTATACAACGTCAAGACGGATAAAGCTACGTACGTGGTAAACGGCACCGTAGTAATGGTCAAATAAGTAAACAACTCCCTTAACCAAAACTTGAACCAGCCCCCGCTTTTACGAAGGCGGGGGCATTTTTGTGCAACATTTTGCGAACTTCCTGCATCCTTTACTAAAACGAACGCTACTAATGAAGAGATTTACTTTACTCACCAGTATGGCCGCTTTGGCCTTTTCGTATCAGGTACAGGCCCAAAACTGGCAGAAAACCCGTCCCGCAAGCGGATTTAATGGCATTCAGGTCAGCCACGGGATTGATCTGTACCTTACCCAAAGTTCTGCTGAAAGTCTGCGTCTGGAAGCGAAAGGCGTGGAAGAAGACGAAGTCGTTTCCGAAGTGAAAGAAGGTGTACTGGTGTTGCGAATCAATCGGGAGTCAGGCATGGGCAACTGGGGTAAAAACCGTTCGGTAAAGGCGTATGTATCCTTTAAAACGCTCGAAAAATTGCGGGCGGGCGGTGGCTCAGACGTGTACACGCAGGGAACGCTGAACGTGGGAGATTTATCCGTAGATCTGGGCGGTGGCTCGGATGCCCGTATGGATGTGAAAGCCAATCGTTTTTCGATTTCAGCGGGTGGCGGCTCCGACGCCGATTTATCCGGTAGTGCTCAGGTATTTGAGGTCTCCGCCAGTGGGGGTTCGGATGTCAAGGCTATGGGATTTAAAGCTGACGTCGTACGCGTAAAAGCGTCGGGAGGCTCGGATGCTCACGTATACGCCACTAAAGAGATTTCGGCAGAGGCGAGTGGCGGAAGTGATGTTTATTACGCGGGTGGAGCAAAAACCGTATCGGTTCGAAAATCGGGCGGTAGTGATGTGACCCGGCGGGATTAATGGAAAAATAAGGCTGGACGGAAGATTCCCTGCCAAAAGCGTTGCAATGAAAAGAGAAACCCCGCGTAGCAGGCGGGGTTTCTCTTTCAGGGAATATTCGTGCGAAACGAAGGAATGAAAGGCATAGGAGCATTGTCACTAAATCGGCAACGCTGATCCAGAGCAATTCGTAGACGGAACATGTACTCCGCCCGCGGAATTTCAATCGCTCCGTACCGCTTCACATTATCATTGATAAACTGCGTATCAAGCAAGTAGTACTGACGTTCGCGTAAGCGTTCGATCAGGTAATGAAAGGCTACTTTCGACGCATTGGGAGCGTTGTAGAACATCGATTCTCCAAAAAACGCCCCACCAATCGACACTCCGTACAAGCCACCCGCGAGTTCATTGTCCACGTAGGCTTCGACGGAGTGAGCAAAACCCAGGCGATGAAGATCGGTATAGGCCTGAATGATTTCTTCGGAAATCCAGGTGCCTTCCCCATCCGCCCGCGTACGGGCACAGCCCCGCATGACGCCTTCAAAATCCGAATTGATCCGAATGGAAAAGGTATTTTTGTTCAAAATGGGTCGTAGGGACTTGGCGGGTTTGTACGTATCAATGGGAATAATGGCCCGCGGCTCCGGTGAATACCAATACAGGGTTCCATCCGCGTCCGCCATCGGGAAAATGCCATTCATGTAACCGTAGATAAGATCCTCTGCTGTCAGATTCGTCATATCCGATCTATAAAAAATTTAACCCACCTACCGAACTACTTCGGCCTAACCAGCGGTTATAGGGAAAATAAATAAAAAATTGATAATATTCGTGTGAAGTAATTAGTTTTTTCTAAACTTTGCATCGTTTTTAAGAAACATCTCTTCTAAAGGAAATGAAATCACGGGCCATCATCGAGCCTTTTTTTGCTACCCAGCCACCGCGGCGGCCATTCTTCAGGCCGGAACGACGGAGGCCGGTACGCCTGTGATTTTTGGCCGTCCGGCACACTATTTTCTTCCAGTATTGGTTGTATGAGTCGTTAAGCAAGGCTGTCTGACAAACAGTCAGTGTACTTTCATTCAACACGAGTTTCCTGTTTAAGTAATCAAATGAACGAATATAAAGTCCAGGTTGCCTCGAAAGAGCATCTGTACCTAGCTGAAGAAATTTGCTGGCACATGGAAGAAAGTGCCAAGCAACGCGGTACTGGTATTGCGAAGCGGTCGCCTGAGTACCTCCGCCGCAAGATGGAGGAAGGAAAAGCCATTGTTGCCATGACCCGTAAGGGCGAGTGGGTGGGTTTCTGCTACATCGAAACCTGGGATCACGGCAAATTTGTGGCTAACTCAGGATTAATCGTCCACCCCGATCACCGCAAAAGTGGTATTGCGAAAATGATCAAGGAAAAAGCCTTTGAACTTTCGCGTACTAAATACCCGAACGCCCGGATTATTGGCATTACCACGAGTCTGGCCGTGATGAAGATCAACTCGGAGCTAGGTTACAAACCAACTACCTTTAGCGAATTACCCGTAGATGAAGCCTTCTGGAAAGGCTGTTCATCCTGCGTGAATTTTGACGTGCTCAGCCGTACAGGTCGTAAGCACTGCCTTTGCACGGGCATGATGTTCGATCCTTCCTGGGAGAAAGAAAAAGAGAAAAAGACGAAGTGGAATTTCCTGAAAAATGCGAAAATCTACGAGCGTTGGAACAAGATCAAACAACGGCTGCTGTTGAGGCATCACGAAAAAGAAGAAATAGAGGAGCCCGTTCTCTAGGATTTATTGACGGTTACTGGGTAACTGTTCTTCGTTCGTTATAATTTTGGCGGGTGGGAAGCGATTCCTTCCCGCTTTTTTTAAGTGTCTTTCGGATGGAAATTGATCTCAATTTCTGCCCTTTCCATAACCAGGAACGCGGACTCGCATCTGCAATCCACTGTCTACATTCAAAAAAATGAGTAAACCCAAAGTTGTATTGGCGTATAGTGGTGGTCTGGACACCTCTTTCTGTGTAAAATACCTGTCGGATGATCAGGGTTATGAAGTGCACTCCGTACTGGTTGATACGGGTGGCTTTACGCTGTCGGAACTCCAGACCGTAGAACGGAACGCCTATGAATTAGGGGTAGCCAGTCACGCTACGCTCGACGTAGTGAACGACTATTACGACAACTGTTTGAAGTATCTGGTATTCGGAAACGTACTGAAAAACAATACGTATCCCTTGTCGGTAAGTGCCGAGCGGGTATTTCAGGCACTGGCCGTAGCCGAATACGCCAAGCAAATTGGAGCCAAAGCGGTTGCCCACGGTAGTACCGGAGCCGGAAACGATCAGGTTCGCTTTGATATGGTGTTTCGGATTGTGGTACCGGACGTGGAAATCATCACGCCCATTCGCGACCTGCGACTGAGCCGGGAGGCAGAGATTGAGTACCTGAAAGAAAAAGGCGTACAACGTGACTGGACGAAGTCCGCGTACTCCATCAACAAAGGGTTGTGGGGAACGTCGGTAGGGGGCAAGGAAACATTGACCTCCGACGGATTTTTACCCGAAGAAGCCTGGCCGACGCAATTGCAGCGGCAGGATACGGAATCCCTGACGCTGGATTTTGTACACGGTGAATTGAAAGGCGTGAACGGCGAAACGTTTGAAAATCCAGTGGATGCCATTCGGAAATTACAGGAAGTGGCCGCTCCCTTTGCCGTAGGTCGGGACATTCACGTGGGTGATACGATTATCGGAATCAAGGGACGGGTTGGTTTTGAGGCTGCCGCTCCCCTGATCATCATCAAAGCTCACCACGCTCTGGAAAAACACGTACTGACCGAGCAGCAGATCTATTTCAAGGAAATGCTTTCGGGTAACTACGGTACCCTGTTGCACAAAGGCCAATTCCTGGAGCCAGCCATGCGGGATCTGGAAACCTTCCTGCAAAGCACGCAGGAGCACGTAACGGGCAAAGTAAACGTCCAGTTGCAGCCGTACCGCTTCTTCGTAACGGGTATCGAGTCGCCCTATGATCTGATGAGCAATGTCTTCGGCAGCTACGGTGAAATGAACAATGCCTGGAGTGGCGATGACGTACGTGGCTTCTCGAAAATTGCCTCGAATCAGACCATGATTCACCGTAAAATCACTGAATTGAACGATAAATAAGGTGGATGGTTGGTTGTTGTTAGTGGTTTGTAGAGGAAAGTTCAAGAAAAACTGAAAACGGTAGACTACAAACTGAAAACTAGTAACGAACAACAATCAACTACTACCGAACTACTATTCATGAAGATTGGCATTATTGGAGCGGCTGGTTATACAGGAGGCGAATTGCTTCGCATTCTGATTCATCACCCCGAAGCAACCATTGCTTACGCTCATTCAAATAGTCAGGCGGGCAAACCCGTAGCGTCTACGCACACGGATTTATTCGGTGACACGGATTTAACGTTTGCGGAACACTTTCATACGGATGTAGACGTGGTATTTCTGTGTTCGGGACATGGCGAATCGAAAAAGTTCCTGGCGGCAAATCCTGATTTCGAAAACGTACGGATCATTGATTTGAGTACGGATTTTCGGGACGAGTCCAACGGCTTCGTATACGGCTTGCCCGAACTGCAACGCGAGGTGATTCGTCAGGCTCGGAAGGTTGCCAATCCGGGTTGCTTTGCGACCAGTATCGAATTGGCTCTGTTGCCGCTGGCCCAGGCTGGTTTTCTGAAGGACGAGGTACACGTATCCGCCGTAACCGGCAGTACGGGAGCCGGACAATCGCTCAGTGCGACGAGTCACTTCAGCTGGCGGAATAATAACATGAGTATCTATAAAGCCTTTACGCACCAGCACCTGACCGAAATCGGGATGGTACTGCGAAAGGGACAGGCTGATTTCACGCAGAAAATCAACTTTATTCCGTACCGGGGCAACTTCACGCGGGGTATCATGGCCAATGTGTATACGGATTTTGCGGGTACGCTGGAAGAGGCGACGAAGCTCTATACCGATTACTACGCCACGCATCCTTTTACGCACGTAAGTCCGGCGAGTATCGACGTGAAGCAGGTCGTGAATACCAATAAAGGTCTGATTCACCTGGAAGTACATGAAGGACAATTGCTGATCACCAGTATCATCGATAACCTAACAAAAGGGGCTTCCGGTCAAGCTGTACAAAATATGAATCTGATGTTTGGACTGGATGAAAAAGCCGGTCTGAATCTGAAATCAGTCGGTTTTTAAGGAGTTTGAAGAGTTTCAGGTTTGAGAAAGTTTAAGGTTTGAATACGTATAAAGTTTGAATAAGGGCAAGGTTTAGATACAGATCAGTATCATGTTTGAAACGTTTTTAAACTTTAAACCTGCTCAAACCTCAAACTTTCTAAGACCTGAAACCATAAAAATAACAAAGCATGAATCCATTCAATGTTTACCCGCTCTACGACATCGAGCCTGTGAAAGCTCAGGGTAGTTATTTATGGGATAAAAAAGGGGATCAGTACCTGGATTTGTACGGTGGTCACGCGGTCATTTCGGTGGGTCATTCACATCCGTATTATGTAGAAGCCCTGACGCGTCAGCTTTCACAAATTGGATTTTACTCCAATTCCGTACAAATTCCCTTACAAAAGGAACTAGGCGAGAAGCTGGGGGCCCTTTCCGGTTACCCGGATTATTCCCTGTTTCTGGTGAACTCGGGGGCTGAGGCCAACGAAAACGCCCTGAAACTGGCTTCTTTCTACAACGGACGTAAGAAAGTAATCGCTTTTAAAGCGGCTTTCCATGGTCGTACGTCCGGAGCCGTAGCGGTTACGGATAACCCTTCCATTGTCGCTCCCATTAACGATAATTCGCACGTTACGTTCATCCCCTTCAATGATGTGGAGGCTTTGAAAGCCAACATGAGCGAAGAAATCTGTGCGGTAATTGTGGAAGGCATTCAGGGCGTCGGTGGTATTCACGTGACTTCCACGGAATTCCTGCAGGCTGCTCGCCAGTTATGCGATCAGTTCGGTTCCGTACTCATCCTGGATTCCGTACAGTGCGGGTACGGGCGGACGGGTAAGTTCTTCTCCCACCAGTTTACGGGTGTAGAACCTGATCTGATTACCACGGCAAAAGGAATGGGTAACGGCTTTCCGATTGGCAGCGTACTGATTTCACCCAAATTCCACGCCAAATTCGGTATGCTGGGTACAACCTTTGGAGGTAACCACCTGGCCTGTGCGGCGGCGGTTGCGGTGCTCGACATTATGAAAAACGAGAACCTGATCGAAAACGCCGAAAAGCAGGGAGCCTACCTGTTTGAGCAACTCAAAGGTATCAGCGGGATCAAGGAGTTACGCGGTCGCGGTTTGATGATCGGTATCGAATTTGAACAGCCCGTCGATAAAATCCGGGACACCCTCTTGTTCGAACATAAAATTTTCTGTGGCTACGCGGGCAAGCACACCCTGCGTCTGCTGCCGAGTCTGGCCATCGGTCAGGCCGAAAGCGATCAATTCCTGGAAGCACTCGATCAAGTATTGGCGGTAAACGCTTAGCTAGTTTACAGTTTTCGGTTGATCGTTTTCAGTCTTCTGAAACGTTTAACTGAAAACTGTAAACAGCCAACTGAAAACTGTAAACTCAACCAATGAAACAATTTCTTTCCGTTCATGATGTTCCTGACCTGCCGGGATTAGTGCAGGAAGCTCTTTGGCTGAAACAGAACCCCTATGCCGACGAAAACCTGGGACGGCATAAAACGCTGGGCTTACTATTCTTTAACGCCAGCCTTCGCACCCGGCTGAGTACGCAGAAAGCAGCCGAAAATCTGGGTATGAAAGTGATGGTAATGAACGTTACCACGGATTCCTGGGGTCTGGAATTTGAAGATGGAGCGATCATGAACGGAAATAAGGCCGAACACGTCAAGGAAGCGGCCGCTGTGGTAGGGCAGTACTGCGATATCATTGGCGTACGGAGTTTTCCTTCGCTGACCGATCGGGAGAAGGATTACCAGGAGCAGGTCATCAAGCAATTTGTCAAGTACGCTGGCGTACCGATTCTGAGTCTGGAGTCAGCGACACGACACCCGTTGCAATCCTTTACAGATCTGATTACGATCGAGGAGACGAAAACAGTGGCTCGTCCGAAAGTAGTACTGACCTGGGCTCCGCACGTGAAGGCACTGCCCCAGGCCGTACCCAACTCCTTTGCCGAGTGGATGAATGCTGCTGACGTAGATTTCGTCATTACGCATCCCGAAGGTTACGCTTTGGCTCCCGAGTTTTCGGGGAACGCCCGCGTGACGCACAACCAACGCGAAGCTTTCGAAGGAGCTGATTTCATTTACGCGAAAAACTGGTCTTCGTACGAAACCTACGGACAGATCATCAACAGTGATCCAGCCTGGATGATTACGCAGGAGAAAATGGGACTGACGAATCAGGCCAAGTTCATGCACTGCCTGCCCGTTCGCCGGAATCTGGTGGTCGAAGACGCCGTACTGGATTCAGCCAATTCAATTGTTATTCAGGAAGCTGGAAACCGCGTGTGGGCTGCTCAGGCCGTACTCAAGCGAATGTTACAAGCTTAATCATAGACGGAAGGGTATGCGGGTAAAAACCTGTATACCCTTTTTTTTTACTCGAACCTTCATGCTCACGGTTATTAAAATTGGTGGAAACGTGGTCGATAACCCGACCCTCCGCCAGCAGTTTTTAGCGGATTTTGCGGCCTTGCCCTTGCCCAAGATTCTGGTACACGGGGGCGGAAAAATTGCTACGCAGGTGGCAGTCAAACTGGATGTGGAGACGGTGATGGTGGAAGGTCGCCGCGTGACCGATGCTGCCATGCTGGATGTCGTCACGATGGTGTACGGGGGACTCGTTAATAAACAACTCGTCGCTCAGCTACAGGCTCTCGATTGTAACGCTCTGGGGCTAACCGGAGCCGATGGCGGGATTATTCGTTCAAAAAAACGGACGGGCTGGAATGTTGATTATGGTTTTGTAGGCGACATCGAGTCGGTAAATGAGGAGCAGATCAAGCGTTTTCTGGAAGTAGGACTGGTTCCCGTCTTCGCCCCGCTTACCTTTGACCCGGCTCTGGCTTCCATGCTCAATACCAACGCTGATACCCAGGCTCAGGCCGTTGCGGTGGCGTTAGCGAAGCATTTTGAAGTTAATTTAGTATATTGTTTCGAAAAAAAAGGCGTACTGACTAATCCTGAAGACGATACGACCGTCATATCCGAACTGTATCCGGGTACTTACACTGAGCACAAAGCCTCCGGAGCCATTTATGCCGGGATGATTCCGAAGCTGGATAATGCTTTCAAGGCCCTTCATGATGGCGTTAAACAGGTTACCATCTGCCACGCCACCGATCTTCGACAGGCCGTTAGCGAAGGCACCACCGGTACCCGGATCCGACTTACTGAGTAAAAGCCATTCCGCCCGAATGGTCTGTTTAAACTACCGCAATTGTAACAACACCGTATGAAATCACTTTTTGACTCTCGTGTTCATGGCTTCTTGATTGGTACTGCTGTGGGAGATGCTATGGGTGTTCCGGTGGAATTTACAACGCGTAATTTTCTAAAAAACAAGCCCGTTGAAGGCATGCGAGCCTACGGCACGCACCACCAGCCCGCCGGTACCTGGTCGGATGATAGTGCTCTGACCTATCAAACCATCGAAACACTGATCCAGGGGCTGGATTACCGAACTCTGGCAAACCGCTTTTTAAACTGGTATCTTTACGGGGACTGGACGGCTCATGGCTCGGTCTTTGACATTGGTATTTCCACCCGTAACGCTCTGGATCGACTGGAGCAGGGCGTAGAACCCCTGAAGGCGGGCGAAACGAGTGAGCTCTGTAATGGCAACGGATCGCTTATGCGAATCCTGCCCCTGGCTTTCTACTTTCATTACCAGCAGCCGAAGTTGAGTCTGGATGAACGTTTTGCGATTGTACGCAACGTATCAAGCCTGACCCACGGTCACATTCGTTCGGTGATTGCCTGCTTTGTATTGGTTTCCTTTGCTCAGGAACTCCTGGCGGGTAAGGAAAAAGTAGAAGCTTACCGGACGATTCAGCAATCGCTGGGTTCGTTTCCCGAGCAGATTTGTTCGGCGGATGAATGCGAACTGTTTGCCCGTATTTTAAAAGAAGACCTTATACAATTATCTGAAAAGGAAATCTACTCTTCTGGTTACGTACTGCATTCGCTGGAAGCCGCACTTTGGAGTTTTCTGACGACTGACACGTATTCGGATGCCGTCCTGCGGGCCGTAAATCTGGCAGATGATGCCGATACCACGGGTTCCGTTACGGGCGGTCTGGCCGGACTCTATTACGGACTGGAAGGTATTCCGGTCAACTGGGTGCAAACGCTGGCCCGTCTCGAAAACATCGAAGACTTAGCTGGGCGATTTACCCGTTTTCTTCATTCATAAAGAAGGAGGCACACGACCCCTTTTAAATTAGTAAGTATGGCTCAGCTTCTTGAAAGCCTCACTGTTGATTCCATTGAATTACTCAAACGTCTGATCGCGACGCCCTCCTTTAGCCGCGAAGAAGATCAGACGGCGTATCTGCTGGAAGAATTTTTCCGGGAACGGAACATGCCCTTTTCCCGATTGAATAACAACCTGTGGTCCCGGAATAAATACTACAATCCGGATTTACCGACGGTACTGCTTAATTCGCACCACGACACGGTAAAACCCAACCCGAAGTGGACCCTTGATCCGTTCAATCCTTTGGTGGAAGACGGAAAACTCTTCGGATTGGGCTCCAATGATGCCGGAGGCTGTCTGGTTTCCCTGCTGGCTACGTTCTGCTACTTCTACCATCGGACGGATTTAGCGTACAACATTGTCTTTGCGGCTTCGTCGGAAGAAGAAGTTTCCGGAGCCAACGGCATGGAACTGCTGTGGAATTCCGGAAACCTGGGGTCGATTGACTTTGCCATTGTGGGTGAACCCACGCAAATGCACCTGGCCATCGCCGAAAAAGGTTTACTGGTACTCGATTGTATGGCTCAGGGAAAAGCAGGTCACGCGGCTCGTGAAGAAGGAGAAAATGCTTTGTACAAAGCTCTCGACGACATTGCCTGGGTACGTTCGTATGAATTCCCCAAGGAATCGCCGATGCTGGGAAAAATGAAAATGACGGCTACGGTGATTCGTACCGAAAACCAGCAACATAACGTCGTTCCAGCCAATTGCTATTTTACGCTCGACGTACGCGTAACGGATCAGTACACGCTGGAAGAAGCCTGTGACATTATCCAGGCCCATATGAAATCGGAAGTACAGGCTCGTTCGGTACGGTTGCGGCCTTCGAGTATTCCTCTGGAACATCCCGTTGTGCAGGCGGGTATTCAACTGGGACGCACAACTTACGGTTCACCCACCACGTCCGATCAGGCCGTGATTGGCTGTGCTTCGTTGAAGATGGGTCCCGGCGATTCGGCTCGCTCGCACCAGGCCGATGAATTTATCTATTTGCACGAAATCGAAGAAGGAATTCAGTTGTACGTTGAAATGCTTAAGTACGTAGTGCTGGCGAAAGGGGGACTAGCCTGATCGACAAGAAATCTGCGTATTTCTTCGGAGAAAAGAATCTTTTTGCCGATTTTTGAATTCAATAGAATCATTCTAAATATTATGGAGCAAAAGGAAACCACTCCCGGCTGGAAAGGTTGGATTAAGCGTTTGGGTTGGGCCGGCTTTTTCTTCTTTTTGATTAAAGGCTTACTCTGGCTCGCCGTTGGCTACTTCGGATTTAAGATTTTTGAATAATACATTCTCACAAAAAGAAAGGCTAACTCAACCGAGTTAGCCTTTCTTTTTGTATCGGGTCTTGCACGGTTATATCAGCTTTACGTGCAGAAGTTCTTTAGTACGAACCCAGATGAAACCGACAATAACCAGCGTAAGGCTTCCGCCAATGAGTACGGAAGGGACTGTACCAAAGGTTTTAGCCAGTAAGCCCGATTCAAATGCTCCGATTTCATTGGAAGTACTGACGAAGATACTGTTAACCGAAAGTACGCGTCCCCGGATCTCGTCGGGTGGAACCAGTTGGAGAATAGCCTGACGAATGACTACACTGATACTGTCAAACGCTCCCGTTAGGAAAAGCATCGTTACAGAAAGCCAGAAGTGCGTTGATAGGGCAAAAACGATGGTAGCGATACCGAATCCTGCAACGGCAATGAGCATGTTTAACCAGGCTCTGCGTACGGGCGAGTACACGGCAGTCGCTACGAGCGTTAGTACGGCTCCGATAGAGGGGGCGGCTCGCAGAATACCCAAGCCTTCAGCTCCTACATGAAGAACATCCTCGGCAAAAACGGGCAGGATCGCTACGACTCCGCCAAACAATACGGCCACCAAATCCAGCGAAATGGAGTAGAGGAGGAGCTTATTCCCGAACACAAATGTGATCCCTTCCCGAATGCTCTGCCAGACGCTAAGCTGTTCTTCTGCTTCCGACACTTCAGGAATGGGTTTCTTTTTGATGAATAAAAACAAAAGAAAGACCAATCCTAATCCAGCAATCACCAGCCACATGGTACCCGCCATACCCATCCAGGCATAAAGAAATCCGGCAAGCCCCGGCCCCAGGATTGCTCCCGTCTGCCAGAAGGAGCTATACCAGGAAGCGGCATTAGGATAGACTTCACGGGGCGTGAGGAATGCTTTCAGAGAAGAAGTAGCTGGGCTATAAAAGCCACGGGCCAGGCCAATTAAAGCCACTACGCCGTAGATAATGGTAAGTAGAAAAGTATCCGGATGAGCGGCCCGCGTTTCGGGCAATGTAGCCCAATGCAGAATGAACGAACCCACCAGAATGACGAGCAAACTCAGTAAGATGATTCGTTTTTTGTCGTACTTATCGGCAAAGTGTCCGCCCAGCAATGCCAGTGAAATGTAGGGGATTGCTTCCGCGAGGCCTACTAACCCTAAAGCTAAGGGATCGTGCGTAATCCGGTAAATTTCGTAACCTAAAACAACTTCCTGAATCAGGATGGCGGTAGTGAAGAAGAAACTGGCTAGACCAAAAAAGGTAAATTCCCGGTAACGCAGGGCGGCAAACGGATCAGTAGGGTAAGCATTCATGCGAACGAATAGAGCTGTTAGAAAGAAATTCCATGCAATGCTACAAACGTATAGTTAAAAAACGCATTAAAAGAAAAAAGAGGTCGCTGTACAGCGACCTCTTTTTTCTATAAGTATTCTCAGCTTATGCCTGAGAAACCGAGTTAATTACTTCCGTCTGCTTACGGATCGAAGCTTCGTGGATGAGGCGGTAGAGATCTTCTACTAAATCCGTATACAGACCCAGTTTTTTACCCATTTCAGCCCGTGAAGCGTGCACTTGCTTCCAGCGATCGATTTGGAAAATCGTTACACCGTTGTCACGTTTGTACTCACCCATTTTCTCAACAATGGCCATACGCGTAGCCAGTACTTCCAGCAATTCGCGGTCAATGTTGTCTACTTTCGCACGGAGTTCATCCATGTGGCTGTGGTACTCTGAATCGCTAACATCTGACTGACGTACCTGAAGGCTACGGAGCATTTCGCCCAGAGCGGCCGGCGTCAGTTGTTGCGAAGCATCCGACCACGCTTCCGCCGGGTTACGGTGTGACTCAATGATCAGACCGTCGTAGTTTAGATCCAGGAAACGCTGGGTCAGCTCAGCCAGGTATTGACGTTTACCGGCCATGTGGCTCGGATCACCAATGATGGGTAAGTTCGGCAACTGGCGTTTGAGTTCCAGGGCTACCTGCCACATGGGTGAGTTACGGTATTTCGTCTCCTGCATGTTCGAGAAACCACGGTGGATAGCCGCCAGCTTCTTCAGACCTGAGTTCTGAAGACGTTCCAGAGCTCCGATCCAGAGAGCCAGATCAGGGTTTACCGGGTTTTTCACCAATACCGGAATGTCCACGCCTTTCAGAGCGTCGGCAATGTCCTGTACGTTAAAGGGGTTCACCGTCGTACGGGCCCCAATCCATAGAATATCTACGTTATATTTCAGAGCCAGTTCAATGTGCTCGGGACTCGCCACTTCAATAGCCAGGGGCAGACCCGTTTCTTTCTTTGCGGCCGCCAGCCAGGGCAAAGCAGCCTCTCCCATACCTTCAAAGGAACCCGGACGGGTACGTGGTTTCCAAACCCCAGCCCGAATAACGTGGGCATAGCCCTCTTTGGCGATTTGGGTTACCGTTTCCCAAACCTGTTCTTCTGTTTCTGCACTACAGGGACCCGCAATCATCAAGGGCTTTCCGTTGGTGTTGATCCAATCCTGCAAAGGCACAATGTCCAGCGTCGCACTCATCTCGTAAATCGTTAATTAGTAAGCGTTTATTTGTTCAAAAAGCCGGGGAGCAGTTTATTATGATGAAGAGTAACGTTTAGGCAAAATCTTCTGGTACTTCGATTGTAGTAACAAACTTAAAATCAGAATGTTAACATTTCAAAGATAACCATATTTATTAAAAAAATCAGCACTGACTTGTAAAATTGAAGAGCGTTTCCCCTTACCTTTGTAGCCGCTTTTCGACAAAAATATTTCTTGCCGATTGGCTTACTTAGATTGCTGGAGTACTCAACCTGAACCTGCCCGCTATATTCACAACTTTTACACTAACACGGTTCACTTCCATGCCCAAAATGGACATTTTGAAAGCTCCGATTCATCAACAGACTCGCGAAACCAAACTTTCTTTTGATGACACCTCGGTAGCTTTTGCTAATCAATCCGACTGGCAACTCAAGAAAACCTATTTCATTTTTGCGGCCATGAATCGAAACTGGCTCGTAAAGATAGGTACCTTTTTTATCAAATTGTTTTTAATGCTCAAATTTCCCATTAAAGGAGCTATTAAAAACACAATTTTTGAGCATTTCTGCGGGGGCGAAACGATTGAAGGCTGTACGCACACCATCCAGCAGTTGGATAAGGCCCACATCGGAACAATTCTTGATTACTCCGTGGAAGGAGAGGATTCTGAGCAATCATTCGACGAAACGGTAAAGGAAATTCTGCGGACGATTGAAAAGGCCGCCCAGATGCCAGCTATTCCCTTCTCTGTATTTAAAGTCACGGGTATTGCCAGTACCGAACTGTTGGAAAAAGCTCAGTCGACGCAAGGGCTGAACGAAACCGAGACGGCGGCATTTGCCCGGGTACGCGAACGGATGGATCTTCTTTGCAAGGCGGCTTTTGAGCATCACGTTCGGATTTTTGTCGATGCCGAGGAAACCTGGATTCAGGATACGATCGATCGACTGACCTACGAGATGATGGAGCGGTACAACCGGAAGGAATGCATCGTCTGGAACACGTATCAGATGTACCGCGTGGAAAGCTATGCTAATTTGGTTCAGGCCACGGAAACGGCTGTAGCCAAAGGATATGAGCTGGGCGTGAAATTGGTACGCGGAGCCTACATGGAAAAAGAACGCCAGCGGGCCCACGAAATGGAATACGCTGATCCGATTCATGCCACGAAAGAAGCAACCGATCAGGCCTATAACCAGGCCGTTCTGTATTTCCTGGAAAATAGAAATGTAATCTCCATCTGCCTGGGCACGCATAATGAATACTCTTGCCTACTCATGGCTGAGAAAATGAAAGAGGCCGGTATTCCCGTGAATGATGCTCACATCTGGTTCGCCCAATTGCTGGGAATGAGTGACAACATTAGTTTTAACTTAGCTCATAGCGGTTACAATGTAGCCAAATATGTGCCTTACGGGCCCGTTGAAGCCGTGATGCCTTATTTGTTCCGCCGGGCTGAAGAAAATACCTCGGTAGCTGGACAAGCCAGCCGGGAATTTACCCTGCTTAAGAAGGAAGCCCGCCGCCGAAAGCGGGCTGTTCGACAGCAGTTATGTAAATCAAAAAAAACGGCTCAACAAGCCTGAAATTAGCCCTCATTCAACTCGAATGGGGGCTTTTCGTATAAAAGCTGCCCGTTTCGTACAAACACTTCTGAATTTTGTACGTTAGATAGGAACGACTTACCCGATTAACTCATTTCTTTGTGGGTTGCTAATGATTACCTGAATGAAGAATCCTCTGAAGTTTTTTTTGCTAACATTCTTTGTTATTGTTCTGGATCAGACTGTTAAATACCTCGTATACAAGAATATGTATCTGGGGGAAGACATTCCCCTGATCGGAAAGTGGCTGAGTATCCATTACGTTTTGAATCCGGGTATGGCCTTCGGTATGCAGCTGGACCATCCCTATGGCAAGCTGATTCTCACGCTATTCCGTCTGGTTGCCATGGCTGTAATTGCCTGGTACCTGACCCGACTGGCCCGTCGAAATGCTCCGGATGGTCTGTTATGGTGCATTGCTGCCATTTTGGGTGGAGCCATCGGTAATGTGATCGATTCAACCTTTTATGGCGTACTGCTAGGGAACGCTCCTTACGATGCTCCTTCGCCCTGGTTCCACGGACAGGTGATCGACATGGTTCTTTTAAATCCCTGGGAGGGTTATCTACCCGAATGGATTCCCGTATGGGGCGGTACCTATTATACGAGTCCGGTTTTTAACATTGCCGATGCTTCCATTTTTCTGGGAGTTGTCTGCATCCTGATTTTCCAATCTAAGTTCTTTGAAGAAGAGAGGACACCGGATGAGAACCAACCTGCGGTAAAAAATGATGTACTGCGGGATTCGTCCTCGGAAGTATAAAAGTGTAGATTTAACCACAAAAGCCTCTGGTACAAACACCTGGAGGCTTTTTTGTGAGACAGCCTTTACCATCGGAGAGGAGGCAAGGTGATGAACTGGATACGGATGGGAAGTACAAAAAAGTCTATGTAAGCTTTTTAGAGATAATAAGGCCTATACGCCATAGCTTACGGGAACTCAGTTTCTATGCTACTGATTGCATAAAAAAAGACCAGACTCGAAAAAGTCTGGTCTTTTTTATGCAATCAGTAAGCAAATTAGGGCTTCTTCACGGGCGTTTTAGGGGCACCTTGTCCGGCAGCAGGATGAGCAGCGGCTGCCTTTTTCAGAGCCTCGGGATCAACACCCATTTTCTTGAATACTAAATCCGTTACTTCCGTAGCAGGATCGGCGTACAGTACGATTGGGTTCAATTGCGTACTAACCGAGCTGCTCAGGATGAACGTGTAATTGTTCTCTTTTGCAACGGCTTTGATAGCGTTGTCAATATCCGTCAGCAGGGGCTGGAGCAGTTGTTGTTGCTTTTGACCTAATTCAGTCTGAGCATTCTGTTGCAGCGTTTGCAGACGTTCCTGAATACCTTGCAGCTCTTTCTGTTTGTCGGCTTTGATTACATCCGACATGGTAGGTTCTGCTTTCTGGTAAGAGGTGTATTTATCCTGCAGATCTTTTTGCAGACTCTGCATTTGGTTTTGGTATTGCGTACTCCGAGTTTGCAGTTCAGCTTCTACAGCCTTTGATTTAGGGTGACCCGCTAACAGAACATCAATATCGGTATAGCCAATTTTGAGGGCTGACTGGGCATTCGCGTTTAATCCTACGAAGGCTAGGGCAGCGGCGGTCAGAACGGCAAAAATTTGTTTTTTCATTGGTTTTACTGCTTGGTCTTTGTGTTTTGCGTTGGTGTGTTTGTTTGATTGGGGTTCGCTTTCGGATCTATGCCCAATTCTTCGAGTACGTAATCCGAGTAATCATCCCGGGGGTCCGTATAGATCATGGCCAGGCCTTCGGAGGATTTGTCCAGAATCATGCGAAGTTGTTTTTGCCGGGCTACTTTTTCAACGGCCCGGCTGAGCTCATCCATGATGGGTTTGAGTACGTCTTTTCGTCTTTGGTGGTACTGTCCATTATAACCAAAAACCTTGTTATTTAATTCTTTAATTTCGTTTTCTTTTCGTTCGATTTCTCCCCGACGCTGCTGCTTCATAGGCTCGGTAAGCAAGGGCTCTTCCGATTTGTACAGACGTTCGAGCTTATCAATTTCCGCGTGTTTGTCAGCAATTTCCTTGGTTCGTACCTGCGTCCAGCGGTCCATTTCGCTGTTCACTTTCTGAAACTCGGGCATTTTGCTAACAATGTACTCGGAGTCAATATATCCAAATCGCTGGGCCCAGGCAGGACTCGCCTGCAATACGAACGCCAAAAATAGGAAAAATAAGCTGCTTCTCACGAGTTAATGGATTTAACAATACTATAATTCAGCAGTGGCGGACTAAATAAGCTTAAAGACAACTAGCGAATTTGCTGACCAATGGTAAAGTGGAACTGACCTTTACCTGCTTCCTGCGTACCGTTCGGACCGACGTTCCGGTCGAAACCATAACCGTAATCAATACCAATCATCCCAAACGCAGGCATGAAAATACGTGCACCGATACCCGCCGAACGTTTAATGTCAAAGGGATTAAAGTACTTATAACTATCCCAGTTATTACCCCCTTCGAGGAAGCCCAGTACGAATACCGTAGCGGAAGGGTTCAATGAAATCGGATAACGAAGTTCCATCACGTATTTATTGTATACGACGCCACCATTTCCTTCGTAACGGCGGGTAGGGTCATAGCGTACGTTTCGATCATCATACCCACGCAGACCAATGATGTCCTGAGCAATGGCAAACTGACCTTGTCCGGAAAGACCCGAGCCGCCCAATACGAAACGCTCCATTGGAATGATTCCCAGTTTGGAGTTATAGCTACCCAGGAAGCCCATGTGAGCCCGCGTATGGAAAACCAGTTTACCGGTAATGGGAACGAACCACGACAAATCAAACATCCATTTGTGGTACTCCAGGAATCGGTATTTCTCCTGTGCTTCTGTCGGATTCCAGCTGTCGGGTCTGAACAGGGAGTAGGGAGGCGTCAGCGTGGCAGAAAGCGACAGCGACGAACCCCTCCGGGTATACTGCGGGTTATCCAGATCGTAACGGGTCAGCGTTGTAATCAAGGAAATGTTGTTGGCATTCCCCGAGCTAAAGTTCTGAATCAGGATTGGGTAATTGTTGAACTCGTAACGCATGTACGAGAGAGCCATGTTCAGGCCAAAACGGTTATCAGGACGACGCAGACGTTTACCTAAACTGATCGAGGCACCGGTCGTATTGAAATAACCACGTTCCTGTCCCAGTGGTCCACCACCACCGTAACCGCCGCCATAGCCACCGCCGTAACCGCCGTAATAGTTTCCGTACATGTTACCGCTATAATCGAAAATACGGTAGATCTGACGGTTGATATTGAAGGAAAAAGCATTGGGTTTTTTACCACCCAGCCAGGGCTCTGTAAATGACAGCGAATAGTTCTGGAACTGTCTACCATTGGCCTGAAAACGAACGGCCAGCTTCTGACCATCCCCCGCCGGCAGCGGACGCCAGGCTTTCAGGTTCGTGATGTTACGGGCCGAGAAGTTGTTAAACACAACCCCTAATGTACCGACAAAGCCAATGTAACCACCCCAACCCCCGGAAAGCTCAATCTGATCCGAAGCCTTTTCTTCAACGGTATACTCAATATCTACGGTGTAGTCGTTCCGGGGAATCGGGTTAATACCGATTTTTTCCGCATCAAAATAACCCAGACGGGCCAATTCCTGCTGCGTACTCACAACGGCCGTTTTCGAGAACTTCTGGCCGGGTAGCGTCAGGATTTCCCGCAGTACGACGTGATCAGAAGTCTTGGTATTTCCGTTCAGGATGATTTTGTTGATGGTAAACTGTTTGCCTTCGAAAATATTGAAGTTGATGTCAATTGAGTCACCTTCAATCGCCGTCTCTTCGGGATCGGCCCGAAAATACAGATAACCGGCGTCCATGTACAGCGAAGAAACGTCATAACCGGGGCTTCCCTGTAAGCGTTTCTGCAGTTCTTCCGGATTATATACGTCACCTTTCTTGAGACCCAGTAATTCCGTCAGTAAAGAATCGGAGTGCAGGTAGTTACCCTGCCAGGAAATATTACGGAAATAGTATCGCTTACCTTCTTCCAGTTTCACATATACGTCAACCGTTTTGTGATCATGGGAGTACACAGAATCGACTACGATACGGGCGTCGCGATACCCTTTTTTGTTATAAAAGTCGATGACCTTACCCTTGTCCTCTTCAAATTTCTTCGGAATGTACTTGGACGGCGTGAATACCCGGCCAAAACGCATTTGCTTGGTACCCTTCATCTTATTCCGAACAGTAGCCTCGGACAATTGCTCCCGACCATCCAGCTCCAGTTCGTGAATCTTGATTTTAGGCCCTTTGGCAATGGCTACGTTCAGGGCCGCATTATTGCCCCGGGCGGTGTCTGATACCTGACGGACTTTCACATCCACATTCAGAAAGCCTTTTTCAACGTAATGTTTTTTAATCGTAGCCTGGGTGTTTTTGATCAGGGCTTCATTGATAATTTTTCCCTTAATCAGTTTCACCTTGTCATTGAGAGCATCTCTTTCGCCTTTACGAACTCCCGTAAAGGTGATTTTATACAAGCGGGAACGTTCCCGCATGAAAATGTCCAGCCAGATGTTTTCACCTTCAATTTTGGTCGCCGTTACTTCTACGTCTTCCAGAATACCCTGATCCATCAATTTTTTAATGGCTCCCGAGATCGCAATACCAGGAATCTGGATTTTATCGCCAACGCCCAATCCGGAGATAGAAATCAGCGAAGCTGCGTCGTAGAATTTGGTTCCACTAGTCGTGATTCCTTTGATGATGTATTCTTTCGGCTGCGTATAATCAATTTCCTGGCTAGCAGCGGGTTGCTGAGGCGATGCCGGCTGGCCGCCTAAACCCACGCGGGCCTGGCTAAAGGAAAGAAATGGCAGGAAAATCAGGAGGAGAGGGAAAACCTTTCTCATTGGGTTAATGACAATATTTCTGAAGCGGAAGTGACTGTCTTTCAAAGTAATATGCTTTTCCAGTCAGTAGTTCCGGGAAACAGAAATTTTAGGGAATAGTTAGGCTTTTAATTGTTCGCTGGTCTTTCCAAAACGACGTTCACGGTTCTGATAATCTTTGAGAGCCTTGTCCAGATGCTCCCGGCGGAAATCGGGCCAGAAGGTATCCGTAAAATGAAGTTCGGCATAGGCTAACTGCCACAGTAAAAAGTTACTGATGCGGTGATCACCGCCGGTACGGATCATTAAATCTACGTCAGGCATACCACTGGTAGCCAAGGCTTTACTCAGGTGTTCCTCGGTTAACTCCCCAGATGCAAATTCTCCACGTTGGGTTGCATCAACGAGTTTTCGTAAGCCCTGCATGATGTCCCACTTGCCACTATAACTCAACGCAAGCACAAGCGAAAGACCCGTATTGTGCTGGGTACGATCCATGGCCAGCTTTAAATCTCGTTGGCAACGTGCAGGCAGACTTTCGGTATCACCAATGGTTAACAAGCGAATATTATTTTTCAGCAGTTTGGGGGTTTGGTCAGCTATGGCCTGTACGAGCAGTTCCATTAAAGCATCTACTTCTTCCTGGGGACGGTCCCAGTTTTCCGTGGAAAATGTATAGAGCGTCAGGTACTCAATGCCTAGCTCAGCACAGCCTTCCACGACTTCCTCTACAGCTTTAATGGCGTGACGGTGGCCGAAAATCCGGCTTAACATACCTTTTTGTTTGGCCCAACGTCCGTTTCCGTCCATAATAACGGCGATGTGGCGGGGGAGATTGCCTGTATGAATAGTTTCCTTCATCCTCTAATACGAAAAACCGATAAGGTTCGAAACCTTACCGGTTCTGAACGATCGTGCAAAAGTAAGTATTTCGTGGCAGTTTTCGTTCGGTTTACCAGGATTAGGGACAGATCACCCGAAGGATTGTATAACTCACGGAAATAGACGTATAGTAATACATGTCTTTTCGCGTCGGATCGGACTGTAATTCTTTGGGAACTGTTGGTCCGGATACGTTATAATTGTCTAGATAATCCGACCAGGTCTTACGGGTTCCAAACTCAAAACCCAAGCTCCAGGGGCCTTTGATCTGCCACTTAATACCGGCTCCGAAGGGGATAGCTAAGCCCGACTTTTTATATGATTCCGTAGCTGGCTGATCGGGCTGGAAATTATAGAAAGCCAGACCACCAAAAACGTAGGGGGACCAGTTACGGGGCCGCTTACGCGTATAGTCGAAGTTCAGGAAATTATACTGAAGATCTGCTCCCGCTTCGATCATCCGTGTACCGAAGATAACACCCCTGGCTCGCTGAAAAGGGTCGGAGCTTTCGAAGTCACTGGCAAAAATTCGTCCGGCAGTAAAAGAAACGCGACCAGAAAGAGCTTTAGAGGCATTATAGCGAAAGAAAAGATTCCCTCCGGGACGGGCAAACTTGAGATGCAGCTTGGGAGAAATGTCCCCCTTGTAATGCATCATACCCAAGCCAGCTCCAAACTCAATTTTCTGAGCCTGAGCCCAACCGAATACTGACATCCACAGGAAGAAGAAAAGAATAGATCGCTGGAGCATATGTGAAAAGGGTTCGTGTGGTAAAGCACGAACCCATCGATTAATATATCGCTATATACAAAACTGCTAACGTAAGGGAGGACATTTAATTTTCGGGGTAATGATATAATTGACATGAATGGCTGTCAACAGATACATGTCCTTGTTACCACCGCCTCGAGTGATTTTAGAAGGCAACTCGCCATTGTTAGCTTGAGCGATACGTTGCAATTCTGCAATACGATCGCCGCCTTTACGAGCCGCTATTGGTTCAAGCGTACGGTCACTCATAGCTAGGGCAATGGGATCGGTAAAGCTCGCCGGATTAGCGTAATTACCTCCTACGTCGTCCAAATAGTCAGTAAAGGTGAAGCGAATACCCGCTTCAGCAGAAATGTCCCAGTTGCGTTTGTATCGGAAACGGAACCCTAACCCAACCGGGATGGAGGCAGAAACAAGCGAATAGGATTTTGGGCCACCCGGCTGTCCTTGTCCTTCAGTACCCAGGGGTTGTAACCTCACCCACTCATTGCCTAAATCTTCAGGTGTACGGGCTTTGGGATTATGAGCAAATAAAGCAAGGCCGCCAAAGATATAGGGTACAACAACGGGACGATCAAAGGCATTACGCCCTTCAGGAACAATATTGTAAATACCCGTCAACGACAATTCTTTCAAATCGTTACGGAAGTGAGCGTTCCGGTAAAAATTGCCATCAAAACTCGGACGGCCTTTCGAGTAAGTATAATCATCTCCTGCTAAACGGGCCAAAGTTAAAGCTGCCCGCCCGCTCAACCGAGGCGTAAAGTGACGCGTATAGTTTCCCGTAATATTCCATCGCATCATTTTGAAGGTTGCATTGATAGGGTCTGTAATGGGAGCAAGCTCTCCATAATAATTAGACGTACCAATACCAAAACCTACACTAGAATACGCTTCAAATTGAGGTTTGCGACCTTTTGAATAATTCTTGCTAAATCTGAACTGAGCTTGGGAATATCCCAATCCTAATAGGTAGAGTGTACTGATTAATAATAGTCTTTTTCTCATATGACAGATCAATATGAATCACTAAAGGTATTCGTCTAACGACAGCCAGTGAAAATTGGTATGTTGAGGAGTAGAATACTTTGGTGGTTGAAGGTGAGTTGGAAGGATTAATTACGAATATCTAAGCCCCAGTTCAGTTTATTACGCAGCGTTTCCAGAAACGTGTCTCCTTTTACTTTCACCAAATGAGCACTAAAGCGTTCTCTTCTGACGCAGTAACGTACGGAATCATCGACTACTTTGGATCGGGAATCCAGGGAAATTAAGCAACTTTTACTACGACTTTCCACGGTGACCTCAATCCGGCTGCCATCGTTGACCACGATGGGCCGGACGTTTAAATTGTGGGGGCTAATTGGAGCAATAATAAAATTGTTCGTACGCGGTAATACGACTGGTCCGCCTACACTGAGGCAATAACCCGTCGAGCCCGTAGGCGTGGAAATAACCAGCCCGTCGGCCCAGTACGAATTAAGAAATTCTCCATCGAGCCAGGTATGTACCACAATCATCGATGAACGATCCGTTTTGGTAACCACGAAGTCGTTCAGTCCGAAATTAGTACCTTCAAAAACGTCCCGATCATTTTCGACGTGGAGGAGTACGCGTTCGTCGATCGAAAATTTACCGTTTTCCAGCCAATCCAGCGTCTGGGTAATTTCGTCTGGATTGATGGTGGCCAGAAAACCCAGTCGCCCCGTATTGACGCCAACGATGGGTAAGGTACGTTCGCCGACGTGCGTAACCGTTTCGAGTAAGGTACCGTCGCCGCCGATGCTAAAAACAAAATCGGCGTCAAACAAATCCTGACGACTGCGATAGGTTGCGGTAAACGGATGGTTGATAGCCGCTTCCTGAATGTTTTGGCGATAGTCTTCGTGAATCTGTACTTCCGCTCCCCGGCGGGCCAGTTCACCCAATAAAGCCTGAATGGCAGGTCTGGTCTGTTCCGTCAGCGGACGGCCATTAAGAGCAATTTTCATGAAACAGATGCTTTAAGCCGTAACTCGAGGGAAGGCATTCGGTACTATAACCCCAGAGCAGGACTAAAGTTTTGGGCGATGGTATTGTTCAATTTCCCGGTAGGCCTGATCAAATTCATAACCATCCCGAACTTGTTGAACCAGTCGTTGCAGGCCTGCCTGCCCAACCAGCCCTAACCAACGCGATACTTCTTTGCCGGAAGTAACGTAGGATTGAGCCGTTCGGCTGGCATCAGCCTGACCCCGTTGTGTACCAAAAAAACCATTCAAGGTCACAATATCCTGTAAATGCGGAGCCGTCTTGCCGTGATTGGTGAGTATATCCCATTCCTGCACATAGCCGTTGTAACGGCGGGTCAGGTCGGGATCCGAGTAGCGGTAATCGACCATGAGGGCCACGCCTTCGTCGAACCACTGCGGCAGGGAAGATTTGGCTTTCATCCAGCCTAAACGTGCAAATAATTCATCGTGACACATTTCGTGAGCAATCACGTCCACGTTCAGACCATCCGGATTGAGCACAATCCAGGAACCCGTGGGTGTACCGAGGCTACAGCCCGCCCCTTCGTAGAGCAAACAGAATTTCTGATATTCTTCCCGATTGGAGCAGAAAATAATGGTGGCCTCACCCCGCTGCTCTCCCCAGAATCCACTGACCCGTTTACGAGCCTGACCAATAAAATGAAGCAACGAATCACGACGCTGCGTATTGATCTGATCGCTGGCGTATACGGCAGGAGCAATTTTAGAAAAACCACGGAAGCGTACGGTTTGACAAGCCCAAATGGGTGGAAACCAGAGGTAATAGGCCGCAAGTAGAAAAATACCGAATAGTAAAATATTGACAATCAGTCGCTTACCGCTCCAACGTATCATAGTTTAACCTCGCCCTTCAATGGTCAGCCGGGCTGGCGTTTTCGTCAAAATTATAACGATACACCCGGATTCCCACCATGAAAAAATGTTTTTAATACGAAAGCCGACCGTAGCTTTTACTACAAGCGACTGAAAAAGAAGCCCGTACCCTTCAGGACTTTTCCTGGCTGACTGCTCTCGGGTATGTACGGAAATTTGGGTAGTACCGACTGAAAGAAACAAAAAATCAATCACTGACAACGATTTTCAATGATTGATTTTGAGTAAGTTACGAGAGCCGTTTCAAGATCTCAAACAGTTCGGCCTGCGTCGAGAGCGTTTTATCTTTGGCGTACCAGGTATGCAGTTGCGTACTGAGTTCATCGAAGGGCACATTAGCTTCCTTGAGCGACCAGTATAAATCCTGGGCAGGAGTGGGCCGGGGACCCCATTCAGCTACTTCTTCGAGCGTGTCGGCTTCGAGAATAACCAGCTTTGGAATGGCCCGGCCACCTTTGGTCAAGTGAGCGTCAATCAAATCCAGGTTGGTATCCCGTAGCACGTACCGGGTCTGGATTTTGCCCTGCGAAGCTTCGGCAATCCGTTCGAGTACGGGAACGATCTGGGCTGCATCGCCGCACCAGCCCTCCGTAATGATGAGCCAGTAGTAAACCTTAGGATTAGTCCCAATGGCCGCCAGAATTTCGGGCATCAGAACGGTGGTCTTGTCCAGCCGCTGCATCCGTTGTACATTGAGCTGTGTAAACCTGGTTAGCATTTCCGACTGTTTGGGTCCCGTAGTTTTACCTTCAGTCAGTAATTCATCGATCAGTTGCCGGTAAGCGGAATAAGTATAGGCAGATGCAAGACGCTGGGAAGAAATAAGGGGAGAAGTTTCCATAAAAAAGTAAAGAAATTTTTACCGCAACGGTTACCCGATTGGGTTAGTTCAACCGCCTGTGAAACGAAATAAACATCCAATTACGCCATGATTGAGTACAACACAGAAAAAAAAATTTCCGCTGAAACGTTTATCGACCTGCTGACCCGCTCAACATTGGGCGAACGCCGACCCGTTGCCGATACTGAACGAATGCAACGCATGCTGGATGGGGCCAATATTCTAGTCACCGCCTGGGATGGAGGCCAATTGGTGGGCGTATCACGGGCCCTGAGTGACTTCAGTTTCTGTACGTACCTGGCCGATCTGGCTGTGGATGAAGCGTACCAGCACCAGGGGATTGGCCGTCGATTGGTAGAACTGACACACGAAGTAGCTGGGCCCATGACCACCCTGATTTTGCTGGCCGCCCCGAAAGCCGTTACCTATTATCCCAAGATTGGAATGAAACCCAGCGAAGTTTGTTTTACGCTGGATCGGCAGAAGTAAAATTTTCACCGGAAGCAAATGCTCCCTACCTTTTCATTTTAAGCACTGTTGCTTTCTCTCATGCGAAGCCTGTTTCTGATTCTTGTCGGTATACTAGCGGGAGCTTTTACTGATAAACCAGCGTATCTTATTTACAATCAGCACTTAAAGCCTTCGAGCTACGAGGCCCTGCTTCAGCAGGCGGCTAATGCGGATGTCATCCTGTTTGGTGAACTGCATAACAATCCCATCAGTCACTGGCTACAACTCGAACTGACTAAAGACTTGTATGAACGCAAAAAGCAGCAACTCGTTCTGGGAGCTGAAATGTTTGAAGCCGACAATCAGCTGGTACTGACCGAGTACGGACAGAAAAAGATAACCATGCAGCAACTCGAAGCCGAAGCCAAGGTTTGGCCTAATTTCCGGACGGACTATAAACCGCTGGTGGATTTTGCCCAGAGCGAATCCATTCCCTTCGTAGCTACTAACATTCCCCGGCGTTATGCCAGTATTGTGGCCAAAAAGGGACTGGAGGAGTTAAACCGTCTCAGTCCTGAAGCTCAGCAGGCCATTGCTCCCTTGCCTGTCACCGTTGATTTAACCCTGCCGGGTTACGCCGATATGCTGAAAATGGGCGGTATGCATAGCTCAGCCGGTTCCGCAGCTGCCGAAAATATGGCCAAGGCTCAGGCGATCAAGGATGCGACGATGGCTCACTTCATTCTGAAAAACTGGAAGAAGGGGCAAACTTTTCTGCATTTCAACGGCAGTTACCACAGTCAGAATTTCGAAGGCATTTACTGGTATCTTAAAAAAGCGAATCCGGATTTACGCATCGTAACGATCGCTACGGTAGAAGAAGCCAACCTGGCCGCACCCACGCAAGCCAAGCCCGAACTGGCACATTTTATTTTAGTAGTACCTGAGACCATGACGAAAACCCATTGAAAAGTAAAGACGACGAAAGCCATGCAGGATATAGAACCTTTTTACGGCTGGGAGAAATATTACATCGCCGCCGAAGATCCGCAGTCTCCCTTTTTTGAACGGGAGTACAATTATCAGCAGTACGAAAATACCGTATATGATTATTACATACATCCTAACTGGGATGACATCGGTTCCGAAACTTTATACTGCAAAATCCTGTACGCAGATTATGATCTGAATTTTACGATCATTGAATTGCTGGGCGAATGGAACGATACGCTCCACAATGACATCATGCATTTTAAACGTAATGTGATTGACCAGCAGATATCGCAGGGAATCAGCAAGTTCATTTTGATTGGTGAAAATGTGTTCAATTTTCACGGGAGTACCGACGATGACTATTACGCCGAATGGTTTGAAGAAATAGGGGACGGCTGGATTACTGCTCTGAACTTCCGGGATTTTGTGGAAGATGAATTCACAAAATACCACTTAGACTATTACATCAATTACGGCGGCACGCTGGAGGAAATTCCCAACTGGCGTACCCTGAAACCCCGGCTTTTCTTTGAAGGTGTTCAGCGGCTGATCATGCGTAGGCTAGGTTCCTGAGGGCTTAAACGATTACTAACAAAAACCTCCCGATTTTTCGGGAGGTTTTTTGTTGGTAATCTATGGTTGAAAGAAAATTCCTAGATCAGCCGTTCTTTGGTTGCCTTTTCGATGGCTTCGGCTTTAGAGTGTACTTCCAGCTTCCAGTAAATATTCTTGATGTGCGTACGAATGGTTTCTTTATCCACAAAGAGTTCGTCAGCAATCGTAGAGTAGCTTTTGCCTTTGGCTAACAGCTCAAGCACTTCGGTTTCCCGCGAAGTAAGGGGCGAATTCCGGTTTTTCTGAAAGGATTGCACCACCATACGGGCAACATTGGTGCTCATCGGAGCCCCGCCGTTCTGAATCTCCTGAATGGCTTCCAGCAAGCGATTGGGGGGCATGTTTTTCGTCAGATAGCCACCTGCACCGGCACACAAAGCTTTGAATACCAGGTCGTCGTTTTCGTAAACAGTAATGACAATGATATTGGTCTGGGGCCGTGCTTTCTTAATTCGGCTGATGCCTTCAATACCGTTCATGCCCGGTAATTCAATGTCCATCAAAACAACATCGGGAGCATCCTGATTCAGGTGAGGGAGGGCTTCTTCACAGGAAGCATAGGTATTGACAATGTGAAAACCTGAAGTGCCGTCAATGAGTAGGGCAAAACCTTCACGTATGACCGAATCGTCTTCGACAATACAGACATTTATTATTTCAGGAGCAGACAAAACTAGATTCATGGCTTTTAAAAGTACAATAAAGACACATTTTGGTTGATAGGCGTTGCATGAGTAAGAAAAAAACAGGAGTTTATGTAGACTCAGTATACTTTTTCTGAGGTAAACGAATACGGACGCTGACAACGGTACCCTGAGACGGAACACTTTCAATTGTCACCAGGCCCTCAAACTTACGAGCCCGGCTTTCCATATTAAGCAGTCCGTTACCCTTGCGTCGTTTACTGGCGTCAAATCCCTGTCCGTTGTCGATCCAGCGAATGGTGGCCTCTTCGCCCTGGCGTTCAAAAGCCAGGAACGTTTGCGTAGCCTGAGCGTGTTTGAGGGTGTTGCTGATGGCTTCCTTGAACAGAAAGATCAGGTGGCGACTCATCCCCATCGGTAAGACGTAATTACGTAAAGACTCTTCTAAACCGCTGATGTCAAATCGGATGCCGGTTTTATCAAGTACGTCATCACCGAAATCCTTGAGTCGAATGGCGATTTCGTAAAGATTATCATGATCAGGATTAATGGCCCAGATGAAATCTTTTGTTCCCTGATACATCCGGTTGGCATTATCGCTAATCTTGGTAAGCAGCGGCAGCACCTCCGACGAAGGCTCCGGTAGCCGGGCTTTAATGATTTCGGTAAGCATCGAAATACGGGTAATGGTATTCCCGAATTCATCGTGTAAATCCTGGGCAGCAAGCTTGCGGACGCGTTCGTTCTCGGTCAGTTTAACTTTTTCCAGCTCCAGTAAGTGGGCCACCTGCTTCCGAACCCGGTAACCATAGATGAGTCGTGCCGTGCCACCTACCACAAGCAGGCAAATGGCGTAGAACCACCATCGTTGCCAGAAGGGCGGCACCACGACAATCGGAATCTGTAACATTTGGGAATCGTTCCAGAGGCCGTCGGCGTTGGAAGCTTTTACCTTAAGTGTATATTTCCCTGGACTCAGGTTGGAAAAACTGATGTAGCGACGAGTACCGCTGAAATTCCAGTTGGTATGAAATCCTTCGAGCAGATAGGCATACTGATTTTTCTGCGGACTGCTGTAGTCGAGTGTATTGTACACGAAGGAAAAAAAGTTCTCTTTGGCCTGAATCGTCAGTTGATGGTCATGAGCAAGCAGGCTGTCGAAGGCAAAGAGCTTTTCAAATTTGCGAAACGACGTCAGTACGACCGGAGGCGTAAAGCGACTTTCGGTAAGTTCCTGCGGATTAAAGCTGACGAGTAACCCAATACCCCCGAAGAAAAACGTTCCGTCAGCACTGCGGTGAAAAGCCCCGTTGTTGAATTCATTCGCCATCAAGCCATCCCGGCTGGTGTAGTTTCGGAACGTTTGCGTGCGGGGATCGAAGCGGGAAAGACCCCGGTTGGTACTCATCCAGAAGCGACCTTCCTCATCTTCCAGCATCCCATACACTACGTGATTGGCCAGGCCTTCCTGCTCCGTAAAGTGTTCAAAGTGGGGGTGGCCATCCCTGAAAAACAGACGGCTGAGGCCTTTGCTGCTGGCAATCCAGAGTTGTCCTTTGCGATCGCGGTGCAAATCGTAAATTTCGTTACTCAGCAGACTTTCCGGGTCGTCGGTCTGGTTGTAATAGGGGGTAATGCGGCCGTTGGTATCGATCCGGTTGAGTCCTCCCGACGTTCCTACCCAAAGCGTACCGTCGGGCATCTCCTGAATGGCCTCAATGGTTGAACCAGGTCCTTTGGAACTAAAATCAAACCGCGTGAGCTGGCCAGTCGTACTACGCTTGTACAGGGCTTTTCCCGTACCAATCCATAACTGATGGTGCTGGTCCTCGTAGAGTTTACTAACCATCGGAAACTCCCGGTGAGCCGGATCGCTGACAAATTGACGTCCATTCCAGTAGTAGAGGCCTTTACTACTGCCTACCCAAAGCGTACCCTTGTAATCTTCCAGAATGGTGTGAATCCGCTCACCCAGCAGTTTCTCACTAAACTGCTGACTTTCCAGAGTATTCCGATTGATACAGAATAAGCCTCGATACGTACCGGCCCAGAGGTTATTATGACGGTCGGTGTATAGCGAAAAGAATAATTGCGAAGAACCCGGTGGTGTAATCAGGTCTTCCCAGTGCTGAAAACTATTTTTAGCATGGCTAAAAACCTGGATGCCTGCATCGCGTGTACCCAGCCAGATGACGTCTTCTTTGGGGTCGGGTCCCTGGTATAGCGAGGAAATTACGTTGCTTTGCAGCCCTTTTTTAGCATTTCCCGTCCAGTGAGAAAGAAGCGGCAGGGTGGAGTTGTGCAGGTCATACCGATAAATACCTTCATTCCGTACGGATACCCACAAAACGGATTCATGACTCGCCAGCAGAGCCAGTATGGGTTGCTTCGTAGGTCGAAACAGTAGGGCGGGACCGGGCTTTTGGGTGGTAAGCTGATGCAATCCTGCTTCAGAACCAATCCAGAGGCGATGCTGCGAATCCTGAACGATACTGTACACTGGCGTATGCGGCAACGACCAGGGAATGACCCGCCGGATGCCCTTCTCGATGGGACTGATGCGGTATAAACCCTGATTGGTTCCGGCCCAGAGAAAACCCTGAGCATCCTGAAAGAGCGTATAAATGACGCGGTCTTTGAGCAGGTAATCCGAAGAACGTACTAACTTCTGAAAGTCGAGCTTAGGGCTGGCCGTGCTGGCCATCCGAAACAGGCCATCGGGCGTGCCAATCCAGAGCGAGCCATCGCGGTCTTCGAGGAGCGTCTGAACGGTAAGTTTATAAGAAGTACCATATCGGGTAATGATACCATTTACCCGGTCAAAGCGATTGAGACCCTGACGCGTACCTACCCAGAGCTGTCCCCGCCGATCTTCGCAAAGCGACAGAATGAATTCATTCGACAGACTATTGACTTGAAACGGCTGATGCTGGTAGGTAACAAACTGATGCCCGTCGAAACGATTAAGACCATTTTGGGTACCCAGCCAGATGTACCCCCGCTGATCTTTCAGTATACAGTTGACACCACTTTGAGAAAGCCCTTCTTCCAGCGAATACTGGTCCAGAAAAACCGAATTGGATTGACCAAATCCGAAGCAGGCCCAAAAGCAGGCAAGACACAGAAAAAAGACTTTAATCATGGCTGAAGGGCACGTTTCGTGCAAAAACAAAGGTAAAACACGCAAATTTTGCAAGAAACCCCCCAATATGTGGGATTTTATGGGAGGGATAGGTTTTTTAATTTTGGGCCGTAGAATTTTTACAAAGTTTTGGTTAAGGGAAAAAAACAGTTCTGTCTTGCGGAGCTGTTTTTTAGTTTTAAGGCTTTGGTACAATCAACCCACAAGTAGCCAGAATTCCGCCTTTCGAAGTACGCACTTTGCCACTCATCTACACCTGCAAAGGCCCTTTACATTCTGGGGTATTCTTCACTAATTTTGGCAAATTCGTCTCTTCACTTTATTCCCGTTTGTATGAGAATACTATTGGTACTGCTCTGTATGCCCTTTTTCCTGTGGGCACAAAATGAAAAAATTACCGTTACTGACCTGACCCGTATTAAATCGGCTTCGTCGGTAAGTCTTTCGCCCGATGGCAAACGGGCAGTATACGCCGTGCAAACTACCGAACCGGATGCTGAAAAGAAATGGGAATACATCTACCGGACGCACCTCTGGCTGACGGATTTCCAAAACCCGTCCCGCCAGCTGACGCAGGGTGAAGAAAGCGTGAGCCGGGCTCTCTGGAAGGATGCTAAAACCTTGCTGTTTACGCGTCCGGTCAAAGGAAAATCGCAATTATTTCAACTTTCCCTGGAAGGAGGGGAACCCCGCCAGCTAACCGACTGGAAATACGGTATTGGAAACCCGATTTTGTCTCACGATGGATCAAAAATCGTTTTTTCGGTAGGATTAAGTTTGACGGAATTACTGAAAGATAGTCTGTTCAATCCCTCCAAGACGGTACCCGAATGGTCGTTTGAAAAGCCGGGCTTCAAAGACAATGCCTTTTTGAAAAGTGATTCGAAAGTAAAACCCAATCCGGATGGCTCACTGGCTGAAATTCGGGCTTTCCTCAATCAGGATGTAGTGGATAAAAAAGCGAAAGTCATCAACCGACTCAATTTTCAGGGAGAAGCTACGACCCAGCCCGAACTCAATTTTAGTCACATTTGCGTGCTGGAATTGAAGGAAGGGGCCACACCGAAAGTCCTGACTACGGGCTTTAAGTCGTTTCAGGCTTCTGCCTGGAGTCCCGACGGTAAATTCCTGTACGTAACCACGGGTCAGCAAGCCAACGCTCATCCCGACCGCGAACAAACCAGCAAGGTCATTCGCCTGACGCCGGAGAACGGCCAGATGCAGGACGTTTTTCAGGCCGAAAACCAGCGAGCCTTTGCTCCGCTGCCTTCCTGGGATGGACAGCGAATTGCCCTGCTGACGAGTCCTTCCGAAGGCGTCAATTTCCCCAAGCTGACGATACTTACTACGGGTGGCTCTGCAAAGCCGGTAATGGTTGATTTGGATCGCTCGGTGTCGAACCTGTCCTGGTCGAAAGATTCCAAATATCTGTATTTCAGTGCCCAGTCCAATGGGGGCCAACCGCTGTACCGCTGGAACGTAGCGACGCAAAAGGTCGAACAACTTTCGGATTACGATTCGGGTATGCTGGATTTTGACGTATCAGCGGATAAACTCGTATTCGTAAAAACGCAGGTTTCCGCTCCGAATGAGGTGTACTGGATTTCGCTGGCGAAAGCTGCTAAAAAAGGAAAGGCTTCGGATCTGACGCTGGCCGAGTTGAAAACGGCCATTCAGGGGGCTAAGCCTTTTACCTTTCTCAATGACTGGGTAGCGAAGAAAACCCTGAGTATGCCCGAAAAGCGGACATTCCAGAACGAAAACGGCCAGACGGTGGAGTACTGGATTATGAAACCCGCGAACGTACAGGCCGGTAAGAAATATCCGCTGTTACTGAATATGCACGGCGGACCGACTGCGATGTGGGGACCGGGCGAGGCCAGTATGTGGCATGAATTTCAGTATTTCTGCTCGCAGGGCTATGGCGTAGTGTATGCCAACCCGCGTGGTTCGGGTGGGTATGGACTGGACTTTCAGCGGGGTAACATCAAGGATTGGGGTACCGGACCGGCTTCGGACGTACTGCGGGCCGCGACTGAAGCGGCAAAAGAAAGCTGGGCCGACACGGCTCGTCAGGTGATTACGGGCGGTAGTTACGCGGGCTATCTGACGGCCTGGATCGTTGGGCATGATCACCGCTTCAAAGCGGCCTTCTCGCAACGGGGGGTGTATGATTTGACCACTTTTCTGGGCGAAGGCAATGCCTGGCGACTGGTACCTAACTATTTCCAGTATCCCTGGCTGGACAAAACCGATCGCGTGCTGGAAGCCAACTCGCCCTACACGTTCGTCGATCAGATCCGGACGCCTTTGCTGATCAAACACGGCGAAAATGACTTGCGTACGGGAGTCATTCAATCGGAAATGATGTATAAATCGATGAAAATCATGGGTAAAGAAGTGGAATACGTACGCATGCCCGGTGGTACCCACGAGCTGAGCCGGAGCGGAAACGTTCGGCAGCGAATTGATCGGATGTTACGGATTTATGAATTTTTTGAACGTTACGTCGGAACGAAGTAAGAAGCTAAATCCCTGACCCTAAGTGGTCGGGGATTTTTGTTTGAAAAACGCTAAACCAGGCTTTACCCCGGAGCGTTCTAGCGGAGGTACGCTTTTTACGCGGTTATTGTAGAAGTCTTGTGAAAATAAATAGCTATGAAATATCTGTGTATCCTATTAATAAGTTGTGCAGGCTTTACTTCTGCTCAAAGCCGAACGAGTACTGACGACTCGTTGGCGTTGATGAAAGCCACCTGGAATTTTCTGGACGTGGCCCCTGGAGTGACCTGGAAACACGTACATCTGAAAGACAAAGAGCTTTTTCAGTCCAATCAGAACATCAATGTATTGGACACCAAACTGAAAAATCGACGGGTCGTCTTCGGCCTGGTTTCCGCCGATACGCCAGGTGATTCGACGCGTAAGCTGGTGCCGACCAGTACGCTGACCAAAAAAGCGGGAGCCGCTGCGGCCGTGAACGGTACGTTTTTCAACGTGAAGCAAGCAGGGTCAGAAGACCTCATCAAAATTGATGGAAAGGTACTGGATACGACCACGTATGCCGCTGGTAAACCCTTGATCGAACATAAACAGGCCGCTCTGACCATTCGCAAACGTAAAGTCAGTATTGAGCGAGCTCCCGATGAACGGGCCTATGGCTGGGATCAAAAACTGAATGCTCCGAATGTCATGGTAACGGGTCCTTTGCTGTTGTGGGAAGGGCAGCCGGTACCGCTGAAAAAGAATGCCTTCAATGATAACCGTCATCCCCGTACGGCAGCCTGCATTACGCGTGAAAAACACCTCTTGCTGGTTACCGTGGACGGACGAAATGCCCAGGCCGCGGGGATGTCCTTACCCGAACTGACGTACTTACTGAAACAGTTTCGCTGCGAACGTGCGGTCAATCTGGATGGCGGCGGTTCTACGACGATGGTCATTACGAGTCAGCCTCACGAAGGCGTAGTCAATATGCCTTCGGACAATAAGGTCTTCGATCATCTAGGCGAAAGGGCGGTGAGTAATGCGATTTATATTCGCAAGAAGTAAGGAGTGGTTTGTATGCCTAGACCTAACTCGTCCCGCAGGCATGGCTGGGTAAGAGCCTATTTTTACCTCATGGAGTTTCATTATTCACCTAGACGGAATTTAGTGTTTCAGATAGGGCTGTTCGGTAGCCCAGAAGCCTTCCAGGCTGGTCTTCTCCACGCCTGAAGCCAGCCTGCTTTAGGCCACCGCGTTGCGACTGTCGTAGGTTGTTCCGTTGCCATTCCATGGTGGCCCCTATGGAATGGCTTCCGGGCGGGAGGGGGTTTCTTCTTTCAACATTTCATTAGTTGTCGGTTGAAAGTTTATACTTGTTAAACTACATTCGGATGCCTTCATGGGCGACAAAACCCAGGCCCCGTCCTATCGCGAAAAGCCGCCTTTTTCATCCGCAATGCGTTGGCCTAAAGCGGGATGAAAAGAGCGGCGTTCGCGATATGGACTAAATAACCAGCCAACTCAACGGGACGAAAAGGGTCTTAGTTTTAACAACTTTCCCAGCTTTTTTACTTCAAAAACTTATCCTGCAACGCCTTCCGACGCGGAGCGGTTAACCCCATTTCTTGTTCCAGAAACTGATCCATGCTGCCGTATTTTTTATCGATTGCCTGGAAGGTGTTTTCCAGATAAGCCGGGTTGGCGTCCAGCATCGAGCGGGCGGCTTCGGGATTGAGGCCTTGCTGAGCCATGCCCTGTAACATGCGTTCGCGGTCCACTTTCCAGAACTGATTCGTTGCCTGATAATCCTTTAAAATCGTCTGACGGTCTACATTCAGGGCCGACAAAATCAGAGCGGCTCCGATTCCCGTCCGGTCTTTTCCTGCCGTGCAGTGAAAGAGTAAGGATTCATTACCCTTCAACGTCAGTAAATGATCAAACACGGGTTTGTACTTGGCCTTCAGGTGCTCAGTGCTCCGATAGGTTTGCAGTAGTAAAGTATCTTTCTGCGTACTATTCTTCATCGCTTCGTAAAACTTCGCCATCTGTACGTGTTCACTACCCGCGGGCAGGTGTACGTATTGCACGCCCGTCGGGAGACGGTCCGGAGCTTTTTGGACCTCTTCGGGACTCCGCAGATCGCAGTCTACCGCGAGATGAACGGATTCCAGTGTTTTCAGATCCTGATCACTGAGTTTACTAATATCCGCCGAGCGATAGATGCGGCCCCACTGCACCTGACGGCCATCGGGCGTAGGATAACCTCCCAGGTCGCGGAAATTCGAACTACCCTCCAGCACAACGGCCCGACGGCTGTTATAAACCAGCGTATCCTGCTGAGCAAAAACGGTTCCTGAAATCAATACGGAAGCAATGAGAATGAATGCCTTTTTCATAGGAATGTTAGGAATGAATAAGCGTAGATGAACCTTATGATTAGAAAATGTCCCAGCGAATACCGGCCTGTCCGCGTTGCGAATACCACTCGGTACTGGTCGTCCGTTCGGGTTTGCCCATGTACATGCGAACGGGCTCGTTGGTGAGGTTATTGACTTCCACGAACACCCGGAACTTCGCGTTGATGGCATAGGCCGCCGAACCGTCCAGCGTGAAGTTGTTATTCGTCCAGATGTAGAAATCAGGGCCTAACTGCTGATTGATGGTTTCGACTGAGCGACCCCGGAAGTTGCCAGCCAGACGAATCGTGAGTCCCTTGCGTTCGTAGAACAGAATGGAATTGAACAGGAATTTCGACTGATTGGGCAGGGAAGTCGTTTCGTACTGCCGTTCGTTATTGACAATTCGCGGTACCCGTAGCGACGAATGAATCGCCGTACCGTTCAGCTCAGCACCCAGACCACTCAGAAAACCCGGCAGAAAATCGAAGCGACGAAGTATACCCAGTTCCAGTCCCTGCAACGACGCATTTTCCAGGTTTTGCGGTTGCGTCACCAGAGCCTGAGCACCGTTATAAGTTTCGATGGACTGATTACTGAAACTGTAGTCCTTGATTTTTTTGTAGAAGAGACCGCCCGTGACCAGACCAATATTATCGAAATAGTACTCACCCATCAGGTCGAAATTACTGGCGAAGGTGGGTTTCAGATTGATATTGCCCCGCGTAATGGTTAGGGGATTGGTCGTGGTGTTGATGTTTTCGCCCGGATTCAGTTCGGTAAAATTCGGACGAATGAACGTCCGCGTAAAAGCAGCCCGAAGCACGGATTTCGACGTAGGCGTGTACTTCAGGTGAATCATCGGCAAAAAGGCGTGGTAATCATTCTTCACCTTAGTAGGAGTTACTGTCTCTACGCTTTTCGATTGTCCGTTTTCAGTAATCGTTTCCCGTTTGTACGACGAACCGTTCAGTTGCACGGCCGTATGCTCGTTGCGTACCCCACCAAAAAGCTTGAGTTTGGGCGTCACATTCCATTCACCCATCACGTAAAGGGCCAGTACATCTTCCGTACCATCGAAATGACCCGTGGCATTAGAAACCGGCGTTACGTCCCGAAACTGATTGGTTTGCTGAAACTGCGTGGAGAAAAGATCAAACAACTGGTTCTTGGTCAGATTATTGATCGCATAGGAACCATAATCAGCATTCAGGTTACGGAAGAAGTTCTGGCGAACGGGAAATTCGGTACGTTCCAGCTGACTAAGCGGCACCAGCGGAGCCGCATTCGGAACGCCCAGAGCTCGGTTGGGCAGATAAACCAGCGAGGCCTGCGTCGATTCCTTATACTTGTGGCGGTACTTGCCACCAACCTTTAACGAAAAACGCGACGAAAAGTCATACTTCACATTAGCCTGAGCTATCCGGTCTTCTTCTTTCGTACCTAACTGATAAATGACCAGTTGCTGCAGCGTGAGTTGCGTGGGGTCCACCCGTTCCTTCGGGTCTTTCAGGTGGGGCAGAATCTGCATCGGGTCGTCACCTACGCCGTTGGGAGAATCAAAAGACAAATACCGTTTCCCATCCGAAGCCAGTCCCCCGAAACCCTGCGTAAGCTTCTGCCGGAAGGTGGCAATGGGCAAACCGCGTTTCTCTTCGGGCAACGTAGGAGGCGTATCGATGTAGTATTCGCTAACGTAATTTGAAGCCGACCAGTCTAGTTTCAACCGCGACGCCAGCTGATGCTCGCCACCGATTTCTCCGCCGTCAATTCGCGTCTGGTAGTAGGAGTAGCGGTAATTCAGTTGGTATTCGTTGGTATTGAAAAGCAGATACGACTCGTATACCGGACGAATATCGTTGAACTTGTCGTGCAGGGCCCGACCAAAGATTCGGTGTTTCTCGTTGAAACGGTATTCCAGCCCGGCGTTAAGTCCGTACGTCTGGCGTTTACCCATGTACCGTTTCAGCAATAAGCTGTTCAAAGAATACCGTTGCTCCGGAACCGGCAGGCCCGTATTGTACGAAACGACGTATTCGTCCGTTCCCCACTGCCGATCCCAGATGGCCGCCGTCAGCATGACGCCCAGCTTGCCTTTCATAAAGCGGTCGCCGTAGGTAATGGAAGCGTTGTACGTACCGTCTTTTGAAAAGTTGTTGTAACCACCGGCGGCACTCACGCTCAGCTTGCGAAACTCCGGAGCGACCCGCGTCACAAAATTGATCGAACCGCCAATGGCATCGCCTTCCATATCGGGCGTCAGAGCTTTGGCTACCTGTACGTACTGGATGATCTCGGAAGGAACGGCGTCGAGTACCGCATTCCGGCTACCGCCCACACTGGCACTCGGCATGCGGGTGCCGTTGAGCAGGGTAGAAGTCCAGCTAAAGGGTACGCCCCGTACCGTCGCCTGATCGGCCTCACCGTGGTAGCGGGCCACCGCCACGCCGGGCATCCGCTGGACGGCCTCGGCGGCGTTACGGTCGGGTAGTTTTCCGATCGCATCGGCGGCCATCACGTCCATCAGGGCGAGGGAATTTCGTTTAATACTCATCGCCTTGATCTGGGAGGCCGCCATCGTACCGCGAACTACTACGTCCGACAGAGCTTTCCCCTCGGGCGTGAGTTTAATGACGGGAATAACTACTTCGCCCGTCGTAGCCTGTACCGTCAGTTCAGCCGTCTGGTAGCCAATGTAGCCAGCAGCCAGCGTAACCGGTCCGGCGGGTACGTTCGTCAGTCGGAAGGCTCCACTCAGATCGGTTACCGTTCCCTGCGAGGTACCTTTCAGGCGAATCGCCGCTCCGGGTAAGGGACCGTTTTCGTCCTCAATCCGTCCCGTTACGGAGCCCGAATGTTGACCGAACGCAACGGTTCCGCTCAGGCAGAGGAGCAGACTAAAAAGTAATCGTTTCAATTGCATAGGGGTGTCATTGTGTTTCGGCAGCGAAACTAGGGGCGTGGGAAAAGAAAAAAGTTCAGGCCGAACGGGCAGGTTCGCCCCGTTCGGCCTGAACTTTTCGTTCTTGTAAACTACTGGAAGTTAGGTGTTTGTGAATTTTAACGAATTGTTAAATTTTAGACGGCTCCGAGATGGGACTGCTCAGAAATTGCTGGTACTGCGTGGGACTATATCCGGTCACTTTCCTGAAATAGGTATTCAGCGTGGTCTTCGACTGGAAGCCGACCTGATGAGCCAGCTCCGCAATTTTTTCACCGGGATGGTTTTTCAGTAAAACGATCATTTCCTGAACGCGGTAATCATTCACATAGGCGTAAAAATTCTTCTCGGCTTTTTGATTCAGTACCTGCGACAATTGCTGCCGGGAGATTTTCAGGGATCGGGCTAAATCATCCAGCGAGAGATCGGGATTATGGAAGGGTTTTTCCCGTCGCATGAGCTGCTCCAGAGCTTCGAAGTATGCTTGTAGTTGAGCGTCCGAAAGGCCCGATTTCTCATAGGTTTCACGAGCGGTTTCGGCTGGTTTGGACTGGGTATAGTTCTGCGTCAGAAAAAACCGCAGACAAATCCAGCAAATGATCCCGAACGCGAGGTAGGGGAAAAAATGAGCGTCCCAGTGCGTACCCAGCCAGGTATTGAAAAAAGAGGTACAGTAGCCCATGAAAACCGAACTCATGAAAAAGGCACTGCACTGGAGTAACAGATTCCGTTCGCGGCGGGGTAGCTGCGTATCCGGTACGAGTTTCCAGAGCAACCAGGTCGTATAGCTGGCGACGGAGCCCATAAGCAGGTAGACAAATACTTCGAAAATCTGTTGAAACAAAGCCGGATTTTTGCTGGGAATTTGCCCAATCAAACAGGAAACGTACAGCGTAAAAGCGAAGACAAACGGTACGAGGTGGAGGACTTTATGCGTTCGGGAAAGGACTTTGCCTTTGAACTGAAGATACTGAAAATACAGCAGTGGTCCGTAGGAAAAGGTCGTGAAGCTGTTGAGCCGGCCAAACAGATACGGGTCGTTCAGGACCGAGAGCAGAAACAGTTTGACGCCCAGGTGAATACTGATCAGGGCAATCAAGGTTTTCAGGTATAAATACTGGCGGCTAAAGATGGTCTGCTTGGGTAAGACGTACAAACCAATCAAGGCCTGAGCGAAAGCGAAGGTGGTAATGAGGGAAATCATATCGCTGGATATTTCCAGTAAAGATAGGATTCGTTACTACCGGGTTTGAGGCTGGAAGGATTAAGAAATTATTACCAAAAAGGTAGACTGCGGGCCCAACAAAAGAGGTCTGATACAATGTGTACCAGACCTCAAAATCAGACTTCTATCCTGAAATTACAGGTTTTGCTTCTTCATTTCCTTCACGGCGTAGTCGACGGCACGGGCTGTCAGAGCCATGTACGTCAGCGAAGGGTTTTGCGTCGACGTGGAAGTCATCGAAGCCCCGTCCGTAACGAACACGTTCTTGCAGGCGTGTAGCTGATTCCACTTGTTGAGCATCGATGTTTTAGGGTCTTTACCCATCCGAACGCCGCCCATTTCGTGAATATCCAGTCCCGGAGCCTGCTTGGAATCACGGGTACGGATGTTCTTGAAACCAGCCGCCGTATACATTTCGGTGAACTGCTCGTGGAAATCCTTGATCATCTTCTCGTCATTGTCATCGTAGAACATGTTGATGGCCAATTGCGGGATGCCAAACGGATCTTTCTTATTCGGATCAAGCTGAACCGTACTGTTCTCTTTCGGGATGGTTTCGCCCATCATGTGGGAGCCTACGTGCCAGCCGCCCCAGGAGGGATTCATCAGGTTTTTCTTGAGATCCGCACCGATACCGTCCTGATTGGTATACGTACCCCGACCGGCGTTGAAGCCCGCGGCATAGCCCCGCAGGAAGTTGGTCTCCTGCTTATGCACGTTCCGGAAACGCGGAATATACGGACTATTGGGACGACGACCTTCGGTTTTCATATCCAGGAAACCATCGTATTCGGCAGAAATCGTAGCCCGGTAGTTGTGGAAGGCCACGTACTTGCCCAGCACACCGCTGTCGTTACCCAATCCGTTAGGGAAACGGTTCGACGTTGAGTTCAGCAGTACGAGGTTGGTATTGAGAGCCGCTGCGTTGACGAAAATGATGCGGGCGTAGTACTCCGTCATTTTCTTGGTATTCGCATCGATCACCCGAACGCCCGTTGCTTTCCCTTTTTTCTCGTCGTAAATAATCGAGTGGACGACGGAATGAGGCCGTAGGGTCATTTTACCCGTTTTGGCGGCCCAGGGAATCGTTGAGGCGTTACTGCTGAAATAACCACCGAAGGGACAACCCCGTTCGCAGATGGTACGGTGCTGACACTGGGCCCGACCCTGCTGGAAGTGAATGTCTTTCGGTTCGGTCAGGTGAGCACAACGGCCCTGAATCACGTTCCGGTCTTTGTATTTGCTGGCAATCTGCTTTTGGAAATAATCTTCCACGCAGTTCATTTCGTGGGGCTTCTGAAACTCGCCGTCGGGCAAGTTGGGCAGTCCGTCTTTATTACCGGAAATCCCGGCGAATTTTTCTACGTAACTGTACCAGGGAGCAATATCCGCGTAACGGATGGGCCAGTCAACGGCGAAGCCATCGCGGGCGGGGCCTTCGAAATCGAAATCACTCCACCGCTGCGTCTGGCGGGCCCATAACAGGGATTTTCCACCGACCTGATAACCGCGAATCCAGTCGAAAGGCTTTTCCTGTACGTACGGATGTTCAGCATCTTTCACGAAAAAGTGCGTACTGCCTTCGTAAAAGGCGTAACACTTGCTCACGATCGGGTTGGCTTCTTTAATTTCCAGGGGAAGCTGGGTACGGTGCTCAAACTCCCAGGGGCTCATCATGCCCGTGGGGTAATCGGTTACGTGTTTCACGTCCCTTCCCCGCTCCAGTACCAGCGTTCGCAGCCCGTGTTTCGTTAATTCTTTGGCGGCCCAGCCTCCGCTGATGCCCGAACCAACCACGATTGCATCGTATTGATTGGCTGCCGTTGATTCCAGTATAGTCATGATCGTTATTTGCCAGTTGAAACGGGGACGCAACCGTGGTAAAAGCCCGGTACGAGTTGGTAATGATTGATATTCGTCTGGAAGTACTCCGAAGTGGTAAAGCCGCGAATGGTCAGGCTTTTGACCAGTTTGAAAAAGTCTTTGGTTTCTTCATCGGCTCCGGCGTTCAGCTGATTGAGAAAATTCAGTCGCTGATTGGTGTCCATGCCCGAGAACGTTTTGCCACCTGAACTCTTCTGGGCCAGATCGCTGACCGTGTAGAGTCCGTTTTTCAGCGTTTCCTGAGCTTTCGTATCCATACAATCATTGACGATCTTCTGAATGTAAGCGGGAACGCCCAGGCTTTTCGCTCCGGGAATATCCGTTTCCGGAATAATGGTTTCGGCCAGGTCCGCCAGCGTGGATTCTTCCAGAGCGGAAAGCAAGGGAGAACCCGCCACCGTCTCGGGCGTCCAGTGCTGAGCCCAGGAGGGGAGACTCAGCAGACCGCCAAACGCGGCGGCCATGTTTTTTAATGCGATTCTACGTTCCACAAATGATGAATTAAAAAGTTTTCGATCAGAACCAAAGCCTTTGAGCGATAGATAGGAAGGCTGGCATGATACCTGGTTTAGAGGATTGATTCAGGTAAAAATAAAGAGTAAGCGTGGCATTTTACACAAAGACCCGCGAACCGGAATAGTTACTGCGAAATTCCCGTGGTGTACAGCCATTTTTCTTCAGGAATGTCCGATTAAAGTACGATAAGTTATTAAATCCGCATTTATAAGATACTTCGGCGATGGTCTGTGTGGTATCGATGAGCATGCGTGAGGCGTGACCCAGCCGAATTTCGTTGAGACTATCAACAAACGTTTTGCCCGTACTTTTCTTGATAAAACGACTAAACGACACTTCTGGCATACTGGCAACCTTAGCGACATCGGCCAGGGTGATTTTCTTATCGTAGTTGGCCCGCATGTACTCAAAGGCTTTTTCAATCCGCCGACTATTATAATGAAAGGGATCGTGCGTGAAAGAGGTATTGGAAAGGGTACGCATGTTTCGGGAAATCGACAAATCGTGCAGAATCGACATCAGGTCGAGTACCGAATCAAAACCGCTTTTCTGGGTAAGGGCTTCCAGCCGGGGCCGTACCGCTTCAATCGTTTCCCGCGAGAACAGTACCCCTTTGGCCGCTCGCTCCAGCAAAATCCGGATAAACGTCAACTGATTCCGACGCAGGAATTTTTCGTCGAACAGATCGCGGTGAAACTGAATCGTAATTTCCCGAATCTCCTTGTTTTCGCACTGGTGCAGAAACCAGCCGTGGGGGAGATTAGTGCCTACTAGTACCAGCTCCAGATCTTCGATCACTTCGGAATGATCCCCAATGATCCGCTTGATGCCGGGTCCACGGGCGATAAAATTCAGCTCAAATTCTTCGTGATAGTGCAGGGGGAAATCAAAATCAGACTTAACCCGGGCAAACAGCGTGAAGCAGTCATGCTGGGTAAGCGGTGTGATTTCGCGGTAGAGATTACTCATAAAGCAAAGGTAAAAGAGGTTTTAGCGATAAACAAAAGTTTTGATAACATAGTATTAGTACAAAGTTACTTTTTGTTCGGTAATCCGTTTAAATAATCAAAGAAAAATGTGGCACTATTCGGCGATCATTGCAATTAATCGATATATAATGATAATTTATGACTGATAAAAATGAAAATATGTTCAAGTAAATGATAAAATTGTGTTAGTGCAATGATAAAATTGAAACATAATTTTGTTGCGAAAAAATTGACTCTATGAATCGTTTTAAGTTTTATCTTTTCTTCTCAGGATTGATGCTTCTAGGGTGCTTCGGAACCTTATTTGCTCAAAACCGGACGATCTCCGGTACCGTGGCTGACGAGAAAGGGGAGTTGCTCCCCGGCGTAAGCCTTTCCATCAAGGGAACCACCCTTGGAACCAACACCAATGTTGAAGGACGCTTTACCCTGAGCATCCCCGCCAATGCTACCACGCTGGTGGTATCTTTCGTGGGAATGCAGACGCAGGAAATTCCGGTTACGAACGAATCGACCTACACGATTGTACTGCAATCCGACAGCAAATCGCTTGATGAAGTGGTAGTAATTGGGTACGGTTCAGCCCGGAAAAGTGATTTGACGGGTTCGGTGGCTTCCATCAAGTCGGAGCAACTGACGCAGATTGCCACGCCCAACGTAACGCAGGCCATTCAGGGCCGCGTAGCCGGGGTAGACGTAACGGCTAACTCGGGCGAACCCGGTGGGGCCAGCCGGATTCGGATTCGCGGGGTTGGTACGATCAATAACTCCGATCCCCTGTACGTAGTGGACGGTTTTCAGACGAACGACATCAGCTTCCTGGCTCCTACGGATATTGCTTCCATGGAAATCCTGAAAGATGCTTCGGCTACGGCTATTTACGGTTCTCGCGGAGCCAACGGGGTGGTTTTGATTACGACCAAACGTGGTCGTTCCGGTCCAACCCGCTTTACGCTGGATGGTTACGCCGGGGTACAGAATGCCTGGAACAAACTGAAAATGCTGAACGCCGCCGAATATGGAACCCTTCGTCTGGAAGCGTACCGCAACGACGGAACAGTGCTGGATCAGAATGGAGCCGAGTATCGCCTGCTCAACAACGCCGTTCAAACCAACATGCAGGGTACGGACTGGCAGAAAGAAGTAATGCAAACGGGTTCCATCCAGAACTACAGCCTGAACGTACTGGGTGGTACGGATAAATCACGCTACAGCCTGACGGGTACGTATTTCGGTCAGGACGGGATTGTGAAAAACTCTTCGTTACGCAAGTATTTCCTGCGTTTCAACAACGATTATACCTTCAACAACTGGCTGACGGGTGGGATCTCCGGAGCGTTTTCCCGTACGAACAAAACGTTTACCAACAATGACCTGTTCTCGGGGGTACTGACTACGGCTCTGCGGGCGGAACCCATTACACCCGCCTGGAACCCGGAAACGAATAACTGGGGTCGTACGATTGTCTCGCAGGAAAACAACCCGGCTCGTGCCGCGAATGAAATGTCCGGTAACAAAGGCTACGAAAGTCTGCTGAACGCCAACGCATACGTAGAGGCTTCGTTCCTGAAACATTTCAAACTGCGTTCCCAATTCGGCGTTAATTACAAAAACGTTCACAACAAGCAGTACCTGCCCGAGTTTTTCCTGGACATCAAAGAATTACGTCCCAACAGCCAGTTGACGGAGTATCGGAGTGAGCAGACGCAGTGGGTATCTTCTACTTACCTGACCTACGATAATGACTTTGGTAAGCACCACGTCGGGGGTATGATTGGTACGGAAGCTCAACGCAGCACGTTTGATAACATCGGTATGACGGCCTATAATGTGCCGAACAATACGGATCTGCGGTATTTGTCCTCCAGCCGTAATCCGAACGTGATTCCGACGACTACGCCACCTTCGGATGAATCCCTGTTGTCGTTCTTTGGTCGGGCGAACTATAGCTACAACGAGAAGTACATGTTGACGGCTACGCTGCGGTATGATGGTTCTTCCCGCTTCCTGAAAGGGAACCGTTGGGGTATTTTCCCGGCTTTTGCTTTCGGCTGGAACGTAACGGATGAGCCCTTCATGGCTAACATCAAAGCCATCAGCAACCTGAAAGTACGGGCCGGATGGGGTCAGGTAGGTAACCAGAATTCGGCTAATAACTACGGGTACGTAACGACGATTTCTGGTGGTAACCGCTACGTGTTCGGCGACCAAATCGTGGAAGGTTTCGCTCCGACGATGGCGAGCAACCCGAACCTGAAGTGGGAAACGACGACGAGCTCCAACATTGGTATCGACGCGGATTTCTTCAATCATAGCCTGAGTTTGACGGCCGATTATTTCATCAAGAATACGGCTGACATGATTGTACGCGTTCCTGTACCCGTGTTTATCGGCGTAGGACCTCCGTATGTCAATGCCGGTAGCATGCGGAATAATGGGATCGAATTAGCCTTGAACTATCGCAATGAAATCGGAGCGTTCCGTTACGATTTAGGCGTAAACTTCACGAAGATCAAAAATGAAGTAACCAGCTTGGTGGAGGTACGGGTATTGAATCGGCTAACGTCATCAGTAACTGGGGTAACATTACCCGTACGTCGGTGGGTCGCGAAATCGCTTACTTCTACGGGCTGAAAACCGATGGCATCCTGAGAACGCAGGAAGAAGCAAATGCTTACAATACGCAATACAACATTGTGGGTGAAAGTACCGCTAAACCGGGTGATGTACGTTTCGTAGATGCTAACGGTGATGGGATCATCAATGACAAGGACCGCGTATACTTAGGTAGTGCTACGCCGAAATTCAGCTACGGTTTCAACGCAACGCTGGGTTATAAAAACTTTGATCTCCGTTTATTCTTCCAGGGTGTACAAGGCGTAGAAGTAGTAAATGCACTGGATTACTTTACCCGTAGCTCAATGGGTACCTGGAACTCCGTTCCGGATCGCCTCAACCGCTGGACGCCTGAGAACACGAATACCAACGAACCCCGCATGACGGCGAAGGATGCCAATGCCAACTACCGCTTCAGTGATCGGTTCGTACAAAGTGGTGATTACCTGCGTCTGCGTAACGTAACGCTGGGATACACCCTTCCGAAAGTGGTAACGGATCGCTGGAAAATGTCAACGGTACGGGCCTACGTTTCAGTAGATAACCTCCTGACCGTAACGGGCTACAAAGGTCTGGATCCCGAAATCGGTGAGTATGGTTACAACCGGAGCTACAACCCGCTGGCCGTGGGTGTGGACGTGGGAACCTATCCACAACCCCAAACCTGGCGTGCCGGGCTAACGCTCAATTTCTAGGAGAGTTTTGAGTTTAGGGTTTAGCGTTTTGAGTTAAATGTACAGATCAGCATTAAACTCAAGCTAACTAACGCTCAATTTTCAAAACGGTTTAGAGTCGGAGTTTTGGGTTGGATGCAAAATCAACTCTAAACCCTAAACTCTAAACTCATAACAGTAAACTGAAAAAAATGAAATTCAAATATATCATCGTGGCTTTGCTGCTGGCTACCAGCGGTACCATGCAGAGCTGCAGCGATTTTCTGGATAAAAATCCGCTGGGCCAGGATACGGACCAGAACTTTTATACCGATCCCAATAATGCCATCCTGGCCGTTAATGCGGCCTATGACGTACTGGCTTACGACGAAGGAAACGATGGTCTGGGCAACTACGTCAACCACAATTACGAGTGGATGTTCGGGGATGTACTTTCGGAAGACGCCGAAAAAGGCAGTACGCCGGGCGATATGCCTCCCTTACAGGAGCTGAAAGAATGGCGGGCTACGGGTACCAACACCATCGCTCAGGCCGTTTGGCAAAACATGTTCCAGGCGATTTATCGGACCAACCTGTTGCTGCAAAACCTGGAAAATTCACCCATCGATGCAACGCTGAAAAACCGGTTGATGGGCGAGGCGTACTTCATTCGGGGTTACAGCTATTTCTACATGCTGCGTTTGTACGGTGGACTGCCTTTGTTCACGAAACCCGTACAGCCTTCGGATTACAGCAATACCAAGCGGTCTACCCTCAGCGAAACGTATGCGTTCATTGAGGCAGATTTCAAGAAAGCCGCTGAACTGTTACCCGAGAAAAATGCCTACGCGGCGGAAGACGCGGGTCGTGCGACCAAAGGTGCTGCCAATGGATTCCTGGCCCGTGCGATCCTGTATCAGATGGGAACCGACAATCCCCGGGGACATACCTGGAAAGAGTTGTACGATCTGACCGATGTAATTGCCAAATCGGGTCAGTACGCGTTGACCGACAACTACGCCGCGATTCAGGAAGGTGAAAATGAAAACAATGCGGAATCGTTGTTTGAAATTCAGTTTGCCGAATCCAACGTGACCTGGGGTATCCAGCGTTCCGGAACGAACAACAACCAGATTCAGAACAACCGGAATACCTGGGGCTGGGGCTTCAATAACCCGACGCAAAGTCTGGTGAATGCCTTTGAAGCGAATGATCCCCGTAAAGCCGCTACGATCTACAAAACGGGCGACATCGTTACGGGTATCGAGCAGGTGATCAACTTCCCTTCCGAAAACTCAACGGGTTTCCTGAACCGGAAAGCGGCCATCATCAAGCCTACGCAGCCTTCGCAGTCGCCGCAAAACATTCGTAAGTTGCGGTACGCGGATGTATTGCTGATGCGAGCCGAAGCCGCTGCTCACCTGGGCAACGAAAGCGAAGCTCGGACGATCCTGAATCAGATTCGTGACCGGGCTCGTAAGTCTACGCTACCCAAAGGTTCGAAACTGAATACCATGACCTACGAACCCGCCAATACGCCCGCTTCGGCCCTGCCGCCGATCGCCGCTACGGTAACGGGAACGGCTCTGCTGGATGCCATTTACCACGAGCGTCGCGTGGAGCTGGGTATGGAAGCCCTGCACTTCTGGGATCAGGTTCGTACGGGAACGTACTTTAACTCACTACCCGCTTCGATTCGTTCTTCGGCCATGAGTCATAGTATTAAAGGTTCGGTCAATTCCATCCCTGTACTGCCCATTCCGGCGAACGAAGTACAGTCCTGGGGTCTGGAACAAAATCCGGCGTATTAATTGGGTTGTTGGTTTTTAGTTGTTGGTTGATAGTTCTTAAACTGATAGGTACATAAGATCGATTGTTTGTAAACTACTAATCAGATCCGAATAGCCCATCAACGAACGCTAGTACTAGTCCAGCAACTAACAATCAATAACCAAACAAAGGCTTCTATTCGAATCGGGTAGAAGCCTTTGTTTTATCTTTAAACAAAAAAAATGATGTTGCGTACGGCTCTGGTTTGTTTGACTTTATACGCGGGAAGCCTCGGTGCTCAGACCGCCCCCATTGATAAAAAAGCCACGAAAGAAACCCGGAATCTGTATGCCAATTTGCAGAAGCTGGCAAAAAAAGGAACCATGTTCGGCCATCAGGACGATTTGGGGTATGGCGTGAACTGGCGGGCTGAAGCCGGTCGTTCGGATGTAAAGGAAGTCGTGGGCGAGTACCCCGCCGTATTCGGCTGGGATCTGGGACGGATTGAATTCGATAGCACCCACGAAATCGACGGGATTCCCTTCGAAAGTCAGCGGAAATTTGTGGAGCAGGTCTACGCTCAGGGCGGTGTCAACACCTTTAGCTGGCACCTAAACAACCCGACCAACCCCACGAAAACCAGCTGGGACAAAGCAGATTTCACCATTCGTACACTCTTCAGCGATTCGCAGGCCCGGCAACGGTACGATGCCTGGCTGGATCGGGTCGCGGCTTATTTCAAAAGTCTGAAAGGCCCCAAAGGCGAAGCCATTCCGGTCATCTTCCGACCCTTCCACGAGCATACGGGTAGCTGGTTCTGGTGGGGGAAAGACCACGCTACGGTGGCCGAATACGTGCAATTGTGGCGATATACGGTCGAGTATTTACGCGATAAAAAGGACGTTCATAACGTACTCTATGCGTATTCGACCGACCGTTTTCCAACGAAAGAAGAATACCTCGAACGCTATCCCGGCGATGCGTATATCGACATCGTTGGTTTTGACATTTACCACCGTCCGCAACCCGGTCAGCCTGACCATTTTGTGGCGAATACGCGTCAAATGGTGGAAATTCTGAAAGAGGTGGGGCAGGAAAAGAAAAAGGTCTACGCCATCACCGAAACCGGCCTCGAAAAACTGCCCCAGCCGAACTGGTGGACGCAGGTACTGGCACCGATTATCAAAAACGCGGGTTTATCTTACGTGCTGGTTTGGCGAAATGGCAATCCGGGACACTTTTACGCTCCCTACGCCGGACAAGCCACTGCGGAAGATTTTAAGAAATTTTCCCAGCAATCGGACGTTTACCTCCAAAAGAAAACGGCGGCTGCCCAACTCTACCGCTAAGTATTCGGCTCATGCATGACTCTCCGGAACTTGCCTAACGTATACTGAGTTGGTTAGCTAGCAACGGAGCAATCATGAAATTATCCCTACTGGACTTTTGTATCATCATCATTTATCTGGTGGCGGTCATTGTGCTGGGTTTAGTCCTCAAAAAACGGGCTTCCCGCAACAAGGAAGCGTATCTGCTGGGCGGCAAAACCCTGCCGTGGTATATGCTGGGGCTGTCGAACGCCTCGGACATGTTTGACATTTCCGGTACCATGTGGATGGTCTCCCTGGCCTTCGTGTACGGACTGAAAAGCCTCTGGATTCCTTGGCTCTGGCCCGTATTCAATCAGGTATTTATGATGATGTACCTGTCGGTCTGGCTACGCCGTTCGAACGTGACCACTGGAGCCGAATGGATCGGAACACGGTTTGGCAAGGGGCCGGGGGTAACGGCCTCGCATACCATCGTCGTCGTGTTTGCCCTGTTGAGTTGCCTGGGATTTCTGGCGTATGGTTTCGTGGGTCTGGGCAAATTCATGGAAATTTTTATTCCCTTTGAAAGCATGGCTCCGTACCTGCCGTTCCGCATCGCTCCGGAATACGTGGGGCCTTTCTACGGCATCATCTTTACTGCCTTTGCCGTATTTTACGCCATTTTGGGTGGTATGACGAGCATCGTGATTGGCGACGTACTGAAGTACGGGATCATGACGATTTCGGCTTTCGTGATTGCCGTCATTGCCATGCAGGAGCTTTCCAGTAGAACGCTGGAAGTACCGCAGGGCTGGTATACGCCCTTTTTCGGTTGGAAACTTGATGATCTGAACTGGTCGGGGATTCTGGATGAGGTGAATACCAAAATCAAGTCGGATGGTTTTTCCCTGTTCGGAATCTTCTTCATGATGATGACCTTTAAAGGAATACTGGCAAGTCTGGCCGGACCCGCTCCGAATTACGACATGCAGAAAATTCTATCGACCAAATCACCCCAGGAAGCCGCCAAGATGAGTGGGATTGTCTCCATCGTGCTGCTGCCCGTGCGGTACGCAATGGTGATGGGTTTGACGGTACTGGCTCTGTTGCATTTCGATCAGCTAGGCTTGCATACATCGCGGGGCATTGATTTCGAGAAAATCCTGCCCGCGTCCATTTTGCAGTTCGTACCTGCCGGGCTGATGGGCCTGCTGCTGGCTGGCTTACTGGCGGCGTTTATGGGCACCTTTGCGGGTACGCTCAATGCCGCTCAGGCCTACGTAGTGAATGACATTTACCTGAAATACATCAATCCCGGAGCCAGCAATAGCCGCATTTCCCGGATGAATTACTTCTCAGGACTGGTAGTAGCCAGTATCGGTATTCTGATGGGACTGTTTGCTAAAGATGTTAACAGCATTCTGCAATGGATCGTCTCGGCTTTGTACGGCGGTTACGTCGCGGCCAATGTATTAAAGTGGCACTGGTGGCGATTTAATGCCAATGGCTTTTTCTGGGGTATGCTGGCGGGAATCGTTCCGGCCCTGATTTTCCCTTACGTCTTCCGCGAAACGCTGAGTCTGTATTATTTCCCGCTGCTGTTTCTGCTCTCGCTGGCGGGGTGTATCATTGGTTCGCTGGTGACGCCGCCGACGGATCGGCAAACGCTGACTACCTTTTACCGGACCGTACGTCCCTGGGGTTTCTGGAAGCCGATTCAAGATCAGGTACAGGCCGAAGATCCCGATTTTCGGCCCAACCAAGCGTTTGGACGAGACGCCTTTAATGTCATCATCGGGATCATCGCTCAGTGTGGACTGACGCTGGTGCCCATGTATCTGATTTTGAAAATGAACGTTGAGCTAACGATAACCCTGGGTGTATTGGGCCTTTGTGTAGTGATTTTGAAGAAAACCTGGTGGGATCGCTTACCGACGGAAGAACCTGCATCGCCAGCTTCCGCTCACCGTTTAACTAAAACCTTAAATGACTTTTCATGAACGGCTTGCTCAGTTGCAGGAAGCCCACGATAGACTGCTCAGACGTCCCAACGTACAGGCAGATCTGGGGAATGGTCTGTTCGACCGCTATCAATATGCCATCGTAACGGCCGCCCATACGCCGCTTTTCTGGCGGTATGATCTGAATCCCGAAACCAATCCGTTTCTGATGGAGCGGTTTGGAATCAATGCCACCTTCAATGCCGGGGCCATCAAAATAGAAGACAAGTATCTACTGATTCTGCGAGTGGAAGGACTGGATCGAAAATCGTTTTTTGCCGTAGCTGAAAGCCCCAACGGAATCGATCAGTTTCAGTTCTGGGAGTATCCCATTACCATGCCCGAAACCGATGAACCGGACGTCAATGTGTACGACATGCGGGTAGTACAGCACGAAGACGGCTGGATTTATGGCCTGTTCTGTACCGAACGCAAAGACCCGAACGCCCAACCCGGCGATGAATCGGCGGCTATTGCCCAGTGCGGCATCGCCCGGACCCGTGACCTGAAAACCTGGGAGCGATTACCCGATCTGCAAACGCCCTCGCCGCAGCAACGCAACGTGGTAGTACATCCCGAATGGGTGGAAGGTAAATACGCGTTTTACACTCGGCCGCAGGATGGATTCATTCAGGCGGGTACGGGCGGAGGGATTGCTCTGGGTCTGGCGGATTCGATGGAAAAAGCCATCATTACCCAGGAAACGGTGATCGATCCGAAAGACTATCATACCGTATACGAAGTCAAAAACGGGCAGGGACCGGCTCCGCTGAAAACGTCACTAGGCTGGCTTCATCTGGCTCATGGGGTACGAAATACGGCGGCTGGTTTGCGATACGTGCTGTATATGTTCATGACGGACTTACAGGATCTGACAAAAGTGATTTACAAGCCGGCGGGTTACGTACTGGCACCCGAAGGGGAAGAACGGATCGGCGATGTATCAAACGTAGTCTTTTCCAACGGCTGGATTCTGGACGACGACGGCACGGTATTCATCTACTACGGCTCATCCGACACGCGTATGCACGTGGCAACAACCACGCTCGACCGATTGCTTGACTATGTGGTACATACCCCGGTGGATGGCATGCGGTCGGCGGCTTCGGTACAGCGATTAACGGCTTTAATTGATCGAAACAAGGCCTTAACCAACTAACAAAAAAGCTCGTCCGTGTCATACGGACGAGCTTTTTTGTTAAAGATCATAGGTTCATTACTTCATACCTACTAACTCCTTATTTTTCAGAAACTTCTGGATCGTAGCTTTGATTTCGGCCTTATTAGCCGCTGTCGCTTTGGGAGCTTTCAGATACGCCGCAGAAAGGTCATCCAGTGATTGATTTAGACTCTTGCCGTCAATTTTCTTTTCCAGTTGAATACCTTTTTTCTGAGCAATCAGATCACCCCAGACATTCCGGACATCCACCCAGAACGTCCGGTGTTTCGTCCACCAGTCTTTCGCTGAGTTACAAGCCGCTTCTTTAACGCGGTGGTAATCATTGATGCCTTTTTCGTAGGCAATGATTTTCTCGCCATCGGGGGTACGCAGGACTTTGGCATTGTCCTGATCGTGCAGGTAGCCGTAATCCGTGATAACGATGCGATTGCCGCGACGCATCACATTGTAGTCGTTGCGGGTCGTGTACTCGCGGCGGGGCAGGGGAGCGTCGGTGGTATTGTCCCAGACATGGCGGCCATCGGCGTGAAACCAGGTAGCCGAACCTTCGTAGCGGGGGCTATCGTCTACTTCAAAAACCTGTTGCGTCCACTGGCCCTTGGCCTGCGGGGCGGTCAGGGCTTTGTATTTCCACTCCGCGTCCTGTTCGTACGCCAGCAGATCCGTATTCTGGAATTTCCAGTCTTCCCGCCAATGTTTAATGATGGTACTATCGTTGATGACCAGCAGGTGCATCAGTACTAATTTATTGGGCGTTTCTTCGTCCACGAATACGTACTCTAACGCACCCATTTCTTTTCGGTCCTTGAATTTGTATTCGCGGTTGGGAGAGAACGTTTCAGCGTATTTAAAAGTGATGGCGTGACAGCCGCACTGACCTTTGATCGCCTGAATATCAGCTGATTTCTGAGCAAAGGCAGTACTAAGCAGACTACCCAGGGTTAAGGTGAAGATAAAGCGTTTCATTCGAATACGGGTTTCGATTTTTGCTGGTTCGTAAATTGGTAATCAGGGGTTTTAAGCCACTTCCAGGATTCAATCGTCAGCAGGATACTCATCAGCAGGACGAAGGTTAATAATAAAAGTTGCGAAGGGTCTCCTTCCTTCAGTTCGCCGACGACATGACTCAGGTGAGCCAGCGTAAACGGAATGCTGAGGAAGAAGTTTACCCTCCGCCACTCGATCGATTGAAGATAGAGCAGAGCAACCGCCCAGATGAGCGGAAATAATTCAAAAATGAATCGGATGATGACCAGCGACATGGGTTTCTGTCCATTGGCCCCTTCGCGAACGATGTTGATGCCGTAGAACAAATCGCCTACATGAAAATTGAAGTGCAGGATCATGCACACGGTGGTCAACACCCAGAAAATCAGAATACGGATACGGGAAATACTCATGAGAATTAGTTATTCAAGCGAACTGGTATACAGAATTTTATGAGCTTCCACAATCAGATTCACTTCCTGCATCATGTTAATGAGTTCTTCCAGCTCCGATTCAGCGAGCAGAATATTCAGATTCAATACCGGCGACCGCATGATAATTTCTTTGCCGTGCGAGGTGGAAAAGTAGCTCATGTTGCACCGCTCCTGGAGCATTTCCAAAAAATACTGGAAATCTTCGGCGTTGAAAATCAGTAAGATATTATTGAAAGCCAGGTTGTACGTCTGGCAACCTTCGCAGTAGCCGATGTAGCCATTTTCCTGTTGCGTGAGGGTACGGAAACAATGAGATTGGTGCATGAGTACCGGAGTTAAATCGGAGAAAAGGATCGAATTCAATCAGCCAGGGAAGGCGTTTTTATATGCCGGAGTTTACAGGTGACGCCTGTACGCTTCAAGGCTTCTATAATTCGCTCGGGAGCAATCCATTCACTGAATACCTCCAGTGACTGCGTCAGAAAGTCAATGCTAAATCGGGTGATACCCAGTTGACCCAGACTTTCTTTCACCGCCTGAATTCCCAGGGGAGAATTCAAATTCGTTTGAAAACAGATTCTTTTCATAAGCTGAATCAATGAAATGATTGGTGAGGTAATTGAGTTAATATTTATTTAGACTAATTATAATTAATACAAAAGTGCATGATGAAAACATGCCGTACAAGTGATTGGGAAAAATTGTTGAAAAGTTTTTGGACTGGGCTCGCCCCGATGTAAAATCGTTAGGGAATGATCGGGGCGGAGATGGTTTCGCGTTAGTGACGCGAGATTAAACGAAGGGCCTTCACTTATGAACAACATTCGCCCCGATCTGACCATAAGGGTTACAAATCGGGGCGAAGCTGAAAATCAAAAATGTAAAGAAAGGTTGCTGTATCTTAGGAAAGCGACGATAACGCAATGAACAAATCCACTTTGCCAAAACGCTCGATGGCTTGTTGGGCATACGCTGAGGGACCTGATTCACCGGAACCTATCGTATAACCCAGATCATCCCCACTGCCAACGCCCAGTCGATGCATGGCTTCTTGCAGAGCTTCTTTGTCTTCGTCTACCAATAATACTTTAGCTCCTTCGTTGCGGAGAATTTCGGCCAGCGTGGTGGCTGCACTTTGCGTGCCATTCGTAATGACGGCTACCTGATTTTCTAAACGTTTCATGGGTACAAGGATTGGTTGTTGGTCTATTTAAAAATCGGAATAGGATGGATAGTAATCTAGTTAGACTTATCAGTTTCAGTCTTAATCACCTTTTTCATTTCCCGTAAACCTACTTCAGGAACAGCCAGCCATTTCAAACTGGCCACCATTCCTTCAATGTTGGTATGGTTCATATGACGAGCCTTCCAGGCCTTCCAGGTTTTTATAAACTCGGCATCACCCTCTTCAAAGTGACCCCGTTGAACGATTTTTTTTAGTGTATCATAGCTATCATTACCCTGGATATTACCGCCTTTTTTCCAGACGTCCGGGTGATGCTGACGGATGTCCTCCGCGTAGTCTAACAGTTTTTTTAGTGACTCCGTCACTTTGGGCAAGGGTGCAGCCATGTTCAGTAGGGTTGGTTACGGAATCCCTTAAAAAAGCTGTACCTCGTGGATTAACTCTTTTTAACAGCTGAATACAAGGCTGTTTTAAACGTAGCTTACGTAATTAGATCAGAGAAGAAACGCCAGAAGCCATGAAAAAACTATTGATTATAACGTTGGTCGCCCTGGGCAGTATGCTCACCGGGTGTTCCTCACGCGTTTACTCCGATGGGTACGGAGGTTACGGACCTAGTTACGGTGGATACTACGGACCCGCCTACGGCTATCGTCCCTACTATGCCCGGCCTCGGGTTTATGTAACGCCACCGCCGCGGGTATACCGTCATCGGCAGTATAACAATCGGAGAAATGATATCTATCGCCGGAATAATTCGTATCGAAGAAATGATTCGTTCCGAAATCATAATTCATTCCGGGCAAAACCCAATAATGGAAACCGGGGCGGTGGTCCCCGTTCCAGAGGACCGAGGTAATCAAAAAAGCGGCAGAGAAAACTCTCTGCCGCTTTTTGCATAAACCCAATCAAACTTTTAATTCGCTCTTAAACCGTAGCGGCTTCCTGGGAAGTCGCTACTTTGGCTAAAGCCTGCTGAAAATCTTCAATCAGATCGTCAATATTTTCCAGACCTACCGCAATCCGTACGAGACCATCGGTAATGCCTACTTCGGCCCGCTCTTCTTTACTTAATTTGGAATGCGTTGTACTCGCGGGATGAGTCAGGATGGTACGCGTATCACCTAAGTTCGGAGAGATCGAGGCAATTTCGAGGTGCTGCGTCAACGCATTGACCGCCTCAAACCCGCCTTTTACTTCCAGCGTCAGGATCGCTCCGCCGTATTTCATCTGCTGTTTGGCCAGTTCATACTGCGGATGACTTTCCAGGAAGGGATAATGAACTGCCTGTAAAGCCGCATGGCCTTCCAGGGTTCGAGCCAATGCCAGAGCATTTTCACTATGAGCTCTCATCCGGACAAATAGCGTTTCCAGACTCTTCGACAGTACCCAGGCGTTGAACGGCGATAAAGCCGGACCCGTATGACGGGCGAAGAAACGAATCGGCTCGATCAGGTCTTTCCGGCCGACCAGAATCCCCCCCAGCACGCGACCCTGGCCATCCATATATTTCGTAGCCGAGTGCATCACCAGATCGGCCCCGAGTTCAATCGGATTTTGAATGACCGGCGTGGCAAAGCAGTTGTCAACGGCCAGCACGACCTGATGCCGTTTGGCAATGGCTGACAGGGCCCGTAAATCGGTCAGCTCTAAACCTGGGTTGGATGGACTTTCACAGAAATAGAATTTTGTGTTTTCCTGGGTAGCCGCTTCCCATTGGGAAAGATCATGACCCTCAACGAACGTAGTCGTTACGCCCCACTTCGGCATGATCTTGTTCAGAATCTGAATGGCGGAACCAAACAGGGCTTTTGAAGCAACTACGTGATCTCCCGCCTGTAAGCTTCCGGCGAACGTGGCGAAAATGGCCGCCATACCCGAGGCAAAGGCGATCCCTTCTTCGCCGCCTTCCAGCAAACAAACCTTACGGATAAACTCGTCCACGTTGGGGTTGGAGTACCGGGAATACACGTTGCCCGCAATCTCATCGGCAAACATGGCCCGACCCATTTCGGCGTCGTCGAAGGTAAAACTGGACGTTAAGTATAAGGGAACCGAGTGCTCGCGGTTGTGTGAACGTTCCGCCTGAGCCCGGATAGCTAGTGTTTCTTTAGATGCCATAATTAATCAGTGCTATCAAATTTCTGTCTACAAAGTTCGGTATTTAGTGAATATGTTGTGATTTTAGGGTTGGAATTAGAAAACAAATCTAGTAAGTGCTCTTTTTATAAAAGAAACACTCTGTTCGTTTATGATTTTTGCCTGCTAACTAGAAAAATAATCTATGGATCAACTCGACCCCATTGACCGCCGTATTCTGTCGCTCTTACAAACCAATGCTTTCATTTCTAATAAAGAACTGGCTCAGGAAGTAGGGCTTTCATTGACACCCGTACACGAACGGGTCAAACGCCTCGAACGTGAGGGTTATTTAAAAGGATATGTCGCGTTGGTGGATCGTCGCAAAATGGGACGTAGCCTGATTGCCTTTTGTCAGGTTTCGCTAAAGGAACACACGCAGGCCTTTATTCAGGAGTTTGAAGCGAAAATTGGTAGTCTGCCCGAGGTGATGGAGTGTTATAACATCGCCGGACCGTATGACTATCTATTGAAAGTGATCGTGAAAGATATGGATGATTACCGCCGCTTCGTAGTCGAACAACTGGCGGCCCTGGCCCACATTGGCGGTCCGCAAAGTGTATTCGTAATGGCTGAGATCAAGGTTACTACGGCCTTACCCGTTGACTAGCTATGTTATGGAATTGTTAAGAATGTAATCCGCAAAATCACGATTTGATCATACAACGTACTTTTGCGGGATTCTAATTCTTTTCCGTGACTAAGCTACGCGTATCTTTCAAGTTTTGGGCCTGCCTGTTGCTGGGCACCACGGCCTATGCCCAAACCTCTTTAACACCCGCTGCTCCCTGGGGAAGCTGGTTTATCGGTACCGTGGTACTACCCGGCGGAGAAAAAAAATGGGGTGGCTTTGCGGAAGTGCAGGCTCGTAGTAACAGTGTATTTCAGGAGTTCTTCTACTCGGAATTGAAGGGGGGCGTTACGTACGACATCAACAAAAATTTCACCGTAGGCATGGCGGGCGGACGATACGCAACTTATGATTTTCAGGATTTATCGGCGGGACCGTTGAATACGGAAGGGCGGATGTGGGAACAACTGGTCATCAATCAATACCTCGATCGGCTGCGTTTTGAACATCGGTACCGGGTGGAACAACGCTGGTTTACCTTTCGGGATGGTACGCATCCGTACCGAAACCGGATTCGCTATCGACTGAATATGTTCATTCCTCTCAACAATAAGAGTATCAAGGAGAAAACGTATTTCATTTCCATATTTGATGAAATCTTCCTGAATCCCAAAGGACCTACGTTCGAGCGGAACCGTCTTTTTGCGGGACTCGGCTACCAGATTACGAAACACTGGACCGTTCAGGTGGGTTGGGTAAATCAGACCAATTACAGTCCGGCTTCCTTTGAGCAGGGCGTATTCAAACCCAGTGCCCAGGCCGGAAAAAATAACGTATTTATTGCCTGGACGTATCGACTGAAAAGTCTGGGTTCTTCCGAGAAACTACCTTCTCCAGTAGATTAATCTGCTGATAGTCAAAACAAAAGCCTGATCCTAGGGCCAGGCTTTTTCGGTTACATCAAGTTTTGGTTAAGGAAAAATCAGTGGTCGCCGAATCGCTTTTCACCTGCTGGAATTCGAACCGCTAGTTTGTTTTGTTTGGGCGGCAACGGGCAGGTAGCGTAAGGCGTAAAAGCACAGGGCGGATTGATGGCCTGATTGAAATCCAGTACCGTCGTCCCATCGGCACTTGGCTGTTCGGCGTATAAGAAGCGACCCGCTCCGTACGTGTCCTTTTTGTTCGTTTCGTCCCCAAATACGATGAAAAGCTTGTCTTCACCCGTAGCGTCGAGGCGGTAGGTTTTTCCTTCAAGTTCAAACACTAGCGTACCCGCCAGCGGCTGATCGGAGGTTTGACCCAGAACATTCGTAATGGCTACAGTTTTGGGCGTACTGGGTTTTTCCAGACGAGCCGTAACCCGGTATTTTTCGTTGACAGCAAAGCGTTCGATGCCGTGGAAGTTTTTTAACTGTTCGCTTTCCAGATCACGCAAGCGAATGCCGTATTGGTCACCGCGTTTGATTACTACCCATTTTAAGGACTCGTGTTGTACGATATTGGGCTTGGTATGGGCAGTAAAAATGGTCTGCGTATCTGTTGCTTTTTGTCCGTCTACCGTCACCACGGCATCGGCAGTTGGCGTAAACTGTACGACATCGTTTTGTAATTTAAAGGTACCCAAATGGGCGGCACCTCCGGGAAATACTACCTTATTATCCGAAGCACTGCCTACCGTATTTGCTCCTTCTTTGAGCCAGAATAAGCCCGCTAGATTCAGCCAGCCATCTTCGCGTTTCAACGAAGCGACGCGTTTCTGATGCCATTCTTCCAGCCGGGTTTTATAAGCCGGATCGTCGGAAATGGGGCGGAACGAAGCCAGTAGAAGGCTCGAAGCCGCAAAAAGGATAGAGTGATAGGTCATGATTACAGAACCATTGGAGTACGAAGGAACGCGACAAAGATATGGATATTAATTTAATCTATATATTAAGTAGAGTAAAAATATTATTTTGACTTAAATGCACTTTAAGGGTGCTTGAGGTAAAAAGATTGAACTGCTGTTAATATATATAATGAACTGAACCATTAGAAGGATTAAGGATTTGGCCATTTATAGGTATTTGTCAGGTTTAGAGCACGGAGTACTTTTGGTTAATTCAAATCCAAAACCAATCTTTGTTATGAAAAAAAGTCTACTAATTGTAGTGTTCCTACTTGCTAGGTTTGTATCAGCTTATGCACAAGATCCCTTTATCTTGATGCGAAGTACAAATAAAGAAAATGATGCAAATGAAAAAATTATTAAATTGCCAGTTGACACAGTAAAAAATATAAAGCCTTATCAGCCATATCAAGATAAAGAGCGAACTTTTTTTTCTGATAATAGAATTAATAGAGATCCTTTATTAAGAAATTTAGATTCATTACGATTAGAATTAGATAAAAGGCAAAAAAAAATTAATGAAATTGATAAATTTGTTGAAAAAAATAGAAAAGATACATTAATTAAGTTTTTACAGGAGAAGCTACAAATTGAAAGAAATTTACAAAAAAATAAAACAGACTTGTATAAAGAATTAATGACTAGCTATCCAAAAGTAATAAAGCTTAAAAATACTTTGATCTTATTGCCGAACCGAATAGAGTTGGTCAATACTAAGATAGAAAATGCTACAGTAGCCGTAGATACCTGGCTTGCCAAACTAGACCGAGTTACCAGTTTATTCGATACTACCTACACAATAGATATGAAGAAGGGAGTCATCGAATCAGTCGCTGATAATTATGCTAAACTTCAAGCCGTTAATAGAGGATTTGAAACCCTTAAAAAGGGCCTTGACAATGTAGAAAACTTTACTGCCAGTACGGAGTATATAGAGGCTGTAATCCTGGATTCCACAAAGTACTCTCCCCAAATAGTAGAGTTAATAGAAAAAATTGATACAAAAGATACAATGCTCAGGAATCGGCTTGCTGCTTATAACAAAACCTATGCGGAGGCTGAGAAAAAGTATATTGTTTATGACAAAAAATTAAATGATATAGTTATCAGATTCAATAAATTAAACCTGTTCAAAGATAGTCTTCAGAGGAAGGTTGATACGTTACTATATACAATGTACAATAAGAAAAAGATTATCGATGAAGAAACTCAGGTTGGTGCATTGCCTTCTTTAATATCCCCCCTTGGAGATATGAGACAGCTTAATTTGAACATGAATTTACTTGCTTCATTTTCTAAAAGAGTAAGTACTTCGAATTATGTAGCCGTTGAAGGTAGGCTTTTTACTACAAACATTACTTCACTAGGTCAGGACAATCTGAAAAACTTTTTCTTGCCTGAAGTTAGTCCTTTTGGATTTCAGTTGAAAGGTACTTATGGGAGCCAATATCAGTACAATCACAAATTAAGGCCTACTGAAAAAAAGCATTTGAATTACGGAATCACGGGTCAGCTTAATTTTCTAACTAAGAAATTTGCATTGGCAGATACAGCCAATGGATTAAGTAATAACTTTACTAATTTCTTTATTCACGCGAAGGGTGGAGCTGAAGTAGTAATTGTCGATAGAACTTTAGGAATATACGCTAACACAAACTGGATTACCGCTATAGATAACATTTCAGCGTTCGAAACAAACTTTGCCGGGAAAGAAAAAAGCTACTGGTTCTGGGAAGTAGGACTGAGAGGGCTGTTTGGTTCAAAGCAAGTGAAAAACGGTCTAAGTTTATCCATTGATCTTTCCTTTATTATTCCTCAGCAGAAGGGTAGAGAGTTTATCAACACGGTTGACAATATTTATCCTGTATTCAGGTTTGGTGTATTAAAAAGTTTAGGATCGATTTATGAACAATAAAAAGCAGGAATAGGATGGGATGCCCCATCCTATTCCTGCTTTTTAGGTTTTCCGTTTCTTCTTACGAGCCGAAGGAAAGAGTACATTATTCAAAATCAGTCGATAACCCGGTGAATTGGGGTGTAGGTTCAAATCCGTAGGGGTTCGATGAAAACCGCGTTGACCTTCTGGGTCGTGACCGCTGTAAAACGTGAACTGGCCCCGGCCCAGCTCGCCGTAGAGGTAGCGGTACGTAGATTTGCTCTGTCCTAAAACCAGTACACTGGGCTTGACTGTAGCTTTGTTGAACGCACTCGTTTGTCCGAAAAATTCACGAATGGTACTTTCATGATTCTGCACGAGCATGGACGGAATCACATCCCACTTGGCCGAAAAATCGAACAGCGAAAAATACGTATCATCCCCCCAGCCGTACCCCGAAGAAGCGTTGATATTGGAAAAGGACATTCCCGGGTAATCTTCGTCGGAAAGCTCCAGTTCGAAATTATCGAAGGCAATGGTCTTACTGAAATCCAGTTTTCCCTGAGCTTTGGGGTCTATGCCGTCACCGTCGAATACGGAAGGTACAATATCGAGTCCTTCGGCGGCCAGAGCCACATCCAGTGATTCGGTACCCGAGCACATGGCAAACAGATAGCCGCCACCGGCACAGAATTCCTTGATGTTTCGGGCGACTTCCAGCTTCAGTTGCGAGACTTTCGCAAAGTGGTACTTCTCCGCAATCTTCTTCTGAGCCAGCATATCGTCTGCACTCATACGGCGGCGATTTCGGCCAAATTGTCCCGTAAAGTCTTCGTGGTGCAGGTGTAGCCAGTCGTAGAGGTGTAGGTCACCCCGCAGGATTTCCTCGTCGTAGACCACTTCGTAGGGAATCTCGGCGTAGTTAAGCACCAGCAATACGGCATCGGTATCTTCGAAGGTCGCCTTACTTACTTTGATGGGACTATACACGACAATACGGGCGGCTTTGTAGAGTTTTACCACGTCCATATTCACGTTCGGATTCGTGATCGACTGGAGTAGGGTAGTCACCGCCGCGTCGGAAATGACTTCGTAGGAAACGCCGCGAAGTTTACATTCCAGATCCAGCTCTTTCGAATACTGCATCAGAAAACTACCGCCCCGATAGTTGAGGAGCCAGTCTATCTCCCGATCCGCTTTCAGCTCCCGATACGCCAGCCCGTATGCTTTGAGATGATTGGTCTGCTGGGCATCCATGGGAATCAGCAGCGAGTTGGCCCAGCTATTGGCAACTACCAGTAGCCCTAAAAAACAGATAATCCCGAATGTCCTCATGTTCGTAGTGATTTACCATACCGAAAGCAAAGAGTAACTGGAAGAGTATCTGTAAGTTATGGAATCCTTTTAGTCTTTCCTATGCATTCGCGACGCAGGCCCGGAAAATCACGATGCCTCATACTTACCGGAAGAACTTACAGGGGTTGGACGGGGTTAGAGAAAGGAGTTTCTGGGGAATTGATGGCGGTCGGCGATCGCTCGTTAGTTTTAAGTTGATCGTTGCTGGTTGTTAGGGGGTAGTAATGTTCTTTCCGGGTAATAGATACTCGAATCCAGCCTAGCTGCTGAGCAAAGTGGAAAGAGTAGAGGGTGGAATCGAGTACCTGTCATTGCCCTAACGGTTAAAAAAGCGGCAAGCACCTTTACCGTTCCCTCAGTACCTTTGGTCTTTGAAAAGACTGAAGGTGTTTTTTATTCAGTTTTGCCGAGCTTCTTACACTGCATTATGGAATCCAATACGCCCTTACAACTGGCAGCCGAGTTCATCCATTTTACCAATAAAAACATTTTTCTGACCGGAAAAGCCGGTACCGGAAAGACTACCTTTTTACACGGATTAAAGAAAACCCTGCAAAAGCGAATGGCCATTGTGGCTCCCACGGGAGTAGCGGCCATCAATGCCGGGGGCGTTACGATTCACTCGTTTTTTCAGCTACCCTTTGGTCCGTACGTACCCGACGGCTCCACGCAACGGCAGTTTCGTTTCGGCAAGGAAAAAATCAACCTCATCAAAAGCCTGGATTTACTGGTCATTGATGAAATCAGTATGGTGCGGGCCGATACGCTCGACGGAATCGACGACGTACTGCGGCGGTACAAGAATCGGGACTTACCCTTCGGCGGCGTACAGTTGCTGATGATTGGCGACTTGCACCAGCTCTCACCGGTGATTAAAGACGAAGAATGGGCCTTACTAAAACCCTATTATAACTCGGTCTATTTTTTCAGTAGCCGGGCTTTGCAGGAAAGTAACCCCGTCCGGATTGAACTAACGCACATTTACCGGCAGTCGGATACCTTTTTTATTGACTTACTGAATCAGATTCGGGAAAATCAGTTGAGTACCGAAACCTTGCAGGCCCTCAATCAGCGGCATATTCCGGATTTTAAACCGAAGGAAGACGAAGGGTACATTACGCTGACTACCCATAACGATACGGCTCTGAAAATCAACAAAGTAAAATTAGATGAGCTAAAGGGCAAGAAATATACGTTTGAAGCTACAATCAAGGATGAATTCCCGACGTATGCCTATCCTACCGAACCAGAACTGACGCTGAAAATCAACGCTCAGGTGATGTTCGTTAAAAACGATGCTTCACGGGACAAGCTGTTTTATAACGGGAAAATCGGTCGAATTACCCGCATCGAAGACGAAACCATTTACGTCAAGTGCAAGGAAGATTACGCCGAAATTCCGGTACAACCCGTGGAATGGCAGAACGTTAAGTACGTTCTAAATGCAGAAACGAAAGAAATTGAAGAGCAGGTAATTGGCAGCTTCACTCAGATGCCGCTAAAACTGGCCTGGGCCATTACAATTCACAAAAGTCAGGGCCTGACCTTCGAGAAAGCCATTATCGACGCCAATCTTTCCTTCGCCCACGGACAGGTATACGTAGCCCTGAGTCGCTGCAAAAGTTTTGAAGGCATGGTGCTGCGAAACCCACTTTCCCTGAGCAGCGTCAAAACGGACGGACTCGTATCAGCCTATAACCGGGCCGCTAGCCAGCAGATTCCCGACGAGAAACAACTGAGGGAGGCCAAAATTGCCTTTCAGCAAACGATTTTATACGAACTATTCAACTTCTCGGAAATCCGCTCGACCCGTCAGTATCTGAGTCGATTGCTGGATACCCATCAAACGGTGATCAATCCGGCCATTCGTCAGGCCCTGCAACGGATTCGAACCGCTTCCGAAGAGGCGATTGATAGCGTTTCCGGAAAATTTCAGCAGCAATTGTCGCAGTATTTTCAGCAGGGAGGCTTGCCGGAAGAACAGGAGGCTTTGATGAGCCGCGTACAAAAAGGCTGTCAGTACTTTCTGGAAAAATTTGAGAGCATTTTTGACGCCGAGACGCTGGACGTGGAAACGGACAACCAGTTAGTAAAAAAATCAGCAGGGCAGGCTCTGGAAAACTATCAGCGACTCGTGGCTATCAAGCGAGCGACGTTACAGGCTGGCATGAAAGGCTTTACGACCAGCGATTACCTGCGGGCGAAAGCCAATGCGGATATTGATTTCAAGGTGCGAACCAAAGCGGCCGCGACCAGTAGTAAATCGAGCCCCAGAGCAAGTAAAGACATGGCTCACCCCGAGCTGTACTACGCCTTGAAGACCTGGCGGGACAGTCAGGCGGCGGAACGGGATGTGCCGGTATACATCATTTTGCCCCAAAAATCACTCGTTGAATTAGTGGAAGTACTGCCTACCACACTGGCCGAACTGGAAACTGTGAAAGGGATTGGTAAGGCAAAAGTCAAAGAATTTGGGTCGGAAATCATTGAGATCATTCAGGAGTACTGCGAAGAAAATCGGGTAGAAAAAGAAGTCATTGAGATTCCTCTGAAGAAAGAAAAGGTAGATACCAAACGCGTCAGCTTCGAGCTGTTTCAGGACGGAAAAACGCTGGAAGAGATTGCCGAGGAACGCGGTCTGAATGTTGGTACTATCGAAGGACACCTGCTGCATTACGTGGGTGTGGGCGAGTTGGATGTGTATGATCTATACCCGAAAACTCGATTGATGCCAACCATTGAGTACGTGCGGGAACATCCCCAGCAGTCGTTAGGTGAAATAAAACTGGCCTTGGGCGAAGCCGTTTCATACAGCGAAATCAAGGCCGCTTTAAAATATCTGGAATCGCTCCAGGATTAAGTTTAGGTAATCCGGAAGCGGAAGGTATGTAAAGCTTCCTTACCTTCTGCTCAAATTTCCGTACTTTCGCGGCTTGAAACCGGTTTCAGAAGCTGAAAACCGTAAACTGAACACTGACCAATGGAGTACGCTTTTCGCGATATTGAGAAGAAATGGCAGGAGTTCTGGGAGAAAAACCAGACCTACCGCGTCGAAAACCAGTCTGAATTACCCAAGTACTATGTGCTGGATATGTTTCCGTACCCTTCTGGAGCGGGTCTGCACGTAGGACACCCGCTGGGCTACATTGCCAGCGACATTTTCAGTCGGTACAAACGGATGAAGGGATTCAACGTTCTGCACCCGATGGGTTTCGACAGTTTTGGTCTGCCTGCCGAACAGTACGCCATTCAGACGGGACAGCACCCGGCTATTACGACCGAACAAAACATTACCCGATATATTGAACAATTGAAGAACATCGGATTCAGCTTCGACTGGAGCCGGGAAGTTCGCACGTCCAATACCGATTACTACAAATGGACGCAGTGGATTTTTATGCAGTTGTTCAACCACTATTACGACAAAGACGCTGACCAAGCTCTGTCTATTGCGACGCTTACGGAAACCTTCGCCCAGAAAGGATCGAAGGGCGTACATGCGGTTTGTGACGAAGATGCACCCGTATTTACAGCGGAAGAATGGCAGGCGAAAAGCGAACAGGAGCAGTACGAAATTACGCTGAAGTATCGTCTGACGTATCTGGCCGATGCCGTCGTGAACTGGTGTCCGGGTTTGGGTACCGTTCTGGCTAACGATGAGGTGAAGGACGGCGTATCCGAACGTGGCGGTTTTCCGGTTGAAAAGAAACTGATGCGTCAGTGGATGATGCGGATTACGGCCTACGCGGATCGTTTATTAAATGGTCTGGATACGATCGACTGGTCAGAATCTATCAAAGAACAGCAACGCAACTGGATTGGCCGTTCGCAGGGAGCCAGCGTGAAGTTTCAGGTGGATGGTCAGGAACAGACAATTGAAGTGTTTACGACGCGGGTGGATACCATCTATGGCGTGAGTTTCATGGTAATCGCTCCCGAACACGAACTGGTACCTTCGCTGACGACGCCCGAGCAGAAAGAAGCCGTGGATGCGTACGTAGATGCCACCAAACGCCGCTCGGAGCTGGATCGGATGATGGAAGTGAAGAAAGTGTCCGGCGTCTTTACGGGTAGCTACGTCATCAATCCATTTAACGAAGCAAAAGTCCCCATCTACCTGGCTGATTATGTACTGGCCGGTTACGGAACGGGTGCCGTCATGGGCGTGCCTTCCGGCGATCAGCGGGACTGGAATTTTGCCACACACTTCGATCTGCCCATCGTACCGATTCTGGATGCTCAGAAAGACATCGATCAGCAGGCGGATGCTACCAAAGAAGGTCAGTATATCAATTCCGGCATCATTAACGGAATGACGTACAAGGAAGCGACACAAACGCTGACGAACTGGCTGGAAGAACGTGGCCTTGGCAAAGGGAAAGTCAACTACCGGATGCGGGATGCCGTATTCAGTCGCCAGCGGTACTGGGGCGAACCCGTACCGGTGTACTTCAAAAATGGCTTACCGTATCTGATCGACGAAAGCGATCTGCCGCTGGAATTACCCGCCGTTGACAAATACCTGCCGACTGAAACGGGCGAGCCGCCGCTGGGCCGGGCTGCCGACTGGAAATACAAAGGCGAGTATGAGTACGAGCTGAGTACGATGCCGGGTTGGGCGGGTTCGTCGTGGTACTGGTTCCGGTATATGGATCCGAAAAACGGAAACGAACTGGCCTCGAAAGAAGCCATTGACTACTGGCAGAACATTGATCTGTATGTGGGCGGATCGGAACACGCGACGGGTCACTTGCTGTACTCACGTTTCTGGAATAAATTCCTGAAAGACATCGGTATTGCTCCCGAAGAAGAGTTTGCCAAAAAACTGGTCAACCAGGGGATGATTCAGGGCCGTTCGAACTTTATATACCGCGTGAAAGAATCGCATCCGGTAACGTTCGTGAGCTTTGAATTGAAAGATAAATACGACGTCACCCCGCTACACGTGGACGTGAACATCGTAGAGCAGGACGTACTGGACGTAGAGAAATTCCGGGCTTCGCGTACGGACGTTCCCGAAGATGCCCTGTTCATCATGGATGGCGATAAGTTCGTTTGCGGCTGGGAAGTGGAGAAAATGTCCAAGTCCAAATTCAACGTCGTGAATCCTGATGATGTAGTAGAAAAATACGGAGCCGATACTTTACGCCTGTACGAAATGTTCCTTGGGCCACTGACGGATTCCAAACCCTGGAATACTAATGGCATCAGCGGAACGTTCAATTTCCTGCGGAAACTCTGGCGGTTGTTCTACGAAGATCAGACGGGTAAATACCTGGTCACGGATCAGCAACCCACGCCCGAAGAACTGAAAGCTCTGCATAAGGCAATCAAAAAAGTAGGCGAGGACATTGAAGTCCTGTCCTTCAACACGTCCGTACCGGCTTTCATGGTACTGGCCAACGAGTTGACTACGCTGAAATGTAACAAGAAGGCCATTCTGAGCGATTTTGTTCGAATTCTGGCTCCCTTTGCTCCGCACATTTGCGAAGAATTATGGGTAGCTCTGGGTAACGAACCCGGTACTGTAACCAAGCAGCCATTCCCCGTATTCAACCCGGCGTATCTGGTCGAAAACTCCTTCGATTATCCGATCCAGATCAACGGAAAAGTACGGGCCACGCTAACCTTTGCCGCTGACGCTCAGCCGAAAGACATTGAAGCCGAAGTACTGGCCAATGAAACGGTACTGAAGTGGCTGGAAGGCAAAACCCCCAAGAAAGTGGTGGTGGTACCGAAGCGGATTGTCAACGTGGTAATCTAGTATGGTATCCTGTACCGTCCTGAAATCCGGGAAATTTTAGCTTAGCGTATAAGAGTAAGTATAAAGCCGGGTCTCGTCTCTTTACTAGCAAGAGGCCGACCGGCTTTAGTGTTTAGTTGAAATGTTTAATGGTTAGGCAGAAAGGCCCCGGTGTTACCGGGGTTTTTTGTTGGGGGAGTTTAGGGTTTTGAGCGGCCGCCGCTGCGGTTTTGAGTTTTGAGTTTTCTGTTTTCTGTTTTCTGTTTTCTGTTTTCTGTTTTCTGTTTTCTGTTTTCTGTTTTGATAGAATAAAACCCGGTAAAGGTAGGGGGACGCGTTGTCCGTAGTATGTACTACGGACGCAAAAATGGGTAGGCTGTGCCTACCGGGCGGGACGATTCCCCGCATTGCATACGGGGCTAATGATATTGAACCCCTTCGGGGTTGGATAGTTCAAACCCTGCTCAACCAATTTTCAACCGTCATGGAATGATTGGGGCGTCAATAGTTTCGCGTTTGTGACGCGATGTCCCTTACTTTTCGGATTTCGAAGGTGGTCTGCAAGGGTTCAGTATCGTCAATATCATTGGCAGCCTTGCGGATAGGGCATAAAAAAACAGGGTCACTGCGTTTTTGATACGAAGTAACCCTGTTTTAAAAGGAAGACGGTTAACTACTGAAAACGATCAACGAATAACCGTCAACTAAAAACAACTACACGCTCAATTGAGCTTCCCGGTGAATGATTGCTTCCCGATCAGGACCCGTGGAGATAAAGCTAATGGGCAATTCCAGATTTTCTTCCAGGAAACTGATGTATTCGGCCAGTTCGGCAGGTAATTCATCGTAGCAGTGGAAATTGGTCAGGTCCGTTTGCCAGCCTTTGAACGTTTTGTATACCGGTGTAATCTCGATATCGTTCATGTCATGCGGGATCTGTTCCGTTACCGTACCGTCAGGCAGTTGGTAGTGGGTACAAACCTTGATTTCTTCCATGATGTTCAGCACGTCCACTTTCATCATGATGAGCTGCGTAACACCGTTCACCATCATGGCATACTTCAGCGAAGGCAAATCCAGCCAGCCCGTCCGACGCGAACGTCCCGTAGTGGCACCAAACTCGCGACCTTCCTGACGAATGCGTTCGCCCGTTTCGTCGTGCAGCTCAGTCGGGAAAGGACCGCTACCCACACGGGTACAGTAAGCTTTGAAAATACCGTATACTTCACCGACGTTCTTCGGAGCTACACCCAAACCGGTACAAACCCCGGCGGCCATCGTCGTCGAGCTGGTTACAAACGGATAGGAACCAAAATCAATATCCAGCAAAGAACCCTGAGCTCCTTCGGCCAAAATGGTTTTACCCTCGTTGATCGCCTGGTTGATGACGTACTCGGTATCGGCCAGTTCAAACTGCTTCAAAAACTCGATGGAATCGAAGAATTGTTGTTCCAGTTCCGTCAGGTCGTACGAGAAATTATAGAAGCCCAGGATCATCTTGTGCGTATCGACTAGCTGCTTGTATTTAGCCGAAAAGTTTGGAGAAAGTACATCTCCTACGCGTAAACCCTGCCGCGACACTTTGTCGGTGTACGTAGGGCCAATACCACGAAGCGTCGAGCCAATTTTAGAATCCCCTTTGGCTTGTTCGTAAGCGGCGTCGAGCAGGCGGTGCGAGGGTAAAATCAGGGAAGCTTTCTTCGAAATCAGCAGGTTCTTGGTCAGATCCATGCCGAATTTCTCGCTGAGGCCTTCAATTTCCTTTTTGAAGACGATCGGATCCAGTACGAGGCCGTTACCGATAATGTTCAGTACTTCCGAACGGAATACACCCGAAGGAATCTGGTGAAGTACGTGTTTTTTTCCTTCAAACTCCAGCGTGTGTCCCGCGTTTGGGCCGCCCTGAAAACGGGCCACCACCTGATACTGTGGAGCCAGTACATCCACAATTTTTCCCTTGCCTTCGTCGCCCCATTGAAGGCCCAGCAATACGTCAACTTTCATTGGTAGTAATTAAAATGTAAAAGAAACTCAGATAGAATACAGAACCCCTCCCTGCGGTATGGGAGGGGGCCGTTACTGAGTCATAAGTCTTTATTCATTTGTCAGGGCAAAGGGTTGGCCCGTGAGCATAGAATTTCGATTTTCGCAATTAGGCTTCGTGCACGATCCGTAGAAAATCAGGCTGTGGTGCATGATGTTCGACTGCATCATATCGCCTACCATATTCTGGATGTTCTGTACCCGGGGATCGCAGAATTCCGTTACGTGGTGGCAATCCGTACAGATCAGGTGATCGTGTTGCCGGCGGCCGTAGGATTTTTCGTACTGAGCCTGGTTTTTACCAAACTGGTGTTTGGTGACCAGGTTACATTCCACCAGTACATCGAGGGTGTTGTAGACCGTAGCCCGTGAAACCTGGTACTTTTTATTTTTCATGGAAACGTAGAGTTCTTCTACGTCGAAATGGTCGTCGCGAGAGTAAATCTCTTCCAGAATCGCAAAACGTTCGGGCGTTTTACGAAGACCTTTATTTTCCAGGAACGCGGTGAAGATCTGCCTCACCGTCGTAAAACTCGATTCGTTAAGAGGCATTGTTTTCGGAATAAGTTGCAAAGAAAAGGCATTTACAGGAGTTTAGCTCAGTGAAAGATAAACTCCTGCAGAATTTAGATTCATTACAGCCCGTTCAATGGTAGTTTGGATGAATCAATGAGTAAATCGATGTTATACTTCGGAATATTCAAACCGGAGTACTTCAAAAACACCTTTTACTTTTTTAAGCTTGGAAATCAGCGTATTCAGGTGTTCAGTGTCGTGGACGTATAACTTAATTTTTCCGTCAAAGATTCCCCCTTCGTTGGTATCCACGATAATCGACCGCATATTGACCTTATGCTCTTTCGAAATCACTTTTGTCACATCGTTAACCAAGCCCACGCGGTCGGTACCCTTGATGCGAATACCCGCCAGAAAAGCAACTAACTGACTCGACCACTTGGCTTTAATGACCCGATTACCGTGCGTGGATAGTAACTCACGGGCATTTTTACAAGTAGTTTTATGAATTTTGATTCCTTCATTAACCGTCACAAAACCAAACACTTCATCACCGGGAATGGGATTACAGCAGGCCGAGAGCGTATAGTCAAACTTGTCCATATCCTCGCCGATCAGTAACATGTCGGAGTCCGGGCGATCGCCGTGAACCCGTTTTAATTCCTTAACGATCGACTTGCTGTCTTCAATGTTTCCGGCCAGCGTATTCTTCGCTTCCTGAGCCCGTTTGTGAGCATCGCGGGCGGCTTTCCAGCGTTTAATCTCCTCTACGCCCAGATAGCCTTTCCCAAACCGGTAGTACAGATCATTTGGGTCGCGGGCGTTGAAATAGGCCCTTAACTGATTGGTAATGTCAAAAGACAGTTCAATGCCCAGGTTTTTCAACTTTTTGGCCACCAGCTCACGTCCTTCAGTGACGTGTTGTCGGTTGATTTCCTTCAGGGCTTCCTTAATGTTCGCCCGAGCCTTGGTCGTAATGACGAATTTGAGCCAGTCCTCGCGGGGAGATTGCTTGGTGGAAGTCAGAATTTCTACCTGATCGCCGTTTTTGAGTACATGGCTGATTTCAACCAGCTTGCCATTTACTTTCGCTCCCAGACAGTGCGAACCAATGTGGGAGTGAATGGAGTAGGCGAAATCCAGTGCTGTCGAGCCCGCCTGTAATACTTTCAGATCACCTTTAGGCGTGAACACAAACACTTCATCCTGGAACAAATGCCCCCGGAAATCATTGATAAACTCAATGGCCGAACTGTCATTGTGCTCCAGTACTTCCCGAACCTGATTTAACCAGGCATCAATTCCTTCGTTAACGTTCGTATTGTTGCCTTTGTACTTCCAGTGGGCGGCGTATCCTTTTTCAGCGATTTCGTCCATCCGCCGCGACCGTACCTGTACTTCCACCCATTGACCGGAACTACTCATCACCGTTGTGTGCAGGGATTCATACCCGTTAGCCCGGGGATTTGAAATCCAGTCGCGTAGACGCTCGGGATTAGGCCGGTAATGGTCCGTAACGATGGAATAGGCCCGCCAGCACAGGGCTTTCTCCTGTTCAGAGGTTGAGTCGATAATGACCCGAATGGCAAAGAGATCGTAGATTTCCTCGAAACTTTTACCCTGATTTTTAATCTTATTCCAGATCGAGTGGATGGACTTGGGGCGACCTTTTACCGTAAAGTGCATGCCTTCCGACTTCAAATCCCGCTCGATAGGCCGAACAAATTCCCGGATGAATTGCTGACGACGCGTTTTAGTAGACTTAAGCTTTGCCGCAATTTCCTTGTAAATCTTGGGTTCGGCGTACTTGAGGTACAAATCTTCCAGCTCCGTTTTGATGGTATACAAGCCCAGCCGGTGGGCGAGGGGAGCGTAGAGGTACGTCGTTTCGGACGCAATCTTTAACTGCTTGTCCCGGCTCATCGAACTAAGCGTCCGCATGTTATGCAGGCGGTCGGCCAGCTTAATCAGAATTACCCGTACGTCTTCGGAAAGTGTAAGTAAGAGCTTACGGAAATTTTCGGCCTGGGCGGAAGCTCCCTGCTCGAAAATACCCGCAATTTTGGTAAGGCCGTCAATAATCTTGGCGACCTTCGGACCAAAAAGATTCTCAATATCATCCAGCGTATAACTGGTATCTTCCACCACATCGTGCATCAAGGCACAGATAATAGCAGTAGTACCCAGCCCGATTTCCTCCACACAAATCTGAGCGACGGCAATCGGATGGTAGATGTACGGTTCCCCTGTTTTACGCCGCATATCCTTGTGGGCGTCGGCGGCTAGGGTAAAGGCCTTCTTGATCAGTTTGGCATCATTATCCTTCAAGAAGGGCTTGGCCGTCCGCAATAATTTGCGGTAGCGTTTCAGTATTTCCTGGCGTTCCGCCTCTAAATCAATCGTAAGTTCCACTGTACTCATTGTACCCTGAATTCAAATGGGATTGAAGATGGGTATGTATTTAGCGAAGAGAAGCCTCTTCAAATGAGGGAAAAGGAAACAATGCCCGTTTATGAAACATTGTAAAATTAAATATACTAAGAAGGAGGGAGTTTTACCAAATATTGCGGATAAATAATATCGAATTTCAGCGGCTTTTTCCCGGAATTGGTCGGGTAGATTTTTTGATTTCTCTACACTTGAAAAATAATCTTGTCGCAGGGGTTGACTATCGCTTAGGAATGACATACCTTTGCGTTCCGATTTGAAGGATTTGGTCGCCTAACGGAATCAAATCGTCAAAGCGGACGATTTACGGACGTGGCGGAACTGGTAGACGTGCTAGACTTAGGATCTAGTGCCGTGAGGCGTGGGGGTTCGAGTCCCCCCGTCCGTACGTAAAAACAACCGATGCTGAGTGCAGCAGGTGATTTAGCCCTCAGAGTCCCTGATTCTGAGGGTTTTTTCAATTTAAAAGTCCATTCATTCATTTCCGTATTCGTTCACTATCTGGACTTGTCACTGAAGCGTAACGCAGCTCAGATACGGAATACGATTCAAGACTCATTATGAACATCACGCTCGACAAAAGCAGTACTACTGAAGCTTCTTTAAAGATTGCGTTGACGCCGGAAGACTATCAGGCTGGTGTAGACAAGAAGATCAAAGAATATAGCAAACAGGCTAACCTGAAAGGATTCCGTCCGGGTAAAGTACCGGCTTCCGTAATTCAGCGTCTGTACGGAAAAAGCATTCTGGTAGATGAAGTTAACGAAACGCTTTCCAAAGCCGTTAACGACTATCTGCGGGAATCAAAACTGCTGGTCGTAGGTGATCCGATGCCGGATCGCGAAAAAGCGAACGCAATCGATTGGGACAGCCAGAAAGAATTCGAATTCGTTTACAATCTGGGTCTGGCTTCTGATTTCGACGTTGACTTCACGAAACTTCCTGCGATTACTTCCTACGAAATTCAGGCAGGGGATAAAGAATACAACGATACGCTGGTTGATCTGAAAAAACGCATGGGCGAGCACGCTCACGTGGAAGAAGTAACCGCGGCCGGTGATCTGGTGTACGGCACGTTCACGCAGGGCGAATACAGCGAAAAATCAGCCATCCCTACCGACAAACTGACAGAAGAAGCTTTCGCTGGTTTTGTAGGTAAGAAAAAAGGCGATGTACTGACGTTCGACATTCAGAAATTATTCGCTGACGAAAAAGGGCTGAAACTGGCTACGGGCCGTGAAGATATTTCAGGCGAATTCGAATTCACAATCGAAGACATTACGCGTAACCAGGATTCAGAACTGAATCAGGAGTTCTTCGACAAAGTACTGGGACCCGGTAAAGTTTCTTCCGAAGAAGAATTTAAAGCTCAGTTACTGGAAATCGTTCAGGAAAACTACAAGCGTGAGTCTGAATTCTTGCTGCGTGACGAAGTTCAGAAAACGTTGCTGGACAATGTTCAGATTGAACTGCCGAACGAATTTCTGAAGCAGTGGTTGATCGAAACCAATCAGGGTGAGATCACGGCTGAAGAAGTAGAAAAGGATTTCGATAAATTTGCTCGTGACCTTCGCTGGACGCTGATCCGTAATAAAGTAGCGGAAGCGGCTGACATCAAAGTAGAAACGGAAGATGTAAATACCTACGCTGAAGCGATGGTACGTCAGCAGTTCGGTATCTACGGTGATGACAACGGTATGGGCGATGTAATCAAGAAAGTAGCTCAGAACTATCTGCAGGAGAACAAAGGACAGAATTACATGAATGTTTTCAACCGGGTGTACGGTGGCAAAACGATGGACTTCATCCTGACCCAGATCCAGCCGAACGTAGAGAAAATCGACGTAGATACATTCAAAGCGAAAGCAGGCGTTACGGACGCTGAGTAGTCTTTGGCAGTTTGACCGTTGTTTCAGGTTTGAAAAAATGGCTTAACGTTGAAAAGGTTTGAAATTTGAAGCAATCTAACTTCGAATTTCAAACCTTTTTTCGTTTGGAATGACCAGCCAGTAGAAAGGCAGAAGCCATAAGGTGCTGCCTCAATAAATCGTTTAAATTCAAACCCCACTCAAACGTCAAACCTTAAACGCTTCAAACCGCTCCAACCCCTTACTTAAACCCAATCCGCTCCCGATGCGTAGCGGCTCCGATTCGGTACAGTTCCGTCAGGAGGCGTTCGTCAAATTTCTCCCGCCAGTACTGATTTTCCTGTTTTAGTTTTTCGTTTTCCAGCTTCAGTTTGTCGTTTTCAACCTGTAGTTTTTCGGTGGAAGAAGCCCCGAAAAAGAGCTCCAGGGGCGTACCAAAAACGCGTAGAATCTGCTCTAAGCGACTTAAACTCAATTCCGTTTTCCCGCGTTCGACATCTCCGTAAGCAGTGGTAGAAATCTGGAGTTCTTCGGCCATGACTTCCTGGGAGTAGCCTTTTTCCAACCGTAGTTGTCGTATTTTTTCGTGAACTTTCATGGTCTTCTCAAGTTATTCCGATGAATTCCCGGAAATTTCAACGTCATTTCTGGAACAGAGCTATCAACTTTGTACCCATTCGAATTGACAGAATCAAGTCGGACAGAATGGCAGAAATGCTAAAGCTGAAGCAGGTGGATTTGTTTTTTTAACGTACACTCCTCAGATTCGTGCGTTTCTGTTCCGGCAAAGAAAAAGAAACAGAACATAAAATCAATACAAACGCTAATTACATGTTGAACGCTGAAGAATTTCGTAAATACGCCGTCCATCATCGCGGCCTGAACGGTTTATCGGTTGATCGTTACCTGCAACACGTCGGCGGAACGGCTGGTCATTACGTAGAAAATATGACGCGGGCGGTGATCGAAGAACGTCCGATGCCTTTCCGGGAAGTAGACGTATTTTCCCGTTTGATGGCTGACCGCATTATCTTCTTCGGTACGCCCGTTGACGATAGCATTGCCAATATTGTTGTTGCCCAGATGTTGTTCCTGGAATCAGCCGATTCGAAGCGTGACATCATGATGTACATTAACTCACCCGGTGGTTCGGTATACGCCGGTCTGGGTATTTATGATACCATGCAGTACATTCGCCCGGATGTAGCCACGATCTGTACGAGCCTCGCGGCTTCGATGGGAGCAGTACTACTGGCCGGTGGTGCGGCCGGAAAACGTTCGGCTCTGCCGCACGCCCGGGTGATGATTCACCAGCCCAGCGGTGGTGCTCAGGGACAATCGGTTGACATTGAAATCACGGCCCGCGAAATCGTGAAGCTCCGTGACGAATTGTACGGAATCCTGGCTCAGCATACGGGGCAAACGTCTGAACAAATCGAAAAAGATTCGGATCGTGACCACTGGTTCCGGGCTGAAGAAGCGAAGGCCTATGGCCTGATCGACGAGGTTCTGTACCGCGATAAATAATCAATGGTAGATTACTTTACCCGAATCCCCCGGACTTCACTGAAGGACGGGGGATTTTTTACGTACCTTTGTATGTATACAGGTCATGTACAGCGTTAGTCTAGGTACGCGGGTTTTGTGATGCCTTCCCGGCTATTCGGCAAAACGTTCGGAAGAAATTTTTCTGACTCTGGCCGCGAAAATCCTAGCGTCTGCGTACCTATAGAAAAAGACGATTTATCCATTCAATGAGTGTTTTGCCCATCACTACTGCACGATCCACCCAGTCAGCCATTCGATATAATTCCATTCAGGGCTTGCGGGCGGTAGCGGCAATCCTCGTTACCCTGTATCACATTACTGAAAACATTAGCCGTACCTATCATCAAACGTTCCTGTTTGACTGGTTTACGCTAGGCTATGCGGGTGTTGACTTATTTTTTGTAATCAGCGGGTTCATCATTGCTCATACCAGTGTAGCGTACATCGACCAGCCTCAGCAATTGAAGCCCTATCTGGAAAAGCGATTCTATCGGGTGTATCCGGTGTACTGGTTACTTACGATACCGCTGATGCTGGTTGTATGGAGCTTTCAGCACCTCAGTCATTCACTCATTACCATTCCCTATCCCTTTACCTGGTCGGAGGTACTCAAGACGCTCGTACTGTTCCCGCAACACTACGCTCTCAACGCCGTTACCTGGACGCTTTCACACGAAATTTATTTTTATCTCCTTTTTGCTTTACTACTGATTTCCCGGCGTATGGTCTGGGTGCTTGGCCTGGTGGGGATCGCCACACTGGTCAACGGAATATATATTTACTGGTACGAGGGCGATTCGGGAACTGGACTTGTTCGATTTTTCTTATTAAGTCCAATCAATCTGGAGTTTGCCTTTGGGGTTTTCGTCTATTATCTGCATCGGCATTTTCGCATAAACCAAAGTGGCTTGTTAATTTTGGTAGGTGTATTGGCGGGCTTGTACCTGGCACCCCGAACGGGCGGTGACTTTACGCGGGCAGTGACCCTGGGTTTACCTGCTATGCTTATCGTATGGGGAGCCGTTGAAGCGGATCGGGGCCATTTATACCGGGTTCCGTCGTTGCTGATTCACCTGGGCGATGCCTCGTACATGATTTATCTGCTGCATTTTCCGCTCATTATCTTTGCCAATAAATTACTGACCCTCAACGGCTGGGGTTCGGTATGGATGTTAGGAATGGCGGATATAGTACTCATGGTGCTGATTTTCTGGCTGAGCTGGTACCTGCATCAGCAAATCGAACAACCGCTGATCCGGTGGTCGAAGAAAAAATAAAGCGTATCAACGATTTTGAAATAATTACTTTAGGAAGGACATGCGAATGGATGCTAGTTCATGCTCGTTTTGTGGGCGGAAAAAGAAGGATGTAGATTTATTATTATCGGGCATGGATGCCCTGATCTGTAATTTTTGTATTGAACAGGGCTGGGAGCTGGTACAGGAAGAACTAGGCATAAAGCAACCCGCCGCCAAGAAAAAAGAAACCAATCAACCTTTTCAACTATTAAAAGTACCCAAACCTCAGGAAATCAAGCGGTTCATGGACCAGTACGTGATTGGTCAGGACGACGCCAAAAAAGTACTGAGTGTTGCGGTATACAACCATTACAAGCGTTTACAACAGCAGAAGAACAATGACGATATTTACATCGAAAAATCGAATGTAATTATGGTTGGCGAAACCGGTACGGGTAAAACCTACCTGGCCCGTACGATTGCCAAAATTCTTCAGGTACCTTTCGCCGTAGCCGATGCCACCGTAATTACGGAAGCCGGATACGTGGGAGAGGACGTCGAAAGTATCCTGAGTCGTTTGCTACAGGCGGCGGATTACGACGTCGAGGCCGCTGAACGTGGTATCGTCTACATTGATGAGATTGATAAGATTGCCCGCAAGTCGGATAATCCCAGTATTACCCGTGATGTCTCGGGTGAAGGCGTACAGCAGGCCTTGCTGAAACTGCTCGAAGGTTCGATTGTGAACGTACCGCCTCAGGGTGGACGTAAGCACCCCGAGCAAAAGCTCGTACCGATCAATACGGAGAATATTCTCTTCATTTGCGGTGGAGCGTTCGATGGTGTACAACGTCATATCTCCAAACGCCTCAACACGCGACCCATTGGTTTCTCGAAGGACGATCACATGTCTCGTATTCTGGAATCGCAGCAACTGCTCCGGATGGTGAATCAGCAGGACTTGAAATCGTACGGATTGATTCCCGAATTGCTGGGTCGTCTACCCGTAGTAACGTCACTCGATCCCCTGGACAAACTGACGCTTCGGAAGATTCTGACTGAGCCAAAAAATGCCCTGACCAAGCAGTACGAGAAACTGTTCAACATGGAAGGAATTCGGCTCCAGTTCGAAGATGATGTACTGGAGTATATCGTTGAGCAAGCCAACGAATACAAGCTGGGTGCCCGGGGACTGCGTTCAATCTGCGAAGCCATCATGACCGACGCCATGTTTGATCTGCCTTCCGAAGAAGGTGTTCAGGAGTTTACCATTTCGTTGAGTTATGCCCGTGAGAAGTTTGAACGTTCGGCCTTCTTTATGATGAAAAAGGTAGCATAACCGCACTAATGATCATCAATAGTTTAGGTCACAGTGCTCGATTTTCCCCAATCAGGGTATTATTGTCAACATTACTTGATTTCATATTAAAAAGGATGCCTCACTTTCCTAGGGGGCATCCTTTTTTGATGTTGCGGTCTCAGTAAAAAATCCAAATCAACTTTCCCTATGCGTAAAATCGTACTCCTATCGGCCGTCGGGTCGATGTTATGGCTTACTTCGTGTAATCGAAACTCAACCGCTGTTTTCCAAAAATCGACTACACCGGCGTACGAGCATCAAGTATCAACGAAAGCTGCTTCTTTGCCCGCCGCCCAAATCCAAACTCCTGTTGTATCGGAACCCATCGTAATGGAACAAGCCGTTGCCCAGGCTACCGATCAGCCGGCTGCTTCGGAAAAACCAGTGAACCTGCCCAAAGTAACGCCAGAAATGCTGGCAAGTGCTTCAGAGCGTCTGGTTGCCCAAACCAAAGGCACCAAGTACGAAAAGCAGGCGTTGATGGTACAGAAGAAACTGGCTAAAATTCAGAAGAATGCCGCCAGTGGTCAACTGCAAACGGCTAACAAAGCAACTGCAACGGAAAAATTCATGACCAAAATGGTTACGAAGAAAGTTCAGAAGCAGTTGGCGAAAGCAAAGGATACCAAGAAAACGAACGCGTTGGATCGCAACGTTAAAATTGGTCTGATCCTCTTGCTGGTTGGTTTGATTTTCCTGATCATCCCAGTATATGCCCTGCAGATTGTTGGTTTGGTGATGATGATTATCGGTGCTGTTGTTCTGCTGATTGGTTTGCTGGATAACGTGTAATCATACCGCAGTAACATGTAATCCCGGAAGAAAGTCTTCAGCTTTTTTCCGGGATTATTTTTTTGTGGCATCTACTTTTACTCAACAGGCCACAAAACGTTAATGTACCTTAAACCGCTTAAACGATGATTGTACCACTGATTCTACTGCACGGATACGGCGAAGATCTCAAAGTTTGGGATTCGATCAAGGCGGCCTTCTGGCCCAATAAAAATGTCATTACCCCCTCTTACGCTTCGCGTTCGGATCTGGTCAGTATTGATGAATACGCCGAAGCGGTATACCAGGAACTGACTGCTCAGGGCGTGGAAAGAGGAGTAATCATTGGACATTCGATGGGAGGATATATTGCCCTGGCTTTGGCTGAAAAACACCCCGAATTCATCGCGGGTCTGGGACTTTTCCATTCTACTTCGTACGCCGATACGGAAGAGAAAAAGGAAAACCGTCGGAAAAACATCACCGCTATTGAAGAAAAAGGTCCAGAGGCCTTTCTGCAAACCTTTGTCAAGAACATGTATTCGGATGAGTACGCAGCGAGTCATCCGGGGCAACTGCAAGAACACGTCACGCACGTTTCTCAAATACCCCCGGCCGCTTTGAAAGCCGGTATGCAGGCCATGATGGATCGTCCTGACCGGCGGCAGGTTCTCCAGCAGGCAAATTATCCGGTACTATTCGTTATAGGAATGAAGGACAAAGCCGTCAAACCGGAGGAAGCCCTGGAACAAACCCATCTGGCGAAAAATACGAGTCAATTAATCCTGGAGAAAGCCGGACATATGGGGATGGTAGAAGAGCCGGATGAATGTCTGGAAGCTATTCAGGCCTTTTGGCAGCGAATTGAGCGGGAAGATGCTTTATAAACGAAAGCGGAAGATGGATTGTCCATCTTCCGCTTTTTAGTTAATCGGGTATTAACTTTAGAAAAATCAGCTGTGATTGTTGCCAGTGCTCAGGGGCTTTTTTCTGGTCGAACTTATTGAAGTTATTATCCGAAACCAGCACCAGCGTTCGAAACCCATTGATGACAGGCCCCCAACTCATGCCTTCGATGTTGTCGAGGTGAACACCGCCCCAGTTGACAGAAACGGGATTCTTTTCCAAAATATTGGTCGTATTTTCCTGCCCCGGCTGTAGTTTGGGAATGTAAGCCGTAAAAAGATTGATCGCGTAGTTACTCTGATCGCGTTCGCCCGTCCAGCAACGTTCCAGAAATAGCAACTGACGGTCACGGGCCAGTAGGATCTCGGACACACCGTTATCAGGAAATCCACAGGATACGGTATCGATCGGATACAGGGCTCTGACTAGCGTATCTCCAGTAATTAAGCTGTAACCCGTCACCTGACAATACCGATCGCGGCAGGTTTGGGGCCACTCACTAACGCTCCACAGAACCTGACTTGAGTCTACCGCCATGGCTTCAAAGCCTTTGTTATCCCGAAAACCCTGGTACGTACCTAGCTGTGTAACGGTACTGTCCTTTCTTAAACGGAGAAACTGTCCGTAGGTACTGCCTTCGCCTAATTCAGTTGAAAGATAAAAGGACGAGTCCGTACGACTGGCCCGAATGGATTCAGCACTCCGGACACTATCGAGTTTCCAGCGTTTATAGGTCTGGGAATTGAACAGGGAGTCAAACTCAAACAGGTAGCTCTGACGCGTCGAGTCAGCCCCATCCGTTACCAAATACCATTTTCCGCGTTTAGGCACGTATTCAATGCCTGATAATCCACCAAAGTAGGGGTCATTTTTAAGCGACGCCGAATCACTGAGGTTGTAAACCTTAAGGAATTCCAACCGGAAGTGCTGAGCATCAGCCTGCCCGTTCAGGAAAAGGAATAGGGCTAGAAAAGATAGAATTTTCATGGTTGAAGATAAGTAGTTAATCGAATCATTAAAAAAGAAAGCCCACCACACGGTGAGCTTTCCTTTCGTAAACATACAAGATTGGTATTAAAGGTGATATACCCAGTTGTGCGGATCAGCTACGCGACCGTACTTGATGTCATCCAGGTAGATTTTAACCCGATTGGCAAAATTATCCGATTTGATTTCGGGTAAATCGTAGTCTTTCCCTTCATAGCCAATGACTGAAATCGGCGATACGACCGCTGCCGTACCTGCACCGAACGCTTCCGTCAGGCGACCACTTTCCAAAGCCTCGATGAGTTCGGCAATGGATACTTTACGTTCTTCAACGGGCATTCCCCAGTCTTTGGCAATCTGTACAATGGATTTCCGCGTAATGCCGTCCAGAATACTGTCGCTCACGGCAGGCGTAACCAGCGTACCATCAATTACGAACATAAAGTTCATGGTACCAGCTTCTTCCACGTATTTATGTTCGGTTGAATCCGTCCAGATTAACTGATCGTACCCAGCTTCCTGAGCCAGTTTGGCCGGATATAGCGAACCTGCGTAGTTTCCAGCACATTTAGCGGCACCGGTACCACCCGTAGCAGCCCGTACAAATTCCGTTTCGACTTTCACTTTCACGGGTTTCGAGTAGTAAGCTCCTACCGGGCAATTGAAGATAATGAATCGGTACGTTTTGGAAGGAGATACGCCGATGTACTCATCCGTAGCGAACATGAAAGGCCGGATATACAGCGAATAATTATCCCGCTGCGGTACCCATTGCGAGTCCAGACGCAGTAATTCGGTCAGGCCGCTCATGAAAACGTCTTCCGGAATTTCGGCCATGCAGAGGCGGTGAGCCGACTTGTTCAGACGGGCCGCATTCTCCTGCGGACGGAAGATGAGCACTTCACCTTCGGCGGACTTATAGGCTTTCATCCCTTCGAAAATTGCCTGTCCGTAATGCAGGGGCATCAGAGCAGGTTTGAACAGCATGTCGCCGTAGGGAATGATCCGTAAATCCGTCCACTCTTTTCCGTCAAAGTCAGCTACGAACATGTGATCGGCGAAGGTGTGCCCAAAGGTCAACTGATCGAGGTTTAATTCTGCAATCCGGCTTTGAGCAGTTTTCTGAATGTCTATGGGCAGTGTGTCAATCATGGTGCCAGAGGGTTACAACGTAGTATGACTAAAAAAGTTAAGACGTATACTTGTGCGAAGTTTAGGTTCGCGGGACCCAGGTTACTTCTTCCACTTGTAATTCCTGAGCCATGTGGCGGGAAAGTACAAAAAAATAGTCTGACAGCCGATTTAAATATTGAATGATGATCGGTTCAACCGGTGAAATTTCACTCAGGGCTACTACCAGACGTTCGGCCCGGCGGCAAACCGTGCGGGCCAGATGAGCAAACGATACGGAGGGATGGCCTCCGGGTAAAACAAACTGACGTAACAGCGGCAACTGGGCATCCATTTCGTCCATTTGCTGTTCCAGTAGGGTGACATCCGCGTCCCATAAGTCGGGAAGGGGGCGGCTGGTATGCCGCTCCGGATCGTCGGCCAGGTGGGAGCCAATGGTGAAAAGGCGGTCCTGAATTTCCTTCAGAATTGCCCGTCGGGAGGCATTTACAGCCTGATCCCGAACCATGCCCACGTAACTGTTCAGTTCGTCCACGGTACCATACGCCTCAATGCGGGCATCTGCCTTGGAAAGGCGACGTCCACTAATAAGGGCGGTGGTGCCTTGATCTCCCGTTCTGGTGTAAATCTTCATGCCTTTCCTGTACCCGGAATGTCTTTCTGCAAAGCTACAGGTTTTCAGGAAAGCCAAGACTTCGGATTGTAAAAATTAATTGTCTTGACAACTATTATTAAATTTCCAACATTTTCTGATCTACAAGTACTTTGGTCAAGGCCAAGGGGCTTTTGAAAGGTTTTTCGAAGGGAAAGCCTGTCTCAACGGCGAGTTCGTCGTAACTTTGCGGCCCGAAACCAGCATTGACCCAACGAGCAGTCGATAAGCTGGGGACGACCATTCATCAAATGACTATTCCATTTCTGACTTCTCAAGTTGCGAGATACGTATCCATTCTAGGATTTATAGTGGCTTTATTTTTAGGGTACCAGCAACTTCCACCGGAGGTACCCGTTGCGTTAACGCCTTCGAGTGAAACGGCTGCCACCTATTCAAAAGATGCCATTTTTTATGTGACTGCCGGGGTTATGTTGATTTCTAATGTGCTGTTTCTGTGGATGGGACGCCTGTTTCCACAACTGCCCGATGGATTCATTAAGTTACCGGGAGCCATCAAATGGATGTTCTATCGCAAACAGCTCAACTCCATCATCAAAGAATGGATGAACTTTGGTACGGCCGTAGTAAACGTCCTGCTTGGGTCTTCCATTTATATTCTGGCGTTGATTAATCCGGCGGAAGCTCTCACGGAGACGCCTACACTGATGCAGTTTAACTGGGTACTGGGAGCCGCTACGTTTTTACTGGTTCTATGGGCGGTATACATTCCGTTGCGACTGTTGCTGACGAGTCCCGTTAAAGACTAAGCAATGATGCAGCATCTTCCCATTGCCGATTTTACGTACGAACTTCCGGACGAACAGATTGCCCGCTTCCCCTTGCCCGTACGGGACGAATCCCGCCTGTTGGTGTATCGAAAGGGAACCATTGAGCATCGACAATTCCGTGGTCTGACTGAAGAATTAGCCAGTGATACATTGCTGGTCTTCAACAATACACGGGTTATTCCGGCTCGATTACATTTTCAGCGACAGACGGGTGCTCTGATCGAGTTATTTCTACTTCATCCCGTCGAACCAAGCCCGGTTATTCCCGTGGTTATGGAAGAAACGCAGGCCTGCGTGTGGGAATGCATGATTGGCAACCGGAAGCGTTGGAAAGCGGGTGAACGCTTACAGAAAGAAGTAGAAATTGACGGGCAAGCCGTGGTACTGACAGCCGAACTGACGGATACCGAACGGTCGCTGGTACGTCTGAGCTGGTCAGTGCCCGTACGCTTTGTGGATGTTGTACAGGGCATTGGGAAAATTCCTTTGCCGCCGTACTTAAAGCGGGAAGCCGAAGCTTCTGACGAACAGACGTATCAGACTGTGTATTCGGAAAAAGAAGGGGCCGTAGCCGCTCCGACGGCGGGCTTACACTTCACCGACCGCGTTTTTGCGGAACTGGAGGCAAAAGGCGTCCGGCGGGAGTTTCTTACATTGCACGTAGGAGCTGGTACCTTTCAACCCGTAAAAACAGAAAATGCCCTTGAGCATAAGATGCACGGGGAACAATTGGTGATCACGCGGAGTAATCTGGAACACCTGCAAGCGGCAAACCGAATCATTCCGGTAGGTACTACTTCCATGCGGTCGCTGGAATCCATGTACTGGTTAGGCGTGCAGTTAATTCATGATGAATACGCTTCGCTGGAGCAGGGTTTCCGAATTCCGCAATTCGTGCATGAACAGTACACCGAACTCCCTACAGTACACGAGTCGCTAGCGGCCATTCTACAAAAAATGGAAGCAGAACAGCGGCAGGAAATCGTAGGGGAAACGGAGATTATGATTTTCCCCGGTTATACATTTCGGGTGTGTCAGGGTCTGATTACCAACTTTCATCAGCCCGGTTCGACTTTATTATTACTGATTGCTGCCCTGGTAGGAAAAGACTGGAAACGAATTTACGATGAAGCTTTGGATCAGCAGTACCGATTCCTGAGCTATGGTGATTCTTCCGTATTACTACCTTAATTCAATTTCCGCCAAAATTAAGCGTGTGATGCAAAAAGTAGATATTGCTATTAGCTACTACGGAAAGCCTTATCAGACGATGGTAACGCTGTTTAGTTTACTGGAGCATAGTCGGGGCTACGTAGATAAAATTTACTTAAGTATTGAGAAAAAACAGCCCTACAAGGATGCCTGGCAGGGTGTGTGCAAGATCAAGGAAGTTTTTGAAAAACAGGGAGTGATTATTGTTTATCCGGAACGCTTCGTTCCCTGGATGTCGGATGTTAACCCTAACGGACTTGATGAAGCAATTCGATTAAGCCTTCGCTACCAGTATGCGTTGGAAAAAACGGATAAACCGTATGTATTGATTTGTCATAATGACATGCTGTACCGTCGGGACCTGATTGGCCCCATGTTACAGCGGTTTGCGGAAGCTTCAGCTAATTTAGTAGGAGTGGGACGAATCGGACAATGTTGGAATTGTTCAGCTTTTTTCGCTAAAAAATGTAACCCCGAAACATTCGAGCAATACAAGCCCACGCAGGAAGAGTTGCTCAGGCAGATGGATGAATACCCAACGCCACGGGAACAGAGGGATCGTAAGTTAGTACAGGAAGGCTTTGTACACCCTTTACCCGAATGCCGTCTTAATGAATACGCGTGTTTAATAAACGTTGACTTATACCGGCAATCAACCATTCCGAATGGACCAGTGCCGTATTTCGGAGGTGTGTGGGACGGTAGCGATACGGCAGCGGCCTGGTTCCGGTATTCGTATTTACACGGGCTGAAATTTCAGAATTTCTATTACGAAGAGTACGCTGATCATGCTCCATTTAGTGCCGTTAGCAATGGCAACGATGCTGACAACAATCGGTTCATTTATGAAGACATAGAGCGGCAGGCTCGTGAGTATATGATTAAACATTATCATCCAGACGAGTATTCCACGGCAACCAAGTTTCAGATTGCTAAAATGGTGACTGGGAAAAGGATAGACAAGTGGTACAGTAAACTGAGAAATCGCTTAAGGAGGTAGCTCTGTACGCATATTTATACATCATATTGGGCGAATACTAACATGAAAATTGATTTTATTGAAGAACTCCGCTGGCGGGGTATGTTGCAGGACATGATGCCGGGTACGGAAGAGCAGCTCCAGAAGGAAATGACGTCGGCGTACATTGGATTTGATCCGACGGCTTCTTCCCTGCACATTGGCAACCTGGCTACGATTATGTTGCTGGTGCACTTGCAACGGGCGGGCCATAAACCGTTTGCTCTGGTGGGCGGAGCTACGGGGATGATTGGCGATCCTTCCTTTAAGGCTGCTGAACGTAGTTTTTTATCGGAAGAAACGTTGCGTTTCAATCAGGATGGCATTCGGAAACAACTGGAAAAATTCCTGGATTTTAATTCCGGTGAAAACTCAGCTGAGATCGTTAATAACTACGACTGGTTCAAGGATTTTTCCTTTCTGGGGTTTTTACGCGAAGCAGGTAAATTTTTGAGCGTCAACTATATGATGTCGAAAGATTCGGTAAAGAAACGTCTGGAAACGGGTATTTCCTTTACGGAGTTTTCGTATCAGTTGTTACAGGGTTACGACTTTTACCATTTGTATAAAACCCAGGGGGTAAAACTCCAGATGGGTGGTTCCGATCAGTGGGGAAACATCACGACGGGAACGGAAATCATTCGCCGGAAAGAAGGAGGAAACGAAGAAGAAACCGAACGCCGGGCCTTCGCCCTGACCACGCCACTGGTAACCAAGGCCGATGGTACCAAATTCGGTAAGTCAGAAAGCGGAAACGTATGGCTGGACGCGGAAAAAACCAGTCCCTTCCAATTTTATCAGTTCTGGCTCAATGCCGCTGATGCGGATTGCCCACGCCTGATTCGGGTGTTTACCTTACTTTCCAAAGAAGAAATCGAAAAACTCGAACGCCAGCATGCCGAGGCTCCGCACTTGCGTATTCTCCAGAAAGCGATTGCTCAGGACGTAACCACGCGGGTACACTCCGCGGAAGCCTACGAAACGGCCGTTCGGGCTAGCGAAGTACTCTACGGCAAAGGAACGCTGGAAACGCTTCAGTCCCTCGATGAAACGACCTTCGTGCAGATCTTTGACGGCGTGCCTACCACTGAAATTTCGCTGGCTGATTACGAAGCAGCTCCGAACGTGACGGACTTGCTGGCTACGGCTCAGGTATATCCATCGAAAGGAGAAATCCGCCGGGCCATTCAGGGAAATGCCGTATCGGTGAACAAAACCAAAGTAAGCGATCCCAACCAGCCTGCTGATTTCCAGTTGTTACAGGGTAAATATTTACTGGTAGCGAAAGGAAAGAAAAACCATCTGGTGAAGGTGGTATAGGGGAGAGAGTTGAGAGCGGCTGCGGTTTAGAGTTTAGAGTTTAGAGTTTAGAGTAAAACCGGTAAAGATAGCGGGGCGGGTTGTTTGTAGCATTCGTTACGGACAACCCGCTTCGAATTTTGTACGGGACTAACGACATTGAACCCCTTCGAGATTGGAGCTTACCAATCCCGAAGGGGTTCAATGTCGTTAGCCATGGGTACAACCCATGGATACCCATGAATAAGCCCTATCAAAATAAACCTCCAGAAAACACCGAGCTTTCGGGAGGTTTATAATATGCTGATAGCCAGATGAAAAAGAGGTAATTGACTTGCAAAAAAGAAAAATAATTCGTAAAACTATCAACTATCAACTATCAACTATCAACTATCAACTATCAACTATCAACTATCAACTATCAACTATTAACTATCAACTAAACCTCCACCGTACCTTCAAAAACCCGTTCAGCGGGGCCGATGAGGTAAATATTTTCAAAAGCATCCGCACTGGTTTGTTCGAAGCTTACTTCCAGATTACCACCCAATACTTTAATCTTAATGGGACTTTCCATACCCCGTTTCACATGAGCCATTAGAGCACAGGCCGTTACACCCGTTCCGCAGGAATACGTTTCGTCCTCCACGCCCCGCTCGTAGGTACGAACAAATAGCTGTTGATCGCCCTGCTGCTCCACAAAATTGACGTTCGTACCACCCCGTTTTACCCACTCCTCCGAGTACCGGATAGCGTAGCCTTCCTGATACACCTTAAAGTCCTGCAAATTGTCCCTGAATGCTACCACGTGGGGTGAACCCGTATTCATATAGGCATAGTCCGGATGTTCTTCCAGCCCTTTGACATTACTCATTTTCAGCGAAATCTGCTCGCTGGTTACTAACGCTTCGTGTTCACCATCCACGGCAATAAACCGTGTCTGATCGCCAATGACACCCAGGTCGTGAGCAAAACGTACCGTAGCCCGTCCGCCGTTGCCGCACATGGAACCTTCGCCGCCGTCGGCATTGAAGTATTTCATCCGGAAATCGTAGGCTTCGTCGTTTTGTAACAGAATCAGGCCGTCTGCTCCAATGCCAAACCGTCGGTGACATAAGTGAGCAATCCGCTCTTTATCAATGGGAAAGGTACTCGTCCGATCATCAATCATGATGAAATCGTTGCCCGTACCCTGGTATTTGTAAAATGAAATATTCATCGTGAATCGACTAAAAAGAAGGACGTGTTCATCGAGAACACGTCCTGATCAAAATTGATTCTTTAAGATCGTCAATTAGTACGCATCCTCCCAGGATACCGCTACCTGACGCTGTTCGCCCAAGCCTTCGATACCGAGTTCTACGATATCGCCGGGTTTCAGGTAGACAGGAGGGTTAAAGCCCAGTCCCACACCCGGAGGCGTACCCGTTGAAATCACGTCACCCGGAAGCAATGTCATAAACTGACTCAGGTAACTAATGATTTGCGGTACTTTGAAAATCATCTGAGCCGTTGTAGAGTTCTGGTACGTCTGACCGTTCACTTTCAGCCACATCGGCAGACTATCCACGTCGTCGAGTTCATCCGGGGTTACCAGGTAGGGGCCCATCGGACCGAAGGTATCGCAACCTTTACCTTTGTCCCACTGACCCCCGCGTTCGAGCTGAAACTCCCGCTCCGAGTAGTCGTTCATCACGGCATATCCGGCGATGTAATCCTCAGCTTCTTCTTCCGTTACGTAGCTACATTCCGCACCAATAACGACGGCCAGTTCCACTTCCCAATCCGTCTTAACGGAATTACGGGGAATGATTACGTCGTCGTTCGGGCCACAAAGAGCCGTCGTAGCCTTGAAGAATACGATGGGTTCCTGAGGAATCGGAGCGTTGGTTTCCTTCGCGTGATCGGCGTAATTCAAACCAATGCAAATGATTTTCGACGGACGAGCCACGCAGGAAGCATACTCGATCGGACCTTCCAGAGCTTGCAATTCCGAAGTTCCGTATTGTTCGAGGTAGTCTTCCAGTACGGACAGGCCTTCTTCTTCAAAGAAGATTTCGTCCAGATCATATGCTCCGGTTTCTTCGCCCAGGGCTTCGAAAAAGGCTTCTAAGCTGTACGCTTTTCCGTCCAGAAGAATGCCGGGTACAACATCCTCATCGGTGATGTAGCGAAAAAGTTTCATTCGTTATTTCAAGTTTAGATACTGCAAAAGAATCGTTTAGTCTTTCAGTATGGCCCCTCAAAGGTATACTTTCTTCTTGGGCCATTGAGCAGAGACCTTTATTTACTTTGTCTGTACTTCGATGATGGTATCCCAATCGTTCATAGCTACGCCGTCCAGATACACAAATAAACCTTCCGCTTGCTGCTTGAATTTCAACGGTTTTTTACCTTCAAAGGCTGTGATACTGTTAACCTTGGGCGTGAAATTGGGAACGAACAAAATGTTCGTCGCGGGCTTCTTTAGGATGTGCAGAAAGTGACGAGTATCGCCCTTTTTCGTACTCACGCCCCATTCCTGTGGTGGAATGAGTCCACCCCGGGTGCCATAAATCGTTTCACCATGGGTTTTGAGCCAATTGCCTACGGCTTCGAGTCGGTCAACAAATTCGGGTTGAATCTCTCCGTTGGGCATGGGGCCTACATTCAGTAACAGGTTGGCATTACGGCCCGCAGCACCCACCAGATACCGGACGATCTGTTCCGGAGATTTGTACCGCTGGTCCCGCAGGTCGAATCCCCAGGAGCCATTCAGCGTTTCGCAGGTTTCGAGCGGCAATTGACTAACAGAACTTGTATTATAGCCAAAGGTATTCTGGCCGGGCAGATCCCGCTCGAACATCTGAAAATCTTCGCCTTCAAAAGGCGTTACGTGGTGATTATTACCGATCAAAGCGGCGGGTTGCAGACGGTGAATGAGATCGTAGGTGCGACGTAAATGCCAGTCGACGTGCGTTTTGCGGGCCTGTTTTTCGTGCTCATCCAGGGCCTGATCCCACCAGCCATCAAACCAGATTCCGGCAATTTTTCCGTACGAACCACCCAGTAATTCCGTTAGCTGAGCGTCCATGTACTGAAGGTATTTTTCAAAATCACCCGATTCAGGCCGTCCCGTTTGCCGTCCGGTTTTCCCCGGGGAAAATAATCGGGATGGTGCCAGTCCAGATGTGAATGGTACAGAAACAGCTTGATGCCTTCCTTCTCACATTCGTCGGCCAGTTGTTTAAGGACGTCTTTTTTGTACGGCGTCGCATCCACGATGTTGTACGGTGAAGCTTTTGAATGCCACATCGCAAAGCCGTCGTGGTGTTTGCTGGTGAGCGTGATGTACTTCATTCCCGCATTTTTAGCAATCTGTACCCAGCGTTTGGCATCATATGCCGTTGGATTAAAGAATTTTGGCAATTTCTCGTAAGCTGACACGGGTATGTTCTGAATATTCATGGCCCATTCGCCATCACCCAGAATGCTGTAGACGCCCCAGTGAATGAACAAACCATAACGGGCATCCTGAAACCACTGCCGGGCCGCCAGGTTTTCGGGACTGGGCTGGTACGCCTGCCCAAACGAAATTCGCAGGAAGGAGAGGTAGATGAAGCCGGTAAGCAGAAGTCTTTTCATAGGTTTAGAAACGAAACATCCCGGAAATGTCTGGTTTCCGGGATGAGATAAGGATCTTACAGTTGTTCGATTACTTTCGCCATTTGTTCGGCTACAAACTGATTGCCCGTATCGTTGAGGTGCACCCGATCCGTCGTCAGAATGCCTTTCTCTTCGTTTTTCGGATTGTTTTTCAGGTTGTATTCCATGAATGCTTTCCGCAAATCCACGACGGGAAGGTTGTTTTTCGCCGCCAGATTCCGGATGATTTGGCTGTAACGGTTCAGGTCACCGTCCTGCTGGTTGGTATTATCCGGGCGTTCGCCAATCGAGGCGGGGGTCGTCAGGGCTACTTTGATATTCTGAGCCTTGAGTTTGTTAATGATCGCCTGATAAAACTTCTCAAACTTGTCGGGATCCGTACCCGTGCCCGAGCTAGCTTTATGCCAGACATCGTTCACCCCCACCCAGATGACTACGGCATCGGGTTTCTGAGCCAGTACGTCCTCGTCCATCCGCAGGTACAAATCGTACACTTTATTACCACCAATGCCTTTACCCACCAGTTCGTACTTGCTTTTATCCAGCATACTGGCCAGCTTGGTGATGTACCCGGTGGGGCTTACGCCTGCCTGAGTAATGGAGTCACCGAAGAAGATGATTTTCTTGGGTTTATCGGCCCGAAAGGCAAACAAAAGCGTACTCAGGCTTAACAGCGTTAGTAATTTTTTCATGAGCGAATAGAGGAGTTAATAAAAGAGAGACTAGTTATTCAAGGTAGTAAAACCGCCGTCAATCGGGTAATCGACACCCGTAATGAACGAAGCTGCATCCGAGCAAAGGTACAAAGCCAACTGAGCAATTTCTTCGGGTTTCGCCATCCGACCGATGGGCTGCGTAGCCGAGAGTTTCTGGAACATTTCTTCTTCCTGACCCGGATAATTTTTCGAGATGAAGCCATCCACGAAGGGCGTATGCACGCGGGCGGGGGAGATGCTGTTGCAACGAATGTTATCCTTCAGGTAATCCTTCGCTACGGATAAGGTCATGGCGTGAATGGCTCCCTTGCTCATGCTGTACGCAAAACGATCCGGAATACCGACCAGAGCCGCAATGGACGCCAGGTTCAGAATGACGCCACCGCCCTTAGCCTTCATTTTTGGCACGGCGGCAAAGAGGCTGTTATACGCTCCCTTGACATTAACATTGTAGATACGGTCGAGGTCCGCTTCGGTCGTTTTTTCCAGATTACCGACGTGGGCGATACCCGCATTATTGACCAGAATATCGAGCGAGCCGATGGCCTCGAAAACGGCCAGTACTTCGCCCTGATTCGTTACGTTGACGGCATGTACGGTTACCTTACCACCGGCTGACTCAATTTCCTGAGCCGTCGCCTGAGCCCCTTCCGCACTCAGATCCAGAATATGTACATGAGCACCCTGACTGGCAAATTCGACACTAATGGCCCGGCCAATACCACTGCCACCGCCGGTAATGGCTGCCGTTTTTCCGGCAAGACTAAATACACTCATCCTTGTTGTTGGTTTTTGTAAGAAAAGACCAGATCAAGGGCGGTAATACCCTATTTAGATCGGCATTTTTACTGCGACCACAAGTTTCGTGTAATTCCTTGAAAAAAGAATGAATGGAAGAAAATAGAACAGAGGAGCTGGACGGAATTGGCCCACTACCAAGGTCTTGTTGGGATCGTTTAACGTTTGAAAAGTTTGACGCACCGAAACATTTCAGCGTCTTAGCAAAACTACGTAGGGGTTTCAACCCCTGGCCTGGAACCGAAACCTAGAAATTAAACCTCCGCTTCACCACGGAGAAAAACCAGCCGACCAGAAAGGCGACGATACAGCCCAAGGTTACTTCCGAGGTACGGAGAAGGGCAATTTCAAGAGCATCCTGCCAGGAAGCTTGCTGAAAAATCGCTGGCGTCATAACAGCAATTACCGTAGAGGGAGCCAGTTTCCAGCTAGAAGGATACCGTTTGATGAGTGTACCCATGAAGATGGCTACCGCAATGGCTAGAAAGAGGGAAAAGATATTAACACCCGTCAGGACGATAAAAACAATACCAATCAGACAGCCGCTAATAGTATTAATAATCCTGGAAATCGTATTGCGACGTAGATCACCAAAATCAGGCTCGGAGACGATGGCTACTGAAATAAGTGCCCATTCTTTTTTCTCGATATGCAGTAAATCGAGTAACATCCAGGCAATGGCTGCTCCGAACAAAATCCGGAATGCGTATAAAAAAGTAGTCTTTTTGAGCTCGATTTCATCTAAAATTGTTTTTTCAAGCTCAATGATTCGTTTCTTGGGGTTGATGAGTGTTTTATAGATCATGGTACTTTTCGGGCTGTGACCAAACGGTCGTACTTCAACGGCTTCTATAAAATTAACGCACAAACAGCCCTAAGAGTTTTGAATATTTTTGTACTATTCTAATAATCTACGCAATCATTTGAACAAAATTTCCGGAATGAACGCTTTACGTATTCCTGAATCGAAATCCGGTGAATAATAGGGGCGTTCCCTTATCTTTGAATTCTACTCAACTTGAACCGATGCCTTATCTTGTTTTAGACCTGGAAATGACCGGCGGTGAACCCGGCTGGAATGAAATCATACAAATTGGAGCCGTTTTGTGCGATGATGACTGGAATGAACTGGGAACGTACCTGTCGAATGTCTATCCGGAAAACGAAGAAGCTTTCTCGGAATATTCAGCCAAAATTCACGGTCTGAGTCTGAGCGATCTGGACGACGCTCCCATGATTTACGATGTCATCCCACAATTTGAAGAGTGGATACTGGAAAAGCTCGGTCGCCTCCGGGGCCGTACCCAGACGCTGGATAATTCCCAGTACCTGCGGGATGTTATCATTAGCGGACAATCCGTCATCAACGATATTAATTTCCTGCGGTACGCCTACCGGGAAGAGAAAATCAAGTGGCCGTATTCCAACAAACTGCTGGATCTGCATACGCTCGGCTATTTCACCTTTGAAGTACTGAAAGCCAATGGCAAGCCCGTACCCAAGTCACTGAGTCTGAAAGCCATTGCGGGTTATTTTGGGCTGGAACGGGAAGACGCCGAATTTCACAATGCCCTCGAAGACGCTCAGCTGACTACGAAATCATTCAAAGAAGTATTCGCTCTCGCCAAAAAGTTTAAGCTGGCCGAGTAAGCAAGCAATAAACGACAAAGAGCCGACCCTACAGGATCGGCTCTTTGTCGTTTGGGTATTTTGTCAGGAAATTAATCCAGAGCCGCTACCCCGGGAAGCGTTTTGCCTTCCATGTATTCGAGCAGAGCTCCACCACCCGTCGATACGTAGCTTACGCGGTCACCGTATCCGGCATTGTTTACTGCAGAGGCAGAATCCCCTCCACCAATGAGTGAGAAGGCTCCGTTTTCTTCGGTTGCCGTTACTACGTATTCCGCAATGGCATTGGTACCTACAGCAAAATTCGAGAATTCGAATACCCCCATCGGACCATTCCAAAGAATCGTTTTCGAATTCAGGATGGCTTCTTTGAATACTACGATCGACTGGTGTCCAATGTCCAGACCTTCCCAGCCCTCGGGAATCTGACCGGCGGGAACCGTCGTTTTGGTGGCGTCGTTGGAAAATTTATCGGCAATCACCGTATCCAGCGGCATCAGCAGGTTTACACCTTTTTCTTTCGCTTTTTCGATCAGCTCCAGAGCCAGCTCCATTTTGTCGTCTTCGTGGATGGAATTTCCGATTTGTCCACCCAAGGCTTTCGTGAAGGTGTAGGTCATACCACCCCCCAGAATCAGCGTATCCACTTTATCCAGCAGGCGTTCGATCACCAGAATTTTATCGGAGATTTTCGCTCCACCCATGATCGCCGTGTACGGACGCTCTACGTTATCCAGAATCCGTTGGGCGTTATCCAGCTCGGCCTGCATCACGTAACCACTTACTTTGTCAGTAAAGAACTGACCGATTACCGCCGTTGACGCGTGGGCCCGGTGAGCCGTACCAAAAGCATCGTTTACCCAAACATCACCCAGGCGAGACAGTTTCTCGGCGAAAGCCACGTCTCCTTTTTCTTCTTCTTTGTAGAAACGGAGGTTTTCCAGCAGCAGGATTTCACCGGGCTGCAAGTTAGCGGCCTGATCTACGGCCTGCTGACCAATGGCGTCATCGGCAAATTTTACCGGACGGTTGAAAATCAGCGACAGGGCATTAACCAGGTGTTTGAGCGAATATTTTTCGGTAGGACCATCTTTCGGACGACCCAGGTGCGACATCAGGATTACCGAACCACCGTCGTTCAGAATTTTCTGAATCGTGGGGATCGTAGCTTTGATGCGGGTATCGTCAGTAATTTCATAGCGGTCATTCAAAGGGACATTGAAATCTACGCGGACAAGTGCCTTTTTTCCGGCGAAATTGTACTGGTTCAGCGTCTTCATCAGATAGAATCAGAAGTTTAAATGAGTAATGGTAAGACCACGCGGTAACAAAGTTCTGAAGCGTTAGTCAAGAACGGAACAAATTTAGAAATTCGGCCAAACTTCCCTAAACCTGACGAGTTTTTAAGCGAAACCTCTTAAAAGTTTGCTAAAAAGATATACGCTGCAAGTCTGGGTACGCGGGCCGTTGTCGTTTCTAAAAAAGATTCTGCTTCCGTATTTAAAAAAACTATGCTCTATATTTGCGGCGTTCTTTGTAATGCCCGTCAATCGGATGGTTGGTTTCGTGGGGAGGTCTTCGCTCGCCAAGGAATGAAAAAGGAATCGTGTGTAAATCACGAGCAGACGTGCTACTGTAAGTACCCGTTTCGCCGCAGCGAAACACGTGCTACCCAAATTTCCCATTGTTCCGCGAGGAATGAGAAGGGGGGCCAGCATGGTACAAGCCAGGAGACTTGCCAACCTTCTCAATGGTCATGCCTTCACGACTAAGGCCTGATGCACGCATTGATTTTACAAACGCTGTAGGAGTTTCTTCGACCGGTTCTGACGATCAGAGCGGGTTCGAAAACGCGTATTCTTTTTTCTGACGTTCAGCGACGAACGTGAGCCGGAGATCGTATGCCTACGCATTTGCAACAATTCACCTTTTTTGGCGGGTTGGGTGTTTCAGAGGCGTTTTTTTAAACCCTTTTTTAACACAAACAACATGGTTACGCACAACCTGGGCTACCCCCGTGTGGGCAGCAAACGCGAACTGAAATGGGCCAGCGAACAATTCTGGGCCGGAAAAATCTCCAAAGACGAACTCCTCTGGGCCGGACGGCAGGTCCGTCGGCAAAACTGGCAAACGCAACAGGAAGCGGGTATCCAGTGGATTCCTTCCAACGACTTTTCATTTTACGATCAGGTACTGGATACGGCCCTGATGGTAGGAGCGGTACCCGAGCGTTACCAGTCGCTGATTGACGGCAAGAGTAATCGCGAGCTGGAAATCTACTTTGCCATGGCCCGGGGCATTCAACAGAATGGGCTGGACATCAAAGCCATGGAGATGACGAAATGGTTTGATACCAATTACCACTTCATTGTCCCGGAGTTTCTGAAAAATCAGCAGTTTAAACGGTATTCCGATAAGGTGATTCACGATTTTGAGGATGCCAAGCAAATGGGTATTCTGACAAAGCCCGTCCTGCTTGGCCCCGTATCGTTTCTGTTACTGGGCAAAGAAAAAGAAGCGGGTTTCCATCGCATTGACCTGCTCGAACGCTTGTTGCCCGTGTACGCCGACGTACTACGCGAGCTGGTTACCCGAGGTACGACCTGGGTACAGCTCGACGAACCCTGCCTGACGCTGGACTTATCCGAGAATGAGCAAATCGCTTTTCAGCAGGCCTACGAGTACCTAGCCCGGGCAGTACCTCAGCTATCCTTGCTGGTTGCCACGTATTTTGAAAGCATACAGCCCAACCTGGCCCTGACCCTGCAATTGCCCGTAGCGGCTTTGCACGTGGATTTGGTACGCGGCAACGAACAACTGGAAGTCATCCTGGCCGATACCAGTTTTGTCACTTCGCAACGAATCCTTTCGCTGGGCGTCGTGGACGGACGAAACGTCTGGAAAAATGACTTCACGCAATCGTTGACGTTCATTCAGCGAGCGGTGGACGTACTGGGCAAAGACCGTGTCTGGATTGCTCCGTCCTGCTCGCTACTGCACGTACCGTATGACCTGGATCTAGAGAAAAACGAAGCCGTCCTGACGCCGGAAATCAAAAACTGGATGGCCTTTGCCAAGCAGAAACTCGGTGAAGTAGTGACGCTGGGACGTCTGTCCACAGGAGAGGCTCAGGGCTTATTGCTGGAAAATCAGGTGGCTTTGGAAAGTCGCCGGACGAGTCTGCTGATTCACAAAACTGCCGTTAAAACGCGGGTACAGGCCGTGCAAACGGATGATTTTGAGCGGGATAGTGCGTTTGCCGTTCGTCAACAAATTCAAGAAGAAAGCCTGCCATTACCGCTCTTCCCCACGACCACCATTGGTTCCTTTCCCCAAACCGACGAAGTGCGGCAATGGCGGGCGAAGTACAAGAAAGGCGAAGTAACGAAGGCTGATTATGAAACGTTTGTAGAAGCGGAAATCGAAAGGTCCATTCGCTGGCAGGAGGAAGTAGGGTTGGACGTACTGGTACACGGCGAGTTCGAGCGTAACGACATGGTAGAATACTTCGGCGAGCAACTGACGGGCTACGTCTTCACTCAAAATGGCTGGGTACAGAGTTACGGCAGTCGTTGCGTGAAGCCACCGATTATTTACGGTGACGTAGAACGTCCCGAAGCCATGACGGTACGTTGGACGACCTTCGCTCAATCGAAAACCGAGAAATACATGAAAGGGATGTTGACGGGGCCGGTCACGATTCTGCAATGGTCCTTTGTCCGGGATGATCAGCCACGTAAGGATACGGCTTTCCAGATTGCCCTGGCGATTCGGGATGAGGTACAGGAACTGGAGCAAGCGGGCATCCGGATCATTCAGATTGACGAACCCGCCATTCGCGAAGGATTGCCCCTGCGGCGGGCGGACTGGGCGACGTACCTGACCTGGGCCGTGGACGCGTTCCGGCTAAGTGCTGCGGGGGTAGCGGATCAAACGCAGATTCACACGCACATGTGTTACTCGGAATTCAACGACATCATGGAGGCCATTGCCCGAATGGATGCCGATGTGATTACCATCGAAACGTCCCGTTCGCAGATGGAATTGCTGGAAGCGTTCTCGGATTTTCAGTACCCCAATGAGATCGGACCCGGCGTGTACGACATTCACTCACCGCGTGTACCGAGCGTGGAAGAAATGGCACATTTGCTGGAAAAAGCACTTCGTACGATTCCGGCTCGTAACTTGTGGGTCAATCCCGACTGCGGCCTGAAAACCCGCCGTTGGGCCGAAACCGATCAGGCCTTACGAAACATGGTAGCCGCCGCCCGGCAGCTCCAGCAGACGATAAACGTTTAGAGGTTTTGTGGTTTAGAGTTTAGTGTTTTGAGTTGCGTGGACCGTAGCGTATAACGGATAAGCCCATGATTCGATTCAGAACCCTAAACTCTAAACCCTAAACTCAAAACCCATTTCTCATGTCTTTAGAAGAAAAAATCAAAGCGGCGGAGACCCGCGTATTTAAAGCTGTTTTTCCGAATACGACCAATCATTATGATACGCTGTACGGGGGTATGGCGATGCAGTGGATGGATGAAATTGCCTTCATCACGGCGACGCGACTGGCCCGAAAACCGATGGTAACGGTATCGAGCGACCGCATTGATTTCCGTCAGCCCATTCAGGCGGGAATGCTGGTGGAGCTGATTGGCAATGTCGTACACGTCGGAAACACGAGTATGCGGGTAAGCGTGGAGATTTTTGTCGAAAGCATGTACGCCGAAGGCCGCGAACTCGCCATCCACGGCACGTTTACATTCGTAGCGATTGATGCGGATAAGAAGCCGGTGAGAATTTTTGATTGATGTTTTGGGTTGGGTGTTTAGGGTTTTGAGTGCATGACGCTGCAGTTGAGAATGACCAGCGTTCTTGAGTAACTTTTAACAGGGAAATTTGATCAGCCATGAACTATGAAAAACATCGTATGAACCAAGCCCTAACTCAAAACCCTAAACACCCAACTCAAAACTTCTTATGTCTAAACACGCCATCGAAGGTTGCCCGCGTTGCGGACGGTTGTTCACCTGTAAGCTCAACGCCAGTCTGAAATGTGATTGCATGAACGTAGCCCTGACGCCAAATGAAATGCAATACATTCGTGACATTTCAGTGATGGAGTATGACGGAAGCTGTTTGTGTATGCACTGTCTGGAGGAGTTGCGGCAGGAAACGCAGGGGTAGTAATCGTTTCAGTAATGTTGGATCCAATCAATCCACAGGCTGAAAATCAAACTTTTTCCCCAAAAAAAGCATTATCCTAGTTCTAAGCCACGAAGCTCTTGCTATGTCCGAACGCCTGGAACTGCCTCCTAAATATTACCTTGAGTACTTTCGCTATTTAATTGAATTCGTTCGTCGTTTTTACCTGGAATTGCTTACCGATGACGAACGGGAATTTCTGCACGACTTTGATCATCTCAGCGAAGATGCTCAGTGTCTGTTTATTCGGTTTACCAACCGAAGAGTAGCTTTCTTCCGCGTTCGTAAACTCAATTACCCGGAAATTGAATACTGGGGCGAAGCCCTGCTCGAACTGGAACGCAAGGGGTTTGTGGCTCCGCTGTCAGCGTACCATCAGAATCGGGCGGGGGAGGTACTCGACATTTTCAACAAAACGGAAGTCCTCAGTTTTGCCAAACAGCTCTCACTCGATACTAAAGGTAAAGCCAGTCTGAAGAAAGAAGAACTCAGCGACTGGTTACTGGAAGCTGCTCCTTTCGACGATGTATGCGTACTGATTGGGGAAAGCGAACCCGTTGTGAAAGTCAATTACGAGGCCCAGACCATGTTGTTCAAGTTCCTCTTTTTCGGTAATCGACACGCCGATATGAGTGAGTTTGTGGTACGGGATCTGGGACATCTTCGTTTCGAACGTTTTGATGAGGACCGGTTTGTACCGCACTTCACCACTCGGCAGGAAGTTGAAGACCGCCTGAAAGTATCGCTGGCGGCGGAAGATTTTCAGTTGATGAAAGCTGCCGAAACCGATCCGCTGGCCATTAATATCTGGTTTCTTGACTGGTATGAAAACCATACACCGCTGGCAGAAATTGCCCAGCCCTCCCTCGATCGACTAATTCTGAAGCTGGCCGGGTATATGGAGCGGCAGAAAAAGCTGGAAGAAGCACTGGTACTTTTTCGACTGACAAACGTACCGCCTTCCCGCGAACGGCAGGTCCGATTACTTCTAAAGCTGAAGGATACGGAAGCCGCTACGGCTCTGGTCGAAGAAATAATGGTCAATCCGTATAATGCCGAAGAACAGTTTTTTGCCATCGATTTTCAGAATCAGCAGGCGGCTCAGGGGCAGAAGAAAAGAGCCCGAAAGTCGACGACGGAATGGCTACTCAAATCCGAGAGTGTAACCATTGACCTGACCTGGCGGTACCGCGTGGAAGAGGGGGTAGCCGAACACTTCCGTCAACAGGGCAAACACGCCGTCCATACGGAAAACTTTCTGTTTGATGGACTTTTCGGACTGCTGTTCTGGGACATCATTTTCGATGCGGGCAGTTCCGCCATTCACCATCCGCTGCAACGGTCGCCCTCGGATATTTACAAGCCTACGTTTTTTGAAAAGCGTCGTCCAGCTTTAGTAGAACGGCTGGAATTGCTCGAAAATACGGCGGATACGCTAACGTTTCTGGATGGTATGTTCGAGGAAAAGTACGGAATCGTCAACCCCTTGGTCGTCTGGTTTCCTGAATTATTGAACCTGATTCGGGCAGCTATTGAGAAGATTCCTGCTCATTTGTTACAGCGATTACTAATCGAAATGGCAACGAATGTACGCGAACATACCCGAGGCTTCCCCGATTTATTCGTGTGGGACGAAAACGGTTACGATTTTATCGAGGTAAAATCCCCCACCGATCACCTTTCTCCGCAACAGCTGTACTGGTTACGTTTTTTCGAAACCATTGGTCTGCGTTCGAAGGTGTTACGGGTGGTATGGGGGAGTGTGGCGTAAGCGTTGTAGGGTTTCAATCGTGTACCTGACATTACATTACATACGGGGTCAATGACACTAAACCCCTTCGAGGTCGGTAGCCCACCAACCCCGAAGGGGTTCAACATGATTAGCCATGGATGACACCCATAGATTATTGTTAAAATCAACCGTAGCTGCCCGCATTGTATACGGGGCTATGTACATTGAACCCCTCCGGGGTTAGTGCCTACCAACTCCGAAGGGGTTCAACGTGAGTAACGTGAGTGACACCCATGGACACTTTAATTTGTCGAAAAGAAATATAATTTGTAAAACTATCAACTATCAACTATCAACTATCAACTATCAACTATCAACTATTCACCTTATTGCCGCAACTCCTGAATCTCCCGAGCCACCTTTTCCGCCCAGCGAGCCTGTTCAGGTTGAATGATACTATGCCGCGTTTCGGCGTCATACTGCTCCTGATAGCGATTCATTTCCCGGAATGATTCCAGAAAAATGTATTGAATGCGACTATCGTAATCTTCCAGCGGCAGTTCTTCGGCCAGTAGAGCTTTTTTGAAACGCTCCGTAATCAAATGCGTGATGTCGAAGTGCAGCTGTTCGTGGGCAAGGGCGTAGGCGTTTGTGGCCGGTTCCGAAGTCCAGGAAGAATTTTGTAACATAAAGGCCTTAACCGTCATGTCAATGTACACCGTTCCTTTTTCCACGTGTGTCATGGCCTCGTAGCCGAAGCTGGTATAAATCATAGCTCCCGTACGTGGGTTTACCCGTCTGATAGGGCCGCGAAAATCATTCCAGGTCAGTTTACGGGCCGGATCATAAAAAACGGTATCGGCTAAACGCCCCTTGGGTACGTATTCCCTGAAGCGAATCTGAACCCGGCGGGCCAGCTTTTCAGTACTCTGCTCATGGGTCTTTACCCAGTTGCCAAACTCCTGAAAGCAGCGTCCGAGGGTTTGCCGAAGCTGAATTTCATAATTACCCTCCATGCCGGGTGAACGACTGTAATCCGCTCCAGCCTGGCATTCAGTCAGTGTAATGTAGCGATCCTCGACTTCCCGCTCAAAGACCAACTGTACCCGAAAGGTCCCTCGGATGAGCCGACTGGAAGGTTTTTCGTCAAACCATAATTGCCTGATTCGCACGCGTACGGGATAATCCCGCTCATTCCGGGGCGGCTGTCGGAGCAATTGACGCAACGTAGCCGGAACGCTCGCCGCAAATTGCAAGCGGGTCGTCTGACCCGAGGGAAGCACTACGGTACCCAGGCCTGTTTGATTGGGGCGTTCGTCAACAATGTCCTGTAACGTATACAAATTGGGTAATTGCGGAATCGATTCCGAACGAAGTCCCAACGTTTTTTGGGCCCATACCATCGGCGTACCTAAGAAGCAGATCCAAACGAGCAGGTATCCGCGTAAAAAGCGTCTATGTATCAAGTTCATGGGTTTCTATGCTCTTTTTAACGCAAAAAAGAATAGAAAAGTGCGGGGAAATTTCTTCACTTTATCCTTGACTTTATGGGCAGACCTCACTAGGTTCACTCTTGCTAACGGGCCTTTTATCCTAGATTAAGGAACGGATAGAATGGTTTTTTTACGGTAGCTACTATGGTTAAACCTAAAAATGAGTGTGCGTATGAAACTGCAAGTGCAAACAGTCCATTTCGATGCGGATAGCAAACTGCTCGACTTTGTGCAAGCCAAATTCAATAAACTCGATCAGTTTTATGATCGGATTACGAGTGCGGATGTATACCTGATGCTGGATAAAGGCGAGTCGAGCAAGGTTCAAAATAAAATTGTGGAAATTAAGGTCTATGTACCTGGTGACTCGATTTTTGTGCGGGAAACTGGTACCACCTTTGAAGAAGCGACGGACCGCGTATTGGATATTGCGAAAACGCAGGTCAAGAAATATAAGGAAAAAGTAAAGGCTAAAAATGCTCCGAAAGCCGCTGAACTCATTACCGAAGAGGAAGACAGCGACATATTGTAAACCTTCTCGTTCGTATAAAAAAGAGGTCGTTCTTACCAGGAGCGACCTCTTTTACATTAGATGGTATTGATTTTCCTGAAGGCATTCCCTTACTTGAAGGCAAATCCTCTACCTATGAACAAACGCACCTTCCTGAAACTCTCTTCCGTTGTTGTAACGGGTAGCCTTTTATCTCCCATGAGCAGTTGTAAAGAAAGCAAAAACACCCGCAATGCCGCTAAAGAGTTGTTGAGCACGAAAGAGTTTAACTGGGCTCGTAATTTCGAGTATAGCACTCAGGATTTTCAATACCCAAAATCAACTGAACAACTCAAAGAGCTGGTCAGGGAAATGAAGCATCTGAGAGCCTTAGGAACGCGGCATTCGTTCAACCGTATTGCGGATAGTACAGAACATATCGTTTCACTCAGAGAGCTGGATAAGGTAATTTCGCTCGATAAAGAAGCCCGTACAGTGACCGTAGAGGCGGGAATACGGTACGGCGAACTGGCGGAATACCTCCACAAGGAAGGCTACGCTCTGCATAACTTGGCTTCCTTGCCGCATATTTCCGTGGCCGGAGCCTGTGCGACGGCTACCCACGGATCGGGTGTAAAAAATGGGAATCTTTCCACGGAAGTAGTTGCTCTGGAACTGCTAACTGCCGCGGGAGAAACCGTGCAATTATCGGCTGAAAAAGATAAAGAAACGTTTTACGGAGCCGTAGTAGGGCTGGGAGCCTTGGGCGTGGTAACGAAACTGACCCTACAGGTACAACCTACGTTTTTGGTTCGACAGGATGTATACCGAAATATGCCACTCGCTCAGTTGAAAGAGCATTTTGAAGAGGTCATGTCCGCCGGATATAGTGTGAGTTTGTTCACCAACTGGGCGAACCAGACTATCAATCAGGTCTGGATCAAACGACGGGTCGAAAAGGGAATGATGATGAAAATCCCAGATACGCTATTTGGAGCTACCCTGGCCACGAAAAACCTACATCCCATTGAAGCGATTTCCGCTGAACACTGTACCGAGCAGCTGGGTGTACCCGGCCCGTGGCACGAGCGATTGCCGCATTTTAAAATGAACTTTACGCCCAGCAGCGGCGAAGAACTCCAGTCGGAGTTTTTTGTTCCCCGGGAAAAAGGAATTCAGGCTATTCAGGCGATGTTTCAGCTAGCGGATCTCATTACGCCACACCTGCTGATTTCGGAAGTACGCACCATTGCTGCCGATTCGTTCTGGATGAGTCCCTGTTACGAGCAGGATAGCGTTGCCCTGCACTTTACCTGGAAGCAGGACTGGCCCGCTGTCAGTAAGATATTACCCATTATCGAGGAAAAACTGGCTCCTTTTCAGGCTCGTCCGCACTGGGCCAAGCTGTTTACGATGTCGCCCATGCGGTTACAGTCGCTGTATAAAAAATTACCTGATTTCAAGAACCTGATTAAGCAGTACGACCCGCAGGGGAGGTTTCAGAATGAATTTCTGGAGAAAAATTTATACGGTGTTTAAAGGGAAAGTCGGGTCACGTTAACCAGGTCTGTACATCCTTTGATGCATTAGCTTTTCCCGAAAGTACTAGAGCTTTCGGGAAAATTTTTAGAGGCCATAACCCGATTGAAAAACTATAAATTAGTAGTTGACCTTCCTAAGACGGAAAGAACCTTTCCGATACTTTATATATTAAAAAATTTTACAAATTAACTTCGGATCAAGGCCAGATTCACCAAATTATGCGTAACATTCGGCAATGAAACGCATGGTACGTACCCCTCTATTACTCGCCGGTGCCTGTTTCGCACTGGTTTCGCTGACGGCTAGCATTGATCCCAAGCCCCTTTATAAAAATCCCGCCCTGCCTACGCATCGCCGGGTGCAGGACTTACTCCAACGTATGACGCCCGAAGAAAAAGTCGGGCAACTGGCCACGCCACTCGGCTGGTTCATGTACGAAAAGAAAGGCAACGAAGTACAGGTGAGCGAGCAGTTCAAGAAAGCCGTTGCTAAACAGCATATTGGTTTGCTCTGGGCCACCTTACGGGCCGATCCCTGGACGCAGAAAACCCTGACGACGGGTCTCAACCCCCAGCAGGCCGCCGAGGCGACCAATGCCTTGCAGAAATACGTCATTGAACATACGCGACTGGGCATTCCACTTTTACTTTCGGAAGAATGTCCCCACGGCCATATGGCGATTGGAACGACGGTATTTCCGACGGCTCTGGGGCAGGGCAGTACCTGGAATCCGGCCCTGATTCAGCAAATGGCCTCGGCTATTGCTCAGGAAGCCCGTTTGCAGGGGGCTCACGTGGGGTACGGTCCGGTGCTGGACTTGGCCCGCGAACCCCGCTGGTCCCGCGTGGAAGAAACCTACGGTGAAGATCCCGTACTGAATGGCCAAATGGGTCGGGCGATGGTCAAAGGTTTTCAGGGAACCAATCTGAAAAGCGGAGCTAACATCATTTCCACGCTGAAACACTTTGCGGCCTACGGCGTACCCGAGGGTGGACATAACGGCGGTAGTGTTGCTCCGGGCGTTCGGGAATTACATCAGGTCTATCTGCCGCCCTTCCGCGACGCAGTACAGGCCGGTGCTCTCTCGATCATGACGGCCTATAACTCCATTGACGGCATTCCCTGTACGGCGAATCCGGTTTTACTCAAAACCATTTTACGGCAGCAGTGGGGTTTTAAAGGGTTTTCCGTATCCGATCTGAACAGTATTCAGGGATTGGTAGCCAATCACCATATTGCAGCGAACCGGGTAGAAGCGGCGGCTCTGGCGATCAACGCGGGTCTGGATGCCGATTTGAGCGGTACGGGCTTCGACAAATCGCTGTTACAGGCCCTGAAGGAAGGAAAAGTAAGCAAAGCCGTATTGGATACTGCGGTGAGCCACGTGCTGCGACTGAAATTCGAGATGGGATTATTCGAAAATCCCTACGTTCATCCGGAGAAAACGTCGGGTGTGCGTAGTACCGAACACATTCACTTGGCCCGTCAAGTGGCTCAGCAGGCAATCGTTTTGCTGAAAAATGAGAATCAGCTTTTACCGCTGAAAAAGTCTTTAAAGAGCATTGCAGTCATTGGGCCGAATGCCGACAACGTTTACAATCAGCTCGGCGATTATACGGCTCCGCAAGCTGATGGAGCAGTAGTTACAGTACTCAAAGGTCTTCAAAATAAACTCGGTTCTAGCACGCAGATTCGATACGCCAAAGGATGTAGCATCCGCGATACGTCTTCAACCCAGATTGTCGAGGCTGTCGAAGCGGCTCGTCAGTCGGAAGTAGCCGTTGTCGTCATCGGCGGATCGAGTGCCCGTGATTTCAAAACGGAATACCAGAATACGGGAGCCGCTCACGTAAAGGCTTCCGAAGTATCGATCAGCGACATGGAAAGTGGTGAGGGGTACGACCGGGCCAGTCTGGATTTGATGGGCCGTCAGTTGCAATTGCTGGAAGCCGTATTAAAAACGGGCAAACCCGTTGTCGTCGTATTGATCAAAGGTCGTCCGCTGAATCTGAATTACGTATCGGCTCACGTGCCCGCCGTACTCGACGCCTGGTATCCCGGTCAGGAGGGGGGCAACGCCATTGCCGACGTACTCTTCGGCGATTACAATCCGGCGGGTCGTCTGCCCATTTCCGTGCCTAAATCGGTGGGTCAACTGCCCGTGTATTACAACTACAAAACACCCGTCAAACACGATTACGTGGAAAGCGACGCCAAACCCCTGTATCCTTTTGGCTACGGCCTCAGTTACGCCTCATTCGACTATAGCGGTCTGACGATTGCAGTAGCCCCCGTTTCGAAAGACGTAACGGTGAAGGTTTCGTTTCGGGTGAAAAACACCAGCAATCGTGATGGTGATGAGGTCGCTCAGTTGTACGTGACCGATCAGGTGGCGTCAGTCGTAGGCCCGGTCAAGCAGCTGAAAAAATTCGAGCGGATTCATCTGAAAGCGGGTGAAGAAAAAACGCTAACATTCGAGCTGCACGCCAAAGACCTGATGTTACTCAATCAGCAGATGCAATGGGTCGCCGAAAAAGGAAAATTCACGGCACAGGTAGGAGCATCTTCGGAGGATATTCGATTGAAAGACGAATTTCAGTTAACGCAGGATATTCCCGTAAAACCGTAATTATCGCCCGAAAACAAAAGATCCCGAAAGTCGTACCGCTTTCGGGATCTTTTGTTTTTGGGCTAGCTTACTGAACGGGCTGATCGTCTTCCAGTAATTTATCCTTGTACTTCTGATAAAGGAAAGACGTAACCAGCAACAAGACCCCAACGCTCAGGAAAATGATAATTTTCCCGCCCGTAGGCACGCGACTCAGGTCAAAAATGAGCAGTTTTCCGAGTACGATTCCAAAAAGAGCAATGCCGGATAATCGGTATCGTTTTACTTTTTGAGTGAAGCCCAGCACAATCAGTACCAGCGAATAGACGCCCCAAAGAACGCTAAATCCGGCCTGAGTAGCCTGCAGACGTTGTTCTTCAGCGTGCAGGGGATCAAGCAGAATCAGATGCGTCATCAATTCCTGACTCAGAATCCATAAAGGAATGACATGGATAACGTACAGAAAACCGTTGCGGATCTTTTTCCAGCCGGGCGTATGCTCGGGAATCATTCGGTACAGGCCCCAGGTCCACACGGCCAGGGAAGCGTACAGCAGAAAACGCAGGAACAGTGGTGTAGCGGGGACTTTGAGGTACTGATTAACCAGCTCCAAAATGGGTTGCTCAGCAACGATGTACAGAAACAGTAATCCCGAAAGTCCCAGACTAAACGCTTTCCAGATCCCTAGGGAACGCCGTGACAAACCCCAGTGAACTAGTCCCAGATACAGAGCCGAGTAACTCATGAATACTACTTTCTCAATAAGCGGAGCGTAGCGGTTCACCTGGATATTGAAATACCGTTCCCATTCAACCCAGCCAATAAAGTAGGCCGTTCCCAGCAGCAGAATCAGCAAACTGTTGGGGAAAAGACCCGTCCGGTCGCTGCGGTAGGATTGAAAAAGCATGAAGACCAGAGCCGCCAGATACAGAAAATTAGTCAGGAAGGTCCGGTTGAAATAGGGCAGATAGTCGGGGGATTGGATCACAGGATCGTACCAGTAGACAAAGACTGAACCCGCCGCCAGATAAATCAGGGCGATTCCGAACACCCGCAGTAACCGCGAAGACCGATTGACACCCAGGTAATACAAAGCCGCTGCTCCCGCTGCCCAAAGGATCGTAATCCAGTCGCCTTCCAATTGAATCGGTACGGCAACGATCAGAAACACCAGCATCAAGGCCAGCGAGGTGCGGGAGAGTACGGCAAAATTTCGCTGATGCATATACCACGCAATTCCCCCGTGTACCAGGCTGTTGGCTAACGTAAATGCCGTGATGGTCAGCGTAGGGTAGTGGTGCTCATTAAGGATAAAGTACGTCGGGAAAAAGTAGAAGATAGAATTCAGAATCATCAGCAGAATAGTACGGTTGTTGACGTACTCTTTCTGGAATAAGGGGTAAATCAGCTGATTAGCGTAGAGTTGTAAAAAGAAAACAGCCCCGAATACCAGACTGATCCAGACGTAACCGGGCCGGTCGAATCCGTTGATGATGAAAGCGATAAAGATGAGCCAGGTGAAGCTGAACGCCGCCGTGTTCATCAACTGCCAGTTGCGTTGGTAGGCCAGAGCCAGTACGCCGGTGTTCAGAATCGTCATGTACACAAACAGGCCCCAGGCAGCTCCGTTCCCGCCGACGAGGAAGGGCACCGCATACGCTCCCACGAGTCCGAAAAGTCCAATCCACTGAACTTCGTACTGCGTGGCCTGCCAGACGGTAAAGAGCGTGATCGCCACCATCAGCCCAAAAGCGACGGGTGGCGGCAGAAAATGGTAAAAGTAAAACGCCGCGTAGGTAGTTAGATACGCCGTGGCAACGCCGCCACTCAGAAGTACGGCACTGTAGGTCAGATACTTGGGCTTCAGCCACAGAGCCAGTCCCGTTAAACCCGCTCCCAGTCCCCAACCCAGCAGCAAACGGCCCCAGGGACCAATCAGATCATTGTCGAAGGCGTATTTTACGAAAATAGCCATGCCAATTACCAGAGCCGCAATTCCTATTTTACTCAGGATATTGCCACCGATGTACTCTTCCGTGGGCGTTTGCGAACGCGTAACGGGGCGGGGAGCCGCTACCGGTGGTGGAGGTACGGAGATCGGACGCGGGGGTACGGTAACGGGAGGTACGGGGGGCGTTGAGGGTACAGAGGCGGTTTCTTCGCCGCGTCGAAGCAGGAGCAGTTCCCGCTCGATCTGACTGAGGTGTTGCTGATAGATCGTTAGCTGGCTGGAAAGTCGTTGTACTTCGGCTTCCAGAGCGTCGATTCTGGTTTTTTCATTCATGATTGAAGGGTACGTAAGGTGGGTTGGATATACGTACGGTAAGCGTCATCCATAGGTTTAAAAACTAAGAACTTATTGAATGACAAAATTCATCCGATCCAGACCCGTATTTTTGGTAATGCGATCATACGCATAAATCTGTACTTCATACATGCCCTTTTCCTTAATGGGCAGGCTGCCCTCAAAAATATTATCGATCCCGGCAAAATTCAAAGGCACTTCACCCCGAGCTACGCCGTCTTTTTTCACAAACGCTTTTACCTCAATCTGCTCGGAATTCCAGACCCCGCCTTTCGTAATGACGCAACCGCACATCATCACCAGATTGATTTTCAGTTTAACCTGACTATCCTTTAGCGAACTTAGGCTCAAAACCTGATGCGTTTGGGGTTCGAGAATATCGAGCATAAAACCGGGGATTTCCAGGATGATTCCCTCGCCATCCATGGCTTTGCCGGGAATGAGCCACAATTGAGTACTGGCCTTGACCGCAGCACTTTTCCGGTTGACGGGAGCGGTCGCTTCAACGGTTACAAACGTGGGGGCGTCGAGTTTGAGATTTGCTTCGAAGCGGGCGGTCTGGTCATCCGTCAGGCGGTCGTACCGTTGGTGGGGCGTTTTTAGCAGGAGATCGGTATTGCCCGAAGTACCTGTTGTCAAGCCCTGGGCCAGAATTTCACCCGTCAGGTCATGGCGAATAACGACGTAAGCCCCGCCAATGCCCGTACCAATAAATTTGGCGTCTTTGGCCCGGGCCCGGACTATCACTTTAGTGGATTGAGCAAATCCGTAACAGGCCACCAGGCAGAGCAGAAAGGTACTAAACAAGTGTTTCATACAGGTTTTAACTGAGGAAGAAAAAAGTTTTGGAAAGGAAGAGTAACCGAAATAACAAGTATACTGTATTCCAGTAAGATTGTAGACTATTACTGCCGATTTCTTCCCAACAAAAAAGACCTGAACCGTTTCCGGCTCAGGTCTTTTTTATCTTCAATCTGAAATTACAAACCGAATTCAGCTTTTACTTTCTCTACGTAGTCGAGTTTCTCCCAGGTAAAGAGCTCTACTTCGAGTTCTTTCGTAGCTCCGTCGGGTGATTTGAACGTCTTCGTCACCACTTTCGATTCCCGTCCCATGTGGCCGTACGCCGCTGTTTCGGAATAGATGGGGTTACGCAGTTTCAGACGCTGCTCGATGAAGTACGGACGCATATCGAAAATCTTCTCTACTTTCAGAGCAATGTCACCGTCGGACAGTCCCACTTTCGAGGTTCCGTAGGTGTTCACGTAGATACCGCAGGGCTCGGCTACACCAATGGCATAGGATACCTGAACGAGTACTTCGTCCGCTACACCCGCCGCAACCAGGTTTTTGGCAATGTGACGCGTCGCGTAAGCTGCTGAACGGTCTACTTTCGAGGGATCTTTACCCGAGAAAGCTCCACCGCCGTGGGCACCTTTACCACCGTAGGTATCAACGATGATCTTACGGCCCGTCAGACCCGTATCCCCGTGGGGACCACCGATCACGAATTTGCCCGTCGGGTTGATGTGGTACGTAATTTCGCCCTCGAATAAACCACGTAATTCAGGTTTCAGACTGGCTTTTACGCGGGGGATAACAATCGCTACGATGTCCTCGCGAATTTTGGCAAGCATGGTTTCATCGTCCGCGAAATCGTCGTGCTGGGTAGAAACGACAATGGTATCGATCCGCTGGGGAACGTTATCATCGCTGTACTCAATCGTCACCTGCGATTTGGCATCGGGACGAAGGTAGGGCATCAGCGAAAGTTCGTTGTTCCGGATGTCGCTCATCGTCTTGAGAATCTTGTGAGCTAAGTCCAGAGCTAAGGGCATATAGTTGTCCGTTTCGCGGGTCGCGTAACCAAACATCATTCCCTGATCACCGGCACCCTGTTCTTCGGGGCTGGAACGATCCACACCCTGATTGATATCCGCCGACTGTTCGTGAATGGCCGAAAGAACACCGCAGGAATGAGCTTCGAACATGTATTCCGACTTCGTGTACCCAATCTTGCGAATCACGTCACGAGCAATGCTCTGTACGTCGAGGTACGTCGAAGACTTCACTTCACCCGCCAGAATAACCTGGCCCGTCGTTACCAGCGTTTCACAAGCTACTTTGGATTGGGGGTCGAAGGCTAAAAAATGATCAATGAGGGCATCTGAAATTTGGTCTGCCACTTTATCGGGGTGTCCTTCAGATACAGACTCAGAAGTGAACAAATAAGGCATGTTCTGTAAATTAGAATGATTTTGGGAGTTACGAATCCATGTAAACTTTTCGTAGTCCTCGGCCAAAGGAAGGAATTGAACGTTTTTGACTGTTGCTGAAATAGCTGATTACCAGCAACAAAGTCCGTATCGTCAAACCACCGTAGCGTTCTGGACTCGGTTGGTGCCCTAACTGGAGCCTCTGGATACTTTTGCAAAATTGTACATTCAGCGGAAATTCACCAAATATGTAGGCTTACCGTTTGAACATTTCCGAGATATTTCTCTTAAAAACGTCAAAAGCAGCCACCGTAAAGGGAATAACGGGTACTGAATACAGAACGCCCAGGTCTTCCCGAAGCGACGTTTCCTCATCCAGAAAGCGAAAAATCAGGTGAGCAGGGTTCTTGCGGAACAAATCGGTAAAAACCGTTGCCGCTGAATACCGATTTTTCAGGAATACATTTAGAAGTACCTGATCATAAAAACGGTACTGAGCCGAGATGGGTCGGTTGGTGACCGGAGACTGGGAGAAGTTCTTTTCCAGTTGACGTACTAAGCCCTGTAGTCGCTTTTGCGTACGCGTAAACGTGTAACCCGTACTGGCCCGGGTGTATCCCCCGGCGGTCCCAATCCGGATGACGTGCGGCGAAGGTTGTTCGGGCATCGGTTCGTCACTCATCGGAATAATGCCCGTTTCCTCTTCGGTAATCTCGTAGGTTTCCAGACTGAAAAAATCCTTCAGATAGGCTCGTAAAGCCTCGTCGTATTCGTCTGGCGTCAGTAGAGTAGGCGTGAAGAGCGTGAACTCAACGAGAGCTTCTGTTGCCGAGAAAGGCATGACGTATACAAACCGACACTCGTTTTTCTGTTCGATCCGGAAGTCCATCATGATCGGCGTTTCGGGATCGAATACCGGTTTTTCGGTACGAACCACCCAGCCCTTGAAATGCTGTAGGAGTTCCTGCCAGCGAGGGGCTGGGAGCGAAGCGGGCTCTGCCGTCAGCATTCGAATGGCCTGCATGGGAACGGTACTGTCGAAGCACCACTGAGCCCGATACTCGCCTTTCGAGGTTTGAACCAAAGCTGAACCCGCGGACGTTTCCACCGAATGTAAATCCGCGAACAGGTACTGGATATTGGGGTTACGGGAAAGATCAGCCCGGATCGAAGCGTAAAAATCTTTTCCGCGAAGGAGCTTATACTGGTGCTGGCCAAGGTCTAATTGGTGGGAAAACCCCTCCGTTCCGTGAAACCAGAGCTTATTCCAGTGTCGATACAGAATGGATTCAAACGCTCCTTCGCCCGCCTGCCAGAAGGCCCAGGTGCGGTCGTTACGGGTTTTGGGTTCCCGGTCAATAATCAGGATCTGCTTATGACGTAAGGTGCTGTGATTGAGGTAATAGGCCAGGCTCAGCCCGGCCATCCCTCCGCCCGTAATGATGATGTCGTACTTCAAGGCAAATCAGGGGAAATTGTGAGGATACAACCCAAAATCAAGGGTACTTGTTTGTCCGAAATACATTTACTCTATACGAAAGTCCTGAAATACAAACAGCCTCGCTTATAACAAGCGAGGCTATCTAATGTACTACATACGTAATGTTAATTCATCCGTTACACGTGCACGTGACGTTCGGCGTGGTAGCTGGAACGAACCAGTGGTCCCGCTTCTACGTACTTGATACCGCGTTTTTCGCCTTCTTCCTTGTACATCGCGAAGGTATCGGGGTGAATCCATTCGATGACTTCGTGGTGCATTTTGGTCGGTTGCAGGTACTGACCCAGCGTCAGAATATCCAGTCCGTTTTCAACCAGATCATCCATCGCTTTAAAAACTTCTTCCTGCGTTTCGCCCAGGCCCAGCATAATGCCAGTTTTGGTACGCTTACCGAATGCTTTCGTACGCTGAATCTGCTCCAGACTGCGGCTGTATTTAGCCTGTGGACGAACGGGACGGTATAGCCGCTCCACGGTTTCCATATTGTGTGAAACCACTTCCTGGCCGGCTGAAATCATGCGTTCCAAAGCGGGCCAGTTTCCTTTCGTATCCGGAATCAGGGTTTCAATCGTCGTACTCGGACTCAATTCTTTCGTCAGACGAACCGTATCATACCAGATTTCTGCTCCCCGGTCTTTCAGTTCGTCACGGTTGACGGACGTAATCACGGCGTGTTTCACACCCATGATTTTAATGGCCTCAGCCACGCGTCGGGGTTCGTCAGCGTCATATTCGTTTGGACGGCCCGTCGCTACGGCACAGAAGGTACAGGAACGCGTACAGACATTGCCTAAAATCATGAACGTGGCCGTACCCGCTCCCCAGCATTCGCCCATGTTGGGACAATTGCCCGACTGACAAATGGTGTGAAGCTTGTATTCATCCACCACCTGCCGCACATTGCGGTATTCCGGACCCGTCGGGAGTTTTACTCGCAACCATTCGGGTTTACGGGTAGAAGAACCCGGTCTGTTTAAACCAGCCGGTTCAGTTTTCGTAATAACGGGTAGCTCGATCATCCCAATATCAATTGCTGATTTGACAAACAATGGGTTTATCAACGTAAATACAAAGGTAATGAGCTAACCGGGAATGCGTAGAAAAAGTTGCTTTGAACACGGATTTTAAGGTAAACCCGGTTAATGGTTGGGAGCGGGGGCTTTTCGGAGAAGAAATGCCTTTTTACGGATGTTTCATCCGTAAATCTTTGAATACCTGTAGCGGATTTAGTTCTTGGGTTTACTTTTGAAGTTTTAATTCAGTATCTATGGCAACTGCAAAAATTACGTACTTAGGACAGCTCCGCACGCAAGGCGTCCACCTTAAATCAGGTTCAGAAATCTTAACGGACGCTCCCGTAGACAATCACGGCAAAGGAGAAGCGTTTTCACCTACGGATCTGGTGGCATCCGCTCTGGGATCATGTATGCTTACAATCATGGGTATTGTGGCCCAACGCGATGGAATTGACATTACGGGTACAGAAGTAGAAGTAACGAAAAGTATGGCGGAAAGCCCCCGACGGATTGGCCAACTGGAAGTAAAACTGAAAATCAAAACTAATCAACCGTTGACGGAAACCCGGCGGAAGAAACTGGAAAACGCGGCTCTTACCTGCCCGGTAGCTGAAAGTCTGCATCCGGATTTGAAGCAGGTGGTGAGTTTTGAGTTTTTGGTTTAGAGTTTCCAGTTTCCAGTTTCCAGTTTCCAGTTTCCAGTTTCCAGTTTCCAGTTTCCAGTTTCCAGTTTTTTAGGTAAAACCCAGTAAAGATAGCGGGACGGGTTGTCCGTAGCATTTGCTACGGATTTTCTAGTTGGTAGGCTGTGCCTACCGGGCTGCCCGTTCCTCGCATTGCATACGGGGCTAAGCATATTGAACCCCTCCGGAGTTGGCTGGTCTGGTGGAAGCGGGTCTTTCGAATTTGGAGTCTCATGGCTGACAAATATACTGTAGGTAATGTTCAGATCAGGGACTGGAACAGCGGGGTAAAAACGGGTGATGACAGTGGGGCTGGCTGGTTATTGTAGATGACCTGAGACCGTTGGCAGGGAGGCGGTCAATGAAACGGAGTAATTGCTGAGTTGAATCAACAAAAGAGGCTGTCTGACGTAGACAGCCTCTCAACATTCCTGATTTACTTGAGCTAGCGACTTATTGAGTTGTCAGTTTCAAGTTTACAGTAAGCCGTGTTGGGTTAGAAGGTATTTTCTAAAACGATTCCACAAGGTCTGACCATGCGTAGAAAAAATTACGTTTCTATCTATTGAGAACGAACAACGTAACCTAAAACTATTTACGGCTCAGGATGGTTTCGCCCCACCAGGCCTGTTGAATTTTTTTGTTTACTTCCACGTTGGGGAAAATACCCCGAAATATCTCAGAACCAGGGCCGTACGCAAACACGGGCACGGGGTTAGCCGAGTGATTCATCCAGATAAATTTTCCTTCGACAACGCCATTTCTCCAGTCACCACCCGTCAGGCTCAAGCCTCCTGTTTCGTGATCGGCCGTTACGATGACGAGTGTCTCGCCGTTCTTTTCTGCAAAGTCGAGAGCAGCTCCTACCGCTTTATCGAAATCCAGCGTTTCAGTCACCATATATTCCATGTCGTTGGCGTGACCGGCCCAGTCAATCTGCGAACCTTCCGCCATGAGGAAAAACCCATTTTTGTTCTCAGAGAGAATGCTCAAAGCTTTTTCTACTTCCTGACGAAGAATAGGGCCACGACCTTCTTTAACCTTGATTGGATTCATGCCGGCATTGAAAGCAACCAGCTTCTTACCCGTTGCTGCCGTAAAATCCTGGGAAGTATCGGCTACCGTATAGCCTTTCTTCTTAAAATCTTCGAGTAGGTTTTTGCCGTCTTTCCGTTGAAAGAAATACCGCATACCGCCACCAATCACTACATCAAGATCCGCATTGACCATTTGTTCGGCAATGGCTTCGTGTTGCGAGCGGGAGGCCTGGTGAGCATAAAAATCTGCTGGGGTAGCGTCCGTAATGTCGCAGGTAGTAACGATACCGGTAGAGAGTTTCCGCTTTTTAGCCAATTCGGCCAAGGTTACCTGGGGTCGATTGGCAGAGTCTACCGCAACAGCTCCGTTTTTCGTTTTTACACCCGTAGACAGAGCCGTACCACCCGCTCCAGAATCGGTAATAAAATCTTTGACGGGGTGCGTGGTAGAAAGACCAAGGTATGGAAAACGATTCAGATGAAGCGGACCTTTGTTGGCAATCTGAGCGGCGTATACCTGATTGACGCCCATCCCGTCACCAATCAACAAGATTACGTTTTTGGGACGCTTGGGCGTTTGCTGAGCCTGTACCGACAGGCAGCCCGCCAGGAGACCGGCACACAAAAGAAGGTAACGATGCATAGTACTTAAGGGAAAAAAGGAAGTGAATACGCTGCAAAATTCGACCTAATTGCCAGCTAAAAAGCTGTTAAACGGATGAATAAATTGTTAAGTCTTCCCTGATAAAAATGATCTTTCAATAAAACAGCTGCCAGTACCGGGCAAAAGCACGCATAACCTAATCAAGCAAGTAAGCGTTAATAGATAGACCGATGCAGACGTTTATAAGCGTTGAAGAGGGTTCACAGAAGGCCAATTACTGGATTTGTATAATCTTCAGTACTAAAGTAGGAAATAAGTAGCTGATTTATAATAAATTATAGTCGACTCTGCTGGTTTCGATTTTAGTTTGAACAGAAAAGTGCGGTAACAGGAGACATAAAAATCTGATGTTATTAGCTATTCCTCGTAACCATCTTAGTCTGGATCAGACCGCATCGAACACGCCTTCTGATCCAGAATTTAGTATGCTACCATACCATATTATTTTTTGGAAACGGTATGAACTTTTTGAGACTTAAAAGTACTTGTCTAACGCCGCATTTTAAGCGTCCGAAGTAAAGAAGATTAAGGATTTGCAAATTTATCTGGTACTTATCCAATGTCTTATTGAATTATTCTATTATAAATTTGGTAAGTTCGAGAAGATAACTATTCTTTGCATAGTGCAAAAAAGCACGGCAAAGTACAAAATACGAGCTGTACCGCTTGACCCTTATGTATATCAACGCGATAAGTAGCTATTTGCCGGAGCAAGTTGTTACGAATGAACACTTCGCCCGACTGAATGGATTGTCTGACCAGTGGATTGTGGAGAGGACGGGCATCCGAGAACGTCGGAAAGCTGCCCCCCATGAAAATACGAACACGATGGCTGTGGAAGCCGTTCGTCAGGGGCTAGCCCTGTTACCATACCCTGTTCAGGAGATTGACCTCATTGTAGGAGCTACCTACACCCCTTACGATACAATTGTATCGTTAGCTCATGCGGTTCAGCATGATCTTCAAATTCCGGATATTCCGGTACTGTCCGTGTCAACGGCCTGCTCTTCGTTATTGAATGCCCTGGAAGTCGTTCAGGGGTATTTCTGCATGAAGAAAGCGACCAAAGCTCTGGTTGTCGTGTCGGATAACAACACTGCTTACAGCAACGAATCGGATAAAATAGCCGGACACTTGTGGGGCGACGGAGCAGCGGCTCTGTTCCTGTCCAACGAACGGGTATCGGATTCGGATCTGAAAATTGTTGATATTCTAACCGGCGGGGCAGCCACGGTAGGCAAAGCCCTGGAAGGGGTTGTCCTGAAGCCTAACGACGAAGGGTTTGTAATGCCCAACGGCCGCGATGTATTTATTCACGCGGTGCAGTACATGCCCCGAGCCAGCCGTCAGATTCTGGGTCGTAATGGACTTACGCTGGAGGAAGTAGACTGGGTGCTGCCGCATCAGGCCAATTTCCGGATCAGCAAAAAAGTAATGGAAGAACTGGGCTTACCGATGGAAAAACTTTTATCTAATATTCAGTACTTAGGGAACACCGGTTGTGCCGGTTGTGCCATTGGCCTGGATGAGAACAAGTACCGCTTCCAGAAAGGCGATCACATCGTCGTTACTACGTTCGGTGGTGGATATTCGTACGGTGCAATGCTGGTAGAGGCATAAGCCTATTGACTGGCAGGTTTTTACAAACGAAAAGGCCGATGAACAATCATCGGCCTTTTCTGGTATGCCCTGGGCTGGGAGCTATTGGTTTGTGCTTACTCAAATTGCAACGTCACAACCCGATCCCGACTGTTGTCGTAGGCATCAATAGACACGTTTAAGCTACCCGCATCCTTGGTCAGGTGATTGTACGTATCTACTTTGTCCCAGAATTCCGTCTTTTCGCGACCAAAGTCAATGGTTTTTGTATGGCCTTCCTGTCCGATAACCAAATAGTAATGCTTGGATCGCGGCGATAGATCTGCAAACTTTTTAAATACTTTTTCCTGTTTCCAGGTCATTTCCTGGATAACCTGTGGATCGTCGATCAGATTGCGTTTTTTGCCTTTGAAAGCCGAAAGCGTATCATAAATGCCGTAACCTACGATGGCCACAATGATCAGAGGCAACAGTTTAACGTATATATCCGTATCACTACGCTTCTCTCTGGATCTTTTGCCACCGCCGCTCGTACTACCCCCGCCAAAACCTGGAATTTTCAGCTTGGCCCGTTCGCGGTGCACGGGGCGATAGTAGGGGTTTTCCTGTGGTGTATTGCTCATAGTGAAAAGATTCAGTGCTGGTTTTAGAACGTAGATTCGCTCGAATCCGTTTCAATCCAGGAGGATAATTTCCCAAGTATAAAAGGGACAACCAGTAGGAAAAGATTTTGCCAATTCGGGCGTTATACCTGCAAAAGTAATGGTTTCCGGTTTAAAACAACTGGTTCTATTCGTAAGCCAAAAGCATCGGAAGTGATGGGACTGCTGTCAATTTGTCCGATTCATTAAACCTTTTGTCCACTTTTGAACTGAAACCGTGATTTAGGAATTGTTTTTTTGCTCTTGGGTGGAAAGAATCGAGTAAATTTGTGTTCTACCTATTGTTTAACGACCCCAGGTTGGGGGTTTCATTTTAAGTCCACTGAACCGACTTGATTATGAAATCAGCCCGTGTACGGGCTGACTAACCACGAATAACGGTGCTTTAGCACATAGCTATGCTTAAACTCATCACCAAAATTTTCGGTACAAAATCCGATCGGGATTTAAAAGAACTCTATCCTTACGTCGGAAAAGTCAATACCGAATTTGCCAAATTAAAAGATCTTTCGGATGACGAGCTTCGTCAGCAAACCGCTGATTTGAAGGCAGTCATCAAAGAAAGACTTGCTCCCATTGATCAACAATCCGAAGCGATTCGTCAGCGTATCGATGCGAATCCGGATATGGATATCAATGAAAAAGATTCGCTCTTCAAGCAGATTGATGCTCTGGAAGTACAATCAGACCAGAAGCTGGAAGATGTATTACTTGAAATCCTGCCCCGGGCTTTCGCGATTGTGAAAGAAACGGGACGTCGCTATACTGAAAATGGTCAGTTGGTAGTTACGGCTAACCTACATGACCGTTTTGTAGCTTCCAGAAAGTCGAACGTCATTATTGACGGAGACAAAGCGATCTGGAAAAATACCTGGAATGTCATGGGTCAGCCCATCACCTGGAACATGGTACACTACGATGTACAGCTGATTGGTGGAGTGGTACTGCATCAGGGTAAAATTTCCGAGATGGCTACCGGGGAAGGTAAAACGCTGGTATCAACGCTACCTGCGTTCCTGAATGCCCTGGGTGGAAAAGGCGTACACATTGTAACGGTCAACGATTACCTGGCCAAGCGTGACTCCGAGTGGAATGCTCCGCTGTTCGAGTTTCACGGGATGAACGTAGACTGTATCGACCGGCACGAGCCCAACACGCATTCGCGTCGTCAGGCGTATCAGGCTGATATTACCTACGGTACCAACAACGAATTTGGTTTCGACTACCTCCGCGATAACATGGCTCGCACACCGGAAGAACTGGTGCAGCGGAAACACCATTACGCCATGGTCGATGAGGTCGATTCCGTACTGATTGACGACGCCCGTACGCCCCTGATCATCAGTGGGCCGATGGTGAAAGACAATGACGTACAGGAATTTGAAATGTTAAATCCCCGGATTGAGCGTCTGGTGGATGAGCAGCAAAAACTCGTACAGGGCTTTCTAACGGAAGCTCGCCGGCTGATCGCTGCGGGTAATACGAAAGAGGGTGGACTGGCTCTGTTCCGGGCACATCGGGGATTGCCGAAATACAAGCCGCTGATCAAATACCTCAGTGAGCAGGGCAATCAGGCCATCATGCGGGCTACTGAAAATGACTACCTGCAGGAACAAGGCAAACGGATGCCCGAAGCCGATGCTCCGCTGTACTTCGTCATTGAAGAGAAAAATAACTCCGTAGAATTAACGGAAAAGGGTATCGACGTGATGACCACGAAGAATGAAGATGCTAATTTCTTCATTCTGCCGGATTTGTCGGTAGTCCTGAACCAAGTTGAAAAATCAGATCTTTCTGAAGCGGATAAAATCCACAAGAAAGACGAGATTATCCGCGATTACTCCATCAAGACACAACGGATTCACACGGTTAATCAATTGCTGAAGGCTCATACGCTTTTTGAAATTGACGTGGAATACGTGATCATGGATGGAAAGATCAAGATCGTCGATGAGCAGACGGGCCGGATTATGGAAGGTCGTCGGTACTCCGACGGTCTGCACCAGGCCATTGAAGCCAAGGAACGCGTTAAAGTGGAAGACGCCACGCAAACCTACGCGACGGTTACGCTGCAAAACTACTTCCGGATGTACCACAAACTTTCGGGTATGACGGGTACAGCCGAGACGGAAGCGGGTGAGTTCTGGCAGATTTACAAACTCGACGTAGTAGCCATCCCAACCAACCTGAAGATTGTTCGGAAGGACGAAGAGGATAAGGTATACAAAACCGTCCGGGAGAAATACAATGCCGTTGTTCAGGAAATTGATGAGCTGGTGAAAGCCGGTCGTCCGGTACTGGTGGGTACAACTTCGGTTGAAAACTCGGAAATCCTGAGCCGTTTGCTGCGGATGCGGGGTATTCAGCACCAAGTACTGAACGCCAAGCAACACCAACGCGAGGCTGAAATCGTAGCATCAGCGGGTCATTCGCGTAATGTAACCATTGCGACCAACATGGCCGGTCGGGGTACGGATATTAAGCTGACGCCTGAATCGAAAGGATCCGGTGGTTTGGCGATTATTGGTACGGAACGTCACGAATCGCGGCGGGTTGACCGTCAGTTACGCGGTCGGGCGGGTCGTCAGGGTGACCCCGGATCGTCTCAATTCTTCGTATCGCTGGAAGATAACCTGATGCGTCTGTTCGGTTCCGAGCGGATTGCCAAGGTGATGGACCGCATGGGTATGGAAGAAGGAGAGGTAATCCAGCACTCAATGATTACGTCTTCGATTGAGCGGGCTCAGAAGAAAGTTGAGGAAAATAACTTTGGTATCCGGAAGCGTCTGTTGGAATACGACGACGTGATGAACTACCAGCGGGAAGCCATTTACAAACGCCGGAAAAATGCGTTGTTTGGTGACCGTCTGGCCCTGGATATTGCCAATATCACGTACGACGTCTGCGAAGAACTGGTCAACAATAATCCAAGCTTCGAAGAACTTGAATTGCGGGTGATTGAGACCCTTGCTATTCAGTTGCCCTTCACTCGGGATGAATTCCTGCGGATGAAGCCTGAGCAGCGTACCCACCAATTGCACGCAGCTGCTGAAGCTCATTATCAGGCAAAAGGTGCGGACATTGCTCAACGGATGCGTACGTTCTTCCAGGATCTGTTCGAAGCGAACCAGGGCAATGTGAACGAGCAATCGGTCATTGGACTGCCCTTTACTGATGGAGAGCATGTGATGGGCTTCCAGGTAAATTTCCTGAAAGCACTGAATTCTGAAGGCCGGGAAGTGACGCGTGAAATTGAAAAGAATATCGCTCTGACGGTGATTGACCAGGAATGGAAAGAACACCTCCGCGATATGGATGACCTGAAGCAATCGGTACAGAATGCCGTATTCGAGCAAAAAGATCCCTTGCTGATTTACAAGTTCGAATCGGTTGACCTGTTCAAGCAGTTCATCAATAAAGTCAACTTTGACATTGTTCAGTTACTCATGCGTTATGATGTGCCTGAGCTATTCGTTGATCAGCCGCAGGTACCTCAGCCGCCGCGTCGCCCTGAACCACAGCCCCAACTACAGACGAGTAAAGACGATGTATCTGGACTGACGGGCGGAAGTGGACCGAGCGTAGAAGAGCTTGAAGAAATTGCTCCTGCGATGGAACGGCCTCGTCAGCAACCCATTCGTGTTCAGAAGATTGAACCTAACCAACGGGTATCGGTTCAGTACATGGATGGCCGCGTAGAGCGGGATGTGAAGTTCAAGAAAGTAGAAGAAGACGTGAAACGTGGCGTATGCGTACTGATTGATTAGTATCATTTGCTAGCGTTAACAAAAAAGGTCAGTCTCTGCTAGAGGCTGGCCTTTTTTCGTTTCCAGTTTCCAGTTTCCAGTTTCCAGTTTCCAGTTTCCAGTTTCCAGTTTCCAGTTTCCAGTTTCCAGTTTTTTAGGTAAAACCCGGTAAAGATAGCGGGACGGGTTGTCCGTAGCATTTGCTACGGACGCAAAAATGGGTAGGCTGTGCCTACCGGGCTGGACGATTCCCCGCATGTCATACGGGGCTAATGATAGTGAACCCCTTCGGGGTTGGCGGGTCGGAAAGCAAGCCTGAATGAACTCGGGGAGGTGTGGCCGTTTAACCCCGGAGGGGGGGATTTGATTAGCCATGGGTGCAACTCATGGTTAGCATCGCATTGAATTCCACCTATGGTATAAGGGGTTATTTAGAGTGAACCTCTTAAGGGTTGGGTATGATTGGAAAAGGGCGACTGATGTAGGTTTGGAAATTCGCACCAATTAGATGGTCTCCAGCATCTTTTTAAGGTTGGGTTAGACTTAGAACTAGCATTTTCCTACAACCGATTTGATTAACAGATCATACCTGATTTTACTTCCCCATACAAACTAAAATTTCCCAATTCCTGCTGACATAGGGCTGTCATCGGGCCCTTCTACTTTTACATCCGAACCACAAACCAGCTGAGACGATGGAACTGATTCCGATGTTTTTAAAAGAAATGGAGCAGGAAGCTCAAACGACCCGTAAGATGTTATCCCGTGTACCCGATGATAAATTGGACTGGGCCCCGCACGAACGAAGCATGAAAATGCGGACTCTGGCAACGCATATTGCCGAACTACCTACCTGGGTGACGATGACATTAACGACGGATGAACTGGACTTTGCTTCCAATCCTTATCAGAAACAGGAGATCCATACGAATGCAGATCTTATGGCGTTTTTCGAAAAAAGTCTGGAGAATGGGAAAACACAGTTAGTATCCGAAAACGAAGGTATCCTCAACGAACCCTGGACGTTACGAGACGGTGAAACCATCTACAGTATCCGGCCCAAACACGAAGTCATCCGGATGGCCTACAACCAGATCGTCCACCATCGGGCTCAGCTAGGGGTGTTCCTACGTCTGCTGAACATACCGATTCCGGGTAGTTACGGGCCCAGTGCGGATGAGATGAATTTCTAACGAAGAAAAAACCAGCCTTTGGGTTGGTTTTCTTCGTTTCAGGGGAAATCTTTGGTGAGTCGCAGTACCCATGCGTACCTAACCTCTTACCTGATGAATTACCTGCCTGTCAGCCAGCCGATCCGCTGGCATTACCTGCGTCGTACCGCTCTTTGGTTCGTTGCCCTTTATACGATTCTGTATACGCTCCCACTTACCGATATGGAGGCGATTATTGAGTTGACGGAATGGGTAGGCCCACAGGTGCTACATCTGGATAATGCAAAAAAAATATGGAATACGGGCAGTGGCGATACCTCTTTTTCCTATGCGTACCTGTTTGTACTCAGTTCGTTTTGCTTAGGCATGGCGGTTCTGCTGGCGGCAGTGGTTGGTCCCCGCCGAAACTACACGTTGTTTTACGTACTTACGCAAACCTTTGTTCGCTATTACTTGGCGTACTTTATGCTCTTTTACGGGTTTGCCAAAGTGTTTGAAGGTCAGTTTATTTCGCCACCACTCGTTTCGCTGGAGCAAACCTATGGTAATTCTTCACCCATGGGCATCGTCTGGGTAATGATGGGATTGTCCAAAGCGTATGCCGTTTTTGGAGGATTAGGCGAAGTAATCGGAGGGCTACTGCTCTTTTTCCGGCGAACCAAGACTCTGGGAGCCCTCCTGATTGTGGCCGTGATGACCAATGTGGTCATGCTGAATTTTGCCTACGATATTCCGGTCAAGTTATTTTCGAGTTATCTGCTCTTGTTGGCTTTTTTTGTATTAGCTCCGGATATTCCTGCCTTGGTGCGACTGTTTCTGTTACAACAACCGGCTCAGTTGAAGCAGTCGTCATTGGCTTTATCCGGGAAGGGGCAACGTCTCACGCACCTGATCGGTAAAACGCTGGTGATCCTGTTTCTAATCATGAAAACCAGTGGCAACTTCAAGCCTTTTCCTGATGCTGATATTGCTCTGCGGGGTACCTATAAAGCCGAAACCTTTGTCCTGGGTACCGATACGCTGCCGCCCCTCACCACGGATAGTATTCGCTGGCAGAAGCTGCTGATTGAGAATAGTTACGGAATTTTATTACGCATGAATAACAAACAGGAATACTATAACACTAAAATCGATGAGCAGAAGAAAACCATTCGCTTCACCAATATGCATGATTCAACGCAGCGGTATACGCTAAACTACGTCTGGGCAAAAGATACATTTCAGCTCAGGGGAGAGTGGGAGGGAAAGCCCTTGCAGGCCAGCTTCCGTCGGAGAAAAATAGAGGATTATACGTTGACAGGTCGCGGGTTTCACTGGATTAGTGAATATCCCTACAACCGGTAGTGGTACAGTTTATTTAGATTTTCTGCGATTCCATAGTTCAATCATATGTCACATCGCAAGCCCTATCTGCCCACAAAAATCTGTCCGGTTTGTCAGTTACCGTTTAGCTGGCGTAAGAAATGGGAACGGAATTGGGAAGAGATCGTGTATTGCAGTGACAAATGCCGAATGAATAAATCAACCATTAAACCCAAGTCTGAAAACGTATGAAACCTTTCATCTATGTCTTATTAATCATCAGTTTTATAGCTTGCAAAAATAAAGACGCCGACTCGCTGGTGGGTAAGTGGATGACGAGTGGCCAGAATCCCGAGGCCTGGGGCTTTGTATTGGATAAAGAGGGAATCGCTACAGCTTTGCCCGTTAAGGGCGTTCAGTACAAAACCTGGGAACAGGTAGGCAGTAATCTGGTTCTCCACGGTACAAAATCAGAAGAACCGTATACCAACAGTTTCAAGATCCTTTCTTTGAAAGACAATACGCTGGTGGTAGAAGACGAAGATGGTCGGGAACTTACCTTTACCAAAACGTCAGCGATGAATGCCAGTGACCAGGATGAGGAAGCCTGTTATGCGTATACCATGAATCAGGATACCGTTTTTCTGCACCTGACGGCAACGCGTCCACGGGTGACGGGCGATCTAACGTACCAACTTCACGAAAAGGACGCGAATCGGGGGAGTATTCAGGGAAAAATGAAGGGGGATACGCTTTTAGCCGAATATACCTTTAATTCCGAAGGCCGCTCTTCCGTACGCGAAGTGGTTTTCATCAAAAAAGGAGAGACGTGGGTCGAAGGTTTTGGTCCAGTACACGACAAAGAGGGAAAAGTAGTCTTTCAAAATCACAAGGACATTACCTTTACGAATGGCCTTACACTGAAAAAAGTCAATTGCGTGAAATAAGCTTTTAATGGGATTTTATCATTTTCCAATCCTATTCGGGACAGCTGATCACAGCTGTCTTTTTTTCTGCCCGCCCATTCGTTTCTTCTGTTAATTTTAAGGGTTCATTAGTCAACGCTCTTCCATGTCTAACCGCTTTACTACGCAGTGGACGCTGTTCGTCTCCCTGCTAACCACCTCTATTCTATACGGACAGGTTATTCCCATCGAAACGCAGCAAAATGCATTGGTCCTGCAAACGGACGCCAGTAAGCGAGTAGGCATTAGCTATTTCGGTCCTCGCCTGCAGCAAACCGCTGAATATGGCTCAATTATTAAGGAGAGTCGCCAGCAGGACGAAAATGCGGGCATTTTCAACTCGGCGTATACACCCAGTGGTTCCTGGAGTTTGTGCGAGCCCGCTATTCGCATTACGCATGCCGATGGCAATACCTCGCTCGAATTACAGTACCAAAGCCATCAGACGCAAAAGCAGGACGATAATGTAAGCCTGACGACGGTAATACTGAAAGATCCGGCGTACGCGGTTGAGGTTACGCTGTATTACAAAACCTACGCAAAGGAAAATGTAGTGGAGCAATGGAGTACGATTCGCAACCAGGAAAAAGGTACCATCACCCTGCACAAATACGCTTCGGCGAACCTGTACTTCGTGGGTAAGCAGTTTCACCTGACGCATTACCACGGGGGCTGGGCTCACGAAATGAATCCCGAAGAAACGCAGTTAAAAGCCGGTATTCTTTCGCTGGATTCCAAACTGGGTACGCGGGCAAACCTGTTTCAGCCGCCTACGTTTATGCTTTCTTTCGATAAACCCGCTTCGGAAGAAGAAGGCAAAGTACTGCTTGGAACGCTGGGCTGGTCGGGTAATTTCAAGATTGACTTTGAAACGGATACGTACAACAACCTTCGTCTGATTGCGGGCATCAATCCCCACGCGTCGGAGTATCCGCTAACGGCGGGGCAGGAGTTTAAAACGCCTTCGTTCATCTATACGTATTCAGATCACGGAAAGGGTGAGGCCAGCCGCAATCTGCACCGCTGGGCTCGCAAGTACCGGATTCTCGACGGAGAAGGCTCCCGGCTGACGCTGCTGAACAACTGGGAAGCGACGTATTTCGATTTCAACGAGCAGAAACTAACGGGCTTATTTGCGGACGGTAAGAAACTTGGTGTCGATTTATTCCTGCTTGACGATGGCTGGTTCGCCAACAAGTATCCCCGAAATGGTGACAATGCGGGTTTAGGTGATTGGAAAGAAAACGCCAAGAAATTGCCGCATGGAATCGGTTACCTGGTTAAAGAAGCCCAGAAAGCGGGGGTAAAGTTCGGAATTTGGGTAGAGCCGGAAATGGTGAATCCCAAGAGTGAGTTGTACGAGAAACACCCGGAGTGGGTGATCAAACAGCCCGCTCGTCCGGAACATTATTTCCGTAATCAGCTGGTACTGGATTTATCAAATCCAAAAGTACAGGACTTTGTTTTTGGCATCCTGGATGATCTGTTTACGAAAAATCCGGATCTGGCGTTCATCAAGTGGGACTGTAATGCGGTAATCTATAACGCTCATTCAGAGTATCTGAAAAGTGCCAAACAGGCCGAGTCGAAGCTGTACGTGGATTACGTACTGGGACTTTACAAAGTACTCGAACGCGTACGGGCCAAGTATCCGAAAGTGCCAATGATGCTCTGCTCGGGGGGCGGTGGCCGCGTGGATTACGAAGCCCTGAAATACTTCACCGAATTCTGGCCAAGTGATAATACCGATCCGCTGGAACGCATCTTCATGCAGTGGGAATACTCGTATTTCTATCCGACGATCGCTCACTGCGACCACGTCACCGACTGGGGCAAACAACCCCTCAAGTACCGTACGGATGTGGCCATGATGGGTAAAATGGGATATGATATCGTAGTAAGCAAGCTCGACGAAAAAGATCTGCAATTCAGCCAGCAGTCCGTAGCAACGTACCGCTCCATTAGCGATGTGGTCTGGCACGGCGACCTGTACCGGATGGTGAATCCCCGCGAAAATGACTTTGCTTCGCTCATGTTCGTGAATGGAGACAAGAGTCGTTCGGTGTGGTTCAACTACATGGTAAGTAGTCGATTTGGAGCGGGTTCTGGTCGGGCAGTACCCTTAAAAGGGCTTGATCCGAAGAAGAAGTACGCCTTGAAAGAGATCAACTTATACCCCGGCACGCAATCAAAAATTACGAAAGAGGCCGTTTACACGGGAGATTTCCTAATGACAGCAGGCTTTAATCCTGCCGTGAACCTGAATCGGACCAGCGTGATTATCGAGCTGACGGAGGTGAAGTAAGTCTTGGAATGATGAGTAAAAGAGGCTATCTCTGAGGAGGTAGCCTCTTTTTTAGTAAGCGGATGCCCCCCGCATGTCATACGGGAGGCATCCCATTGAACCCCTCCGGAGTTTGGCTTCTGTGGTAAAATAAATAACGGGTGCAGGTCTCCAAACCTGTACCCGTGAGTGAGATTGCTTTTGAATTAATATCTGATAATCAGGTCATTAAAACTATAATTTGTATTTCCTGTAAATATTTTTTCCGATCCCGTAAACTATTTCACAACTATTTTAATTTGCATGTATATACATATATGTTTGTACGGGTATTGCAAAAGCCGTGGAAACTATACCTGAATCGAATCGTCTTTAACAAAATATTTTTATGAGTCTCATCAGTGATTTAGAGTGGCGTTACGCTACCAAAAAAATGAACGGCGTGCCTGTTCCTCAGGAAAAGGTTGATATTATTCTGGAAGCGGCCCGTCTGGCTCCGACGTCTTCGGGTTTGCAGCCCTTTGAAATCCTGGTCATCACGAACCAGGCATTGAAAGAACAAATCCTTCCGATTGCCAATAACCAAAGCCAGATTGTGGATGCTTCACACGTACTGGTTTTTGCGGCCTGGGATGACCTGGATGCTCAACGCATCAATGACATGTTTCTGCATACAACTCGCGAACGCGGTTTACCCGACGATCGGATGGACAGCTACAAAAACATGTTATTAGCCATGTACGGAGCCAAAACTGCCGAAGAGAACTTCCAGGCTACTGCCCGTCAGGCGTATATCGCTTTTGGTATTGCCATCGCTGCCGCCGCTGAGCAACGCGTAGATGCGACACCGATGGAAGGCTTCAACGCCGCTGCGTTGGATGAGTTACTGAATCTGAAAGAAAAAGGCTTACGCAGTGTAACCTTACTGCCCCTGGGCTACCGCGACGAATCAGGCGACTGGCTGGCTCCAATGAAGAAAGTACGGAAGCCAAAAGATCAGTTTATTACGGAACTGAATTAGTCTATGGCTGATAGTTGTTAGTTTCTAATACACAATTACGAAAGTCAATGAACAACTAGCAACGAATAACCAACAACCAATAAAAAAGAGAGGCGTTTCCAGATTCTGGAAACGCCTCTCTTTTTTTAACTAAAGAAGTCCTTCATTTTTTCGAAGAACGATTTATCATTTTTCGTTGGACGGGGCTGGAAGTTCGGCGAGGTCCGCAGTCGTTCCAGTATGCCTCGTTCTTCCGCGGAGAGTACGCGGGGCGTCCAGACGTTTACGTAAATCAACTGGTCACCCCGGCCGTAGCTGTTCAGCTGGGGAATACCCTTGCCCTTCATCCGTAAAATCTTACCGCTTTGTGTACCGGGTTCCAGCGTAATTTTGGCCCGGCCTTCAATCGTTGGTACTTCCAGGGAGGTACCCAGGGCCGCGTCTACAAAATTGACGTATAACTCATGCACAACGTTGTTTCCATCACGTTTCAGGTCGGCATTTTCTTCTTCCTCTACTACAATGAGCAGGTCACCGGGAATACCACCCCGGGGCGGAACGTTACCCTTGCCGCCCATCGACAGTTGCATGCCTTCCGCTACGCCTGCCGGAATCTTGATCGAGATTACCTCTTCGGCCAGCGTACGGCCTTCGCCCATACACACATCGCACTTGGAATCTACAATCTTTCCTTCTCCGTTACAGGTCGAACAGGTGCTGGCTGTCACCATCTGACCCAGCATGGTCTGCTGTACCCGGCGTACCTGTCCCTGACCGTTACAGGTCGGACAGGTACGTAAGGATGTACCGTTTTTCGAACCGTTACCTCCACAGGCATTACAGCTGACGTGGCGTTTTACTTTGATTTTTTTCTCAACTCCGTTGGCTACTTCCTGTAAATCAAGTTTGAGCTTGATACGTAAATCCGAGCCTTTCCGAACGCGTTGTTGCTGACGGCCACCGCCCCCAAAACCACCACCGAAGAAGCTGCCAAAGGGACTGCCTTCACCAAAAATATCGCCGAATTGAGAGAAAATATCCTCGGCATTTTGCGGACCCGAGTACCCGCCACCCATACCCGCGTGACCGAACTGGTCGTACCGGGCTTTTTTGTTGGGATCAGAAAGTACTTCGTAGGCTTCTGCCGCCTCTTTGAATTTATCTTCCGCTTCCGGGTTGTCGGGATTTTTATCGGGGTGATACTTAATCGCCAGTTTCCGGTATGCTTTCTTAATCTCCTCTTCGGTCGAAGACTTGGAGACGCCTAATATTTCGTAATAGTCACGCTTTTGTGCCATCTTTTTTCAATCAAGAAATGAGCGAATGAGGAAGAGAATGAAGTGGGGAAGAATCGATCATTCGCTCATTCGAACTATGATTATACCCCGACCACAACCTTCGCAAAGCGAATCACTTTGTCGCCCAGGTAATATCCTTTTTCTACCTCATCAATTACTTTTCCTTTCAGGTCTTCCGAAGGAGCGGGGAACTGGGTGATGCTTTCGTGCAGATCGGGATCGAAGGCCTGACCTTTCGATTCCATCGGCTTCAATCCTTTACCGGCTACGGCTTTGGTCAGTTTATTGAAGATCAGCTCAATGCCTTGGGTATCCACTTTACCATCTTCACCGTAGGTGGCCTGGGCCCGCTCAATATCGTCCAGTACGGGTAAAATGGCTTTGATTACATTCTCGGAAGCCGTTTTTACCAGTTCGTCTTTTTCCCGCAGCGTACGCTTACGGAAATTGTCGAATTCAGCGACCAGGCGAATGTATTTATCTTTTAGCTCTGCATTCTCAGACTGTAGTTTCTGCTCTGCAGACGGCTGATCCGTCGTTTCAGCTGCTGATCCATTGGTCTCAGCAACGTTGTCAGCCTGGGGAGTTTGTTCGTTCTCTTCGGGTTGCGTAAATTCCGGATTCGTCATGTCTTATGTACTTTTTTACCAGTAAAGTTTCGCAAAATTAGCTTGCCAATGCGGTTTTCGCTGACAGAATGACATTTTACTTTAGAAAGTCAGAAAAGTAAACCGACAAAACGGAAAACTTACGTCGTAAGACGTTCTGTAGATCAGTAGGCTAGAAGCGGTAAACTGAAAAGACACATCGCTGGAATGAATTGAGCCCATCAGCAGTTTACAGGGAAGAACGTACTTTTGCAGGAGCAAGTAAAGGCTTCATCACTTTCTATGACCGTTTCCGACATCATCCAGCAAGAAAACGCGTTGCGTATCAAAGAAATCGCCCGGGATCTGGGCTTCGATTTCTGCGGGATCTCGCGGGCGGATTTTCTGGAAGAGGAAGCCCCCCGCCTGGAAAAATGGCTGCGGCTGGGCCGTCACGGGAAAATGCAGTACATGGAAAACCACTTCGACAAACGGCTGGATCCCCGCCTGCTGGTCGAGGGAGCTAAATCGGTCGTATCGCTGCTGTACAATTATTATCCCGAAGAAACCTTACCCGAAGGCGACGAAGATCTGAAGATCGCCAAGTACGCGTACGGCGTCGATTACCACTTTGTCATCAAAGATAAACTCAAGGATTTTTTAAGCCGGATTCAGGAAGAAATCGGGGCAGTAGACGGACGTTGCTTTGTCGATTCGGCTCCCGTGATGGAAAAAGCCTGGGCCAAACAGGCGGGTTTGGGCTGGATCGGTAAAAACAGTAACCTGATTACCCGCAAGGGCGGTAGTTTCTTTTTTATCGCCGAACTCATCATTGATCTTGACCTGCAACCCGACGGCCCCATGGCGGATTACTGCGGCACCTGCACCCGCTGCATCGATGCCTGTCCTACGGATGCTATCTCCGAACCCTATGGCGTAGACGGTAGCCGTTGCATCAGTTACCTGACCATCGAATTAAAAGAATCTATTCCTGAATCATTTAAAGGACACACGAAAAACTGGGTGTTTGGCTGTGACATTTGTCAGGACGTTTGTCCCTGGAATCGTTTTTCCCAACCCCACCGGGAATCCGCTTTTCACTTACCCGACGAACTCAAAACTTTCCAAGCCCGTGATTGGCAGGAACTTACCGAAGAGACCTTCCGCCGCGTCTTTAAAAAATCACCTCTGAAGCGTGCTAAATACGAAGGGCTTCAGCGAAATGTACTATTTGTGACAGAGTGAAAAATATTGAACTGTAGAAAACTTTCTGCACATTTTCCTACGTAGGTATGCAGGAACGCTATTTTTCACTTACGGTTCACATTTTTTACTCTCACTTCAATCATGAAAAAGTACATTTTTGCTGCTTTCCTGGCAATGGCTATGATCCAGGGAGTTCAGGCACAGGATAATTTGTCCTGGGGCCTTATGGGTGGTGTCTCAATCGCCAAGTTTGGCGGCGGTGGAGCAGGTAACGCCAATTTTAAAACCGGCGGGACGGGCGGCCTATTCATCAACTACAGCATCAACGAACGCTTTGGTGTAGGTGGACAGGCTCTGTATACGCAACTGGGCAGCAAGTTTGGTGGTCTGCCTACGGAAGTACGCTTGAATTACCTGCAAATTCCGATTCTGGCTACCTTCTACCTGAACGATCGGGGAGCAGCCTTCCGTCCTAAAATTTTCGCAGGTCCTTACGTTGGATTTCTTCTGGGAGCCCGTAATGAAAATGGGGATAACATCAACGCAAACAAGGATCGTTACACGGCGGCTGATGCCGGTCTGCACCTGGGAGCAGGCTTTAATTACCGTCTGAGCGACCGCGTATGGCTTAACTTCGACGCTCGCTACGGCCTGGGTTTGGTAAATGTAGCCAAGCCCGTATATGGCAGCGGCGACATCAACAACCGGAACATTGGTATCAACCTGGGGGTAAGTTTTCCCCTGGGCCGCTACCAGCCCAGTACGGGTCGGTTTACGTCCTCCCGTCGATAAGCCTGACAAACATATAGGCAAAAGAGACGCTCTGCACAAGAGCGTCTCTTTTCGTTTGTAAAGGGGCTGGTCCGCTTTTATTGAAGGTCCAGCATAGGTATCTAAACCTCTGCAAACTATGTTTATTGTCGATCAGCCTACACTGGCCGTATTTTTCTGTTTGATTACAATGCTTTGTTGGGGTTCCTGGAGTAACGGGCAAAAGATTGTTACGCAATCGGCCCCCTTACAGGTATTCTACCGGGATTATGTATACGGAATTGTACTTCTATCGCTGATTCTGGCTTTTACCCTGGGGAGTTTCGGTGAAGAAGGTCGGCCCTTTCTGGAAGACATTCAGCAGGCAACGCTTCAAAATCTGGCTCTGGCTTTGGCGGGTGGAATTCTGTTTAATATTGGCAATACGCTGTTAACGGTCGGAATCAATCTCTCCGGAATCGCCATTGCCATGCCCGTCGGTACGGGGCTTTCGATGGCTCTGGGTATTATCGTCAACTACATTGCCAAACCTGATGGGGATTTGACCTTATTGGCCATCGGCGGCGGACTGGTACTGGTTTCCATCGGCATGTGTGCCCTGGCGTATCTGGCCCGGGAAGAAGATAGCGAGGAAAAATCCGACAATAAAGGAATTTGGGTAGCTCTGGCGGGTGGACTGGTTTCGGGTTTTTTCTTTCTGGTGATTACCAGTTCGATCATCGAAGAACTATCCTTTCCGCAGAAAGATAAACTGACGCCGTACACGGGTCTCGTACTCTTTGCGTTCGGCATTTTGCTGAGTAATCCGGTATTGGAACGCATTCTCGAACGACTCAAACTCACGGGCGATGACAACGAGACGCCTTACAAAGAGGTACCTCGTCGGGAGCACCTGCTGGGGTTGGCAAGTGGCCTGTTGTGGTGCGTAGGGATGATTACCCTCTTGTTAGGTTCGCAGGAAGCGGGTGATGCTATTTCGTACGGCCTTAGCCAGGGGGCAACCGTAGTTTCCGTACTGTGGGGTCTATTCGCCTGGAAAGAATTTAAAGATGCTCCCGCCAAAGCGAATCGATACCTCTGGCTGATGGGAGCATCTTATGTCGTAGGGCTAGCCCTCATCATTATGGCTCGTAGCTCATAGCTTGAGGGTTTGTAAGCGAGCGTACATTTCCAGCATGGCCGCCTGGTCAATCAACGTTTTCCAGGGCTTTTTACCGATCAGATCGTTTGCGTCTTTTTCTTCTTTCCAGATTCGTTCCGCATCCTGTTTGAAGAGTTTCAGGTATTGAGGGTCCGCATCAACCTGATACAATTCAATATACCCCCGTAGCAAGACTACATTAAACCAGTAGTGATCCGGAAATTTCTGTTTCCGGAAAAAATGCTGGCGAGCGGCCTTGGCTACCCGTTGAGCTTCCTGCAGGTATTTCTTCTCTTTGGTAAGTTCATACAGCAGTACACTCGACTGGAGCATGGTCCCCGTATTGTAGGTGTATATCGCAGAATCGATCTTCATACTGGGCAATTTTACCGCGTCGTAGTATACACCCGAAGGAGCCTGTAAATGCGTATTCGTCCAGCGGTACAGATCCAGAGCTGTATCGAGGTACTTCCGATCTTTTTTGATTTTGTAGAGTTGCAGGGCAATCAGGACGCCCGGTCCGTTGGAGCAGGTGTTTTTGGTCGTTTTATCGTCTTCTTTCCAGTAGATACCGCCGCCACCGGCCTGATCGTAGCCCGTCATCATAAAGCGATAAATCAACTCGGCCGTATCGAGATAGGATTTCTGTTTGGTTCGCTGATACGCATCCAGACAGGCAATGGCAATCCATTGATTATCATCGAAAAACCGCGTATCGATCTTCTCCTTGGTCACGTAAGCCTGGTACCCCGGTGCGGGCGGATTTTCGTTGTAATACTGCTGGATCGTTTTCAGGACTGGACCGAGGTAGGACTGTTTCGGCTCCAGTACTTCCATTTCATTGGCGGCCTGAACCAGAGCACATAAGGGCCACAGGTACGAATGCGGCTTTTCATTATGAGCCGCGTCGTTGGTCTCCTTGTATAAACCCGAAGCTGGGTCGTAGAAGACGGTTTGAATGTTTTCCTGAATGCGGTGCAGACGTTCGGTCTGGGCCTGGAGAGCACCAGCCAGCGATAGCAGGCCGGCCAGCGTGAAGACTATTTTTTTCATACCTAGGTTTAAAGGGTTTCCTTCTGTATGAGATAGTGACGACAGGAACCGAATAACTCTGCTTCGGTGAAGAAAACTTAGAAGCTTGCCAGTTTCTCGCTTTCCAGATTCAGAAATTCCTGGAAACGTTCCTGGATGTTTTGATAAATTCCTACCCAGCGTTTGCCTTCTTCGGTCAGCACCGCCCCGCCGCCGCGTTCGCCGCCCGCTTGCGTACTCACCAGTGGATTAGGAGCCTGCTTGTTGACAGACTGAATCAGATCCCAGGCTCGTTTGTACGACATCCCCAGGGCTTTGGCTGAGGCCGAAATGGAGCCCGTTCGTTCGATTTGTTCCAGTAAATGCAACTTGCCAATGCCGATAAAACGGTCTTCGCCTTCAATCCAGATGCGGCCGTTTAGTTTGAATGCCATGGTGAATAAAGAGTCTAAGTGTTGGTGATGCCAGAACGAAAGTACTGCTTGACGAAGCTACGGTTTTGTAAAAATGAAACTTCCCGAACGTTTGTGAGCATCCGGGAAGTTTTTAAAATTCAAAGCCAGGCCGATTCTACACGGGTACGGCCGGCGTGGCCAGTTTTCGTTGCACCATCTGATTGACGAAGTACATCATCACAATGGCCAGCATGGAACCGGCAATGACCACGTAGCTCAGTCGGTCGTAATGCTCGATGTAGCCCGAGGGCGTTTCCGAGACAATGAATCCGGCGGCAGCGGCGGCCAATCCACCAGCCATTTGCTGAACTGATGCGTTGATACTCATAAATGCTCCGCGGTCCTGCGGTTTGGGAATGGCCGTCATCAGAGCTGAGGAAGAAATGATACGGGACGTGATGCCCATGAAAAGAAAGACGTTGATAACAATGACAATCCAGATCGGGGTAGGGCCCAGGTTTCCGTAAATCCCCGTCATGATCATTGACAGAATCGATCCCATTACAAACAGACGATACTTGCCAATCACATCGCTGTACTTCCCAAGAAGCGGCCCGGCAATCATTGAGCTGATCCCCGTTACGATGTAGACCATCGGAAGTTTATCAAACGGAATTTTCAGGTTATGTACACTGAACGCACTGCCAAAGGGCATTAACATGTAGCCACCCATCGCCAGCAAGGTCGTCGTAGCAAAAGCCAGCAGGTAGTTGGACTGCGAAAGCGTTTGGCCCAGGTGCTTGAAGGCATTGTGCTCCGTATTGAGTCCCAGGTGTTTGTCGATGGGTTTGAGGTACACCAGAATCAGAATACCAATGACGATACAGAAAAGTACAATCATCGTAAAGGGCGAATGCCAGCCAAATTCATTGGCTAGGTACAGGCCAATGGGGATGCCCAGTACCTGACTGGTGGCAAAGGCCATCTGTACAAAACCCATCACGCGACCCCGTACCTCAAGGGCAAACAAATCGGTAATAATAGCCGAGCAAATCGAACCGATCACGCCGCCGAACAAACCCGTAAAAATGCGGGCAAAGAGCAGAAAGTGATAATCTGTCGCGATGCTGCACAAAAAGGTACCAAGCGTAAAACCCGTATAGAAAAACAGAAGCAGTTTTTTTCGGTCAAAATTGTCGGCGAAGCCCGCCGCCAGTAATCCCGAAGCTCCGGCACTGAACGCGTATGCCGATACCACCCAGCCAAACTGTACGGGGGTGATGTGTAAGGTCGGCATCAGGATGGCTCCGAGCGGCGAAAGAACCATGAAATCCAGAATAATGGTAAACTGTAGAATGGCCAGTACGGCGATGACGAAGCCTTCGTAGCGGGTAAAACGTGCGGAAGATGCCATGAATTGAGTTAGGAAGAGAATAGGGATAATGGTTTACAGGAGTAGTTCTACGCGAACGACACCCGCATAACCCTACGGTTTAAGTGCTTTTAAAACTAATTCCAGAGCCTGTAGAATAACCGGCTCCGTGAGCTGAAACGCCGGGCGGTTAGGGAAGCTACGACCCTGAACATGAAATTTTACCAGTTGATACAAGGGTGAAAAAGCTACTGACCAGTAGACTTCGAATGGGAGACTCACCAGTTCATTGCGGGCAATATTGTTTCGTACAAACAGGCCCAGCGTTTGATGGAATTCCGATCCTACTAATTCGCTGGCCCGCTGGTGGTAGGGCGAATGACGAATTTGTTCCATAAACAGCGAGGCTATCGGGTTTTCCAGACAAAAGCGGGCCCGGTTCAGCCATTGAATCCGTAACCCTTCCGCAAAAGACATGTCGGGATCGAAGTTCTCCAGCGTAGCGATCATCATGCGACGGTTTTCTTCCACGCTCAGCTGGACAATCAGATCATCGCGATCCTGAAAGTAAATGTACAGTGTTGCCGGGGAGACGTTAGCGGCCTTAGCCAGTCGTTGCATACTCAAGCCATCCAGTCCGCTTTCCACAATCATGGTGATGGCCTTTTCCCGAATGGCCTGTTCTTTGGTTTCGTCTTTATACCTCATTTCATTCGCGAATAAATGAACGTTTGTTTATTTATGCAAGCGTAGACTAATCGTTTTGTCTAAACTAGGGTCGGATGAGGTGGGCTTGCCGCACTAGTGGGCGGAATTTCTATACCTGATAACGACTCAGCGGATACGTATTTTCAAACGATTGGAGCTTCATGGAAACATTGTATTTTAAATGATATGCTGTTTTTCAGTGAGTTACGTAAATGAAGTTTCCATTTCTGGCTAAACGTTTGAAGAATTTTGGCTCACTTGAGGTATGGCTTTTTCAACAAAAAGGGTACAACCCAACGTAATAAACTAAAAACATGGAACAGAAGCTGCAAGGTAAGAAAGTAGCGATCCTGGTAACGGATGGCTTCGAGCAAGTAGAATTAACGGAACCCCAACAAGCACTGATTGATGCCGGGGCTGAAACTAAAATCATTCTCCGAAAGACAAAGAAGTGAAAGGATGGGATCATACCGATTGGGGCGATACGTTTAACGTAGATGTACCGCTGTCGGAAGCTAACCCCGAAGATTACGATGCCCTGTTATTACCCGGTGGGGTCATGAATCCGGACTCACTGCGGATGGAAACGGATGCGGTAGCATTTGTCGAACACTTCTTTGAAAGTGGTAAACCAGTAGCTGCTATTTGTCACGCTCCGATTATGCTGATTGAAGCAGACGTAGTAGAAGGCCGGAAGCTGACTTCCTATCCCTCCTTGAAAACGGACCTGATCAACGCTGGTGCCGAATGGGTAGACGAAGAAGTAGTGACGGACAATGGTCTGGTAACCAGCCGTAAACCCGATGACATTCCTGCATTCAATGCAAAAATGATTGAAGAAATCGCGGAAGGTCAACATACACCAGCGTAAATAGACGGTAAGGGATCATATCTCTAAAAATTAAAACATTTACGTTCATTGTGTTTTACACAAAACGTAGATGGAATAGTATTTTTGACATGAATCATAGTAGTAAGAGGTGTGTAACGATCAAATTCGTTCGGATCTCATTAACCTGAAAAGACTATGGAAAATCAACAAAATCAATCTGGTCAGCAACAAGGTTCTGACGAGAATCAAATGAATCGTAACCAAAATCAGGGCAATCAGCAAGCCCAGCAGGCGGGTCAAAACCAGTCACAGCAGGGAGCTGAACCCAATCGGGGCAGTGGCAATCAAAGTGGCCGTGGTGCCGGTAATGGTGGCGTTGGCACGGGTGAGTACGAAGGTGAAGACCAAAATAACGAAACCCCGCAACGCGATTCCTACACGCAGTCAGAACGCATAAGCCGATTATAGGGCTTAGGCAATAGACAATAAAAACGCCTCAGATTCACAAATCTGAGGCCGTTTTTATTATGCTGATTTCGGGCGAAAGGCTTTCATTACCGTTTCATTCGTTTGCAGAAACGGGCCGCCGATCAGATCAATGCAATACGGAATGGCGGGAAATACCGCATCCAGACATTGCCGAATGGCCGAGGGCTTGCCGGGCAAATTGACGATCAGACACGCCCCACGAATACCCGCCGTTTGCCGGGAAAGGATAGCCGTCGGTACGTATTCCAGACTTACTTTCCGCATCAGTTCCCCAAAGCCGGGCATCATTTTCTGACAAACGGCTTCGGTAGCTTCCGGCGTTACGTCGCGGGGAGCGGGACCCGTACCCCCCGAGGTAACCACCAGACAGCAGCCTTCCTGATCCGCCAGTTCGATGAGCGTCTGGGAAATAAGCTCCTGTTCATCGGGAATGACTCGGTATACGGGTTCCCAGTCATTAACCAGATACTCCGTCAGCGTCGAGAGAATAGCTTTCCCCGGAATGTCTTCGTAAATACCCGCACTGGCCCGGTCCGAAACATTAATGATTCCTATTTTAATCGGCTTCATACCTTCAGTACGTTAGGAGATGGTACCACCGTTCCATACGGGTTCGCCCGGACGGATAAACTGTAATTTACCATCCCGGTCTTCTGCCATCAGAATCATTCCCTGGGATTCAATGCCCATCATCTTACGCGGAGCCAGGTTCGCCAGCAGCGACACCTGCTGACCAACGATGGCCTCGGGTGAAAAATGTTCGGCAATACCACTCACAACCGTTCGCGTATCCAGTCCCGTATCGAGCGTTAGCTTCAGTAATTTTTTGGATTTGGGGACGGCTTCAGCGGCTGTAATCGTAGCCACGCGAATATCGAGTTTGGCGAAGTCGTCGTAAGTAACCGGTTCTTTCGCGGGAGCAGGCGTTTTGGAGGCCAGTTCGTTCATTTTCTTCGTATTCAATAATTTCTGAACCTGAGCTTCAATCACAGCATCTTCGATTTTTTCGAACAGAAGACCCGTATTTTCAATGACATGTCCCTCAGCCAGCAAGTTTAGCTGACCCGCTTTGGACCAATCCGCCTCGGTGAAATGTAGCGTAGTCCGCAGTTTTTCCGCCGTGAAGGGCAGGAAGGGTTCCGCCAGAATCGCCAGGGTAGCCGTCAATTGCAGGCTCAGGTTTAAAATCGTAGCGGCCCGTTCCGGGTTTTCTTTCAGTACTTTCCAGGGCTCAGTTGCCGCTAAATACTGATTGCCCAATCGGGCTACTTCCATAAACAGACTCAACCCTTCGCGGAGGCGGAAGTTTTCCAGCGAATCGGCGATGCGGGCGGGGTACTGAGCCAGATCGTCCAGCATTTTCTGATCCACTTCGGTCAGCTCGCCCCGAGCGGGTACGGCCGGTCCGAAGTTCTTTTCTGTGAGTACCAGGGCACGGTTCACAAAGTTACCCAGGATTCCTACCAGCTCGGAGTTGTTCCGGGTCTGGTAATCTTTCCAGGTAAACTCTGAATCTTTCGTTTCGGGAGCATTGGCAATCAGTACATAGCGAAGTACATCCTGCTTGCCGGGCATATCTTCCAGGTACTCGTGCAGCCAGACGGCCCAGTTTCGGGAGGTCGAGATTTTATCGCCTTCCAGGTTCATGAACTCATTGGCCGGTACATTATCCGCACCAGGAATAAACCGTCCATCGGCCATCAGCATCGCCGGGAAAATCAGGCAATGGAAGACAATGTTATCTTTTCCGATGAAGTGAACCAGTCGCGTATCGTCGGCTTTCCACCATTTTTCCCAATCATCCCCTTTCAGTTCTTTCGTAAAGGTGATGTAACCAATGGGAGCATCAAACCAGACGTACATCACTTTACCTTCCGCATCGGGTAAGGGTACCTTGATGCCCCAGTCCAGATCCCGCGTCATCGCTCGGGGCTTCAGACCTTCGTTGAGCCAGGAGCGTACCTGTCCAGCTACGTTGGTTTTCCATTCGGGGTGACTGGCCACGTAGGCTTCCAATTCGGGCTGCATGGCGTCGAGGGGAAGGTTCCAGTTCTTGGTCGCTTTCAGAATCGGCGTTTCACCCGACAGCATCGAGCGGGGATTGATCAGTTCCCGAGGACTCAGCGTACTGCCACAACGTTCGCACTGGTCACCGTAGGCGTTTTCGTTGCCGCATACGGGGCAGGTTCCCACGATATAGCGATCGGCCAGAAACTGACCCGCTTTTTCATCGTAGTACTGCTCGGTAACTTCCTCCACGAATTTGCCCTGGTTGTACAGTTGCAGGAAAATATCCTGCGACATTTCGTGGTGTACCGGCTTGGAGGTACGGGAATAAATGTCAAAGTTGATCCCGAAATCCGCGAACGATTTACTGATCTGGGTGTAATACTTATCAACAACTTCCTGAGGCGTAATTCCTTCTTTCTGGGCCCGAATCGTGATGGGGACGCCGTGTTCGTCGGTGCCCGAAATAAAGGCTACCTCCTGGCCTTTGGCTCGCAGGTAGCGTACATATACGTCAGCCGGCACGTAGCATCCCGCCAGGTGCCCGATGTGAATGGGACCATTGGCGTAGATGAGAGCCGCGGTGACGGTGGTTCGATTAAATTTCTTCTCAGACATGAAAAAAGGGTCATTAGAGCCGCAAAAGTAAACATTTTTAAAGGACTCCGTTCAGCGAATAGATACGAGCCACGAAGTTCAGCAATTCCCAAAAATGCGTACTTTTGACTCATCAGTACGGAAGGGCGGTCAAATACCGAACCAATTTCCGCTGACCGGGCTCCGGCTCTTCTTGACAGTAGTATCGTTTCTGCTTAATCGAATGATTCTTCTCACCGGGGCTAATGGCCTGATTGGTAGTTTTATAGCTAAAAAATTTCTTGCGGAAGGGATTTCCGTACGGGCCATTCGCCGGGCTGGTAGTGACCTGTCGTTGGTACAGGACGTGGAATCAGAAATCGAGTGGGTGGAGGGCGATGTACTGGACGTATCTTCGCTCGAAATTGCCCTTCAGGGTTGTACGCAGGTCGTACACGCCGCGGCAATGGTATCCTTTTCGCCGAAAGAAAAAGCAAAATTATATCAGGTTAACGTGGAAGGTACGGCTAACGTCGTTAATGCCTGTCTGCACGCCGGAATTCAGAAACTGGCTTACATCAGTTCGGTGGCTGCCTTGGGCCGACCCGCTCAACAGAGTACGAATCCGGATCGGCCCACGGTCGTAAACGAAAACCAGAAATGGGAAGATTCGCCGCTGAACTCCCATTACGCCATCTCGAAATACCAGGCTGAACTGGAAGTATGGCGGGGAATTTCCGAAGGCCTACCGGCCGTCATCGTCAACCCCAGCGTGGTGATTGGCGAGGGCGACTGGCACCGGAGTAGTACCGCTCTGTTTAAGTACGTATACGATGAAAAGCCATTCTACACGAATGGTACGCTGAATTACGTCGATGTACTGGATGTAGCCGAAGCGATCTACCAGCTACTGCAAAGCGACATTCAGGATGAACGATTCATCGTAAATGGCGGCAAAACATCCTACAAACATTTTTTTGAATTAATTGCTCAGTACATGGGCAAGAATGCCCCCCGCTACGGCGTTACACCCTTGCTGGCCGAGGTAGCGTGGCGGTGGGAAGCCTTCAAAGCCGTGTTCACCCAGAAGCAACCGTTAGTAACCAAAGAGACGGCCCGTACTTCACAATTACACTTTTTCTACCCCAGTACCAAACTGGAACAAAGCCTGAATTTTCAATTTCATTCGCTGGAAGCGAGTGTTCAGCGAATTGCTGAGCAACTACTGAAAGTACAGCAGGAACCAAAAACTGTTTAACGAAAGCTTTTTACTACGCTAAAAAAAATATTGTTTTGCCATTATTCCAGGCTAACAGATACAACCACTCATGAAGACGCTCTTACCCATTCTCACGCTTGTTGTGGCAAGCTTTACGGCTCAGGCTCAAAGCGAAGATGCTGCGATTAAGGAAACCCTCCAAAACTATATTGATGGCGGAGCAACCGGCGATACGGCCAGTCTGAACCGGGCATTTTACCCCACGGCAAACCTGCGTAGTCTGGCCAATGGCCGCGTCACGAGCACGCCCGTAAAGGAGTTTATTGGTCGTACGCCCAAAAGTGGAGCCAACTGGACGGGTCGGATTGTATCCTACAGTTATTTGGGTACGGCGGGTTCGGCCGTACTGGAAATGCAGCTGGAGTCTTTTAAATTTGTTGACTTTTTGTCGCTGATGAAAATCGGAAACGACTGGAAAATCGTAAGTAGAGTTTTCACACGGGCTGAAAAAGATCAACCCATTACTTCAGTGGGAGGAGGAAAAACTGCCGTTGCTCAGAAAAAGACTGTAGCGAAGCCCAAGCCGAAATCGGATGATGGCTGGGAATGAGAAACCGAACCTCCTAATTACTACCGATGAACATTTTTTCGTACCTGAAAGACTATCTCTCCGCCGATCTGGTGGAGGCTATGGCTTCCCATATTAATGAAGATGCCGGAAAAACCCGGCAGGCAGCGGAGGTAACGGCTTTGTCCGTAGTAGCTGCTTTTTTGAAAAGGTCATCGACCGAGAGTGGGGCAAAGGCCATGTACAAAGCCATTGAGCGGGAAAACCTCTATGGCAATCACTTAGGACCCCTGTCTGCTCAATTTCGGGATCGGGATCAGGCTAGTCAGATTATCCAGAAAGGAAGTAATCTGTTCAGCCACTTATTGCCCGATAAACGGAGCATTCTTATCGCTATGATTGCCAGCCATGCCCGCATTCGTAGTTCCTCGGCAACCAGCGTGCTGGGTGCATTGTCGTACCTGACCCTGGATATTCTGGGCAAACAGGTAAAAGATCAAAATCTGGACCCGGTTGGACTGGCTATGATCCTGCGTACGCAGAAAGATTACCTGACCAAAGAGGCCGATCCCGAATTACTGGACAAAGTCGTAACGACGCTTTCCATTGAAGATATGGAACGCATTGGTTACGTAACGCCCACGGAAGAAGCCGAAGCCGAAGTTGTATCGCGTACCCGAAGTCGTCCCCAAACTGATAATCCTTACGCGGATCTGACCGAGAATCCCACCTTTCCCTGGAAGGCGATTGTAGGCGGGGTAGCTTTGCTGGCCGTACTCGGTGGCGGTTACTACGCCTGGCAACACTACGGTGACACGGTACAGTCGGCGGCCCTGCAGGATACGACGGCTACCGAAGAAGTGGCCTTGCCCACGGATTCGACGGCCCGATACCCGGATACAACGCAGGTCGCCACGACACCCAATGCAACGCCCGTCACGACGCCTGCCGGTGAATCATTAGCCGAAAAGCTGACGCAGCATTTGAACAACCCGCTTAGTAAAGCAGGGAAAACGTTTGTTTTTGAAGGCATCTCTTTTGATCCGCTAACGAACGAACTAACGCCCCAATCCACGCCGGCGATGGATGGTTTGGTTGCACTAATGAAGAAGTATCCCAGTTTGCAGCTCAAGTTTACGGGCGTAACGCGGCAGGCTGCCAACAAGAAAAACGCATTCAAACAAGCCAATAGTATCAAGGCCTATCTTACCCGGGCGGGTGTTGACATTGTTCGGCTGGACGTCGGAAGTTTTCTGGCAGCGGATGCGGGCAGAGAAGATTTTGTCGTAGTGAAAATCGTACAACAGTAATAACAGATCGGTTAGTAAAGGTCCCGGTGAATCATCATCGGGACCTTTTTTATGCAACGACCGTCTTGTTACTCAGGCAGAACTTGTGAATGCCTTCCTGTTCGGTATAGTGAATCTGCAGACCATACTGATCGCAGATTTCTTTTACAATCGATAAACCCAGACCCACCGATTCCGAAGAAACCCCTTCTTTTTTAAAGCGGGAAAACAAATCCTTAGGGGCATTTTGCAGGGGATGCCCCGTATTGCTCAGGCACAAGTCAGAATCGGTGGCGTACAGCCAGATTTCTCCCTGTGGCACGTTATGGCGTAAGGCATTACTCACCAGATTGGTAATCAGGTTTTCGGCCAGTACGGGGGGCAGGTTAACCCAAAACGGAGCGTCTATATTCGTATGCAGCCGAATGCCCTTGTACTGAAACAACTCTTCCATGTCCCGCAATCTCTCCAGTAGTTGATCACTGAGATTGATGGGTTGTTCATTGGCAAACTGTCGGTTTTCAATCCTGGCCAGTAATAGCAAGCCCTGATACAGTCGTGACATGCGTAGGGATGCTTCGTAAATGGTTTGAATCCAGCGGGTCTGGTTTTCCGTCAGATGCTCGGATTGAATCAATTCTTCTACTTTGGCCGTAATCAGGGCCAGAGGAGTTTGTAATTCGTGGGAAGCGTTTTCGGTGAATTCCTTCAAATGCAGATAATCGTGCAGAATCTGATCGGACATTTTCTGTAACACTTCATTGAGTTCCCTGAATTCGATGATGTCGGGCTGATCCAGCTGCAAGTGTTGTCCGCGTACTAAATCAAATTGCTTGATGCGGGATAGCGTCTCGTAAAAAGGCTGCCAGATGCGTCCCGAGAGGCGATCCTGGAACCAGTACGTTCCCGCGAGTAGTAGAGCCAGTACCGTGGCCATCGTGAACGTGATCGCCTCCATCAGCCGGTACGACTGAATCATGGATTTGCGAATGGCCACCCGATGCTCAACGCCTTTAATGGATTCGTAGAACGTCAGTTGCCGAAAGGGGACCAGCTTTTGCGTATACCGATCTTCAATCAGGGTATCCTTAAACGATTCCTTAAAGCCCGAGGGTACAGAGCCTAACTCTACTTCGATTTTGTTTTCGACGAAGTACGAGTTAGCCGTCCAGCCGTAATGCTGGATGTAGAGTTGGAAATCCCGTTTCTCCACCAGCAGCCGGTTTTCTACTTCATCGTAAATGAGCCACTTGATAATTCCGTAGAACGCCAGAGCCGTAGCCAGATACAGGATCACCGAAAAGAGCAGATAGATCCGGTTGGTTTTTTCGAGCAATCTCATGCCGTTCCAAATTTGTAGCCAATGCCGTAGATGGATCGAATATAATCGCCACTTCCTTTTTCGACGAGCTTGCGACGCAGGTTTTTAATGTGCGAATACACCATATCCAACGAATCGGCGGAGTCGATGTGGTCGCCCCAGAGGTGCTCGGCAATGGAAGCTTTGGTGAGAGCTACGTCAATATTCGCCAGAAAGTAGAGTAACAGATCGTATTCTTTGCGGGAAAGCACCGTTTCCTGCTGATTCACAAACACTTTACGAGCCTGAACCTGTACCAGAATTTCACGGTACTGAATTTCGTTGTGGCCGCCAAAATTTCGCCGCCGGATCAGGGATTTTACGCGGGCATTGAGTTCGGAAAGGTGAAAGGGTTTGGTCAAATAGTCATCTGAGCCTACTTCCAGCCCTTTAATTCGATCTTCCAGAGCATTACGGGCCGAAATGATGATGATCCCCGTCGAGGCCGTTCGCTTTTTGAGCGTTTCGATGAGTTGCAGGCCATCACCGCCGGGTAGCGTCAGGTCTACGATGACGCAGTCGTATTCATACAAATACATTTTTTCATCGGCTTCGGCGTAGGTAGCGGCCATTTCACAGCGGTATCCTTCCCGCGATAAATAAGCCGAAATACTTTCGGCCAGGCCCTGTTCATCTTCCACCACCAACATTTTCATAGCTTTTCTGTAAGGATTGACGGAGCGAAAATAGAAGGTCAATGTTGGAAATATCTGGGAAGATCCGTTAATAAAAAGGTTGAAAGGGATGGGACTGTTTGGGGAGGAGTAGTTAGGAAAACAGCGATGGGTTGCCCGTAGCATTCGCTACGGATGTAAACGTTGATAGGCTGAGCCTACCGGGCTGGTCGTTCCCCGCATTGCATACGGGGCTATTCAGATTGAACCCCTCCGGGGTTGCGGGCTTGCATACATTAGGTATACTGGTGCAGGTTTCCAAACCTGTACCCACCCTAGGGCAGTTTCCAACTCCCTTGTACGAAATGAAAAAGGCCCTCCGGTTTAAACCGGAGGGCCTTTTTCGCAGTGATTTACAGCAAAATTAAGCCGTTGGTTTGGCGAATTTCGCACCAAAAATAAAGATTACCGCGTAACAGATGATGGGCAGATAATACGCCGAAGCTACGTCCGTGTTAGCAATCGTTCCCATGATGTAGGGAAAGAAAGCTCCACCAACCACACCCATCGAAATGAATGAAGACCCCTGTTGCGTATGGCGACCCAGATCCTTCAATCCAAGACTGAAGATCGTGGGGAACATGATACTAAAGAAGAAGTTCAGCATCAGCAGAGCGATAAACGACGGCCAGCCAAAGCTTTGAGCCACGATCAGACACATCAGAATATTACCTAGTGCAAAGGCAGCCAGCAGTTTATTCGGAGCAATGTATTTCATCAGGAAGGTTCCTACAAAACGACCTACGGTCATCATCACCATACTAAAGGCGAAGTAGTAACCAGCCGTTTCATCAGAGAAGCCCATTTTCTCGTGACCGTAATTGATAAAGTACGCCCAGGTACCGCCCTGAGCCGCGGCGTTGAAAAACTGAGCAATGGCCGCCCACACAAAATGACGGTGTTGAAAAAGCTTTTTCTCACTTTTAAAGGCTTCGGGATGGGCTGCGTACGCCTCGGGCGATACGGCGTGAGCATCCTGAAATACCGGAACTTTCACAAACGAAAACAGCACGGCAATCCCGGCAATCACAAAACCAATAATCAAATACAGAGATTTCACCGATTCAAGATCGTGGCTTTCACTGCCTTCCCGTAACAGAAGATACGTACCAACGAGGGGTCCAATGATGGTACCGAGACCGTTGAAAGACTGGGCGAAGTTGATTCGCTGGTCACTCGTACGTTCGTCGCCCAGACCCGCCACGAAGGGGTGGGCTACGGTTTCAAGCGTCGCCAGTCCGCAGGCCAAAATGAACAGGGCAATCCGGAAAAACCCGAATGATTCCGAACTCGCCGCCGGAATGAACAAAAAGGCCCCGCACGAGTACAGAATCAGACCCAGCAGTACGCCGTTTTTATAGCCGAATTTTTTCATGAACAAACCGGCGGGTACACTCATAATGGCATACGCTCCAAAAATGGAAAACTGGACCAGTCCGGAGTCAGCCTTGGATACGTGCAGAACGTTCTGAAAGTGTTTATTGAGCACATCGCCCATGGAGATTGCAAAGCCCCAGAGCATAAATAAAGAAGTAACAAAAACGAGTGTGACGAGGTATTTCTTCTCGGTAAACTTTGCTTTTTGTTCCGATGCGGCTAGTGTAGAATGAGCCATGAAGAGCGGTTTTAGAATGCTTTGACTGACAAAAATAGACCTCCTGACTTATAAACTAGCCTTTGTCCCTTAATTATTCGTATTTTTAGATTAGTACAGGATTATCCAAAGAATGAAAGAGCTAGAGAGAAAAGCTTAGCGAGGATTTACATAATTCTGGAGATTGTTTACAAAACGATTGAAAAATCAGCGAGATACGGAAATACAATCTACCTTTGTACCTAAATCATCTACGGCATGAAACCGTCGTTACTTTTCCGCTTGTTTAACGTCTTTATGGTGCTGATCGTCCTGATCAGTTCTACTGGTTTCGGCCTGGTGGAGCACACGTGCCATATCCGGAACAAGAAGAAAGTATCGCTGGTGTCGATGGAAAAAAAGAGCTGCCCTGCCTGTACGAAGCAAGGCAGTTCAACGCCGACACACCAGACCTTCAAAAAGCAGAAATGCTGTGAAGAAGAAGTACGGTACGAACACGTTCCGTATACTTCGTCGCTAACCAAGCTGGCGGCCAAATTCGTGAAAATGGTCGTAGAGTTTACGGCTCATTTTGCGTTTACGTTCTTTCAGTTACTGACTGAAGCCATTCAGTCACTGCTCTACGGCACGGCTTCGGCCCGGGCGGCGGTCCCGCTGGCGGGGCGTACCCTGCTTTCCTTTGTCCAATCTTTCCTGATTTGAGTACGGCTGGTTGATCGTAACCTTCGGAGCCTGGCTTCGAAGACGAATCCTTCTTGTTCAACAAAGCCATCATTGTTATGTTTTTTCAGCGAATACGATTCACTGGAGTAGTGCTCCTGTGGAGTGTTTCGGCTGCTTTTGCTCAAACGTTAACGGGAAAAGTAGCCGAGGCCGACAGTAAAAACGAGCCGCTGGCCGGAGCGAACGTCTACTGGCTCGGTACGTCCATTCATACGCAAACCGATCCGGAGGGAGCCTTTTCCATTCCAAAAACTGCCGATCAACGCCGACTGGTAGTCTCGCTGGTGGGTTACCAAAGCGATACTTTAACGATTGATTCGCTGACTTCGATAACAATTTATCTGAAATCGACGAACCAGTTACAGGAAGTAACCGTCACGAGTTCGGCTACCAGTATCGACCGCCTCAATCCCATTCAAACGGAAATTATCACCAAGCAAAGCTTTGGCAAAAGCCGCCTGCTGTAACCTCTCGGAAAGCTTTGAAACCAATGCTTCCGTATCAGTCAACTACGGGGATGCCGTAACCGGAGCCAAGCAGATTCAACTGCTCGGACTGGCCGGAAATTACGTCCAGATCAATACCGAAAATATTCCCAACATCCGGGGCCTGAATACGACGTTCGGTTTGAATTATACGCCGGGCACCTGGATCAGCTCCATCGATGTATCCAAGGGCGTGGGTAGCGTCGTGAATGGTTATGAAGCCATGACCGGAGCCATTAATATCGAGCTGGCCAAACCCGACGGGCCGGACCAGCTTTTTCTGAACGGCTACGTCAACAGCTTTGGTCGGGGTGAACTGAATCTGAATCTGGCTCGCAAACTCAACGAAAAATGGTCGGTGGGTTTACTGAGTCATGGCAGTACGCTGCAAAACCGCATTGACAAAAACGGCGACGGCTTTCTGGATGTGCCGCTGTACTCGCAGGCCAATGTGATCAATCGCTGGAAGTATCAGTCCGACCGCTGGATGACGCAATTTGGCGTGAAGGCTTTGTACGAAGATCGGACGGGTGGACAGACACAAGCCGGAAAAGATCGTCCCGGCGTGTACGAGTTCGGCAACCGGACCCGTCGCGTGGAAGTGTTCAGCAAGACTGCCCAATTGTTTCCTTCCAAACCTTACAAAGGGGTGGCGTTAATTCTGAATGGCGTCTACCACGATGCGTCGGCCCGGTTTGGATTGCGAAATTATTCGGGTATCCAGCAGACTTTGTACGGAAACCTGATTTATCAGAATATCATCGGCGATACGCGGCATACATACAAGGCCGGAGCCAGTTTCATGCTGGATGATTACAACGAGCGTTTCCAGGATTCAACGTTTACGCGGAAAGAACTCGTACCGGGCCTATACGGCGAGTATACCTACACCATTCCCGAGAAACTAACGCTGGTAGCGGGTGGCCGGGTGGACTTTCACAATCTGTACGGAACCCGGTTTACGCCGCGAGTACACCTATTGTACCACCTGCCCGCTGAATTTGATCTACGACTGAGTGCCGGAAAAGGCTGGCGGGTAGCGAATGCCGTAGCCGAAAACTACGGGATGCTCGTCAACTCCCGCACGTGGTCGGTACTGGATCGGCGGCTGAACCCGGAAGAAAGCTGGAACTACGGAGCGGGCTTGACGAAAGACTTGTCATGGTTTGGCCGCAAGGGAAACTTCACGCTGGATTTTTATCGAACGGACTTCCAGAACCAGCTCATTATTGATATGGAAACGGCGGACCGGATTTCGGTGTACAACCTGCGGGGAGCAAGTTTCGCCAATAGTTTTCAGGTAGAATGGAACATCGAGCCGCTACCGCGTACGGAAGTCAAACTGGCGTATCGCTGGTTCGACGTTCAGCAAAGCGTACAAACGCCCGGCGGCGAAACGGTACTCTTACCCAAGATGTTCGTCAACCGGGATCGGGTGTTGTTCAACGTGGGTTGGGCGAGTGACAAATACGAAAAATGGAAAGTAGACTTTACCTGGCAGTGGAACGGTCGGCGACGGATTCCAAATACCGATCATAGTCACGACGGTACACTGACCTCCGTATACGCTCCGGCTTTCTCCAATTTTAATGCTCAGGTAACCAAGAATTTCCGAACCTGGGCCTTGTATGTAGGGGGTGAAAACCTGGCTAATTTCACTCAGAAAAATCCAATTATCGGAGCAAACGATCCGTTCGGAAAAAACTTCGACGCCTCCATGGTCTGGGGTCCCGTCATTGGAAGAATGATCTACGTGGGGTTTCGGTATAAGATTGGGGAGTAAAGTAGTTTTCAATTGACGGTTTTCAGTTTTCAATGAACTACGATTCACATAAAGTTTTGAGAGCTGCCGTTTTGAAAGGGTATGGTTTTGACAGCCATTTTAATTGAAAACCGTCAACCGCAAACCGACAACTGAAACAATGAAATTATATATCAAAAACATGGTTTGTGATCGCTGCAGGATGGTGGTTCGGCAAACCTTTGAAGACCTGGGCATGACGCCCGAAGGGGTGGAGCTGGGTGAAGTGGAAGTGAACGGTGACGTGCCGGACTGGTCCCGCCTGCAACAGCGACTGGAACAACTGGGCTTTGAACTCCTGGAAGACAAACGCAAGCAGCTCGTCACCCAGATCAAACGGCTGGTGTTGGCGTATATCAACCAGCCCGCCCGGCAGAACCTGTCGGACTATCTGGCTGAGCAGCTTAACCGCGAGTACAGTGCGTTGAGTAAGCTGTTTTCGGAAAGTGAACAGCAAACCATCGAGCAGTACGTGATTCGACTGAAAATCGAGAAGGCGAAGGAATTACTCAGCTATCGGGAACGCAACCTTAGTGAAATTGCCGATGAACTGGGATACAGCAGCGTCGCTCATTTATCGAATCAGTTCAAAAAAGTGACGGGAGTAACGCCCAGTCAGTTTCGTAGTAGCGAGGACGTAAGCCGACAATCACTCGATCAGATCTGACCAAATGGTACAAAAGCCATCCAGAATCCTGTAAAAAGGGTGATACGGTGCGTAAGTACTTTTGTTGAATCCGGAAAACGAACCCAGTTTTTCCCTACAAAGCCATGAAAAGTTACCTCATTATTGGATTGCTGACCGTATCAAGCTCGGTCTGGGCTCAACATGAGCAGCACCACATGCACGCCGACAGTACGCAAAAGCCGATGGTTCACCATGATTCCACGGCTCATGGACGTATGCACGAGCATACCATGACGCATTTGTACTCGCTGAGCCTGCCCATGAACCGGAATGGTTCGGGTACGGGCTGGCAACCCGATGCGACACCTTTGTACGCCTGGATGGCCCATCGGTCGAAGTGGATGTACATGGTTCACGGAAGTGTTTTCCTGCGGTATACCGCCCAGAATTTCACGAATTCCGGAAAGAGAGGGCAGGATAACCGAATCTCGGCACCGAACTGGGTGATGGGGATGGCTCAGCGGCAGGTGGGTAAAAACGGACTTTTTGCGGCTACGCTGATGGTTTCGCTCGATCCCTTGACGGAAGGCGGGAATGGGTATCCACTCTTATTTCAGACGGGGGAAAGCTGGAATAATCGACCCTTGATTGATCGGCAACACCCGCACGATCTGATTTCCGGACTGACCATCGGCTATACGCAACGATTGAGTAAGAAGGTAGATGTGTCGGCCTACGTCGGTTATCCGGGCGAACCGGCATTAGGGCCCGTCGCCTTCATGCACCGTTTTTCGGCCTGGAATAATCCGGACGCTACCCTGAGTCACCACTGGCAAGATGCGACGCACATTACGTACGGAGTAGCAACGCTGGGCGTACGGGTAGGGCAGGTGAAACTGGAAGGATCGAGCTTTACGGGCCGCGAACCCGGCGAAAATCGGTACAATTTCGATCGTCCCCGCTTTGATTCGTACAGCTACCGGGTTTCCTGGAATCCTTCCATGGACTGGTCTCTACAGGCTTCGAGAGCTTACATTCATTCCCCGGAATCACTTCATCCCAGCGAAAATGTGAATCGAACGACTGCGTCCGTACAGCACCTGAAAACCCTGGGCAAAACGAGCTGGCTGGGTACCACGGCTTCCTGGGGTTACAACGACGCGGGCGACCATCATCAGGAACATTCAGTATTACTGGAATCCAACTGGCAGCACGCCACCTGGGCCTTGTACGGTCGGTACGAATGGGTACAGAAATCGGCTGAAGAGTTAGTGATACCCGGCAATGCCCTGTATAATATTCATGCCCTGAGTCTGGGGTACAATCATCAGGTGGCTCAGGTTGGTAAGTTGTGGCTGGTCGCTGGGGTGCAGGGTACGGTTTTCTTGAAAGATCAGGCGTTGAACAACTTATACGGAAGTACGCCCGTATCGGGTCAAGTGTATGTGCGACTCACGCCAACCCGCCTGAAGATGTAAAAAGGATCAAACCTCCTTCAACGCTTACATTTCAAACCGTATACCAACCAAACCTTGATTGCTTATGAATAGGGAAGCTTGTATCGAGGCCTGTCTGGCCTGCGTGAAAACCTGCGAAGCCTGCGTTACGAATTGTGTAACGAAGATGGATCATCACATGGACCGTACCCAGTGTATTCAGTTATGCCGGGACTGTGCCGAAATTTGTACGACCTGTGCCCGGTTGTGTGCCCGGGATTCTCAGTTTGCCATGAATCTGTGTAAACTCTGTGCAGAAGTATGTAAAGCCTGTGCAGCCGAATGCGAAAAGCACGCCCAGCACGGCGACGAAGTCTGTGCACGCTGTGCCGAAGCCTGCCGCCACTGTGCGGAAGTATGCGAAGGCATGGTTGCCGCTTAATAGTGTATCCCGACTGGCTTCAAACCAGTCGGGATGCCGTCATTTTTACGAATGAAATAACAAAAGGAAAAATGACGGAATGATTTGAAAACCCTCTTTGTTTATCACTTAATCAACACAACGCTTATGTTAAAATCACTCGTATTCACCTGCTGCCTCTTGCTGAGCGGACTGGTTTGGGCGAAGGACGAACCCAAAACCGTAAAAATCAAAACTTCAGCTATTTGTGGCATGTGTAAAGCCCGGATTGAAAAGAATCTGGCCTTTTCGAAAGGAGTTAAAGAATCCAATTTGGATTTAAAAGATAAAGTCGTAACGGTAACGTACGACCCCAAGAAAACGAACGAAGAGCAGATTAAGGAAACGATCACGAAAACGGGTTACGACGCCGACACCGTACCCGCCGACGCGAAAGGTTACGAAAAACTGCCCGCCTGCTGCAAAAAAGACAGCAAAATGAGTCACCACGAGTAGTTTAGTTTACTGTTTTCAGTGGGATGGCGTAAGGAAACCCCGGCGTTATTTAGGAAGCTTATTCCGAATAATGCTGGGGTTTCGTATTGTGGTCTTAAAAAAAGTGATTTTGTGATATTTCGCGTCGGAGACGCTGAACCATTGCTGCAGCAATCATTCCATGACGGTTTTAAATTGGTGCAAGCGTGTGGCAGGAATGTCTTTGTGAAACGTAATGCCTTGTGGCAAAAACTGAAAACAGCAAACGGACAACAGAAAACGAATTACTCCACCAGATGGCCCGAGAACTGAGCGGAGTTATCCAGAATTTTCCCGCCCCGACGAAAACCCAACCCACAACCTTCTCCCGCGAAGAAAACCCCCGCCTGATAGCGATTACCCTGTGAATCCACCGGAAATTCTACGTATTCCTGATAGACGGAATCCTGCTCTCCGTATTCACCCTCGGCCTGGTCGGTAGCTTTTCCCTGCGGATCAAGGATTTCCACATTGGCCCCCTCCCGACCAAAGAGTACTTTCCGAACCGAAGCCTTGCCCGCTAAGGGTTGGGCCTGCGTTTGCAGCAGAAGCGGATGATTGGGGTTCAATTCCCAGAGAACTTTCAAAATAGCCTTGGACTGGAATAGCAGAGTATATGCGGGGTTGATAATTACCGTTTTCCGGTTTTTAACCACCTGCGTCAGAATATCCGCCAGATCCGGTTCTTCCCAGGCAATGTACTCCCAGGGAACGAGCTTGAACCAGAAATCAAAGCGTTCAAATGTGCCATTTTGCGGATTTTGGCGAAAGAGGCCTTCACTTGGCGAAAATTCCACTTCATCCACGTAGGCATACTCTACATCAAAACCGGCCTCTTTGGCCGCTTCGCCAATCACCTGTACGTTGGCGTCGTCTTCGGGTGTATCCCGCATGGCCGACACCAGTAGGGTAGGTGTCAGGTCAGAGTTGAGATTCCGTAGAATTTCAAAGTTCTCCACCAGCGATTCGTACAAGGTATTAAACTGAGCGGCTTCGTCGAGGCCGTTGGCCTTCAGGTGGGCCCACTGCACAATGCCCGTCTCGGGGATGCAGGTAGCCGTATCGGCATTGAATTCAATCAGTTTAATGGGCTTACTGTCAATGCCTCCCGCCAGATCGAAGCGACCGTACAGGTGTAAATGGCGGTCGTCGTTCCAGGAGAGTTTGATCAGTTCAATCAGGTTTTTGGGAATGCCCAGTTCCGCAAAACGTTCCTGATCAATCACGGCTTGTCCGGCTTCTACGAATAGTTCGTACAAATCATTGGCCGCGTCATAATACGCCTGAGCCTCGGTCTGGTTAATACTTACCAACTCATGAGTCAGGTAAGGCAGTGTATCGGAACCCAGCATCCAGTCCCAGCCAATTTGACGAAGCGGGGCTTCTGGAGCCGTAGGTAAGGTTTTAATTTTCATTCGATTGAGGGGATATTCTTCAACAAGTATTCAATAGATACGTACGCTTAGCCACCATAACTACGGCTGCGGCTACCGCCAAAGAATCCGCTACGGCCACCCGATGGACGGGATGTGCGTACCGTTTGGGTCCGGCGGGAGCTTTGTACTTCCTGACGCACGTTGTTTGAACGGCTGAAGACCGCCGGATTCGTGTAAAACCGGGAACGTTGCTGATCGCCGTACTGCGTCTGGAATTGCTGATACCGTCGGTTGTTGAGCGAATTGGCCAGGAAATAGCCCATACCCCCCCAAAGCAGAGCACTACCCAAGCCGCTATGTCCGGCGTGATACTGCTGATTGTTAATGACTTCCTTGTCAATGAGTGCCTTGGCAGCCTGAGCCGTCAGCGTATCGCGGTGGCCGTCGTAGTACCGAACAATGGCCTGAGCACTATCGGCAGCTACGGATACTTCATCTGTAATTTTAAATTCGCCCGGACTGGTTTCGGTGATGTAGGTACGTACGCCCTTACCGAAAGTGGTTTCCTCGCGGGTTTCGTACTGCCGTTCCTCTGAATTATTTCCGCAGCTTTGTAAAGTGATCGCTCCGGTGAGCAGAGCGAGCGTTAGAGTACCGCCAATTGTGATGTCTTTCGCTTTACGAACAAAGGTTCCTTTTTTGGTGGGTGTCATAGATATAATGTTAAGTACGAGTTTAACGCTAGCGTAGCAGGTTAAGATGTTCCGGAATATTCTACAAAAATGGTACGAGCCCCGGATGGAACGAAACCGGATGGGATCAGCGGTAAATTCCCGGATCACTCATCCGGAGATTTTGGGATGAATTTCAGCAGAGCCGGGTACATGTGAGCGGTAACCCGTTTCTTTGTACCGTATGAGGGCTTTGCTTGATGCTATACTAAAACACCTTTTGTCGCTTCAATCCCAAGGCGACGCGTATTACCCCGCCGGACTTTTTCCGAGTCAGCGACTCAAAACAGAACTCGGATACCGCCGTGAAGATTCCAATATCTTCTTTACGGCCATTACGGTTTTTACACTTCAGGAAATCCGTACCCGGCTTTCACCCGAAAGTCAGCAATGCGTCGATACCATAACGACCCAAGCCGCTGCTACGTACCCGCTCTACCAAAACAAAGATGGGCTGGCGACGTATAATTTCTACCAAACCCAACCGTCCCGCCACTTCCCAAACGGTAGACTTATGCACCGGACGCGGCACTTTAAGTTGCCCGACGATGTAGATGATACGGTCATGATTTACCTGATTACGCCCCGAACGCCGGAAGAAAACCAATGGCTGAAGGCCAAGTTACGGGCTCACGCGAATACGGTCAAGGGTTGGGCCGAAACGGGACCGCAGGCCTTTCGGAAGAAAAAAATCTACTCGACCTGGTTTGGCGAAAACATGCCGATTGACTTCGATACCAGCACGCTTTCGAACGTACTGCTCTGGGTCTTTCGCCAACACTTACCACTCGATGCGTTTGATGAGGATGTACTGGTGTTTATTGACTACAGCATCCGCTCGGGGGAGTACCTGAAAAATCCGCTGGAACTGTCGGCATACTATGCCACTACGCCGCTGATTATGTATCACGTAGGCCGACTGCTGGCAGAGGTGCCCGTACTGCCAGATTGCCGGGAACGCCTGATTCAGGATATGAAAGCGTATCAATGCCGTACGTTCATGGACCAGATCATGCTGGCGACGACATTGCTGCGACTGGGCGAAACGGTACCGGCACTTATTCCCGCCGATTGGTCCCTGAAAACGCTGATTCAGAAAAGCCGGAACCATTATTTTTCCATTGCCCCGCTACTGAATTATTATCCTCAAACCCGCTGGCTGGCCTCCTGGAAACTGAGCCATATCAACTGGGAATGTCCGGCACATTCGCTGGCGTTGGTGGCGGAATATCTGGCGTTGCAATCGGGCGTTTAGCCACGAAGGCACGTAAGGCACGAAGGTTCACTAAGAAATTAAGGTAAAAGACAGCTTGCTAAAACGTAGTAAAATAGAATCATTCGTAGTGAAACTTCGTGCCTTTGTGGCCATTCACTAACCCAGAAACTGCCGTACGTAATTTCGGGAAGTCAGAATAGCCGTTTGTACATCTTTCAAACTGCCTTCGTAGGCTTTATCTTCCACCTCAATCACCACCGGACCACGGTACCGAACGTCGGTGAGAGCCGCGAAAAAGCCCCGCCAGTTTACGTCGCCCAGGCCGGGTAATTTCGGCGAATGGTACTCGGAAGGATTGGCCATAATACCCACCCGATTGAGTTTTTCACGATATACTTTCACATCCTTGAGGTGAATGTGGTGCAGGCGGTCTTTGTAATCGTAAATGGGACGAATCTCGTCCATCATCTGCCAGATCAAATGGCTTGGATCGTAGTTCAGTCCCAGAATAGGGGATGGAATAATCTCAAACATCCGATCCCAGATGGCTGGTGTCGTCGCCAGGTTTTTGCCGCCGGGCCACTCGTCGTCGGTATACCACATCGGACAGTTTTCGATACCAATCTTGACGTTGTGTTCTTCGGCCACTTTCACAATCGCGGGCCAGTGTTCGGCAAAGAGCTTCAGGTTTTCCGTGATCGTCAGCTTCGGGTTTCGCCCAATGAACGTGTTTACTACGGGAATACGCAACTGAGCTGCCGCCCGAATGATTTTCTTGATATGTTCCCGGTAGAACTCCGCTTTTTCCGGATCAGGATCGAGTGGGTTGGGGTAGTAGCCCAGACCGGAGATCGAAACGCCGTATTCCTTGGTACGGTTGCGGATCGTAGCGATGGTTTGGTCGTTCAGATCGTCTACATCAATGTGGGTGACGCCCGCGTATCGGCGGGCTTCGGAATTTTCCTTTGGCCAGCACATGATTTCCACACATTTGAACTCGTGCTGGGAGGCAAATTTTAAGACGTTTTCGAGGTTATAATCCGGCAAAATAGCCGATACAAAGCCGAGGTCGAGCATTCGTTAGTTGTTGGTTTATCGTTGTAAGTTGATGGACTGAGTGAGCAATAAAAAGAGTAGTCGAGATTTACACTTACTCATTCATTCCATCATTCCTTCATTCAAAATTGAACTCGTCGAGCTGGTGCCGATGCGTTGCACGCCCATGGCCTGTAAATGGCGTACCTGCTCCAGCGTGCGGATACCCCCCGAAGCTTTAACGGCGACGTTCGGGCCGATGTGATCAAGCATAAGTTGTAAGTCTGCCAGCGTGGCTCCCTGTGACTGGAACGAACCATCGGGTTGTTTGACGTATCCGAAACCGGTAGAAGTTTTAACAAAGGCTACGCCGATTTCCGTACAGATTTCGCAGAGTTTGATTTTATAGGCATCGGCTGGAAGAAAATCATTTTCAAAAATGACCTTTAAAAGGGCTTCCTGTTGCTGACAGGCCTCCTGAACGGCCTGAATTTCCTGCCGAACGTAGGTCCAGTCTTCACTCAGTACTTTTCCGATATTCACCACCATATCAATTTCCGTAGCACCGTCCCGACAAGCCTGGATGGTTTCGGCTACTTTTATCGCCATGGCATTACTGCCGTGCGGAAAACCAATTACCGTACAGACGCCTACACGGCTACCCGCTAACCATTGGGCTGCACTGGAAACGGCATAAGGCTTAATGCAAACCGTGGCCACGTCGTATTGAACCGCCAGCCGACAACCGGCTTCCAGTTCGGCATCCGTCAGGGTAGGGTGCAGCAGGGCATGATCAATCAGCTTGGAAAGGACGGACATGGATCGTTGGTAGTTGATGGTTAATAGTGATCGTTGGTCGTTGTTGAGGCGAGCTCCTCAGTCCTAACCCCCATCTTCAAATCTAAGGAAGGTTACCAAACCTCTACGAAAAAAGTCCGTAGGACTGACCCATATACCAGCCTCGGATTTCAATCCGGGGCTAGGAGAAGCAATGATAGAATGAGTGTTGAAATACGGATCCGAGCCATAAAAGAGTCCATTATCTGCGGAATCAATGACGTCTCCTCTCCATTCGCTCATTCTGTCATTCACTCCTTATTTCATGCACTTACAGCCAGCCGCTCCGCACTGATTTTCTCGATAATCTTCTCCGCGTGGATACGGGAGTTTTCGATGAACCAGACGTGTGTATCCATGCCGCCGCACACAACGCCCGCCAGATAAACGCCGGGTTTATTGCTTTCCTGGTTCTCAGGATCGTAGGAAGGATACCGCTTTTCGTCGTCGGAAAGTACGATGCCGGAGCCCGTCAGAAAATCGAAATTAGGCTGGTAACCCGTTGCCGCTACCACAAAATCATTAGGAATGGTGACCAGACCATCGGGCGTCTGAATGTCCACTTCCGTTTCCCGAATCTCCGTCAGATTGGAGTGGAAATAGGCTTTAACGGACCCCTCAGCAATTCGGTTTTCAATGTCCGGTTTCACCCAGTATTTCACCCGACGACCAATTTCACCCGCCCGAATCACCATCGTCACATTCGCTCCTTTGCGATACGTTTCCAAAGCCGCATCCACGGACGAATTATTGGCTCCAACGACCAGTACGTTCATGCCCGCGTAGAAGTGCGGTTCCTGGTAGTAGTGCGTTACTTTCGGTAAATCTTCGCCCGGAATGTACATGAGGTTGGGCGTATCGTAAAAGCCAATGGCAATCACCACGTTAGCCGTGAGGTAAGCGGCCTTGCTGGTTCGCACCAGATACTGACGATGTTCAATCGCGTCGATGCTTTGTGTATGGTCTTCAATGGCTTCTACTTTTTCAAAAAGCCGGATATTCAATTGATATGACATCGCCACGCGGCGGTAATACTCCAAAGCCTCCGATCGTGTCGGTTTGGCGTTGTTGGATACAAAAGGAACGCCACCCACTTCCAGCCGGTCGCTGGTGGAGAAAAACGTCATGTTGGCAGGGTAATTATAAATGGAATTGACCAGACAGCCTTTTTCCAGAATCACGTATCGAAGCCCCTTTTTCTGAGCTTCCAGTCCGCAGGCCAGTCCAATCGGACCGCCGCCAATGATGACTACGTCGTATAGTTGATGATCTGCCATGTTCAAAAATCAGAAGAAAGGTTTCTGTAAAAGCAACAAACCCTTCCGCGAAAGGTTCAGATTGCCGCCTCGCTCAAATGCTTGATTTCTTCTTCAATATTGGTGCGGGCCTGTTGTTCGTACTGATGCTGAAAAGCTTCCGTTTTAAAAATGGAAGGCATGGCCAGAAAGACGCCCAGAATGCGTTTCCGACCTTCGCGGTACATCAGCTCCGGAACTTCGTGAAACTCTTGTCGAATCTGTTGTGCATACAGGCGATAACGATCGGGCTCACTACCCAGAATGGACAAATCAAAATCCAGCAGATAGTCCAGATCCTGATCTTCAGTGTGGTTGGCGTGCGTTTTCGTGGAAAGAATGTACTCGTATACTTTGCGGATGGATTCCGTGGGGAGGTCCGTTTTGGACAGCCATTCCTGAGCCCGTTCGGCACTTTGCAGTTCGTTGTTAGTATACAGCGGCTGATAGATCACATCGTGGAAATAGATCGTGAGCAATACCGCCTCGGGATCGTGCAGCTGAGGCTGATGGGTCCGGAATAAGGCCATCATCTGATGGATGTGTTCCCAGTTGTGATAGGTACGGGTTTGGGTATCTCCGTAGTGTTTGTCCAGAAAAGCTCCCAGCTTTTCAGCGTACGACGCATCCGATACGGATTGTATGAGCGATTGCAGTTCCTCCATGTACCAAACCTATGAAAAGTAGGTGAGAACAAAATGATCGGAGGGTATAAAAAGAAACGGCTCGCGGGTAGGCGAGCCGTTTGAGAAATAGTGAAAGCTTAAATTACTTAGCTTTCATCACTAGAATAACGTCCATCTGTTTGTTGGTAACTTTAGTGATGTCAACCTTTTTTTCTGCTAATACTGTAAAGCCCAACAAGTAAGCGACAAAATCTTCATTCTCAAGATTCATATATTCTACTGGATTTTTGGAAATATCCAATTTTTCACCTACCATTAGTTTTAAACTTTTTCCATCAAGGCTGGTTATGTTAACGCTTTCTTCGTGGCCATCGATACTAAGTTTTAAAACATTGTCTGTAAGACTCCATTTACCAGATAATTCTTCGCCATCTTCCATACCGGCATATTCGCCGTTATCTTTAAACAGCATAGTAATTGTAGAAATTTCAGAATCACCTTCCAATGAATGCGTTTTGTTATCTACTTTGACATCAACGCCATTGCCTACCCAAGTTTTGTTAACTAAATCAGACCTTTTAATAGGATTTGAAGCATCGTCTTCATCTTTTGAACAACTAACAAATGCAAACGTTGAAATACATAAAATCGCAACAGCAGAACGTAAAAAGGACATGTTAGGAGGGGTTTATAGTGATTAAAGTTGCAATATGCAATTTGCTTTGAAACGTTCGCAAGTTTATTTTAAAATTCACAATACATTAAAAAATTAAAACATCCATGAAGTAGAGAATTGTGTAAGAACAAGTATAAAAAAAGCCGATTTTCTTTTTACAGAAAACCGGCTTTTAAATAAAGTAATTAAGCTTACTGAACAATCAAACCTGAGCGACGTAACATCGCATCCGGTTGCGGTTCGCGGCCCCGGAATTTTTTGTATAGTTCCATGGGTTTTTCCGTACCACCTTTCGACAGAATGTTGTCACGGAATGAATTGGCTACCTGCTTATTGAAGATGCCTTTTTGCTTGAACAAATCAAACGCATCGGCGTCAAGTACTTCACTCCACATGTACGAGTAATAACCCGCCGAGTAACCACCCGCGAAAATGTGAGCAAAAGCCGGGCTCATCGCCGTACCTTCCACAATCGGATACACTTCCGTTTGGGCCGCTACTTTGGCTTCCACCTGAGCTACGCTTTCACCCGTGGGAGCCTGTCCGTGCCAGGCCATATCCGTCAGACCCAGGTTAATCTGACGAGCCGTACCTACGCCCGCCATGAAGTTAGACGAAGCTTTCAGTTTTTCGATGTACTCCTGCGGAATCACTTCGCCCGTTTGATAATGCTTGGCAAACAGCTTGAGTACTTCGGGTTCCAGACAGAAGTTTTCCATGAACTGACTGGGCAACTCCACGAAATCCCAGGATACGCTCGTACCGCTCAAGGCGTCGTACTTTACGTGTGAACTCATGGCGTGCAGGGCGTGACCGAACTCGTGGAAGAGGGTTTCTACTTCCCGGAAGGTCAGCAATGAAGGCATCGTTTCGGTTGGACGCGTAAAGTTACAAACGTTCAGTACGTGCGGACGAATGTCTTTACCGTTCTCGAAATGCTGGGAACGCGTACCGGAGTTCCAGGCACCGGCCCGTTTGCCGGGGCGGGGGAAGTAATCACCGTACCAGATCGCCAGCAGTTTACCCTTATCGTCCAGAATTTCGTAGGTCTTTACCTCTTCATTCCAGGTCGGAATATCCTTGCGTTCCTTAAACGTCAGACCGTACAGTTTGTTGGTCAGCTTAAAGAGACCATCCAGTACGTTTTCGAGTTTGAAATAAGGTTTCAGTAACTCGTCGTTGATGGCGTATTTCTCCTTCTTGAGCTTTTCGGCGTAGTAACCCGCATCCCAGCGTTGCATCACGGGTTCGGTATAGCCCTGTGATTTGGCAAAGTCCGTCAGTTCCTTGATTTCACGCTCGGCGGCGGGTTTGGCGTAGCTCAATAGGTTTTTCTCGAATTCGAGTACCTTCGTCGGATTCTCCGCCATGCGTTCTTCGAGTACGTAGTCCGCCCAGGTTTTATACCCCAGCAATTTGGCTTTTTCGTACCGCAGCTTCACGATTTTCTGGATGATTTCCTGATTATCGTTTTTATCACCCTTGAAGCCGCGTTTATTGTACGCCAGCCAAAGCTCCTTCCGCAGTTCCCGATTATCGGCGTACTGCATGAAGGGACCGTAACTCGGAGCCTGGAGCGTGAATACCCAGCCTTCCTTATTCATTTTCCTGGCCGTGGCTTTCGCGGCTTCCTTAACGAAATCAGGAAGTCCCGACAGTTGTTTTTCGTCGGTTACTACCAGGCTGTACTCATTCGTTTCGGCCAGATTGTGTTCGTTGAATTCAATCGACAGTTGCGACAAATCCTTGTTGATGGCCCGGAGTTTGTTCTTGTCGGCTTCCGACAGATTGGCTCCGTTGCGGGCAAAACCTTTGTAGGTTTTTTCCAGCAACATCTGATCTTCTTTGTTGAGTTTCAGCTTGTCGCGTTCATCCCAAACGGCCTTTACGCGGGCAAACAGCTTCTCGTTCAGGGAGATATCATTGCCATACTCGGTCAGTAGAGGAGAAGTTTCACGAACTACTTTCTGTAATTCAGGCGAAGTTTCGGCACTGTTCAGGTGAAACAGAACGGGGGTGACCCGACTGAGTTGCTGGCCCGCATTTTCCAGAGCCACAATCGTATTCTGGAAGGTGGGTTTGGAGGCGTTGTGAACAATAATATCGATTTCTTTCCGACCCTGAGCCATCCCTTCTTTCAGGGCGGGGAGGAAATGTTCTACTTTGATTTTATCGTAGGGAGGCGTTTCAAAAGGCGTATTAAATGCCTGTAACAGAGGGTTCTCTTCCATAGGTACGGACTTAACAATAACATTCGGACCCTGAGCCTGCACAAGCAGGGGTCCAGCCGTTAGTGTTAACATTAGCGGCAACTGTTTAAGTTTCATAGTTTAGTTGATAGCTCAGTAAAACAACCAACGAAATTGCTAAGGAAAGCGGTATTTCCCAAACCATTTATGGAAAACAAAAGGCAGAGGTAACGTTCATTTGATGAGAAACAAGGCCTATACGTTATCCCGTATTGCTAAAAATTGACTTCCGTAATCGGGCTTTCGTGGAAAGGAAGCCACTATTTTTGTGCGAGTGAATAACCTATCCTGTATCCCTTGATTTCTGACGTAATGGCTTCCCGAAAACCCTGGCTGGCTGTGTTGGCTTCCTTGGATTCGTCCTTTAATCAGGCTACTCAGGTTGTACCCAAAGGTGCTCTTTTTCTGGTATCCGATGATCGGATGGTTTACATGGATAGTCGGATGACTGGGCCTTTTTCTAACGCTTACGTAAAAGGAAAAGCACTGTATATTTTGATAAGCGAACGTCCCCGGATGATGGGACTTCCGTTATAAATACGCACCAATTAATTATCATTTTATAAAACACTTGTATGAGTTTAGGACTTTGGTTTCTCCGCGTCAGTGAGCATCGATTGAGGCAGTATCAGATTAATGAAAAATTGGGCGAAGAAAACTTGCTGAAAAGTGATCTGGATGAGCCTAACGAACACTTGCCCGAAGAATCCCGAACGGATGTTGATAAGGCTTGGGAAGGAATTATTTACTTATTAACGGGTAAACCCTTAAGCGAAGCATTCTCGAACCCGCTAACCGTTCATATCTGTGGGAAACATAGCCTAGATGTGCCTTTAGAGTATGCCATGGTTTCACCCCGGTTTTTAACCGCGGCGGATGTAAAGGAATCACTGGGAATTCTAAACCTGCTGACGGATGATGTCTTAAGAAGTCGTTTCAATGCGGAAGAAATGAATGCCTTAGATATTTATCCGGGCTATTGGGAGGAAATTGAAGCCGACTATGTATTGAATGCTTTTCAACATTTAAAAGAATTTTACGCGAAAGCTGCCGAACAAAACCAGGCCGTTATTATGTATTTGTCTTAACAAAAAAAGGTACGGATAAGCATCCGTACCTTTTTACTTTCTTGACGTAAAACTTAAAAACCAAGTCCTAACGCAAAGCCGCTTACGCTGCGGTTAAAGGGAATCGCTGGCGTTAGCTGACCCGAAGTCAGGTTTACCTTATACAGAGACGTGCTACCACCGGAACGAAGCAGAGCCCAGGCATTGCCCGTCGTACCGCCAATGTCGAAACCGTTGGCACCCGTTGCGTCTACGCCCGTGGCCCCTACGGCTACTTGCGTACCATCGTTCGGGGGTACCTGCCGGGTGAGTTGATCGGTATTGGTATCAATGTTGAAAAGCGTCGTAGCCGTGGTACCGGCGTAGTTGTTGGTATACGCCGAAGCGGTCACCGTAGGTGTACCGGGGTTGAGTTTTCCATCAACGGTAGCGACCAGATCTGCTGGATTTACCCGCAGGTTCTGACCCGTATTGCTGATGATGCGGATGCGATCTGCTACCGGATTAAAATCAAAGCCGAAATCCGTACCCTCTAGCTTCACACTTAGCTCACCCGTACCGGCCGCTAATGCAGCGGCTCCCGATGAAGTGTTGAGAATATAAACCCGACTGGTACTACCCAGGGCATATAACTGACCCGTAGCCGGACGGAAGTCAATGCCCAGAATTTTCTCGCCGGGCTGAATATTCGTGATCGGTTTGGCCACTACGGAGGAGGCATCCATCGGGTTGAAAATCAGTAATTCATTACTTGCAGCATCTACTGCGTACGCTACCGCCTGTGGAGGAAGGGCAATACCTAATAATTCCTGGCTCAGGTCGCCCAGTTTTTTCAGGCTGCCATTTCCTACGTCCACCTGCGTAATTTCCCATTTGCCTTCCACTTTCACGGAAGCCAGCGTAAAGGAATTATCCGGAGCGATGTCAAAGCCACCCACGGCTTCTACGTCCAGTCCCAGGGGACCTACCGGAACGAGCGTCCCATTGTTGGGCGGATCTTGTTTATATAACTGATTGGTAGCGGGATCAATATCGTACAGAACCGTACTCGTGGCTCCTGATTTGCTATTGGTATAGGCGGCCGCCGTAATGGTCGCTCCGCTAATGCCGTTAATCATTCCGTCTACTGCTGCGGTAGCTCCCGTCTCGGGATGCAGTCGCAGGTTTTGACCTTTGTTCGTAACCAGACGAATGCGATCGACGGTAGGGTTAAAGTCAAAGGCTACTTCGGTACCATCGAGGGCGGGCGAAAAAGGCTGAGAACCTACCTGTGTAGCGGTACCGGCGGCAGCTCCTTCCGTCAGGTTGATGGTATAGAGCTTGCTGGCGTCGGTTACCGCGTACAATTGACCCGTGGCCGGACGAAAATCGATGGCTAATACTCGTTCATTTTGCGGAACGCCGATCCTCAGGGTTCGCGTAGGAGCGTTGGGCGACTGAACGTTGAGTTCCAGCAACTGATTGCCGGCAGTAAGACCAAAAAACTTCTGATTAGGCAGTGGGTCTGGTGGGGTGCGGTGATCTGTACAGGATTGCAGGGCGACGAGGGAAGCCAGAGTAAGGATGGCTCCGACCTTGCGGATGCCTTTGTACGCATGTACCATGTTTAGCAGGAAGTTTGAAAGCGTTAGCGATAGAGGAATGGCGGTGTGGGTTCAGGGCACTAACATTTGTTAAACTATTGCTAACCTAACTACATAATTTTAATATGGTTTTAACGTAGTTTTAATTTTTGTATAATCAAAGCGTATTATAAAGGTTGAATTATTTAATAAATAACTGAATATCAGACGTTTGTATTAAGTTAATAAAAATTGATTTTTGTCAATTTTTATTTTGGAAGTCAGAGGTTGAATTTGTTGATTACCGATAGAAAAGGGATGATTCCTAGCTACGGTTAGTTAGTTTGAAGCTGGAAGAAACAGTATCTTTGTTTAAAAAGGATATGAGTCAGGACGTCATTATTCATAAGAAGAAGCCTATTTTCCCAATTAGTGCGGAACTGCATAAATACCTGCATGTCTATCAGCGGGAGGTCCGGCTTCCCATTGGCTATAACGACCTGATGAATTTTCGGGAAACGATTCCAGTGATTGATAAACACGGAAAAGATACCCTCTGGGAATCTCCTGTCTATCCGCCCTACGACATCGACCGGATTCACAATGGCCTGAAGAAAATGTACGCCATGCTGAATACTTCGGGAAATATTCATATCGTCGAGCATAAATACATTGACCGGATTGACTACTGTACCTTTGGAAACACGCATCCCTTCCGGATTCGAATTGTGAATCGCTTAAACGACGTATACGATTACTTCTACGTCAAAAAGGCCGACGCTTCCCGGATCTATGGGCTGGAACTGGAACACACGCTTTCGCCTAACCACGTCAATTACCTTGTCGATCATACGACCCTGGTTGAAGAACACATTGCGGGCATTCCGGGTGACATTTTTCACCATAAATACATGCAGAATACCGAATACAATCGGATCCGGATTGCCAAAGAGTTTGTGAAGTTTAACGAACGTTGCCTGATCATGTTACTGGGCGACATGCGTTCGTACAATTTCGTCTGGCAGATTACACCTGATTATGATGACTTTCAGTTTCGGATTCGCTGTATTGATTTCGATCAGCAATTCTATGAAGGGAATCGCCGGGTATACATGCCCCAGTTTTTCAAGGAAAACCTGCCGTACGTGAAACTGGCGATGGAGCACCTGACGGATAAGACCGTCTGGCAGTACCAACAGGAGGAACGGTCCATGCTCGTACACCGCATTCGCAGCGAAAGGCACCGACTGGCTCATTTACGGGACGTAGCAAACCGAAATCCGCTGTCTACGCCCGAAAATATTGTAGCCTTGAAAAAAGGACTGGCGGATTACTACCAAAACAAACTGTATCTGAAGTGTAACAGCATGGTTGATATTGTGGAGTTGAATATCAAGAATGTAATCCGCCAGATTATTTAAGAAATTCGCCTATAAAAATTCCTCTAAATACCCAGCCATTTCCTGTTGTACCTTACGAGCTTCATCCGCGGCCCGTTCGGCAAAATCAGCACCCGAAGAGGCGTAAATGATGGCTCGGGAAGAATTGACCAGCAGGCCGCACTGGCGATTCATGCCATAGCGTGACACGTCCTCCAGGCTACCGCCCTGGGCTCCTACACCGGGAACGAGCAGAAAATGCTCGGGAACCAGCTCGCGAATCCGCTGGAGTTGGTCGGCACGGGTAGCTCCGACTACGTACATGAGCTGATCATGGCTGCCCCAGTTTTGGGAGGTCATCAAGACCTGCTCAAATAAAGCTCGGGCATGCGGGGCTTCCACATTTTTAACGACTTCGAGGCGTTGGAAATCAGCACTTCCGGCGTTGGAAGTCAGGGCAAGTAGAATCACCCATTTGCCCGGAAAGTCCAGAAAAGGTTTCACGGAATCTTCGCCCATGTACGGAGCAACGGTTACCGAATCAAAATCCAGTCCGGAAGCCGATTTGTCAAAAAAAGCCCGGGCGTACAGCCCGGACGTATTCCCAATATCGCCCCGCTTGGCATCCGCAATGGTGAAGCATTCCTTCGGGATAATTTCCAACGTTTTTTGCAGACTTTCCCAGCCTTTCGGACCCAGAGCTTCGTAAAAAGCCAGATTGGGCTTGTAAGCGACGGCGTACGCCTGCGTAGCTTCGATGATAGCCCGGTTAAAAGCAAAAATCGGATCGGGTTCCGCACGAAGGTGAGCGGGTATTTTCTGGATGTCCGTATCCAGACCCACGCAGAGGTAGGAGGACTTGGCTTTGATTTGAGCGAAAAGTTCAGAACGAGTCACGGGAAAATGAAAAAGGGTGATATGGCGATCCTTGCTGAGCATCAGGAATCCGACAATACATTCAGCAAACCGCTGCGTAAACTTTCGTTAAGAAAAACACAGCTGGGTTAAGGATTTTTCTATTTTTGTCTGGCAAAATTGTCTTGCTATTTTCAAACTCGCAACCCTTTCGCTCATTGCATGGAATTTCGTCCTGGTCACCTAACCGGATTAGTTGAACTTTTCCCCCGGATTTTTGAAGATGAACGCGGCTTTTTTTGGGAGTCGTATAATGAGCCTGTTTTCACGCAGGCGGGCCTGCCAACAGCTAGCCAGTTTGTTCAGGATAACCACTCCTGGTCTAAAAAAGGCGTGTTACGTGGTTTGCACTGTCAGCACGCACCCCATGCTCAAGGGAAACTGGTGCGATGTACACAGGGAAAAGTCCTCGATGTGGTGGTGGATATCCGCCCCGATTCTTCGACGTTTGGCCAGCACGAAAAATTTCTGCTGACGGCAGAACGTGGGAACATGCTGTGGGTACCACCAGGGTTTGCTCACGGATTCATTGCCCTTGAAGAAGCGACGTTTATGTACAAATGTACTCATCTTTATAATAAACCCGCCGAGTCAGGTCTGTTATGGAATGACCCGGAGTTGGGTATCGACTGGGAATTTGAAAAGTACGGGATCGAAGCTCCCATCGTATCCGAAAAAGATCAGATTCTGCCTGCCTGGAAAGACTTTCAGTCTCAGCTGGCCGTTAACTAATACGTTTGATTGACAGAAAAGCCCGGTATACGCCGGGCTTTTTCGTTAGGTTATGAATAAATCTTCTACGCGGGCACTGGCCATTGCAGACGTGCTGAAATCATTTCGGTCGCCCGACTTATGGGGGTACGTAATCGCTCGGCTGGAGGTAACCGCTTCTTCGCAAACGGAACAGGGCCTACACTGGCGAAATGCCCGAATGGTGGTACTACGCCACCCACTGGGAGCGGATCAATTGACTGTGCTCCTGGTAAAACCACCCACTGAACCAATTTCCGTTTCGGTACTACAGGAGGCAGGAGATAACTTTTGTACCAAAGCTCAAATCGATGCCTACCTGCAACATACGGGAGACGACAACCCGATTCATCGCGGTCCGGCGGCTTTAGTCCCCGGCTTGCTGGTACTGTCGGAGCTGGAAAAACAGTCTCTCCACGAGCCCTTACGACTTTTTTCCGTACAGTTTAAATCGGCTTTACGGGTGAATGAGCCGTTTGTAGTGGATAGGCAGGAACTCGGGCGTATACAGGTAAAAAAAACCGACGGCACGCTGATTTTACGCCTACAACTATGAAATCATTTCTATTGGTGGGTATCACTGAAGATACACCTCTGCCGTCTTCACTCGTCGAAACATTGCTCGAAACGGGTCTGGATTACCTGTACTGGCGAAAAACCAACCTCATGGCGGACCCGCCACCGCATTCATCCGCTGAACGCATTTTAGTGGCTTCGGCTACCCCGATTCCGGGAGCCCATCGCTGGCACGTGAAAGAACGGGAACAGGCGGCGTTGAAGTCGTGTGCCCCTTTTTCGACCAGTATTCACGATCTAGCTCAGTGGCCGAAGTGGGCGGGACGGGCAACGCTGGTGTTTTTTAGTCCCGTGTTTCCCAGCATCAGTAAGCCCGGTTACGGTCCTTCACTGCCGTTGGAGCAGCTGCAACAGCAAATCGCGGCGATTCGCTCGGCAGCTACGGAACCGCTGCCCCAACTGATCGCTTTGGGAGGCGTACACGCCGGAACCATCGCACGACTACAGCAGGCCGGTTTCGACGGGGCTGCGGTTATGGGAGCACTTTGGAAAAACCCGGATCCGGTAGCCACTTTACGGGAATTGAAAAGTCAGGTTCGCTGAGTCCCGAACGGCCTGAATGCCACCGCGTAAGGAGTATGCCCGCGTAAATCCTTTCTCCTGCAAAAACTGAACCGCTTTTCTGCTGCGAACGCCCGACTGACAGTGAACGAGGATGGTATGATCTTGAGGTAGACTTTCGTAGCTGTCAGACAATTCCGAAAGCGGAATAAGATGACCACCGAGGTGATCCAGTTCATACTCCTGAGGCTCCCGAACGTCAAGCAGAAACAACGATTCATCTGCGTTCATTCGTGCGAGCCATTCCTCAACGGAAAGCTCCGGTATGATTTCCACGGGGGCGGACAACGCGGTGATCCGCTGGTTTTCCGGATTCAACGCAAAGGAAAAACTGAAAAAGGAAAAGTTCAGTACGTTGAACGTCAGAAGTGTTCCGCTTAAAGGCTCACCAATCTGCGTAATCAGTTTGATCACTTCAGTGGCCATCAGGCAACCCGTCAAGCCCGGTAAAACGCCCAGGACGCCTACGATGCTACAGGCTTCCAGTTCACTAGGCTCTGGGTACAGGCAGCGGTAGGTGGGACCACCCCGGTAATTGAAGACGCTGACCTGCCCCTCAAATTTGTAAATCGAGCCAAAAATCAGCGGTTTGTCCAGTAATACGCAGGCATCATTGACCAGATACCGCGTAGCGAAATTATCGGAACCATCCACGACGAAATCATAAGAGGCCAGAATTGTTTCGGCGTTTTCAGGCGTCAGGAAACAGACATGAACGGCGTATTCGAGATGTGGATTTTGCTGATACAAAACTTCCGCCGCCACTTCGGCCTTATTACGACCCATGTGAGCGGTTGAGAACAGAATCTGTCGCTGAAGATTACTCAGTTCGACCGTATCCCCGTCGATGATGCCCAGCGTCCCTACGCCCGCTGCCGTAAGGTATTGCAGTACCGGGCAACCCAGTCCACCCGCCCCGACGACGGCCACACGGGCATTTTTCAGGCGTTCCTGTCCGGCCAGACCCACCTCCGGGAGGCGAATGTGGCGGCTGTATCGTTTGAGTTCGTCTTCGTTCATACAAAAGAAGGGTCCCAGTCTTTCCAGACCGGTACGTATCCCTGATTACGGATTACCGATGAAATTTGAGCGGGCGTACGTTCGTCCGAAATCTCGAACTGCTCCAGCGATTCCGGCTCGACGGCGTAGCCACCCGGATTGGTTTTTGATCCGGCACTCATACTCGTAATGCCGAGTTGAATGAGGTGATCGCGAAAGCGGGGCGTTTCCCGCGTAGAAAGCGAAAGCTCCACATCTTCATTGAACAGCCGATATGCACAGATCAGCTGTACCAGCTCACGGTCGCTCATGCACGACTTGAAGCGGTGTACCTCATCCGTAAGCTGAATGGGGCGTAGACGGGGAAACGAAATGCTGTATTTGCTTTGCCAGTAGGTTTTCTGGAGATACTGCAGGTGCAGAGCCGTGAAAAAGCTATCCGCCCGCCAGTCTTCGAGGCCCAGCAAGGCTCCTAATCCCATTTTATGTATACCGGCTTTGCCCAGTCGGTCGGGCGTATCGAGTCGGTAGCGGAAGTTTGATTTCTTACCCTTGGGATGGTGCGTTTTGTACGTTTCCTCGTGGTACGTTTCCTGATAAACCAGTACGGTATGCAGACCTTCGGCAATCAGTGTTTTGTACTCCGGAAGATCCAAAGGCTGCACTTCCATCGAAATATGAGCGAACAAGGGACGAATCAGCCGAATGGCGTGCTGGATATACGCAACGCCCACGGTCTGATTGGCTTCGCCCGTGACCAGCAACACGTGGTCGTACCCGAGCTGTTTAATGGCCTGAGCTTCGATCAATATTTCCTCATCCGTCAGTGTTTTGCGGCGGATTTTATTATCCAGACTAAAGGCACAATACGTGCAGATGTTCTGGCATTCGTTGGACAAATACAGCGGGGCGTACATCTGGATCGTCTTGCCAAAACGCCGCTGCGTGAGCTGGCGGCTTTGCTGGGCCATCGGTTCCAGATACGGTAGAGCCGCGGGAGAAATCAACGCCTTGAAATCATCCAGACTGCGTTTGGACGTTGCCAGGGCCTGCTCGACCCGCTGGGGCGTGGTCTCCTGAATGTCACGAACGACCGTATCCCACGCATAGCGGTCAAACCAATCTTTAAACATACCAGAATCTGATTTACGGTCGGACCTACAACAGGGCAACAACCGTAGTGAATGCTACGAATGAGAATTCTTACGAAAGCTCGTCCAGAAAAGCCGTTAGCGGACTGCTGGCCTGAGCCCAGGTAATGGGCTGGGCCAGTCGGGCTTCGTAAGCCATGCGTCCGGCTTCGACGGCTCGTTTAAACGCCTGAGCCATGCGTACTGGATCGGATGAAACGGCAATGGCCGTATTTACCAGTACGGCGTCGGCTCCGAGTTCCATGGCGGCAGCGGCGTGGGAAGGTGCCCCTAAACCGGCGTCCACGACTACGGGAACGGTACTTTGTTCGATGATGATTTCCAGGAAATCCAGCGTTCGCAGGCCTTTGTTCGTTCCAATGGGAGCCCCCAAAGGCATAACGGCGGCTACGCCTACTTCTTCCAGACGCTTACACAAAACGGGATCGGCGTGGATATAAGGCAGGACGACAAAGCCCAGCTTTACGAGTTCTTCCGCCGCCTTGAGTGTTTCAATAGGATCGGGAAGCAGGTATCGCGGATCGGGGTGAATTTCAAGTTTCAGCCAGTGCGTTTCGAGAGCTTCGCGGGCCATCTGGGCGGCAAAGACGGCTTCGCGGGCCGTTCGTACGCCCGAGGTATTCGGTAACAGATGGGCCGTCGGCAGGTGGGAAAGCAAATCATCCCCCTGCGTATGGGCAGCGTCCACTCGCTTGAGAGCTACCGTAATTAGCTCCGTACCCGAAGCGTGCAGGGCTTCCCGCATGAGTGAAGAAGACCCAAACTTGCCCGTACCCGTGAAGAGGCGGGACGTGAAGGTTTTATCGGCGATGGTCAGTGACGGATGCATGCAAAAGAGTTAAAAACAAACGGGTTTGTTCGGCGGGATCAGCCGCGGCAGAAACGGCTGAGGAAACGGCAATGCCGTGAACCCCCACCTGCCGCAGGAGTGGGACATCGGTTTGTGTAATTCCCCCAATGGCAATAATCGGAATGGAAATTCCTTGCTGTTGCAAAGCTTCCATGATGCCTTTGTAACCAGCGAGTCCCAGAATAGGGCTGAGTTTTTCCTTCGTGGTGGTAAAGCGATAGGGGCCCAGACCGATGTAATCCGCTCCACTTTGGGAGTGCCGAACAATATCCTCGAGCGTATTGGCCGTTCCGCCGATAATCACCTCCGAACCTACTAACTTACGAGCCTCAGCAAGGGGCATATCTTCTTTGCCCAGGTGTACGCCGTCAGCCCCGATTTCTCCGGCCAGATGCGGATTGTCATTGATGATTAGTCGGGCTCCCGAAGCCTGGCAAACGGCCTGCGTTTCCTGAGCAATGGCTTTCCAGTCTTCGTACGGTTTGTTTTTCAGGCGAAGCTGAATCCAATCGGCCCCCGCCGAGCAGGCCACTGCGGCCTGCTCGGGTTGGGTAACGATGTAGTGAAACGAACTAATAGTCATAGTGTATGAAAACCCAGCAGATACGGCGTGCTGGCCAGATAGCGGTTCATGTACTGACGGGTGGATCTACCCGTTTCTGAAATCGATTGCCCTTTGGCCAGTCCGGCGGCCAGAGCCGAAGACAGTACGCAGCCGCTGCCGTGTTTCTCACCCTGCGGAAGATGAGGAGCCGGATACGCGGCCAGTACTTCCCCTTCGCGAAGGAAATAATCCGTAACGGTTTCTTCCACGGGTTCAACGTGTCCTCCTTTCAGGTAAACCAAGCAGTACTGACTAAGCACTTTCGCCGCCTCCAGAGGCGAATCGATGCCGGTTAGTTGCTGAGCTTCCCAGGCGTTGGGCGTCAGGATTCGCAGGCGTCGTAGTACTGATTCAAAGGCTACGTACGGGCTTTCTGCGTGAAACGTAAATCCGGCAGAGGCTTTCAGAATGGGGTCCCAGATGATTTGTATACCCGGATTTTGCTGAAGCAGCCAGTCCGTCAACTGATCCAGTACGGCGAACGATTCGATCAGACCAACCTTTACAATTTCAATGGGATACCGTTCGAACAAAGGCTGGCACTGATTCAGAATCGTCGGTAACGGTACCCATTCCAAAGCCCGGAAATCCGCGTCGTGCTGCATGGTCAGGGCGGTACAGACGGACAGGCCGTACACCTGATTCAATTCAAAAACCTTCACATCAGCGAGGATTCCGGCTCCGGCACTGGGATCGAGTCCGGCAATGCTGAGGACGTACGGACGTTCGGTCTGAATCATAAATAGATTTCTCCACCCTGTTCGACAAATTCCTTCGCTTTGTGTTTCATTGCTTCGTCGAAGACTTCTTCGTGCTGTAACTGATTCTCTTCGGCGTACGCCCGTACTTCCTGCGTAATCTTCATTGAGCAGAAGTGAGGGCCGCACATGGAGCAGAAGTGAGCGAGTTTGGCACCTTCGGCGGGTAACGTTTCGTCGTGGAATTCACGGGCCGTATCCGGGTCGAGCGAGAGATTAAACTGATCAGCCCAGCGAAACTCAAAACGGGCTTTACTCAGAGCGTTATCGCGATACTGAGCCCCCGGATGGCCTTTCGCCAGGTCGGCGGCGTGAGCGGCGATCTTGTAGGTAATTACCCCGTCTTTTACGTCTTTTTTGTTGGGTAAGCCCAGGTGTTCCTTCGGTGTTACGTAACACAGCATGGCCGTACCAAACCAGCCAATCATGGCGGCTCCGATACCGGACGTAATGTGGTCATAGCCCGGAGCAATGTCCGTCGTGAGCGGTCCCAGGGTGTAGAAGGGAGCTTCCTGACAGTGTTCCAACTGTTTGTCCATGTTCTCCTTGATGAGGTGCATGGGTACGTGGCCAGGGCCTTCGATCATGACCTGTACGTCGTGTTTCCAGGCAATTTTCGTGAGTTCACCCAGGGTTTCGAGTTCGGCGAACTGGGCGGCATCGTTGGCATCGGCAATCGAGCCGGGACGCAGGCCATCGCCGAGGGAGAAGCACACGTCGTACGCCTTCATGATTTCGCAGATTTCCTCAAAATGCGTATACAGGAAGTTTTCTTTGTGATGAGCTAAACACCACTTCGCGAGGATACTACCGCCCCGTGAAACGATACCCGTGACACGCCGGGCCGTTAGCGGAATGTACCGTAACAACACGCCGGCGTGGATGGTAAAATAATCTACACCTTGCTCGGCCTGTTCGATGAGCGTATCCCGGAAAATCTCCCAGGTCAGGTCTTCCGCCTTGCCGTTTACCTTTTCCAGAGCCTGATAAATGGGTACAGTCCCCACGGGTACGGGACAGTTACGGATGATCCACTCGCGGGTTTCGTGAATGTTCTTGCCCGTTGATAAATCCATCAGCGTATCGCCACCCCAGCGGCAGCTCCATACGGCTTTCTCAACTTCTTCTTCAATGCTGGAAGTCACCACGGAGTTACCAATGTTGGTATTGATTTTCACCAGAAAATTGCGGCCAATGATCATGGGTTCGCTTTCTGGGTGGTTGATATTGGAAGGAATGACGGCCCGTCCAGCGGCTACTTCCTGACGAACGAACTCCGGTGTAATGAGCTTTTTAGGCGTGTTGGCTCCGAAACTCTGACCCGGATGCTGGTGACTTAGCGATGCAGACTGTTCCTCAATTCGCTGATTTTCCCGAATAGCAATGTATTCCATTTCGGGGGTGATGATGCCTTTGCGGGCGTAGTGTAGCTGGCTAACGTTTTGGCCTGCTCTAGCCCGTAACGGCAAGCGAATGTGGTCAAACCGGAGTGAATCCAGACTACGATTGGCCATGCGTTCACGGCAGTATTCGGAAGAGAAACCAGACAGTTGTTCAACATCGCCGCGTTCCTGAATCCAGTTTTCGCGTAAGCGGGGCAATCCTTTTTTCAGGTCAATCGACACCTCAGGGTCGGTGTACGGGCCGCTGGTATCGTAGACGGTGACGGGAGCATTGGGTTGACGCACTTCCTTGTCTCCAATATAGCTGATGGTATCCGAAAGGGTAATTTCCCGCATGGCGACGCGAATGTCGTGCAGGGTTCCGGGAACGTAAATCTTCCGGGAGCCGGTAAGGGGTTCCCGCGTGATGGTCTGAGGCGTTGGCAGTTTTTCGTTTTTCATGTTAACCTCCCTGAGTGGCTTGAAGAATAGTGATTTTCTCGTTTTCGGATACGATGAATTGGTCCCAGGTAAGACGGGGGACAATGGCGTTGTTGACCGCAACGGCGATGCCTTTTTTCTCGGCAAGCTCTAGTTGCGTCAGCAGCGAACGTAAAGACACGGCGTCTTTCGTCTGAACGGCTTGGTTGTTGACAAATACGGTCATGGGACGTTTCATGTCGCATGAAAGCACAAGCCAGTAGGGGAGAGACGAAACGAGTGGAGAAGTACGAAAACAGCCGTGCGTACGGATGCTTTCCCGGAAAGAAATAGATTCCTCACTTTTCCCTACGCAGGTCCTAACCTGGTCAGGTTCAAAGGGTATGTCTCAGCCCGAAACAACGGGCACCCCTAAAGTTTGGCTTTTCAGCAAGGCAAAGGTAAAAAGACTTGGGCGTTTACCTAGGAAAATCAGTTTTAAGTTTTCGGTTTGCCGTTTTCAGCGGCCGCCGCTGCGGTTTCCGGTGAAGTAAATCCGATAAAGTTATCGGGACGCGTTGTCCGTAGCATTTGCTACGGACGCAAAAATTGGTAGGCTAAGCCTACCGGGCTGGCTGATTCACGTATGAAATACGGAGCTAATGACATTGAACCCCTTTGGGGTTGGCAAGTCTGTATTGAAGTGGCTCTTTCGGATTGGCAATCCGAAAGCGGTCTGGAAAGGATTTGTAATCCTGTGCATTACAAATCTGCAACAGCGAATGTAGCGAAGTAGGAGGGTGCCAGAGGCAAACGGGTAAAAAACAAAAAGCCCTGACCAGATTATCCTGATCAGGGCTTTTTAAGAGGGATTGAAGCTTATTCGCCTACGATTACGAATTTCACTTTGTGCTTCACTTCTTTGTGGAGGTCAAGCGTAGCAGTGTATTCGCCGAGTGATTTTACTTCAGAATCCAGCGTGATTTTCTTACGATCTACGTCAAATCCTTTCGTTTTCAGCGTGTCAGAGATTTGCGTGTTCGTTACACGACCGAAGATACGTCCGCTCTCACCTACTTTAGCAGGGATTTCCAGCGTCAGATCGCCGATTGCTGCGGCTAAATCTTCAGCATCTTTCTTCAGCTTTTCAGCTTTGTGAGCGGCTTGCTTGATGTTTTCAGCCAGTACTTTTTTGTTGGTTTCGCTGGCCATTACCGCGAAGCCTTGGGGAATCAGGTAGTTACGTCCGTAGCCAGGTTTAACCGTTACCAGATCGTTTTTATAACCCAATCCCGCGATATCGGTTTTGAGAATAACTTCCATTTCTTTCGTAAATGAGTTTAAATAAGTTTTCTGTTTACAGTTTTAAGTTGTTCGTTAAAATCAGAAACGACAACCAAAAACGGAAACCTACTTCAGTGAATCGCCAACGTAAGGTAACAAGGCAATGTGACGAGCACGTTTCACAGCCTGAGCCACTTTGCGTTGATTTTTGAGCGAAGTACCCGTCAGACGGCGGGGAAGGATCTTACCTTGCTCGTTCAATAACTTGAGAAGGAAGTTAGGATCTTTGTAATCGATGTATTTAATGCCGGCTTTCTTGAAGCGGTCATATTTTTTGCGGTTCTGGTTTTTATCCAGAGGTTCGTTCTGCAATGACATAGTCGTGGAATAGTTTGGTTGTTGGTTATCAGTTGTTAGTTGTTCAATCAAACAACCAGCAACGAATAACTACTAACGTTTAGTTATTCAGCGGGAGCTTCTTGTTTCTTGCCCACCAGACCTTTACGCTTGCGTTCGTTGTACGCAATGGCATGCTTGTCCAGAGCAATCGTCAGAAAACGCATTACCCGCTCATCACGACGGTATTCCGTTTCAAGCGTAGCGATTACGTCCGGGTTCGCTGTGAATTCTACCAGGTGATAGAAGCCCGTTCCTTTTCCCTGAATCGGGTAGGCCAGTTTTTTCAGACCCCAAGATTCTTCGTGGATCAGTTCAGAACCGTTATCGGTCAGAATTTTTTTGAATTTGTCGACAGCATCCTTCGTCTGGACGTCAGACAAAACGGGAGTGAGGATGAATACTGTCTCGTACTGTTTTTGTGACATGTGTTAGTACGGAAAATGTGATAAAAAGGATAATACTCGAAAAATGAGCCGCAAAAGTACGTAAATTCTATGATCTGCAAAAACATTCCCTGGAAAAAAGCAGTAGTGAATACAAAAAAAGCGTCCTGACCTCTACGGTCAGGACGCCTTTGAGCAGTAAAACGCGGATTATCTAAAATAAACCAGAACGGACCTCGAAGATTCCATCGCCAATTTTCACACCCTCGGCGTACAGCTCAATTGTATGCTTCCCTTTCTTAAAGGGAATGTTACGTTTATAGATCACGTCTACCTGTTGGTTATTTCCCTGGTAAGTAATATCCTTTTTAACAGTATAGATCATTTCCTTACTCTGGTACATAAACGTTCCCGAACCGGTGGCCATATCGGATATAACCGCTCCGGTAGGATCAAGGACGCGAACGAAAATTTCCTTGCCATTACGTTCAGTAAGGGTATTATCGCCCAGCCCGAAAGCAATTCGAATTTGATCAATTTTGTCGGCTTTGATTTTTTCCCGCTCTTTACCTTTCGAATTAATGGCGTATACCATGACATTCTGAGCTTTCAGAGCCGCCGCTACGCTGATCCGATCGTTTAATTCTTTGTTGTTGACTTTAAGAGCATTAACGGAATCGTCGTACGCCTGTCTGGCCGAATTTAGCTCCGTTTTTAGTCCCTCATTACTGGTAGCTAGCTCCTGATTCTGAGTCGTTAACGAGCCGTTTTCTTCTTTCAAACGAACAATATCCCGGTCCTTTTGCTTCAGTAAATCTTTATACTGTTCCAGTTTGGCTTCAAACTTTTTGATTTCATCGGCCGTTGCGTTTACCAGTCGCTGCTTGTCAATTTCCAACTGCGTTTTTAACTGCATCAATTCGTCGATATTGCCGCCAAGCATACGTATTTCGGCAATTTTGGCGTCGAGCTGGGTTGCAATGGAATCGAGTTTAGTATTCGCCTTTAAAATCTCTCGTTTCTGAACTACTGAGCGAGAAGATAATGTTTCACGTTCATTACGTTCTTTAAAGTACAAAAAGCCTAATACTGCGACCAGTCCGGCCATCACGACGAGAGCTGCAATGAAGTAACTTTTCTTGTCAGAATCTTTTTTCGGTGTTGATCGGGTGTAATCGTATGGTTCCATATAGAGTAATAATGATGGAGGTACGGGCAGACAAAACTACGCCTAAGCGTGGAGAAGTCAACCACTTACCGGAGAATTAGGCGGACAATCACTCGTAAAAGTAGTACATAGCCTAGATAAGCACTACTTTTGTATAAACGTTTTACGAATGAACATCGTTGAAAATCTGAATAAAATTACCAAAAACATGGCTGGCTACCCGGCCCGTTTGATTGCCGTTACCAAGACTCACCCCGTAGAAGTACTTCAGGAAGCGTACGATGCCGGATGCAAAACCTTCGGCGAAAATAAAGTACAGGACATGGTAGCGAAGTGGGAAGTGTTGCCGAAAGACGTTGAGTGGCACATGATTGGTCATTTGCAAACCAACAAGGTAAAACCCATTGCTCCGTTTGTATCGTTGATTCATTCCGTAGACAGTTTTAAACTACTGCTTGAAATCAATAAGCAGGCAGCCAAGGCGAAGCGGGTGATTGATTGTCTGCTCCAAATTCACATTGCTCAGGAAGAGACCAAATTTGGTTTCAGCCAGCAGGAAGCCGAAGCAGCCCTCCACTCCGAAGCCCTGGCCGGATTAAAAAACATCCGCATCGTGGGTTTAATGGGTATGGCTTCTAATACCGATGATCTAATTCAGGTTCGACTGGAATTTCGGGGATTGAAGCAATTTTTCGAACGCATGAAAGCTACCGTGCCCGTGTCCGAGCGTTGTGAACTCAAAGAGTTGTCGATGGGCATGAGCAGCGATTACGAGACGGCTTTGCAGGAAGGTAGTACCCTTGTTCGCGTAGGCAGTGCTATTTTTGGAGCTCGTGAATACGCCTAAGATCCAGGGATTCGGCGTTTAAACCGGACGCCGAATCCCTGAAAATGTAAAACGGCATGCACTTTCGCACCGAATTTTCCATTCCTCCTTCTTCCTGGAAACTAGGTTTACAATCCCGGGTCGTTTCGATGGGTTCCTGCTTTGCTGAAGTACTCGGAAAGCGGTTACAGGCTCATAAAATCGAAGGGATGTACCAACCTTTTGGTACCTTATTCAGTCCGCTGGCTCTGTACCGAATTTTGCAGTATGCTCTGGCCAAGGAGCCCGTGGATGATCGTTTATTTCTGGAACGAGACGGCCGCTGGCTGCATTACGATACGCATTCCTGCGTAGCCGCTGCGAGTCAGCAGGAATTGCGAGTACGGATGCAACGGGAGCTGGATCAATTAGCCGAAGAACTCCGTCGGGCCGATTTACTGGTACTAACCCTGGGGTCAGCCTGGGCGTATCGATTGCTGGAACCGCCTGCGTACGTGGCGAACTGCCATAAGCAACCCGGCCGCATCTTTGATCGCGATTTATTGAGTGTCAAGACCATTTGCAAAGAGTTTGGCACCGTGTATGCCTTATTAAAGGCGGTAAATCCTGGTTTACGTGTACTTCTAACCGTCAGTCCGGTACGTCATGCCAAGGATGGGATGATGGATAATTCAGTGAGTAAGTCCATTCTCCGGGCGGCCTGTCATTACTTGGTAAGCGATTATGCCGATGTCATGTATTTTCCGGCGTATGAACTCCTGCTGGATGATTTACGGGACTACCGATTTTACGCGAGTGATCTAGTTCATCCCAGTGAAATGGCCGAAGCGTATATCTTCGAAAAATTTCAGCAGACGTATTTTGATGCCTCGCTTCAACAGTTTACAAAAGACTGGGAGAAGATTACCAAAGCCCTGAATCATCGGCCTTTTCAGGAAAATTCAGTGGTTCATCTTCAGTTTCTTACTAAACTGCTGACCGATCTTGAACGGATGCCCGTAAATGTAAGTCCGGAACGGGCGGAAGTAAGCGAGCGAATACAACGCATTACGCAGGCTCTGGGCCACTGAACCAATCGATTACAAAGAGATTGCGATAAGCTGGGTCGATAAGAAACTTACTAGTTACCTTTGTGGTTAGCAAGGAACGGTCGGTAACGCGGAATTAGCCCGTTCACTCCCGTTTGATTATCACTATGGGCGAATTACGAATTAAGAAAGAAGATATTATACGGGCTTTGAGTACCGTAGAAGAACCGGACTTGAAGAAAGACCTGGTTACGTTGAACATGATTAAAGACGTAGAACTGGGCGTTGGTGAGGTCCGGTTTACGGTTGTATTAACGACGCCAGCCTGTCCCCTGAAAGAGCTCATTCGTCAACGTTGTGAGGATGCCATTCATACCCTGGTGGATCCGGAACTACGCATCGTGGTGAACATGACAGCGGACGTAACGACTACGGCTTTCGGTAACAAAACCATTTTAGCATCGGTTAAAAACGTCATTGCCATTGCTTCGGGCAAAGGCGGTGTTGGTAAATCAACGGTTACGGCGAATCTGGCCATTGCCCTGAAAAATGCAGGTGCTCAGGTCGGAATCCTGGATGCGGACATCTACGGACCTTCCATTCCGGTCATGTTCGGAGCGGAAGATCTCCAACCGACTGTAACCGTAATAGACGGAAAGAATATGATTAATCCCATTTTGCAGTACGGGATTAAGATGATTTCCATGGGCTTTTTAGTACCGGCGGACAGTCCGATGGTATGGCGGGGCCCGATGGCGAGTCAGGCACTTAAACAGTTGATGGGCGACGTAAACTGGGGCGAATTGGATTACTTGCTGATTGACTTACCTCCTGGAACGGGCGACGTGCACCTAACGCTGGTACAATCGGCTCCGGTCACGGGGGCAGTAATCGTAACCACACCGCAAAAAGTAGCCCTGGCGGATGCCAAAAAAGGATTGCAAATGTTTATGCAACCGCAAATTAATGTGCCGGTATTGGGAATCGTCGAGAATATGGCCTATTTTACACCCGCCGAGCTACCCGAAAATCGATACTATCTGTTTGGTAAAGGGGGTGGCAAATGGCTGGCTGAACACTACGAATTGCCTTTTCTGGGAGAAATTCCGTTAGTACAGGGCATTCGCGAAGCCGGAGATGAAGGTCGCCCCGCCGCTACGTATACCGATTCGCTAACGGCTCTGGCCTTCCAGAAAACCGCCGAAGCACTGGCTCAGCAGGTAGCCATTCGGAATGCAACGCTTGAAAAAACGAAACCGGTTGAAATGACCGTCTAAGAGCAAAGAGCAGGAGTATTTATACAATTATTCGAACACACTGTTCCTGGCGGTATTTTAACGCAGGCAGATTAAAAGCATGATCACACACGCATGGAAACGAATCTCGAACATCCCTTGATGGAAAAAGTCGAACAGGCTTTGAATAGCATTCGTCCCTACCTCGAAGCGGATGGAGGCAATGTTCGTATCATCGAAATTACGGACGATAAGGTAGTGAAGCTGGAGTTGATGGGAGCCTGCGGTTCCTGCACGATGTCAGCCATGACCTTCCGCGGAGGCATCGAAGACGCCATCCGTCGGCAGGTTCCTGAAGTAAGTAGTATTGTAGCGATTAACTTATAGTCGCTTAGTATAAAATTGCTGAAGGTACGACTTCGACTGAAGTCTCCAGAGCAGATTCGGCAGGTCCGGTATACGTTCCGTGTACCGGACTTATCATTTCCGGGAAGGCCGAAACGGCCAGTACCAAATGAGAATCAGCGGCCAGACAATTCTGCGTCGGATCAAAGCCTCGCCAACCCGCTCCGGGCAAATACACTTCCGCCCAGGCGTGCAGGTACTGCGTTTCATCCGCATTACCAAAATAATAGCCACTTACAAAGCGAGCCGCCAAGCCCAGGCACTGGCAACAGGTTACGTACAACGTAGCGTAGTCCCGGCAGGAACCCCGTCGGTTTTGCAAGGTGTAATCCGGCGTTTGCGGAAATCCTTCTTCGCGAATCTCGTACGAAAATTCTTCGTGAATGCACTCATTCAAACGAATGAGAAACTGCAGCGTATCCCAGCGGGATTCCGTAGCGATGAGTCTCGTAAACTGTTCAACGGCCGGCGTAATGCCTTCCTTTTCCAGATACAGTGTCAGGAGTCGACGTTCTTCGTCACTATACTTGATGGGCAATTTTTGATGTTCAAACGGATAAAGAATGAAATCAAAAGGATTGGACAGCGTAGACTCAATTTCACTTTCAGCCAGAATCTGCAATTGCGTGGTAGGCGTACTGAAAAACAAGAGATGTTGGGTATTTCCTTCGCTGTCGGTAATGCCAATCATTTTGTCCGGCTCGGGACTCACCTGTATTTTAATGCTTTTAATCTGCTGGTAGGAACTGGAACGAGCCTGAAGATACAGCCGATGCGGACTCAAAGTAACAGCATTCGAATAGTTGTACGTAAGCTGATGACGGACGCGATATTGCATTGATTTTAAATGGTTTTAAGGCAGAGCCAATGAAGAAAAAACCAATCTTACGCGGGGGAGAGCGACGAACAAAAACGGGCGAATTGGCCCACCTTGTTTATGCAATGTATGGAAAAAGGGCAAAATTTCCAAAACTTATACCGTATCGGAGGCGAGTAAAAGGTAAAACATAAACGGTTTCGATGCTTTACCACGGGCGTCAATAAGCAAAAAAAGCCGCTACCGGTAGCGGGCTTTTTTGCTTATTGATCAGTTAAGATTTGCTGTTCGTGATTTTCAAAAACGGGCTTCATCCAGTCACTGGGAAGTCGTTGTACCGACGACACCAGCAGGGCTCCCCACTGGTGAGCAATCTGTTCGACGTCTTCTTTTTCAAAGCGATGTTCCGTGATATGAAAACTATCGCGTTCATACACGGCAATGTCAATGGGGAAATCGACGTCATTGGCACTCACCCGCGTTGAATCAAAGGAAAGGAAACCAATTTTCAGGGCATCCTTCAGCGGAGTTTCATACCGTAAGCTACGTCGCAGAATGGGCGTACCGTAACCCGTATTGCCAATAATAAAAAAAGGCGTATTTGGGCCTACTTCAATCCAGTTACCTTCGGGGTACAGCATGTAGAGTTTATGCTCATCGTCATCCTGTAACTGACCGCCCACAATGGCATACAGGTTAAAGGAAAGTCCAGCTTCTGCCAGAGCACTTTTATCTTCCAGAGCTACCCGTCGAACCTGTTCACCAAAGGCATTCACAGCCTTATAAAGCTTATTGAAATTGGCATCCCGTTCGGCGATCACTTCCCGGAAATAGGTTATGGCTTTGTCCCGGACCGATCGTAACCCGGAGGTCATGATAAACAGGGAATGGTGCTCTACCTGGTGAATGGAAATTTTCTTGTTCGTAGTCACTTCCGAACCCGAGGTAAGGCGGGTATCTGCCAGAGCGATTAAGCCGGTCTTTGTTTTGATGCCAAGGCAATACGTCATGTGTAATAGAATTGGATTGGGGAGAATGAATCGAATAGCTTCCCCTGCAAATGTAAAAAAATAGCTATATGCTAAGGGCTTAGAGCTATGATCCTTTCCTAATTATTTGAAAAAGGGCGTTCATGTGGTCCGCAAGGGGATGAGTAATGCTCTCTAAATGACGGGTTTCAAGTCGAAATAGGTCTCAAAAATGGCTGCTCCTGCGGCGTTGTTTTTGGACTGGAAATTGTCCAGAAATTCGTGCAGACCCGTACTGAAGATGTCTTCAATCGTCATGAACTCAATTTCGCTTCGCAGTTTGCTCAGGACGCGTTCGGCCTTGTTTGTATAGCTATTGCCGATGAAACCGCCAGAAATTTCGTACAGGGAAAGTTCCGCCCGCTTCAGGGAATGCATAACCGAACGGGGAAAGTTCTTTTCGAGAATCAGGAACTCCACAATATGAGCCGGGGACATATTCCGGAACCGCTGGCGATACATGTTGTAGGCCGATACGGACTTCAGAACCGATGACCACAGCAATAAATCCAGGGGCGAACCAACGGCACCGACGTCGGGTAGGAGGGTGAAATACTTTACATCCAGAAAACGCGTGGTCTTGTCGGCCCGCTCCAGCATCCGGCCCAGCCGGGCGAAGTGCCAGCCTTCATTCCGGCTAATGGTCGATTCTATGATACCGTAAAAAGTCTGACACCCGAGTTTGATTTCTTCGTAAAAATCCTGGAAATGCCGCATTTCCCAGTGCTTCGACTGCGAGGCTGCTTCCTTGACTTTCCAGTACAGGGCATTAAGCTGTTCCCACATTTCCCGCGAGATGGTTTCCCGAATGGTACGGGCGTTTTCGCGGGCATACTGTAAGGTACTGAGGATAGAGTTGGGGTTACGGGAGTCAAAAGTCATGAAGAAGATAATATTCTCCCGACTTGGTTCCTGAAAGTGCTCGTAAAAGAGTTTGTTATCGGCAGTCGCAATAATCAGGGGTTCCCATTGTTCTTCTACATCCGGCGGTAAATCCAGCATTAAGTTAAAGTTCACATCCACAAACCGCGAATAATTTTCGGCTCGTTCCACATACCGATTCATCCAGTAGATTGAATTTGCAACGCGACTCAGCATACTTTATACAGCTTAAATGGGAATAATATTTGCTAAAAATAAAAAATAATGCTTCAATATGGGGTAAAGTATTTAACGAACAAAATTTCGTTTGGAATAACTTTGGAATGTATCAATACGAAATGTTGATGGATGGACAAGTTAGATGAATACCCTAATAAAAAACCCTCATTCCCGAAAGAATGAGGGTGCAAAGGGGAAAATCAATGGGTATTAATTGCCAGCAAGGGCTTCCGCACCTGCTACAATTTCAAGAATTTCCGTTGTAATCGCAGCCTGACGTGAGCGGTTGTATTCAATCCGCAGGTTTTTCAACAGTTCACCCGCGTTGTCCGTTGCTTTATCCATGGCCGTCATACGGGCTCCGTGTTCGGATGCGTTGGATTCCAGAACAGCCCGGTACAACTGAATTTTCAACGATTTAGGAATCAGCTCCTTAATGATTTCTTCTTCCGAAGGCTCAAAAATGTAGTCGCCGGGAGTAGCCGATTCCTGCGTCATATTTTCAACGATAGGCAGAAACTGCTCCACGCGAACAATCTGCGTAGCTACGTTTTTGAATTCGTTGTAAACAATCTCTACGATGTCGTATTGATTATTTAGAAAAGCGTTCATGATTTCGTCGGCAGCCTGACGAACGACACCGAAGCTCAGGCGAGTAAAGGTATCTTCATACAGAGCGTTGACTTTATAGCCACGACGGGTAAAAAATTCGCCGCCTTTTTTGCCGATGGAAAGAATATGAACGTTGCCCGCCCGTTTCTGGGCGGCGTATTTCTCATTGATTACCGCCGTTGCCGCTTTGCTTACGTTGGCATTGAATGCACCGCAAAGACCGCGATCGGAGGTAATCACCACCATGAGAACTTTCTCGATGGGGCGTTCCTGTTTGAAAGGATTTTCCTGGGCCGCTTCTGCTCCCGCCGATACGGTCCGAAGCATTTCGCCCAGTTTCTGAGCGTAAGGCCGCATTTGAAGGATGTTATCCTGTGCTCTCCGCAATTTAGCCGCGGCCACCATTTTCATGGCCTTGGTAATTTGCTGGGTAGAGTTCACGGAGGCAATCCGGTTACGAACTTCTTTTAAGTTAGCCATGGTGTTGGATGATGAGATGTTCGATCATGAGCGAAAAAGGCCCGCTGCCTAAGGCAGCAGCGGGCTACCGAACATCAGATCAGGCGACAGCCAGGTTGTACTTGATGGCTACTTCTTTCGCTACTTTCTCAAGCGTAGAGGTAATCGTATCGTCGTACTTCCCTGCTTTCAATTGTTTTAATACGTCCGCGTGTTGAGCACGGAGTAAGTTGATAAAGTCAGCTTCGAACTGGCGAACCTGATTTACCGGAACCGTATCGATCAAGCCCTTGGTAGAAACGTGGATCATGGCCACTTGCTCTTCTACGCGTTGGGGAGCTCCTTGTTTCTGAATCAGAATTTCCAGGTTACGACGACCCCGTTCGATGGTCAGTTTCGTAGCGGCGTCCAGGTCTGAACCGAACTTCGCAAAAGCTTCCAGCTCACGGAACTGAGCCTGATCGAGTTTCAGCGTACCGGCTACTTTCTTCATCGACTTGATCTGGGCGTTACCACCTACGCGGCTTACCGAGATACCTACGTTGATGGCAGGACGGATACCAGCGTTGAACAAGTTGGATTCGAGGAAGATCTGACCGTCCGTAATCGAAATTACGTTCGTTGGGATATACGCCGAAACGTCACCAGCCTGGGTTTCGATGATGGGAAGAGCCGTTAATGAACCCCCACCTTTCACGATCGGCTTGAGGCTTTCGGGAAGGTCGTTCATGTTCGCTGCAATCTCATCATTGGCGATAACCTTGGCAGCACGCTCCAATAAGCGGCTGTGCAGGTAGAATACGTCACCAGGATAGGCTTCGCGTCCGGGCGGACGACGGAGCAGCAGAGACACCGTACGGTACGCTACGGCTTGTTTGGACAAGTCATCGTAAACTACCAGGGCGGGGCGGCCCGTATCCCGGAAATATTCGCCGATCGCTGCTCCCGTAAACGGAGCGTAGAATTGCATCGGAGCAGAGTCAGAAGCAGCGGCTGCCACGATTACAGTGTAGTCCATCGCTCCAGCTTTACGCAGGGCTTGTTCTACTTGCTTAATCGTAGAAGCTTTCTGACCGCAGGCTACGTAGATACAATACACAGGCTGACCAGCGTCGTAAAATTCTTTCTGGTTAATAATGGTATCGATCGCAACGGTGGTTTTACCCGTTTGACGGTCACCGATGATCAATTCCCGCTGACCACGGCCAACAGGGATCATGGCGTCGATAGCCTTGATACCGGATTGCAGAGGCTCGGTTACGGGCTGACGATAGATTACCCCCGGAGCTTTACGCTCGATGGGCATATCGTACAGGGTTCCACTAATCGGGCCGTTGCCATCGATAGGCTCGCCCAGGGTATTGACTACCCGGCCAAGCATGCCTTCACCTACGCGGATGGAGGCAATTTGACGCGTCCGTTTTACGGTGTCACCTTCCTTGATATCGGAAAATTCACCTAGTAATACGGCCCCGACATTATCTTCTTCGAGGTTTAGGGCCAGGGCTTTTACGCCATTTTCAAAGGCGAGCAGCTCACCGGCTTGAACGTTGGATAGTCCGTAAATACGGGCCACACCGTCACCGATCTGGAGAACCGTACCCACTTCTTCGAGCTCGGCGGCTGACTTTGCTCCGGAAAGTTGCTCCCGTAGTATTGCCGATACCTCGTCGGGTCTAACTGATGCCATACAGCAGTCTTGGAAAGTTATATTGAATTCAGAGTAATACTAATGCGAAAAATTCAGAGCTGGAAAGCGAACGTACTCTGAAAATTTTCCCGCAAAATTAGCGACGAAATTTGATTTTCCGTAGGTATTTGCAACTTTTTCCTGTTAGTTTTTATACTATTTTCAGAAAGGCTGTCTTACCTGTCTTTTTGTACCACAAGAGTCTGATGGGATCAATTGGAGAACAATTTGAATAAATCCAATACCGTGAATTAATTAAAGAATTCTTAACCTATCTTCATAAAAACCGCCTTTTCTTCTTTCCTAGTTTTGTAAGTCTTTTTTGTTTTTTCATCTCAAACATTTGTATGAAGCACTTTCTACAAACTCTATGCTGCATAAGTTTGCTCTGTGTCCTTTGGATAGGACCTGCATTCGGGCAGATTTCCATTACAAGTTCGCTCACGTACACGGAAAATTTCAATTTTCTGCCGACTAGTGGAACAGCCCCCTGGTTAAATAATGCGAATGGCAGCGGTTCTTCGTATGGCAAGACAGGGATCTACGGCGTTCGTACCGGAACCGGAACAACGATTGTGGCAGGTACTGGATCCAGTAATGCTGGAGGACTGTATAGCTTTGGGAACACTACCACTGACCGGGCCTTAGGTTCTCTTGGCTCCAGTAATGCGGCAGTTGGTAGCTTCGCTTATGGGATCCGTTTTGTCAACAATACGGGAAAAACCATCACGGGCTTTACCCTCTCGTACGCAGGTGAGCAATGGCGGGTTGCTTCGCCTACTCCTAATACGGTTGCTTTCTCGTATCACACCGGCGATAGTACTGCTCTATCACCCAATGTAGAGTTGCCCGGCGGATTTATCCCAGTCCAGGACCTGGATTTCACTTCACCTGTTGTGACTTCTGCTCAGGTTGCAGCTGGACTTTTAGATGGAAATGCTGAGGCCAATCGGAAAGTTCTCGCTAAATCGGTGGCCAATTTAACCGTATTGCCCGGAAAGGAAATTCTGCTTCGCTGGTATGATCCTGACCATTCGGGAACGGATCACGGGATGTCTATCGATGATGTATCCATAACGTTCGTGACGCAGGATTCGAACACGCCTTTAGTCTCCACTTCAAAAACGACGTTGACTGGCTTTACTTACGTTGAAAACACCACAACCAGCCCTTCGCAAAACTTTACCGTAAGTGGAGCAAATCTGACGGGTATTCCTGGCGAAATTTCGGTGACGGCTCCGACCAACTTTGAAGTATCGCTGGATAATGCAACGTTTGCTAATCAGGTAGCTCTTACCTATACCGATTCGATCCTGACGGCTACACCCGTCTATGTTCGCCTGAAAAGCGGTTTGGCTGCGGGTCAATATCCTGCTACTGGGACGAGTACTATCGCAATTGCCGGATCGGGACAATCTACTTCTGTGACCGTAAGCGGCTCGGTAAGTCCTGCCCCAACAGGCAATGAACCCTGCTCGGCACCTTCTGCCACGATTTCATCCGTTCGTAGCGGTATTGTTGGAAATGCTTTTACGGTAACAGGACGAGTTACGGGAATCTATTCCGGAACGAACATCTACATCCAGGATGCAACGGGCGGTATTCTGATTTACGATCAGGCGGGTATTCAGCCGGAAGAACTTCAGATCGGCGACGAGGTGCAAGTGACGGGTACGCTGACCTTGTACAACACTGAAAAAGAATTAGCAACGCTGACCTGTTTTCAGAAGACTACGGCGGGCAATAGTCCCGTAACGCCACTCGTCATTGCCAGCAGTGACCTGTGCAACCATCAGGGAGAACTGGTAATGATCAACGAAGACGTAACCATTACGAGCCCGGCGGGGGCGACCTTCGCTGGAGCCAATACGAACTATACGCTGAGCAACGGCCTGATCATGCGGGTATTGTCTTCCACCAATCTGTCCGGTGCAACTCGCCCTACGACTGCTTTTAAACCCACTGGAGTGGTTACCATTTTTAATAATGGCTGTCAGATTCTGCCCCGTTCTACAGATGACGTGCCCGGTTCAACACCTTTGCAGGGCGGCAGTTGTGGTACAGCTTCGGCACCCACGGATGAAGCAAAGCTGGAAGTTACCAACTGGAACGTAGAGTGGTTGGGTAATACCGGTTACGGGCCTACCAACGAAGCCTTACAACTGGCTAATGTAAAGACGGTATTGAACGGTATTGGTTCGGACGTCTTTATGTTACAGGAAGTCTGTAGCTATAACGCCAGTAACCCTGCCGACCCCGCAACGTCTTTTGGTTCCATTATTCAGGGACTGAACCAGACGTATCCTTCCCGTCAGTACGCGGGTGAGTGTTCGTCGCGTTATTCGTATTCGGAGGTTGCCAATCCCGATCCGGCAGGGCAACGGGTATGTATCATTTATCGTACCGATCAGATTACGAAGATTTCTTCCCGCCCGATGCTGACGCAGGCTCCCGTGACGGGCTATCCGACGGGCAATAATTCACAGTTCTGGGCCTCTGGCCGTCTGCCTTTCCTGTTAACGGCTGATGTAAAACTGAACGGAGCTACGGAAGCTACGCGGATGCATTTCATTGGCCTGCACGCTAAATCGGGTTCGGATGTACCTTCGTACAATCGTCGGGTTTACGACTATAAAGTACTGTATGATACGCTGCAGAGTCAGTTTACCAACGAGCGAATCGTGATGGCGGGTGACTTCAATGACGACGTCGATCAGTCCATCACCGGTACCGGCCAGATCAGTAGTGTGAAGGCTTTTCTTTACGCCAATCCCAATACAACCAATATCAGCGATACGCGTCCGAATGCGAACTGGAACAGCGTGACCCAGATTTTCAGCAATTCAGGTTGTTCAAGTACGGCAAGCTATCCTGATTTCATCGATCACGTATTTGTGTCGAACGAGATTCTGTTGCCCGTAAGCAGCGGTCGTGCCATGGCTACTTCAGTAGCAGTTGCTGGTGTCTATTCCTTACGCCCCAGCATTAGTGGCTATCGGAACAATACCTCTGATCACTACCCCACGTTTACCCAGCTTTCAATCGTAGAAGAAACGCCTACGCCCGTAACCTGGCTGGATTTCAAAGGCAAGACTACGGAACTGTCTCAGGTGGAACTGATCTGGTCAACAGCCAGCGAGAAGAACAATGCCTATTTTGAAATTCAACGCAGTGCAAATGCTCAGGACTTCGAAACGATTGGTACCGTAAAAGGTCAAATCAACGCTACGCAGCAGACGGCTTACGTATTCACGGACGTTACCCCTGCCGAAGGCCTGAACTACTACCGGTTAAAGCAAATGGATAACGACGGAAAATATAGCTTCTCCCGTTCCATTGCCGTTGAACTATTTGGGGTGATCAAGGTAGGCCCAAACCCAACGTCGGGCTCCTTGAAGATCGATGGCAAACAGGTACAGAGCATTCAGTTACGTACACTGACGGGCCAGTTACTGAAAAAGAGCAGTGTAAATGAGGTAGAACTCGGGGATTTACCCGCAGGAACGTACCTGCTTGAAATTCAAACGAAAGGTCATTCTACGGTCCGTAGAATGATCATTAAGCAGTAAGGGTAATTACTCACCGTTTAGCTGGATTACAGCAGTTCACTTGCTGAAGGGTTGGTTGACCAGGAGACGGTTAGTCGATTGAGCATCAGATTTATAGTTTACGTAAGCCGTACTACAGCATTTATTGCATGAGTACGGCTTATTTTTTTAAATAATTTAGCAGAGATTAGGTTTTATAGTAAAATTCCTCGTATCCTTGTGTATTAACTCCATCTTGCATTTAAAGCTATATACTAGTGAATTACCCTTTTTAATGCGATTATTGAGAGCATAAAAGGTACGGTTGCCGCCAAAATTTTACCTTATCATATTATCAATGAAGAACTTTTGCCCGTTCCTCAAAGGATTTCTGTTGACTGCCACAATGGGAATCACTTCATTTGCACATGCTCAGATTAGTGTTTCTTTTCCGGTCACACGTACCGTCATCCAACGCGATAACGCCAATCAGGCCGACCTGTATATAACAGGTAAAATCAGCCAGGCCGTTAGTGCGGTGCAGGCTCGCCTGGTGCCTCGTTCAGGCGAAGGAGGTACAGCTACCAATTGGCAGACGATTCAAAACAACCCGCAAAATGGCGTATTTAGTGGAGCCCTGAAGGGATCTGGCGGTCGCTATGATCTTGAAATTCGTGGGGTACAGGGACAAACACAAGTAGGTTCCATCGCTAAAGTCGAAAAAGTAGGGATTGGAGAAGTCTTTCTTGTGGTAGGTCACTCCAATGCACAGGGAGGGGATGGTTATAGCCCTTCCATTCCGTACGAAGAGTCAAACCAGGTATTTCGTGATCAGGTAAACACGATTGATTTTCGGGAAACGTCTCCCAACTGGAATGCATACTGGTATCAGACGGCCAGTGCAGACCTGTTACCGCCTCTGGCTCCTTCGCAGCTTTGCGAGCAGTGTGGAATGGCTCCCGGAGCTCCCCGCTGGTTCTGGGGACGACTGGGCGAAATGCTGGTTCAACGCCTGCAAGTACCCGTACTTTTTTACAACGCAGCTATCGGGGGAACTAATATTGAACTGACCTATAAAGCAGCTTACAACATTCCCTTCCAACACGGTTTTATCAATTACAATCTTCGGCATCCGTACATTAATATCCGGAACACCCTGAAAAAGTACGTTCCGCAATCTGGTATCCGGGCTATTTTATCCGGGCATGGGGTGAATGACCGAGGTAGTGTGGGTAAATCGTTTGAAGATGATTACATTAAACTCATTGCAAAAACCCGGGAGGAAGTAGGCCAAGGTCGCCTAGCCTGGCTGGTTGCTCAGGATTGCTGGATAGGGGGCAAATGTTACGGGAGGTACAATCCGGGAGATGCTGATAACTCGTCGGAACACATTACGCGGGCTCAGCTTAACCTGGTGGCCACGGTCAGTGACGTATACGCGGGCCCCGATCTGAATACCATCGAAAGTGATGGACGTATGGATAACCTGCACTTCAATCAGAATGGTCAGAAAAGAGCCGCTGAAGGCTGGGTAAGTGCCATTACGGAACCGCAGAAAAATATTTCGTTCCTGACCAAATCGACTCCAGTCATGGCTAAAGCTCCGGTTTCAGCAACGCCTGATCCGGTAAATGTGACTTCCCTTAAAAGCGGTGCCTGGTCAGATCCCTCAACCTGGAATTGTAACTGTATACCCGCGTACAGTTCTGAAGTTACCATTCAGAAGGATCATCGGGTTTCGGTCAGTGGCCTGTTTTATGCAAAAACCATCAAAAACCAGGGTGAACTGGTACACTTGATAAACTAGAGCTATCAATGAGTCTGAAAAGCCGTGCTGGTCATACCAGTACGGCTTTTTTTATGGAAGCTATCAAAGGGCCTGAAAGGGGCGTAAACGTATTTTTTGTCCGTTCATCTCATAATTTTTGCCGTTGATTTGCGTTTAAGGAAATAATAGAAAGTAATTTATATCTTCGTTCATTCTAATCATTTCAAATCCTCATCCTTTTCAGGAATTCGGATGTTTTCCCCGAAAGTATTCTTTCATGAAAAAAAGTAGTATTGCAATTCTGCTGGTGTCATGTTCCATGACGGCCTTTGCCCAAGCTAAGAAGCCCGCCCCTAAACCTGCCGTGAAAAAGCCCGTCCCCGCGGCGGCTGCCGCCGTAGGCTTGAAGACGCCGATGGATTCGGTGAGTTATGCCATCGGTATGGACATGGCCCGCAGTTTGAAAAACCCGATGCTGAAAGGTCTTAATCTGGATCTGGTAGCGAAAGCTATCCGGGATTCCAAAGACGAGAAATTTACCCTTACCCAGGATCAATACCAGGCTACCTTATCAAATTTCAGTCAGCAGATGCAGTCCAAGCAAGCCGAGGCACAGGCACAAACGCAGGCTGAAAACGCTAAGAAATACGAACCAAATCGCTTGGCTGGTGAAAAATTCCTGGCAGAGAACAAAACGAAAGATAGTGTTGTTACTACAGCTAGTGGACTGGAATACAAAATATTAAAACTAGGTACGGGACCCAAACCGGCTCTGACGGATAAAGTAAAAACCCATTACCACGGAACTCTCATTGACGGAACCGTATTCGATAGCTCCGTTGATCGGGGTGAGCCCATCAGCTTCCCGCTTAATGGCGTCATTCAGGGATGGCAGGAAGGGTTGCAACTAATGCCGGTTGGTTCAAAATTCCGCCTGTTTGTTCCGTATCAACTTGCGTACGGAGAACGGAATGCCGGTCAGATTCAGCCGTATTCAGCTTTAATTTTTGATGTTGAATTATTAGAAATTGAAAAGTAAAAATCGTTGGGCCCAACGCCGACTTTCTATTCTGACGAAAAAAGAGGAGCCAAGGCTAGAGTGACGATGTAGGCATTATTTTTTTTTCAGGAATACGTACTTGAAAAGTCCACGAATGTCCCGCATCTCCGACGATTAACGCCTCAAGATAACATGTCTATGAAAAGCTATTTGCTCGCCTTTGTGCCGCTGGTGTTACTGGGGTTTCAGCCTGAACGTCCTTCAGTAGCTCAGAAGCTTAGTACCGATCAGCCCGTTGTTTTAGCTCCCACTGCTTCTCAGAAAGAGGTCGAAAAGATTGTGACTACCATTCTTTCGTCCTACCACTATCGTCGGGTACCGCTGGATGATTCGCTTTCGACCAAAGTTTGGGATAACTACCTGAAAGAAGTTGATAATGGTAAAGCCTATCTGCTGGCTTCGGACGTAGCCTCGTTTGAAAAGTATCGCTACCAGATGGATGATTACCTGCAAAGCGGTAATCTAACGCCCGCGTATGATCTCTTCAATCTGTTCCTGAAGCGTTTTCACGAACGGATGCAGTTCGTAACTAAACTGACGGATAAACCTTTCGATTTTACCAAGGACGAATCGTACGAAACCAATCGCGATAAAGTATCCTGGGCCAAAACACCTGCCGAATTGGATGAACTTTGGCAGAAAATCGTGAAAAGCCAGGCTCTGGATTACAAGCTTCAGGGTAAGAAGGATACGGCTATTTATCGTCTGTTAAAAGAACGCTATACCAATCTGGACAAACAGACCAGCAAGGTAAAAGGCGACTACGTTTTCCAGACGTTTATGAATTCATTCGCCGAAGTGATTGACCCGCACACGAGCTACATGGCTCCGCCGGATGCTTCGCGTTTTAAGGATGAAATGGCTCAGTCTTTCGAAGGCATTGGTGCTACGCTAACGCCCGAGAATGATTATACGAAAGTACGGGAACTGGTACCGGGCGGACCCGCCATGAAGAGTGGTCTGATCCACGAAAATGATCGTATCGTGGGTGTAGGGCAGGGAGCTTCGGGTCAGATGGTCGACGTAGTGGGCTGGAGTCTGGACGATGTAGTGAAACTGATTCGTGGTCCGAAAGGAACGACGGTTCGACTGAATATTCTGAAGTCGGATGCGTTGCCGGGTAGTATGCCTCGCGAGATTAAAATCGTGCGGGATAAGGTAAAGCTGGAAGAAGGCGTGGCAAAAGCCGAGGTAGTACCGATGACGTTCGAGAAGAAAGAGTACCGCATCGGAATCATTACGCTGCCGGGCTTTTATCAGAACTTCGAAGAAATGCGGAAGGGCGACAAGGACTATAACTCAACCAGTCGCGACGTACAGCGTTTCCTGGAACAGTTTAAGCAGGCCAAAGTAGACGGTGTGGTACTGGACTTACGCTACAACGGCGGTGGTTCACTGGATGAAGCTATCAAGCTGACGGGTCTATTTATTAAAGACGGTCCAGTCGTACAGGTAAAAGATGCCATGGGCCGGATTGACGCGGACGATGATCCGGATCCGCAACAGGTATACGCCGGACCATTGGCTGTATTGGTAAACCGTTTCAGTGCTTCGGCTTCCGAGATTTTTGCCGGAGCTATTCAGGATTACAAACGCGGTATCATCATTGGTGGTACGACCTACGGAAAAGGTACCGTACAGCAGCTGCTGGATCTGAATCAGTTCCTGCCAAAGGAAACGGATAAGGTAGGTTTACTGAAAATGACCCGGGCTAAATTCTACCGGATTACGGGTAGCAGTACGCAACATAAAGGGGTAACGCCTGATATTGAGCTGCCTTCTCGTTTCAGTGCCGAAGAGTTTGGCGAAAGCTCACAACCTACGGCTTTGCCCTGGGATCAGATTAAGCCGAGCGTATTCACGGAATACACGAGCCTGACGCCGAATGTACTGGATAAACTCCGGGGTCGGTATAACGAACGTTTCAAAGCTGATCCTGACTTGTTACGCCTTTCGGCAGAGGTTGGAGATTTTCTGAAAAACAAGGATAAATCAATGATTTCCCTTAATGAAGCCACTCGGCGGAAGGAACTGGAAGAAGCTAAGAAACGGAAAGAGGAACTGGCGAAGCTAGGAACGGACAAGCAAAACCCTTACGAAGTAGTATTGCTCAACGACAAGATTGCTCAGTTGGGAGCTTCGGGTGGAGGAATGCCTGGTCAGGATGTAGCCTCGGCAGATACCCGTCAGAAGATGAAAGAAAATTTCATCAGCAAATTTAAAGAAGATGCCGAGTTGAAAGAAACCACGCGTATTCTGGCTGACTGGATTTCGTTGAAGTAAACTTCGTATAGATCGTATAGTTAAGAGAGCAGAACGTTAAAATTCTGCTCTCTTTTTTTATGATCGTACGCATCTAATTACGGATTTCAGCAGACCTTTGTCTGCTTTCTTTCTTATTTAACCTCTAACGTCATGCGTTCTGCTGTAATTCTGCTTTGTTGCGTAGGTTTATTTGCCGCTTTTATTCAACCCAATACGCCAGCTCCTGTGGATACCCGTCTGTACGAAATGCGGGTCTATTACTCACCCGAAGGTAAACAGCCCGACCTGATGGCCCGTTTCCGTAATCACACCATGCGGATTTTCGAAAAACATGGCATGACGAACGTGGGTTATTTCGTACCCCAGCACAAGCCGGATAGCTGTTTGATTTACTTCCTGTCGTACCCAAACCGGGCAGCTCGGGATTCGAGCTGGAAAGCGTTTGGCAGTGATCCGGAATGGAAGAAAGTCTCTTCCGAGTCCGAAAAAAATGGCCGTATTGTTTCAAAAGTGATCAGTAAGTTTTTCCATACGACTGATTTCTCTCCCCAGCTTCAGATTGATCAAAAGGGCAATCGGGTGTTTCAATTACGAACCTACAAAACGACGCCCTATAATTTGCCCCTGTTGCTGGCTCGCTTTCGGAATCATACCACTAAACTATTTGAAAAGCACGGGATGACGAACCTGGTGTACTGGACCGAAGACAATACCGACAACATCCTGATGTACCTGCTTACCCAAAAGAGTAAAGAGGCCGGAGAAGCGGCTTTCAAAGCCTTTCGGGAGGACCCGGAGTGGGTATCGGTACGGACGGCTTCGGAGAAGCTAGCCAACGGCTCACTAACCGAATCCGTAACCTCAGTATACCTCGTTCCAACGGACTTTTCACCTTTGAAATAAACAGCTTGGATCGCTGAAAAAAGAGCGGCTTCCATTTGGCGAAGCCGCTCTTTTTTATTCCTTGATCCTTAAACGACGTTCTTTAGTCTCCCGCCAGGTTGTCAATATAATCTGGTTGTCCTCAATGTAGCGGCGGAGGTCCGGGTTCAGCATGGCTAGTAAGTCACCTTTCCGCGTAGGCCCCGAATCCGAGATCCGATTGAATACAACCGTGGGATCGGTGCAGTGCATGATAATCATGGTGAGGCCGGGTCGGCAGGACTTCAGCAGCTCTACGTATTTCTGCGTTTTGAAAGCTCTCAGATTCTGATCGGAGGGCTGCTGACCAGCGGGTAAATTCCAGCCATACGTATCGCTGAACAAATCGTCAAGGACGGGTAATTTAGCCGCCCACAGTTTTTGTCCAATGGCTTTGGTCAGGTTGGCGTCCAGGTTCCGACTGGCACCGATGAGCGTGTTGTGGCCCCCAGGAAACATGACCGGAATTTTTTCCTCGATTCCCACTTTAATGTACCGTTCTACAAACTTGGGCTGAAACAGCGTACCCATGTGTGAGTCGATGTGCGAAGGCTCCAGACCAAAAGCCCGGAACTGAGCAATCTGGGCTCGTATTTCGGCTTCTACTTCGTCGGCCATCGCGTGGCGATCTACTTCTTCCACACTTGGATAAAAACAGCCCTGCGTGTCGTACAGACCCGGAGCCTTTTCTTTACCCACTAGTGGTTGCCAGCGGTAGCCCGCCCATTCAGAAGTGAGCGTCAGGTGTACGCCTACGTCCCAGGTAGGGTTTTGACGGGCCAGATTCATGAAATGCGGTACCCAGCTACAAGGCATCATTACACTCGTGGAATTGGCTACACCTGTGGTAAGGGCCTTACGAGTACCTTCGTTCGAGTCGTAACTCATTCCGGCGTCATCCACGTGTAAAATGATGACTTTTCGGTCTTTGGGAAATCCGAGTTTTTCAGCGTAAGTCTGGGCGTGAGTACCTTGATGAAGTCCAATAATACCTAGTGCAAGCAAAAGTGAACGATACAGCATAGCAGGAGAGAGGTGAAAATAGTTGACTGTACTTGAATCCGTTAAGTTAAGCATCCTTTAAAAACAAAAAGCCGGTAACCCTTAGGCACCGGCTTTTATTACCATTCGTTGATTACAGACGTATAATTTCTGCACCGATGGCATTCAGTCGCGTATCAATGTGCTGATAGCCACGATCAATCTGCTCAATGTTATCAATAATGGAAACGCCATTGGCTGACATGGCAGCAATGAGCAACGATACGCCCGCCCGGATGTCCGGTGAAGTCATGCGGATGCCGCGTAACTGAATATGCCGGTTCATGCCCACGACTGTAGCCCGGTGGGGATCGCAGAGGATGATTTGAGCCCCCATTTCAATGAGTTTGTCCACGAAGAACAGGCGGCTTTCGAACATTTTCTGGTGAATGAGTACCGTTCCTTTCGCCTGGATGGCCGTTACGAGCACAATACTCAGCAAGTCGGGCGTGAAGCCGGGCCAGGGAGCATCGGCTACCGTTAGCATGGAACCATCGATGAAGGTTTCAATCTCGTAATGATCCTGAGCGGGTACGAAAATATCGTCACCACGAATTTCCAGTTTAATGCCCAGCTTCTGAAATACGGCCGGAATAACTCCCAGATCAGGTACGGAGCAGTTCTTGATGGTCAGCTCCGACTGCGTCATGGCAGCCATCCCAATAAAGGAACCAATTTCAATCATGTCTGGTAACATCGTGTGTTCCGTACCATTCAGTTCGGATACGCCTTCGATGGTTAACAGGTTAGAACCAATGCCGGAGATGTTCGCACCCATGCGTACCAGCATTTTGCATAACTGCTGTAAATAGGGCTCACAGGCGGCATTATAAATGGTGGTGGTGCCTTCTGCCAGTACGGCAGCCATCAGAACGTTGGCCGTACCCGTAACAGACGCTTCGTCCAGCAGCATGTACGTACCCTTGAGGTTGGAGGCATCCACTTTATAGAAACCGCCGTCTTCGGGATCAAAGTCAAATTTTGCACCCAGGCGTTCGAAACCCAGGAAGTGCGTATCCAGGCGACGGCGGCCGATCTTATCACCACCGGGCCGGGGGATTCTTCCTTTTTTGAAACGAGCCAGCAGCGGTCCGAGCATCATCACGGAACCCCGCAGCGAGGCTGCTTTGGTTTTATACGATTCCGTTTCGAGGTACGACAGATTGACGTCATCGGCCTGAAAGCGTACGGACGTTTCGCTCAAATGCGTAAGCTTCACACCCATATCACCCAGGAGGTCAATTAGGGCGATGACATCACGAATGGCGGGGATATTGTGAATCGTGACGGTTTCTTTCGTGAGAAGTACCGCACAGATAATCTGAAGTGCTTCGTTTTTTGCACCCTGCGGGATGATCTCGCCCTGCAGTTTTTTTCCTCCTGTTACTTTAAATGAAGCCATTAGCTGATGAACCGTTTATGGGGTGAACAGTCTCAGGCAAAAGGCTACGTACAGCCCTCGCTGAGGAACGGTATCCTATAAACTATTTTTTGCGGTTATTACGATTGAAGTGACTGTTGTTGTTATTGCGATTGTTGCTCGGCGGTCCGTTGCGGCGTTGGAACGACGAAGAGCGTTCATTCCGCTCATTTCGATCTGGCCGTTCGCTTCGCTCGTTGCGATGCGGACGGTTGTGCGGCGTATGCGAGTAGGAGTGGTGATGACCGCCACCGCTGTTACCGCCGCCCGTATTACTTGAGTACCGGTCGCGGGGAGCAATGTCTAAGTAGCCTTCTTTTTTGATACGCTCAATTTCGGCGTTCAGGCCGCCTTTAGAGATGATACGCAGGTGTTCCCATACCGTCGAATCGTCGGCATTGTCCTTGTTCCAGGCCGTATAGAAACTCTTCATCATTTTGGCGATGTAACTGGCGAAAGCCCAACGCTCGTACTCATTCGTCAGCGAAATGGCCTTTTCGACCATCACTTCCAGGTTACGGCCGTAATGACGGAATTGTAAATTATGCGTATTATAAGGAACACTGTTCGGTTTCTTTCCAATGGCCTCGGGCGACGGCGGAGGGAACGGACTGTCTACATCGAGGCGGAAACCCGACATGATGTACAAGTCGTCCCAGAGCTTATTGGTATAATCCTGCCCCTCTTTCATATTAGGGTGAATTTGCCGCATCAGCTCAATAAGAACGTAAGCTTGTTTGGTGCGTTTCTCGCGTTCCTGAATCGTTACGAGATAGTCCACCAGTTTTTGGATATTACTTCCGTATTCTTTCAATCGAATGTGTTGTTTTCAGTGGACGAGGTAGATGGGTTGTAGAATGTGGCAAAGCCCTGACCAAGCGTCTGGCGTAACCGAGCGAAGAGTCAACCCAATGTACTCGTGAAGTTTTGCAAATGTAAAAAGAAGGATACAAGTTCCAAGGTTATTTCACCTCTGAACTGGTAAAATAATTCCGCTTTAAAAGCAGAAAAATACCACTAACCGGTATCCCTGAATCAACCGGACGCTTTTGACTACACAAGTAATGTACCAGAAGTCTTAGTGAATTAAAAACGCTTTACGGGGACAATACTTTCCAGTCGTACGTAAAAAACCATACGAGCCGAAAGATAAAAGCACGCATTTACGCCATTTACCAAACGTCCTCACTGGATTGACTATTCCAGAGATCACGCAAGCATCTTTCTACCGTTCATGGGTACTTTCCAACGATTCTTCCCCCGCATTTACCTCTAATACTTTCGGAGCATCGTGACTTTCAGTTTTGCTCAAAAAGTGATAGTATTGTAATATCATTTTAATATCAATATACTATGGAAGAAAAAGTTATACGACCGTTGTCCGGGGCAATCATGGCTCTGGTAGTACTGCTCCTCGTGGGGGTATTTCTGGTATTTATGCAAACGAATGAGGTCATGGGGATTGGGGCTTTGATTCTGGCGGTTCTTTTGTCGCCGGGGTTCTTCATCGTAAACCCTAATGAGGCGAAATTGCTGGTTTTGTTCGGTAATTACGTAGGTACAGTCAAGGAATCAGGCTTTAAATGGTCGAATCCGCTGTACACCAAAATCAAAATTTCCCTGCGAGCCCGGAGTCTGGAAGGTGATAAAATTAAAGTAAACGATCATCTGGGTAATCCCATTGTCATTGGAGCCGTAGTCGTTTGGCAGGTGGCAAACGCGGTGCAGGCTAAATTTGAAGTAGACAATTTCGAGCACTACGTCAAGCTACAGAGCGATACCGCCCTGCGGCATCTGGCGGGCAGTTACGCCTATGATCATTTCGACGACGATCAGCAGGAAATTACGCTTCGCTCGGGTGGCGATTTGATCAACGAAAAGCTGGAAGCTGAACTCCGCGAACGGCTGGCCCGGGCGGGCGTACGCGTACTGGAAGCCCGCATTACGCACCTGGCTTATGCCGAAGAGATTGCCCACGCCATGTTACAGCGGCAACAGGCAACGGCGATGGTCGCTGCCCGTACGAAAATTGTGGAAGGTGCCGTAGGAATGGTAGATTTGGCCCTGAAACGCCTGACCGAGGATCAGATTGTCATGCTTGATGAAGAGAAAAAAGCCGCCATGGTCAGTAATTTGCTGGTGGTGTTGTGCTCGGACAAGTCGGCAAATCCGGTGATCAATGCGGGTACCTTGTATCATTAATGCGAGAAGCACGGGAGGCAAGGAAGAGGGTAGGTTTTCCCAGAATGATAACATGGCAAAAGAAAAAGAAGCGAAGAAAGCATTTGTACTGCGGATGGCTCCGAATGAACTGGAGGCCTTACAACGCTGGGCCGACGATGAATTTCGCAGTCTGAACGGACAAATTGAATATTTACTACACGAAGCTTTAAAAGCAAAAAATCGCCTTCCCAGAGAGAAAGGGGGACAGAGCGACTGAGCCGATTTCCAGACATTAAATCATCTTATACGGCAACCTCTAATGGCTCACGTTTGCTTGACTACCAATAAAAAAGACCCGAACGGATGAGCCGTTCGGGTCTTTTTTATCGATAGCCAACACTTCCGAAAGCTACACCGCTGATTGATCCAGTCCTACGTATTACTTCGCTGAAAGCATTTTACTTTTTACGTAGAAGTTGGGATCGACTGCAATAGAAGTCGCGTCTTTTACTTTTAGCTTCTGCCAGTTTGGGGTTGGTTTCAGTAGCGTTAGCGTTTCTGATTCGCCGATTTTTACCTTGACGGGCATATCAAAACCAGCTACGCAATCTTCCCAGCGGTATTCCAGCTGATGATCTCTGATACGGTATACCAGCGTCGGGATACGGATGTCGCGGAGGTACTGGTCAAACACTTTGGTTAAATTCAAACCTAATGATTGACCCACGAACGCTTCTACCTGAGCACCCGTTACGGTTTTATGGTAAAACGTTTTATTCAGGCCCAGCAACATCTGATGCCAGCGTTCATCGTTGTTGACGATCTGACGAATGGTATGTAACAGGCTTCCACCTTTGTAGTACATGTCTCCCGAACCGGAATGGTTTACGTTATACGTACCTACGACCGGCCGATCATTCCGGATGAGTTTCCGGCAACCAATAATGTAGGCGGCGGCAGCCTCTTTGCCGTGATAGTATTCAATAAACAGTGATTCAGAATAGTTGGTAAAACTTTCATGAATCCACATATCGGCTACGTCGTAATTGGTGATGCTATTCGCAAACCACTCATGTCCCGACTCGTGGACAATGATAAAATCCCACTTGGAACCCCAGCCTGTACCCGACAAATCGCGACCCAAATAGCCGTTTTTAAAGCCATTTCCGTACGTAACCGAACTCTGGTGTTCCATACCCAGGTACGGCACTTCCACGAGTTTGTACCCATCTTCGTAAAAAGGATAGGGGCCAAACCAGTATTCAAAGGCTTTCAGCATTTGTGGAACCTGCTGAAATTGCTTTTTAGCGACCTCCAGATGTTCCGGCAACACGTAAAAATTCAAAGCCAGCGGGCCTTTCAAGCCCTGATAGGTCTCAGACCAGTGACTGTAATTGGCCACATTCAGGTTTACGCCGTAGTTGTTGATGGGGTTAACGACGGCCCACTCAAAGGTTCTGGTTTGATCAGAATTGTCGATCACCCTTCTGAGCTGTCCGTTGGAAACGTCCATCAGGGGCTTGGGAACCGTAATGCTGATCATCATGCTGTCCGGTTCGTCGTAGGGGTGGTCTTTGTTGGGCCACCACGAGCTGGCTCCCAGTCCCTGACAGGCCGTTGCAATGTAAGGTTGGCCGGCTTTGTCTCTGGAAAAAACAAAACCGCCATCCCAGGGAGCATTCCGGGCTACATGCGGCTTGCCCTCGTAATAAACCGTAAGGGATTCCGTACGATTGACAACCTGTGGTTTGGTAAGTTTGATAAAGTAAGCATCCCCGTCCTGACGGTAGGTTAGGGGCTTTCCATCCTGTTCAACGCGGGTAATGGTCATTGCCCGCTGAAGATCAATTTGCAGTACCTGAGCGGGTTTGAGTACCCGGTAAAAAACCTGGTTACTGCCTTTGATGGAACTGTCAGAAGGGCTGAATCGAACGTTTAACCGATAGAAATTCAGATCCCACCAGGAACGTTCGGGTGTGATTGTACCCCGAAGGGTGTCATTGCGGGTAAATTCATACGTCTGGGCATGGGCTGGGTACATTAACCCTACAAGCAACAAGGTAAATAAGGTAAATCGCATAGAAAATTTACAAAACGTATAGCGTATTGGGTAAGGGAGTAAGACGTAATTTACTCGAAAGATAAGGCTATGGAAGGTAAAATAGCTACTAGGTAAGGCATAATTCCTATAGCATAACGGTTGATAAGCCTATAACGTCAAAGTATAAAAATGAGATACATAAATTTCTGACTTTTAAAAATTTATGTATCTCATTAGCTGGTCTTAAGCTCCGATCAGTCGGGTAAGCGGCGTACCTGAATATCTTTAAAATATACTACACTTTTCGGATCATGGCCCTGTAAGGCAAACGTCCCGGAACTAATCACCCGGCCTTTCATGTCGGCGGGTCGATCGGCATTATCGGGTTCGGTATAATCAACGACCGTTTTATCGTTAATCTTGATGGTCACGTGTTTACCCTCTACAGTAATTTGTTCCGTGTACCACTCCCCATCTTTGACGTACACTTCCTTCACATCCTGTACGTTGTACAAACTACCCGTGCGTTTCCAGTCGGTGTGTGAATTGTTGACCTGCACTTCGTAGCCTTTAGCTGGCCAGCCTGATTCCTGATATTCCGTATGAAAGTAGATACCGGAATTAGAGCCCGGCATCGTTTTTACTTTGGCCTTGAATTCAAAATTTTTGAAGGGTTGTTCAGGCCCTTCGTAGAACAGGTGAGCCACTGGTCCGGCTACTTTGATGGTACCGTCTTCGACGTGAAAAGTTTCAGCGTTTTTACCGACTTTCCAGCCATTAAGGGTTTTTCCATCAAACAATGAAATCCATTTGGGTTTGGGAGGCGTAAAGGCCGTACTCAGGCCAGCGAGTATCGCCAGGCCTAGCAGTTGTTTTTTCATACGATTATGAAAGAAAAATAGAGGTTTATGAACTCAGAACTGTAAAGCTAATCGTTTGTTGAAACAAACGGATGCCTTACATACGTAAAACCAATGCCGGTTGGCTGAATCGCTAGTGAATACTGGCATACATTATTTACAATACTGGCACAAAACGACGAAACAACCTATGGATTCTTTAGCAGCAACTACCAGCGGGTTTGTGGGAGCCTGTACGCTCACACTCCTGCACGAAACCGCTCGTAAAACCGTTCCCAATGCTCCGCGTATTGATATACTGGGCAAACGGGCTTTGTCTAAACTTTTGCCTTCGGGTATTTCGCCTTCCGAGGAAACGCTTCATAAAGCATCCCTGGCGGGTGATATTGCTTCCAATGCTACCTATTACGGCCTTGTCAGTCTGGACTCGCCCAAAAATGGCGTTCGAAACGGAGCCATTTTAGGCTTAGCCGCTGGGTTAGGAGCCGTCTTTTTACCAGGTCCGCTGGGATTGGGTGAAAAACCCAGTAACCGCACAACGGCCACGCAACTGATGACCATCGGCTGGTACCTGGCTGGCGGACTCGCTGCGGGCCTGACTTACCGCTTGTTAGGAAAGAGATAGGAGGCAGAAATTCGTGCTTCCAAAGAGTTGCCAGCCTTTGCTGGCAATTTTTGTTTTCGGCCTACTAAGCTTCATACCATTGCTCGTAGACTTCATTTTTAATGAGCAAGGTATACGCCAGAAAATCAGCTTCATCGAGTAAGTGTGGGGCTGACATGATTTGTAAGGGGAACGTTTCCCCGCCTCGCTGGTACGGAGGCTGAAAATACGTGTGACGATTGAGGTGCAGGCCCAGTCGCTGGTAAAATCGAATTCGGGCCTGATTCGGGGCGTCCGTACCCGGTTGTACTTCCAGCAGGAAAGGCTTCTCCAGGGACGCCAGTAAGGCCTGCATTAGCGTGGTACCCAAGCCCTGGCCCCGCAGGCTGGGATCCACTGCCACGTATTCCAGAAAATCAAATTCCCCGAATTTCCACAATACGGCTACTGCCTGTACCGATTCTCCCCAAACGAGCAAGTGCATTTGCTCTTCTAGTACGACTTGTTTCAGGGACGCCAGCGAGCGACGTTCGCCCGGATGGAAGGCCGTTTCCAGCAACTTCCAGATTTGTAAAAACTGAGGATGATGGCTATCCTGTACGCGAGAAAATGACATGACAGAAAAAATTAATGAACCGAACGTGCCTGAAAACAAGAATGAATGTGTTCGTACACCTGCCTTATTTTAATTCCAATTGAAGTCAATTGCATTGACGAACCAATTAATTAGAATATTTATAGAATTGGAAACGTTTTTTGTACTTTTTTAATTTAACTGGAATCATTTACTGAACTTTGTATCGTAATGATCAATCTATCCTACTGACTGTTTCTATCTATGAATCAGACCCTTGCTTTTATACTGGCTCGTCTGGCCCTGGCCATGAGTATGCTGGGCCATGGATTGGTACGAATACCTAAATTAAACGGTTTCAGTGCCTGGATGCTGGGGAAATTTAAAGATTCCATGTTACCCGAAGTACTGGTGCTGCCCTTTAGTTACGCGTTGCCAGTGGCTGAGTTGCTGGTAGGAGTGTTGCTGTTGATCGGCTGGATGACGCGTCAGGCTTTAGTGGCAGGTGCGGTAGTGATGATTTTATTGATTTTCGGTTCGTCGATGATTGAAGACTGGGGGGCCATTCCCAGCCAGCTCATTCACGCGGCGTATTGCTGTACTTTGCTGGTTTTTGTGGATACGCATAATGCTTATGCGGTCGACAAACGACTACGCTAATAGTTCCCCATTGTATACGTTGGTTCGTATTCCCTTTTGAAAATTTTATGAAAAAAAGTTTGTTTTCACTCACCGTAGGCGGCTTTGGGATCGGAATGACCGAGTTCGTCATGATGGGAATTTTACCGGATATTTCCCGTACGCTTAACATTTCCATTCCCGTAGCCGGGCACCTGATTTCGGCGTATGCCCTGGGTGTCGTACTGGGAGCTCCCTTGCTGGTAGGCATCGCGGGCAATTACCCGCCCAAAAAGATCCTGTTGGGCTTGATGGCTATGTTTACCTTCTGTAATGCCTTGTCAGCCTTTGCCCCAAATTACGAAATCATGATGCTGACCCGTTTACTTTCGGGTCTACCGCACGGAGCCTTTTTTGGCGTAGGTGCCGTAGTGGCGAGTCGACTGGCTACGCCGGGAAAACAAGCTCAAGCGATTTCCATGATGTTTGCCGGACTGACCATTGCCAATATCATTGGCGTGCCGCTGGGTACGTACATTGGCCATACCATGAGCTGGCGGATTACCTTCCTGATTATCGCGGTCGTTGGACTGATTACGGTCCTGAGTATTCAACAGTTACTGCCGGCTATGCCACCCGTCAGTGAGTCTAGTATCCTGAAAGATCTGAAACTGTTTACCCGGGTTGAACCCTGGCTAATTCTCGGTATTACGGCAATTGGTACGGGCGGACTGTTTGCCTGGTTTAGCTATATCGCTCCGTTATTGACGGAAGTGGGCGGTTTCAGAAGCGATCAGATTACCTGGATTTTAGTACTGGCGGGCGTTGGAATGGCCGTAGGAAATCTCATCTCCGGGATGGCTGCCGATTCCATTTCACCGATCAAAGCTACGGCTTTATTCTTATCCTTAATGGTGGTTTGTTTGATCGTGGTATCCTTCGTAGCTCCCTTCAAAATACCATTACTGGTCATGACCTTCGTAACGGGAGCCATTTCGTTTACGCTTGGAGCACCCATCCAGATTCTAATGATTCGGGCCGCCAACGGTTCCGAAATGCTGGCTTCGTCGGTTAGTCAGGCGGGCTTTAATATTGGTAATGCTTTGGGTGCGTATCTGGGTGGCCTTCCCATTGCTGCGGGTCTGGGTTATACTTCGCCGCAGTGGGTAGGAGCGATGCTGGCCTTTACGGGCTTCCTGATGGCCGTGATGATGTATTTCCGTCAGAAAAGTGTAGCAAAAACCGAAGTATTGGCTTAACTCATACGAGTACAAGAAAAAGCCTCATCCATTCGGATGGGGCTTTTTCTTGTACAACGAAGGCATCTTAAAGTCAGTACTTAGGTCAGGTTTTCCCGAACCTGCCGTTTTAAATACGTACTGTAGTCGGTCAACTGCGATTCGTACTCCTGATGCATGAAGGGAGAAGTTAGCAGAAAATCGGCGGTAGCCCGGTTACAGGCCATGGGAATGTTCCACACGACGGCCAATCGTAAAAGAGCTTTCACATCCGGGTCGTGCGGCTGTGATTCCATAGGGTCCCAGAAGAAAATAATTGCATCAATTTTTTCCTCGGCAATCATGGCTCCAATCTGCTGATCACCTCCCAGCGGACCCGAAAGCAGTTTGATAATCGGGACCTTCAAGGTCTCTTCCAAAAGCCGGCCCGTAGTACCCGTTGCAAAAAGCTGGTGTTGACTTAAAAAATCACGGTTTTTAATCGCCCAGTCTAAGATTTCAGCCTTTTTATGGTCGTGAGCCACCAGGGCAATGCGTTTATGGGGGGTAAGGTGTCGGTTTGGCATTTCAAATTACTAGGTTAGGGCTGGCAGCAGGCCAGGTGAAAGGTTTAAAATCAAAAGTAGTTTTTAACTCCTGCAGGAAGGCATACTGATGAGCAATGGCATTGGCTCCCACGGAGTCGGGTCGTAGGTGATCTCGTTCCTGACAAACTTCCAGGGGTGGATCAAACAGTTTATATTGCATCTCAAAGGCCGGGACGTTACGCAATAACAAGGTTTTGTACGTGTCGAAATAAGCCTTTTTCAAATGTGTATTGTCCATGATGACTTGCCAGCCATCGCGTAAGGCATCCAGCAACAACCGCGTATGTAGTCGATCGACCAGCCGCTCAATCCGGTCCTGATCTTCTTTGGGCCAGTGCCAGTAGGCTCCCAGGGATACGGGGATCAAACTGCGGCGAAGTTCATCCCGACTGATCCGTAACCAGTTCGTTTCATTCTGACAGAATTCTTTGGCCCAGGTCGATTTCCCGCTTCCGCTGACGCCCACTAAAATAAGGACTTGTTTCATGGATCGGGTCACTAAAAATTTCGTGAAAGCAAAAATCTATAAAAAGCGAAAACCGTAAAGCAGAAGCCTTACGGTTTTTCATATCGGGAGAGCCTGCAAAAGTTTATTTCGCAAACGCGTCCGCCAGTTTATTCAGTTCGGCATCCGTGGGTTTACCCGAAGTAATCACCATGCGATAGCGAAAGACAACGGATTGACCTTTCTTGAGTTGATAATTCAGCTCTTTCTTTCCTTCGGTAAAGACCTTTTCACCTAGGGGATTCAGAGCAAACAGGCCGTAATCGCGGGCATGCCAGTAGGTCGGATAGCTTACGTTTTTCGGGTGATCGATCAGGACAATGGAAACATCTTCTTTACCAATCTTTCCCGTCAAATTCATCCAGCGACCGCGGGTACTCCAGACTTTGGCTCCTTCTACGCCCTCGCTCGAACGATAATTGCCGGTTACTCCGGTATTGTCAAGTTTGGGAACCGCAGTTACAACACCGTTGGCATCCGTATACTTTTCGGCTTTCGTCGAGGGAAGTTCCAGTTGCCGGGCTACCCGGATGGCAAACATACCATCTTTAACATCTTTGAATTGGGCATCTTCCACGGCTTTCAATACCGTGATGCGATCGATGATGCGTTGTTTGTCCGAAGCCGTAAAGAAATAAGTAGTTGTTTCCTGTAGTACTTTTTTGCCTTTACCATTGTCTTCCACCCAATCGGCGGTTACCGTTAACTCGGCCCGTTTGCCGTCCTTTTTGGATTTAATGCCCGTATGACGTATGGTACCATATTTGGCATTCGGGTTGGGCGGCGTGTTGGAATTGTTCCAGTAATCGTAACCGTTGACGTCCTCGTAGTTGAACCAGACACCCACGTGGTGCGGATGGTCTACCCGTTCGCCCGGCCGGGGATCCAGCGGCCAGCCCCGGGTAATCAGATTGCCCTGGGGCGAGTATACAGGATACAATACCGCTTTTTTTAGTACCGCCTCGCCGGGGTAGAAATAACTGGTAAAAGGTTTGCCGTCCACGACTACATCTATTTTGTTAGCCTTTTCGTTGGACTTTAATTCAATCAATTTCTGGCCTGAAGCATACGTACCCGTAAGCAGCAGGGCGGTGGTGATAAGTCTAGAGACGTGATTCATACCATCGGTTTTGTAAGTACTGGTCTAAAAAAGACCTTTTCCGGGCGTACGACCCCTCAAAGGTCTTTTTATTTTTTTGTTTTGAACCGATGATCTACTGCCTGACATAAGGGGATCCATTAGTAATATACGTCTCTGACAGCGAAAGCTAAAATAGGAAAGATTCAAGAATTAACCGTAGGAACGAATACTCGTTCCTACGGTTAATTCTGAGTTTAAAAGTAGATTGAATAAGATAACATCCAGGAAAACAAAAAATTAATTTGCATTTATTTAATAATGACATCTTTTTTAAACCGGCTTCTCCATTCACTATCCAAAATAGGTTCTTAACAGCCTGTACCGGCATGTTTACCTACATTTAGCTACTTTACACTTCCTGAAGCTATATACTTGCATCACTTTCTGACCGAAATTTCCGCCAAAAGGATTTCTGACAAAGCAGCCTTAGTGATACAGAGCTCAATTGAGTATGTTTTGAATAAGAGCCTTGATTCCGGTTTGAATTAACCCATGCATGATACTCTGAGCGAAGGGGGGAGGTTTTTTATAAGAGGGCAAACGAGTAAGAAGCTGAACCCTTTCAATTAGAGTATGGTCCGTACAATTGGGGTCACAACCCGCATTCATCAGTAGCTATAGACTTCTGGTGAACGAGCCTTCGTAACAGTTCTACCCTGGTTACCTGATTTACTGTTTAAATGCTTGCCTATGACCGCCACCACCACCCGTTGTCCGTATTGCAAGGCTACTGAAATCGAACGTCGTCGTCGCCCTGCCCTGGTTCGCACTGTACTTTTTTTCATACCAATTAAATGGTTCCTGTGTTTAAGGTGCCGCCGTTTTTTTACCCGCCTATAGTAAAGATTATTTTTGTAACATTATGTGCACGAAACGGGGCCCCTTCGGTCCCGTTTATTAGTTTTACACCTTTAAGAAACCACCAATAATTTAAACTTAACCTGTAGAAATTCAATTTTATTCAGATAGATTCGTAGATGCTTAAGCGATAGGAATAGTGAGTAGTAGTAAATACCTCAATTCAAGTCTTATTTGACATTTGTTTAGTAAAAATTGACGAGTATGTCAGAGAATCAAATCCGTGTATTGATTATTGAAGATGAGGCAGTACTGGCGATGGATTTGTGTGATACCCTTGAGGCTGAGGGTTATGAAGTAGTAGGAATGGCCAACAATGGTCGGAGAGCCCTGGAAATCTATCAGAAAAATCAGGTTGATTTAGTGCTTTGTGATATTAATATCAAAGGTGATTGGGATGGCATCGAAACCATTAATCATCTATTGGCTTTTCGTCCGGTTGCTGTTATTTACATTACTGCTTTAGCGGATAAAGAAACCCGCGATCGGGCTAAACTTACCTTTCCAGCAGCGTATCTTTTTAAGCCTGTTAATACGGCAAATTTGAATATTGCTATTGAACTGGCCATTCAAAACTTCTCCGTTCGTGAAGGAAATAATTCGCTCAAAGATGCCGTTAAAGCATCGGAAAAAGACACCCTGTCCCGCGAAGTTATTCTGAAAATAGATCAGTCTATTTTTATCAAACATAATTATCAGTTTGTGCGAATTGATGCCGCAGATATTCTGTACCTGGAAGCGGATAATACGCATACCACCATTGTAACGAATGAGCGAAAATATTCCATTCGATTAACGCTAAGTATGACGCTACACCGATTAGCCATCGAAAAGCTTATTCGGGTTCATCGCTCGTACGCTCTGAACATTCGTAAAATCAAGAGTTTTAATGAACGCGAAGTGATGGTGGATATGATTGCTATTCCGCTGGGAAGGCAATACAAAGATGAATTTATGCGGATTTTTCAGATTCAGTAAGTTTCTACACCCCTATCTACCCGCCAGGAAAATGTCCCTTTTGAAAGTAGTATTACTTTTTTGCCTCGGAAGTGTATCGCTTGCCGGGTGGGCCCAGTCGTCCGTTGATCAATCCTACAACGAATACTTAAAAACGGTTGAGAATTTACCAGCGAAAGCTCAGTTTGACTCGCTTTCTGAGTACGAAAGCAGAATGCGAAATCGTACGCAATTCGCGGAAGCAAAAATGGCGATTGAAGCATTAGTACGCATTGCTGAAAAAACGAAAGATTCTGTTCAGCTGGCACGTGCCTATTTCTCTTTTGGTATGCTTGAAATGGATAAAAGCAATCCTGCTGAAGCTATTTTGTATTATCAAAAAGCACTGGAGATTAGCCAGCAAATGAAACAGGTAAAAAAGCAAACCATTATGCTGGACTATATTGGGTTTGCTTACGTTTCACTGAAAGAATATCCCTCGGCTGAAAACTATTTCAAGAAAGGGCTGAAACTGGCTGAGCAGATCAAAGATAAAGAAATGATTGGTCAGTTTAATATGGAGCTGGCAACGGTAGAGGACATGCGTAAAAACTTTGCCAAGGCTCTTCAATATAATCAGAAAGCCCTGGATTACAGTGAAGGGGAAGCGAAGAAGAGTACCATTTTGTTAAACAGAGCCATTATCTATAAAAATGCGGGTCAATTTGAGCAATCTGAACAAACGTATCAGGAATGTTTACGGCTCGCCGATAAATTGAACATGGATTATTTAAGAGGCTATGTTTACATTAACTATCCCAATACACTGATTAAATTAAACCGCATTGACGAAGCAGAAAAATACGCACATAAAGCCTTAGCCTGGTCTAAAAATCAGCCGGAAAAATATCGATTCTACGTTGAGGTTTACGATATATTGACGCGTATTGCAGAACACCGGAATCAATATAAGGAAGCCCTGAATTATCATAAGGAATGGGTAGTCGCCCGTGACAGTGTAACCAGTTTCGATAAGAAGCAGCAACTGATAGAAGCGGAAACCCGCTTTCGTACGGAAGAAAAAGAGTTGGAAATCAAGCGATTGGATGATGAAAATGAATTAAAGTCCCGGCAGTTCTGGTGGTTATTGGGAGGAATGAGTATTCTGATTTTGTTGCTGGTCGTAGCAGCCGTACAGTATCGAATCATTCGCAGGGGTAATCAGCAATTAGAAAAAACAAACCGGGCTTTATCGGAGCGAAACACGATCGTCAGTGAACAATCGGAACAACTCAAAAATCTGATGAAGGAACTGCACCATCGGGTAAAGAATAATCTTGCTATTATTTCCAGTTTGTTACGTCTGCAATCAACCCGACTGGAGGATGAAGGAGCCGTACGAGCCGTTCGGGAAGGGCAGCAGCGGGTAGAAGCGATGTCTTTAATTCACCAGCGTTTGTACGAAAGTGATAACGTAACGAAGGTCAATATGAAAGAGTACATTCATGACCTCGTACAGGGGTTATTCTATGCGTACGGATTTAAGGAAGAAAACTTTGATCTGGAAGTAGATATTGTATCCGTAGAGCTGGACGTAGAAGTAGCGGTACCTCTGGGGTTAATCATGAATGAAATTATTACGAATGCCTTTAAGCATGCCTTTGATCAGATTTCAAAACCCAGTTTGAGTATTATTCTCAACGAAACGGATCAATTGCATTTAGAGATTAAAGATAATGGTCCGGGTATCGATATGAACGCCTGGAAAAAACCTACCGGATCGTTTGGTAAGCGGTTGATTCTGTTACTAAGTGAACAGATTGGAGCAATTCTGAATGTACGTAATGAAAACGGTACCCGGTTTGATTTAATCATGCCCGTACAAGAGTAAAAGAAACGTCCCTGCTGATGGTATGATCCAAGCAGGGACGTTTTATTTTAATCCTCCAGCCGTTTTCCAGCGGTCTCTTTAATGTAAATCATTCCGACAATAAAGGTCATGGCCGTCAGGAAAATCGGGTAATAAACACCGGCAAATTTTGAGCCAGTCAAACTGCCCAGCCAGGTCGCTACAAAAGGGGAACAGCCACCAAAAATACCGTTCGCAACGTTATACGGAATGGAAAGCGAGGTGTACCGGATTTTAGTTGGAAATAACTCTACCAGAAATGCGGCAATCGGTCCGTAAGCCATGGTGGCGAATAGTACCTGTATGAAAACCAGTAATCCTAATAACCAGAGGGTTTGCGTGGGCAGACGAACTTCCGTTCGTTCATCTACTTGTTGATTAGGTAGTTTTACAGTAGTCTGAGTAATCACTTTGCCATCTTCAAAGGTGGTTACTTTCGAAGTATCCTTAATTACGGTCTGAAGAATCGTACCACCATTTACCAGTCGATCCATACCTTGGTAGAGAGGGTACAAAAACAGACTAGCCCCCAACAGTCCGGCCATCATCACTTTCTTTCGGCCAATTTTATCCGATAAAGCACCAAAGATGACGAAGAAAGGCGTAGCACAGGTAACGGCAATGGCCATGACGGTTTGAGCCGACCCGTACTCGACATTCAAAATTTTTGTAATAAAGATCTGAGCGTAAAACTGACTCGTATGCCAGATGGCACCCTGTCCAATGATCGCCCCGAACATCGCAATCAGCATGAGTTTGACGTTGTCGCGGCTCTTGAAACTATCGCGGAGGGGTGTTTTGGATAGATTTCCTTCTTTTTTAAGTTTAGCAAACGCGGGCGACTCATCCATGTTTCGCCGGATGAAGTAGGAGAGTACTACTAAAGCTCCCGATAAAGCGAAAGGCAATCGCCAGCCCCAGTCATTGAAAGCTGATTTACCGAGGGCATACTGACAACCCAAAATCACCAGAATGGAAACGAAGAAGCCAATGGAAGCCGTCGTTTGAATGAAACTGGTATAGCGTCCCCGTTGGTTATCGGGCGAATGTTCGGCTACATAGGTCGCCGCTCCGCCGTATTCACCACCTAAGGCCAGTCCTTGTAAAACGCGTAAAACCAGCAATAAAACGGGAGCCATCAAGCCAATGGAACCATACTGAGGAATGAAGGCAATGGCAAACGTACTGCCCCCCATGAGTACCAGCGTCACCAGAAACGTGTACTTGCGGCCAATCATATCGCCTAATCGACCAAATACGACCGCTCCAAAGGGGCGGGCCACAAAACCGGCTCCATGCGTAGCCAGCGTACTCAAGAAAGCGGCGGTAGGGTTATCCGGTGGGAAAAACTTAGTGGAAATAATAGCGGCCAGACTGCCAAAAATGTAGAAATCGTACCATTCGATGACTGTACCGGCCGAAGAGGCAAAAATAACTTCCCACAATCGACGCTTTGTAACGTTTGGGCCGTTTGGTAAACTTTTGGTTTGCATGAATAGAGGTTTAAGAAATACTGGAGGCTGCGTTTTTCCCAAAATAATGTTATTTCGTTGAATATTGGATGTAAAAGCCCCGATTGGTCGCTGATTTACGTCTGCTTTTATCTTATGTCACTGATTACCACTCTTGCCCGACCCGAAGTTCAGGCATTCATTCAGCAACACCAGAATGACGACTGGCAGAAATTACTGCTCGGGGCTTCCCGGTACCCGGATCTGCCCATTCGGGAAATAGCCCAGCAGATTCAATGCGGCCAGAAAGCCCGGACAAAATTGCCCCACTGGGCCGCTCAACCGGGGGTTCTTTTTCCGAGTATACTTTCACTGGAACAATCTTCTTCCGAACGAACCGCTCGCTGGAAGGCAAGTCTCATGCAGGGCGATCGGTACGCCGATTTAACAGGGGGCATGGGCGTCGATTTCTGGGCGGCCAGTGCCCGATTCAAGCGGGCTACGTACTGCGAACAACAAACGGAATTAGCCGAGTTGACGGAATACAATTTTAGGCAGTTAAGTAGGACTGAGGGTATTATGTGGGTAAGGGGAAACGGAATGGACTGGCTCGAACAAAGTACCGAAACCTTCGACTGGCTTTATCTGGATCCGGCTCGTCGAGACCGCAGTAGTCAGAAGGTAGTCCAGTTAGCCGATTGTGAACCGAATGTACTGGAACATAAAGATTTATTACTGGGGAAAGCAGCCGATGTATTGGTGAAAGTGTCACCCATGCTGGACATCGATCTGGCAGTGAAACAATTGGATTGCGTAGCCCACGTCTACGTGGTAGCCGTGGATGATGAAGTGAAAGAATTATTACTACACTTGCGGAGGGTACCGCAGGAACCTGAAATTACGGCGGTACACCTGCTACGAAATGGGCAGGAGCAGCGGTTCTCCTTCCGACGATCGGAAGAGCAGTCGTATACCGCTCCTTTTTCTCCACCCCTGACGTACCTCTACGAGCCCAATGCGGCTCTGTTAAAAGTCGGAGCTTTTAAACGAATCGCTCAGGGAGGCTTGTATAAATTGGCTCCGAGTAGTCACCTGTATACTTCGGAGGCACTCGTACCCGATTTTCCCGGTCGAACGTTTCGAATAACGGCGGTAACGAAAGCGGATAAAAAAGAGATTCGGCGATGGGTGCCTGAAGGGAAAGCGAACCTGACGGTACGTAACTTTCCCATGAGTGTCGCGGATCTCCGTAAAAAGCTTAACCTGAATGAAGGGGGGAACCAGTACTTATTTGCCACCAGTGATCAGCGGCAAAATAAGCTTATCCTGATCACGGAAAAAGTACAGACCACACCCTAAGTATTTTTATTTAATTTTTTCGTACCAATTGTTTTTTAGCATACATTCGATGGGACGATAATCCAGCTAACGCAGGCTCTGTCCTTTGTTCTATTCCATCTTAGTTTTATAAAAAATGATACGTAAGACCATGAAAATGTTACCTGTATTGGGCTTGTTATTGCTGGGATCAGTAGTCTCCGCTCAGGTTTCGGTGAAACCCGTTGAACAGGAAATTGCCAAAGTAAAGCGGACGGGTTATGTGACGACATCGTCGGTTGCGGAGAAAATTATTGAAGAAGCCTGGAAGAAGAAACTCAGTCAATACGGACGGGTACTGAGTGAACGGGGAGGAGTGTACAAAGTGGAATATGCCAAAGTGCCCTTCTACGATAAAAATGTATTGATTGTCAGTCAGCTGGATACCCGGCGGGGCAGTACGTCAATCTTCATGTCCGTTGATCTGGGGAATTATGAATACGCTTCGAGTACCAACAATTACGGACGGGAGGTAGAAGATATTCTGCGGGATTTCCATAAGGACATTGATTACCAGTCGCAGGTAGCCGAGGCGGATAAAGGCCTCAAAGAAGCCAGCGACAAACAACGGGAGGTCGTACGGAAATCAGATCGGAACCTTCGTAATCTGAAAGATAATCACTCCGAGAAAATCAAATTACTAAAGCGACTCGAAGACAATGAAAAAGAGCTGATTCAACTCCGGGCCGATAGTGTGCAGTTATACAGCGATGTACAACAGGTAAACCAGCAGGTAGAAGATCAAAAGAAGAACGTAGATACGGTGAAGAACCGAAAACCTTAACGAGCTAAAAGCGAAGGCCCCCGGCAATGTTGCCGGGGGCCTTCGCTTTTAATTACCTTCCCGGTAGAAAACCCGGCTGACCCGCTCGCCTACGTTTGTCAGAATTTCGTAGGGAATGGTACCACTCCAGGAAGCCAGATCACGAATGGAGGGGTAATCCCCAAAGATGATCACTTCGTCCCCTTCCGAGCAGTCAATGTCCGTAACATCCACCATACTCATATCCATGCAGATATTGCCGACGATGGGGCATAACTGACCCTGAATCAATACCTTACCGGTACCCCGACTGAATTTACGATCAAAGCCGTCGGCGTAGCCAATGGCAATGGTGGCAATCCGGGAATCCCGGGATAATACGCCCCGGCGACCGTAGCCAACCGTTTCGGTTTGGGGGACTTCCTTAATCTGCGAAATCACCGTTTTAAGCGTACCTACCGTTTTCAGGTTTTCCTGATCCTCCGGTAAGACCGCCGTACCGTACAACCCTTTGCCAAGCCGAATCATGTCGAAGCGGGCTTCGGGAAAACGGGCCAGTCCCGGCGAATTCGCCAGGTGTCGAATGGGCTGGTAGGGGAGAACGGCCGTAATGTGGTCGGCCATAAACGTATACCTGGAAATTTGCTGATGCGTGAAAGCATCGTGCTCGGCTTCGTCGGCGGCCGCCAGGTGACTAAAAATGGAAGCAATGCGAATTTCCGGATGCTGACTGATTTGATCGGTTAGCCAGTCCAGGTGTTTTCCTTCAAAACCCAACCGATGCATGCCCGTATCCACTTTGATGTGAACGGAAGTGGAAAGCTGACGGTCGCCGAGAAAATCAACAAATTCCTGCCAGTGGCGGGGACTGTAAATTTCCGGTTCCAGCTGGTAATCGAGTACCTGCTGAAAATTTTCCGGCGAGGTATTCAAAACCAGAATGGGCAGCTGAATACCAGCTTTACGCAAACGAACGCCTTCGTCCGGATACGCTACGGCAAGGTAATCGACGCGGTGGAATTGTAAGAGATTCGCCACTTCCTCGATACCGCTTCCGTAGGCAAAGGCCTTCACCATGACCATGATTTTGGTCTGACGACCAATTTTTTCCCGGAAATAATTCAGGTTATGGGATAAAGCATCCAGGTTTACTTCCAGAATGGTTCCGTGCGTTCGCAGCGAAAGTTTCCGAATGATATCTTCAAAATGGAAGGTACGGGCCCCTTTGACCAGCACGACACTGTCACTGAAATCAGAAGTACGGTATTTCGCCAGAAAGGCTTCGGTACTTTCAAAAAACTTCGCGGGCAGAGCAAAGGCCATCTGGTTGCGTTGCAGGGCTTCGCCGATGCCAATCAGCTGATTTACGCCTTTGTCTTTCAGCAACTGGGCAATCTGCGTATACAACTCGCTCTCGTTTACCCCGCTTTGCAGGAGGTCTGAAAGTATGACCACTTTGTGCGGACGTTCGTGCTGATTCGACAGAAAATCCAAGGCCATTTTCAGACCAGCCAGATCATTATTGTAACTGTCGTCAATCAGGTAACAATCATTGATGCCTTCTTTCAACTCCAGCCGCATCGATACGGGACGCAGGGCATAAATGCGTCGCTGAATTTCTTCGTCCGGAATTCCAAAATGACGTAAGAGGACAATGCAGTGGTTGAGGTTTTCCCACCAGGCCTGACTGATGTTACTCTGGGTAGTGAAGGAATGCCAGGCTTCGGTTTTCGACCAGCCGAGAATCTGGCAATCCGCGGGCAGAAAGTCGGGCAGTTCCGCCGTGATTTCCGTAAAGTCGCGGCAGTACACGAAAGTTTTGACGTGACGGAATAACTCCAGCTTTTCCCGGATTTTCTGTCGACGATCCTGAAAAGCTTCGTCGTGAGCTGTACCAATGTTGGTGAAAATGCCAATGGTAGGCTGGATTACCGCTTCCAGATGAGCCATTTCACCGGGCTGTGAAATACCCGCTTCGAAAATGCCCAGCGTATGATGAGCGTCAAGCGACCACACGGACAGCGGTACGCCCAACTGGGAATTATAACTCTTGGGACTTCGGCAAATCACAAAGTCCGGACTGAGCAGCTGAGCTAGCCATTCTTTCACGATGGTTTTTCCGTTGGAACCCGTAATGCCAATAACGGGAATAGAAAAAGCCCGACGATGCTCGGCGGCTACTTCCTGTAAAGCATGAATGGCATTGGGCACCACATGAAACTGAGCCTCTGGAAAAGCCTGCGTCTGAAATTGGGCCTCTTCAATAACGAATTCCCGAACGCCCTTTCGGTACAACTCAGGAATAAAGGTATGTCCATCGTGGTGCGGCCCCCGGATGGCGAAAAATACAGAATCAGCGGGACTGGTAATCTGACGGCTGTCGGTAAGTAAATAGCGAGCAGAAATGGTCATGTACTGCGAATAAAAACGATACGATAATGAAAGTCCGGCGTTACTACGGGTCCGTAATGTATAAAGAAAGCAACGAAGGAACCAACAAAAACGTTGCTACAGCCAGTGTTTTCGCCGGAACCAGAGTAGCATGATCACGACCATCACCGCCATCAGACCCATCGCGAAAGGATAGCCGTACCGCCAGTGTAGTTCTGGCATGTATTCAAAATTCATCCCATAGATACCGGCTACGAAGGTCAATGGCATGAAGATGACCGATATGATGGTCAGTACTTTCATTACATTGTTCAGCCGGTTACTAATGGTCGAATTGTACAGATCCATCAAACTGGTCATCTGGTCGCGGTAGAGTTCTACAGTTTCGTTTACCTGATTGATGTGATCGTACAAATCCCGCAGATAAATTTCCGTATTGGCTGAAATCAGCGACTGCCCGTTCAGGGGAGCTTCCCGCGAAAGACTCAGGGTAATTTCCCGTAGTGGCGTAACCACTTTCCGCATCACGCCCAGTTCGCGTTTAACGGTATAAATCTCTTCGAGGTGCTTCTGCTCGGCATTTTTAAACAGGGCCTCTTCGAGCCGATCCAGGTTTTCTTCCACACAATCCAGCACCCGGAAATACTGATCTACTACTACATCCGCCAGGGCATACAGCAGATAGTCCGCTCCATTTTGCCGCGTTTTGCCGGCACCGGCTTCAATACGTTTTCGGATCACTTCAAAAATATCCCGGCTCCGTTCTTCCTGGAACGAAAGTACCCAGCGAGGCCCCAGTACCAGGGCTACGTGTTCAGGTTCTACCTCACGCGTGTGGGGATTATACTCCAGCCACTTCAGTACGATGAACAGGGTATTCTCCCCGAAAAACTCAAACTTGGGCTTTTGCAGCGTGTTTAGAATATCCTCCTGCATGAGCGGGTGAAGCTGATACAGGCGACCGATTTCAGCAATGACTTCGGGTTTATGAATGCCGTCGATATTCAGCCAGGTGATCCCCGTTGTCGAAGGGCTGGCTTCGGAATAGTTCTGTACAATTTTCTTTTGATGCCCTTCCAGCGTAAAATCAATCCGGGTAATTTTAATTTGATTATCAAGGGGCAATCCTATGTATTGAAGCGTACCGGGTGAAGTTCCCAAATTTTTACGCTCGATTTTATGATTACGTGAAGACATGAAGATGCGATAGTGAATGGACCGTTTGCCTAAGAAGGGTGGTCCATGGTACGGAACTATAAACGTAAAAATCTGGGCTAGGTTTAGTACGGGCAGGGATATTTCAGGGCACCAAAAAACTTACGCAGTCCCGAACGTTGCCCTATCGTTTAGGGTTTAAGTACTAAAGGCATAACATTTTTCTAAAACCGGCTATGAAAGCAACGCTGCTGAGTTTGTTTATGGTCTGTACCATGGTTGTTATGGGCAGTTGCCAATCTCAATCACAGGATAAGAAGCCCAAGAAAATGGACGTAAAAACGAAGAATCCCTATTATTCCCGCACCGATACTACGAAACTGAACGTATCCGATGCCGAATGGAAAAAAGTACTCGAACCCGAAGTATATGCCGTAGCCCGGGAAGCGGCCACTGAATGGGCCTTCCGGGGTAAGTACTGGAACTTTACGGGCCGCGGTACGTACTATTGTGCGGCTTGCGGTAATGCTCTGTTTAAGTCAGATGCCAAATTTGCCAGCAGTTGCGGATGGCCCAGCTTCTTCGAAACGATGCGGCCGCACAGCGTCGAGTACAAGGAAGATCGTTCGCACGGCATGAATCGGATCGAAGTTTTATGCGGACGTTGCGGCGGTCACCTGGGTCACCTGTTTGATGACGGTCCGGCTCCTACGCACAAACGCTATTGCATGAACTCCGTTGTGATGGATTTTGAACCGGATGATAAGAGTCAGCAGGCGGTGAAGTAGGGCAAGGTTTGAAAGGTTTGAACGTTTGAATAAGAAGAGCCTTCTGCGGATGATACTACCAACAAAAAGGGCGGTAAACCAGAGTTACCGCCCTTTTTGTTGGTATCAATCAGTACCGATTAACGCATGTTGTGATACACGTTCTGAACGTCGTCGTCTTCCTCGATACGTTCAATCAGTTTATCCATGTCAGCGGCTTCTTCTTCGGAGAGTTCTTTCGTATCGTTGGGGATACGCTCGAAATCGGCTCCCTGAATTTCGTAACCGTTCTCTTCCAAGAAATGTTGTAAGCCACCAAAAGCGGTAAATTCGCCGTAAATAATGACCTGATCCGTTTCTGGATCCAGAAATACTTCTTCTGCACCGAAATCAATCAGTTCGAGTTCCAGCTCTTCAATGTCCAGCCCCGGCCTATTGGCAATCTTGAATACGGATTTACGATCAAAGATAAAATCCAGCATCCCAGACGTACCCAGACTACCACCCAGCTTGTTGAAGTAGCTACGGATGTTGGCTACCGTCCGGTTGGTGTTGTCGGTCGTGCATTCAATCAAAACGGCGATACCGTGCGGGCCGTAGCCTTCGTATACTACCTCTTTGTAGTCTTCCTGATCTTTCGCCGTCGCTCGTTTAATGGCCCGATCTACGTTGTCTTTGGGCATGTTCGCCGCTTTCGCGTTTTGAATCATGGCCCGCAGGCGTGAGTTGGAGTTGGGATCAGAACCACCACTTTTTACCGCCAGCGTAATGTCTTTACCGATTCGGGTAAAGGTTTTGGCCATTTGGCCCCATCGTTTGAACTTACGGGCTTTTCGGAATTCAAAAGCTCTTCCCATACTAAGTAGTTAATCGTTATTGAGTTGTCCGTTACAAATTATTCCAGCGAACCTATTTTTTGCAAAAGTACAAAAGTAGCCTCACTTCCGAATGCGTAGGGGCGGGAAGCTGGAATAGTCTTTTCGTTTTCTTAGGGAAACGAACTATTGATATTGTCATGAATACGAATCAGGAAGAAAATCCCCGCAAAGAACCCCAGCATGATCTGGAGTGGCAGGAAGATAATCAGCACAAGCATCATTACCAAGCTCTGGAAAAACGTGACCCGGAAAAAGGCTATAGCACCGACCCCGGTCAGGGTGATCCGGGCGTAAGCTATCCCCTTCGCGATGAGGACATGGACCGTCAGGTACAGGATCCGGTAGCTGAAGCCGAAAACCTCAAGGAAAGCTACGAAATGGCCCACGATGAGGGCGGCGAGGAGCAGGAAGTGAAAAATGAAGAACCCGTCCCGATTGCCGATACTGTAATGACCGATCGAAAGGAATCGGCTGACCGGAAGGAATAAAAAAAGAGGCTTCTAATTACTAGAAGCCTCTTTTTTTATGAGTCTGAACGCCCCTCAGAGCGTTGGCAGATATTCTTATAGGTTAACGTATTTCTAAGCAATCCCAGTCCAAAAGAAAGACCAAACAATTACTTATTCCCAATCAAGATCAATGTGACGTTGTAATCCTTCATCTTCGCTGAAAGGCAGGAATACTCGCCAACGTCCGTTGCGGTAACGGGCCGAAATATGTTCGACGTCTACGTCACTCGGAATCAACAGATCGCCCACCGTGTAAGGTAAGAAGCTTTCTACTTCTTCCTCTTCGTTTACTTTCAATACAGGGTGCAGGGTGTACAGCCATAAGTGGCCGTTTTCAATATCAACCTGTAAGTCATCAGGATCAACGCCTGGCATTTTTACAAATACTTCATAGCCCGCCTCGCCGCGGTTTACCCAGACTAATGATTCAGTCCGACCACCGTTCAACGTATTTGCAAAGTCTATATTAGCGAGAATTTCTTTCGGTACTGAGATTTGCGGTTTCATGGCTTTATGGGTTTTTCCCTTATATAGAAAAACACCTTTCCAGAAGAAGACTCAAGCCAAACTGGCAGAATTATGTAGACCTATTTCTACGATTTCTGTTATTTTGACAGGTAAAATGGGGCCTGTAGCGTCATAAACCTATTTTATAGCGGATTAGTACAAGAGCTGTTCAGGCGACTTACCAAAAGAAAAGACGAGTGAATTGGCGAATAAAGATCTAAAAAAAGGGAGGCTGATTTCACGAACCAGCCTCCCTAATAATATAGCTTCTTAAACCTTTAATTGTTTCGACGTTGTTGCCGGATGTATGAATCCCGGTTGGTATTCAGCGTAGGAGCGTCTTTGTAAATCTCCTTCCAGGAGTTGTCTTTCAGGGCTCCATCCTTCACTGATTTAATCCAGCTCGCCCAGGCCAGCGGATTGAAGAAAGGGATGGTACTCGCAAAACCTTTATTGGCGTTGTAGTTGCTAATCTGATTCTGAGAAGCCTGGAAGCTGGAGTTTACACCTGAGCCCTGCATGGCTCCCATTCTGCGTAAGTAATCGGGATCCATGTTGCGAGCCAATGCTTCGCGTTCCTGCTGATCGGGTAAGTTCATGGTCAGGAATTCCTTCTTGAACTCTTCGAAATTCCGGAAAGGATAAACTTTCACCTCCCGCAGTGTAATAGCATCCTCCCGTAACTGAATCTTGGCCGAATAGGAGGGCTCGTTATAGTTTTTTGGAATGATCAGGTATTGTCTGCGATAACCCGTATAGCTAAAGATGATACTATCACCCGGAAAAACAGGAATGTTAAAGAAACCATTGTTGGAGGTAACCGTACCCCGTCCCGTGTTGGCAATATTGATCGTAGCGGAGGGCAAAACTTCGGATTGCTTTCCACCCACAACTACGCCGGAGAACTGAATCGCTTTAACTTGCCCCTGGGCCATGCCGTGCTCTGCGGATAAACCCACAAGCAGAAGGGCCGAAAGTGCTATGATTAATCGTTTTGTCATGCAGAATAAAGAATTGCCCTTGGCAAATGTTACTGTAAACAAATGTATTGCTTTTCGACGAGTATTCATGGCTACTATCAGATTTTAGAGGATGAAACCCCGTATTTCCTCTCCCAAAATCTACAATCGTACCAAACGCGTGCCATTGCCGAAACGCAGGCGGAGGCTCCGGGGGGCAGATGTAAAAAGACGCTCGCAGGTTGCATCCTACGGGCGTCTTTTTTATTCTTTTTATTTTCCTGAATAACGACTACTCTTTGTAAAAATTATAAATCAGCGAAATCTGAACGGCCTGATTGTAGAAATTTACACCGGGTTCGGTCGTAATCACATTATTAAAACCACGGCTATAGCGTAAGTTCAGGCTAATCTTGTCGGCAGCATCCATGAAGTCATACCGAAGACCAGCGGTAAATCCGTAGTCACTGCGGTTGTTAGGTCCACGGGGCGTGCTTTCCGGGCCGTTGATGGCGTAGGCATACTCCGGACCCGCTTCCAGTGTCAATCCTTCGGTGATAACGTAGCCAAATACGGCAGCTCCGGTGGCATAGTAGAAGGAGTTACGGGTGACGACATTATTGGCTTTCAGAGCACCGCCGCGTTGCGTTAAGACCACTTCTGGTTGAATCACAAATTTATTGAAACGCTGGCGGTAAAACCCACCAAGGTGCAGGCCTGAATTAAAGCGGGAAACAACGTCGCCTTTCGGACTGCGAATGGTATAACCTGAAGTAAGCCCGGCTTTTAAACCATAGTGAGGCTTGAGGTGTAGCACCTGAGCAGAAGCTTCTGTACCAAGCAACGTAATGAAAATCAGGGACAAAAGGGGGAGAATTCGTCGAAGCATCGGCCGATGTATGTTCTAAATTTATTCACAAAACAAAGCTAAAACGGCCAGACGGTCAAATTCTATATGAATGAGCCTTTCTTTCGATGGCTCGAGTTGGTATACTTCTTTCGTTTTCAGCGAATAGAATGGCAGGATCAGTATGAATATTTTATGGTTTCAGCGAGATTTACGATGGTCGGATCATCTTCCGCTACAGGCGGCTCTGGCAGAAGGACAGGCAGTAGTATTGCTGTTTTGTTATGAACCGCTCTTGCTAAAAGATCCGCATTTTGATAAACGCCACGGGCGATTTATCCGGGAGTCACTTCAGGAGTTGTCGGCGGCCTTTCAGCAGCAGCATCACACCCTGCACATTATTCGGAATGACTTTCTGGCCGTACTGCAGCGGCTGCACCGCCGGTACGGCGTAGAAACTGTTTTCTCGTACGAAGAAACCGGACTGCCGGTGCTTCACCAACGCAACCAGGCCATTCAGGAATATTGTCACAACGAAGGAGTAGAGTGGGTACGCTTCCCGAAAGTCTCGGGAGCAGACCTTCAGGAAGCCGACGGCAAACGCCGCTGGCAGCAGGTGATGCGAAAACCCATACCACCGCTCGACTTATCGCAACTGAAAACCGTATCACTCGGGGCTGGCTTTACGGAACATCTGTCCGCCGTGGATGACTTGCATCCCTTTCATATTCGCGACTTCCATTTCCAACGTGGCGGCTTTACGCAGGCTCGGGAGTGGCTGACGAGTTTTATCAAAATCCGGTCGGTGCAATACAGCCGGGCGGAAGATAACCCGTACCTGAGTCGGTATAATGCCAGCCGGTTGTCCGCTTATTTGTCCTGGGGAAACCTTTCGGTTCGGGAAGTGTATCAGGCGGCGTCCAAAGCCATTAAGGAGGGCTTTTACAGCCATGATCTGAAACTGTTTCAGCAAAAACTCTGGCTACACGATCGGTTACAGGCTCGCTGGTACGAACCTGCTGTTGCTTCCCTTCCGGAGCGACGGGAGGAAGACGACCGGTTCGAAGCCTGGAAAACAGGGCAGACAGGTCTGCCGCTGGTAGATGCCGCGATGCGTTGTTTGCTCGAAACGGGTTATCTCATTCCCCGGTTACGAGAGCTATTGACTTCGGTACTGCGGCAACGCCTGCCTGAGTTCGAAGCCGAAGGCTGGCAGTGGATGGCCCGGCAATCCCTTGACTTTGATCCGATGCTTCTGGATGCCTATCGGAGTAGGCGTGCGAATAGAAAATTTCTAAATCCAGTAAAAGAGGCTCGTACCTTATCGGATGTCATACACTTTCTGCGGATCTGGTTGCCGGAACTGGCTCATCTGCCGCCACGTTTTCTGTACGAACCCTGGCGAATGCGACCTGCCGAGCAGCGACAGTACGGCGTGTATTTGGGCAGATCGTACCCAGTACCGCCCAGGAGTTGGATTCCACGCACGGTGCGGAAGCAAAGCATTGCTTCTAAAATTTCCCGGTAACGCCAGATACGAGTAACTGACTATGAAAACATTAGCGTTTGTTAACGACAATAACGCTTGATTTTTAGGAAAACAAAGCCCTTTTGAGGCACGATTGGTACAAATTTTTCTGTGTCTGAAGAAAAAATAAGGCATATGGCAGAACGAACACCAATGATACTGGAAGAATCGGCTCAGCGATTTGGCTTCAGTTTGCCGGTCGTACAACATATCTGGGATGGATTAGTACGCTCGCAGGGCAAACAGGTACAATTTAGCTCACCCGAACTGGGCGGTCAGGGTCAATGGCAACATGGAATGCTCATGATCGGTGACTGGAACAATCATACGCTGAAAGCCCGCGTAACCGAATTAATCGAACAACTGGCTCCACTGGCGGCTCAGTCGTCCGCCTATGCCGAAGTGTCTGCCGCTCAGGCCTACGCCCGCCAGGAACAACCCCTGGGAGCAACGGAAGAGGCAGAGACAACCGAGCCCGAAAAGACACTCACGGGTGGCTGGCAAGGAACACAAAACGGAATTTCCTACGTATTTTATCCTGAACAATCCTTACTGGCTCTGAACTCCGGTGAACGATATAGTACCGCACCCTATTTTGTGCTGGGGATGGGACAGAGTCAGCAGCAGGGTCGTAATACGTTAGTGCTCCTGACCGATCAGGGGGAAATTGCCGTAGACCAGCTTACTCGCATCGAATAAATTATCAACTTTCTAAACATACACAGCTATGATTAATCCTAATGAGGCCATCGAAGAAGACGTTCGAGCGTCCCTGGCTCCCGATCCAGATGAAGATGAACTGGACGAAAATGTTGAAGATCTGGACGATGAGGAGTACGAAGAGGAAGATCTGACAGTATACGATGATGAGGACGAAGAGCTTACGGAAGAGCAAGAGCCCGTCATCGACGAGGATTTTTCAACCGATTCGGATATTGTCATCGGCGATGACGAACTCGACGAAATTCAGCAACTGGATACGCGTGAAAATGGAATCATGAAGCCGTATCCGTCGCATGAGATGTACGGAGACAACACACGTACAAACACCAATTAGTCTGACGTACGTACAGGCGATTACGGTAGTGCAAAATCCGGTCTGGCGGCCGGATTTTATTTTTGTACGCTTCCTAAACAGTTTTGTGCAGCGATTAGTTAAAATTCCACTAGTGCCCTTTTTATGGATCGATAGGGGATGACTAGCGAATTAGCGATCCTTTCCGCATGAAAAAACCTCTGGATTTCGTTTTGCTGATGGCAGATGACGATTCCGACGATCAGGATTTATTTAAAGATGCTCTGGAAGAGTACTATCATCCTGTTAAACTACGATTTGTGGCGGATGGAGAAGAATGTTGCGATTATCTCAAACGAAGAGGTCGATACGCAGATCCTGAATCAAGTCCTCGGCCCGGGTTGATTCTGCTGGATCTGAATATGCCTCGCAAGAGTGGGAAGGAGGTTTTATCCGAAATAAAAGCGGATGATTCGTTAAAATCCATTCCAGTAATTGTCTTTACTACCTCACGTTCGCCTTTTGATATTCAGGAATCCTACCAGCTTGGCTCCAACTCATATCTGGTAAAACCCAATACGTACCGCGAAACGCTCGATCTGATTCAGCAACTGGCCAGTTTCTGGTTTAATGCCGCCGAATTACCCGAGTAACGAAAAAGGGAAGTGCGATTCGAATCGCACTTCCCTTTTTCGTTAAGATGCTTTTTAGGCATTAATGACCGTACCGCCGTTCGGGTGCAGGGTTTGTCCTGTAATGTAGCTAGCGTCTTCCGAGGCCAGAAATACGTAACAGGGGCCTACCTCACAGGGTTGACCGGCCCGCTTCAGGGGTACATCCTTGCCAAACGCTTCCACTTTTTCGGCTGGGAAGGTGGCGGGAATCAGTGGCGTCCAGATGGGACCGGGAGCCACCGCGTTTACCCGAATTCCTTTTTCAGCCAGTTGTTCGGACAGTGAACGCGTAAAAGCCGTAATGGCTCCTTTCGTTGAGGCATAGTCAACCAGGGAAGGGCTACCCCGGAACGCAGTTACAGAAGTCGTATTGACGATACTGTCTCCTTCTTTCAAATGGGGCAGAGTGGCCCAGGTAAAATGGAAAAAGGAAAAAATATTGGTACGGAACGTGTTTTCCAGTTCCGCCTGCGTGAGGTCTTCGAAGGATTCGTGTGGGTGTTGTTCTGCTGCGTTATTGACCAGTATATTCAGTTGGCCCAGATGCTGAACCGTCTTCTCAACCGCCGCTTTGCAGAACTCGGGATGCTGGATATTCCCCTGAATGAGTAGACACTGTACGCCCTCGGCTTCAACGAGTTTGCGGGTATCGTACGCATCTTCATTTTCTTCCAGATAAACGATGGCTACGTCGGCTCCCTCGCGGGCAAAGTGAACGGCTACCGACCGGCCAATCCCACTATCGCCACCCGTGATCAGGGCTACTTTGCCGCGTAACTTGTCAGCACCCTTGTAGGAGTCCCGAATGAAGATGGGTTGGGGGTGCATATCGGCTTCAATACCGGGCTGATGCGGCTGGGTTTGGGCTGGTGTTGGTGTTTGCATAGTTGGATTATCTTTTGGTTGGTCGCATGAATTGCAAAAAAATGATACCTCAGTTTGTACTTAACAAAGGTGAAGTGAGGATTGGTAATCGGGGAAAAATTGCCACAATTTCATAATGACCTTTCAGAAGTACCCGCAAATTGCCTGAAAAGTGTTTTGGTACTAGGTTTTTGTTAAAAGGGTAGGACTTTTGAGTCCTGTTGAACGAGACGAGGAAAAGATTCACTTGTATATAAAGACCAGTCGTATGAACACCAATGAGCTTTTTATGAAATTAATCGATACTCTACCTGTACGCCGTATTGCTTTCCTGGGTGATTATTTACCGCGTCAATGTGGTATTGCTACGTTTACGCACGATTTACGTACCCACTTTCAGGAACGATACGCGGATCTTGATACGTTCGTGGTAGCGGTTGAAGACCGTCCGGGAGAATACGATTACCCTTCAGAAGTTCGCTATACCTTTGATCAGAACAGTCGTTCAGCGTACGTACAAACGGCTCGCTACCTGAATGAGTCGGGAGTTGAGGTGGTGTGCATGCAACATGAGTATGGGATTTACGGTGGCAATTCGGGTGAGTATGTGATTGATCTGCTTGATCGGCTGAAAATGCCCGTGATTACAACCTTCCATACCATTCTGGAAAAACCTTCACCCGATCAGGATCGGATTTTACGGGCGATCGCTGACCGTTCTGCCTTTGTAGTGGTGATGTCGGAGCGTGGACGCCAGTTCCTGGAAAATATCTATGAAATCGAGCCCGAAAAAATTGTAGTCATTCCGCACGGCATTCCAGATGTTGCCTTTACCAATCCGGATGAAGCCAAGGCAGGTTTTGGACTGGATGGCAAAAAAGTAGTACTCACCTTTGGATTGATCTCTCCCAACAAGGGTATCGAAACCGCTATTTCAGCATTGCCTGAGGTAGTGAAGAAACATCCGGATTTGCGATATGTTGTACTCGGAGCTACGCACCCTAACCTGATTCGTGAACACGGCGAAGCGTATCGGACTAGCCTGGTTCGTTTGGCTGAAGAATTAGGCGTAGCCGAACACGTACAATTCCATAATCGATTCGTCGAAAAAGAAGATTTGCTTCAGTACCTGCAAATGGCTGATGTCTATCTGACTCCGTATTTGAATGCGGCTCAGATCACTTCCGGTACGCTGGCTTATTCCGTAGGAAGTGGAAAAGCTGTAGTATCGACACCATACTGGCACGCGGAGGAATTACTAGCCGATGGACGGGGTGTACTGGTACCTTTTGGTTCCTCAGAGGCCATCGCAGAAGCGTTAATTCATTTGTTCGATGAGCCAGACTACCGGAATAAACTTCGCAATGAAGCCTATCAATACAGTCGGCAGATGGTATGGCATGAAACCGTTGGTTCGTACCACAGACTCTTCGGTTATAGCGTAACCAACCGACTCGATCTGAATGCTGATGCCTTACCAACGTTAAAGCTGGATCACTTATACCGACTGACTGATTCCACGGGAATCATTCAGCACGCCCGGTACACCTTACCGCACCGCGAAGAAGGCTATTGTACGGACGATAACGCCCGGGCTTTACTATTGGCTTCGTGGCTCGATACGGACGGTGAAATCGTAGATGCCCGAATTCCGTGGATGATTGACGTGTTTGCATCATTCCTGAATCATGCCTTCGATCCGCAGGTAGGCCGCTTCCGCAACTTCATGTCTTATGGACGCGAGTGGCTGGAAAGCTTCGGGTCGGATGATAGTCACGGTCGGGCCATCTGGGCTTTGGGTGGATTAATCGCCCGGACCCGTCGTCCCGACCTGCGGGCCTGGGCTCAGGATTTATTCAACCGTTCAATTGATAAAGTACTCGAGATGACGTCGCCCCGGAGCTGGGCCTTCACTATGCTGGGTCTTTCGGAGTTTTTACACCGCTATCCGGGCGACCGTCATAAGCAGGAACTCCGTCGAGAATTGGGTGATCGGCTATGTGCCTTATTACGCCAAACGGCTCGTCCGTACTGGTATTGGTTCGAACCTATTTTGACGTACGATAACGCCCGTTTATCCCAGGCTTTACTTTGCTCAGACGTACCCGAGCATCAACTGGTAGGTTTGCATACACTGGAATGGCTTCGGGATGTGCAGACAGCCCCCGAGGGACACTTCCGGGCGATTGGTTCTGAAGGATTTTATCCCATGGGTAGTGAGCCTGCCGTATATGATCAGCAACCCCTGGAGGCCGCCGCTTCCATTGGAGCTTATCTGGCAGCGTATGCCTACTCGGGTCTTGACATCTGGCGGGAGGCTGCCGATACCGCTTTTGCCTGGTATTTAGGCAAAAACGATACGGGACTTGCGTTGTATGACGAGTCTTCAGGAGGATGTTACGATGGCTTACAACCACATTCGGTGAACTATAATCAGGGAGCTGAATCCTGTCTGGCTTATCTGATGGCACGTGCCGAAATTCGTGCCGCTCAGGTTCAACAGCAGACAAGCCAAAAGAAAAGCGAAAAAAATTCAGTGAAAGCTAAATAGCGATCGTTACCCGACCGTTAGTTCTTGAACTTTTCTTGTTCTCAATTTTGGCTTTTCTCAGGAAAAGTTCAGAGTTGAGAACATTCACTTTAATTGTCTCCATGACATGAGCGAATCTTTGTTAAACGTAGAACGTTATCCCCTGATCATAAAACCGGACACGCACCGGGTACTATTCCGCCCTTTTCATTTAGGAAATGAACGCATGGTACTGATCGTCAATCGTTTACTAACGCTAACCGAAGAAGAAGTAGAACAGGAGCTGGCTCAGGTTTTTCAGGAATTCCGCCACCGGCACCAGGCAGTCGAAGCTTATCTGGACCGCCGGGCCAAAGAGATTCTTTCTTTTTTCAATTTGCCGAAGGAATTAAGCCCCTTACATCAATTACTGGTTGGAGCTTATTTCACGCACGAATACGCCCTGGAAGCCGCCGCTCTGTTTAATCCTTCAATCGTCTGGCACCCCGATCAGACCAATCTTCCCGAAGGTTGCCGCCGATTTATTATCAGTTTACGAGCTACGGGCGAAGGTCATATCTCGTCCATTGTTTTCCGTTCCGGATTTGTCGATCAGAACTGCGGTATCTGGCTGGATGGCCACTCGCGGTACGTAACGCCGCCTAATTCCTACACGGAAGCCCATCTGACGCTGGATGTATTCAAAAAGAAAATTCATGAACTAGGGCTGGATGATGGCTTTGCCAGTAGCATTGCCAGTCGCCTGCCTGAGGAAGTCTCGTATTCGGATGTGTACCCGGTTGTGAAAGAAGACCCCAACTATCCGTCTCACCGCGTAGCGGGGGATGGGATATTGGCGTTGATGAAAGCCAACTATGAAGTACATTACAGCGATGACCGGGCCCTCAGTGAGCGAATTCTGTTCCCTTATTCTCCGAATGAAATGAACGGGATGGAAGACGCCCGTTTCGTGGAGTTCATGGAAGATGATGGCAGCAAAGTCTATTACGCAACCTATACCGCATACAATGGACGGGTCATTTTCCCGCAGTTACTCGAAACGCGAGATTTTATGGACTTTCGGGTGAAAACCATGGCTGGTGATGTAGTCAAGAATAAGGGAATGGCTCTGTTCCCCCGCAAAATCAATGGTAAGTACGTGATGCTGGGTCGTCAGGATGGAGAAAACATCTATCTGATGGAAACAGACAATCTGTACTTCTGGGAAACGAGTCAATTGCTGCTGGCTCCCAAGTATCCCTGGGAGTTCGTACAGTTGGGTAACTGCGGTTCACCCATCGAAACGCCTGAAGGCTGGCTGGTACTCAGTCATGGGGTAGGAGCCATGCGGAAATACTGTATCGGCGTCTTTTTGCTGGATCTGGACAATCCCCAGAAAGTGCTGGCCCGACTGCCGTATCCGATTCTTACACCCGAAGGGGAAGAACGGGAAGGGTACGTACCCAACGTAGTATACACCTGCGGAGCAGTCATTCATGCTGACCGTTTACTAATTCCCTACGCCATGTCTGACTATTCAACGGGCTTTGCCACCATTGCCATGGAAGACCTGATGGAAGCCTTGCGGAAAGAAATTGCATTGGGGAAAAATGCGGAAGTAGCTGAGTTTCAGGAAAAATAAGTGGGGCATAGTTTCCCAATTTTTAGTGAAAATTTCCTGATTTCCCGAACGGCACACTTTTCCTATACTACTTGACTAGAAGAATCCGTCATTCCAAAATCTCGTATCCTATGGGTAGTGTTGCACCTAACGAACTTCAAGTAATGCTTCAGCAATTGGGACAACTGCTACGGGTCGCCCGCAGCTGTCAACCCAACTTTGCTCACCTGAGCCTGGGAGCCAAAATGCCACGTTTGCGTAATCGCCTGATGCGAATCAACCAGGAAAATGGTTCGCTGGCTGATGAATTGAATATGTATACACGGCAATATGGTCGTCGGGAGGAAGAGACAAATCAAGCAGAATTGTATCCAACCTCGAATCAGATGGACTGGAACGAAGAACTGGAAGTTTGTGAACGTGGTACCGTTTCCCTGATGGATGCGTTTGAATCCGTTATGCAACATCGCTGCCTGATGGCATTTCCTGAATTGTACAAGAATCTCCATCAGCACCGTGAACAAGCCTCCGATAATTTAAACTGGTTACGTACGATGCGTACGGCTTAGTCAGTCACTTCAATAGATCAGTACAAAACCTGCTCATGGCGTTCATGAGCAGGTTTTTTTATGCCTAAAAAAAGGGATGGCCGGTGGAAACATTTTATCAACGGTATTGGTTGATATGTAAACGAATATTAGTTTTGCAGCATGAATTCCATGAAAGACGAATATGAACTGACGGACAAGGCTCTACTGGAACGAATCAAAAAGCTGTTTGTCGTCAACATACTGGGCCTCTCTCATCTGATTGTCCGTGACACCAATCGAGGCTTACTCAAGTTAGGTTACGCTTTACAGATTGAACAAATTCGGATTTTAATTACGCTGTATGTATTGAAAAATCCTCCTTCGCAACAGGACATTGCGAATATGTTGCAGAAGAATAAGGCTGGTATTCAGCGTTCTATACAGACTTTGCAGCGAGATGGCTATCTCAGAAGTACAACTGATGATCAGGACAAGCGAAAAAACGTAGTGGTGTTAACACCCGCGGGCAAGCTGGTCGCTGAAAAAGCAATCGAGTCGCTGGAGCAGATGAACACCCAGATTGAGAAACATTTCGACGAAGCCGAGATTGCCCTGCTCCTGAAGATCCGTAGTAAAATCGATGAGCTGGCTCAGCAGAATGAAAAGTAATCTTCCTATTTGAATTTATTGACATATCAACAGTATCCATGAAAACGAACTCTTTTTTGATTGCAATGCTGATGGCGGTTCTGCCTTCACTCAGCAAAGCTCAAAATGCTCAGCCCGGATGGACCTTAAAGCAATGTATTGAATACGGTCTCAAAAATTACGGTGGCGTACGGCTGGCCCAGTATCAGGTTGAAACGGCTAATCAGCAGGCTCGCGAAGCCATCTCACAGTACCTGCCGCAGGTTACGGGCTCTGGTAACTTTACGGACAACATCAAGCTACAGCGAAGTGTAATTCCGGCCAATACCTTTGGTAACCCCGAACCCCTGACGATCGCTTTTGGGCAGAAGTACCAGACGAATGTGGCGGCTCAGGCAACGCAGACCATCTACGATAAGACGCTGTTGCTGGGTATTAAAGCGAACGAACCGAATAAGAAACTGGCTGAACTTAATACCCGTCAGACTCAGGAGGACATCGTATACAACGTGGCCAAGAATTATTACCAGGTATTCGTTTCGCAGCAGCAGATTGCTCTGCTGAAAGATAACATGGCCCGTACACAACAGGTGTTAGCGATTCTGAAACTGCAGCGGGACAACGGTGTTATTCAACCCGTGGATTATACGAATACGGAAGTAAGCTACAACAATGCTCGTTCACAATTAGTATTGGCCGAAAACTCGCTGGAGCTGGCCTTGAATCAGCTGAAGTTTCAGATGGGCGTATCGCAGGATCAGCCGCTGACGCTGAGCGATTCGAACATTGTCAAGCAATTGCCTAAAGTACAGAAGCAGGATTTCGATTACCACAATCTGGTCAGTTTCCAGCAAGGTGAGCGGAATCTGGATTTGCAACGCATCAATATGGAACGGACGAAAGCGGGTTATCTGCCCACACTGTCGGCTAACGCCAGTTACGGTACGCTTTCTTTCTCGAATCAATTCAGTGGGGCGTTTCAGAATTTCCTCGGTTTTGGTACGGTAGGCCTGCGATTGAATCTTCCCATTTTTGACGGTTTCCGTCGGGATGCCCAGTATCAGCAAAATAAACTGACGGTACTCACGCAGGAAGAGCAGCAACGACTGAATACAGAGTCCTTCAAGTTACAGTACAACAATGCGGAATCGCAACTGGTACGAGCCAAAACGAATACGGAAAACGATGATCGGACGGTGAAACTGGCCCAGGAAGTATACGACATTACGACCCTGCAATACAAACAGGGTACGAAAAGTCTGACGGACCTGCTGAACGCTGATAAGTCGTACCGCGAGGCTCAGTCTAACTACATCAATTCACTCATTAACTATTACCAGGCTCAGCTGGATCTGGAACAATCGCAGGGTACACTCCTGAATTTCTATAATCAACTTTAGACGTCTTTCCCTAGAACCATGAAACGTACTACAATAATTATCATTCTAGCGTTGGTTGCCATTCTTGGTTTAATCGGCTTCCAGCTAGCGTCGAACAAGAAGAAGCTCGATGAAAAGAATCAAGTGCCCACCACGACCAATGTCCAGATTCCGGTAACGGTAGCGACGGTACAGGAGGGCGACGTATCGCAGCAACTCGTGAAAACGGGGAACCTGATTCCCTTCCGGGAGGCGGACATTATGGCCACTGCCGCGGGTAAAGTATTGAAAGTGAATTTTGAACTGGGTACAGCCGTCCGGCAGGGAGCGACGCTGGTACAGGTGGACAATGAGCTGAAAGCGTTATCGCTGGAAGCTACGCAACTGAACATCGATAAGTTGAAGAAAGACGTAAACCGCTATAACACCCTGTACGCCGGTAACGCTGCTACGGAATTGCAGGTAAACGACACGAAGTACAATTACGACAACGCGGTAAACCAGGCTCAGCAAATCAAAAAACAGATTTCGGACGCAACCATCAAAGCTCCCATTAGCGGACGGGTCGTAAGGAAAAATGTAGAAGCGGGTGAATACGTCAACGTAGGTACGGTACTGGGTACGGTGCTAGATATTAACCGTTTAAAAGTACAGGTGCTGGTGAACGAAAAAGACGTGTATACACTGAAAGAAGGTCACGCCGTGAAAGTAACGACGGATGTATTTCCCGACCGCACATTCAATGGTACGATCTCCTACATTGCTCCACAGGGAGATGAACAACACAACTATCCCGTAGAGATCACAATTCAGAACGGTAACCTTCTTAAAGCGGGTACGTTCGTGAACGTCGATTTCTCGCAGAAATCCAATCAGCGGGCCCTGCAGATTCCGCGTACGGCTCTGGTGGAAAGTGTGAAAAATCCTTACGTATACGTTGTAGAGGGACAGGTAGTAAAACAGCGTAAAATTCAGGTCGGCCGCGAACTGGGTGATTTCATCGAAGTATTGTCAGGCCTTAACGTCGGCGAAAAAGTAGTCACTACCGGCCAGATCAACCTGAGCGAAGGCACTGCCGTACAAGTCAATAAATAGTTTACAGTTTAGCGTTTTCAGTTTTCAATGGCTAACCATTGGAAGGGCAGAAAACTGAAAATCGTAAACTGAAAACAGTAAACTAAAAAGAAATGTCGATAACCGAAGTAGCCATAAAACGACCTCTGCTGGTGACTACCATCTTTACGGTACTCATCCTCTTTGGGGTCATCAGTTACCAGCAGTTGTCTTACAACCTGCTGCCTAAATTCGAGGCGAACGTCATCAGTGTTTCTACGGTATATCGGGGGGCTGCCGCCGATGAAGTGGAAACCAACGTGACCAAACGCATCGAAGACGCACTTTCTTCACTCGAAGGCCTTGATCGGATCAAATCTACTTCGCAGGAAGGGGTTTCCTCTGTCGTACTTCAGCTCAAAAACGGAGCCGACGTGAACCTGGCTCAACAGGATGCCCAGCGGAAAATCAACCAGATTCTCTCGCTGTTGCCCGAAGATGTGGACGATCCGATTATCAATAAATTCTCCACGGACGAATTACCCGTCCTCCGGATGGGGGTTACGGCCAAGTTGTCGCCCACGCAACTGTTCGATCTGCTGGACGAAAAACTCAAGCCCCAGCTTTCCAACGTAGCCGGGGTAGGTCAGATCAACCTGATTGGTGGTGCCGAACGAGAAATTCAGGTCAATGTCGATCCCGTGAAATTACGGGCCTATGGCATCTCCATCGGTCAGGTATCGCAGGCGGTTTACAACGCCAACGCCAGTTATCCGGCGGGTCAGATTGAAACGCAACAGTCGCAGTATTCCATTCACTTCGACGCCACGGTACAGTCGGTGGAAAAAATGCGTAACCTGATCATTGCTCGTCGACTCGCCAGCGGTAATACGCCCGGCGGTGGTGATGTATTGTTACGGGATGTTGCCGAAGTCGTGGACGGAACGGCCAAAGAAACGGCCATCAACCACATCAACGGTATTCCTTCCATCGGGGTGCAGGTACTGAAACAGAGTGATGCGAACGCCGTAGAAGTGAGTGAACTCGTACGCGAGCGAATCGGGGTACTGGAAAAACAGTACGCTTCCATCGGCCTTAAATTCAATATTGCGGCGGATCAGTCGGTGTATACGCTGGCTTCAGCTGAGGCCGTAGTGGACGATTTATTCCTGGCCGTGGCGATTGTATCGGTCGTGATGTTGCTGTTCCTGCACAGCTTCCGGTCGTCATTGTTCGTACTGGTGGCTCTGCCTTCGTCCATTGTGCCGACGTTTATGCTGATGTATCTGTCAGGATTCTCGCTGAACCTGATGACGCTGATGGCACTCTCGCTGGTGGTGGGTATCCTCGTCGATGACTCCATTGTAATTCTGGAGAACATTACCCGACACATGGAAATGGGTAAAGACCGACGACAGGCCGCTATCGACGGACGGAGCGAAATCGGGTTTACCGCCCTGGCCATTACCCTGGTGGACGTCGTGGTATTCGTACCGCTGGCCTTGACGGGTGGTTTGATCGGTAACATCCTCCGCGAATTCTCTCTGGTCGTTGTATTCTCGACGCTGATGAGTTTAGTGGTATCCTTTACCATTACGCCGTTGCTGGTATCGCGTTTCGGCAAGCTGGAGCACCTGAAAGAAAATACGCTCTGGGGTAAAATCAACCTCGGTTTTGAACGCTTCATCGACCGGATCATTGCTTATTACGGTGGTGTACTGCAAAAAGCCCTGGGTCACAAACGCTGGGTGTTTATCATCGTCATTCTGTTGTTTGTCGGTTCAATTGCACTGGTACCAGCGGGCTTTATTGGAGCGGCCTTCATGCCTCAATCCGATCAGGGGGAAATTGCCGTGCAATTGGAGTTAGCCCCAACTGCTTCCATTTACCAGACGAACGAAGCCGTACAGAAAGCCGAACAGATTCTGTTGAAACATCCCGGCGTAACGAACGTCTTCTCGAACGTAGGGTATACAAGTAACGCCCTATCCTCCACGTCAAACAGTAACCTGGCCGATATTAACGTCAAGCTGGTCGATAAAAAAGAGCGGACGTACACGACGGATGAGTTTGGGGTTGAAATCAAGAAAGAAATCGGCAAGGTTCCGGGGGTGAAAGTAACCGTAAGCCCCGTAGGTATTGTTGGTTCTTCCGAAGCTCCCATTCAGATTGCCGTGAAGGGTACCGATATGCCCTCCATCCGGAAAGCGGCCGCTCAGGTATTGAATATTGTAAAATCCACGCCGGGTACGCAGGATGTGAAGTATTCCGTGAAAGATCCAAAACCGGAAGTATCCATCAAACTGAATCGGGAGCGAATGGCCCAACTGGGTATCAATGCTTCGGACGTAGGAATGGCCCTGCAAACGGCTTTCCGGGGCGATGACCGGGCCAAGTTCAAACAGAACGGGAACGAGTACGATATTCTGGTCAATCTCGACCGATTCAACCGCAGTAGTGCGGATGACGTAGGAAACCTGCTGTTCGTCAACAACCAGGGACGTACCTTCCAGTTGTCGCAATTTGCTCAGGTAGACGAACGGATTGGAGAAAGTGTACTGGAACGGAACGACCGTCTGTCTTCGATTACCATCAACTCGCAGGTCGTCGGACGTCCGGTGGGTACGGTAGGGGCCGACATTCAGGCGAAAATGGCCAATGTCAAACTGGGTGAAGGAATCTCAGTTCAGTACCTCGGTCAGTTGCAACAGCAGTCCGATGCCTTCGGTAGTCTGGGACTGGCTCTGATCATGGCTATCCTGCTGGTGTACTTCATCATGGTGGCTCTGTACGAAAGCGTCGTGTATCCGTTCGTGGTATTGTTCTCGATTCCCGTCGCTCTGATTGGTGCCTTGCTGGCTCTGGCTCTGACGATGGAAAGCTTAACGGTATTCTCGATTGTAGGTATGATCATGCTGTTGGGTCTGGTCGCGAAAAACGCCATCCTGATCGTAGACTTTGCCAACCACCTGAAAGCCGAAGGAAAAGAAGTAGTTGCGGCTCTGGTGGAAGCGGGTAAGGAACGTCTTCGTCCGATTTTGATGACTACGCTGGCCATGATCTTCGGTATGTTGCCGATTGCATTAGCCAGTGGGGCAGGGGCCGAAACCAAAAATGGTATGGCCTGGGTCATCATTGGTGGTCTGACGAGTTCGCTGGTGCTGACGCTCTTCGTCGTACCTTCCGTATATCTGGTAGTAGACCGAATTATCGCTCGTTTTCAGAAAAAAGAACCCCGTCCGCAGAAGCCCGAAGAGCTTACCGTCTCACGGGCTATGAACGAGTAATGATCTGATTAACAATAGGTAACGGCTTTCCGGAATACATTCGGGAAGCCGTTTTTTTTGCTCCACACTTCTGGGGAAGCGGCTACTCGAAGGTGAGGCTGGCTTGCCCCTCCGCGGATTGGTATATGGTTTTCGTATATACGTAGCGTATAATCAACCCAAACGTATTTTATTATGGCAAGTCTTGCTAGTCTTTTTCAAATGGACAAGGCCGAGGGCCTTTCAGAACTATTCGTTGCTCAATTGAAAGATATTTATTGGGCTGAAAACAAACTGACGACGGCTCTTACCGAGATGGAAACCGCCGCGACGACGGATGAACTCAAAGGAGGTCTGCGTACGCACCTGGCCGAAACGGAAGGACAGATTCAGCGTCTGAATCAGGTATTCTCTTCGCTGGGTCTGGAAGCGGAAGGCGTAAAATGCCAGGCAATGGCCGGACTGGTAGACGAAGGCGAAGACATCGTTGCTGAAACGCAAAGTGGTAGTCTGACCCGTGACGCCGGTATCATTGCCGCCTGTCAGAAGGTAGAGCACTACGAAATTGCCAGCTACGGAACGCTGGTAGCCTGGGCGAAAATTCTAGGTTATGAAGAAGCCGCTCGTCTGCTCCATGCCAACCTGCAGGAAGAAGAAGCCACCGATCAGAAGTTAACGATGCTGGCGGAATCGTTCGTGAATACGACGGCTACGGCTGAGTAATAGAAATTGAGATTGAAAGGTGGATGTCCTTTTTTTGGAAGGCCCGCTTTTCCCAAACGAGAGGTCCGACACCTCTCGTTTTTTTTGTGCCTGTTCGTTCGGAAATAACTATACGTACCGCCGGGTTTTATGAGTTGTTAACTGGGAAACGAGATGAACAAACCCCGATTCCAAAGCCTTACATAGATTCACGCCCGAACGCTCACTCATCAGACCATCCACAAAGATCAATAGCTAAAGAGAGAAAAGCAGTCCAGTCAAAAAACGTATAACCAGCTATAAACAAAACCCTTACAATCCTTCCATGAAACCTCAAACACTACTTAAACTATTCCAAGCTCAAACTTCAAATTCCAGTAATCTCAAACCTCAAATCTCCTTCCCAATGGGCACATTTTTTTCTCAGCATAAAGCTTACTATCCAACTCACGTATAGCACGTATACCATGAAAAGTTTAGATTCCATGTTGTCTGACCTTTTGGCTGACAAGAAAACGGTGTCCCGCCAATTGTTCTTACGCCGGGCGGGTCAGGGACTCGCCTTGTCGGGCATTGCGGGGGGATTAGCCGCCTGTCAGATCAGCTTAGGTCAGGGCAAAACCGATGGGGTGAAGCCCACTTCGCCGCCCGCTAAAAATACGGATCCTTCCAAACCCGAACAACCCATTGAACTGGAGGCCTGGAAGGCAGAAACCGAGCAGGCCGCTGGCCCCACGCCTAGTCCGCAACCCGAAGAACAACGCGTAGGCTACGCCATTGTAGGTCTGGGGCACTTGTCGCTCGATGAAATCCTGCCTGCTCTGGCTCAGTGCAAAAAGTCGAAAGTGACGGCTCTGGTTAGTGGTAACCGGGAAAAGGCCCTGAAAGTGGCAAAACAGTACGGCGTTCCGGAAAAGAACATTTACAATTACCAGACCTACGATCAGCTAAAAGATAACCCGGAGGTACAGGCCATTTACATTGTACTGCCCAACGGACTGCATGCCGAGTACACCATTCGCGGAGCCAAGGCGGGTAAACACATTCTGTGCGAAAAGCCCATGGCCAATACGCCCGAGGAATGCCGTCAGATGATTGAAGCCTGCAAACAGGCCAACCGCAAACTGATGATTGCCTACCGGATTCAGTACGAGCCTTACCACGCCATGATTCGCGATTCGATCCGTCAGAAGAAATTCGGTAAGGTAAAATTCATTGAAGCAACGAATGCTCAGTACACGGCCAATCCTTCGCACTGGCGTCATGTGAAAGCTTTGGCTGGCGGTGGGTCCTTACCCGACATTGGATTGTACTGTCTGAACACCATTCGGTACGCCTTAGGCGAAGAGCCCACCGAGGTGATGGGGTACCAGTACTCCACGCCCGGCGATCCGTTGTTTAAGGAAGTGGAAGAAAATGTGACCTGGCAAATGCGTTTCCCCAGCGGCGTACTCGCCAATTGTGCGACCGCCTACGCCGCTCACGAAAACCGTACCTACAAAGTATTGGCCGAAAAGGGCTGGATGAGTATGCAACCCGCCTTTGCTTATAAAGGTCTGTCGATGAAGCAGTCGCACGCCGAAGGCCCCGTGGAGTACAACGAAGAGCCGAAGATCGCGGAGAAAAACCAGTTTGCTCTGGAAATGGACCACTTCTCGGACTGTATTCAGCAGGATAAAAAACCCTTCACGCCGGGCGAAGAAGGGCTTCAGGATCACATTATCATGGAAGCCATCTACCAGTCAGCCCGGGAAGGCAAACCCGTCAAACTACAGAAATACGACAAGCTCGACACCTTCCGGGGAACGGAACCGAAGCGGGGATAGGAGGGGCAGGGTTTAAGGTCTGATAGAAGTTTGATTGGATTTAAAGTTTGATGTTGGTTTAATGTTTGCAATACGTTTAAATGATTTGAGAAGGGATTTGTTTTAGTAATGCCTTGAGATACATGAAACTCAAACTTAATCAAACCTTAAACTCTAGTCAACCCTTCTTAAACTTTAAACGCCATCAAACCTATTCATACCATACACCAAATAAAACGCCGTTGCAGTATACTGCAACGGCGTTTCTGTTCATGGGTTGGATAGACTAAAAACTCTTAATACGTGGTAGGTACTGCTTTCCCGTGGATTTCGTGTCCGTTGTGGGATTCCAGTTCGTCTGCGATCACTTCGCGTTCTTCCTGGGTTCTTGGCGTTACGCCAATGACAATACCGCCTTCTTTGATGCTACTTTCGTAGTACTCCGCCCGTTCTTTCGGAATACCTGAGCCGACCAGGGCACCGATGATACCACCCGTCAAACCACCCGCTCCGGCACCTGTAAGAGCCGCCAACAGAGGACCAGCTACGACCAGACCCAAACCCGGCAAAGCTACCACGGTACCAATCGCTGCAATGGCTCCGAGAATGGCACCGGCGGTGCCACCAATGGCGGAACCGATACCCGCTTTTTCCATGGCTTTGTTGCCTAGCTCAGATTCATGATCGCTCGTACGGAAACTTTCCTGCGTCGCGTTCGACATCAGTACCGATATATCATTCGACGAATAACCCCGATTAATCAGGGCGTTATACGCGTTTTCCGCATCTTTTGTATTATTGAATACGCCCGTCACCGCTCCGGTTCCAGTCGTCATCGTATTTACATTTTCCATGGCTTTAAGGGCTTTAAGTAGCGTTGAGGATTAAACTACATGACCATTATCTATAAACAGACGTACCAGAATAGGAAATAGAGGATAGATTTTAGATATAAGTATTTGATAGTGAATGGTTTGTGTTTTGATGACTTAATAAAAAGTAGAACGATAGTCGGGAAATACCCACTCCCCAGATCGGTTAATTATGGCCCCAATGGGGTGGGGAGGGGTAGAAGCGATAGGACTATTAAAGTTAATCTGATGCAAACGTATTGTACTAGACGAGTTAACTTAGCAAGAAAAGAACTTACCCCGCTCGCCCCGATTTGCAATCGGTACATCTCCGGTTCTACGTCTACGACGCCACTCTGACAAACCCCCAAACACAACAAAAAAGTCGGTAAATCATTGTATTACGACTTAGAGCCTCCTACAAGAACTGAAAATAGGAGAATAACTATTTGATTGTTAGCCAACTTACCTCAAGGGTAAGCAGGGGTGTACCCGAATTTGTGCCCGCGAACCAAAAAAAAACGAGTTAGGCAGCAACGCCGACCTCATTTTGAATTGACTCTGCAGAGTTCAAATTGGCTACCGGACACCCCTCAGATTTTCCCAGTAAACCGAGTAATTTCTCGATCTGTTGATCTTTGGCTCGGAGCTGCTCATGGTAGAACTCTTCCATCTTCCTGAAGTGCTCTTCAAACCTTTCTACTACTTCATTGCCAAAATTCAAACTTTCGTTTGACTTAACTTTACTTGTGTCGGAATTTCCATTTGCTCTGTCTAAAATTTCGGCAACTGGAGTATCTAATATTTCTGACCAGCGTACAAGTTCATCTTCTTCCATGGTCAGTCTGGAAGCAAATACATGATATACTGCTTGTCTTGTAACACCAAGACTTTTAGAAATATCACTAACAGATACTCCCTTCTGTTTAGATAGGCTCTTTAAAATCAGGCCTATAGCTATCTTTCGTTCTTCCATAGAAAAATATTTTACATCAATATTTGACAATATTAAAAAAGTGATGTTACATTTGAATCAGAAATCGTTGCAAATGTTGTAACAAGATACGCAACAAGTCAACAAAAAGACAACCGAAAACCGGATTTTTAGGTATGAACGGCAGTATTTCGACCATCAAAGATCATTACGAGCATCTGAAAGAAACCAATAAGGAGCTCTGGAATGAGTTAAATGCTGACTTGGTTCGGCATGATTTCCTTAAAACGTTTACCCGCTCAATTCTTCCCCAAGAGGACTATAATTTACGAAAAACGCCATCTTGGGTCAGAAGCTGTTTGGTTAAGTACTTAGGGTTCACCCATGAGGATTTCGATAATAATCATGTCCCCTTTTTAAAATTAGAAAACTGCCATCAGGCGGCCTAATGTTTGAAATCTGTATAGTACTCGGCACCCTAACTGCCATATTTCGAATTGTCCAAAGTTTTAGAAAGGGGTGGGTTAACCACCAAGTATGGAAACGTTATCATTATTCGCCCAAGTCGCACAAGCTCTCTTTGCGGCTTATGTATTCACCTACATTCTTAAAACCGACCCGAACTGCTTTGAGCAATGAATGTGGAGTGGATACAGTATCGAAGGGCTGATGGAATAGATTGCTGGAGGCTTATCCAGTATCAGGAAGAATCCCGGATGGATGGGATATCGAAGCATTACAAAGTCATTCTCGCTGGCATCGACAAACGTTCAGATACCTGGTACCAGGCTCATCTGAGTGATGGACAAACTTGTCCTTTCAAAAACTACGGTTCTGCGTTCTTTTGGATCGTGAAAAGTTGTAAAACATTATCTGCTGGGTGACCGGAACGACGGGAGCTTGCAGAAGGCTGGAGGGGTAGTTGGCAGAAGGGTAGAGCGGGATCGTTTCCCGTACCAGCCACGATTAGGATTGGACATCCTAATTGCCGAACAGTTAAAGGTTATGGTTGAATTCATAACGTTTAATAGTTAAAGGTGTGGGTTAATTCTTTGCCGGTTATAGCCCTCCGGATTCCCGGAGGGCTAACTTTTAAAATTATCAAATCAAATGCGTGGATGGCCGAGTGGTAGGCCTTCATTATTGGCGGATAACTGAAGTATGTAGGTTCGAATCCTACTCCATGCACCACCGAAGTAGGCACCAGCCGTGGGACCAAATCCCGCTTCCACCGCCGTAAGGCCCGAAGCCCGAAAGCAAAAATGACGTATACCCCTGACCGTTTAAGGTTGGGGGTTTGGGGGGACTTTAAATTTTTAGTTTGCCATGAACGTTCCAGACTGGATTGAAGTACGCGAGCCAATCAAGCTCGAGAGCGAAAACAAAGGTCAGTTTACTGTTCCTGAAGGGTTTTACTTTCGCCTGGATGGTGAGAAATATTACCTGACAAATGGAGATGGAGCCGATTTTGACAACTTCATTTTTTCATACGAGAAATTGGTGCCGGGTCTTACTTCTGGCTACCTTTTCGATTGCTCGAGCGGCACGTTCCAGGCTTTCAAAAAAGCGTTAGCCAATACCCGGAAAGCACAAAAAATGTACTTCAGTCGGCGAACAAAACCTTTGTTAGATTTAGCCAAGACTGAAGAGAAACGCCTGGATGATTTAATGGCCATCGTCCTTCATTCCCACCCTGAAGAAGAAATACTCGAGTTGACTCTTTCTATGCGTATACATCAGAAGGAATACTTCAAAACAGGATCCTCTTACGCCAAAGCCAAAGCCATCCAGCGTGAAAACGAAATCGATAAACTATTGGCCGCTGAAACCCCAAAAAGCCCTGAAACAACCCAAGTAAGTATTTTCTAAGTAAGTTATGTACGCTTTCCCAGACCCGCAAGCCGCCAGAAGCCGCTGGAAAACCCTAGCTGATCAGCTTAATGAGCAGCAGCCCACCGAAGAAATCATTCAGACGTTTAAAGACGGCCGTACTCGGAAACGAGTACTGCACTCCAAGCAAGTAAGTACCAGCGTTCGTAAAACCGGCCGTGACCTTATTAGCCTGTATATTGGCCATTTACACCAAACTCATCGCAAGTTAGGCGATAAGGGCTTCGAAGGTGGGGAGCCGGGCTTTTTAACTAACCGGGTTGAATTGGCGAACCTGTGGGGCTGCAGTGAGCGTACTGCCTATACACATCTGGTGAAGCTTCAGGAGGCTGGCTTGGTCTCTAAACGTAAGTTCCGGGGTACCCGGGCCGATTTCGAAGTATACCTTTCCACAGAAATCCTGTTTGGCCGTAAGGATGGGGAAAGCCGAGTGAAAAAGCCTGTTTTTCAAATGCCTGCGAGCAGCCTTCCCACCTTGATTTTGCAAAATTTGCCGCTTAATAATGCCAGTATAAATCAAGGTAACAATAAAACAGAAACAATAAAAGGATGTGGATTTGGGGATAACACGGCAACAAATCAGGGTAACACCCAACAAGGCAACAAAAATCAAGGCAACACCGAACGGCAACAGCCTCCCTTGAAAGCCGAAACGGGTACTCAATACCAAGGTGTCACAGTGACAATGGGGGCCGGGGGGGCGGCGGCCGGATCTGTGGATAACTCCAGACCAGCCAAAGGGCAGCGAACACCCGCTCAGCGTCAGGCCATCTTCGAGGGGTACCTCACCAGTTTTTGGGTATATGCCAAACAGCTGCTCTACTCCGGCCGAAGCTTCACTAAAATTGAAGAGAATCAAGCCCTTCAGGAAATTGCCCAGGGGGTGTACCGCAATTTCAAAGTCGATTTCACTGAGAAAGAGTGGGATGAGTACCAAACTGAGCTCTTCAAACGACTCGAGCTGGCCGCTGGGTACTACCAACGCCACGCTGATCGATATCCTCCGGATCCGTACAGCAAATTCAAACCAGGATCCGGCTACTTCTGCCAAGAAAACCAACGCGGTTTCCGCAACACAGATAACTGGCTGGCTGCCAATCGTACCGCTTACCGGACGGCCTACGTAACCCAACGTTTGAGCCTGGCCATTCGCCACCTCCAGCAACACCTGCACGGCCGAGCACCGAAACGTCTGCAGGCGAAGACCTACCTCGAGGCTTTCCGTTACCTCGAGGAGCAAATGAAGCGATACGGTCAAAATATCCACGAGAAATTCCTCACTGCAGCTTCAGCAGTTAGCCAGGCACCGGCTAAAACCGAGGGTTTCACAAAACGAATTCAGACAAAAAAGTAAAAACCCAAACCAATGAGTAACAGACAAGAAAAACCCGCCTTCGACGCTACAGCCCTTAAGGCCGAAGCCAGCTTGGTAGCCATCGTTCATTTCGTGGACGGCAACAAAAGACCCTTCTACAGCGGCGACGTCCGGTACCGTGGCAAGTGGCAGCATGGTAACTCCGCTTACTGGCTTCAGTACTGGAAATACAGAATCGAGCACGAAGCCTGCGATGGCTGGAAAGGTCGAGTAGTAGAAGGGGCCATTTTTGAAAACCACAACGGTACCCGGGGCAAACGCATCGCTCAATTTGTGAAAGGCAAAGGTTGGATCGATATCGACAACAACTAAGCCATGGATTCCCCCTCCGAATATCAAATTAAAGTGGGCGATTGGGTCAAAACCAGCTATAACACTGGCCCTTTCATAGTCGAAAGAATCACCTCCGACTTACCCGAAGATCGAAAAGACTGCTATTTCCTGAAGGATACTTGGCCAGGCCAGCGATGCTATTACATCAGGTGTATTCACTTACGAACGTATCTCGCAAATGGTCAGAAGGTGATGAAAGCAGAGCATCAGTTTTCCTACTTAAACGGCTACATCAAAAAGGACGATTGTTGGCTCAGCTATCAGGGAGATAAGGTTTTTCGAATAAATATCCCTGAAGAAGTCAAAGGAAGTCAACTAACTATTTTTTAGTAATTCACTCAGTAAAAATAATTTATGAATCATTCAGCATTGGACCTTTCGCGGATCGGTTTCGGATCTAACCAACTCCCCAGTGACACGTACGGGCAAAAATCACAGCTGATGGAGGTACTAATTAAAAACAGGATCCAACGGAGGAGTCAGCCCAAAAAGATTAACAATGGCCCCCGGGCACTTTCAAAGAGAGAATTAACAGTTGCGTTAGAGCTTACCTTTCTTTCAACTTCTTTTATCAATCGGCTGGATGAAATGAAAGATACCTCCCTATATGATCAAGGAGTAAAAGGGGCCGTCAATAATTTGGAAAAGGCACTTGAGCGGTACACCTACAAGAATATGTGGTCGCAAATTGAAGGGGAGCAGGCCAGCCATAACGTTATGGAACAGTGCGATTTGGGTTCGCAGTTTGTAGACCGGCTTTTAAGGCTTACCACGCAAATCCATGATTTCGATCAAACGAAGTATGAGGCCTACGTAAACGCGATTGAGGCCGTAAATCAACAGTTCGGACTTACTTTACTCTGGAAGGCAAATGATCCAAAAAATTGATCTCAAGCTAACGGTAAGAGAATTCGCCAGCCTATTCGCTATCTGCCATGACCGTAAGCAAGACTTTGAAAGCGGATACACTTTCCGACCCGACGAGATTGCCCTGGCCGAGTACTCGGACGAACTTGAAAGGAGAGTTCATACCTGGTCTGAGCGAAAGCCCAGCAATGAGTACAAGTTTAGTATGCGGCTCAGCGTAGCCATGACGATCTGGCTGGGCCGGACTCATTACAGGCCCGATAACATGCTACTAGGTAAAATCGACAAAGCCCTGGTGGATCTCAAAATTACCCCCTTCGTTCTTTAAGCCTTGACTCTACCAACCAAGGCTCTTTAAAACCCAAATCGAATTCAGACAACCATGATCAACCTACTTCTCGGAGCAGGGCTGCTGCTCCTTATTGCCTATGCCTTTCTGGCCATCGCTTATTCCGCTGAAGCCTTAGCCGAAAAATTTGTCGCCTGGTGGCAAATGCTCTAAAACAAAAAAGCCTCCGGTTACCAGCCGGAGGCTAAAACCCGCCGCCTTAGCGGTGAATTCAGACAGTGCAAAGATACCTAAAAATCAATCATGATCAGGGCTACGAACATTTTATTGGCCGTTTTTTTCTGGATTCCGCTCGCCACTTTTTACTCACTTTTTGCGATAGTTATTCTCTGGCCGCTGGAGATGATCATTAAAGTATTTCGTTTTTTCAACACACAATCCAATGCCTAGCTACTTACCCATTTCCACCGACCAAAAAAAACAAATCAGCGAATTCATGCTTCGCTACAAATCAGCCTCAGAGAGCGGAGCCATCAATGGTAAATTCCCGGATGATCTAGCTAATGTGATCGGAGTTGAGCGGAACACCATCCAAGCCATGGTTGACCAAAAACGCTGGCACGAGGTAAGCCACTGGAGCTGGCGAAGTATGGCTGATCTGGCCGGTGTCCCCGTTACCATTGAAATTGTAGTAGGTCTTAAGTTTCTATCGATGTGGTTTATCGGAGAGTGCGAAGTGCTGGCTATAGACGAACCCAACAACACGCTTACGGTACAAATCAATAAGACTCCTGAGCACGGCTACTCCGAAGAATGGGTCTTGGATCACACGAAGTCGGGTTTTCAAAAAAATGAGTACCGAAAAATCTAAACTAAAGCAGGTATTTAATTTATTAATCCTCTGACTATCAAATCAGAGGATTTCTTTTGAATATCTTCAAAAAGACTTGTTTAGTAACTAAACAGACCTTATCTTTGTATCGAACATTAAACCAATAAGCAATGTCAGATGAAGAAAAGTGGGAGCTACTAATTAACACCACAAAGCGGTTTTTAGCAGTAGCCGACCCCAAAGACCAAGAGAAAATAGACGGCTTACTCGAAAGACTTAAAAAGTACCTAGACGAACTCGAAAAGCTCAGAGGCAAAGGCAAGTAACCAACGGGAGGGGAAACCCTCCCATAACCATAAAAACAATGAATATCAAAGAACAACTTCAAACCTACTTTACCCGCATTCTGGAAGCTCAGACGAAAGAGGAAGGCCTCCAGGCTCAGCAGGAAGCATTCTCATTCCTGGACTCATTGACCCCGGAGCAGCAGCAGCAGTACAGTTCTGATATTCTCGACTTTGCCGAGCAGAAGGTCGACTTTATCGGCGAAGGCATAAACGTTTTAAAAGAAGAAGCTGAGATTAAATACGGAGGGAAAATCTACCCGCTCACTGAGTGGTTGACCGTAAGCCGGTACCAGAAAGCGTACGGCATCGATAATATTCAGACGGTTTATAATTGGATCAAACGCGGGATCATTCCTGAAGAAGATGTAGTAATCATTCCGGAGCTAAACGACTTGAAGCTAATCCGGAACAAAAGATACCCATCAGGCCTTGCTGCCTAATGGTTTAATGTTCAAAGTGCTTACACCCCGCTGGCTCTGCTGGCGGGGGTGTTTTTTCTCAACAGGCAATAAAAAAGCCCGGTAGTTTGCAGACCCCGGGCAGAAAGCCTCCCTTGCAGGGGAGGGCACTTTCACAACTCTGCAAATATATATGAAAGGCTACAACAAAGAAACGGGCAAGCCCCATCAACCACCTAAAAGCCCCGGGCGTACGCCAAAAGATCCTAGCCAGGTTCGGGTAACAAAAACCTTCAGAATCCTGCCTGAAGTAAAAGCCATCATTGAATCAAAAGAAAATCCGACTGAATGGCTGGAGCAATTGGTGCTAAAAAATCGTGAGTAAAAATCTCTAAAAATATTTCCTTTTTTGTGTTGCAATATTGGAAAAAAGCTGTACCTTTGAATTGTCAACCACGGAGGTTGACCGGGTTGCAGCCCGAACTAAATTTTTCACAACACAATGAATACTAGCCTTTTAAAAACCCTGACCCCAGAGCAAACTCAAGCCCGAATCGAAAAAATCAAATTAAGCCTGGCTAACCCCAACAAGTACTTTTTTGAAGATGTAGATTTTAACCTTCAGATGAGTACGAAGCTTAACCAGCTAGCAGACTTACAAAGCAACCTGGTGATCATGCAAACCCCGGCCTTTAAAAGCTACGAAGCTTCAGGTAAAGAGATCGATTTTCGAGAATTCTTAGAGCAGGAAAATTTATACGATCAGTTAGAAGGAAAATAAGAATCGCCCGGGGCCAACGCCCCGGGCTAATTCATTAACAATGGAAGCTAAAAAAGTTCTGATTCAAACTATGAATCATAAGTCGGGTTACTCCATCGAATTTTTCGAGATCGTAGAAGGGAACAAGTACTCTTATACCTACAAGTTGAACAATAAAGAGTCGAAATCATTCCGTAATCAGGCCAGGTGTCGGCTTGATGCGTATAAAGAAGCTTGGTCCTTAGTTGCCTAATTATAACCGCCAGAAAACCAGACATTTATCTGAAAATAAAGTGCCGGAACGACTTGCATTCCGGGCAGGAAAGTGCGTGCTTTGAATCATCAAATGAACAATATAACACGCAGTAAATCAGATGAATACGCAAGTAATTTTAGGAAACGCAACCTTAACGAAAACCGAAAAAATCCGCCAGCTTTTGGCCCTCGGATTAACCCGTAGAGAGGTAGCCGACCTGACAGGAGGTAATTACGGATTTGTACAAAACGTTTTCGCTAAATACTGGCCCGAACGAGTAACTAGCAAAAAGGCTTTCACCTTCACGACCTTCAACCGGAAGTTTGGAATTGAAATTGAAGCCCACGGCGTAAACCCCGTACAACTGGCAACCGCGTTAAGAGCTGCAGGGATCGAGTGCTGGACCGAAGGATACAACCACAGCACCCGTAGCCATTGGAAAACGGTATCAGACTCAAGCGTACAGGGAACGGATACTTTCGAATTAGTAAGCCCGATTTTAGAAGGCTTAACCGGGCTGGAGCAAGTAAAGACAGTTTGCAGGGTGTTAAGCCAGCTACGGGCAAAAATCAATAAGACTTGCGGCCTTCACATTCACTTTGACGCAGAAGGGTTCGGAATTGACCAGCTGAAAAATACGGTTATCAATTACGCTCATTACGAAGGCATTATTGATAGTTTTATGCCCCTAAGCCGCCGAGAAGATTCAAATAGATACTGCCAGTCAGTAATTATCCTAGCTGGACGGGTTGGACAAGCCAACACCATCCGGGAGCTGATTAACCTCCAGCACACCCGGTTTCAAAAAATCAACCTGCAGGCCTACCTTCGCCACAAGACGATTGAATTTCGCCAGCATTCAGGAACGGTAGAATTTGAAAAGATTTCCAACTGGATCCTGTTTTTGCACAACCTGGTTGAGTACTCAAAAAAGAAGCAAGTAACCCGGGCCGAAGCCAACTTTGAAAGCCTGCAGAAATTTCAACAGCCCGAAATTATTAATTACCTTCAAACCCGCATCAATCAATTAGCGGCCTAATGGTATACGAAACCGAATTCGGGGAATTACTCAAGGGTAATTCCCCAACCGAAATACTAGAAGACCTTCGCAATGGCAGCCGATTCGCGGCTGATCAGGAGCTGGAGGCGTTCCTGGATGATTTTATCATCCGAGTACACGAGTTTTACGGCACGCTTATCACCAGCCGTGACCACGCTCAAATTGTAAGCGACCTGGTTACGATGGGCTATCTGAGCCGGAAAGAGTAGCTTTATATTTTCGTTTGATAACCTTAATCCCAAAGTGTGTATATATACTTTGGGATTTTTTATGTAATTATTAACCACACAGACATGACGACTCTAGAAAAAGCATACCTAGACCGCATACTTCAATTAGCGAGAGATACGAGACAGCCCGCTGAATATTTCGTCTTGCCGCTTAATGAGCTATTAGTAAGTGCAGAATTTCGGGTTACAAATTACAAATTAGATCCAATGCCAGTTTATAGAGCTCAATCTTACACAGCAAAAGGGCTAGAAGAAGTGCAAAAAGAGTTTAGTCATCCGAAACGCTTTTCATACCCTTGTAAAAATATATTAGAAAGGTTTTGTAAACCAGGGAGATGTAACACATTGAAAAAACCCGTCTTCTATGGTAGTGATGATAGTGCAATTGGTGTTTTTGAGATAAGACCTGAAAAGGGTGACTATGTAGTAAGATCAATATTTGCTCCTAAAGAAAATAGCACGGATGAATTACATTTAGTGACCTTGGGCTACAACAAAATAGTAGAATCATTGGGGCAACATGAATCAAAATCTGGAATATTAAAAATGCTGCGGGATGACCCAATGAGGTTTACTAGTCAGAGACAGCATACCAATGCTTTAGATAATTATATGTCGGAATGGTTTCTAAAAGAGGTAAATGATGAAAACAGATATTACTATAAGCTAACTACAGCACTTTACGAATTATATGTTAATAGTACATATGACAATACTGGAAGGAAATTTGATGGAATAATTTATCCAAGTGTGGCTGGTAGATTTTCAGGAGTGAATCTCGCATTTGAAACCAATTATGTAGATAGGAATTTGGAACTAGTTGATGCTGTAATCTATCAAGTAGAAGATGTTTTGCCAGGTGATAATCTCAGGCTTAGAGTATATTCAAAGATCGATAGCATCATTAATGACATGGTCACTTGGATGGATGCTGATGATATAGGTAAAATTTGGGATTTTTGTCCTGATACTCCAGTTGTTTACAGCTAAGAAATAACGAAGGCCCTGAGGCTATCTCAGAGCCTTCGTTATTTCCCGTCCTTTCCGCTCGCCTTATAAGGTAAGAATATTGGCCTAAAAAAGACCCTATGGCCGATTCCCCTAAACACCTTAATCCCCTGATTGATCTGGAGGCTGAAATTGACCGGCAGCTACCTGATGGCAATAATCAGGATATTAAGCCCCAACACCTCCGGGAAACTATCAAAACCGTACTTCGCCGGTACCTTCGTCCGGACACGAAAGTGATCCTGTTGCACGAAGGGGTACCAACGCCGTACTCGTCATATTACCTGGCTTACTTAAAAGCCGTAGCCGGTGACATGATCATCCTTCAGGATAACCTTACCGAGCGGCTTTACCCTAAAAATGGGGTTAACGTCAATGGAAACGGCTTTTCTGTAATTTTTACGGGGAGTGCCGCCATTCAAGGTGAATTGAGTACTTCCAATTGCCGGGCTGCCTTTTATAATTTCGATACGATCAAAACCACTGGAGACTACGCCATCACGATGGGCATGGCCAACTCTACCGTTTACATTCAGGCAAGACGTATCGAGGCCAATGATCAGACGGTTGAGATATGGTCTGGATCCACCAAACTTACCATCGATGCTGAAGAGATCATTTCGTATAGAGTAGGGGGTACCACGTTCTGGACAGGTGATACCGCAGGCGAATTAACGGTTCGAGGTGCCCGGATCAGTGGCCCTGCCATTAGCTACATCGGCTCAAACGCAACCTTTATTGAGTGTACGATGGAATCCCCCAGCCATGCTTATTGGGGGGCTGGTGCTCCGTCTTCTGGCGTTATTCAAAAACTCATTCGCTGTAACTTGACTACCGACCTGGTGCGGGGAGCCATCCGTACGGCCGGAGCCATTACGCTAATTCTGGAAGATACTCGAATCAAGTGCAAAGGCCTGGTCTCCAATGCTGCCTCGGATAATACTACTTCGGCCGTTTCCCATGACTGCAGTGGGCCGCTCCTACTGCGTGGGGTAAACATCGTTCAGGCCTTTCAAAATGATTGTGTGTACTCTAAAACGAGACTGCTCAACATGGGCCGCCTTTTGGCCAACAAGCCCCTTCACGGATCCAGCTCCCCCTGTCTGATCACTTCCCCCGAAGTAAACGCCGCCGTTGAACTATGAAATTTGATTTTAAGGGCATTCTCGCACTTGGGGCCGCCGTGGGTCTACTGATTGGAGGGGGCATTGGCTCCGGAGCCACTTACCTGGTTTGTAAGCGGTCCTACCGTGCACAACTCACTGAGGCCCGGGATCAGGCTGAGCGTGCTCAGGCCTATCAGGATTCCCTTCACTACGCTGGCAAACTGGCCAGTAAAGACATCATCATTTCTGAAAAACAGGATGAAAACCTACTTCTACGCTCTCGCATTAAGTCTGATAGCATTCGCAACCTTTCCCAGCAACAATCTATACGGGCAGTCAATCGCTACATCACCGGCAAAAAGTGACTCGCTCCGGGAAGTCGAAGAGTTCGCTTCCCATGCCAACGCGATCCTGGACTCACTCATGCGGTTTGAAATCGCCAAACTCCGCATCGAGCAGCTGACCGGCCAGCGAGTGAGCTGGAGTACGGAAAAGCTCGGGTTACTAGCTGACAACCTCAAACTCCAGGACAAAAACCAGAAGCAGGAGCGGGCCTACGTCGAGCTACATACGCTCTTTGAAAAGACTCGAAGCAAGCTCACCTGGGCTAACGTCGAACGCTGGGCCTGGCGGGTCGTGGCCATTGTCGGTGCTTACATTTTCCTTCAAAAAATACCCCCCTTATGAAAAACGAGAAACTCGACAAGTACAAACTCTACTACACAGGAGACATGATCCTGTCTGAAGAAGAGATGACGTATCTGAGCCGGTACGAAGACATCCAGGACAAGCTGGCCGATGACGGATACACCCGATCGGACGTCGTCAAGTATGTGATGACTCGGTATAAAGTTTCCAAGCAGATGGCCAACCGGGTGGTCAATGAGGCCGCTGATCTCTACGGCAGCACCATCGAAATCCACCGGAAAGCCGAACGAAGCTTTCAAATCGAAAAGCTCCAGCGTGCCGCATCGATGTGCCTGAGCCCGGGCACGGATCCTGAGTCCGGCATGGACCTTCCCGCCGATCTGGGCAATTATGAGCGAATCATGAACCAGATCAACAAGCTCAATAACCTGTATGAGCCGGATCCGGAGCAAACGGATGATCCGAAAGCCTACGACGTAGTCACGCATTTCCAATACGAAGCCATCGAAGATACCACCTATGAAGAAGTCACAGAAGCAGATTCAACCGAGCAAACCTCGGACGATGCCGCCCAACACTCAGAAAATCCGAGTGAGTCGGGCACAATTGCAATTCCTGAGAGCACGTCAACAGAATAAAGCTCTCATTGCTGGCCGTGCTTCTGGTAAAACAAATACGTTGCTTCGGTGCATTGGAGAATCTGCCCGCGTTTTGCCCCGGGCGAAGTCCGTTTTTGCGGCTGTGTCGTTTGCTACCTGCTTGGAAATTCTGCTCGAGCAATCGGATAAAGTGTGGGCTGAATACGGCTGGAGGCCTTATGATCCAAAGACTGGCCGGGGTAATTTCGTCATGTTCAAGAAACCGCCCGGACACTGGCCAAAGCCCGCGTATGCCCCTAAAAAGTATGACAACTTGATCACGTTCATCACGGGTTACGCTCTGCAGCTGCAAAGCTATGATCGGCCTAATACAAACCGTGGCTCCAATAACAGCCAGGCCTTCATTGACGAAGCCGCCTGGTTCAAAGAAGATTGGGTAAACAAGATTCTCGTGCCTTCGGTGGGTCGGGTACCCTTAACGTTCGACAGCCATTTAAATAACTCGTTCATGTATTTCTCTTCGAATCCCTGGCATCAGGAAGGGCAATGGGTGTACAAGTTCGAAGAGCTGGCCAAACAATTTCCCAACAAATACTACTTTCAGGAGACGACAGCCTTTGAAAATCCCTTCCTTCCCGCTGGGTATTTAGAGAACGCTCAGCGTACTACTCCGGAACTCGAGTTCGCAGTCGAATACTTAAATCAGCGGCTCACCGAAGTGCCGAATACCTTCTATCCGAGTCTGTCGACAGATAAGCACTTCAACCTGGCTGCTCAAAACTATGAACTTGACGATGAAACGGGTTTGTGGGTGATTACAGAGAACGACTATCGTACCGACCAGGTACTGGCCGTTTCCATGGATGCCAACGCCGGGTTTACTTCGTGTACGGTTTGGCAAGAGACGCTGGCTCTTCAGGAAAACTGCATCGATGCAATCTTTGTGAAGCCCGACGTAAAGGATAAGATCAACCTGGTCCAAAAGCTGGCTTTTAAAGTATTGGATCAGTACAAAAACCACCGCCGCAAGGAATTGCATCTGTACGGGGACCGGAACGCGAAATCGAAATCCGCACAGTCGACCACCACTCAGTTTTCAGTTTTTGCCGAAGTATTCCAAAAAGAAGGCTGGAAGGTGGTTTTGAAAGCCACAAGCTTCAACTGGCTCCACAAGGATAAGCACTTCTTTATTGACGATATCCTGAAGGAAACGAAGACCCATTTGCCCAAAGTACGCTTTCATCCCAAGAAGGGCCGTGTCGTGGTCACATCGATGCAACGCACACCCATGGATCCAGACTTTACCAAAAATAAAGATGCTGAAAATAGATCCGGCCCACAGGAGTTAGCTCCGCACTTTGGCGATACCGTCGACTACTACCTAACCCAGAAGCACGGCAGCCGGTACAAGCGTAATGGTTTCGCCGGTACCGGATCCCGAATTCCTCTGATCGGAATGGTAGGTTAATAAATAGTCCTTATGTTCTTATTTCTCCGCCGATTGTTCCCGCTGGTTTTCATCCTGCGGGAACGCAAACGCCAGGCACGAGCCAGGCGAAAAAAACACCAGATGGGCAACCGGCCCGCAAACCCCGGGCACTATCCCTGGGGAGATCAATTCCACCCCTAAAACTACCCTTATGCAAGAAATGATTGGTAACCTGGTTAATCAGGCACCCCTAATTGTGATCGTTGGCTACTTCCTCAATGAGTACCTCAAACGATTAAACAACTACATCAAACGAACGGATCAGCTACACGACCGGCTGCTGGAGTTAGAAATCCGGCTCCGCGTTGATCTGGACCGCAAGCGTTATCGGGACGATGACGACGAAGACGATGATTAAATCCGTCCTTTAGGAAAGCTTTACGAGGCATCACTTTCGAAGAAAAAACGAACAGCTGATGCCTCGCTTTGTACCCGCCACCTATGATCTGTCCGTGATCCGTGGCAATCTATTCGAGCAGTCCTTTGAACTGCCTCTCATCTTGCCTCCGGAAGTTTACCGTTTCGAGTGCCAGGTCCGTCTGGCCGGTACCACTAACCCGGTCATTGCTTTTACAAGTGCTGATGGATCCATTAAAAAAATGGTCAGGTTATCACGCTTCACGCTACGGCTGATCGCATGCGAAAAATTCAGCCTGGCAAGTATCGCTATGATATAAAATTCTACACCTCGTTCGATGACATTCAAACTCTTCTGGAGGGAGCTTTCATCGTTAAATCCTCCGTTACTGTACCACAATGAATCAAATTAATCCTACCGCCGTCGTAAAACTTTTCATAGGTGATCCGGTACCGGACGTTATACCTGGCAAGTCGATTGAATACGTCTGGCACGGCACCCACTTGGGCGTTCGTCAACAAGGGGAACCTGAGTATCACTTTGTAAACCTGAAAGGGGTTCAAGGAGACAATATCGAATTCAAATGGGAAGGTACCCGCTTGGGTGTTCGTGCTCAGGGCCAGACGGAATATACCTTTGTGGATCTAGAAGGTCCGCCTAATGAGCCATTCGGCGAAATGGAGCAGATGCTTGCGAAAGCTATCACAGAAGCCACGTCGGCAGCAGGATCCGCATCATCGGCCAAAGTAGCCATGGAGGCTGCTCAGACTTCCCAGGCGTTGGCCGCTGGATCCGCGTCGGCCGCAGACAATTCGGCCCGGGCCGCTGCGGGATCAGCTACAGGGGCAGTTCAGGCAAAAGAGGCTGCTCAATACTCAGCGGCTGCTTCGGCTTCATCGGCCGAAGTGTCGATGGCCGCACGTGGTGAAACTTTGATCGCGGCCCAAGCTGCTCAAGCTTCTCAGGGATCGGCCGCTGGATCCGCTTCGTCGGCCGCAGGATCAGCGGCTGCTGCGGCTGATTCAGCTACGTCAGCCAACCAGGCTCAGCAAGCGGCTCAGCAGGCTCAGACCGACGCACAAGCAGCCCGCACGGATGCCGTAAATGCGAAAACGTCAGCCCAAACTTCAAAAAATGCAGCTGCAGGATCCGCAACCGACGCGGCTAATTCGGCTACGGCCGCAGCGGGTTCAGCTGGTGCGGCTGATCAGGCTAACGTAGCTGCTCAAAATGCTCAGGCCAGTGCAGAAACCGCCAGAGCTGGAGCAGAGTCAGCTCTGGCAGCAGCTCAGGCCTCTCAAACTGCGGCCGCTGGTTCAGCTACGACTGCACAAACGGCCCTGGCTGATACTGTTGCCTATCAGGGGCAATTTGCAAGCCTTACTGCATTCGATTTTATTGAGAACCTTTTTCCAAACAGTGCGAGCGGCCCTACCTCACGGTTGGAGTTAGGTCAACGGGCGGGGAGTGCCGCACCGGATGGGGGGGTGGCTCAACTTTTGATCGAGTCAACCGTCGTAAACGTTGAACACGTTTTTTCCTACCGACATACGAAGCCCGCGGTTGCTCAGGAAATTACCTTTTCAATTTTCTTGAGGGATGCAGGACGGCCGGTGATGACCGTATGGTTATTGCAAAATTTCGCCTACAGCAACTACCGTCGTTACCAAGTTAACCTAACTACAGCGACTGTTACCCAGGTGACGACGCAGGGGAGTGACCCTACTAACGTCACGAAAACCCAACTTATTCCAGTAGGAGGGGGGTGGTTCCGATTAGTCTTCACGTTTATTACTGCGGCTGACCCTCTTTTCGGGGTTCGGTTTGATTTCATTAATCCGTCAACTCGCTACACCGGGGACGGAGTAAGCGGTATCGAGCAGTACGGCCCTCAATTTTCGCTTACCAACCGTGCGATCCCATACACGGAGACAACTGGCCAGCCTATACCTAAAACCTCTTTCCGGGTACTCAACGACAGTGCAATGGGCGGGGTAACCCCTTCTGCTGAATTGCCAGCCTCACAGCAGGCTGTAAAGGCGTTTGCAGCTCCCTTGTACAAACCGTTAAGCCTGACCAGTACAAACCTCACCTTAGCGACAACCGATGTCAGCAAGATCATTCCAGTGGATTCGATTGCCGTTACCCAAGTGACGATTCCTTTGCATTCGAGCGTAGCGATTCCGGTAGGGGCCGAAATCGTAGTCCAGCAGCAGGGACTTGGATCGATAGCAATCCAGCCAGCGACCGGCGTAACGATTCGAAGCAAGGGCGGGCGTATGCGAACCCAGCAAGTAGGCGATACGCTTATGCTTCGTAAAACTGGCCAGAATGAATGGTTTTTGTCGGGTGATCTGGCCTTGCCTTTAAACCAGTTTACCGCGTTTGCCGCATGGGGTTTAAGACGGTTGACAGCGGGTTATACTGGTCCCGTTTTGCAGGTTCGCCGGGCTTCAGACAATGCCGAAACCGACGTATTTTTCGATTCTCAGGACGGCGTTTCAGGATTTTCCGCCGTGTCAGCCGGTGGGCGATTAACCGATTGGGCGGCAGGCACTACGCTATTTGTCAAGACGATATATAACCAGGTGGGGACTCAGCATTTTACGAACGCTACGACCGCACAACAGCCCCAACTATTCCTGACAGGAAACGCGAAAAATAACGGGTCTTTCATTCGCTTCATCGCTATAGAAAGCCGCATGAGTGCAGGATCAGCCGCTGACTGGACGTTCCTGCATGATGGGGTAGGCATGTCGCTAGATTTTCAGTTTGCCAATATCACTGGCTATACGAGTAACCGCATGGTATTGCTAGGGACATCGGCCAGCTCTGGAGAGCCGGGCTTTTGCATCTCAAAAGATTCAGCTACGGCCTCTGTGTGGACTAACATCTTTAGAGCCGTAGGGGGAACATTTGTGACAGGGCTTCGCTCGAATACCCTTAATACGTTCGACCGGCTGGTTGTAACGACTTCTTCAGGAGTTACTCCCAACATGACCGCGAGAACGGATCGGGGGCCGCTTACTACGGCCTATAACATGCCGCCAAGCAGCTTGGTACCCGTAAAGCCCTTGTTTATCGGCGGAATCGCAACCAACAACAACGTAGGATTCGATTTTGATAGGCTCATCCTTTTTAAAAGTGTCCTTTCTGAACCTGAAATTTCCCTCATTCAATAATGTTTCATCTCGCTGATATTGAAATGCTCCCCTTAGAGGGGGGCATTCTTCGACGCTTACTCGTAAGCAAACACCGCCGTCACATCGATCACGAAGCCCGCACAATCGTGCTGGAGGTAGCCGTACTCCATTACCGCAAACAAACCCAAGTAATTGAAGGAGTGGAAATCACCGAGGAAATTCCAATTGCTTACTTTGGAAAAGGGGATGGCCTGAAGCGTTACCGGCTCGAAACTTCTGACCGGAAGCTCGTGGATCCGTCGACGGGTCTCAACGTACCCGGGGGCACGCCCGGAGCCATTCCAGAGTTTGCCTACTTCGAGGGGATGCTTGCCTTTCTTACGGAATTAGATTTAGTACAACGGCTGCTTGAGAGTAACGTAGAACGCGGCCAATTCGACTCTTCAACTTACGAAGTACTCTAACATTATCCGTCCTTTCCCATGCCTTGAAACCAACCCAATTTCGAGGCATGGAAAAGGACGAACCTACAATTCAACGCCGGTCGGTGTTGGCTGCCTTTCACAACGATCTAGATGATGAAGGCCAGCTCAAAAAGCACGACTTCAGATACCTCAAAACCAACAACCAGGTTGGTCAGAAGATCGGCGTGACCAAGTGGTTTTCCAAACTTGCCGACGTTGACCAGGCTCCCCGGGATGAAGATGCTGATTTGACTCAAGAAGAACCTGGCAAAAAGGCTTTCTATAGCGTCAAGCATAACAACGTCATCCTGGTCAAAGAAACGCCCACGTCGAAAAAGCCCAAAGCAATCAAGTTCCGACTTCTGACTCATTACCGGCCGCATGGATTCAACGTGTGGTTCCGGATTATACACCCCACTGACTAAAATGGTAACCACCTTATCTAAAACCACCGGCTACGTCGGTAACTCAACGCACGCGGCAATCGTGACGCTTGTCGGTCGTCAGGACCAGGCGTTTACTCAATCGCGATCTTTTTACCAGGCATCTTCTGCACTATATCCTGATCATTTCCCCTGGGGACCAAATGATGCAAAACCCAACGAAATGCACAAGCTCATGTCAGAAAATGATAAGGCTCTGCAGTTTATGGCCACGAAAGTGAAGTTCTTATCGGGTTCAGGAGTCGGCGTTTTTGAAAAGCAAGTCGTCGATAACAAGGTGCAGCACATTCCCTTTTATGATCCGGAGCTGGAGGACTGGCTGGAAAGTGAAGTGCTCGAATATGTGAAGGCGGCCGCCTGGCAGTGGGTGTTCTCATGGGGAGCCTTTATTGAGCAGCATCTTGAGCAAAGGCGTACTACCAAAGGCCTGGGCATTTGGGCAACCCTGAAAACCCGCGATCTGTTTGAATGCCGAATTGCCCGCGGTAAAAACGATCAAGCTAATGGGTTTGCCCTGTGTGATAGCTTTGGCTCCTATCATAGCCGGATGGCTAAAAAGGTACCCGTACCGGCTTTTAATAAATTCCAGCCGGACGCTCTTCCATTCTCGATCCAGTTCGTCCGCGAACCCATCCCAGGTCAACCGTATTACCCCTTTGCGGGCTGGTGGGGTGGAAACAAGGTAATGACGCTGGCCAACTTAATCCCGGAGTTCCACATTAACGGGATCCGCAATGGCTACAACATCAAATACCTGATCAAAATACCGGCTGATTATTTCGACTATCTGGACTCAGAAGATGCCAAAGATGCCGCCTTCTTAGCTCTACAGAATCAACTGGATACCTGGCTTTCGGGAGTGAAGAACGTCAATAAGGCTCTTTTGACCCGGTACATGATAGACCCTCAATCAGGCAAACCTATTCCGGGCGTGATCATCGAGCCGATGAAAAACGAAATGAACGATGACGCTTTTGAAAAGATAGCCGGTTACGCCGACCGTTCAGCGGCTGCTTCTCAGGGACTGCTGCCGGTGATGGCTGGCATCGAGATGGGTTCGTCATCGGGCGGATCCGGAAGTCAGATCCGTCTGGCCTACGATTACGAAATCATCAAAAACGCACCAGATCGAGGACCACTGCTCCGGCCGGTGCGAACGGCCGCCCGGATCAACTTCCCTGAGAAGTTCCAGAAACGGAATCTCGACTTCCAGATCATCGATACGCAAATGACCACGCTCGATCAGCAGCATGGTGGTACCAAGAAAGTTTCAGCTCCCATCGACTAATGCCACTCATCAATTCCACCGAAATCCTGAAGCTACACGTGCCTGGCTTCAGCAAAGACAGCAACTTCAAACAGATGCTGCTTTGGGTTCAGAAGGCTGAACGCACGTACTTACTACCCAAGATAGGCCGGGAGCTGTACGCTGCTCTGGAAGACTACAAAGGGGATGCCTACGACGTACTACGTGAAATGGCTGAACGCACGGTCGCTTGGTACGCCTACTATTTGGCCCTCCCGTATCTGGATATTTCGGCCGGTGATCTGGGCCTTAAAACGCAAATTTCTGATAACTCTGATCAGTTACCCAAGTGGAAGTACATTGAGCTACTCCGGACGACGGCTGATACGGCCGATCAGGAAATGGAGGACTTGCTTTATTTTCTCTTTGATAATGCAGAAGCGTTTCCGGAGTGGTTAAATTCTACCACTTACAAAGCCTGCAACGAGTACTTTTTCCGGACGGCCCGCCAACTCACCATGTTCTTGCCGCTAACCCAGAATCGGTACCGCACCTACACGGCTTTGCAGCCGTATATGGCTCTTTGCGAACGGGAGCTAAGTGAAGTACTTACCAGCACGCTTTTAAACGAACTGAAGGCAAAATGGCAGCAACCGATGTATATGGGCTGGCTCTACCAGGAACAGGAGCTGCTGGACCTGTGCCGCGAATACATAGCTCCCCAGGCCATGCTTATGGCATTGCCGGACCTTAAGTTTAAACTGTATCCTGATGGCTTAAAAATATCGACTTACGAGGATGCTTTTGCTCAGCAACCTTCAGGGTCTCAGGAGCGGATTTCACAGCAACAGCAAGCCAAGTTGACCAGTGATGCCGCCGCTGCCATGGCCCGGATCAAGACCTATCTTGAGCGGTCCGCCAGTGCAACCGTCTTTCCCTCGTACTACGAGCGTAAGCTGGCCAGTCCCCAACGCACCCCTCTTTTTCTTACCAATGACCATAAAAAATCCTTTATTCTGTAAGCCATGAAAATGCAATCTCGCACGCTTCAGCGAAACACCCCTAAAACCGTATTTGTCAATCCTTTAGAAGCTATTGACTCAAGTGAATCGGCCCCTGATTTTTCAAAAGCAGAAGCTGAACTCAAAGCCGAATCGGACCGCTTGGCAGAAAAGACTCGCCAGCTCGACGAGCAAAAGAAAGCTGCTGCTGATGCTGAACACGATCGCCAGCTCAAAGAACACTACGATCTGACTGAAGAAGCCGAAGGATATCGGGCTGAAGCCGCCCGCACGAAGGATGAAGATACGAAAGTGCTCATGCTTCGTAAGGCCTCCGAAGTGCAAGACCATGCCGATGCTCTGGGGCGTAAGCTAGGATTATTCTTCAATGATCCGACCCCTGTAGAAAAGGTGGTAGAGTCAAAACGCTGGGCAATACCGGCCCTGCAGGTGTCTGGTCTCCTGTTCTTCATTTATTACTGCTACAGTAAGTTTTTTATGCTTCGTGCTGAGATCATCCTGCAGAATAAAACCCAGGAAATTCAGTCAAATCCGTACGGATTAGATTCGATTCAAAAACTCTTTTTTGAGAAGCTGGCCCTTGGGTATAACCTGCTTTCCGTGCTGGCGATCCTGGCGATCTTTTTCCCCCGGGTACTGCTGTACATGCTTCCTTTTGTAAAATCTAAAAAAGACTTCTCTTCTGAATTTGATCAAAACTTAACCTCATGGCAACGTATCCTCGTTACGGTCTTATTGGTCTGCTCATTCTTGCTTTCGTTGGCGTTTTCGCCCAAACCGTAAGCAATCCCAAGGTAAAGAAGCCGATCGAGACGCTCGAACAAAAAGAAGAGCGTCTCCGGCAGACTTGGCTGGACTCAGCAAAGGCCGAAAGTTGGGTACGTGAAAAAACGAATCATAACGACCACCCACGAATTTATCTCTATAACAAGGTTGCCGGTTCCCCCAAAACGGCACCCTACTGTGCAGCAGGCCTGTATTTCACCGCTACCCGGGCTGGGATCATGCTGCCGATTAAAGGGCCAGCAGCTGTAAAAAGCTGGTTTGTTGATGCCAAAAAGGTGATCTATACCAGAACCACCGGCCGGTTTATCAAAATGCCCAAAAAGATGGACGTCGTCTGGTTGTACCAGTCACACATCGAAGGCCTGGCAGAACCTATTCGGCGGGATATTGAAGACGACGATTATATCACAACAGTTGCTTTTAATAGCCAGGGCAATAATCCCAAGCAAGGCGTATACTTTCCCATGCGTCGCCGCTGGCGGGACGTTCGCAAAGTCGCCAACCACATTACCCCCTACGTCAAATCCCTTGAGGAACCGAAATCACTGTGATGAAAAAGCTATTCGAAAAATTTGTCGACGATTGGGAAGTCTATACGGGAATGAGCCTGGTGATGGTGATAATACTATTCATCTGCTTTTTAATGGTCGATTGTGTTGGCGGTAAAACGATCACCGTCACTGGCCAGGTTCTGGAGCATCGCTATAAACCCAGTTGGGTTGAACAGACCTTTGAAAACGTTCCCTACGATCTTGGTAATGGCCATACAGCTTACCGCATGGAGTATCATACCTATCACCATTCAGAACAATTTTCGCTGGTAGTTCTTGGCCCAGATGGTCCAGAAAGCCATTCGGTCAATCAAGCTCTTTATGTGTATTACCGCGATGGACAGGATGTGCCGATTCGAAGGCGGATAGGAGCTTATTCAGGTAGATGTCTGACCTCCTGGATATCCTCCCGTTGATTTATCTTGAAAAAGGCGTTTGCAGCCAGTAAACGCCTTTTTTATTCCTTGTATTTTGCCTTTTTATGAAACGATTTCATATTGAATATAGCTGGTACGAACTGCCCTCGTGCTGGAAAGAAGTTCCAGCCAGCCAAGTGCTTCCCATTCTCTTGGCTGTATACTCAAATGGCCGTACTGCTACTGGCCGCCTGAAGGTGCTCAGTTACATCAATCCGGTACCGCCTAAAACCTTTAAGAAACTCGTGGCTTGGCAGATCAATGAACTCTGCAGGCTGATCGATTGGACCTTTGAAACACCCATCGATGAGCAGCCCTTTGAGAGTTTCTCTCACCAGGGAGTGACTTATTATCTGCCTGGACCAGCCTTGCAGTCCGTGACTTTTAATGAGTTTGTTACGGCCTTAACCTACCTCTATCAGTTCTACTACGTACCCGAAGAGCGGCCAGAGAACCTCACTAATCTCATTGCCACGTTGTGCCGCCCGGGCGTGACCGGCTTAACGCCGCTTTCAGTCGGCTACCAGGGAGATCTCCGGGAGCCGTTTAATGAGCATACCATTAAAGCCCGGGCTAAAGTCTTTCTTAACCTGGAGGCCGGAATTGCAGCCGCTGTCCTGCAGTATTTCGTCTCGAACTTTCGGTGGTTATTTGAGACCTATCCCGTATTTGAGAGCTCTGGATCCGGATCCTCGCAGGATCCCGATGCCGAACCTCATGAATTCGCCTGGCTGGATCAACTTCTGACCATTCGGGATCTGGCTTTCCAAGTCGCCGAAACCAAGCTCCTGGGTACCGTGCAGCAGGTTGAAGCCAGTAACATCACCCTGGTCTTTGAAACCCTTGAGCATATCAAAGAAATGCAGGATACTGCCCCCAAACATTCCCCTGAAGAAACGTATGAGTAACCTCCTAAAACAGTTTGAAGAGTACTTCAAACGCTTTGACGAAGAGTTTGGCAGCGTCTACGTGGCCGAAACAGAAGCAGTAGTCCGGGCCTCCAAGCATGCTGATGAATTTGCCTATCCGCTATTGCACCTTGAGCTGCCTACGATTCGCACCCAAGGAACCAATGAAACCGCAAACGCACGCTATAAAGGGCTGGCTTGGGTCATTGTAAAATTGGAAGACTACGAATCCCGTAACGAGGCGTTTGGGGGTGCTATAGAGCTAATTCAGACTGTGATCAAACGCATGCGTGAAGATGCTTACGAGCACGATGAACTACTTGAATTCACTTACGATGTCGAATTTGAGCCGATCCGGCCTTTATGGGTTGACGACGCGATTGGATGGGAATTTAACTTTTCAATTTTAATGCCTGGTGGACTATGATCGATCCCTTTTTATCTGAACTCTCCTTTCGTCCCCTTAAGCTGGCTCGAAACCGTATCGAGCACAATATAGCACCCATAGATCCAGAGACGGTTCCTGACCGGACAGGCCTTGAGTATCACCTTGAAATCCGAGTTCCGGATTTTACCGGATCAAGTACCTATCAAACACTACTGACCTTGCCAGGCCGTGAAAAGCCTCCAGTAATACAGGGAGAAATAGCCAGTTACGAAGGAGCCTTTTTCCCGTTCCACACCGAGCTTGACTCCATTCTTGAACGCAAAAAACCAGAATTTGAACAAAAAGGCCTTTTTATCATTAGTTCGCTCACAACGCCTTATATTCTTGCAGAAAGTATAATGAGTCCATTCTTTCAAATGAGTCGCTTAAACAGCCCGGAATGGGCCATAAAAGCGGGTTTGCTGGAGGAAGATTTCCAAGGATGGGGTGAACGCTTCTTTTCGACGTACCAGGGAGCCAATCGTCCGTTCCTGACTTGGCAGCCCGACCGGCCGCTGGTAAGCGGAAAGCAGGAGGTTTATTTATACTTCCTAATGAATTTCTCGCCCTTACCCACTCAGGTACGCCTGCGGGCTGAAATTACTTATTTTGACAAGCCTGCTGAAACCATCACGGTGGACTCGCTAGCGGGTGTACAGTACTGCCAGATCATGGGAGCTCCGGTAGGACCGGCCGCCTTGGGTATTCAGGACGCCAGCCAGGTTAAATCGTACAAAGTATGGCTCGCTAACCAGGATTTTATGCGGTTTTCTGAAGTCCGCACGTACGTTATTGATCATCGGTACCAGGCTCAGGAACGCTGCCTACTCTTTAGCAACTCCTTCCACGTATTCGATTCCCTGCGTTTAGTAGGTAAGGGGAGTGAGTCACTCAAAGTTTCCCGCTCGATGGCCAGCCGTGAACGGCCGCAAGCTGCTCAATTGGATTTTTCTGAAATGTACCTCATTGATCGTACCGGCGATCGGGAACTCACCGTATCTACGGGTTACTTTCCTACGTGTGGTCCCGAGCAGCTGCGTTACCTGAATGAGTTGCTGCTCGCTGAAGAATGGTACCTGGTTACTGAGAAGGGACATCAGCCGCTGGAGTTAATGACCGATAGCATTCTGGATATTGAAGCATCGCCTGGACTCATGTCGAGAACCTTCTCTTTTCGCTATACCGCTCAGCAGAATAACTTCTCAAGTCTTCTAGTAGCTCCGGAGCAGGAAGCCCGGCCAGTATATTGGCGGGGGATAGGCTTTCAACACCTTTTGGATCCCAATGGACTCCGGACTGGCAACGGCCGTCCGGTAAAACTGGAGAAGCGTTATGCGGACGACGATACGCCCTTCGTCCCCTTTATCGTCAAGCCTAACATGCCAGGGGATCCAGATTATATCGCGGCCGTCCCTATTCCTGGCATCGTTAAAGGATCTACTCCGTACCCCAATGTGGCAATTTCCCGGATGACAAGTTTTGTTAAAAATGATTGTCAAGTGGGTTACGTAGGAAACGCTGCACCTATCAGTATTGCAGCTGGTAAGTATGGAGGCGAAAATTCCGGAGAAGCTGATGCGAAGGCTGAAGCTGAAGCCAAAAGCCTGGATACGCAGGAGTATGCTAATCAGTACGGAAGCTGCGTACGTGGTGGCCCTCAGTACTACACCGTGGCTCCGCCTCCAGCTGGTTTCTTTAGTCTGCGTCTGATCCGGCCAAAAGGCAACTCAACGGGTCTGGCCGGTGGTCCCGGTATCGAAACTGGCGATCGCAGTAAGCCCGCCCATGGGAATACCTGGTTCCTTTCGGATTGGGCCGGTAAACCTGGGAACTACGTGTATCTGAATTCGCCCACGGATATGATCTTTCCTCGAAATGTCAACTACTACTTCAACGTCTCCGGATGGAATATGCCCCTGACGTTTACCATGTTTATCAATGGAGGGGAAGTGCCTGCCTATAAGCGAACGTTTACTCCGGAGGAATTCCAAAACGCTCCTACGGCCTCAATCGTAAAAATCACCCCATTTGAAGGTCTGGTCATTCCTGACAAGGCTTTAATCTACGTAGAAGTATCGCAATAATGGTCGAATTACGCATTAATGGCCAGGTCATTGACCTGGCCCCTTCAGCAGGTGCCAGCTTTGAAAAAGTGAATCCATATTTCACGTATGAGGACATTTATACCGACCAGGTTCAAGTACCCTCCATACCGCTCAGTCAGCGAAACCGACGAATATTGGGTTTTCTGGATCTTCCCCGTTTAGGCTCCAACCTTCCCCGATTTTTCCTGCAAAAGTTTTATAACGGCCAGCTGATCCACGAAGGCCTGGCCCTGGTGACCGACGTGACCGCGTTCGCCATTCAAATGACGGCCGTACAGCCGATCGGAGAGTTTTTTGGAGATTATCAATTCCAGAAATTATCAGAGATCGATCTGGGCACAGTGCCCAGGCCGGGGGTGATCACGCCAGTGCTTTTAGATACTGGCCAGCCCGCGTACTGTTTTCCGACGATCGTTAATCCGGATTACTACGGGACTAATGGAGGCAGCGTAGGATACTCTGGGAGAGTGAATCATTACGGCTCCGGATCCTACCAGGCTGGTCCTTTAGTGCCGATGCCGTTTCTTTCGTACGTTCTTAAAAAGATCGCGGCCCTTACCGGCACAACGCTTAAGGGTACCTTTTTCCAGCATCCGGTTTGGTCTCAACTCGTCCTGTATAATACCCGGGCCTTGGACTCCCAGCAGCAGATCACGCTCACCCGACATCTCCCCGGGGAAATGACGCTGATCCAGCTGCTGATCGAACTCCGGAAACTCTTGAATCTGAGCTTTACGTTTGATACGGTTAACAAAGTGCTGGAGATCGATGCGACGGATGATATCCTGAGCACACCGGCCACGCTTGACTGGTCGGATAAACTCGTGAAAGGGGGAAGAAAGATCATCGAAAGAAACCGTCGCCTGCAGCTGTCGATGTCGCTGGATTCAGGGGATCAGTTGCAGAAAGATAAACCAGAGCAGTTGGCCGATTACCTGACTCCAGAGTTTGCTCCGGATCTATCCATTGCCAAACTCACCACGTCCTTCAGTACGCTGCTGATCGATCAGGAATCTGGTTTAGCTTCGACTAAACAAGTAGGATCCACCGAACTCTTCTCCCAGCTGGCCAGTACCTGGTCGCCCCGGCTCCTACTCTGGAACGGCCTGCAAAGTGGTTTGCCCCGGGCACTGCCCACACTGGCTGGAAAAAGCCTTTTTTGGAATGGGGTAGGAGGTGTGTTTGAAACCTGCTGGCAGCGAACGGAGAAGTTTAGAAGGGGGTTATCTTATCTGGATGCTCAGATGATTCTCGACGAAACGGATATTGCTACACTAAATTTCAAAAAATCAATTCATGTTAACGGATGCAATTACTTCATAGTTAGAGTATCAGGAAATTTACCTTTAACATCAACAGTATCAACTCTTCTAGTACTAGAGAATTGATTTATATTAAATGTTAATTTTGTAAGCCCCTTATCAATGGTTTACCAAATGAAACATTCAAAGCAATACCTAGTAGTTCTTCACAAAACCGATGAGTTACAAGCCGCAAAAACTAAACTTAGTGAGCTTGGATATGAGTATGCATCTATGGATGACGCTAAAAAAGAAATGATTTTATCTGAGAGATTTTCAGATAATGATGAATTGACAGTTCTAGTGATTAAGGTTGATGACAATGTAGATGCAAAAAAAATCTTTGCACAGATAGAGTCAATAGTTTCAGAGATAGAAGTTATAGAGTTTCCCGCTGAAGTTTAGCGAATACTGTCCTTTCAAAAGCCTTTCTAGCCCCATAGTTCCTAAAAAAGGCAAGACTATGGGGCTTTCTCTTTCCTCTAAAAGATTTCAGGCATTACTCGAACAATTTGTTCGGGAAGCCGTCTCTGAGTTTCAACGCCGTATTCGATCAGCTGGACTGGAGCTGACTGGAGAGTTGCTGGACTCTTTTAAAATCAAATCCCTTCAGGCCGGTAACACTTACATCTCCCAAATGGTCGAGACGGCCGGTTACTTCCGCATCAAAGACTTACGCTCGATGCATTACGCCCGCATGCCACCATTGGCTGCCATGGAGTACTTCGTCGAAAAAACCGGAATCGACCGCTTTTACGTACCCGGCTACGGTGATCGGACTCCTTCTTCAGAAACCATTGCCATCGAACGGGTTGCCTGGGCTATTCGTAAAGCCCGGATGCAAAAACCTGACGTGAAACGGGGCTACCGAGGGATTTACAACGAAGTAGTCAAAGGAAAAATGGGAGCTCTCCGGAGCGAAGTTTCCCAGGCCGGTGCCCGCCTGGCTATTCAGGAATTGAGAGAGATCCTTGCCGATTAACTACCCCCAAAAATTTATGCAAACTACCGACAAACAGGTGCTGGAGTTTGGCATCGAGGGCAAGTCCGCTATGGAGGCTCTTGATAAGCTCGAACAAAAGGCAAAAGACCTTAGGAAAGAACTTAAGGAAATTGAACAAACGGATCCGCTTGGTAAAAAGTCTGATCGCTGGAAGGAACTGCGTCAGGAAATGAACCAGGTGGAAACGACTATTCGTGCTGTCAAAAAGGAATTTGACATTGCCACGGCGACCTATGGCCAGATGGAAAAGCAGGTCCGTACGCTTTCCAAAGAGTTAAAAACACTTGCTCCAGGTTCGGCTGAATTTGTGGCCAAAACGGCCGAACTCAATAAGGTCAAAACCCGACTGGAGGAAGTTAAAAAGGAGGTTGACGGAACCTCTAAAGCTCTGGAAGAAAGCCAGAAAGCCGCCGCAGCGTTTCAGAAAAAATTGCTGGAGAGTAAAGACTCCGGTCTTACTTATTCCGAGCTGGGTCAAAAGGTCGAACTCTTAAAAAAGAAACTGGCTGAGCTCCCCGTTGAAAGCCAGGAATTCATCGACACCAGTAAAAAGTTACAGCAGACAAAGGCGGCCTACGATGAAGTGACCCGAAATGTAAATGGCACTACGGAGGCTCTGGCTAAGAGTTCGAAAGAGGTAGCAGCTTTTCACAAAAAACTCCTCGAAACGGATGACTCCAAGCTTACCCTGGATCAGTTGGGACAAAAGGCCGAATTACTCCGTAAGAAGTTAGGTGAGCTCCCCGTCGAAAGTCAGGAATTTATCGACACCAGTAAAAAGCTCCAGCAGACGAAAACCTATTACGACAACGTCAAAAAGTCGGTTGATGACGTTACCACGGAGATCAATACCCAGATCAAAGCGACCAAGAATAGCGAACTCAGCTACGGTGATCTAAAGAAAAAGGTGGAACTCCTGAACGCTGAGCTAAAAGAGTTGAAGCCTGGTACCGAAAAGTTTATCGCTGCCACGAAAAACCTAGCTCAAACCCAGGCCGATTTGGGCAAAGTTGAAGGGGATGTAAAGAAGATCAGTGCTGAATTTAAGAATGGTGAGAAGGGGGTAATGGGCTATATCAGCACTTTTACCACGGGTTTTAAGGGAATACTGGCAGCCAGCGGGATCCTGTGGCTTCTCGATACGATCATCTCGATTGGTAAAGTCATCTTTGAAGACACGGCCAAGTTTGAAAAGTACGAGGCCGTTCTTACCAACGCCTTTACCAAACCTACGAAAACCGCTGCTGAAGCAAAGGTTGCCGCTCAGCAAGCTTCTGCTGCTGCCAAAGAGTCCATGCAAGCCTTACAGGACATGGCAGCCAAGACTATTTACGGGGTTGAAGAATTGACGGATGGGTACGTAAAAATGGTCAATCGGGGTATCTACCCGACTAAAAAAGAGATGATGGCCATGGCCGATTTAGCGGCCAGCAGGGTAAAACCTTTGATCAGTACGTCGAAGCTCTTTTAGATGCTCAGACCGGCGAAATGGAGCGTTTAAAAGAATTCGGGATCCGGGGCAAGAAAGCCGGGGATGATCTGAGCTTTTCTTTCAAAGGAGCCACTACGGAAGTGAAAAAGATGGGAGATGGATTCGACGTTGTCATCAATGGCAAAGTCGTCAAATCCTTTAAATCCCAGGAAGAAGCCGTGAAGGCCGCGATGGTGTCGATGGGTCAGATGAATGGCGTAGCGAATTCTAACGCTGCCATGATGGAAACGATGTCCGGAAAAGTTTCCAATATGAGTGACGGCATGCAAGCCCTCCGGGTAACAATTGGCGAAGGGTTGAAACCGGTCTTTGATTTCTTTTTGAATCTGATTTTAAAGGGTATCAATTTCTTTATTGAAATGACCGAAAAGTCTGGACCCTTTAACATGATCCTCCGGGAAATGGGGGTATGGTTTGGCAAGGTGGGGGAGTATGTCATGCAATTGGTATATATCCTTTTTCCCGGCCTTCAAAACCAAACTGCTTCAGCCGGTAACACCATGAAGTTTTTGAGCGGAATCATGGCCGTACTTCAGACGGCATTGGTAGCAATTGTGGTCACGGTCGGCACCCTGATCAATACTTTTGGAATGCTGCTATCCGCTGGAGATGCTTTAAATAAGTTTTTTAGTGGGGATTTTGCCGGAGCTACAGCAGCCTGGGATCAGGTCAAACAGCGTGGTACAAACATTGTCAAAGGGTTTACAGATGGCTTTGACTCCGTAAAAAAAGCATGGTCTGGAGCCTTTGTCGATGCTCCCAAAAAAGTCACGAAGGAAGCTGAACTTGCGGCTGGTGATCTTTCCCAGAAAACGCAGAATGTCATTTCTGAAACCGAAAAGAAAGCCGGTGAAAAACGGGCCAAGGAGGCTTTTAAAGCAACTCAGGATTCTATCAAGCGTACAGATGATCTGAAAGTAAAAGCCATTGAGAATGATCTGGAGCGGGAAAAGGCTGCTGAAGAAATCAGGCACAAGCGGGAGCTGGACCGTATTAAGAATTCCAAGGCCTCTAAGGCCCAGCTGGATCGGGAGCGGGAAGCTGAAGAAACCCTTCACACCCAGAATATTGAGAAAATCAAGGCCGATGCCCAGAAGCGTCAGGATCAACTCAATGAACGCTGGCTGGAGGATGAATTCGTTAAGAAAATCAAAAAAGCCCAAGGATTTGCTGATTCGGAGTTAGCCATTGCCCGGAAGTCAATTGCGGATAAGGAGCAACTGGCTCAGATGGAGAAGAAGATCCAGGACTGGCTGAAGACCGAAATTGACGGAATCCGGAAGGCTCAGGCTGAAGACGAAGGGAAAGTTGCTATTAACCGCCAGAAAGCTCTTAATGAATTCGCCCGTTTGACCATGGAAATGGAGACGGACGAGTTGAAGCGTAAGGAGAAAAAGGCCGAACTCGAAGCAGGGTATGAAAAACTCCGGATTGAAAAAACAATCACGGATGAAAAGGAAAAGGCCGCTGCTCTGAAGCTACTGGAGTCAAATACCAAGCGTGATATCGAGTTGATTAAAACGGAGTACGCTACCCGGGAGCGGGAGCAGAATGCCAATCTCCGTAAGCTGGAGTATGATGCCAATGTCGCAATACTTAACTCTCAGGAAGCCTTAGCCGGTAATAATGCCCGTCGCCTTTTTGCTATCAAAAAGGATCGGTTGGATCTGGACTTAACCTATACGAAAAAGAGTCTGGATGATGAACAGGCAGCTGAAGAAGAGAAGGCTCGTAAGTCGATTTCTAATAAAGAAGTACTGGAAGAAACCCTTACGGCTATTCAGGCAAAGTATGATGCGTTAAGAAAAGCGAATCAAGACCAGAATAATAGTGAAGTAGCTGCTCTGGAGGCAGATAAGTTAGAGCAGCGTCGTAATCGCTTCTCAGCCTTTACCGACGCAATCAACGATCTGGATCAGGGGAATTATACCAATGCTATCGGCCGAATTGCTTCCCTCTTTCAGAAAGACTCTGCTTCCCTATCAGCCCGGGCCAAGGCTGCTATGGAGTATGCCGATCAGGTAGGGGCTATTGCTAACGCTGCTACCAGCTTTCTCAATAATTTGGCCCAGAAACGTGCTGATCGGGAAATTGCTGAGTCTGAGCGAGCTAAAAAACAACGACTTCAGGATTTAGATGAGCAACAACAGGCCCGTATCAAACAGATTGAGACGGAGAAAGCAGCCGAGATGGAACGTCTGGAGCAGGAGCTGCTGGCTCAAAAGCTTTCTAAAGCAGAATTAACCGATCTGAATACACGGTTCACCCGGGAGAAAGAGCGGCTCGAACTCGACTATCAAGCAAGGATTAAAGCCGCTCGTGACCAGGGCAATAAGGAGGAAGCCGAACGCCTGCAGAAGGAACGTGATGATAAGGTTTTGACGGTAAAAGAGAACTTGTACCAGACCAAGCTCGGAGCAGATGGTTCTAAGAAAATTGAGCAGGATCTGGCCGATAAAAAGACCGACATCAATAAGAAGTATGATGAGATGGCCATCGATGCCAAGGAGGAGTTCGAAGCGACCAAAAAGGACATCGATGATAAAGCTGCAGCTGACCAGAAAGCTTCAAAACTTAAAGCCTGGAAGGCTCAGCAAAAGGCCGATATAGCCAGTGCCGTGATCAACGGGGCCGTTGCAGCCGTGAAAGCCCTGGCTTCAGGTATTTTTCCCCTAAACTTGGTATTTATGGCCGCTACCATTGCAGCCAGTGCTATCCAGGTCGGCATGATCAAGTCACAACCGGAGCCTACGTTTGCCAAGGGGGGTAAAGTCAGGAATGCTGGAGTACTCGAAGGCGGCCGGCACGGATCCAAATACGGTGAAGGTGGGATCGCCATGGTGGACCGGGCTAGCGGCCGGGAAGTGGGTGAAGCTGAAGGTGGTGAGTATATGTACATTCTCTCAAGAGAAGCCTCCAAGTACCACGAACCCTTACTGGATCAGCTAACCTGGCAAAGCCAAAACCGCAAACTCCAACCGATCAACACGTCACCCTCGTACCGCGATGGGGGAAAGCTAGGCGGGGATGGTGGCTCGTATAGCTCTTACGTACCTGTTGCTCCGTTCTGGGAAAAAACGTTTGCCCTGTTTGGTAGTAAGAAACGTAAGGAAGCTGAACGAATGAAAGCTGAAGCTCAGGCAGAAGCTGATAAAGCTCAGGCCGATGCTGACGCCATGATGAAAGACCTGGGAGCCGCTGGCGGATACGATGGGGCTGATATGGCCGGAGCGTCTGCGGAAGCCAGTGCCATGGCCGCTCAGGCTCAGGAGCAGGGAGAAATGCAGTTACAGTTCCTTCAGGACATCCGGGATGCCTGTGTTGAAAATTCGGCACTTTTAAACCGGGTTGTAGGCACGACCGCTGAGACGGCCGGAGCCGTTCGTAACGTGGAAGGAGCGATTTGGGGAACCAATCAGGCGGGTCGACTCGACGCGATCATCGGCGGGATTTCATCTTTATCTGGAAAGTAAGTATATTTAAAAGCGAATTCACCTATGCTAAAACGTATCATCTTCGAATTACTCTTCTGGCTGTTAAGCCCCCTTCCTTTTTTGTACTATGCCCTGCGTGCCCTCCGGACTGGCCGGTGGGCAAGTATCCTGACTAAAGTACTATTGCTTCGCCAGTCTGCCTTTGATCGGGTTTTCAATAAGTTTAAGTACCGAAAGCCCTGACGCACTTTTTGTGAATTTGATTATCCCACATCCGTATAGTTCCGCCCCTATAAACTAACTTAATCAAACCACCGAGTTGTCATGCGTCGTTATAAATTCGACATCCCCGTACCTACCTATGTAGAAAAGTACCTCCTACAAACCCACCTGGTCAAAGACGGTATCATTACGCTTAGAAGAGACGAGCCACTTGGCCGCCTGGTTGAATCGTTTTTAGAGAAAAATCATACGAGTGTACCCACGAAGAAGCCCTCGGAGTGTCACATCACAGTATCGATGTATCAAGAGCCGAAGCTACTGCACATCCCGCCGATACGAGCAAAAGTGTTGGGATTGATTTTAAAAGAACAGTTTGAACAGGCTGTTATAAACTACTGTCTATCGGGTTACACCTTTACCAAGTCTTACGAGCCACATGTCCGCCGTTTCTTGGATATGTATTCGATCACTGATGATGAAGTGTCGGTAAACTCCCTGGCTAAAATTGTCAAGGATTGGGAAGCGAAAATGGCCTCTCACCAGCAGAAGTTCCAAGGTGATTTGACCTTCTACCAGGCCATGTCTGTGGCCGTTTAGGTAGAAAAAAAATAAAAAAATTTCACGGCGTTTCGTCAGCGTTTTCGGCGATTGGTCAGCAAAAACGGTGTTTCGTCAGCGAAAACGGCGTTTAGTAAGGTTGGGAATTAGGCTTAAAAGCCTGAAACGCCGTGAATTATAAGTTTTTCAATAAGCGGGAACCCTAGCAAAACCCGTCCGCTCAAAAGCCATGAAATTAACGACTGAACGCGTGGGGAATTGGGCATCTCAGCCAGCCCCAGGCTACCTAAACCGATTAGTCCTGATCGACATCGAGCAGGTTGAATCGATTGATCTTCCTTATGGAGTGGATCCGGACTTTACCTTACCTATCAGCTGCATTAAATTCAAGCCGGAAGCCGTCATCTATATATTCAGCTTCCCAGCAAAAGAGGCCTCACTCAACGAATCCCAAGGTGAAGGTGAGGATGGAAGCTCCTACAGTCCTGCAATCAGTATGCGAATACCTCGCAATCATCCCAAACTTTCTGCCTGGATCAATAAACACCAGGGCAAGCGTTGGCTGGTCTGCTGGCGGGAACGATCAGGTCTCTATGGGATGGCAGGAGAACCGGGTAACGGTATGGCCCTGGCCACTTCCCGGAGCGTTACCGATCAAAACACAACTTTATTTACGTTTTCTTCCCGCTTTGCCCATCCCTACTATTATATAAGCTCTTTACCTTCCCAAAATCCCGGCTCCGCGTTCTCTTCGGCCTTTTCTTTCGCTTTTGGGGGTAACTGAGCCTATCATTATCGTCCTTTAGATCATGTCTGTCATCGCGGAAGTTCGTAGCCTCAAACACTACAACACGCGACGGCAGCATGACCGGACATACTTTTTCAGGCCTATGGTACATTAATGGTGATTTTGCCAGTCAAATGAGCGGAATCATCTTTCCCCGCCTCCAGGCAGGGAAGGAACCTTTTCCGTCTTATCTGCGAGCTCAGTCTTCTTCTTCACTTCTCGCTTCGCCCGAAGACGAATTTGGCGATCAAACCGAGGATCGCTACCTCTTAAGACAATTCCAGAAAGCCGGTGGGGGTAAAGTAGCTGTTATCCCCATCGAAGGAAGTATGAGCCGTAATGGCTATTGCAATATTGGCAATGAGCAACTTGCCCGAATCATTGCCCTGGCTAAGAACGAACCCTCCATTCATGCCGCTGTCCTTCGCCCGTATTCCCCGGGAGGTACCGTCGACTCTACCCGGATGCTGGCCGAGTCAATCATTGACTTTCAGAAGGCCAAACCGATGATCAGCCAAACTCCCTTTTGCTGTTCAGCTGCTTACTACGTTGCCAGCCAAACCCAAGAATTCTGGTTAGAAGACCAAACCGAGACCCGGATTGGGTCAATCGGTGTATTGGCTGTGTACTTGGATGAATCCAAAGCACTGGAAAAAGAGGGATTAAACGTACAGATCATCCGGGCGGATGGCAGTGAGCAGAAAAACCGGGTCAACGGCATCGAGCCGCTTACACCTGAGCTAATAAGCACCATGAAAGCGGAGATGACAGAGGCTCGAAATGAATTTGTAGGGTTTGTTCGCCGGGGCCGAGCAGGTAAAATCACTAGCGATGAAGCGTTTAATGGGGCTGTTTTCAAAAACAAAAAGTCACTGGAGCTAGGTCTTGCCGATCGCGTTGGATCACTATCCCAGGCCATCACGCGGGCCTTACAACTCGCAAAAAATGCCTAACCCCCAAACTTAAATGTCAAAACAAACCAAACCCATCACGCAGGTCATGTCGGACCTTTTTCCGAATTCGGCAAAGGTTCTCAGTGAGCAGCTCAGCACCGAGCAATTTAATTCTTTCACGACCGATGCCAGCGAAGCAGCTGCTCGCATCGAAGCTCTCCAGGATGGCAACAAGCAAATGAAAGCTGATTTAGAAGCTGCTGTTACCCGGGCCACTACGGCCGAAGCCAGCCTGAAGGATCTGCAAGGCAAGCACTCCACGCTGGAGGCCGAAGCCAATGGCCTTAAGGAAACCAACGGTAAGCTGCAAGGCTGGTACGATAACCACAAAGCAGCCATCGACAGCTCAACGAGTAAAGCTGACGCCAGTGAAGGGGAAGGTGCTCTACCTGAGAAGATTGCGAAGCTCAGTGCCAACCACCCCAACCGGATTGCCTACGAAATGACCGTAGCCAACGCTGCTAAGAGAAAAGCGAAATAAGAGCCTGAATAACAATACTAATGGCCCCGCGTGCTCCCCGTTTGCCTGAGTTATGGGCAAGCCGGGAGCCAGGGCAAAAATCCCAAACTTAAACTATGCCCTATACTTCTTCCACCCCTGATGTTTCATCACTTCCCCAGGACGTGATGACGCTCGTTGAAGAGAGTCCTGTCCTGATCACCGATATTATTCGGGAAGGATTTGAATCTCTTCAAAACGATTTTACCACTACCTACCTTGAAGATCAAGCCTACCTGTACAGTCTCACGGCGTTTGACGTGGCCCGGGTAGCTGATGATGACTTCAAGCCCGCCAAGGCTTCTGCCTTAAACCTGCGTAAAGCTCAGCTGCAGAACGTTGATTTCGACTTCTACATTCCTCGTTCTCAGGTATTGAGTATCGCTTTATCTCATACTCGCCAATTTACTGGCGTATCTGATGTGAATGAAGCGTTAGACAATCCGTTAGAGCTGATGTTCCTTCGGGAAGTTCTGCGTGCTCAGGGCGGTTTCATGCGTAGAAACGGTTCTTTTAAAGGGAGCCGGAACGCTGCTGGTACCGGAGCTGCTAATGCAGTGGATGGTATTCTGAAAAAAGTCGCTGCCGGTACTGCAGGCAGCGATGCAGATATTCCCGAAGAGCACGTGATCACCCCAGCGGCCGCTCTGGATGAAAAAAACGCTTACGATCACGTTCAGGGTATCTGTGATGCAATCCTAAAACACAAGGAGGATCTTCTTTCGTATCCCTTGGAAATGCGTCTTGCTAAAGCAACCAAGCTGAAGTATGATCGGAACCGCCGTACGAAATTTCCGCAATCCGTTGGACCCGGTGAAACCGCTTCACATCCGGATGATTACGACGGCATCACGTTCGTAGAAGATCCTGGTCTAGCAGAAAAAGACACGATCATCGTTGCCCCTAAATCAAACCTGATTTTCGGTATGGATTCTGATGTAGGTATCAATAAAATCAAAATTATTGATGACCTGAAGGGCTTGAAAGTCAACGTATTCTTCCGTGGTCTTTTCGACTATGCCTACGGAAACTTCATGTTCCATAACGGCAAATACTAGGGTTTAGCCGCCTTCCTTTCCCCCTAACTTAAACTGGATTCGGCTACTATTTAGGAGCCGAATCCTACTATCAGATCAAAGTATATACCATGAAAAAACTTAAAAATTATAGCCATTTGATCGGCTTTTTAGTATTTGGGGCATTTCTGTTTGGTCAGCAAATGCTTCTGAATCTTTTCAATGTACCTGGTGGATCCGCAATGATGGGGGCTGTTGCCCTGGTGGGTCTACGTCGGAAGATTGGTGGGGCAAAACCTGGTGGATCCAAGCGTTTGTACATCGCACCCATTGACCGTTTCCAGGACGTAGAGTGGCCCAAATATGAAGATGGGGTAGCTGGTGAGATTGCAGGCACCATCCCCCTGATCTCAACCCCTGCAGCCGCTAAATTCGTCGAAATCCAAGCTGCTTACGATACAACTAAATTTGGTTTTGCCTCAAAAGGTAAAGTAGGTAACCAGTCTTTCGAGCACAATATCACCTTTAAAGTTTCCCGGATTGATAAGCAGTCGATTGCACTGGCCACGTCTCTGCTGAACGTGCCTTGCGTGATCATTGCCCGGGGTAACGACAACCAGCTCTATGTGATCGGTACTACCGAGGTGCCGCTCGAACTTGAAATCAGTGGGGATTCAGGTGCAAAAGGTGCTGATCCGAAAGAGATGACCTTCACCTGTAAGAATGATGGCTACATGACGCCGGTGTTGCCAATGAACAACTCGGTAGTGTTCGCCATCGAACCCCTGCCTGCAGAAACCGTCTAGGCAGGCCCGCCCGGGCAGCCGCCACTGCCCGGGCTTACTATTCACTTTCACTTTTTACAACAAGATACTTAGATTTTAAACAGATGGCACTCGTCAAATACGAAATCCCTGCCGGTCTTCAGGAACAAGCCGAAACAGAGCATTACTACATCGATGGCCAGACTCGTTCGGTTTCATCCATCCAGGATGATAAAACCGCTGAACGCGTAATTGAAGCCGGATGTAAGCTTTTTAAAGCAGTAACCCAAAGCAAACCCAAATCCACACCCGCACTTAACGCTGCTGCAGAACCAGCGGCAGAAGTTGAAAAAAAGTAATAATTAAATAGCAATTCAAACCATCTAACATTTTCATCTTGGTTTCAATTGATTAACGTAATACTGAGTAGTAGTTCTAAAAAATAGCCCGGTCTTTCGGGCTATTTTTTTAACCAAACGAACCCTTATGGCATCAATCGTAAAACTCCAGGCACAACTCCACCTGGCTCAGCTGGCACAAACTGCCAATCCTACAGAAGCAAATCGAGCAAAAGTCAACGAAATCCTTGCACAACTCGCAGAAGCTGGCGACCTTAGCTCCACAAGCAGCACACAAGTTATTCCTCCAGTAGTACAGGAGGTAAAAAAAAAGGAAGTGAAACCCAAGGCTCCGCCAAAGGCAACAACTCCCAAAGCAACCTCCCAAGCGAAGGCTCCAGCGAAACCGGCCGTAACGCCTCCAGTAGCTCCCCAGCCCCAGCAACCAGGGGAGTTGACGAACTCCTCTCAGAACTCCGCAGAGTCAACCGGGAAGCTTCCCTCAGAAGTAACCGACTCGCTGACACAACCGGAGCAGAACGAGCCCAACTCGTAAAAGAGATAGTGAAGCTCGATAAGGAGCACGGTGATCTTCAAAGAGAGCTTGAAAAAGCCCATTTGAAGGTCGAAAAAAAGTAAACCGTGCTTTTTTCTAACACCTTGAGTATCAATTTTCAAAAATTTTTGCGGCCTTCAAAAGTAAACAGAGAGGCACGATTGACAGCTCGCCCTTTAGCATCGCCCGGGCGCCGCCGCCGGGAATTCCAAGAATAGCTGAGGGGGGGGGTAGGGTCGGCCATCGAACTCTCCAAGGTCATTGATCGATCGTTTGTCGTTGATCAATGACCTTTTGCTTTGTCATTGGAAGATTGACTACTCGAAGATGCTTGAGTAAGGTTATACCATTCGACCATTCGAGCTAAGAGCTTTGTTAGCTTATCTCTTGATACATCATCAGAAGGATTGATGACATGAACGATCTCGAAGACGATGTGACGACTCACTATAGTATGGATGGAGTCACTGGGTAAGCCACTGACGTAAGCCTTTGCCTGATCGTTGGTACCGAAGTGTTGAAGCTTAGCCACAACACCAGGCTTAGTGGTACATACAACAAAGGCCGCACCTGGTTGTGCGGCCTCGTTATTCGTCATTAAAAATCTAGGTACTCCTCTCATGTTCTTTAATACCCCGCCTGGCGTACAGTACAAAGTGTACCTTCTCCTCTGACGCAAGGGGGTATTGGATCATGAACAGATGCTCTTCATCATCTACCTGAGCTATGTAATAGGGTACCAATAGGTTATCCCTTAGCCACTGAGGTATGTTTCTTGATTGCCAACGCTTCCCCTGCAGGAGGATCTTAGCATACGCTTTCCTACCAAGCTCTTTGCCTGTTGTGAATTGATCTTCTATCATTGGTTTGTCCGTTTTGGCCAGCTGACACTGCTGCTGCTCTTAGCACCTCAAAGGTAGACAAATATTTGACGCTTTAACGTCATTTTCCTGTCCTTTAGAGCATGGCCAGTTTAGTAGAGTTTTGAAGCCTTTTTACACTTCATTAACAATACTATGACTAAAGTTCTTAATCTTAAAACACCCATTAGTTATTACGGAGGTAAGCAAAGCATGCTCAGCGAAATCTTACCTAGGATCCCGGAGCACCATACTTACATCGAACCCTTTTTTGGAGGGGGTGCCGTCTTTTTCGCAAAGCCTCCATCTAAGGCTGAAGTGGTCAACGATATCAACAATCGGCTGATAACATTTTACCGGGTGCTCAAATATGATTTTGAAGACCTCCAGAATAAAATCGACGAGACTTTCCATAGCCGGGCACAGCATAAAGCGGCTGATCAGGAATACGACTCTGGAGAAATCGAGATAAATGACCAGCTGGCCATGGCTTGGTCCGTATGGGTGCAGACCAATATGAGTTTTAGTTGCGTGATCGGCGGCGGGTTTGGTTACGATAAAAAAGGGAGTACGGCTAAAAAAATCGCTAATAAAAAACTGGCTTTTACTCAAGCCTATCAGGATCGATTGAAAAGGGTTACTATAGAAAGCTACGATGTATTAAAGGTGATGAAAGCTTACGATGCTCCGGATGCCTTCTTTTATCTGGATCCTCCCTATGTCTCTTCAGATAAGGGACATTATAAAGGGTACAGTATGGATGACTTCCGCAAGCTTCTGGACTTTTGCTCAACAATGCAGGGTAAATTCCTTCTGTCAAGTTATCCAGAGCAACTTCTACTTGAATACCGTGAACTGTTTGCTTGGCAAAACCACGATGTCACGAAAACGCTGGCAGTTGATGGCCGTCGAAAGGAGAAGAAGATAAAAATTGAATGTTTGACGTGGAACTATTGAATTCTTACTTTAAATAAGCTTACTTTAAGTTGTCCATTATTACCTACATCTAATTCACATGGCTGTAAATCAAAAACTGTTAGTAAATCTTGATGCAATGATTGCAAGAGCTGATTTTGCTCAAGTCGATGATAATGATAATTCTTTTGAATTAATTCAAAGCATTCCAGTCAGGGATGTTTCAAGTGAAGGGATGACAGGTAATCTATTAAGAAAACCTGATTTTCAACGTGAAACTAATCATTGGACCCCTGAACAAGTAGTTTCATTATTAGAATGCTTTATCAATGGTGATTTAATTCCATCAGTTATTCTTTGGAAGTCACCTACTTATGTATTTGTAATTGATGGTGGGCATAGATTGAGTGTGTTGAGAGCTTGGACAGAGGACGACTATGGAGACGGGCCCATATCTAAAAAACTTTTCGGTGAAGCAATCTCGACAAATCAATTAAGAGCTGCAAAGAAAACAAGAGAACTGATAGCTGCAAAAATAGGCACTTATCAACATTTGAGGTCACGTTTAGCCTCTAATGATATCGACTCAAAATTATCGTCCACTTTTTCAAGAGCATTACCTGTCCAATGGGTTAAAGGTAATGCTGAGAAAGCAGAAGATTCTTTTTTTAAAATTAATACTAGAGGAACTCCACTTGATGAAGTTGAAGAATCATTGCTTAGAAATCGATTACATCCAATTCCGGTTTCCGCAAGAGCTATCATCAGAGCCGGTAAAGGGAATAAATATTGGTCTAAATTCAATCCCGAAAATATCCAAGAAGTGGAAAGGCTTGCTAAAGAATTGCATGTGAGCTTATTTGATCCGGAGGTATCAGCCCCTTTAAAAACTCTGGACTTACCATTAGGAGGTTCTAAAGGAATAAGAACTGCTTTGCAGATTTTAATAGAATTTTTGCAAATTTCGTGCATATCTAATTCTAATAAAGAAGTCTCAATCAATTATGGCGAACCTGATATTACAGGCGAGCATACAGTGCAAGTACTAAGGAGAGCAAATAAACTATCTTCAAGAATTACTGGAAATGAAAATGGAAGTTTAGGACTTCATCCGGCCATCTACTTTTATGGTCATTCGGGAATTCATTCTTCCCCTTTGTTTCTAGGTACTGCTAAATTTATAAGCGAAAAGCTTGCAAATAATGATAAAGAATTCTTTAAAAAATTCACACGTGTTCGTGCAATAATTGAACAAGCATTAATTGCACATAAAGAAATCATATCTACAATTTTGCAAAAATTTGGATCAACAAATAGAGTGAGAGCATATAGTAACTTATTGAATTCAATTTATAATCAAGCCCAGTCGGGGTCAGAAATATCAGATGAAATGTTGGTGTTTTGGGCAGGTTTGTCTGGTAAAATAGTGGTAGGTCAAGAAAAACCTACTTCTGTTAATTTTTCCAATGAAACTAAAAGTTTGGTCTTTATAAATATGGCCTTAAAGACAGAAGTTAAATGTCCAGTTTGCAATGGATATATTGATAAACAAAAATCTATTTCTTATGATCATATTTTAAGGGTTCAAGATGGCGGAATAGGAACGGTAGATAACCTTCAGATTACTCATCCTTATTGTAATCAATCAATTAGAAATTAAATTAATAGATCCTCAATTTATTGAGGATCTATTTGCTATCTTTTTCTTAAGTGAGCCGTGTCCTTTAAAATTCTCTTCTCAAGCACTTTGGCATAATGTCTCTGAGTAGTAGAAATAGAACTATGTCCTAAAATTCGGCTAACACTTTCAATTGGTACGTCATTATTAAGAAGATACATACCAGCCGTCTTTCTCCCAACGTGACTGGTTATGGCAAATTCAGCAGCCACAATAGGCTCTAAAACGTGTAAATGCCTATTGTATACGTGAATATCAGGTACAGGCAAAACGCCATCATATTTTTTTAACAGTGCTTCTGCCTCCGGCAAAAGAGGAATTAGGCAGGCTTCCGGGTTTTTCTTTCGTTGCTTGTATCGGAAAATTCTAATAATGGGTTCGCCTCTAAAATCCTTCAAGTGCTTATCCTGATTAAATTGATTCAGTTCTGCATATGCCATGCCGGTGTAGCACTGGAATAAAAAACAATCCACGACTTCACTAAGAACGCCGTTAAATTTACGGTTGCTTAATTTATCTAGCTGGGATTCATCTAAATAAACGATTGGCTTTGGTGGGTTTTGCTTTAATTCAAGCTTTGCGATCGGATTTTCGGTGGTCCAGGATTTACTCTTTGCAAAGTCAAACACCCGGCTTAAATTTTGCATGTTCTTAACTGCGTGATCATTGCCGTGCTTTTTCTTTGTCATCAGGTAATTGAAGTACTTATCAGAAAGATAGGGAGTGAACTCAATTAACGCGATATCTTTCCTTTTAAGCTCATTTTCAACGTAACCTTGCAGATGCTTTTTATAACTATACCATTTATCAATTGTCTTGTCCTCTAAGCCCTTATCAGTGCCTTGTTTTTCCTCTAAATTATCAAGGAAACGCTGGTACGTTATCAGGAGCGTAGGTACGGCTTCGTTTCCCTTTAAATATTTCAACCTGACGATATTAGCCGTACAGGGTTGACCTAGTAGGCGTAAACTATTAAAGATCTCTTTAATGTCCGTACGTATGTTTTCTAAAGTAGAATTATCCTGTTGTACTTCCCGGGATGAGCCTTTTATCTTTTGAGCCTTTGAGTCCCACTTTTCGGGTAGCACCGTCACCCCAGTGGTGAAATCTGTGGCAACTTGACCATCGATCCGGATACGAGTATAGATTTTTACAGGGCGGTTCCGATCGGTTTCAGCTTTCAGTCGGAGCTTGAAATTCACACTAAGTAGCATTCTTTTTTAGGCATGGCCGTATAGATTGGTTAAAAATGAAATTTGACTATTCAAAAAAGTCAATTCTTGAACCGCACGATACGCTGTGAATTGGTAAGGAAAATATAGGTGTACCTCTGACAATAATTTGTGCCTCTGGGAGTATCCCTTGCCTGGTCTAGTGTACCTCAATTCAGATTTCGTACCTAGAAATGTACCCTCAAATAAGTTGCTGAAAAGTAGGGTTTTGAAAGTGCCCTTAGAATTGAAAAAAGCTAGGGCAAAAAAAAACCGCTGATTTCTCAGCGGTAAGTAGGATAACAATCAATGCTAAGAGCCCCCTACAAGACTTGAACTTGCGACCTACGCATTACGAATGCGTCGCTCTACCAACTGAGCTAAGGAGGCGTTTGGTGGCACAAAGATAGGGTTTAAAAAAGGCCCTTGTCAAGCCCTGTGCCAATATTTTCTTGATTTATGGTTGAAATTTGTACAGAAAGCCCCGGTTATTCTCCGTATTTACCCCCAGTATGTAGAGTTCACCTTGCTCATCCTCACCGAAACTATACACCTGCCAGTTCGCCGGACGACTACGTGGCTGTACCACGCCCCGGGGCCAGGTTTTGCCCTTCGATTCCGTCAGATACCAGATTGGGCCCGACCAGTCGGCGAAGATGTATTTGCCCTGTAGAGCCGAAATGGCCTTGCCCCGGTAGACGAAACCGCCCGTGATGCTGATGCCTTCGCTGTGCGGATATTCCGTAATCGGATCGATGTGATTTTTGGGATCGGGGTCTTTCTCGTTAAAGGGATGATACCCCTCACGCACCCGCCAGCCGTAGTTGCCGCCTTTCGTGATGAGGTCTACTTCCTCGTACTGATTTTGTCCGACGTCACCAGCGAAAAGCCTACCATTGCTCTTGTCGAAGCTAATCCGCCAGGGGTTCCGCAGGCCATACGCGTAAATCTCGGGTCGTGCCCCCGCCTGAGCTTTGAACGGATTGTCCGCAGGAATGGCGTAAGGAGCTTTATTAACATCAATCCGCAGAATCTTACCCAGCAGCGTATTCATGTTCTGACCGTTGCCGTGCTCGCCGTGGCGGTCATTCGCTCCGCCGCCGTCACCCACGGCGATGTACAGGAATCCGTCCGGACCAAATTTTAAATCGCCGCCATTGTGGTTCGATTCCGGCTCGCTGAATTCCAGCACCAGCTTCCCAGTTTGCGGATCGGCTGCGTTTTTGTTACCCGATACCGTAAATTCCTGAATCACACTTTTGTGATTGCCGCCGCCCTGCGATCTGGCACTGTAGTACACGTAAAACTTGCCATTCTTGACGTACTGCGGGTGAAAAGCCAGTCCCAGCAGGCCGCGTTCATCGTAGCCGTTGTTTTTGATGACCACCTTAGTAAGATCCAGAAAAGGCTGGGCGACGAGTTTATTTTGATCGATGATGCGTATACGTCCGACTTGTTCGGTTACGAACAAACGCCCCGATCCGTCACCGGGTACGGCAAAGGCCGTGGGCAAATCCAACTGATCGGAAAGGAGTTGCAGTTGTACGGCAAGGGGCTTTTCAGCCTGCGTCTGCTCGGGCGACTGACAGGCTACGTACCCGCAGCTCAAGGTCAGGCTGAGTCCTAGTACAAGAAAAGATCGAAGCATAGGGTAGGAATCATTAAGTATACTTCATGGTCTAAAATAAAAATACCAGCCCCGGAAACGGCAGCCCATTTCCCGCAATAAGTCACCCGGGCGTTCTTTCCCGCTGGCCGAATTTTTTAGCCCTAAGGTTTGATCACCATCTAACGTTAACGCTATGGCAGCTACCCCAAATCAGTCGCAAACCAATCCGGATGAAACGCGTGACCTACAGCAAAGGGCTCACGAACAACTCACTGCTCAGGAACTGGAAGAAATCAGAAAACAGGGCCAACCCCTAACCGAAGCTCTCCTGCAGGAAATTTTGGAACGGCGTAATAAGTAAATTGGTAAAGCTAAAATCGTCAGTCAGGGTAGAACCGGTATGCTCAGCCGGGTTGTTGCGTTGTGATCTGTCGACGGATTTCGATCAGGGCTGTGATGTCAATCGCCGTACAGACAATGCTAACTACCCGGCCTTTCTGGTTAAATAAGGGCGTGTACGAATAGCTAAACCAGAATTCCTGCAAGCGATCACCGACCTTAATGTATACATTACCTTCGGAAGTGTGATAGGCGTTTCCCGTGCGGAAAACATCCTGAAGAATCGCCATGAAGGGCTGATCCGTAAATTCGGGTACGGCCTCGAGTAGGGGCTGACCTATAACCGAAGCCTCTTTGCCCAGGATCTGAAGCATGGATTTATTGATGGTCTCAATGGTCAGTTCCCGGCCCGCCAGGACCGCCGTGGGAGCCGGAGAATTTTCCACGATGGTACTCCAGTGGCGTCGGTTGGATTCCAGTTCCTGCCGGGCCAGTACCAGTGAGGTAATGTCCTGAATAATGCCCGAAAAACGGTAGGCATTGCCGTGCTCATCAAAGAACGCCTGTCCTTTGGCATGTACCCAGCGTAACTTGTAATCTTCGCCGCCAATGGTTCTGAATTCAATGTCGTAATCACCCAGCGACTTCGGATTTAAGGCCCAGGCGATGGCCTGATCGACGCGGGTTTGATCGTCCGGGTGAATATACTCCAACACGATCGCATAGGGAACTTCTACTTCCCGGACAAAACCGTATAACTCCCGGCATCGCTCATCCCACCAGACTTGTTTTCGTTCTAGGTCCATATCCCAGGTGCCCACCTGAGCGGCTTGCAGGGCGAACGAAAGACGTTCTAAATCGGAAAAGCGACTTTTACGTGATGGAAAAGATGGGTCACTACTCATATTGAATTGTTGCTTCTAGCACACGGAAGATAATAGGTAGGGAGCCACGCAAGAAATAGGGACGAAAATCTTTTTTGTCTATGGAGTAATAGTACTAAAAAAGCGGGTTTCGGGATGCTCAATCTTGGGGGGATTGTTTGGCAAAGGGGGATGGAAGTGTAGAAACAAGGTCCAGAGCCGCCCGCCCGCTCTGGTGGGTACGCAACGTAGCAGGAACAGCGTCGATCCTCACATACCGCTTATTAATGCTGGATGAATGAGTTCGCCCAGGCCGGAAGTCGAGTGACGCTATAAACTCTAGGAGTCCAGATTTGATTCACGCTTAATGACATCAGGGTTAGGTAGGAATGACCGCAATTCAATAAAAGCCAGACGGTATACCTGAAAGGAGAAATGCCTTTCGACTTAACACTTACAATGACCAAGAAAAGAACTAGGTAGCCGCTACGAAAGGATAAGGATACCGAAGCAAAAAAGGGGTGGCAAGGGAAAAGGAATATGGGAAATTCCTTATTTATACGTATATCGTACATTGATTCTTAAACAATGTCCACGCACATGGCAATTCCAGTTTATATTGAAGAGGTAATTACCGAAGTAAAAGTATGGCTGGTGACGCCAGACAGTATAACTCCCCAGGGCAAATTAATCGATGCGTATTACACCCGAAATCCGCCTCAGTTTGTGGAAGGAGAAACCATCACCCTGTTCGAAAACGGCAAAAAATTAAGCGGCCTGTATAACCTGGTAAAAGTGTATAAAGTCTCCAAAGCATTATCGGTATACAATGAAGAGGTAGGAGAACGAGCCCACGAAGAAAACAGAAGAGTGATGCTGGATATCGTTCTTAAACAGCTACCTCGGCAGGGGAGTAGGGTGGAGGATAATTGATAGGTGGGGTACCTGATCTACCTGCGTTTTTGGGGTTAAGGCACTGTTAAGAACAGAGGTATGGAATGGTATTACGAATCTGAGACCTGTATTGCGACTTAAAACGATAAAAGCCCTGAAAAACAGGGCTTTTATCATAGGTGGTGGCTCCGGCGGGAATGTATAGGTGTTTGAATATTAATAAGTTATGCTAGTGATTATAATAAAGTATCTGACTTGGTATCAAAATATGGTTGATAAAAATATATTTGTTGTTATAAGACGAACTAATAAATGAAAGTTAAGTATCAAATATTTGTCAGTTCTACGTTTGAAGATTTGAAACCTGAACGAGAATTAGTCATAAAGGCAATATTGGAAATTGGCCATATTCCTGTAGGAATGGAAATGTTCAGTGCTGGAAATGATGAGCAATGGAAAATTATTCAAAAGCAAATCGATGATTGTGACTATTATATAGTTATTTCTGCTCATAAGTACGGTTCAATGCATGATGGAATTAGCTATACAGAAAAGGAATATGATTATGCTTCATCAATAGGCATTCCTACTTTAGGATTCATAATAAATGATTCTTCTAGTTGGCCAAGTATTTATAGCGAATCTGATTCTATTAAGATAGATAAACTCAAAAAATTTAAGGAGAAAATAAAAAACAAGTTAGTTAATTTTTGGATAAATAAAGAGGATTTATATGCTAAAGTCTCTATTTCATTAATGAAACATTTTATAGATAACCCAAGAGTGGGATGGATTAAAGCAGATCAAGCTGCTTCCCCTGATGTGTTAAAAGAACTAGCTAGATTAAGTAAAGAAAATGCGTTATTAAGAGAACTTAATGAAAAAAAGGAAATTCAATTAAATTTCCTTAACTCGGAGTCTAAAGATTCAATAGTTAATACTTTGGAAAATCATAAAGTAGCAATTGGCTTTAGATACGATGACTCAATAGCATGGGAAGAAGTCGATGATTATAATTTTTTGCAATTATTTAATATTTTAGCTCCTGCATTAATGTCTGAAATTACAACTCAAGAAGCTGCATCTTACATAGCTAGAATAATTAAATCAAATACAAATCGAAAGTTAGTAAGTAGTTTTCCTATACCCATTAATGTAGTAAAAAATATATTATCTGATTTAGTGGTTATTGATTTAATTAAATTGTCTGTAAAAAGAAGAACTTTGAAAGATAAAAATGATTACTGGACGATAACTGAAGAAGGTAAAATGGCTTTTAAAGCTATTAGAAAGAAAATTATAAAATCACATGGGAAATATAGTTAGTTATTTAATTGAGGGTTTTTCTATTTTCGGTATTATCAGTTTTGGTTTTATTTTGACGAAATATTTGCCAAATTATTTTAATAAGAAAGGAGAAAACTTAGCTACAAAAGAAGATATCTCTGAAATTACTTTTTTAGTTGAAGATGTAAAAAAAACCTTTATTAATGAAAATGATAAATTAAAAACAAAACTTAATGTAATCTCAAATATATATATTGGATTAGCTGCAGAAGAAAGGAAAGTGATAGTCGAAGCCAATGATAGACTCTACGAGATTAGAGATCTGTCAATTAATATAGTTGGATATATTAATGATTTAAGTAGTAATAGTGAAATAGACAAAACTATTATAAAGGTCAGAGAAACGTTTTTGAATTTTTCTAATTATCAAAGTAAGCTTAATCTATATATAGACAATGAAAATATAAATAAAATGTTTTTTGATTTGAAAAATATTATGACTAGAGATATAGTTCCTCAATGTAGTGAACTCTTATACATGATTAAAACAATTAATAGCGAAGATAAATATTCTCTTGAGGAGAAAATAAAGATGCGACAGGTAGCTTTAAATAATTACAATAAAGATTTTCCTGATAAACTAAAAAAACTATACTTTTTAACTATAGAATTCCAGAAGTCATGTAGAGAATATATGATGTTAAATAAGTTAGATATTGATTAGATTTTGTCTAAATAATTTAAGCAATAATGAAATCTACTTTTGCCGGGATGTCAAATTATTCTCATCAATCTTTCGAAGACATTTTAAAAGATTTAAAATATGAATTTAATTATATAGTTAGATTTAATAATGATCTTAGAAAAAACATTTCTGAAATAGCTGTTACTGATTTTTGGAAAAAAGAAGTTCCTTATAACGTTAAATATATTTTTACTCATGCCATTAAGTTTTTCGATACGGTAGAACAGGAGCTTCGCGATATAATAGACGGATTAGAGATATGCGTAGAAATACATAATTGTAAGAGGCTTTATACGATTGGACAAACTGCTGAAAAACTTAATAGAGATATTGGGCAAGTATGGCACCAAGATTATGATAATAAAGATTACGAATCTATTTATTTTCGGCCCATAGAACGGTTGTATAATGAAACTAGAGATACCGCTGTAAGTTTAGTGGATATTGAAAATATGGCCTTAAGAATGGAAGATTTTGTAGGAAGAAAAAGAAACAGTAAAGGTGGTTCAGCAATTGAAGGAAATTCCTTTAACAATATTACTAATTCAGTTATGATAATTGGTAATAACAATTCTGTTAAAGGTGTAAATAATGTGTCTGGTAATTTTCCCGCCGTTGTTGGTGTTTAGCGTAGCGTCACCAACAATAATGATCTTAGTACCTAAAATCCATCTAATGCAGCGAAAGCTTGTAAATTTAGGAAGACAAGAGAATCTTCTTTCGAATGAAGATATAAGAGACGTTAGGATAACTAGTAATGACGAGAGCCAAGCGTAGATAATGTCAAGCCTACTATTGTTGGTGACGCTACGCTAAACACCAACAACGGTAAGCAAACAGAGCTTTTTAAAAATCGTGACTATTTTCGTGACCACAAAAAAATAATCTACTGATAATCAGTAGATTATTTTCATATAGTGGCTCCGGCGGGAATCGAACCCGCATCTAGCGTTTAGGAAACGCCTATTCTATCCATTGAACTACGGTGCCAAAAGGATATTGATTCCTGCAAAAATCTAAGGAATCTTCGCAAAAACCAATACCCTTGCCTTTTTAGTAGGAATTTGATTCCTCCAGCCAGTTCGGGAAAATCTGGAAGTGCTTGGCTTTCACCAGATCCAGCAGAGCCTGACGCAGTTCGTCAATATTCTCTTTCTTTTCCGCCGAGATAAAGATGGCTTTCGGCTTTTCCGTGTCCAGATACGTATTCTTCAGAAAATCGATCGGAGAGAAGTTACCCTCCTGAGCCTCGAATTCCATTTCCGGACTGGGCTGATACAGGTCAATCTTGTTGAAGACCAGAATCATTGGTTTATCACCGGCTCCAATTTCGGCCAGAATCTGGTTTACCACCTGAATCTGCTCTTCGTGTCCGGGATGCGATACGTCCACGACGTGCAGCAGTACATCCGCTTCCCGTACCTCATCCAGCGTCGATTTAAAGGACTCGATGAGCATGGTAGGCAGTTTACGGATGAATCCTACCGTATCCGTCAGCAGGAAGGGAATGGTCTCAATCGTTACTTTCCGTACCGTCGAATCTACCGTAGCGAAGAGTTTGTTTTCAGCAAACACTTCGGCCTTGGCCAGTCGCCGCATCAACGTCGATTTCCCGACGTTCGTGTAACCCACCAGGGCTACGCGTACCATCTGCTCACGGTTCTTGCGTTGGGTGACGGCCTGACGGTCGATACGGGCCAGTTTGTCCTTCAGAAAGGCAATCCGGTCGTTTGCAATCCGCTTATCCGTTTCCAGCTCTTTCTCCCCGGGACCCCGCATCCCCACACCCCCGCGTTGCCGCGATAAGTGGGTCCACATCCGGGTTAGTCGGGGCAATACGTACTGTTGCTGAGCCAGCTCTACCTGCGTACGGGCCTGAACGGACTGGGCACGCATGGCAAAAATGTTCAGAATCAGCAAACTCCGGTCGATGATCTTGACTTCCTTGTTCCGTTCCTGGAAAGCCGTTTCCATGTTACGGATCTGGCGGCCCGTCAGATCATCATCACAAATAATCAGATCAATACCCTGGTCAATGACGTAAGCCATCACGTCCTCAAAGCGGCCTTTGCCTAAAAACAAATTCAGGTCGGGGCGTTCGAGGCGTTGGACAAACGTTTTAACCGTCTTCACGCCCGCCGTTTCAGCCAGGAATTCCAGCTCAGCCAGATATTCACGGGTCTGATCTTCGGTTTGTTTAGGCGTAACCAGGGCGATCAATACCGCCGTTTCTATGTCTTTTTCAGTGCTAAACAAAACTATACTTGGGTCTTAGTGTAGAAAGTGGGGACTAGCATAGGAAGAATAAAAAGGTGTACCTTCCTACTCCGGACTCACCGCGTACGTGAGGCTAAACCAGCTTTCTACGGAATGATAAAAAGAAAGAAATAGGACGTCCCTAGTCGACAAAAAGATGATACGTTGCAGCTAAAATCACGATGGAACAGAATGATATATAAGGTTGTTCAGTAGAGTAACACGAGAAATCGATTACTCAGTTCATACTCAGGCAAAATTAATGAAAATAAGCCAAGGAACCAGTGATTGGCGTACGATGCTGGTTCCCGGTCCTGAGAAATGCGAACGGATGCCTGTTAAAGCCTAATCTTTTTACGTACTTTGCCCGACTGATCATTGCTTTTACATGAAAGTTACCGAATACATCCAGCAAGCGAACGGAAAAGCTCTTTTTTCCCTTGAAATCATTCCCCCTCTTAAAGGCCAGAGTGTCACTGAATTGTTTGATACGATTGAACCCCTGATGGAATTTAAGCCACCTTTCGTGGACGTAACCTATCACCGGGAAGAACTCATCGAAAAACGCCATCCCAGCGGATTGATTCAGAAAGTACCCGTCCGGCGGCGGCCCGGCACGGTGGGCGTGTGTGCCAAGCTCATGGAGCGGTTTAAGGTAGACGCCGTGCCCCACGTCATTTGTGGCGGCTTTACCAAAGACGAGACGGAAGATTTCCTTTACGACCTGCATTACCTGGGGATCAATAACGTACTTGTTCTACGCGGCGATCCGGAGAAGTCGGCGGGGGTATTCAAGCCGAAAGAAGGCGGCCACGCCTATGCGACGGAACTGGTAGAGCAGGTGGTAGACATGAACCACGGACGTCTGCTGCACGAAGAAACGGAGGCTCAGCCGACGAACTTCTGCATTGGTGTGGCGGGGTATCCGGAAAAGCACTTCGAAGCTCCGAATCATAGTAATGATCTGCGGTACCTGAAGAAAAAAGTGGAACTGGGAGCGGAGTACATCGTAACGCAGATGTTTTTCGATAACCAGAAATACTTTGATTTCGTGAAGCGTTGCCGGAAAGAGGGCATTATGGTACCCATCATTCCGGGCCTGAAACCCATTTCAACCAAGAAGCAACTGACGGTACTGCCCCGCATTTTCCACCTGGATTTCCCGGAAGAGCTGGTACATGCCGTAGAAGCCTGTAAGTCGGACAAGGAAGTACGCGAAGTAGGAATTGAGTTCGGTATTCAGCAGTGCAAGGAATTGCTGGACTTCGGTGTGCCCGTTCTGCACTTCTACACCATGGGTAAATCGGACTCCGTACAGCGAATCGCCCGGGCGGTGTTCTAAACGACTGAATCGATTGAGGAGCATTCGGATAAAAATAAAGCAGCGTATCTGACCCGTAAAGGACGTAGATACGCTGCTTTTGGTAAAGGACAGACTAGGACCAAATGCTCTGTGCTTCCGTTTTGATCAGAGCCAGAGTTTCCTGCCAGACTTCGGTTGGACGACCATTGGAGAGTTCGCTGATCTTACGAGCCAAATCAAGGGCTGGAGCATCCGGGGCTATTTCGGAAGCCGCCCGGTTGACGAGTGCGGTAAGTTCCTGCGTCGTCAGTCGAATGCGTTCCCAGCTTTCCGGGCGGATGTACAACTGCTGAGCGGCATTATGCTGGAACTCCTGTCGTATTTCGGCGACCAGTAACTGTTGCAGATCCAGAGAGCTAAAGGCCTGACCCGCGTTCCGAATGAGTAAATTGCTGGGACTGATCCGTTCGAGAAATAAGCAAAGTCGTTCGTACGCCTGTAGTCGCAACGGTAGTACCACTTTCAGCGACTCCAGTTTAGCATCCTGTTGTTGTTCGATCAGCTGTTTGTTCAGGAAAGCTTTTATCGATAAATAAAACGCGTATAAAACCAGGGCAGCGGGTAAGACTACTTTAAGCAGATCACTAAAAAGCGTTTGCATAGAAAAAGAACGTAGTGAATTAAAGTACAAATTTTAGGGTTACGAGGATACTTTACCGGGCTTTCGGAACAAAAAGAGTCGAAAGAACACGTATATTAACGTTCAAAAGTAGATAATTGAGCGGCGAATCACCGCATTTTTAGCCAATGATCACGCAGGAAATTGTTCCCATTTCATTTACGCAGTCGGCACAGGAGCAGATACGGGCCATTATTGAAGACAAAAAACTACCTGAATTTTATGGGCTGCGGGTAGGACTGAAGGGGGCTGCCTGCGGAGCTTCGTTTTTGCTGGGATTTGATACGAGAACGGACCACGACGATCAGTTTACCGTAGCCGATATTCCCGTGTACGTCGATCGGCGGCACCTCATGTATGTAATCGGACTAACCATTGATTTTGACGCCGAGGGGGAGGGATTCGTCTTTCAACCGAAAGCGTAATTCTTTCGGTGCTAATGACAGGAAAATCCTGACGGATAAAGAGTACTGGAGAGCTGGTCGACTTATCAGCCGGAAACACTCAGGAAAGGTTTGACCTCTTGTACTTGTAAACCCTCAAAGCCCGGCCAAATGACTGGCCGGGCTTTTAAATAGAAAAGGGTAAAGACTACTTTACGCCTTCAACTTCGTCTTCCACCTTTACGTGACCCCAGTTTTCACCCGAACGAATCCGGTTGAGCTGGGTATGCGTAATGCCGAATTGTTTAGCGATCATTTTCAGACGATTTTTGTCGCTTTTCAGCATCTTCTTGATCATGATTACTTTACTCTCGGTAAGCTTATAATTTTTAGTTCGTTTGGGGCGAGGTTTCTCCTGGGGGTTCGTCCGGTGGTGTTCGGTCATTTCGTCCCGCGTCACCCATTTCAGGTTTTCCCAATGGTTATTCAGCTTGTCGTGATCCTGGTGGATAATAAATTTATGATCAGCAGAAGGCCGATTCACAAAAAAATCAGCAACCAATCGATGCAGGTAACGGTTGATCACCTTACCTCCTCGTATCCGGATATTCAGGGAACGGTAACCCTGAATGATCGATCCCTTGATGATGTCACCTTCGGGATCATTCTGAAAGCTACGAAGCCTTCCATAATTCGATACTTCGTAACGGGGGGGATTTTCAACACCCTCAAAAGGGATTTCAATCCACTTTTCATTCCAAAAACTACTTGATTTCTTCTCGCTCATGGTTAATTAATTAACTTCCGGCAAGTACGGTTGACGGGTTAACTCAGACTTAAGACTTGATATTAGGTTCCGGGCGGGCGGTGAAAGAAGAGTTTAAAACAGAGTAGATGGTAAAGTTTTTTTACGCATCTCTGCAAAACCAAAGCCGAATGTAGAAAAAAATTCGGATTTTTCTTTCATACCAAATGTTAATAAAATTAAAATTTTAATGAAAACTTTAATCGTAGGAGCATCGACTCATCCCGGAAGATACGCGTATCTAGCAGCCAATCGACTGCTGAGCTACGGACACGAAATTGTCCTACTAGGTAAAGAGAACGGAGCAGTAGCTGGATACCCTATTCTGCACGGAAAACCCGAACTTGAGGATATTGATACCATCACGTTGTACATTAATCCTACCCGGCAGCCTGAACTCTATGACTATATGCTCAGCCTGAAACCCAGGAGGATTATCTTTAACCCAGGTACAGAAAATTCCGAATTTGAGAAAATGGCGGAGGAGCAGGGCGTAATAGCTCTGCAGGCCTGTACGCTCGTAATGCTGGGTACGGGGCAGTATTGATCATTGGAAAGTATTGATATAAAAGTTTTGGGGTAAAATTTAAAATAAATGTAAAAAAAAAGATGATACGGTAAAATTTAGGGGGTAACTTTTTTAAAACTTTGCTTAAATTCTAAAAAGAAGTTAGGCATATTAAAGCTGTAAACTACTCTTCCTACCCGAAGGTTTGTACTCACCAGCGAATCAGGGCAGCACCCCAGGTAAAGCCACTTCCAAAGGCCGCCAGGCAGATCAGCTGTCCTGGTTTCACACGTCCGGATTCCCAGGCTTCCGTCAGGGCAATGGGTATGGAAGCGGCGGTCGTATTTCCGTATTTCTGGATATTGTTAAAGACGCGGTCTTCGGGCAAACCCAGATTCTGACGAACGTACTCAGAGATACGTAGGTTGGCCTGATGGGGTACCAGCAAATCGATATTTTCAGGTTGTAAATGATTGGCTTTCAGACTTTCAAGGATTACTTCAGGAAAGCGTACCACCGCATGTTTGAATACCGTATTGCCCTGCATGTACACTTCCATTTCGGACGGATTTTTCATCGCCGAATCGTACCACCGACCTTCTCTACTGCTCCCCGGACCTTTGACCATTAACTCTTCGGCAAAGGTACCATCGGCGTGGAGATGCGTAGAAAGAATTCGGTGTTCGGCATCTTCCGTGGCCTGAACGACCGCAGCACCGGCACCATCACCAAAAATGACGGCTACACTCCGGCCTTCGGTCGTTGGATTCAGGAAAGAAGACTGAATTTCAGAGCCTACAATCAGAATGGTACGGTACATACCCGAGCGAATGTACTGATCGGCTACGGACAGTGCGTACACAAAACCCGAGCACTGATCCCGGATGTCGAGCACGCCTACGCCCGTCATCCCCAACTCGCGTTGCATGGCAAAACCCGGTCCCGGAAAATAGTAATCGGGAGTAATGGTTGCGTAGATAATAAAGTCTACGTCCGTTGCAGCCACGGCGGCACGCTCCAGGGCCTGGCGGGCGGCCTGGGCAGCCATGCTGGCATTGGTATCTTTTCCGGGAGTAAAGTAGCGACGTTGACGAATGCCGGTACGTTCCACAATCCAGGCATCTGAGGTTTCAAAACGTTGTTCCAGGTCCTGGTTGGTAACAACGTTTTCGGGCACGTAAAAGCCTAATCCGGTAATCTGAGCGTAAGGCATACAAAAAAAGTAAGGCCGTAAATTAGGATTTTGTTGTTGAAAAATGTAATTAATTTTTCACGGAACTGGGGATTGCAAAAATGCCAAAGCCCGAACATCCGGTCCGAGCTTTGGCAGATTTTTCTCCCAGTGATTCCGAAACGGACGCTATTGTCTTAGGAAACGGGATTTAATCGGTTATTAATCAGTGACAAGAGAATGTACAGGGCAATGATGGGAGGCATGGCGGCAAAATTCAACAGAATCACCAGTACCGCCGAAATGCCGATAAAGAGATACTTGATTTCGTTGCCTTTCCAGCCGAAGCCTTTGAACTTCAGGGCAAACAAGGGCACTTCCATCACCAGTAAAAAAGACATCAGAAAGCTGAAAACAATCAGATAATTGGCATTCAGGATATACGGAGCCCAGTCTTCGTGTTGCCGCAGAATGACCGGAATGGAAGCAATGAGAAAGGCATTGGCGGGCGTCGGCAGGCCAATGAAACCCGAGGTCTGCCGTTCATCGATGTTGAATTTTGCCAGCCGCAGTGCCGAGAACACGGCAATCACGAAAGCAAAGTAACACTTCCAGATACTGGGTAGATCGGGAACACTATCCAGTATCAGGTGATAAATAATGATGGAAGGCAGTACGCCGAACGTGACCATGTCGGCCAGCGAATCGAGTTCCTTGCCAATGGCCGAACTGGCCTTCACCAGGCGGGCTACAAAGCCATCGAAGAAATCGAATATACCGGCAATGACGATCAGGTACGAAGAAAGTAGCAGATCGTTGTTGAAAGCCGCAACAATGCCTACACAGCCGCAAAGCAGGTTACAGCAGGTCATGGCATTGGGAAGGTGCTTGAGCATACGAGAAAAATTAGCGGGTTAAGCGTACTGTCCGTTCTGACCTACGTAGGGGTTTTCCAGGCGTTCGCGTCCGATTGTGGTAGCGGGGCCGTGACCGGGGAATACCTCCATTTCATCGTCCAGCGTAAACAGTTTATGTTTAATACTGGAAATAAGGTCGTCGAAATTGCAGCCCGGAAAATCCCAGCGTCCAATACTACCGTGGAAAAGTACATCACCGCTGATACATAGATTCGATTCGCGATTGATGAACGCTACGTGCCCCGGAGCGTGTCCCGGTACGTGGAGAACTTCCAGTGTTGTATCACCAAAAGTTACGGGTACGCCTTCTTCGAGCCAGGCATCGGGTTCGGCTTCTTCGTAATCAAAAATGCGGTAGGAGGGAGCCCGGACTGCTACAGATTTTAAAACCGGTACATCAAGCGGATGCAGGTAGTACGGAACGCCGTACGTTCGCTTCACAAACGCATTCCCCAGCACATGATCGACGTGGGCGTGCGTGTTGAGCAATTTGACTACCTTCAGGCCTTCGTCGGAAATAAATTCAGTTAACTCTTCCCGTTCCTGACGATCCGAGCAGCCGGGATCAATAATGACGGCTTCCTTCGTATCATCCCAGAGAACGTACGTATTTTCCTGAAAGCCATTGAAGGTAAACACTTGTAAGTATAGCATTTTCTATGAATTCGTTTGAAGGAATAATGTGTTTGAGGAGGTTTGAATGTAATTGGAGTACGTTTGAAAGGTTTAAGGGTTGCGTAAGAAAGGTTTAACCTATTGCTTCAAACCCTGAAGGGGTTCAACGTCAGTAACCAGGGGTACAACCCCTGGACCACCTTCTTAAACCTCAAACCCAATCAAACCTTAAACTCTAACCACCACCCTAATTTCCCAAAGCAAACATCGTCGGTTTTTTGTGCAAATCGGGCTTATGCTCCCGCCAGTATTGAATGGTTTGGGTTTGAATAAACTCGTCTTCCGCCGTTAGGTTCGAACCGATGCACAGGAGCGTTTGCGGCTGGCAGCTGCGTAAAAGCTCGTCGAGCAAAGCTCCGTTCCGATACGGTGTTTCCATAAAAAGTTGGGTCTGTCCGCTACGGGCATCTTTTTCCAGCTCACGCACCCGTTTGGCCCGTTCGCCCTTGTCAATGGGCAGGTACCCGTGAAACGCAAAAGACTGTCCGTTAAAACCCGATCCCATCAGCGTGAGCAGAATGGAAGAAGGCCCTACCAGCGGAGCCACCCGCAATCCCGATTCATGAGCCAGACGTACCGCCACCGCTCCGGGATCGGCAATGCCCGGGCAACCCGCCTCGGACAATACACCGATGTCTTTGCCCGGGCATTGCCGCAGTTGTTGGCGGGTTTCCTGCACGGGCGTGTCCTTGTGTAGCTCGAAGAAGGTAAGGTCTTCAATTTTCCTGCCCGTTTTTAATTCTGAAATAAACCGCCGGGCGGTACGCAGATTTTCCGCGAAGAAAACGTCCGTACGAAGAATGACTTCACGGATTTGCGGACTCAATACAGCATCAGCCGTACCCGGAGCCAGCACGGTGGGAATCAGAAACAGAGTGGCCCTAGAGCCGGATCCTTGGGTATTCATTTCGTTATAATTCCGGTGAAGCCTATTCCTTCACAAAGTTCATGACCGCTTCAATAAAAGCTTCTGGCTGATCGGCCTGTACCCAATGACTGGCTCCGGCGATGGTCTCCACGCGAGCTTGCGGAAAAATGCGGAAAATTTCTTTTTCATCCTCTTCGGTGATGTACGAAGAAAGTTCTCCACGAACAAACAGAACTGGTTTCGATACGGGATGAATGCCACTGAGTTCACTACCCACGGTTTCAATTTCCCGCGTGATAACGGGCAGGTTCAGTCGCCAGGTAAAACCTCCTTCATCGGCACGGGCCAGGTTTTTAAGGACAAAAGCCCGGGTACCCGGGTGGTCTTCGTACTGGGTGAAAAAGGTTTCGGCGTCCTGACGGTTTTTGAGGGTAGCCAAAGGCATCAGGTTCATTCCCTTCAGAATCCCCGTATGGTGGACGGGATAAAACCGCGGAGCAATATCAACCACCACCATCTTATCCAATAGCTCCGGATAGTTCAGAGCAAACTGCATAACCGTTTTTCCGCCCATGGAATGGCCAATCAGTAGAGGATCGGTGAGTTGCTGATCCTGAATGAATTCGTGCAAATCTTCCGCCATTTCCTGGTAGCCAAAGTCATCACTCCAGGGAGAGCGGCCGTGATTGCGTTGATCGAGCATGAATACCCGAAAGCCTTTTTCAGCAATCTGCTTGCCTACGGTCAGCCAGTTGTCGGCCGAGCCAAATACGCCGTGTAAAATCACGATGGCCGGGCCGCTTTCGCCCGCTTGCCGAAAAAATAATTTCATAAGCAACTATGGTCTTTTCCGGAATTTAACGTCATCATTCCGGGTTAGCTATACAACTTTTGCGGACAAAGTTATCCACCCGACGTCAATCCTTCGTAAACTTGCCGAGGATTACCGTATTCAGGGCTAAAAAATACTGACCTCGAAAGTACCCCAGGCGGTTGTCTCTGAATACCGATCACCACACATGAGTCTTTCCATACAACAAATACAGGCTCCCATCAATGCTGAAATGAAGGCATTTGAGGGAAAATTTCGAGAGTTCATGAAAAGCGACGTCATGTTGCTCGATCAGATCATGAACTACATTGTTCGGCGAAAAGGGAAACAAATTCGGCCCATGTTCGTCTTTCTGGCGGCGGGTACCTGCGGGACGATCAACGAATCGACGTACCGGGGAGCTTCGCTGATTGAACTCATTCATACCGCAACGCTGGTACACGACGACGTGGTGGATGATTCGAATTACCGCCGGGGATTCTTTTCGGTCAATGCTCTCTGGAAGAATAAAATTGCCGTGCTCGTGGGGGATTACCTGTTGTCGCGGAGCCTGTTTCTGGCCGTGGATAACGAAGATTTCGATTTCCTCAAACTCATCAACCGCTCGGTGAAGGAGATGTCGGAAGGGGAGTTGATGCAGATTGAAAAAGCTCGCCGGCTGGACATTACTGAAGAAGTGTACTTCGAAATTATCCGTCAGAAAACGGCAACCCTGATTGCGGCCTGCTGTGCGGTGGGAGCCCGGTCGGTGCAACAAACCAAGGAAATGGTGGAGCGAATGCGGCTATTTGGCGAAAAAGTGGGAATTGCCTTTCAAATCAAAGACGACCTTTTTGATTACGGCGATGCTGAAATTGGTAAGCCCGTTGGGATCGATATTAAGGAAAAGAAAATGACGTTGCCGTTGATCTACGCCCTGAATCGGGCCGACTGGCTGACGAAACGGCGGATTATCAATACCATTAAAAACGATTCGGAGAACCCGAAAAAAGTAGGAGAGGTCATTGATTTCGTCAAAAGCTCCGGCGGCATCGAGTACGCCACGCAGGTCATGCAACGCTACGTGAACGAAGCCCTGACCATCCTGAGCGAGTTTCCGGCGAACATCTACCGGGAATCGCTCCAGAATCTGGTTCAGTTTACCATCGAACGTACCAAATAAAAAAAGGCTTATCCGATCACGGGTAAGCCTTTTAAATTACACGATGGGGTTAATTTGGGACGAAAGTGATTTCGGGAATACCGATGACAAAATTCTTTTTCATGGTTACGGGAAATACTGAAGCCGTGGAATTATTGGGAACGATCCGTTCACCTTCACTATGAAAGAGAATGCTTCCCTGGACAAAAGGCATAAAATCAGTCGTACCTTTTTTGTGAACGTAGTACTTCTTGGCTACACCCATCGAAAGGTTGTTGATACTAACGACGTATTTCTTCGTGGCATCCGTAATTTCCAGCGGATCGATGGGGATTAAAACCAGCTTTTCGGGGGCATCGACTTCTACAGCTTTCTGGCGTAGGACACTCTGGTCGGCTGCATCCCAGAGCGTAACGGTGTACGTACCAACTTCGGGCATCTTGGCTCCCACCTGCGTGATTTTTCCGGGAACCGAAGCACTGAAGTAAATGCCAACTTCCCAGCGGCCATTATTGAATTGTTCTGACGTCACGTCCGTACCTTTCACAAACGTAGAGATCGGGTTCTCCTGGGGCTTGGTGTCTTCGCCTTTGTCCTTACAGCCAAGCAGAAGAGCGAAGGAGAGAGCGACTAAAAAAAGAGATCGGGTTTTCATTGGTTATCGGAGCTTTAAGAAGGTTGATGGGACAAAGCTCCGAAGGATGGCCTCGCGACGAAATACCACATTTCAGGGAGCCCCTTACCCATTACAGGTAAAATCATTGTTAAAATTTCCTGAGCTCATGATAGTACTATTCTTTTGACCGTATCTTTCGACGACAATCACCCATAAATCTATCTACAATCATGATCAAACGTAATGCTACAGCTGTTTGGAAAGGCAGCGGAAAAGAAGGTTCAGGAGCGTTGACGACCGCTAGTACGGTACTCGACAGCACTCAGTATTCATTCAATACGCGTTTTGCGGATGGCAAGGGTACGAACCCTGAAGAACTCATCGCGGCAGCTCACGCGGGCTGTTTCGCCATGAAACTGAGCTTCGATTTGAACGAAGCAGGTTTTACGGCCGATGAAATCAACGCGAAAGCCACCGTGGTACTCGATCCTTCCAAAGGCGAAGTCACAGAAAGCAATATCGTTCTGACGGCAAAAATCCCAAATATCACCGAAGAACAATTCCAGGAAATTGCGGCTGGAGCGAAAGCGAATTGTCCCATTTCGAAGTTACTGAAGGCGTCCATTTCACTGGAAGCTTCATTGGCTTAAATACAAATTATTGCACGGAAACGGGATAACTCCTTGCGTGAGTTATCCCGTTTTATTTTCAGCCTCAGGTGCTGTATCTTCGAAGAGGATTTTGTGTTTTCGAATTTTATTTAGGTATGCCCATTAGTAAAGAATTAAAAGCGGCCATTCTGGGCCTCACGCGGGAGGAAAAAGACAAACTACTACTGCGGCTCATCAATAAACACAAAGACTTACAGGAACAGCTTATTTTTCAATTGCTGGAAGATGGCCAAACGTTGCCAGAACGACGCGACGATCTGCGTAACAAGATGGATCGTTTCTACAAACTCGACCCGGATTCGTCGGGTTGGTTAATGACGGATATGCGGCGACTGCACGCCGAAATCACCTATCACGTGAAGATTACCAAGGATAAGTACGGGGAAGTGGAATTGGTACTGTATCTGCTGAATGAATGCTTTGAAAAGCAGTTGCCGTATGTGCAAAAGTACACGTCCAAAACCGATGGCCTGGCCGAATACATCGCCAAGCGGACGGAAGCTATACTGAAGAAACTGACGAAGCTGCACCCCGATATTCAGTTCGAGTTTCTGGAAGATGTCAATCACCTGCTCGAACGGGTGTATGCTTACGCTCCGGCACCCTATGCCAAGCAGTTAGGGTTACCGAAGCGTATGGATATTCGTTAAAGGATAGGATCGGTGTCCTTCTTGCGTTTCCGATGCTGATAGCGGTCGTAGACGTACTGAATGATGCCGTCTTTCAGTCCTAGGTCCGGTACCAGGATTTCCGTCGCTCCTGACCAACGCATGGCCGACAGATAGATCTCGGAAGCCGGTACAATCACGTCCGCCCGGTCGGGGTTGAGCTGGAGCTTATTAATACGATCTTCCAGCGAGTAAGAGCCGATGTATTTCTGAATCCGTTCCAGTTCTTTGATGTCCATGCTGGATTCGGTGACGCGGGTCTTGGCCAGATTGAACAGCTTATTGATGTTTCCACCCGTACCAATCGCCCGGATACTCGCCTGTTTGGGGCCAATGTGGTCCTGAATCCAGCGTTGCATTTTCTCCCAGTCGGATTTCTGCTCTTTCCCTTCCAGTAAGCGTACGGAGCCGATTTTAAACGAACGGCTCGCCACTTTCTGCCGGTTCACGTACAGGTTCAGCTCGCTCGATCCGCCGCCCACATCCACGTGCAGGTAATTGGTATCCGTATCCAGGGACTGAACCACGACGTTGTTGATCAGTTCGGCTTCTTTCGCTCCTTCGATGATGTGAATTTTCATATCGAGCTGCCCTTCAATGCGTGTGACAATGTCACTGGCATTGGAAGCCTCCCGCATGGCTGAAGTTGCACAAATCAGGTAATCTTTACACTCATGCAGTTCAATCAGGAGTTTGAATGAATGAAGCATTTTATACAGGCGAACCTCGCCTTCGGCACTGATCGAACCCGTCGTAAATACGTCCATTCCCAGGCGTAGAGGAAAGCGGACATATTCTACTTTTTTGAAGGTCAGTACGCCCTCGTTTTCCAGTACTTTGGAGATTTGCAGACGGGCGGCGTTAGAGCCAATGTCGATCGCTGCTAGTTTCATACGGAGATGGTTTCAGGGATTATTAATAGCGTTCAATTAAGTAGCGTCGTTCGCAGGCCTGTAATCGGGTAGCTGGGTTTAGAAATTCACCGTTCAGCGTCGATAAATGGAAATGCGGATTGGACCGGATCTGAGCCATTTTCACGCCCGCCTGCCGAAGTTCAGCCAGGCCCGTCGAATCGGTTAGTATCCAGCGGGTCTCGGGTATTTTACCTTCGGGTAGCGGCGGATGTAACTTTTTAGTATAAAAGTCGAACGTATAACTGTAAATCCGATAGAAACTGAACGAATCCCGAACGGCCGGATCAGCAGTACGGGCAAACTCGTATCCCGAATCATAGCGGAACAGGTACGGATAGGCGTTGGCACTCAGCGACATAAAAGTAATGGAAATCCCCGCCAGCGATACTGCCACCAGACGGGCAAAAACCGGCGATTGACGAATGCTCAGATATAAAAGAAATCCTGCCACAGCCAGAGCAACCAGTTGATTGATGATTCCAGGAATGGGCGTAATCACCGTATTCAGGTAAATTGTAATCCCCATCATGAGCGTAACTACTACCGCCTGCACGATCATCAGCGAACGAATAGTTTTCTCGGAACTGGACAACAACTGCCCACTCAGTTGAATTGCCAGATACGGGTACAGCAGATTCAGGTAATGCGGTAATTTGTACTGAGCCATCGAGAGAATCAGCATCATCGAGACGATAATTCCCAACGTGAGTACTTCTTTCTGAGCTTTGAAATTTCGTATTGCCCGAAAGAGCGACCAATAGATTAGAAAGGCCCAGGGCAGACACGACCACAGGAGGGTATGGAAAAAGAAGAAGTAGTCGTTGGAGCCGGAACTTCCCCAGGCTTCACCCTGAAAACGTTCAACGCTTTGCCCCAAAAGAATGAACTTGATACCTGAAAGGCCCGTCATGCCACGGATGACTTTCTCGGGATGTAAATCGAATTGCAGATAGTAGCAGTACAGAATCGGACTGATAAAGACCAGAAACGAAAAACCGATAAAGACCCAGCTCCACTGAAAAATGGCCTTCCAGTTGCGTTCGTACAGCAACTGAAATCCTAACGCCATCAGCGGCATCACCAGGCCAATTCCTCCTTTGGTCGCAAAACCCAGAGCCAGCCCCAGAGCCGAACCCAGGGCATATTTGCGTTTGCCTTCGCGAACAAAGGCCAGTAACATCCAGACGGAAAACACCATACAGGCCGTCAGCAGAGCATCCATCCGTACGTCCTGATTGGATAGAAACTGAGCGTAGCAGGAGGCGTAAATCAAAGCAGCCAGTCGGCCTACCGCCTCCGAATACAGGAGTTTACCCAACCGAAAAGCCGAGTAAAAACCCACGATGGAAGCCAGCATGGAGGGAAACTTATACGCAAAAGTATTAATGCCAAACGTTTTGAAGGACAAGGCACTCAGCCAGAAAAGCAGGTGCGGTTTATCCAGGTAATCCCGGCCCCGGTCAATGAGGCTAACCCAGTCATTGGTCTCCACCATGTGCAGGGCAATCAGGGCGTGGTGAGCCGGGTCGGTATCAAATAGGGGAACGAATAAACCAATGATATAGACGGCGGCCAGAGCCAGCCACATAATCCAGTAGATCGGACTAAATAAAAAACGTTCAGCGTGCATGCATTCAAAGAGGTAGAACTGTCCCGAAGGTAGGGATGCCAAAAATAAGGCAGGAATTCAATTAATCACGCGTTTCGGGCCGCTCGGGTAACGTGATAAAGGCACCCAGCGAAGAACTAAGGGCGTTGATAAAGAAAAAGAGTAGACTAGCGAGTACTGCCTGGTCGGACTGAATGGGCAGGTGCTCCGCCGCCGTCAAAAAGACAAATTCCCGAACGCCAATGCCACCCACGGTCAGGGGAAGTACGGAGGCGATGGAGGAAACCAGAAAAACCAGTCCGTATTCCAGTGAATGATCCGTCACACCGATGGATCGCAGTAAGAGCAGAATGACGATTACCTGCGTGGACTGCACACCCAGCGAGAGCGAAAACGCAGCAGGAAACACGGGTACGAATTTCCGAAAGAATAAATGGTATACGCCCCAGCCGCCCGCTCCCACGAGCAGAGCCAGCCCCGACAGCCAGCCGTACGGTAAGCCAAACTGGCTCATCAGCCAGCTACTCGAACCACCCAGCAGGGCAATCAGAAAGGTAATGGCCAGCATGCCGCTGCCCCGGTCCAGCAATAGTACCGAAAGAATGAGTCGGTAATCGGTTTGGTGACGGGTACGCAACAGCCAGGCTTTGTAGCCATCGCCGCCAATGCCCCCCGGTAAAAACAGATTGAAAAACATCGAGCGATAGTACAATCTCAACAGGAAGGAGAAGGGTTCGGACAGCGGAACCGCTTTCAGATGTTGCTGAAAACGACTGGTACTCAACAGCTGGGAAACGTTATACAGCACCAGAGCAACCAAAATCCAGCCCCACTGGGCCCGGCGGAGTAACGGCCAGATTCGCTCCCAGTCCATTTGATACGCCAGCCATCCCAAAGCCAGGCTCGTAAGCAACAGCTTCAGGATGGTTTTGACGGCGGGTGATAACTTACTCAAGGGTAGAAACGGGGGAAGAGGCCGAATACAATTCACGAACGAGATAGGTAGACTTCGTACCCGATTCGTAGTACGTTCGCATCATGATTTCAGCCATGAAACCGAAGGTAATGATTTGTAAACCAGCCAGTAGTGTTACGACAGCTACCGTCAGCAAAGGACGTGTACCGATGTCTTCGCCGGTCAGTTTTACGCCCAGCAGATACAGACTGATCAACGCTCCAAACAAAAACGTCAGAATGCCGATGGGGCCGAACAAGTGCATGGGTCGGCGGAAATACTTCTGGAAAAAGACCATCAGTAACAGATCGGACATGACTTTGAAAGTACGGCCCAGGCCGTACTTCGACTTGCCAAATTGCCGGGCGTGGTGACGTACCGGCATTTCCGTCATCTTGGCTCCCTGCATAGCGGCCAGTACCGGAATGAAGCGGTGTAGTTCACCGTATAGTCCCAGGTGTTGGGCAATTTGCCGACGGAAAATTTTCAGCGTACAGCCGTAATCATGAAGGTATACACCCGTCATTTTACGAATCATGGCATTGGCGATCTTGCTGGGAACTTTCCGTAACAACATGCCGTCCTGCCGTTTGGCCCGTACCCCGGCAACAACGTCCCAGCCTTCCCGCTGTAATTTTTCGAGCATGATGGGAATATCGGCGGGATCGTTTTGTAAATCACCGTCCAGCGTAACAATATACGGAGCTTTGGCCTCCGCAATACCCGCCGACATGGCCGTCGTCTGGCCGTAGTTGCGGTTTAGTACGACCAGTCGTACGCGATCATCCGCGTACTGTTTGATTCGGGCAATGGTGGCATCGGTAGAGCCGTCGTCCACCAGAATCAATTCATAATCCAGACCCTGCATGGCCTCGCGTACGCGTTGCAGCAGGGGTTGTATGTTGTCTTCTTCGTTTAAAAGGGTAATCACCAGGGAAAGAAGCGGTGCCGTTTGCATGCAATCAATGAGTTAAGTGGGGAAGGGACGTTTTCCAGCGAACAAATTCTTTCAGCCCTTCCTCCAGGGTTACCACGGGCTGATAGCCCAGTAACTCCTGCGATTTGTTGAGGTCTGCGTAGGTTTGCGAAACATCGCCGGGTTGCTCTTCCCGGTATTCGTAAATCGCCTCCCGACCCAACGCTACTTCGAGGGAAGCGACCAGTTTCCGGAGGGTAACGGGTTTGCCCGAAGCGAGGTTAAACGTTTCGAAACCCGGCTTTTCGTAAGCCATGGCCTGCTCAATGCCCGTTACGATGTCGCTGACGTGTGTGTAATCACGACGCGTACTGCCGTCTCCGTAGAGCGTAATAGGTTTGGCTTCCAGAATGAGTTCGGCAAATTTATGAATGGCCAGATCGGGTCGCTGCCGGGATCCATATACGGTGAAAAAGCGAAGAGCCAGAAACTGGATGCCGTGCAAATGAGCGTAGGTACGGCCCAGCATTTCCCCCGAAATTTTGGAGGAAGCGTAGGGGCTGATCGGCAATAAGTTCGTATCGGATTCTTTCCAGGGAACGTTCGGATTCTGACCGTATACGCTGGACGAAGAGGCAAAAATAAACTTCTGAATGGATAAATGCCGGGCCACTTCCAGCAGCGAAAGCGTCCCCATGACATTCGATTCGTAGTACGGACGCGTAGACTCGATACTTTTACGAACGCCCGCTTTAGCCGCCAGATGAATAATGGCCTCGAAGGTTTGCCCTTTCAACACGTCGAGCAAATACTCCTGCTGACTAATATCGGCCTCGATAAACTGAAAGTTCGGATGTTCAAGCAGACCTTTCAGATTCTCACGTTTCTGGGATACCGGGTAAAAATCATCGAAGTTATCAATGCAGGTAACGGCCACACCGGGCTGCGAAAGCAACCGTTCGGCGAGGTGACTACCGATAAAACCTGCCCCTCCGGTGATAAGGTATTGTTTTATAGTTTTCATGGATTTCATGATCACTCTTTCTAGGCAATGTGTAGCAACGGTATTACCGCCTGGTAATCAGAAAGGGTGCGAAGTTACGATTGTTTGGCGGGCTATAAACGTTTTATAGCTACTAAATTGGACAAAACCTTTAAAAGAGCCTTGTTTTTAGGCGAAAAAATGGGACCAATACGGGAAACGCTTACAAAGAACGCGGTAACGGAGACGGCGTTTTTCGAAACAAAATGGTCGTAGGTGTTTCAAAAAGATCCCGCTTTCGGGTTAGTTCTTTCAGTTGGGAAAAGGTCGATAATTCGGGCAGAAATTCCGTCCGTGAAATAACGACTACAGAACCTTCCGCCCGTAAAACTTCCGCCAACGCTTCCGGTGTATTCACTACATCCACCGATCGATTCAGGTAAAAAACATACGCCGGATTGAACTGCTTATAAGCGATGACTTTTTCTTCCGGATTGATCGAACTAATGGTTTGATTAACCGGGTTCTCGCGATCAATGATCGGGTAGGCCAGCTGGAAAAACAGTACGGCGGTCACTACAAACGATCCCGCCAATGCCAGCATCGTACGGCTGAATTCGCCGTGCCGGAATCGGCACCAGGCCGCTGCCGCTCCGAGGGGAAAGGTCAGAAAGATAATCGCCCAGCCCGCCAGGTGTGACACCACCGGATCAAGCCGTAAACCCAGATAAAAGGCTATGGGGAGTAAAGCTGCCAGTACGCCGTAAGTAATGAGCGAAGGCCGCAGTTTTTTCCAGGCCATTTCCTGATCAAGCACCGAATCCAGAAAGGCCGCGATCAGTACCGCCACGAAGGGATAACTCGGAACGGTATAGTTGAAAAGCTTCGTCCCCGAAAAGCTGAAAAATCCAATAACAACGATGGCGATACTAAGTCCCAAAGCCAGTACTGGTACTTCCTTACGGTGTTTCCAGGCCCGTACGAAGGCCTGCGGAATAAAGATCGAAAAAGGTAATAGTCCAATCAATACGTATAAGGGGGTAATCAGGAAAAATCCGCCATGCCCTTCCATGGGGGCTTGAAAGCGTTCGAGGTTGTGCTTTAGAAAAAATCCTTCGGTCCAGGCACCCGAGGTAGCTTCGTGTACACGCAGGTACCAGGGTAAGGCCAGGAGCAGCGTCCAGACTAAGCCAGGTACTAACCCTAATCGAAACGCTTTTCTGAAAGTCCCCTGAAAAAGCAGAAACAGGCCAATCGCTGTAAAGATGAGTACCAGAGCCACGGGTCCTTTGGCCAGTACACCCATGCCCAGCGACGTATAGAAAATCGCCAGATTGAGCGTTTTTTGCCGTTGCTGGTACCAGCCGTAGAACGATACCCAGGCCAGGGTCAGGAAAAAAACGAGGTACGGATCGGGTACGGCCATGCGAAACTGGACCCCAACGTGCAGGGAAGCCAGTAATACTAACGCTGAAATCCAGGCGACCCGGGGATTGAAGTTACGCCAGGCAAAAGCGAAAATCAGCAGAATGGTACCCATGCCGCAAAGGATGGAACCCAGCCGGGCCGAAAATTCACTAACGCCAAACAGAGCGTAGCTCCCCATCATCACCCAGTAGTGCAGGGGCGGTTTATCGGTGCGAAGCTGTCCGTTGAAGGTGGGTACGACCCAATCCTGTCGTTCGTACATCTCGCGAGCACACTCGGCGTTCTTTGCTTCGTCGAGGGAATACAACATGAGTTGTGAAGTTCCCAGCGAAAAAAACAGGAAAATGAACAGCCCGAGTAGTAACAGAGATTCGGATCGTGTTAACGATTTCATAGCTGTAAACCCGTGCAGCCTAGGCTGCCAGTCCAGAACATATTATCGCAAAGTAGCCGAAAGAGCCGTCGCTGGAAGCGGGATGGGAGCACTTCGAAACGCATTGATCAAATCACCTACGGTATCGATGCTACGCAGCGAAGGTTCGGAGAGTTCCTGACCCGTTAGGTATTCAAGCTCGTTGGTGAGTTCACACAACTCCTGGTAAGTCAGACCGTAGTCTTTTTTGAAGGAATGATTCAGGCGAACGGAAGAATAGACATAGAAGCTTTTTTTCAGCAGCTTCTTCAAAGCAGAAATAAGAGGATTCACGGATGTTTTCATGGTCTTTAATGGGAAAATACTCGACGAAAATGGCGGCTGCCATCTCAAAGAAATCAGGGGGCCTTTGGGGCTGGTCCGCTACTGCCCTGGGCAGCGGACGGACAAAACAGGGGAACTCTAGGGGTATGTATAACTGAGTAATACGCGTGAGGTTACGTTAAAAAAGATTTCGGGGGTTACTGCAGGCCTTTCACCAGGATCGTTAATAGTAAATCAATTTTGGCATCCAGGTCGGTATCGGAAAAAAACAAATCAAACTCTAAACCACGGAAAGCGGAAACTACCACGTAAGCCAGAAAAGGAAGATTCGACTGGATCGATTCATTAAATTCCTGATGATCGACGCCGAATTGCAATATTTCTACAAACAGATCGATTTCCCGTTGGCTAAACTGAATCCGGCAGGATTCCATCATGTCGCGACTGCACGGTAATTCCGTCGAAAGGATCCGGTACAGGTTCAGTTTGTTATGTAAAGCTTTTACCTTGGTTTTGATGACTACTTCTATTTTGGTACGAGCCGATTGCTGTTGCTGGCAGGCCGCCACCATCGAATCAAAAACTTCGTTGATTTCTTTATTGATGACCGAAACGAAAATATCCTCTTTGCTGGAAAAGTAGTAATAGAGCGTGCTTTTACCCTTACCCATCGCTTTGGCGATATCTTCCATCGTGGTCTTGGTTAACCCGTACTGCTGAAAGATTTTCTGTGCCGCCTGGATAATGGCTTCTTTGATCTGTTCGTCTTTTACCAGTGTTCCTGTCATTTCGACTAAAATCGTTTTTCGGTCCAAAGGTAATTGGAAGCCGCACATAATTGTCCTCACCCAGCCAAATAAATATTAACTTATTTTTAACAGTACGTTAGGTTTCAGATAACGTGAGGGAATGGGATGAAACGGGCGGCTGAGTCGCTTTACTGCAATAGAGCCTTCAGGGACGTAATAGGTTGGGAGGGTGGGCGAATAAACAAAAAGTCCTGCCGGTTCGGGCAGGACTTTTGATAAATGCGGTAAAATGAAGCTTAAACGGACATGATGTCAGTTTCCTTCGCGGTAAAGACCTGATCAATTTTTATAATGTACTGATCCGTCAGTTTCTGAACGCGTTCTTCACCCTGTTTTACTTCATCTTCGGAGACGCCTTCTTTCGTCAGTTTTTTGATGCTGTTGTTGGCATCCTGACGGGCGTTGCGAATATTGATTTTAGCCGTTTCGATTTCTGCTTTTACGCGTTTTACCAGGTCACGGCGGCGTTCTTCCGTTAGGGGAGGAATGCTGATGCGAAGTACTTCACCGTCATTCGCCGGTGAAAAACCGAGGTTTGAATTGCGAATGGCCCGGTCGATATCGTTTACCATCTTCCTTTCGAAAGGCTTTACGCTAATGGTACGGGCGTCGGGCGTCGTGATCGAGGCTACGTTTTGTAGCGGACTCGGCACGCCGTAGTATTCGACCATGACACCTTCGAGCATGGCAGGCGATGCTTTTCCAGCCCGGATTTTACTTAATTCAATGTTCAGGTGCTTGATAGCCCCTTCCATTGTTTCTTTCGCAGCTTCGAGATAAAACTCTATTTCGTCCATTGCGGAGATAATAAGTGTGAAGTTTAATGTGGTTTGAATGGTTTGAAAGGATTGAAACGTTGGATCGAGCCGATCGGGAATCAAACGATTTCAAACGGGATCAAACCTGATAACTTACCGATTCATTAGGAAATAAGTGTACCCACTTCGTGACCCATCACCAGGTTTAGCAGGTTTCCGGGCTTGTTCATGTCGAATACAACGATCGGTAATTTGTTTTCCCGGCAAAGAGCAAAAGCAGCCAGATCCATCACTTTGAGATCTTTGGCGATGACTTCGTCGAACGAAACACTGGTGTACCGGGTTGCTGTTGGATCTTTTTCGGGATCTGCCGTATAGACGCCATCCACGCGAGTACCTTTCAGAACCACATCGGCTTTGGTTTCAATGGCCCTGAGGCTGGCCGCTGAGTCGGTCGTAAAGTAAGGGTTACCGGTACCCGCACCAAAAATAACGATCCGGCCTTTCTCCAGGTGACGCATCGCCCGGCGACGAATAAGCGGTTCGCAGATTTGCTCCATTTTCACCGCTGACATCAATCGCGTAAAGAGCCCTTCTTTCTCGAGGGCTGCCTGAACAGCCATCCCGTTGATTACGGTGGCGAGCATGCCCATGTAATCGCCCTGTACCCGATCCAGACCGGTTGCTTCGAGTTCTTTCCCCCGGAAAATATTTCCGCCTCCTACCACGATCGCTACCTGAACACCGAGATCTGCAACGCGTTTTACTTCTTTGGCATACTGTTCGAGAATGGAAGAATCGATGATTTTATCCGATTTCTTTTCCCCGCTGAGAGCCTCTCCACTTAGTTTCAGTAAAATTCGCTTGTACTTCGGCGTTTCCATATAGGCAGTTTTTGGGTCGCTAAGTTAAGGCGACGGCTGGGAGAATGGCAACTGCCCGAAGACTTTTCTTTGAGGAAAACCGAAAGACGGACTGGATTTTATAGTGGTTATCAGGCCTTTCCGAACAGAAATTTGTCGAGGCGAAGGGTAAGAAACTGACTTTATTTTAGCCTGAGCACAGTGTATTGTAAAAGGACATATTTGGAAGAGGTGTCTTAGTAGCTACGATGCTACCTAAAAAACTTTCCCCGCATTTCATACGGGGCTAAGTACATGGAACCCCTGCGGGGTTAGTAGTCTACCAACCCCGCAGGGGTTCCATGTACTTAGCCATGGGTACCACCCATGGACATCCTGAAAAACAAGAAGTTGATTTGTTGAAAAGAAATATAATTTGTAAAACTATCAACTATCAACTATCAACTATCAACTATCAACTATCAACTATCAACTATCAACTATCAACTATCAACTATCAACTCCCTTTGGCTTAGTCGTAGCATTAACCAGATATACCCCAATCAGAATAATCCCCATGCCAATGAAATGCTGAAACTGTACCTGTTCGTGGTCAAGTACACCCCAGGCCACAGCAATGATGGGAATCAGGTAGGTAACGGAACTGACAAATACCGGTCCGGTCATCTGTAACAACTGATTATAGAAAATCATGGCAATGCCCGAGCCGACCAGACCCAGCGTTACCGCCGCGGCAAACGACCAACCCGCTCCTTCCATACTAAAGCGGGCCACAAAATCGGTTTGCAGCAGAAAGGCCATGGCAATCGGAGCGATGGTAACGAAGGTGAGTCCCGTCAGGATGAAGGGTTTTACGCCCGAAAGATGGGTTTTTAACAAGTGCGGGTTGATACCGTACAGGATCGTGGCCAATATAACCAGCAACGAGTACGAATTAAACGAAAGACTTCCCTGGGTACCACTGAGTGTAATGAGAATACAGCCCATGAGCCCTAAAGCCAGGCCAATTAATTGTCGTTTATTGATTTTCTGCCTGAAAAAGAGTACGCCAATAATCAGTACAAACAGCGGCGTAAAGGCATTCAGGATGCCGACCAGTGAGCTGTTCATGTGCATGACCGCGTAGGAAAACAGGTACGCCGGCAAAAAACTGCCGACCATCCCGCAAACAAATCCCCAGAACCACTGACGAAGCGTGGGCAGGTTATTGATCTGTGAGAGTAAGATGGGTACAAAAAAAGCTCCGGCCGCCAGCAGACGGAACGAAGCAATCTGTACGCCGGAAAACGTATGCAGGGCCTGTTTCATCAAAATGAAGGAACTGCCCCAGGTAAGAGCAAGTCCCATCAGGATGATCCAGGCCATGGCTGGAGTAGATTTCTGATTCATACATGGGGGAAGAAAGGGATGGTTGTTCGTTGCTGGTTTTTAGTGATTGACTTCTTATGAATCCAACCCTAAACAACCTGGCACAAACGCCAACCAGAAAAGTAGCGGTTGCTAGTTAGTAGTTCCTGGTTACTAGTAAATCCAACCCTACCACTCCTCCCCAATGCCTAACAACCAACAACTACTAACTAATAACGATCAATTAATAACTAGCCTCCAGGCTATACGTAGCACTGATCTCCTGCAGAATTTCTTCGACTTCCGCAAACGTATCCGCCTGTACCAATCGGTTCCGGAAGGATTTGGCTCCATCCATGCCTTTGAAATAACTGGCGTAGTGCCGCCGCATTTCCAGTACACCCAGTTTTTCACCTTTCCAGCGAATGGAAAATTCCAGATGCTGCCGGCATACGGCCACACGGTCCGCAATGGTTGGGGGCGTTAAAAAAGTACCTGTCTTCAGGAAATGTTTGATTTCATTGAAAATCCAGGGATAACCGATGCTGGCCCGACCAATCATGATACCGTCAACGCCGTAGCGATTCCGGTACTCCAAAGCCTTTTCGGGCGTAGTAATATCGCCGTTCCCGAAAATCGGAATCCGGATGCGGGAATTTTCTTTGATTCTGCCAATCAGTGTCCAATCCGCTTCTCCCTTGTACATTTGCACGCGGGTACGTCCGTGGACCGTTAGGGCCTGAATACCGATGTCCTGCAAGCGTTCGGCTACATCTTCGATATTCTTGGTGGAGTCGTCCCAGCCCAGACGAGTTTTTACCGTCACGGGTAAGTGCGTGGCTTTAACCACGGCTTCGGTCATGGCGACCATTTTAGGAATGTCCTGCAACAAGGCAGCACCGGCACCCCGGCAAGCCACCTGTTTGACCGGACAGCCATAATTGATGTCGATCAGATCGGGCGAAACGGCCGTAGCGATTTTCGTACACTCCGCCATCGTTTCGATGTCCGAACCGAAGAGCTGAATACCGATGGGCCGTTCGTACTCAAAAATGTCAAGTTTCTGCCGACTCTTGACGGCGTCACGAATCAGGCCTTCACTGGATACGAATTCCGTATACATCAAGTCCGCTCCACCGGCCTTACAAACAGCCCGAAAGGGAGGATCACTGACGTCTTCCATGGGAGCCAGTAACAACGGAAAATCACCTAGTTCAATATCTTTAATCTTAACCATTCGACTGTGACGAAGTAAACGTTGGGGAATATCTATCTCAAAAGCAGTGGTACGATTGTGTCTGGACCAGGTATGATAACCAGCCTTACCGCCGAACCTGCGTTACCTTTACAACCAACCACTCTAAAAAACCTGTTTAGTAAACGATTCAATTCAGTACGAATCACTGAAGCATACAAAATTACATCGAAATGATCGAAACGCCTGATCTTCCCACCCGACGATTTTCTCCCTTTGCGAGTTTGCTAATCCTTTTCGGCCTGATGGTCGTTTTAGGCAGTATCGCCCAGATAGCGATTGTTTATCCCCTGGTCAAATTCCTGACGGGGGCAGACTTTGCTGCCGGGGCTGCCGATTTTATCGCTCATCCGCAGGATTATCCCCACAGCTGGCTGGCCACGATGCTGATGCAGGCCATCACGTCCGTTTTCAGTTTTATCCTTACGGCGTATCTGTTTTGGTACCTGACTGAAAAACGCAACATCGTTTTCGTAGAAAAAGGTTCGACCGATCCGCTGATCTGGGCCATGATCCTAGTACTCGTCATTGGATACATTCCTTTGAATAGTCTGATTTTTGAATGGAACCAGCTTTTACCCTTGCCGCAGTGGATGGTAGATAGCGAAAAACAACTGGAAACCCTGACAAAATTCCTGACACAGTTTCCTAGCTTCGGCCATTTTATGCTCGGTTTACTGGTCATTGGCCTGATTCCAGCCTTGGGAGAAGAGTTACTGTTTCGGGCCACGCTGCAACGGTTGTTCGAACGCTGGTGGGGAAGTTCACACGTGGCAGTATGGTTGTCGGCGGCTATTTTCAGTGCGTACCACGTGCAATTTATGGGCTTTTTCCCCCGCATGATTCTGGGAGCTTTATTTGGCTACCTGTACGTCTGGACGCGAAACCTCTGGGTACCCATTTTCGCCCACTTTGTCAATAATGGTTTTGTCGTCGTGATGATTTACCTGCGGCATCGGCAGATCACCGAGCTGGACGTGGAAAGCAACGAAGCCATGCCCTTGCCGTACGCCTTGGTGTCGGCCGCACTGACGATCGGGGTACTGCGGCTGATCTATCAACGCAGTCAGGGGGCGATACCTCAGTCGTAATTTATTCAAACAAATTGCGTTCAAAACCGGGAAGCCCTGAAAGCTGTAGTATTTTTGCCAGAATAGAGAAACACAACGGTCGCCGTCATTAATAGGAGCGTTGGCTGATTTCTGCGTAACCCTAACCAAAACAACTTTCAAAAATCAGCGTTAACAACCGTTATAAACCAACGAATCGTGGAAGGCTGGGTTAAGATATACGAGTCCTATATGCCCTGGCGAGTGGAACTCGTCAAAGGTTGGCTATTGGATGAATACCAAATTGAGGGGGTCGTACTGAGCAAACAGGATCGCTCGTATTTGTTTGGACACTGCGAGTTGCACGTTCCGGTTAAAGACGCGGCTTTTGCCGAATTTATCATTCAACATGAGGAAAAGAATACAGACCAGGCTGAGTAGTTATTCAAATTTAGGACAACGGGTCATTGCGGCGGTCATTGGAGCGGCTTTGATGATTTTTTGTCTGTACTGGAGCGAGTGGACCTACCTGGTTTTGTTTGCAACCATTGGCGGTTTGAGTCAGCTGGAATTTTACCGGCTCGTAGGTCTCGATGACATTACTCCGCTCAAGTACTACGGAACCGGCGTCGGGGTCTTCATGAATATCCTGACCTTTCTGATCGAAAAACATTACCTGGATTTTGAGCTGTACTTTCTACTTTCTCCGCTCTTTACGCTCATCTTCTTCATCAAGCTGTATAAGAAAAACGAGGCAAAGCCCTTTACCAATATTGCGTATACCTTTCTGGGTATCATCTACGTAGCCCTGCCTTTTGCTTTGATTACCGTGATTGCTCTGCTAGGGGGGGTGTACAGTTACGAGCGGGTACTGGGATGTCTGTTTTTACTCTGGGCCAGTGATTCAGGAGCGTATTTCGCCGGGACCAAATTCGGCCGTACCAAGCTTTTTGAACGCGTATCACCCAAAAAATCCTGGGAGGGTAGTCTGGGAGGAGCGATTACGGCCATGCTGGTCGCATTCATCCTTTCACAAACCTATACCGACCTTAACCCCTGGCAATGGTACTGGATTGCGGGTGTAATCGTGGTGGCGGGTACCTACGGCGATCTGGTCGAATCCCTGTTTAAGCGAAGCATTCAGATTAAAGATTCGGGTTCGGTCATTCCCGGTCACGGGGGCTTTCTGGATCGGTTCGACGGTCTGTTACTGTCCGCTCCGTTTATTGTGACGTTTTTGAAAGTGTTTGAATAGGTAGCACACGGGTAAAACCACGGGTGCAGGTTTCCAAACCTGTACCCATAATACGGCAAGTGCTACCTGCCTTCATTGCGTAAGTAATGCCCCTGATACGGCAGTTGGAAACTGCCTCATGCCAGGTACAGGTTTGGAAACCTGCACCAGTTCCTGCCTCTTCAACCAGACACCTTAACCCCGGAGGGGTTCAATATGAATAGCCCCGTATGCAATGCGGGGTATTTTTTTGCTCGCGAGCCGTAAAAATTCTCCGACCGTTCAAAACACCTGGGCCTGCTGCGAGTTCTTGAAGAAAGCACCCTTGCCATGTACATTACTCTTTGCGTCATGACTTACCCGCCGAAGCATCGCTGGTGGGCCATTCAGCAGATGGGACTCATGCCCCGCAAACTACGGCAACTATCCGAACTCACATTCTTCAAATGGATGGGCACCGGGCAGGGGAAAGTCTTCAGTCTCAAACCCGACTTTTCGCGGTACGCCTTTCTGGCCGTCTGGCAATCGGAAAGCCAGGCCAGGGACTTTTTTACTACTGCTGCCTCCTGGCAGGAGGTACAGCAGCGGGCATCCACCGTTCGCACATTTGCTATGGAAACCATTCATAGTCACGGAGCCTGGAATGGTTCGAACCCTTTTCAGACGGATAGTCCCGCCGAGGAGGGTACCGGACCGATTGCGGTAATTACCCGGGCTACGCTTAAATTAAGGGCCTTGCCCGCTTTCTGGCGAAACTCGTACCGGGCTGCCGCCCGACTGGAGCAGGCTTCCGGCCTGATCTATTCCATTGGCATGGGCGAAGTGCCGTACTTCCAGCAGGCGACTTTCAGCGTATGGGAAAGCCTGGACGCTATGAAGGCCTTCGCGTACCATACCGCTGATCACAAAGAAGCCATGCGGCAAAAAGAACAGCAGCAGTGGTACGGCGAGGAATTATTCGCTCGTTTCGTCCCCGTACCGTTCGAACCCGGATTTTAAAACTTCGGCCCTTGAATTATCGGTTTTATCTACGTATTTCCCCGCTAGTCCTAAAAAACAGAAGGGAGTACGGTGGTTCGGGCTATATTCGGAAACGGCATGGCCCTGAACAGATCTTCGAGCAAACGACCGCCAGCTAGTTCTTATGAACGATAAAGAAAAAACATACTGGATATTCCAACTGATCGGATGGCCTTTGTGGCTATCCAACGATCTGCTTACGTATTCGCTGGAATTCAAGGATACCGAAAATTGGGTGCTCGTACTTAACTACGTCATCAATATTATTCTCAGTATTTTTCTGACGCACCAGTACCGTCGTTACGTCAAAAAACACCACCGCGACGTACTGGATGCTCCCAAAGCCTTACCGCAGGTGCTGTGTACGGCCTTTCTGTTTGCCTGTATCATGACGGCTCTAAACATCCCATTCGATGTGTTTACGACCGATCTGGAATCGCCGAGTGGGCATTTTTTGAGCTTTCTCTTTTTCTGGGGAAAACCCATGCTGATCTGGCTGATTCTGTATCATGTCTTCAAATACCTGGAAAGTACGCGGGAAATTGCCGTAGAAAAGGTCAAACTGGAGTCGCTGGCGAAGGAGACCGAAGCTAAGGTACTGCGGGCTCAGCTCAATCCGCACTTCATGTTCAATGCCCTCAATAGCATTCGGGCGTTGATTCTGGAAGACCCCGACCGGGCTCAGAAAGGCATTACACAATTGTCGAATATCCTGCGGAGTAGTCTGCTGGCCGACCGTCGTCAGACCGTTACGCTGGGCGAAGAAATGCGTACCGTAGACGATTATCTGGCTCTGGAAAAGATTCGGTACGAAGAACGACTCGAAGTACGCCGGAACGTTTACCCCGAAACGATCAATTGTCTGGTACCACCCATGATGCTGCAGACGCTGGTTGAAAATGCCATCAAACATGGGGTTTCTAAACCTATCAAGGGCGGCTTTGTGAGTATCGAAACGCGATTACAACAGAATAGACTGGACATTCGGATTTCGAATACGGGCATTTTGCAGGATACCGAATCGGGCGGATTTGGGTTGAAAAATACGGAACGCCGCCTGAAACTTCTCTTTGGCGAAGAAGCAGAATTCAAGATCTACCAGTCGGCTAAAGATGTGGTTTGTGCGGAGATCATGATTCCTATGGAAAATCCCAAGCCGAAAGAAGCACCCGTCGTGGTGAACGTCTAATAGTAAACTCCTTACAACATATAACTACCCAGCGGCTACTCGCCGCTACTAGCTCCCTGTACTCAACCGAAATCGAATATGAAAGCACTCATTGTCGACGATGAACGATTGGCTCGTAATGAACTCAAACGCTTACTGGAAAATTTCCCCAAAGTTCATATTGCGGGCGAAGCCGCCAATGCCGATGAGGCCATTCAGCTGATTGATGAACTCAAGCCGGACCTGCTGTTTCTGGATATCCAGATGCCGGGTAAAAATGGCTTTGAATTGTTGCAAAGTCTGGAAGGCGATGTCCCCGAAGTGATCTTTACGACCGCTTACGACGAATACGCCATCAAGGCTTTTGAACAGAACGCTCTGGATTACCTGATGAAACCCGTGGAGCTGTCGCGTCTGACGGAAGCCATTCAACGGGCGGAAGAAGAAATCCACCATCACGAAATGGATGAAAAAGGCCGGGTGGATGGTACGATCAAAGCCCTGTCGGAAAACGATCAGATTTTTATCAAGGATGGTGAAAAGTGCTGGTTTGTGAAACTGGGTAAGGTGCGTTTGTTTGAAAGTATGGGCAACTACGTTCGCCTGCACTTCGACGACCAAAAGCCGCTGGTACTGAAATCCCTGAATGCTCTGGAGGACCGTCTGGACAGCAAGATTTACTTCCGGGCTAATCGCAAGCACATCATCAATCTTAATTACATCGATAAGATCGAACCCTGGTTCTCGGGCGGGCTGCTGGCTACTTTACGCAGCCCCGGCGACAAGCCCGAAAAGATCGAAATTTCCCGCCGTCAGGCCATTCGATTCAAAGAATTACTAAGTTTATAAGCCAGAAGCCAGTTTCGACTGGCTTTTGATTTTTCTCACCTATTGTCATGGCTGGTGAAGAGCCAGTTTATTTTTGCCTGAACAGGGTTATGAATATCCTTACCTCCACGTACGGCTCCTATCAGTCGTACATTTTGAAAAACCCGATTACCGGTGATGAAGTACACATTTTGCCCGAGCTCGGTGGAATCATTCGTCAGTTGACGCTTACCAAGGAAGGCGAATCGTTTACGGTTATTGATACGCCCGCCGACGCGGAAGCCTTTGGGGCAAATCCTAAATATGCGAGTGCCTTTCTGTTTCCCTGGCCCAGTCGAATCAAAGACGGACACTATACCTACCGGGGCGAATCCTATCAGTTACCGATCAACGAACCCGAAAAGCAGGCGGCCATCCACGGAATTGTCCATCACGAAAATTTTGAAGTCGTCGAAGAATGGACCTCCGTTTCGGCAGCGGGGATTCGCCTGCGGTACGAACACGACGGCAGTTACGAGGGTTACCCCTTTCCGTTCCGGTTCGAAATCCGCTACGAGCTGCTGAGTACCGGAAAACTGGATATTATGCCGCAGGCCGTGAATACGGGTGGCGAAACCATGCCCGTGGCTCTGGGCTGGCATCCGTACTTTCAGCTACCCGGCGGTACAGTGGATGACTGGACGATCTATTTCCCGGCGGCCCGGCAAATCCACCTGGATGATGCATTCATGATGCCCGCTGGTAGCGAACCCTTTGATGCCACGGAAGGCTATAAACTGAAAAACCGCTCGCTGGATGCCATCTATCAGCTCAACGAAGCCGGTTACCTAACGCAGCTGGTATCCGCCAAACAAGGCGTGACGCTAAACCTGGAATACACGAGAGGGGAGGGGAAAGTAAATTACCAAGTGGTCTATACCTTCCCGGATCGGCAACGCGTAGCGATGGAACCGTTGACGGCGAATGTGAACGCCTTCAACAACGGCGAAGGCCTGTACGAACTACAGCCCGAAGAAACGTACCAGATGAATTACCAGGTGTATTTGAGTTAGAGAATGGTGTTTGAGGAAGTGTAACGTTTGAAAATGTTTGAGGTTGATCAGGTATAAGGTTTGACAAGTTTCGATAGTCAAACTTCAAACACATCCTACACTTGAAACTAACTCAAACTTCAAACGCCTATCAAACGTTAAACCCAATCAAACCCAATTCAAACAAAAAAAGACCCCGGCTGAAACCAGCCGGGGTCTTTTTGGTACTACCTTTCTTCAAGGATTAATTGAAGATGTAACGCAGGCCAATTTGTGCCTGCCATACATTGTCAAGGGTCACCGATTTTACGAAAGAATCTTTCAGCAGAATCGTTTGGCCGTTGATGTTTTGCGTGCCAAATCGATAGCTAGGGACACCTTCAGCATTCGTAGACGCATAAGCTAATGGGTTAGCCGAAGTAGAGACGTATCCCACACCCCATTTGTTATTCAACAGGTTACCTACGTTGAGAATATCCGCCCGTAACTGGATCGTATTACGCTTTTGTTTTGCTCCCGTTAGAATGTAAAATTCCTGAATAACCGTAAAGTCAAAACGAGTCAGCCAGGGGAATTGGCCACCGTTACGTTCGGCGTAATTGCCTCGACGCGTTTTTAGGTATTTGTTGTTGTTAATATACGCTTCAAAGGCAGCTTGTTGCTCCGCAGCCGTGTAGACCCGAGCATTGGTACCCGTGCCAACGGTAAGCGGAACAAAACTGATTTGTGAAGCATCGGTTGGAACGTAAATCAACTCGTTGTTTCGCTGACCGTCACCATTTAAGTCACCGCTGTACGTGTAGGAAATTTTGCTTCCGCTAGCAGAAGTCATACCTAACGTGAACGTAGTGGAGCCACCCAAAGCACCTCCGTAATTGATTCGGTAGTTCGCATAACCAATGATTCGGTGACGCAAATCGTTATCGGCGTAAGATACACCCAGGTAGTTCTGACCGTTTATGGCAGGAATATTAGCCTGAACCGTACTGCCAACCGATTGTAAATCCCTTGCTTGGCCGTAGGTGTAGGCGAGCATACCGCCGAAACCTTTAGAAACAGGCTTTTCTAACTTAGCCGTCAGCGTATAGGCCTCACCTTTATTCGTGTTTTTAATGACGAATGTGCTAGTTACAGGAGCGTTAACGAAACGAGCAGACGGGTATCGATCCCGGGTGTCTGGGCCAGCGAAATTACGATCGGGCGTCTTTAAGTTGGCATCAATGTACCGAAGGCCCTGAAGAGTTTTGTTATAGATGACTTCCAAGGTTCCGATCAGACCCCAGGGTAAACGTTGATCTATGGCCAGGTTCGTTTTCCAGACCAGTGGGTACTTCAGATTGGGATCCGTAGCATTTACCGTATACGGGCTCAATTTTCTGATGTCCGTTTCCGCTGGAATAAATCGGCTTGGGTCTAGTGTGAAAGGAATGTTGTTCGGATTATTATCCGTGCGTTCCCGGGTAATCAATACCGTATTGATTCCATTGTTGCCCAATTGATTAGATACCAATACTTCTGGAATACGGGAAACGAAGAAGCCACTACCGCCGCGTACCTGAGTCATCTTATCTCCTTTTACATCCCAGTTAAAACCAATCCGGGGAGAAATCAACAGACGAGGTTTAGGAAATACGCCCGTGTTAACCGTATAAGGGTTATTGTTTTCATCGTGGAATTTACCCGCTAAATCTTCCGTCAAAACCGGGTTGTAGAAATTTCGGGCCGTCGCTTTATCGTAAGCAAAAATGTCCGCTCGTACGCCGGCCGTCAGCTTGAAGTTGGGGTTTACCTGAAACTCATCCTGCACATAAGCACTATACGTAGCTCTCTTCAACGTTTGCAAAGGCTCGGCTCCTCCGGGTAATAACGAGTAGCGATAATTGAATTTGTTAACGCTTACGGGCGAGGTCGTTGCATTAGGATTAGCCAGGTAAGCTAAAGCCGCCGTTTTGAAGTCTTCAATCGAGTTATACACGTATACGCCGTTGGAAGCGGGAAAGAATACGTTGTTAGACGTAAAATGCTCGTAGGCTAAACCGAAAGTTAACGTGTGCTTACCGGCAAAGTAGCTGAAGTTATTCGTAATGTTTAGCGTTGAATAGTTCAGTTTGTTGTTGGGGGTAAACGGATCAAAACCTACGGATGTGTAGGTAGAGTTATCTTTCAGAATATCAATGGTTGGGAAAAGTCCAGTTCTATAGGTACGATCTTCAATTTGCTTATTGTACGTAGCCGTTAAGCGGTTCGCAAACTGCCCGTTAAACGTAGAGCTTAATTCCGCTGCAACCGAACGCGTGTTATCCGCAATTTTGTAGCCTGTATTCTGGGCAGAAAGAGCTAAACCACCGTTGTAAGCACCCGTTGCGTAACCCGTACGGTTTTCGGCACCTGCCGTACCACTACTGTAGCTATTGCTGATCGCTTGTTCCGATTGTGAATCGTGCTGTGAGTAACGGACCGATAATTTGTGGTTATCGTTGATGTTATAGTCCAGGCGAAGCAGCCCTTTGGTACTTTTGATTTGGTTGTTGAAGTTATCAATCGCACCCAGATCAAAGTTGAAGTTAGTGGCCATGAACTGCTTCAGGTCTTCCAGATCCGCCGCTGTGGTACGGGATACGTTACCCGTAGCACCCGGACGATTGGCTACCCAATCCAGGGCGGGAACACTGCTAGTGTAGCGTTCCATATTGGCGAAGAAGAACAGTTTGTTTTTAATGATCGGGCCACCAATCCGGAAACCAAACGTATTGTTGTTGATCGTTACTGGGGGTAATTCGCGGCCATCGGCTTTCTTACCGGCCATATCCGAGTTACGGAACAGATAGTACACCGAACCCGAAACTTCATTGGTACCCGAACGCGTCACGGCGTTAATACTAGCACCAGAGAAGCCCGTCTGACGAACGTCGAAAGGAGCTACGTTCAATTGTACCTGATCCAGAGCGTCGAGTGAAACGGCCGTAGTACCCGTACGTCCACCGGCTGAAGCTGAAGAACCTAAACCAAAGCCATTGTTGAATACGGAACCGTCAATAGTAATGTTGTTGAAACGGGCATCCTGACCGCCGAAGGATTGACCATTACCATAGGCATTGTACTTGGTAATGTCATTGATCGTACGACCCAGGGTAGGGATAGTATTGATCGTTTCGCGACCGTAGGAAGCTGCCGCTCCGGTGCGGTTTGAACTGAACACGCCATTCTGATTACCGGTTACGACTACTTCAGAAAGCTGAGAAGAAGCATCCGATAATTGGAAGTTTACGTCAGCGGAAGTTCCCAGGCTGGTGTAAATGTCCGTTTTGGCCTGTTCCTGAAAGCCAACGAAAGTAGCAGTAATGCGGAAAGGCCCACCTACGCGGACACCAATCAACGTATAACGGCCCGACGCGTTCGTGGTGGTTCCGTAGCGGCTACCCGAAGGTTCGTGAATCGCTACCACCGTAGCACCGGGTAGTGCTTCACCTTTGTTGTCAACCACGACTCCGGTGACAGTTGACGACGTCACCTGAGCCTGAACCTGATTAAACCCACACAGAGTAGCTAAAAAAAAGTCCTAAACACGCGAGTGTCTTTCTGGATTTTTTTTTAAAAATGTTTTCACAAGAGTTTGATTTGGAATTAAGGAGTTAATTGGGGATATGCTGATGAAGTGGGCTGCTCATTAAAAAAAAACCTGGCAGAATATGAACTCAGACTGCCAGGTTTTATACTTCTATTTAAAATGCACTAGAACAGGTAACGTACGCCTAATTGCAGACTCCAGGTGCTGGAAGTCGTCAGGTTAGGGGTAAAGTTAGACGTTGGGAAACCACCACTCACCTGAGCGAAGTTGAACGTCGGACGTTGCGTCGTACGATCCAGTCCCCGGTAAATCAGAGGATTGTTTAATTGATACAGTTGACGTACGCCCCAGTTTTTGTTTAGGAAGTTCAGTACGTTCAACATATCAGCACTAAACTGTAACGTGTGACGCTTCTTGCCTACGTTGATGAAGAAATCCTGTAACAGTTTCAGGTCCACTTGGTAGTAGAAGGGCAGACGAGCAGCGTTCCGTTCGGCGTATTTGCCTTTGTTCTTGCTCAGGTAATTATCCTGCTCCAGGAAGCGGAAGAATGCCGCCGACTGATCTTCAGCTGAGATTGCATTGGCACCCGTACCGGAAGCTACAAACGTGATCTCAGAAGGATCGCGGGGAATGTACATCAGGTCAGTCGTGTTGTTACCGTCACCATTGATGTCACCGTTGTATACGTAGCTGAAGTTACCTTGTGAAGCTGCTTCAAAGAACAACGTAAGCGTCGTAGCGGCGTGTTTGATGTATTCTTTGCGGTAGGAGAGGGTACCTACAATACGGTGAGGCACCATGTACTGCGAGTAACCCAGTTCCAGACTGTTCGAAGTTCCAACGTTCGGGTTTGCATTCCACACGGAGGAGGCCCGGTTGCCAGGGTTAGCCGTTACGTCTTTGGCATCCGTATAAGTATACGCTAATGAACCATACAGGCCATTATTGTACGCCTTGCTGATCTGACCCGTGAGGGAGTAACCGTAACCTTTCGACGTATTTTCCAGTACAATGGCCGAAGACGTATTGGTGTTCAAACGGTTCGAACCCGTAATGACTTCGCGATTGTCAGGACCCGCCAGCGTACCCGTAGGAGCTACGAGGTTGGCGTTCCGCATCCGAATGGCGTTTACGTCTTTCGTGTACAGGAATTCTCCGGTTACTTTCCAGCCATTACCCAGGTTTTTATCAATACCCAGGTTGCTTCGCCATACTTGGGGGAACTTCCAGTTTTTATCCGCAAATACTACGTCGTTAGGAAGTGCCGTGCCCGCTTGCTGAGGGAATAAATTAGCGTAGGTATCGGGATTCGCGTTCAGGCGAATGTTTGCGAGCGTAGCGGGGTTCGTAATGCTACCTCCGAATTGGTACATACCCGAGTTCGAAGGAATGTTCGTCAGCCATACCAGCGGGAAACGGCCCGTAAATAAACCGGTACCGCCACGAAGCGTCCAGGAATTGTTTTTACCCGTGGTATACTTGAAGCCTACGCGGGGAGAAAAATACCAGTCTGAGTTGGGGTAATCGGTCTGATAGTTTACTTTAGAAACACCATCTTTAGCAAAGAACTGTACGTTGTTGGCTGCCGGATTCAACAAAGCTTGATCCAGATAGAAAGGCTTATCGACCCGTAAACCAGCCGTCAGCGTGAAGTTAGGATTGATGGCAAATTCATCCTGAGCGTAGATACCCAGCAAACCAATCTTCAAATCAGCCGAGAATACTTCTTTCTGTCCAGGAACCAAAGAATAGGTGTGGGCATAATAGATGGGAGCCCGATCGTTCACCAGATCACTGATGCTGTTGAAGATGTAGTAACCATTCGAAGGAGCCATGAACATGTTACCTACGCGTTGGTACTCGTACGAAGCACCGGCCGTAATGGTATGCTTGTTGAGCGTATAGGTGAAGTTATCAATCACGCTGTACACATCGTTTACAACCCGGTTATTCTGGGTAAAGGGGTCCATACCCGCAGAAATCTGGTTTTGACCTCTACCATCCAAAATGTCGATGGTTGGGAATACGCCGCCATTGAAGGTACGAACCGTATTGGTTTTGGTAGCCGTTACAATGATCTGGTTAGACATGTTGCTGTTGATCGTACTGTTCAATTCAGCAGTACCGGAACGAACCGTGTTTTCAAAGCCGTAGTTCGAGTTTTCGAAAGACATCGAACGCGTACTGAAGCGGTTGTTCGGCAGACGAGTCAAGCCATTTGGCAGCAGCGGGTTTACACCACGATTAATTCCGCCGTTCGGTACACTACTTCCGTTCAGAGCTTGTCCGTCTGTTCCATTGAAGTCACTATACTTAACCGTCAGCTTGTGCTTGGTGTTAATGTTCCAGTCAATGCGGGCCAGAATTTTGGAGTTCTTATTAACGAAGTTGGGGAAGTTTTCGTACGAACCCGTGTTGTAATTGAATTTCTCCCGCAGGTAGTTAGAAACCCGGGCCAGAGAATCGCGGCTAACGCTGGAAGGTGTGCCGGTAACGGAAGAACCACTGGGAACGAAGTTGATACCCGGACGGCTCGCTTCTTCGTATTCGTAGCTGGCAAAGAAAAACAGTTTATTCTTGATGATGGGTCCACCCAAACGAGCACCAAAGATTTTGCTTTGTTGTTTCGGCAGGTTTTCGATGGTGAAATCTTTCACTTTCGTACCGTTGAAAGACTGATCCCGGTAGAACGTGTAAACCGATCCCTTGAATTCATTGTCACCACTACGGGTAATGGCTGAAATACCGGCACCCGTAAAGTTGGACTGACGTACGTCAAAAGGAGCAATGTTGACAGAAACCGTTTCGATAGCATCCAGTGAGATGGGGTTTCCGCCGCCGGGCAACGGATCGTTGCTCAGACCAAAGTTGTTATTCAGGTTAGCACCATCAACCTGGATGTTGTTGTAACGACCATCGCGTCCACCAAAGTTGTTACCACTGGCTTGAGGCGTAATCCGCGTAAAGTCTCCAATACTCCGGGTAATCGTCGGTAACGTATTCAATTGACGATTTGAAAGGTTCGTAGAGGCACCTACGCGTTGTACATCTTCGCCCGATCCTCTAACAGTCACTTCACTCAGTTGCGTACCAGCGTCGGAAAGCGTGACATTAACGGTTGCAGTACCACCTAATTCGGCGAAAACATTGGTTTGGCTCTGTTCGGTGTAACCGACAAAGGATACCGTTACCCGGTAAGGGCCACCTACTCGCACGTTGGGCAGGGAAAATAAACCGTTTGCATTAGTTACTGTACCGTAACGCGTACCCGAAGGTTCGTGAACGGCTACAACTGATGCACCGGGCAGGGTTTCACCTTTAACATCAGTAACTCGTCCGCTGATGGAAGAGGTGGTAACCTGAGCAAAGGCGGACTGGCCTGCCATCAGTAACACCAGCGTTACCAGAAATCCTAAAGCTCGGGTTAGTGGTAAAAATTTCCTCATCATAAGAAATTTGGAATTTGATTAAATTGAACTTTTTACAGGGTATGCTATGTAAAATTCAATACAAAGAAACACATGTTTTTGTCTTTTTTCAAGTCTTGCTTTTTTGATTTGGATTTAAATTATAACAATAATGTATTGATTTATAGGAAATGCTCATTTTAATATTTAAATAAATCAATTTTCGTAATGTTAAATAATCATTAAGTTTTTGTTTATGGTAAGATTGTACTATTTCCATACAGCTCTTTTAAAAAGAACAACTCCCCTTATTTTTATAGAATCTAAATTGTCTTATTATTTCCAATGAATTAGCCACTTTTACTCAAAATAGAACCGCTAAATATTTGCGGAGAAGACATATTGCCAATTAAAATTGGCCGACAGGCTCTAAATTGGTCTTAAGTATACGTTGAAACTGGCTAGAGCCAAAGAATTGACAATTACGTGATGGGCTATACGAAGCGATCCTTGTAGGAAACTTAGGAACTTTGATAGCTATACGATGGACAGAAGCCACATCCAATTGGAGCAGTCCTGCTCGCGTAAGACCGCCCTCCCATGAACCGTAAATGCGGGATTGCTGTTATCTTTGCCAATTAATCAGCAAACTTCTTTCTTCTCAGGTTATACGCTTACTAGCATCCCCAATTATGAAAAGAATTTATCTGGATAATGCGGCGACTACTCCTCTGGACCCGCTGGTACTGGAAGAGATGCTTCCCCTGATGCGGGAGCAATTTGGTAACCCTTCGTCCATCCACGGTCATGGCCGCGTGGTACGTTCAGCGATTGAAAAGGCCCGGAAAAAGGTGGCCGAGCTGCTGAACACCTCGCCTTCGGAGATTTTTTTCACCTCGGGAGGAACGGAAGCCGACAATACCATTATCCAGAATACGGTTCTTGCCAAAGGAATCAAACATATCATCACGTCTAAGATTGAGCATCACGCGGTGCTGCATACGGCGGAAGATTTACAGAAAAAAGGACTCGCGAAGGTTTCTTTCGTGGAGCTGGATGCCAAAGGTTACGTGGACTACGATCATCTGGAAGCGTTGCTGAAAGAGAACTCCACCAGCCTGATTTCACTCATGCACGGTAACAACGAAGTGGGGAACCTGCTGGATCTGGATCGGGTAGGCGAACTGGCGACGGCGTACGGAGCCCTGTTCCATTCGGATACGGTACAAACGATGGGCCATTACGTGCACGATCTGCAACGCCTGAAGACGAACTTTATCGTGGGAGCGGCCCATAAATTCCACGGACCCAAGGGCGTTGGATTCATGTACCTGCAAAGCGGCACCCGGATTCCTCCTTTCATTCACGGGGGAGCCCAGGAACGTAACATGCGGGGTGGAACGGAAAACGTCTACGGCATTGCCGGACTAGCGAAAGCCCTGGAGCTGGCGTATGCCGAAATGAGCGAACACCAGCAACATGTGCAGGGGTTGAAATCGTACATGATCGAACGGCTGAAAGAGGCCATCCCCGACATACGTTTCAACGGTGATCCGGAGAACTCGGCACAGAGCTTGTATACGGTGCTGAACGTAAGTTTCCCGCCAACTGCCGATAGCGAAATGCTGTTGTTCAATCTCGATATTGAAGGTATTTCTGCGTCGGGTGGTTCCGCCTGTAGTAGCGGTTCAGACGTAGGTTCACACGTGCTGACGGCTCTTAAAGCCGACCCTTCACGTCCTTCGGCCCGCTTTTCGTTCTCGAAATATAATACCCGGGAGGAAATTGATACCGTCGTGGAAAAACTCACGGTCATTGCTGGTGCGGAACGGGTAAGCTAAGTAAGCTCAATTGACCTTATACTTCATTGCCAGTCTTCGGACTGGCAATTTTTGTTTGTAATCGAGTCCAGGGGTAAGGGAACCACACGAGTAAAGCCGCTACCAGGATGATTATGCCACAGACAGCCCCCAGCATCGGAGCGGGTATACTCATCTGGGCCTGACCCGATACGTAAGCCCCGGTGATGTCCGTAAGATTAACCATCGCCATATACGCGGTGAACTGTGAGCCTTCCACGGACTTCCGGCAAAGTGCCATGAGTACGGGCATACTGGCTACGCTGAAACTCGGGTCCATCATGGAAAGGGCCACCAGACCCATCCGTCCCACGGCCAGCTCGTGCCAATAGATATGCAGTAAATTGAACGTAAGTAAAAATAGCCCCGCCCCGAGCATGACCCGGCCCATCAGTCGCTGGGCTCCCATGCGATCGGCAATAATTCCACCCAAGAGTACAACAGCAATCACGACCAGCGTGCCCAAAGTACCCTGTAGAACCGATACGTCTGCGTCAGACCAGCCCAGTCGCTGAATCAGGTGTACGGAATAAGCCCGGCTGAATACTGCCTGACAGCCATAATATAAAAGGATAGGAATAAACAGCCGCAGGCTCCGTTTTTCGGTTAAACCCCGAAAAAGTTCGCGGAATAACCCCCTGGCTGAAGGAAGACTGGCCTGTACGAAGGGAATTTGTTTCAAGGAGAACAACGCCTGCTCGGGTCGTTCTTTGATGAAAAAGGTCAGTACGGTTAGGGATAAAAGTACCAGTGACTGCGTCCATACGGCCGCATGAAATCCGTAGGCGTGCAGGACTACGGCCAGGCCAGCGGAACCCAGCGAAATGCCGCCGAGGAAACCGCCCCGCATGACGGCAGTAAGGCGACCGCGTTCGTTTTCCGGAATGACAGAAATAGCCAAAGCATCTACGCTGGCGTCCTGCACCGAAGCGAAAACACTATGCACGAAAAAGGCCAGTTGCAACGAGGATAGCTCCCGGATCGGATCGTCGACAACCAATAAACCCAGCGAAGCCAGTAAAGCGAGAGTTTGAGCGAGCAATACCCAGGGCCGCCGCCGACCCATGCTCGATTGCTGATACTTATCGATAATTGGTCCCCAGATGAATTGAAAAGACCAGGGCAGGCCAACCGTTGCAGCAAAAACTCCCACTGCAGCCGGGGAGATCTGATGAGCAGTGAGGTAATTAGCCAGGGTATATAAACCGAAACCCGCCGGAATGCCCTGCATGACGTATAGGTAAAAAAAGGCAAAATAGCGTAACCAGCGACGTTCACTCAGAGCTAACGCATACGCGGATGATTTCAGCGGCATGTATTTAGGGGATTATTGCCCTTTCATAACGTTCTGAAAATGAATTTGTTTAAGGGGATTTTTCGGGCAATGGAGGTATGTTTCTCGTAGGGTATGTAACTATACGGTGAGTTACCCCGCATTTCATACGGGGGCGGGGTTGGCGAGTCTGGCATGTGTAGGTATAGAAGCAAGAAATTGGATAGAATAGGAAAGTGTTATTACGCAACCCCGAAGGGGTTTAATGTAATTAGCCATGGGTTATACCCATGGAAACGGCGATGATCATTCCGCCATGATTACCCCGCATTTCATCCGGGGCTACTGATATTAAACCCCCTCCGGGGTTAGGGTATTCGATGAAGGCAGGGAGCTACTGGTGTAAGTTTCCATACTTGTACCTACCATCAGGCAGTTAGAAACTGCCTGAGTACGCAAGATAAAAGCAGCTAGGAGCCTGTCTGGGTATCGGTACCGATTAGGATAGCTGCACCAGTGAGCAGCTATCCGTATGCCTTTGGAAAGAATTGCCTTATTTTTTAAAGTATAAGGTGAGAAATAGATTCATAAAATTTGGTGAACCCCGGGATTTCTTTTCCCAAATGTTTCCAGAATTGCCTTCTTGTTTTGCAACCATCGATCGCAGCGTTAAACGGTCGGTGTATGCGTATGAACTCTCTTCCCTTGAATTTTTTGTGTAGGAAAAGCCCGCGAAGGTTCTTACTCGGGGCCTGTCTGCTGGGAGCCCTGCCCGGTATGGGTCAGGTGCAAACCTTACGGGAGGTACTCGACCGAAGCGTTACGCAGTATCCACTACTGAAAGCCAAACAATCGGAAATTCAGAGTGCCCAGCAGCGGGAGTCGGCGGCCCTGACCGAGCGACTCCCCATCGTAACGCTCCAGCACCAGTACAACTACGCCACCAACAACAGCATCACGGGATCGGTCTTCAATAACGAAGGAACCGCCGTGGCCATTTCTGGTGGGGTACGTCCCGAAAACAATTATGAAGGCGTATTTGGCAGTTTTACCACGGCCGTTGCGGAGTGGCGGGTTATTAATTTCGGTCGCGTAAAAGCGAACATCAAGGCTGCCAATGCCGAGGTTCACCGTTTCGAAGAAGACTACGCGAACGAACGCTTTCAGCATCAGGTACGGGTGACCGATGCCTATCTAACGCTTTTGATTCAACAGAAACTGGTAACCATTCAACAACAAAACCTGGATCGGGCCCTGACCTTCAAACGGATCGTCGACTCCGGCGTTCGTTCGGGTATGCGTCCCGGCGTGGATAGCTCGCTGGCGACGGCGGAGGCTTCGCGGGCCCGCATTCTGTTACTGGAAAGTCAACAACAGGAACAGGTACAGCGACTCCGGCTTTCGGAGCTGACGGGATTGGTACAGGATAACCTACAGGTGGATAGCCTGTCTTTTTATACCCAGTTGCCCCTGTCACCCGCCGCGAGTGACAGTTTATTCCGGAATCATCCGGCTTTACGATTTTCCCGCAGCCAGATCGACTGGGCAGCCGCCCGCAGCACGGCCACCAGCCGCTCGCTGTGGCCCACGATCTCGCTGGTGGGAGCGGGTTGGGCGAGGGGTTCAGGGGTACAAAACGACGGAGATGTCTACCGAACGGACCTGTCCAACGGCATCCAGTATCAGGTGGGTAATTACCTCTTTGGAGTATCGGCCCGCTGGAACCTGACGAATGCCTTACGCCTCAAACGCGAATACCGGGGGGAGGTCGCCCAGACCGAACGCTTCCAGCACCTGTATCAGGAACAGGACAATCGCCTGCAACGGATTCAGCGGGAATCCGAGACGCAGTTTCGCGTCGCCCTTGAACAGGCCCGACAGGCTCCCGTGCAGTTACGGGCCGCCCGACAGGCGTACCATCAGGCTCAGGCCCGCTACAAAAACGGCCTCGCCGATTTGCCCACGGTACTACAAACCTTCCTAACCCTCAACCGGGCCGAGGTAGATACCTACGTTTCCACCAGCAATGCCTGGCGATCCCTTTTACGCATCGCCGCCGCCGAAGGTGATCTGGCGGTATTTCTGAATCAAGTGCCTAAATGAGTTTTGGGTTTTGTGTTAAGGGTTTTGAGTTGAGATAACGCTAAGCCCCAAACATAAAAACACTAAACCCCAAACGCTAAACTCACAACGCTCATGCATCAACTCATTCGATCCGCTTTGCGGAAGCCCATTTCGGTGGTGGTGGCCGTGGTAGGGTTACTGTTCTTTTCGGTACTATCCCTGCGAACGATTCCCGTCGATATTTTCCCGAATCTTGATCTGCCCACCATTTATGTCGTGCAACCCTACGGCGGTATGGCTCCTGACCAGATGGACGGCTTCATTGCCACCCGGTATCAGGACCACTTCCTGTACGTATCCGGTATCAAGGACGTCGATGTGAAAACCATTCAGGGTTTGTCGCTGATCAAATTGCAATTTTATCCCGGTACGGACATGGCTCAGGCGGCGGCGGAGGTCGCCAACAACGTCTCGCGGGCAAAGGCCTACATGCCCGAAGGGACGGTGCCGCCGCAGGTCGTTCGCTTCGATGCCAGTTCGGTGCCCGTTGGGCAGCTCGTGTTTGAAAGTGCGACCCGTTCCCTTAATGAAATTCAGGATTATGCCTCCTCGCGGGTGCGACCCATGTTTTCCCGGATTGAAGGCGTATCGAGTCCGCCACCCTTTGGTGGAAACCAGCGGACCATCGTCGTACGTGTCGATCCCAAACGCATCCAGAGTTATCAGCTGACGCCGGAAGAGGTCATTAAAGCCATCGTCAGCAATAACCAGCCCTCGCCCGCCGGGAATATTCGGGTGGGAGATAAGGCGGTAATGACGCCCGTCAACTCATTAGTACAGAAACCCGAAGATTTTCTGAACATCCCGATTCGCACGGGTTCGGGTCCGACGGTCTTCGTGCGGGACATCGGTACAGTGGAAGACGGTGCCGACGTGACGGTCAGTTATGCCCTTGTGAACGGTCGCCGGGCGGTGTATATCCCGGTTGTGAAAAAATCAGATGCTTCGACGTTACAGGTAGTAACGAACTTGAAAAATGCCTTACCCGAAATCCAGAAATCCGTACCCGAAGACGTCAAGATTTCCTACGAATTCGATCAATCCATTTACGTAACCAATGCCCTGAAAAGTCTGGTGACGGAAGGGGTACTCGGTGCGTTGCTGACGGGTTTGATGGTACTACTCTTCCTGCGGGACTGGCGAAGTGTCATCATTGTCGTCCTGACCATCCCGGTTTCGGTACTGATTGCGGTGATGATGCTCCATCTATTCGGGCAGTCCATCAATACGATGACCCTTTCGGGATTGGCTCTGGCCGTAGGTATTCTGGTCGATCAGGCGACGGTATCCATTGAAAATATTCACCAGCACCTGGAAATGGGCAAACCCAAGGCCCAGGCCATCTGGGAGGCCTGTAAGGAAATTGTATTCCCCGAGTTTCTGATTCTGCTGGCCATTCTGGCGGTATTCGCTCCGGCTTTTGTGATGACGGGGGTACCGAAGTCCATGTTTTTGCCACTTTCGCTTTCGGTAGGTTTTGCGATGATCGCCTCGTTTTTACTTTCGCAGACGCTCGTACCCGTACTTTCCAACTGGCTGCTGAAATCCCATCCCTCGCACGAAGCCCCCACGCTGGCTTTGGACGAACGGGAACGACTCGGTATCCTGGAGGAAGATACGCACGAACCCAAAACGGGTTTCGAACGCTTCAAACACCGGTATACGCAGTTTTTACAAAAGCTCATTGCTCGCCGCAAGCTGGTCGTAACCGCCTATTTACTGGGTAGTATCGGGCTGATTGTGTTGTGCTTTCAATGGCTTGGGACGGACATTCTGCCGCACGCCAATAGTCACCAGTTTCAAATGCGGATTCGCATACCGGACGGCACGCGGGTCGAACGGACGGAAACCGCAACGCTGAAAATCCTGGATATTATTAAGGAGGCCGTAGGGCCCGAAAACGTGGAAATTTCCTCGGCCTACGTCGGTACAGTGCCTTCGAGTTATGGTACTTCCAACATTTTCGTCTTCAACAGCGGTCCCCACGAAGCCGTGATGCAGGTATCCTTGAAGGAAGAGTACCACGTAAAAATGGACAACCTCAAGGAGGAACTCCGCCGCCGGATTGGCCAGGCCCTGCCGAGTACCCGCATTTCCTTCGAACCCATTGAGCTGACGGACAAGATGATGAGCCAGGGATCAGCGACGCCCATTGAAGTAAGCGTGGCAGCGAAAGACCTGAAGGAAGCCGGACGATTTGCCCAGCGGATCAAGGCCAATATGGAAAAGATCGATTTCCTGCGGGATGTGCAGATTGCCCAGCCGCTGGACTATCCCGTCCTGCGGGTGACGATGGATCGGGAGCGGGCCGGACAACTGGGCGTAACCTCCACGCAGGTGGCCCGCTCGATGGTGGCGGCGACGTCTTCCAGCCGGTTTACGGATAAAAACCTCTGGCTCGATGATGCGAAAGGACTGGCGTATCAGGTGCAGGTACAGATTCCCGAGTACCTGATGACTTCCTCGAACGAGATTGGAAATATTCCACTCAAATCCGGGGAAATGCACCCGGTACTCTCGGACGTGGCCCGCTTTACGGAAGAAACCGCTCCGGGTGAATACGACCGGGCCGGACCGAACCGTCTGGTGACCATCAATGCCAACTTGCAGAAAATCGATTTGGGTACAGCACAGAAAGCCGTACAGCAGGCCATCAAAGACGCAGGTGATCCACCCCGGGGGGTGATTGTTGAACTGAAAGGACAAACCCAACTGCTGACGGATACGCTCAGTGGTTTGCAAACGGGTCTGATCGTGGCGATCGTCATTATTTTCCTACTGCTGAGTGCGAATTATCAGTCGCTGAAATTATCACTGGTAATTCTGTCCGCCGTACCCGCCGTAGTAGCCGGAGCCTTGCTGATGCTACTGGCCTGCGGAGCTACGCTGAATCTGCAATCGTACATGGGCCTCATCATGTCGGTAGGGGTGTCGGTGGCGAATGCCATTCTGATGGTTACGAATGCCGAAAACCTGCGGCTTTCCATTCGAAATGCCAACCGGGCGGTAGTACTGGCGGCGGGTAGCCGGATTCGTCCCATTCTGATGACCAGTATTGCCATGGTGGCGGGGATGTTACCCATGGCCTCGGGTCTGGGTGAAGGGGGTGATCAGATTTCACCGCTGGGACAGGCCGTTATCGGAGGTCTGGTGGCTTCAACCCTGGCCGCCCTGTTGATTCTGCCCTGTGTGTTCACGCAGGTACAGGCGAAAGCCTCCTTCCAGTCGGTATCCCTGGATCCCGAAGATCCCGAAAGCAAATCTTTTCAACTTCAAGAAGAAACGGTATGAAACCCTCAATCAATTGGCTGCTGATTCCGGCTCTGGCTAGTGTGTACGCTTGTAGTCCCGCCGGAAGTGAAACAAAAAAAGCGGAAGCAAAACCCGCCACTCCCGCCCGGCTCGAATCCACGCAGGTACGGGAAATGCAACCCAGTAAAGAAGTAACCCTACCGGGCGAATTACTGCCCTGGAACCGGGTAAATCTATACGCCAAAGTAAAAGGCTTCGTCCGTCAGGTCGGCGTAGACCGTGGTACCTGGGTTCGCAAAGGGCAGGTACTCGTGCAACTCGAAGCCCCGGAAGTACTGGCGGAGGTCAATCAGGCCCAGGCTCAGGTACAGGCTCAGCAGGCCAATCTTATTCAGCAACAATCGAAATACCGGGCCAGTAAGCTCACCTATCGCCGATTACTGGAAACCAACCGGATGGAAGGAGCGGTTTCTTTGCAGGAAATCGATCAGGCTCAATCCCGAATGGAGGCCGACAGTGCGTTGGTACTATCCGCTCAGGAAAGCGTGCAGGCATCAAAAGCCAATCTGCGAAGTAAGCAGGATTTAAAACAGTACCTGACGCTGACGGCTCCCTTCGATGGCGTGATCATCGAACGGAATATCAGTCCCGGAGCCCTGGTCGGAGCGGGGGAAGCCGGAAAGCCTCTCTTGGTACTGGAAGATAGTCGCACGCTTCGACTTACGGTAGCCATTCCTGAAGCGTATGCCAATCAGCTGGGTAAAAAGAGTACGGTTGATTTTACGGTGAATGCCATTCCTGAACGCGTATTCAAAGGCAGTCTGGCCCGTAGTGCCGAAAGTCTACAGGCCGCCCAGCGTTCGATGATGGCTGAATTTGACATTCCAAATACGAAAGGCGAACTGAAAGCGGGCATGTACGCTCAGGTGCGACTGCCCGTCGAACGCTCGCAGCCTACGCTATTTGTACCGCGAACCGCGGTTGTGACTTCTTCGGAAAAAGTATTTGTAATTCGAATGAATGGCGACAAAGCCCAGTGGGTAACCGTAGACACTGGAAATACCCTCGACAGTCTCGTAGAAGTATTCGGAAATGTAAAAGCTGGAGACGTACTGGTACGAAAAGCCTCCGAAGAAATTCGGGACGGGCAGACGGTACAGGTGGAGTAGGAGTTGTTTGAGGGGTTTCATTCAGGTTTGAGGTTTGAATGGTTTCAAGTTTGAGTAATAAAAAGACATCCCGGAAGTTGTGAGCTTTCAGGATGTCTTTTTATTAGTGGCTGGTAGCTAATAGTTGTCGGTTAGATTAAGTTTGGGCCCTGTTAGCATTAAATCATACAAAAGGACATCTCAAAAGTTTTGGCTTTTAGGATGTCCTTTTGTACTCAAACCATTCAAGACCAATCAAACTTGAAACCTACCCAAACCTACTTAACCCCCTCCAACAACTACCGACAAAACGTATCTGACTCGATGTCTAATCGGTATACGGCTTGTCTGAGCGTAGTATCCTTTTGCGTAAAGGGCCAGCCGATGGCGGGGTTGGGTGTCGCCCGGAAGCGGTAGCGTTTGCCGATTTCCAGGCGATTGGAGGCCACTGCCCGAACCGTACGCGTCATGGTAATCAGGTCTACCCAGTCTTCCGTACCCACAATCTGATACTGGATCCGCAATTCAGCGGGTAGTTTGGCTTCATCCACCTGACGTCCTTCCGGGCAGGTAACATCAAAGATGAGTGATACTTTGGTAGGCGGCGTTGCGAAACTGATCGGAGCGGTAATGGTTCGGGTATCGCAGAGGTCAACGGCTTCGGATACATAAATGGGCGTATTCTGATCCCCGCCCGTGTGGTTATTGGCCCGGAACACCTGCAATTTCACCGTTCGCTGAATCATCCCCGAAAACGTTCGCTGGGCACCATTATTCAGGTCCACGTACGTTTCGTAAACGGTTTGATTGGTAGCGGCATCAACCAACCGGGCGTAGTAGCGAATATCCACCCCCGAAAGATTCGTCTGGAATCGGAACGTTGGGCCGTTTTCACAGATTTCCTGGGTTTCGGCTAATGCGTAGTGCGTTAGCTGGGAAAGCTGGGTTTTGATGAATAGCTGATTATTCTGCGGGTTTCGCTGGAGTCGCAGGGAGGCCTGCTGCACCCAGGCATTTCGTGTAACATCAAACATCCAGAAGGGGAGGAAATCGCCTTCTTTCGGGACTTGTCCATTGAGTAGCCGCTGATTCGGCTGAATCGCCACGGTGACTTCCGTCGGAGCGGACGTACGGCGTAAGACTTGCCCTTCCCGGGTAAAGCCTTCCAACTGGAAGAACACCAGGCCCTGAAACAAAAACGCCGGAAGCTTTTGCCCATTCTGACCAATCGCATTAAAGGACCGGAGCGAACGATTGGGTAAATACGTCGTTGCAACCTGCGGCGTATAGTAGTAGAGGGTAGTCTTGGTTTCACCCCGGGCATTCTGTCCATCGACGGTACTCAGGGAAGTATTCTGCGGTAAGCTCCACTGGGCGTTTGCTCCGTTAATCGCCGTCGTTTGGACCGTATGAGCCCCTGTACTGTGATCCTGCTGCGAGGCGGCTATCCCCGCTGGCGGCTGACTGGCACTAATCAGCGGAACGGTAGTATTGACATTATCGGGCGTATTGAGCTGCCATTCCGTAAGTCTGCTGAGATAGCCATCGGCTTGTGCCCATACGGCCACGGTGACCGGATTCTGGCTGGAGGGTAACTGATCAGGGTCTACGGCTAAACCCAGGAAACCTTCAGAACTGGGTTTGATGAGCTCTCCACCGGTTAGATTTTTAACACGATTGGCATCTTCACCCACCACAGCTACCTGCAAATTGGGGGGTGTTTTGATTCTGGAACCAGCACTCGCATCCGTATACTGAATGTGAAGCGTAGCCTGAGTGAGTGGATCCTTGAATTGAAATTCAATTCCTTCGAAGGGATTTTCGCAGCCGAAACCAATGCCGAGTAAGGCAAGGCTGAGCAGTGTAGTGAGGCGATAAAAGACCTTTTTCATAACGTCTGGCGGAACGTGATTCAAATGGATGGTGACGCAAATCAGGTTTTAAAAAAGTATTCTAAACCTACAAAATCTACGAATCGGGTAAGTAGAGCCACAAAAAGGCAAAAAAAACCCTCGAACATCCGCCAATGCTCGAGGGCACAAGTGTCTTAAGTATTCGTCAATACTTACGGATCTTGTTTGTAAAATATTTTACAAAAAGACCGGACCAATTATAAAATGTTAACGAATGGGGCAATAACCGATCTGTAAATGAGACTTTTTTTCTACAAACATCCCATTACAGGGAAATAAATTCCCATGACATGAAAATTGATCATGATAATATTCTGCAAATACGGATTTAAACTAGCTTTTTTTTCTGTGCAAATCGAATTCAGTACAAAAAATTGACCACTTTCTTTTGTTTAGGGTATGTACGCCTTCGTAGTTTAAATAGGGCTATGATCCTTACCTCAGGACGCAGGATCAACAATAAGATATTTTCCCTGAACAGTTCATGCGATTACTAAAAGCCTGTTGCGGATGGGAGCAGTAGCCGTATTCTTTTCTCAGGTTACGTCTGAAAGCAATCATTTACTTCGGATTTTCCGCTTATGGCGGAACAGCTGGCTTGTCAGTCCGGTTTGCTAGGGATTTCCCAATTCTGCTTCACTCCAGCTACCGGACGCAGGCTCCTGAAAAACCCGCACCACCCTTACCATGGAAGTTGCTGATTAGGACCAGGATAGCGATCAGGACCGTATGGCGGTACGGCGATAGACCTGAGGATATTAGCCTGGCAGGGACCGAAGAAATTTCCACAATGGCCTATCCTGGACAACCGTCTGCGGTAGCCGACTCCTGAACGACCTGCTTGGGATGTGAAAAGGAATTGCCAACTTTGAAGAACTTTTATAGATCTATTCTCGAATGAAACACCTTTTCCTTGGAATCACTTGCCTGTATGTACTAAGTTCCTGCGGCAAGGATCAGGACAATGCTCCGCCTATTACGCTCGATCAGGACCAGCTTGAATTACACTACGATCAGACATACCAGTTTAAATTGAAGCAGGGGACGGGCGAGTTGAAAGCCAGTCAATATCGCTGGACCTCAAGCAATGAGTACGTAGGAACCGTATACGATGGCGATTTTAAAGCCGAGCAAATTGGCGAAACGACCATTACGGCAAGCTCGAAGGATGGGAAAAAGCAATGGACCAGCAAGGTGACCGTGGTTCCGTACAGCACGCTTTATCGCGAACCCATAACGGATTTTAACCTGACCCCAGAACAGGTTAAGAGTAAAGAGACCCGCGAATTACGCGAGCAATCCGCCACTGTAACGACTTTTAAGGGCGAAAACAGTAAAACCTGGGCGATCCGGTACAACTTCACGGCGGGCAAACTCAGCTCAGCCAGCGTACTACTGATGGATTCGCAGGACATCGCCAACGAAGGCAGCCGCTTCCTCGATGAGCGGTATAAGTACGTAGGAGAGTCCAACGGAGCCAGCGTGTTTACTGACGAAAAAACAGTGACCATCCGCTATCAGTACACCAATGATTACGGCCTGATGGTGCAGTACAGTCCCTATGTCAAGGGTGGCCGTTTACCCGGCAGTAGCATCAGTGAAAAATAGACTACGAAAAGAAGGCTTCTGGCAGGCCTTCTTTTTTTATGTTGACAGATAGGGCGGCAGGCAAAAACTTATTATTTGGATTCTCGCTACCTATTTCCGTACTTACCTCATATCCAGCAAAAATCTGCTTTCATGAAACACCTTTTCTTAATCGTAAGCCTGCTTTGGGTTTTTACGTCCTGCTCTAAAAAAGATGAAGCTCCGGCCGTTTCGATCGACCAGCCGCAACTACAAATCCACTTCGATGAAGAACATCAGTTTGTATTAACGCAGGGAAATAATACGCTCACGGCCAGTCAGTACCAATGGACTTCCAGCAACGAAACCGTAGGTACGGTAGATGCAAACGGTACTTTCACGGGGAATCGCATTGGCGAAACCACCGTTACTGGGGTGTCCGCCGATGGTAAAAATCGCGTGGAAAGTAAGGTAACGGTGATTCCCTATGTAGCTTCATTCGTGAAAGAACCAGCATTGGATTTCGGTAATAGTAAAGCTACGGTGAAAGCTAAGGAAACCCGAACGTTGGTACAGGAAACGGACAACACCTTAGAATATCAGGGAGAGAATGCAAAGTTAAGAGGGGTTGGGTATCAGTTTGAAAACGCTGCCTTGATTAATTCGATTCTATTCTTGACTGTTACTAACCAAGTCGCTCAGGAAGCCGTTACTTATTATTATGAGCGGTATGATGTTGAAGAAGGTGAAAATGAGCTGTACGTAGCCATTTCAGATAAAGTAGTCATGGGTCTATTAGTGGACGATTCTGCGGGTTTAGTAGCCGTATACGTTCCATTTGATTTTGCAAGCGGTGGCCGCGTAGCTGCGAAAGATTTGAAGCAGTTGTTTAAAGGTAAATACAAGGCCGGCAAAAACGCTTCGCTTTCGTTGAAGCAGGCTCTTTCGGCCTTACGTCTTCAACACAAATAGGAATTTTTCTAGTACTACAAAAAAGCCCGCTTCAGCTTGAAGCGGGCTTTTTTGTGGGTTAACCAGCGGTTTAAAAAAACGAAGGTTAGTTTTTACTACCCGAAATCCAGATATTCCCCGTTCCGTACGTGGTCGGTTTATCGCTGGCTTCGATCACCAGTTTGCCCCCTCCGCTCAGTTCCTCGTGCGTAAGCCAGAGTCGCTGTAGATCTTTGCCGTTCAGGGTCACCCGCTGGATGTATCGCCGTTGATTGGAAAAATTAGGTACGCTGATCTCCAGATTTTTCGTGGGAAGCCGAATCGTAATTTTCCTGAATAAAGGAACGTTCAGGTAATAGATGGGTTCGCCCACCAGCGGCTGCTGAATGCCCAGAGCCGTCAGTACAAACCAGCCCGACATGGCTCCGGCATCGTCATCCATCGTGCGTACCAGGGCTTTGGGTTCGTTCTTGTAAATGCGGTCGATGTGGGCTCCAATCCCGCGACTGTTATCATTAAAGTAATACTGCACGACCATATCAACGGCCAGTTGCTGCACGAGCTGCTGGTACTTCCAGGGTTTGTCACTGGCGTAGTACAGCGTCGGCGACTGCAAATCGGGTTCGTTGGCCCGGTTGAAATACTGATTATCAAAAAAGTCGTCGAGTTGCTCCGTAAAGGCCTTCCGGCCGCCCGCCAACTGCACCAGACCCGTAACATCAAAGGGTACCGACCAGCGGTACTGCCGGATGGTACCCTGGTACATACTGCGAGCCGACATGCGGTCCACGTCGGACTTACTCAGGTCTTTGAATTCCTTCTCCCACAAGGAGCGATACCCCTGGGATTTACGCAGGAAATGCTCGGACAGGGGTTTCTCGTGCAGGCCCTCGAAGAGTTTTCCCATCGTCCACAGATCGTAGGACGCTTCCAGGAATTTATCCGGCTTGCTAAAATCAAAACGGGCCGTATCCGCCAGCAGGGCCTGCCGGATAGCGGGTACATCCAGCGTATACCCTTTCCGGACGGCATCCAGCAGGACCACCGCCGCGTGCTCGGTACGCACGGAGTTGGCGGGTTCGGTCGGCCCCGCAAAATCGTATTTGCCGTAGCGGTAGAGGTTGGCAATGGAATGCGTAATGTCCTGATACAGGCCGGGATACAGCAGAGCCAGCAGGGGTAGCTGCGTTTTGTAGTTATCCCAGATGGCCCAACCGTGGTACCGGGGGCTGGTGGCTTCGTGAATTTTTCCATCCGTTCCCCGAAAACGGCCATCGGCTTCCGAAATCCGGAAGGGCGACTGCATGGTTCGGTATAGTAACGAGTAGAAAAGCGAGGTGCGATCCTTAGGGCCTTCCACCTGAACGGTACCCAGCAGGTCGTTCCAGGCGGCAGTAGATTGCTGGAAAAGGGACGCGTACGTCTGCGTAGCTCCCTGCTGGAGGCGTTGTTCGGCGGAGGCCTGATCGACCGCCGAAAAGGCCATCCGTACCGGAACCTGACGCGTCGCGGGCGACAAATGGGCGATCAGGATGTGGTTGGATTCCTCCGTCCAGGTAGCGGCAGTACCAAGGTCCAGGGCGTAATAGATCGTATACGTACCCGCATGACAGGTTGTTTTGGCCTGAATCCATCCCGACACCCGGGATCCGTTCAGAGTATGCTGTTCGCCGACGAAGGCCCGGTTAAAGGTATGCTCCAGATCGAGCCGAAAGCCTTTAGCACCTTCGGGAAAGGTGTATTCGGACTGGCCCTCATTCTGTAGAACGGTCGCTTTCATACGTATGCCGTTCGTAAACGAGATGGCGTACTGACCGGGTTGGGCGGCATCAGAAGCCTTGCGGAGGGGCTTGCCATCGTCCTGCGTACCCAGAAATGGTTTCAGTAACAGCAGTCCACCGCTGCCCTGACAGCCCACGCCTTCAAAGCGATTGTGCGTAAAACCGAGTACGTCCTTCGCCAGATACTCGTAGCCCGTGTGCGTACCCGGCAATGTAAGCGGGAGAATACTCAGCTGACTAAAGGGAGAGGTCGCCGCCGGGGATAGCTGTCCATGATCGCCGGAAGACCCCAGAAACACATTCACCTGATTACTTTGGGCAAAAGCCACCGCGTGCCACACGGAGCACCACACCAACAGGAAACACTTCAGGCTGAGCCTGTAATACTTCATTCGAAAAGGAAAAAGAGACATACGTACGCGAAAAAATGCTGATCAATGGTATAAGATCCTGGTCAGGCAGAAGCGTATTGATTAGGTAAGTGAAGAAGGACTATATTGGTCCAATTTCCGTTTTTACTACGTGCAACGTAGTTTGAGGGTGTAAAAAACGGGATTGGGGGTCGTTTTACAAAACTTTTGGTGTGACGAAAGTATGAAGATTGAAAAACAAAAAAGCCCGCTTCAGCTGAAGCAGGCTTTGAGTGGTCGCGTAGGGATTCGAACCCCAAACCTTCTGATCCGTAGTCAGATGCTCTATCCAATTGAGCTACGCAACCGTCCTTTGATCGTTTGATACTGGGTATCTTTCCGATCGGGAATGCAAAAGTAGTGACTTCAAGAGGCTTTGTCAAGCTTTCCCCGCAGCCTTTTTTTAAATAATTTACTTTTTGCTGAGTTTCAGGGCGTTGGTGTAATGGTCAATAATACGTTTGCTCCGCAGGTACCGACCTACGTTGAACGCATCGTAATTCGTCGCCGTCGGGTCCACGCTACTGACCATGACGTAATTCGAAGCGTGAATGAACTGGTTTTCGCCCAGCCACATCGCCACGTGTACCACCTTCTCCGTACCGTCCTCGTTGTGTTTCCCAAAGAAGAGCAAATCACCGGGCCGTAACTTCGCCCAGTCTTTCTCCGCATCGACCAGCATTCCAGCGTGTACCTGCTGGGAAGCGTCCCGGGGGAGTTGCACGCCATTCAGAAAATAGACCGTCTTCGTAAAACCACTGCAATCGACGCCTTTAAACGACGTACCACCCCAGAGGTAGGGTAGTCCCATGAGTTTTTTGGACGTATTCACCAGCGAAATTTCCGAAATCCGTACCGAAGCCAGCCAGTCGGCGTAAAAACGGGCGTCCGTCTTTTTGATGTACGCTTTTCGGCCATCCGGGTACGCTACTTCATAAAAGGAACCTTTCTCGCCTTGGTACGCCAGCAAATCGCCGGCGACAATATCCGATACCGTCTGGCTGTCCGTATTTGGCTCACTGTACGTAAAACCGTAGGGCGTCAGGTACAAAAGCTTGCGGGTCTTCTCCCAGGCTTCGGCCTCGGCTTTTGTAACCAGCTGGATGGAGCCATGATCGACCCAGGAAATGTACTGGTCGGGCGTCTGGACGCGGTACCAGCCATTTTCCTGTTCGTAGACGTTCAATGGCGTACCCAGCAGGGCCTGCGTCGCCAGTTCGGCGGCGTGTTTGGGTGCGGAACGAATGTTACACACCGAAACGCGAACGATGGCCTGCGTTTTCTCACCCAGTTCAGCGGAGGGCAGTACCTGAATGTCGTCCTGTACCGAAATACCCGCGGCTTTCAGTTCAGCGAGCAGGGCCTGATGGGCTTCCGGACTGCTGGTCTTACCCCTTACGTGCCCGTCTTCGGTTGCTTCTACCTGAAAAATGACGGTTCGTTTATCGGGGGCATACTGCTGCTGGACTTTGGTAATAATCTCGTTCATCGGGGTATGCTGAGCCATCGCGGACCATGCGGTCAGGCAAAGACCCAGGGTTAGGATTTTCTTCATCAGTTCAAAAAAGATAAGAAGGACGGCATCGCTTACGCAAGGCTAACGATGTTAAGCTTCCGTCTGTTCACTCACTACACTGGTCCTGACTTCGTACGCTCGACAGGCCGCCGCCATACGGCTAATATCCGAAGGCTCGTGCAGGGGCGTAATGACCAGCCGCGTAATGGCAGGATCATTGGGGCCGGGATAGGGGAAACAGGCCGTTAGAATTCCCGCTTCGCGTAGATACTCGTGCAGGCCGGGCTGCGTCGTAGTAAAGGCCGGATACGCCGGAAGCCAGTGAAAAAGCCGTATCGACGCTCTCAGTTCCTCAACAAACTGATCCACCCGCTGGCTGAGCAACTGATGGGCTTCATCGTACAGCTCCAGCGATTGCGTGAACGCCCAGAGGTTGGCCGGATTTGCCGGACTGGCTCCACTAAACATCGGAAAGTGGCGGATTGCCTCCATCACCTCCACGGGCCCGGCCAGTACGCCCGCTGGCACGCTCAGGGCTTTATTCAGGGAAGCGACGTATAAGAGTCGTACGTTCGCGGGTGCGGACAATTGCGAATAAATCCCCCGGCCCTGAGAAAACACCCCTAGACCGTGCGAATCGTCGACCACGACCGTAATCCGGGCTTCGGTGGGTAAGTGATTCATCCAGTCGAAGGGAACCAGTCGGGTATGCGGGGAACCCACGGAATCAGTCACGATCACTACTTCCGGTGCCTGCGACTGCCGAATGCGTTCGGGCAGCTCAGCGAACCAGGTTTCGTACGATTCCGTAGCGGGAAGGAAATCATCCGCCCAAAGAGCCGGATGGACATTGGGTGCGTATAAAACCAGAACGCCCGGTTGCGAAAAGGTTAACCATTTCAGGATTACCTGTCCCGCCATCATACCCGACGAAACGGTCAGGGCCGCCGGAGCACCCATCCATTGAGCGAGTACGCGTTCGGCCTCCTCATAAATCGCCAGGCGAAGCGTATTGTTCCGGGAACTGCCCCAGTTGATACCCACCCGACGGATGCCTTCCAGTACCCGCTCAATAAAGACCGGATTTCGGCTCATACCCAGGTACGAAGTGCCGCTGCACCAGAGGTATTCCCGCTGGTCAAGTACGACGGTTCGTCCCGGAAGTTCGTCCGTATAAAACATAAACGTTGCGTTTCAATCCCACGAATGCTTGCTCTGAAACCGTGTTAGCGATTCAATAAGCGGGCTCCCGTACCATTTTCTTCGGCGTAAATCACTTTGCCGTACTCAATCGATACACCCGTGGACAAATCGTCGTCGACGAGCAGAATACCGTCCATATCCACGTAATCCAGCAAAGGCAACAACTGGGCAATGGCCGAGCAGCCAATGTTCGATTCGGTCATGCAACCGACCATCACTTTCAGGCCCAGTTGACGGGCGTGGGCAATCATGCGGCGGGCGGGCGTCAGGCCTCCACACTTCATCAGTTTGATGTTGATGCCGTGAAAAAAGCCGTAACAACGGGCCACGTCGGCTTCTACAATACAGCTTTCGTCGGCAATCAGCGGGAGGGCAGATTCTTCAAATACCCGTTTCATGCCTTCCCAGTTGGTGGCTTTCATGGGCTGTTCGATGAATTCAACACCCAGTTCTTTCAACGCCCGCGAATTTTGAAGGGTTTCTTCCACATCCCAGGCCGTATTGGCATCCACCCGAAATACCGCGTCCGTGTGCTTCCGTAGTTCCTGAATGATCGCAATATCTTCCTTGGTCCCCAGCTTGACTTTGTAGAGCGGAAAGGGCATTTCCTTCATCTTCTCCACCATCTTTTCCAGGGTATCCATACCGATGGTATAGTCGGTGATGGGATTATGGGAGGGGTCCAGTCCCCAGACCTCGTACAGTTTTTTGCCCGCTTTCTTCGCGTACAAATCGTTATAGGCCACATCCAGTGCACACAGGGCGAAGGGATGGTCATTACGCAAATGCGGCTCGATGAAGTCGAAAAATTCTTCGGGCGTACCACCCGCGTAGTTCTCAATGAGCGTACGTACGGCTTCCAGCTGAGCCTTCATGCCCTCGATGTAAACGCCGTAATACGTGGTTTCGGTAGCCTCGCCGTAGCCGGAAAACTCGCCGTCCTGAAGTTCAACAATGAGCGTAGGTTGCTCGTTTCGGGATTCGTGGGTAATCGTGAACGTGTGGCGGAGCCGCAACGTATGAGCGTGAAGAAGCAGTTTCAATGGAATAGAAGGATAAAAGACGAATAGAAATAAGCAGTAATTAGGCCCTAAACGTAAGCTTTGGTTTAAGGCCTTAATTGCATTAACCAAGGAACAAAATTGTGCAATTTTATTGAAAGGGCAGGTATTATTTGGTATTTACTTGATTTGTACGATGCTTTCTTTGGAAGGTACAAAAGGCATTGAAGTTGAACTTCTGAGAATCAGAATCATTCCCGTATTTTTGCGAAAATCAAACGTGTCATTCCTTCCCTCCGCCATCATTAATCATTGAACTCGTGAAAACCATCGAAAGTCCGATTCCCGTTCAAAACCGAAAAGCTGAAAAACAATTTCATTTCTGGCAGTCTGTGGTCGCCCTTTGCACGTACGCTTTGTTGCTGGTATGCCTGCTGGGGCGTCTGGGAAGCTACTTCTTTTTCTTCGAGTTGTTCAGCCACTTTTCCGTCCAGTGTCTGGCCATTGCCGGATTCCTGTTCGTTTACTGGATTCTTTTTCGGAACCGACTGTACGCGGTGGCTTTATTCAGTGTACTGCTGAATGCCTGGCTGGTACTTCCCTGGGTGACGAGTAAAACTCCGGCGGCGGAGCCAGCCGATCTGCGAATCATGCATACCAATGTACTCTTTACGAATCGGGAGTACGACGCTATCCTGGAAAGCATTCGCCGCGAAAACGCTGACCTTATACTCATTGCCGAGCTACGCCACCCTTGTTCCAGAAATTTCGGCAGGAACTGCACCGCGAGTATCCGTACGGCTATCTGGTGTATTCGAAAACGCATTGTTACGTGGCCATTGGCAGCCGAACCCCCCTGCGGGTCAACCACGCCGCGGTGACTGCCAATCGAATGCTACACGTGCATACTACCGTAAAAGGACGGGAAATTGCCCTGATTTCAGTACATCCGAAGACGCCCCTGAATCCTACCTGGTTTGAAAGCCGGAACGAACGCCTGCAATACGCCTTCGATCAGGCGGCGAAGGAATCCGTGCCGACCATTCTGGCGGGCGATTTTAACGTTAGTGTGTTCTCGCCCGTGTATCGTTCGCTGGTGGCATCTTCGGGGATGCAGGCGTCCCGCAAGGGTTTTGGCATTAGTCCAACGTATCGCAATGGCTACGGCCCCCTGATGATTCCCATCGACCACGTGCTGACCAACAAAGGCTTCCGAACGGTAGGTTTCCGTACCCTGGATATGAAGGAGTCCGATCACAAAGCCATCGTAGCGGATCTGAAATTCCAGTAAGCTCCATCCAAAAAGAAAAGCCCCAATGCAGGGGCTTTTTCCGTAATAGAGCAGATAGGAAGCGTTGAAAAACCAATATTATTGAACCGGTGTAAAGCGGGCCTGAATGAGACTGTAGTACAGCGTCGTCAGGCCTTCGTAACCGGAATCCGTACCAACAACAAGAAACAGTTCACCTTTGGCGTTGGATGTAGCCTGAAATGGTTTCGTACTGTTACGCTCAATAAGCTTGTACGTAGGCGTGCTTAGCCCCGTAGCAATGTCTCCCAGAATAATCATGTCCTTTCCTTCATTGGCCTGATTGCCTTTATCCAGATTGAAGACATACTGGGTTCCTTCGAGCTTCGTCACGGGCTCAGTACCCGTTGCTCCGGCTTTCAGATAGACCGAATGAGCGGGTGAACCGCCTACGCCTACACTGCCTTCGGCGGCATCAGAAGCCAGTTTAACGAAAAATTCCACGTTGTACTTCGTGTTGGGAGCAAAGTTGGGAAGGCGTTGGTAAATGTACATGAACATATCGTCGCTACGGTTGTACGCCGAAAGCATGAAGCCCGATTCGTTCGTGTTCAGGGGAGCGGGTAATTTTCGGGCACCCGACCGTATTTGAATGGAACTGGTGTCGGTTTCCGTAGAGTATTCGGCAAAACCGGCCTTCCAGTCCTGACTTACGCCCTGCGTAAAATCCGTCGTCATTAATAAAAAAGGAGTTGAACTCTCTTTGCTGCAACTCATGATTCCGGCGGCCAGGAACCACACGCATAGCCATTTCGTCAGTTTCATGGAATAGTCGTTAGTTAAAATAAATACGTAATCTCGCACTGATGCAGTGGCAGACGGGAAGGTCTGAAAAAGCTTTTTACGTTTGATGACCCGGTTTTAAAAGGTCGGGTTGGAAAGGGATTGAAAATATCGGGAGCAGAAAAGAAGGGTAAGTTGATTGCTAAAAGGTAACTAATTGTAGGTCAGAGCTATTTGACAACGAATAAAGTTTTTGATTTTTTTTTAAAACTTTACTCATTACTTGGCTTGAAGCCGATGCATGATTTCGTAGCAAGCCCGACTGTTGTGATACGGACATTTCCAGGCGTTGATTTTATCGGCTTTCAACGAAGGATGATGAGCAGCATCGGTTTTCTCGTACCATTCGCCGTTTTTCGTATCGAGTAAATGCGTTTTGATGAACTCCCAGCTTTTGCGGGCTTTTTCGAGAAAATGTTGCTTCCCCGACAGCTGATAGGCATTGTAATAACCCACCAGTTGCTCGCTCAGCACCCACCAGCTCCGGTCTTCGTTTTTGTGCCCGGTCTGGGGATTGTATTCGTAAGTCAGGGCCCCGTCAGGGTTGAGACCCTCGAGTGTTGCCGTCGCCATTTTTAAACTCAACTCTTTCGTCTTCGCCAGTAAGGCTTTGTCATTCAGTACTTCAGCGGTTTCGTAGAGTAGCCAGGAAGCTTCAATATCATGCCCGTAGGATACTTCCGTCGAGCGTACCTGCCAGTCTTCCGTAAAGAACAACCGCATGTGGTACGTCGTGGGGTCGATGATGTGCTGCATGAAATCATGCTCCAGCATCGAACGGACGTGTTTCTGTACGCTCGCATCGGGCCAGATCCGATACAGATTGGTAAAAGGCTCGATCAGGTGCAAATGCGTATTCATGGACTTGCGGAGTTCGCCTTTACTTAAAATGTACTCGTCCGTATTGGACCAATCCTGATGGAACGCCTCAATGAAGCCACCGTTTTTAGAATCATAAGCCCGGTCAACCAGCGTACGAAATAATTGCTGAGCGGCCGTTAAGGCCTCGGCCTGCTTCGTAGCCCGGTAGTACTCACTCAAGCCGTACAGAGCAAACCCCTGGCCGTACAACTGCTTGGTCGTGACACGTGGCGTAGCGTCGGCCTGGACCGACCAGTACACCCCGCCGTGTTTCGGGTCCAGGAAGTATTGCTGGATATACGCGAAGGCCCGGTCGGCCAAAGTACGATAGGTCGGATTTTTGGTAACCCGGTATGCATTCGAAAAAGACCAGAGAATCCGGGCGTTGAGTACAATGCTTTTATCCGCCGCCGGATCGGGTTGATTCTGAGCATCCACGCGACCATAAAACCCGCCCCGGGGATCGACGTCGTGCGTTTCCCAATACTGAAAGATTCGCCGGAACTCTTGTTGAACTTCCTGAAGCATAGCGGGTAGCGTGAGCATAGGTTTAGCGATTTTGAAGCAGTACTTTCTTTCCTGGGTCAAGCAGACGAATAGCGGGACGGTTCAGATACGAGCGGGCACTGTTTGCCTTTTCTATTTCTGACGTATAGTGTTAATTGTTCAAAAAACGCCATACCTGTAAACCTATTCCTAGCTTAATAAAAAAGGGGGTTTACCCGTAGAGCAAAATACGAATCAAATCAATCCAGGCGGAGGTTTTACCGAAACGCCAGATACGGAAATACTTCATTCGCCTGAAACTCCGAGCGATCGGCGGGTAATTCCAGAAAACCCGTACAATCCAGCAAATTCGCGAAATCGCCGGAACCCGAGCCTTTGAGCGGTAGGGCCATGAGTCGGCCATCTTCAGCAAAACTAACGGCCACGGGTACGAAGTACGTGAGATTAGGTTTAAATACGAGATTTTCCGCCAGTACGGCTTTGGCAGCAACCGCCGACTCGTGGAGGAGGTAGGGGCGAACGTACCGTAAAAAGCACACAAACGTCGATACGGGGTTTCCGGGCAGGGCAAATACCACATGCTGCGTACCCCGTGTGCCAAACCACAGCGGTTTCCCTGGTCGCTGGGCCACCTGATGAAAATGCTTCTGTACGCCCAGTTTTTCCAGCGTAGCGGGGATGAAATCTTTTTTACCCGCCGATACACCCCCCGTCAGAATCAGGATCTCAAAACGATTCAGAATATCCTGAATGTTCGTCTCCAGGGATTCTGGAAGGTCGGGTAGGTGAAACAATTGGCTCGAAAACCCGATTTGTTGCAAAGCCGCCGCCAGCTGGTAACCGCTCGACCGGCGAATCTGGTGGGGCAGGGGCGTCTGATTGACTTCCACTAATTCATCACCCGTAGAAATCAGAGCTACCTTGGGACGTTTTTCAACCAGTACCTGCGTTTTTCCCACGGAAGCCAGGATACCAATCTCGGATGATCCCAGGCGTGTACCCGTCGGAATGAGCACTTCATCCGTTACACGGTCACTGCCTTTGGTGTGAATGTTCTGTCCGGGCGTAGCCGGATTTTGCAGGGCCGCGAAGCGTTTATCTCCGTAATTGGAAAAGACAAGATCTTCGTAACGAACCACCGTATTGGTTCCTTCGGGCAATACCGCCCCGGTCATCACTTCGATAGCCGAAGCCCGGGAGACGAGGTGTTTGGCCGCCTCGCCCGCGTATTGCGTAGCTTCAATCCGGAATAAACCCTCCGGAATGGGAGCTTCCAGGTACAAGGCAATGCCATCCATGGTTACCCGGTCAAAAGGCGGGAAATCACGGTCGGCCGTAATGGCTTCCGCCAGCACGCGTCCGCCGGCTTCGTGGAGCCAGACCGATTCAGTACCCCAGTGGATCGTCTGGGAAAAAACAGTAGTAAAAGCTTCGTGTACGGAAAGCATAAGAGCAGCAGCGAACAAATGAAACTCAAAGATGGGAGAGGATGTCTATTCAATCAATGCTTCGGTCGGCGAATGCTTTGTAAATATTAATTTTCTTGGTTCTCTTTGTGGAATTGTGATCGTCGGAAAACCGCTCTGGCCCCATCTGATAAGGATAGCGTGGTGAACCGGCTCCAGTCACACATGCAAAACCAAGTTTATGAGAAAACAGTCCTTCCTAATCCCCCTGATCACTTTACTGGTTTCGGTGGTATCGCTGGCTCAGCCCAGTACCGAGCCGTATGGCCCCCAGGCCCTGACCATCCTGGATGCCCGCAAGTTTCACTGGTCGCCCGATGGAAATGCGTACTGGCAGTTTCAGAGTGGCGAGCTCGTACAGGTTGACGTAAAAACGGGTACGAAAACGACGCTCATTAAAAAAGAGCAGCTCATTCCGCAGGGAGCTACGCAACCCATTCGCGTCCTGGCGTTTGATTACCTGCCTACCCTCAAAAAAGCCGTTCTCTATACCAATGCCAAACGTGTATGGCGGTACCCGACCCGGGGCGATTATTACGTGCTTGATCTGGCCAGTAATTCCCTGAAAAAGCTCGGAGCGTCGCGACCCGAAAGCTCGCTGATGTTTGCCAAGCTTTCGCCCAACGGGACGCAGGCGGCCTACGTTTCCGGTCATAACCTGTACGTAGAAGACCTGAGTACGGGAACGGCCAAAGCCCTGACTACCGACGGTACGGATCGTTTGATCAATGGTACCTTCGATTGGGTGTACGAAGAAGAACTCGACTGCCGCGATGGCTTCCGCTGGTCGCCCGATGGCAAATACATCGCGTTCTGGACGGTGGATGCCCGTAAGATCCGGAACTTCCTGATGATCAACAATACGGATTCAACGTACTCCTTTAACGTTCCCGTTGAATACCCGAAAGCAGGCGAGAAACCGTCTCCAACGTTTGTGAAAACGGTAGAAGTGGCCACCGGAAAAATTACACCGATTCAAATTCCCGGTGAGCCGGACAACAACCTGCTGCCCCGCATGGAATGGATTCCGGGAAGTCAGGAACTGCTCATTCAGCAGTTGAACCGTCGTCAACAGGTTAGCACGCTCTACGTAGCCAATGGAACGACGGGAACGGCGAAGGCCATCAACACCGAAAAGGACGATGCCTGGGTAGACGTTCGTAGTAACTGGGCCGAAAGCGAAGTGACCAACTGGTACTGGCTGGCCGGTAACAAGGAATTCCTGTACCTGAGCGAAAAAGGGGGCTGGCGTCAATTGTACCGCGTTACGAAAGAGGGCAAGGAAACGCTCGTTTCGGCAGAACCCTACGACATTATTAAAATCTATACGGTGGATGAGAAAAACGGTTGGGTATACTTTTCCGCTTCCCCCACCAACGCCACGCAGCAGTATCTGTACCGCTTGAAGCTCAACGGTAAAGGAAAAGCTGAACGCCTGACCCCGGCCACGTACGCAGGCACGAACGACTATGAAATTTCTCCCAACGGCTTGTGGGCCCAGCACGATTTTTCCTCGGCCAATACGCAGCCGACCCAGAGCTTCATCAGTCTACCTTCGCACAAAGCCGCGGATGGCAAAAGTCTGCCGGAATTAAAACCCGGCCGGATGAAAGTCGAATTCTTCCAGGTAAAAACCGCTGAAGGAACCGTAATGGACGGCTGGATGGTGAAACCGACCAATTTTGATTCGACCAAACGGTATCCGGTAGTGTTTTATGTCTACGGCGAACCCGCTTCGGCCACGGTAACCGATCAGTTTGGCGTGGGTTACAACCGTCTGTTTCAGGGTAGTATGGCCGACAAAGGATACATCTACATTTCACTGGATAACCGGGGTACGCCCGCTCCGAAGGGTCGGGAGTGGCGGAAAGCCATTTACCGGAACAACGGCATTATCAACGCCAAAGACCAGGCTCTGGCCACGCAGGAAATCATCAAATGGCCCTTCGTCGATAAAGACCGGATCGCCATCTGGGGCTGGAGTGGGGGTGGGATGTCCACCCTGAATGCCCTGATGCAGTACCCTGACGTATATCAGACCGGTATCGCCATCGCGGCCATTTCGAACCTGCATTTGTACGACAACATTTACGAGGAACGCTACATGGGTATTCCGGCAGAAGCCGAGGCCGACTATCTGAAAGGTTCACCGATCAGTCACGTGAAAAATCTGAAGGGTAACCTGCTCTACATTCACGGTACGGGCGACGATAACGTCCATTACCAGAATGCGGAGGTACTGATCAACGAACTGATCAAGGCCGGTAAATTGTTCAGTCTGATGATTTATCCGAACCGGACGCACAGTATTTCCGAAGGTCAGGGAACGTCTCAGCATTTGTCGAAAACCTATACGGACTTTTTGCTGAAAAACTGCCCTCCGGGTGCCCGATAATCCGTAAAAAAAGTACATTTGAACGCGTATCCGGGAGCGACTCCCGGATACGCGTTTTTTTATCGACTTTTGAAAACACACTTATGAGCTTCACTCATCTTGACGAACAGGCCAATCCAACCATGGTAGACGTGGGCGATAAAGCCGTAACGCGGCGTACGGCTACGGCCCGTAGTGTGGTACGTCTGCCCGAGGCGGTACTGGCGGCCTTGCAGGATGGCGACATTCGTACCAAGAAAGGTCCCGTTTTCCATACGGCTATTATTGCCGGAACGATGGGAGCCAAAAAAACGTCAGAACTGATTCCATTCTGTCATCCCCTGGGGCTCGATTCCTGTAAATTTCAGATCGAAGTCATTGAAGATCGGGTGCAGATTGACTGTACCTGTGCCCTGGAAGCAAAAACGGGCGTAGAAATGGAAGCCCTCACCGGAGCTACCATTGCGGCTCTAACCGTGTACGACATGTGTAAGGCCCTTTCCCACGAGATCGTCATTGAGGAAACCCGTTTGCTGAAAAAAACCGGAGGTAAATCCGATTTTCAGGGAAAATAATACGCACTTATGGCTTTACTTCCCGATACCGAGGTGACGCCACCGCTCTGGGGACTGGTACTGGGCGGCGGACAAAGTACTCGTATGGGTACGGACAAAGCCTGGCTTCAGTACGGAAACCAGCCGCAGTGGAAACGAGCTTATGAATGCCTGCAACGATACTGCGAATGCGTATACGTATCCGTAAATCCGGAGCAGCAACGGCCATCCGTGGGAAATTATCAGATTGATTCCTGCCAAAAGGGCCCCATGGGCGGATTACTTACGGCCTTCGGAACCAATTCCTCCGTAGCCTGGTTGGTCTTAGCAGTGGATATGCCACTCGTTCAGCACGTTACGCTTGAATCGTTAGTTCAAAATCGTAACCCCGCAAGCCTGGCAACCGCTTTTGCCGGGGCTGATGCGTTACCGGAACCCCTGGTAACGATTTACGAACCCAGGAGTTTTTCGCTGATTCGCTTATTATTTGAAAAAAATCATTTAAGCTTGCGGAAATTTTTAACAACTTCCGACGTTACACTTCTGTGTCCCCCGCAGCCCTCAGAGTTAATTAGCGTTGATACCCCCGAAGCCTACCGGTATTGGAAAGAGCAGCTGGCGTCTTCGTCGTGCTAAGGCTTACAATCCCGTTCAGTTCGAATGGAACCGTTTCAGGAATTTTTAAATAAAGTACTTCCAGGTAATCACTGGTTCAATTTTTTTGGTTTTATTGGTACTCTGCTAGTCGGTACCTTACTGCGTCGCCCCATTGGACGATTACTCAGCCAGGTACTTTTCGCCGTCGTTCGCAAGGTCTCCCGGGAAAACGAAGTAAGTGTACAGGAGTTTGTCGCACTATTACGCCGTCCGCTGGAATACGTTTTTTTACTGGTCATGGTGTATTTTGCTTTCGACCTGATCCGTATTCCCATCCACTGGGGTTTAGCTCACAAAACCGAGTTTGGCATTCGACTCATCCTTTACCGGATTTATAAAAGTTTGCTTATCCTGGCCCTGACGTGGGCTGTGATTCGTTTCGTTAAGTTTCTGGCTGTCGTATTCAAACGAAGGGCCGAACGGACCGAAACCAGAGTAGACGATCAGTTGGTACCTTTTCTGAAGGACATTCTGATTGTGCTGGTGGTGGTAATTTCCGGATTAATCATCACAGGCAAGATTTTTAATATTGATGTTGCGACACTGATTGCAGGGTTGGGTATTGGAGGTATTGCGGTCGCTCTGGCTGCCCGCGAAACGCTCGAAAACCTGATCGCTTCCTTTACCATCTTTGCCGATGGATCCTTTGTCGTTGGCGATTCCATTCAGATTAGCCAGACGATGGGCGACGTCGAAAAAATCGGGTTTCGCAGTACACGTATACGCACGGTAGACGGAAGTATGATGACCGTTCCCAATCGCTTGATTGTTTCTCAAATGTTGGAAAACCAGAGTCAGCGGGAGTTCAGACGAGCGAAGTACACCATTCGTCTGGATTTAAAAACGTCTGCGGCGACTCTAAAGCAAGTGATTGATCAGATTCAGGACGCTATTGATGCCCATGAATTTACCAAAAGCAAGCCCGGAAGCGTTCGTTTCGATACCTTCGGCGATCAGTCATTTGACGTATTGATCATTTATCACGTAGAAACCAGCGATTTCCGGACGTTTAATCGCGTGAAGGAAGAGCTGAATTTTAAAATTATGCAGATTGTCGAAGCAAACGACGTTCGCTTTGCCAGCCCAATCAGCACCGTAAATCTTAAAAATGATTTTCAAACCCAGTCCGTCAGTGATAATTCGCTGTCCTAAAAAAGTTTACATAGAGATATTGACAAATTGCTGAAGAACATTTTACCTTTGCAATTCATTCACCCCAGCGACGCATCCCAGAAGCCGGTACCATCCTCTTCCCCGACAGTAGTAGCTTTTACCCTCCTGTGAATGAATTCTAAAGAACTCAACGCATTTATCAATTTCGCCTGACTATCCTGTTTCATTCTATTCCGGCACGGCCGTGATTGATACGTAATTTTCATGTATACATCAGAAGAGCTGAGTTTGCGGCTGCTGTCCGAATTGAGAGCAATCGCAAGGGAGTTGAGTATATCCAATCCAACCCAACTGTCCAAATCCGAACTCATTACCAAAATTTTAGAGCGGCAGGCTTCCCAAGAGAAGCCGGCCAGTCCTACCCCTATGCCAGCAGCATCCGATAAACCACGGGCTCGTCGTACACGAAAAACGGCCCAAGAGCCCGCTGCACCTTCCGTTTCCGAAACGGAATCTTCAAGTTCAGAAGTTCAGGAAGAAGTTCAAGAAAGCCCTGCTGCAGCGACTCCCGCGTCTCAGCCCGAGCCTGCTTCGGTTGAAGCATCTACTACTGCCCAGAATGAAGCCGAAAACCGCCATAAACGGGCACGTATCCGGCGGGGCAGTGTTTCTGAAGAAGTACCCGTTGCTATTCCTGTTTCGGCTGCTCCAGTAGCTCCGGAAAACGAAGAGCAGGACGCTAGTTTTGAACCCGTAGATGAAATGGAAATCCCCGCCGAATTGGCGAATGATTTCTCATTGGATGAAGCGTATCAGTCCACGATGGAAGTGATGCCTTCGGAAAGTGAATCGGCCCCGGCAGTTAATCCGGTAAGCCCTGACCCGAATCGTCCCAATACCCGTGAGCCCCGTGAAGGTCGTACTGACGAAAGTGGTCAGCCTTTGCAGCCCAACCCGCGTTCGCAGCAATTGCAGCAGCAGGTGAAGCGAAACTATAACCAGCACATTCGGGAGTTTGATGGCCTGATTGAAAACGAAGGCGTACTCGAAATCATGTCCGATGGTGGATACGGTTTCCTGCGGTCGGCGGATTACAATTACCTGGCTTCCCCCGATGATATTTACGTGTCTCCTTCCCAAATCAAGCTGTTCGGCCTGAAAACGGGGGATACCGTACGTGGAGCCATCCGTCCGCCGAAAGAAGGAGAAAAGTATTTTGCCCTGTTACGGGTTGAGTCCGTAAACGGAAAAACGACAGAGGAAATTCGGGATCGGATTCCATTCGAATACCTGACGCCGCTGTTCCCGACGGAAAAACTGAACCTGTTTACTTCGGGCCGTGAAAATTCTACCCGTATTCTCGATTTGTTCGCTCCGATTGGAAAAGGACAGCGGGGGATGATCGTTGCTCAGCCTAAAACGGGTAAAACGGTATTACTGAAAGAAATCGCTAACGCCATTGCCCGTAACCACCCGGAAGTGTTCCTGATCATTCTGCTGATTGACGAACGTCCCGAGGAGGTAACTGATATGCAGCGTAGTGTGAAGGCGGAAGTGATTTCTTCTACCTTCGACGAACAGGCGGACCGTCACGTGAAAGTATCCAGCATGGTCCTGGAAAAAGCCAAGCGAATGGTCGAATGCGGTCACGATGTCGTAATTCTGCTGGATTCCATTACGCGTCTGGCCCGTGCGTATAACACCGTGGTACCCTCTTCCGGTAAGATTCTCTCGGGTGGGGTAGATGCCAACGCCTTACACAAACCCAAACGCTTCTTCGGAGCGGCCCGTAACGTGGAAAACGGTGGTTCGCTGACGATCATCGCTACGGCCCTGATCGAAACCGGAAGCCGGATGGATGAGGTAATCTTTGAAGAATTCAAAGGTACGGGTAACATGGAACTCCAGCTGGACCGGAAACTGTCCAACCGCCGGATGTTCCCCGCCATCGACGTACCAGCTTCGGGTACACGTCGCGAAGACCTGCTCATGGATCCCGAAACGCTCAAGCGTGTCTGGATTTTGCGGAAGTATATGTCCGACATGAACTCGGTGGAATCGATGGAGTTCCTGCTCGAAAAAATGAGAGGTACCCGTTCGAACGAAGAGTTCCTGTTGTCAATGAATCGCTAAGATTTGACCTTACGATAAGCGTATATGAAAAGCCTCGCCTACGGGTGAGGCTTTTTTTATAACTTTTTCCGTTAAATACGGTTGCTTTTTAAGTGATTCTGCCAAATGCCTGGATAAAGCGAGGCAGGATTGGAATCGAAAGTAAATTTGCATTTATCATTCAATTCTTGTTGCTTTCGATTAGGCTTCTGTCTTTTTTCGCTGCTCCGAATCGTGAATGACTCCCACATCCTGAAGCTTAGTCTAAGAAAACAAGTTTATGTTTATCGGTACATTTATTAGCTAACCTTCTGTATGTCAATCGCCAAAACCCTGACATGGCTGGTACTCATCGGCTGGATAGCCGGAGGGACCTACTGGCACGTCTGTCAGATTAAACAATTGTGTGATGGAAACCCCAAACCCCTTACGAAAACGGAATCGTCGGAAGCCTTCATCAGTCCTGCCCTGGATATTCAGGACGGCTCTCATTTCCACGTTACTTCCGAAAACAACCTGAGTTTTGGCCGGTCAAACGGACGAGTCGTGACTGGAGCCGTCGAGCCTCAATTACAGGCACTGGCGGGTTACTTAAAGGAGAATTCTAAGAAAACGCTGACCGTTACGGGCTTTTATTCATCCATTGAGGAAAACAATACTTCGTTTCCTACGCTGGGACAAGCCCGGGCGGATGCCATCCGTCAGTACTTCGTGAAGGCTGGGGTCTCACCAAGTCAGTTGCGGATCGATGCTAAACAACTGGATCTGGCCTTTAGTCCAGCTGACTCCATTTACGGAGCTGGGTTTGCATTTGCGGGTACTAACGAACTTCCTAATACAGTTGCTGAAACCAGCGTAGCCGAGCCGGCAGTATCTGAACCCGCCGTTGTTGAATCGACTGAACCTGCTCCCGTATTACGAGCACCGAAGGGACAAAACGAAGAAGAGCTGGCCGCTGCTGCGACGTACGATGGGATTTTCAAACCCATGGATTTGTATTTCCCGCTTAGTAGTAACCAGTTTATTCGGACAAAAGACAACGATAAATTTTTTGAGGAAGCGAAGAAATACCTCAGACAACATCCAAATAAACGCTTGACGCTGATTGGTCATACCGACAGCGAAGGGCCCGACGATCATAACCTGCGTTTATCGAAAAGTAGGGCGGAAGCGGTAAAGAAACAATTCATCCGGAAAGGCATGAAAAGCGAACAGCTGGTAACCGATGGAAAGGGCGAAACGCAACCCATTGCCGATAATGCCCTGCCTGCGGGCAGAAAAGCCAACCGTCGGGTTACGATCGTTGTTCAGGAACAAAAAAGGTAAGCACTAGCCATTTTGGCAGGTTGACTTATCCTTCAAATCACTGCAATTATGTATGAACATTTTAATCCCTTACAACTGGAAAGTGCGTGGCTTCAACACTTGCTTTTTCTGCTGGGGGCGGGTATCCTGGGGTACCTGATTGGATTTCTGAAAAGTAAGAATATACTCCATCATCTCGAAGCGGAAATTCGCCAGATTGAGTTTGACCTGGATCAGTGTCACAAAGGGCTGTACGTACCCAAGCCAACGGTTCGAACCGCCGGCCCGCTGCCCGAACCCATTGTGGCTCCCCCCGCGGAAGAAGCCGTACAACCATTTGCTGCCGTACCGCACGAAGAAGATGACCTCAAAAAAATTGAAGGAATCGGCCCGAAGATTGAAAAGCTCCTGCACGAGGCCGGCATCAAAACGTTTGCTCAGCTAGCCGTAGCCGAACCCTCGCATGTAATGTCCATTCTGCGGGCGGCGGGTTCCCGGTTTCAGATTCAGGATCCCAATACCTGGCCCCGTCAGGCTCGCCTGGCTCAGGAAGGCAAGTGGGATGAACTTCGGGCCTGGCAACAGGAATTGCAAAAGGGGAAAGAATAAAGAGAGCTTCATCCTTCGACATCAACTATGTTACTCCTACAATCATTAAGTCAGAATATTCCCATTGCCGTACTCGAAGCGGTCGCGTTTATGAGTTTGGTGGCTGGTTTGGGCTGGTTACTGGGCCGCCGGGCCTTGCACGGCAAGATCGACACGATGCAAATGCAAATCGCTACCAAACGGGTAGAATTGGAGCACTGTCGCGAGTCAAAGACGAATCCGCCCAAGCCGAAACCACCCGTTCCCATTGTCGTGGAAGAACCGCCGTTGATGGAAATTCCGATGGACATAACGCCGATTGAAGGTATTCCAGGAATTACAACCGGAACCGCCGCTCCGATCTTGTACGAAGAACCGGATGATCTGAAAGTCATTGAAGGCATCGGTCCCAAAATCGAGCAGCTGTTAAATAATGAAGGTATTTCCAGCTTTACGCAGCTGGCCGCCGTTTCGCCCGAGCGAATTAAAGAAATCCTGAATGCCGCCGGTTCCCGATTCCAGATGCATGACCCGACGACCTGGCCTGATCAGGCTCGTCTGGCGACGCAGGGCCGCTGGGTAGAACTGAAAGAATGGCAGGACGAACTGCGAAAAGGCAGGTAAACGGTCCGGATTTTTAGTACACTGGCAAACGGGTCCTACGAACTTTCGTTCGAAGCACCTAACGAATCACTACACATTTTCTATTCTATGATGACTGAAAGTAGCAAAACCTTTCTCTATCAATACCTGAATAACCCTTCTCCAACGGGCTTTGAAGCCGCCGGACAACGGATTTGGCTGGATTATCTTAAACCCTATATTGACGACTACATCGTCGATACGTATGGTACCGTAGTAGGGATCATTAACCCCGGCCAGCCGTACAAGGTGGTCATTGAAGCTCACTCGGATGAAATTTCCTGGTTTGTTAATTACATTTCCGACGACGGCTATATCTACGTTCGTCGGAATGGCGGTTCGGATGCCGTGATTGCTCCGTCCAAGCGTGTTCATATTCACACCAAAAAAGGAATCGTCAAAGGTATCTTCGGCTGGCCTGCCATTCACGTACGTGATCTGGCAAAGGACACTGCTCCCAAGGTAACGGACCTGACGATTGATTGCGGGGCTACCAAAAAAGAATTGGAGGAAAAAGGCGTTCACGTGGGTTGTGTCGTAACCTTCGAAGACGAGCTGACGGAACTCAACGATCGGTACTACGTAGGTCGGGCGTTGGATAACCGGATCGGCGGCTTCATGATTGCTGAAGTAGCCCGTATGCTGAAGGAAAATAACGTTTCCCTACCGTTTACGCTTTATGTAGTCAATGCTGTACAGGAGGAAATTGGTCTTCGGGGGGCTGAGATGATTGCCCGGCGTCTGAAAGCGGACGTGGCGATCTGTACCGACGTTACCCACGATACTACGTCACCCCGGTACGATAAGAAAGAACAGGGAGATTTGAAATGCGGAGGTGGTCCTGTGTTGTGCTACGGTCCGGCCGTACAGAATAATCTGCTGGATTTTCTGATCGGAGTAGCCGAAGAAAAGCAGATTGCGTTTCAGCGGCAGGCTGTCAGTCGTTCAACGGGAACCGACACGGATTCGTTTGCCTACGCCGCCGAAGGAACGGCTTCCGCCCTGATCTCTCTGCCCCTCAAATACATGCACACGACGGTAGAAACCGTGCACAAGCAGGACGTGGAGGAAGTCATTCGACTGATGTACGAAATGCTTCTGAAACTGGAAGCGGGACAGGATTTTCGTTATCTGACTTAAGCGTAAAGAATAAAAAAATCGCTATTCCTATACCATCGAAAGAGTCGTAAGCCCAGGCCTGCGACTCTTTTCAATTGTAGATACTTGGAGATTTTAAAATTGCAACCGGATGAACTTTGACGAAGGAATCCGAATTGTAGAATAGATTCCCCCTTCTATCTGTTTCTCCCATGAAAAAAAGATTAGTAAATCGCTTTGTCAGTTACTTCATTCGAGGCTTACTGTTAATTGCTCCGTTATTCTTCACTGGCTATATTCTGTATCAATCCTTTTTATACCTCGACGGCCTGGTCCCAGTGGGAATCGGTACGGGTGAAAATCAGGTTCGACTTTGGGGAATGGGAATGCTCATCGTGCTGGCGATCGTCTTTCTTGTAGGTTTTCTGGGCTCTACGTTTGTCATCATTCCCGTATTTAATCTTTTCGAAGAGTTTATCAATCGTTTACCACTGGTACGAATTATTTATTCTTCCCTGAAAGATTTAACCTCTGCTTTCGTCGGCGATAAGAAAAAGTTTAACCAGCCCGTGCTCGTGAAGATGGATACGAATACGGAATTATACCGGCTGGGATTCTTAACCCAATCTGATCTTTCGGAGTGGGAACTGCCGGGCTCAGTAGCGGTCTATTTCCCGCAATCGTACGCCTTTTCGGGCCATTTATTCATCATGCCCAAAGAAAACGTAAAACCCGTAAAAGCTAACGCAACCGAAGTGATGAAATTTATTGTTTCCGGTGGCGTCTCGATTCATTAATCCTAACCAGCATTTAGGTGTCTGTGGAGTAAGCGAGGGATTGTATACCTTTGTTTGAAACCGCGGGGTAGGAAATACGTTTTGTTGATACCGTACGTTTCCTCCATACCTCCATCCGTAATTGAAATCATGAAACGGCTACTTTTTCTACTTATGTTGCTTGGGGCACCCGCTTTGTACGCCCAGCAACCTCCTTCGCCAACGGGCCGGGTACTAACGTCCCGCCAGACCATAAAATACATTGCCGTGGATTATCCGGGGGGGCGGAAGCGATTTTTTGCGGGCGATGAATTTGTCTTCAAGGCCAAAGGTCAGAGTCGTAAAATCCGTGACAACATTTTCGCAGTAACGGACTCCACGCTTGTCTTCGCCGATTTTAGCGAAATCACCAACCAGCAGGAATACACTGAATATCGACTGGAAGATATTCGGAAGGTGTACTTTATGAAAGGAAGTTCGCTGGCTACGCAGGCGGGGTATCTGCTGCCCGCGGCTGGTGCGTTATACTTCATCATGGATTTCTTTAGTCCGGTCTGGAATAAGGAATTCAAAGGAGCACCCCTGCGGGTAACGCCTTCGACGGCCGTTGTCAGTGGTGGCTTGATTGGGCTGGGTGCCTTGTGTTACAAGTCCACGCACAAAGCCATGAAAATTGGCAATCGACACCGCTTGAAAGTACTGCAGACGTTTTAAAAGACACAGCGAATAGGCGAGGGGCTACTTCCGGAAACCACTGGGAAGTAGCCCTTTATTTATACAGCGGCAACACAGTTTGCCAGAAAACAGGGACAAAACCAGCGAAAAAGAATAATTTTGGCCCTGCAATCACCGATCTATTTTTCTGTACCGTTTTGAAAAAGCTTCTCCTCCATAAGATCACTCAGCCTTTTCAGGCCCAAATTCAGCTACCGGCATCCAAGTCAGAGTCCAATCGTGCTCTAATTCTCAACGCTCTGGCGGGGGGAACAGGATCACTTAGTAACCTGTCAGAAGCTCGCGATACGCAAACCATGCAACGGCTGCTGCAACGCGACGAACCCATAGCCGATGTACTTGACGCGGGTACAACCATGCGTTTTCTGACGGCCTATTATGCAACGGCCAATCGTCAGAAAGTCATGACCGGCACCCCCCGGATGCAGGAACGGCCCATTGGTATTCTGGTAGAAGCCTTGCGTGAACTGGGAGCCCGCATCACGTATCAGAATAAAGAAGGGTATCCACCGCTTCAGCTGGAAGGTTTCTCGTACGCGGGTGCCAAAAACTTGACGATGCGGGGTGACGTGAGTAGTCAGTTTATATCAGCTATTCTGATGATTGCCCCTACTTTGCCGGAAGGGCTGACGCTGCATCTGACCGGACAGCTCGGGTCGATTCCGTACATCGAAATGACGATCCAGCAAATGCGGCAGTTTGGAGCGGATGTCACGGCTGATTGGGAAAACCGACAGATTCAGGTAGCCGCCCAGCCGTATCATTCCAGTGATTACGCCGTGGAATCGGATTGGTCCGCTGCCAGTTACTGGTATAGCCTTGTAGCCCTGGGGCCAGAAGGATCGGAAGCCGAGCTATTGGGGTTAAAAGAAAACTCACTGCAGGGAGACTCGGCCATCATCGCCATCATGGAACAGCTGGGGGTCAAAAGTACTTATACCGGAAGGGGTTTCCTGCTAACTCAGATTCCTGCCCAGCAGTCCTTTAGCTGGGATTTTACTCATTGCCCTGATCTGGCTCAAACTATTGCCGTGATTGCGGCAGTGAAGGGTATTCCGGCCGAATTTACGGGGATCGAAAGCCTTAAAGTGAAGGAAACGGATCGCGTACTGGCCATTCAGCAGGAATTACAGAAGTTCGATGCCAACCTAGTGGAAGAAGAAGCGAATACCCGATACCGAATTGTGACCAACGAACGGACCAGCTGGGATCGGCCGGGGACTTCCATTCATACGTATGAAGACCACCGGATGGCCATGGCTTTTGCCCCATTAGCCATGCGTACAAATCTGGAAATTGATGATGCTTCTGTAGTCGTAAAATCTTATCCCCACTTCTGGGAGGATTTGGGGAAAATCGTTACCATTTTATAACGATTAGTACTCAATTTATAGAAAATAAAATAGGAACTTGCAGCGAATCAATTGATCTGCTGCAAGTTCTTACTGTATTAGTTAGAACGGTCTGATTGTTTAACTATACATCTAATCTACATTTCTCAAGAGTATCCCCTAATTATTAGCTAGTGAAGCTCAATAATTAACTTTTTACGAAAAAACGTATAGTATAAGGTAGATCTACAGTTATAGAAGTGTGATACACGTATGAAATGTTTAAAAAATAAGTAGAAAGTCACTTTTTGAAAGCGGTTTAAATGTGTAAAATCTAAGAAAATTTCTTACTTTAGCCCCTAATTAAACCGCCGTTACATATTTCCTGAAAATTATGCTCTCTGAAACGATCACCCAGCCCTTATTGTCCTACATCCGGCGATATGTCGAGCTGTCTAATGAGGATGTGCAGTCTATTAACGGTGCGTACGAAACACGCACGTTTAAGAAAGGAGACTATTTTATTCACCAAGGAGATCACATCGATGAAGTCGCTTTTATCATCGAAGGTGTGATGCGGGTTTTTCGTACGGATAAAGGCAAAGAAGTTACCTTGTTTTTAAAGGATGAAAATTCGTTTGTAACGAGTGTAACAGGATACTCTGCTCATCGCCTGAGTCCCTACACCGTACAGGCCCTGGAGGATTCTACCTTGCTGGTCATGAACAGTGAACGTCGCAAGGCTCTTTTTGAAGAATCCCTGGCGTATCAACGTTTCTCCATGATGATGCTGGAGCGTACCATCCAGGATATGGAAGGACGTATTGATTCACAGATTGCTGACAATGCGGCCCGCCGTTACCTACGCCTGTTACAGGATCATCCCTCGCTGATTCAACGTGTTCCGCAGTACCATTTAGCCTCCTACCTGGGCGTTACCCCTGAGTCCCTGAGTCGTCTGCGTAAATATCTTTAATTAGAAAAGATTCGCATTTTGATCTTTTTTGATGGAAATTGGGGACATGAAATCTATGGATCATGTCCCCATTTCTATTCGTACTGAATTACTAGCCGGCGTCACCAGTTTTCTGGCCACAGCGTATATCGTGGTAGTAAATCCCTCCGTTTTATCCCTCGCCGGAATGCCCTTCTCGGGTGTATTAACCGCTACCGTGCTGGTTTGCTTCTTCTGTAGCCTGATGATGGGTCTGTATGCCAAAAGCCCTTATGTGGTGGCTCCAGGCATGGGTCTCAACGCGTTTTTTACGTTTACCGTCGTGCAGGGTATGAAAGTTCCCGTACCCACGGCTTTGGGTGCCGTATTCTGGTCGGGCGTCTTCTTCCTGATCATTTCGCTGTTTAACGTACGCGTCTTACTCATTAAAACAATCCCCAAGTCCTTGCGATACGGTATCGCGGCGGGCATTGGACTGTTCATTACCCTGATTGGATTCGGTAATGCGAAATTTGTGATTGCTAATCCGGCAACGATGATTAGCATCGGACCACTGACGCCCGCCGTCTGTACCTTTCTGATAGGTCTGTTTCTGACCGCGGTTCTTATTCAGAAGAAAGTACACGGAGCCCTGCTCTGGGGAATCGTACTGACCACATTACTTGCTTTGTTACCCGGTCGGCTGGATGACAGTCCGCGACTGGTCAACTGGCAGGGAGTAGTAGCCGCCCCGGATTTCAGCCTGCTGCTTCAGCTTGATCTGAAAGGTTCCCTGAGCTGGTCGCTGGCACCCGTCATCTTTGCCTTTGTATTTACCGATCTGTTCGACAGCCTGAGCACCTTTGTAGGCCTGGCGGAAGCCACGGGCCGGCTGGATGCCGACGGAGAGCCGCTGATGCTGAAAGAATCCTTGCTCACTGATGCGGTATCAACTACGCTGGCGGGTCTGGTCGGTACGAGTCCCGGTACGGCTTATGTCGAGTCTGCGGTTGGTATTGAAGCCGGAGGACGTACCGGATTGACCGCCATTACGGCAGCGTTCTGTTTTCTGCCCTGTCTGTTTTTATCGCCCTTGTTGAGCATGGTACCTTCCGTGGCTACGGCCCCCTCGCTGGTGCTGGTGGGGGTGCTTATGATGAAAACGGTTACCCGAATTCCTTGGGACGAGTGGGAGGAAGCGGTACCCGCTTTTCTGGCCATGGTACTCATTCCCTTTAGCTATAGCATTACGCAAGGAATCATTTGGGGCTTTTTAAGTTATGCGGTGCTAAAAGCAGCCAGTGGTAAGTTTCGTGAATTACCTTTGGCGTTTTGGTGCATCATTGCTCTGTGCGTGGTCGCCTTGATCGTAGAATAAGCTCCTTACTTCATGAAAATTTGTACACTCGTACTCGTAGGTTTGCTCGGAATCTGTTTTAATCTTTCTGCTCAGCTTACCTATTCCACTACGCCGGACGCTCAAACCAGATTCCCCCGAAAAAGTAGTAATCTGACGGCGATTATGGGTGCTTTCGCTGATGAAGTAGAAGTGCTTAAAAAAGAAATAAAAGGTCGTCGTGAACAACACATCGAAGGATTGACGTTCTACACGGGTAGTTTGGAAGGTCGGAAAATTGTATTGGTGCAGGGTGGGATCGGAAAGGTAAACGCTGCGTTGACCACGACGTTACTGTTGGAACATTTCCGGCCCCGCGAAGTGATTTTCACGGGAATCGCCGGCGGCCTGAATCCAAAATATCAGCCCGGAGATATTGTCATGGCTACCAAAGTAGCTTACCATGATTACGGTCGCGTACTGAAAGAGGGAATGACCGTTCGACCCACGCGTAATCCGTATAATTTTCAGGAAAACCCGCTGTATTTCCCGGCTGACTCATCGTTGTTACTCGTAGCAGGGGTCGTAATTCCGAAAGTAAAGCTGGAAAAAGTGGGGACTTACCAACCGACCATTTACAGCGGTACCGTCGTAACGGGGGACGTTTTTATGGCCTCTGATTCCGCCAGTCTACACATCCGTCGGACCATGCAGGCCGATGCCATCGAGATGGAAGGGGCGGCCGTCAGTCAGATTTGTTGGCAGCAACGCATACCCTTTCTGATCATTCGCAGTCTTTCGGATAATGCCAACCATTCGGCTTCAGTAGACATGCATACCTACGGACCGATTGCGGCCCGAAACTCGGCGGCTTTGGTAAAAGCCTTGCTCGAACGCCTGAAGTGATCCCTCAATCCTTTTCCATTCTGACCTTCAACTGATATTTTTGTACCGAAAAACCAAGTCACGCTGGCCGTGATTATACGTGTGAATGATTGATCATCGATTACTTAATGCCTTCGTTCGGGATATTTTTCTAGCCATGGGTTGTCCCGAATCCGAAGCTACGCTGGCGGCTAATGTGCTGGTTTCTGCCGACCTACGCGGCATTGATTCCCACGGCGTGGCCCGGTTGTCCGGTTACGTCCGGCTGATGGATCACGGTCGTCTGAATCCGAAACCCCAGATGCGGATCGTCCATGAAACGCCTTCTACGGCTGTTCTGGATGGCGACGCGGGCTTAGGACTCGTTGTAGCTCCCAGAGCGATGGAAATTGCGATGGAAAAAGCCGACAAGGTAGGGACGGGCTGGGTCGCGGTACGCAATTCCAATCACTTCGGTATTGCCGGTTATCATGCCTCCATGGCCCTGGAACGGGACATGATCGGCTGGTCCATGACGCACGCCGGACCGCTCGTTACGCCGACCTTTTCGAAAGAACGCCTTCTCGGAACGAACCCCATCTGTGTAGCCATGCCCGCCAAGGAAGAACCTCCCTTTTTGCTGGATATGGCCACTACAACGGCCGCTTACGGCAAACTGGAAATTCTCCAGCGGAAAAATCTGGATACGCCCACCGGTTGGGTACAGGACGCCGAAGGTCAGCCCACTACCGATGCCAATGCCGTACGGAAGGGCGGAGCCCTGCTACCGCTGGGGGGTGATCGGGAACACGGCAGTCATAAAGGCTACGGACTGGGGGCGATGGTCGATTTATTTTCGGGCGTCCTTTCCGGAGCCAACTACGGACCCTGGGTGCCTCCCTTTGCTACGGCTGGGTTCATGGCTGCGGAAGAAGGCGTAGGTATTGGGACGGGGCATTTCTTGGGGGCCATGCGGGTGGATGCGTTCCGACCAGCGGATGAATTTAAAACCCATTTGGACCAATGGATTCGTAGATTCCGCTCGGCGGAAGGACTGAACGGGGAAAGTGTACGCATCCCAGGCGATCCGGAGCGGGAAATGGAAGCCATTCGTCGGACGGAAGGAATTCCGGTACTAACTCCTGTAATCGCTGATTTAAAAAGCCTGGGCGAACGTTTCGGCGTAGCCTTTCCCGGCGAAATGAATAATTCTCCTAGCGTGTAACCTATTTCGACCCATGGTTCGTAATAAATTCTTCAAATACTTTATCATCATCGTATCCATTCTGGCTCCGATTGTTTCCTTTTACCTCTGGCAAATTTTTTACACGGCCAATCTGAATACGGAGAAAGACCGGGATTTCTATTTGTTAATTCCCAGTAAATCAGCTCGTTTCGAAACGGTTATTGATTCGTTGAAAGCCAATAAAATGGTAAACAACGAAATGTATTTCCGCTTTCTGTCAAAGGTTCTCAAGTACCCCGATCACGTGAAGCCGGGTCGGTACCGAATCAAACCGAGTGCGGGCAATTACGAGGTGATTAAAGCCTTACGTTCGGGCAATCAGACGGCCGTAAAACTTACTTTTAATAACGTCCGTTTGAAGCAGGATCTGGTTGAGAAAATTGGAACCAGGTTCGAGTTTGACTCCACCGAATTCAAACGCATGCTGAATGATCCTGAAGTTTGCCGGTTTTATGGCTTTACTCCCGAAACCATTCTCTGCATGTTCTTGCCCAATACCTACGAGGTGTACTGGAATACAACACCGCAGAAACTGATGGGTCGGATGAAGTCGGAGTACGACAAATTCTGGACGGATGATCGCAAAGCCAAAGCCAAGGCGGTAGGTTTATCTCCCGTAGAGGTGATTACGCTGGCGAGTATCGTAGAGGCAGAAACGAAAAAGAAGGATGAAAAACCACGGGTCGCGGGTGTGTATCTGAACCGTCTGGCGATATCGGAGCCCTTGCGGGCGGACCCGACCGTTATCTACGCCATCGGTGATTTTGGTATCAAACGTCTGCTACACAATCAATTGCTGTACAAATCTCCGTACAATACCTACATCAACACGGGTTTGCCGCCGGGGCCGATCAACCTGCCTGAACCGTCGTCGATCGATGCCGTACTGAACCGGGAAAAGCACGATTACCTGTATTTCTGTGCGAGTCCGAAACTGAATGGCTACCACATTTTTGCGGTTACCTACGAAGATCACCTACGCAACGCCAAACTCTACCAGGAAGCGTTAAACCAGTTAGGAATTAAAAAATAAACCAAAGTATCCTACGGGCGGATGATTCTTCGATGAATGATCCGCCCGTATTTAATTATACAGCGAATGGCTTTTCAGCATGAGCATACGTACCGGGTCTGTTATGCCGATACGGATCAGATGGGATATATGTACTACGGCAATTACGCCCGGCTTTATGAAATTGGCCGCGTGGAAGCGTTGCGTAGTTTAGGTTTTGCCTATAAGGTTCTGGAAGAGTCGGGTGTGATGATGCCCGTTTATGAGATGAAGACGCGGTATTTGAAACCGGCCCGTTATGACGAACTGCTTACCATTCGGACGCGTATTGAGCAACGGCCCGGGGCCCGCATCATCTTTCACTTCGAGTTGCTCAATGAATCAGATGTGCTATTGAATACCGGTGAGGTAACGCTGGTTTTTATCAACCGGCAAACGAATCGGCCCATCATGGCTCCCGTCGCCTTTTTGGATAAATTGCAGCCTTACTTTAAAGAAGAGTAGGTAAATTAAAGCGTAGTCAATTTCCTAGCCCACTCCAGAAGTTGTATCAAGAAGCATCAATGGCGAAATTTTCCCGTAAACATAAGCCCCTGCAACGCGTACAGACCTTCTTAAGAAATGTACGTATTCGGCGAAGAAGTTTTTCTTTGTATCACCTGCTTCGGGTACTGTTTGCCAATGTCCTGCAGTTTGACATTGACCAGCGGGCGACGGCGGTTGCCTACAGTTTTACCCTGGCTCTTTTTCCGGCGGTAATTTTCCTCTTTACCCTGATTCCTTATATTCCAATTGCGGGGCTGGATGATCAGATCATGGCCTTTCTGTCGGAGGCAATGCCTCGGGGAATCTATAAAGAAGTACTGCCTACCATTGAAGACATTGTGAGCCGAAAACGAAGCGGCGTATTGTCGTTCGGTTTTCTGTTTGCCCTGTTTTCGGCAACCAATGGCATGATTGCCCTCATGCGGGCCTTCAATATTACCCAGCGTACGCAGGACGATCGCGGCTTTATCAAAACCCGCCTGATATCCATCTTATTGACCGTGCTCCTGGCAGTGGTACTACTGGTAGCCGTGGGTGTACTCATTATCGGACGAATTGCGGTAGATATTTTAGTCGAGCGTCGTTTGATCAATGTCGATTCTACATATTCGTTTGTTGAGGGCATTAGTTACCTGACTGTTTTCGTCGTTTTGTTTATGGCCGTTTCCATTATATACTACATTGCTCCGGCTTTACATAAACGCTGGCGATTCTTCAATGCGGGTTCGGTCACCGCCTCCCTGTTGATCATTCTGATTACGCAGGGATTTTCCTACTATCTTTCGAATTTTGCCAGCTATAACCGACTGTACGGAGCGGTGGGTACGCTGGTGGCTTTAATGATCTGGCTGTATCTGGTGGCTCTGGTACTGATTTTGGGCTTTGAGGTCAATCAGAGCCTGGACGATGCCTCCAAGCAGGAAGAAACTGAATAACTGTACTTCAAATGGGTAGGAAGCAGCCCCTGGTTTCAATTATCTGTCTGTGTTATAACCACGAACGTTTTGTAACGGAATGCCTGCAATCCGTGTTTAGGCAAACGTACCCGGCCCTTGAGTTAATCGTTGTCGATGATTTCAGTAAAGACCGTAGCGTATCCATAATAGAAGGGGTGTTACGGCCGCAGGATCAGTTCATTCAAAACTGCGATAACCGGGGCGTATGCCGGAGTTTCAACCAGGGATTAGCCCTGGCAAAAGGCAAATACATAGTGGATCTGGCGGCGGATGATGTACTTTTTCCCGATACGATTGCCAAGCAGGTAGCTTATTTTGAAACGCTTTCCGAAGAATATGGGGCCATTTTCGGTGATGCTGTACTGATTAACGAAACGGGCAAAAAGCTGGGAACCTGGTATAAGCGTACGGCTCAGGGAAAGCGTTTGCAGCACGTTCCTTGCGGAGATGTGTTTGCAGCAGTGCTGGCTGGCACGCCCATTTTGACAGTAACGGCCATGACCCGCCGGTCGGTGTACGAGGCTCTGGACGGTTACGATGAAAGTCTGCTTTACGAAGATTTTGACTTCCTGGTCCGAGCGTCCCGCCGCTGGAAATATGGCTTCAAGGATGAATGCTGGGTAGGGTATCGGCAGGTGAAAGGTTCGCATTCGAAGCAGCAGCAACTTCGGCGTACGCAGCAGATGGAGTCCACCTGGAAGGTATGCGAAAAAGCTGCTGTTCTGGTCCAAACGCCAGAGGAAATTACGGCTCTGCTCATTCGGTTGCGAAATGGCCTTCGGCAATGTTTTTTCCTGGAACACTATGCACTGGGAGCTCAGTACGCGGCCTTATACCGACGATTCAAACCGTTGCCTTCGTCCCTGCAAGCAATTGCGTGGGCGTGTCAGTTAAAAATTCCGTTTTATCAGGTGTACCGAACCTATCAAAAACTGCGACGATAAGCACGGTAACCTTTTATCCCGAATCCATATGCCTGCTGAATTTCTGTCTATTCATCCCATCAATCCCGAGCCCCGTAAAATTGCCCGGGTACTGGAAGTGCTCCGTCAGGGCGGAATCGTTATTTACCCAACCGATACCGTATATGGTATGGGTGGCGATATTCACAACGCCCGGACCATCGAACGGATCGCTCAGGTGAAAGGAATTAAACCCGATAAGAGTGATTTTTCTATCATCTGTAATGATTTGAGTCACATTTCTGACTATGCCAAGGTTTCGGATGTTGCCTTCAAAACGATGAAGAAAATACTGCCGGGCCCGTACACCTTCGTACTCACGGCCAATACGCAGTTGCCCCGAACCTTGAATCCCCGAAAGAAAACAATTGGTATCCGGATTCCTGATCATGCCATTACCCGGGAAATCGTTAGTCAGCTGGGGCATCCCATTGTGACGACTTCCATTAAATCTGATGATGATTTTATGGAATACCCAACCGATCCCGAAGAAATTTTTCACCAGTTTCAGCACAAGGTTGATCTGGTCATTGATGGGGGTCCGGGTGGACTGATTCCCTCTACGATTGTGGATGCGACGGACAATGATTTTGAAGTGATCCGTCAGGGTTTAGGGGAGTGGGAATAAAACCTTCTACCTATAAAAAGGGGACTGATTCAAATCAGTCCCCTTTTTATATAAAGCTAAGCCAGTACCATTTCGTCTTCGGTCGGGTGCGTTTCGCGTTTGTGTTTCCAGCGTTTGTGCGACCAGAGCCAAAGTTCAGGCTGTTCCCGTAACATAGTTTCCAGCCAGCGAACGTAATGTTCCGTCAGCAGACCCGACTCAATATCCTGATAGGAGGGTTCGGCAATCAGTTCAAGGTGAAAGCTGTAATGGCCTCGCTTGATTTTTCTGATTTTGCCAAAGACCAATGGAGTGTTGAACTTACGGGCTAATTTCTCGGTACCCGTAAAAAAATCAGTTTCCTGATGAAAGAAGGTGGACCAGTACGCCGAATCCGGATGGTGCGGAGCCTGATCCGCCAGGGTACCAATGACACGGGGTTCGTTTCTCCGCGTAATCATATCCCGCAAAATCGTATGCATCGAGACGGGCTTGATGCCAAAGCGGGAACGAATGGCCAGCATGAAACGCTCAAAAAAGGAATTGGAGAGCGGCTTGTAGATCACATCTGCCGGAATTCCATCGTTGGCAATACTCAGGGAAATCCACTCCCAGTTCATCTGATGCCCCAGCATCACAAACACCGTTTTTTTCTGATGGATGAGACTGTGCAGAACCTCGGAATTTTCTAATTTCATCCGACGGGCAATAGACTCCCGTGAGATGGTCAGCGACTTCACCGTTTCTACCATCAGATCACAGAAGTTACGAAAGAACTTTTTAGCGATTGCCTGCCGCTCAGCCTCTGATTTCTCGGGGAATGCTGCTGCTAAATTTCCTAATACTACTTGTTTACGATAGCCGAAAACGTAGTAAATCAGTACAAATAAAAAGTCAGAAAACCAATACAGTACGGTGAGGGGTAATCGGGATATGACTTGGAAAAATACCATTTATGCAATCAATAGATTCAAAAAGATACATGTAGTAACTATCTAACTACAAAAATTAAAAAATAATTTGATACTTGACATCTTTTTCGTTTCTTTAAAAAAGTGATCCCTAAGTACAAATGTCAGAAAGTAAGCGTTTAGTTATAGAATTACAGTATTTGCCAGGTCTGGAATTTTGGACGTGTGGTGCATCCTTTGACACAATCCTGCTTGAAAGCCATGAACATTTTCAGAAACAGACCTTTCGGAATCGCTGTCAGATTTTAACCAGTCAGGGAATCGACACCTTGGTAGTTCCCGTACTCGAAGGGAGAAGCCAGCAGAAGACGCTCATTCGGGATATTCGGATTGACTACCGACAGCCCTGGGTGAAACGACACTGGGGAGCTATCGAGTCAGCCTATCGGAAGACGCCTTTCTTTGAATACTTCGAAGAACGCTTCAAACGGGTATATGAACGAAAACCTGACTTTTTGTTCGACCTGAATCTGGAAATGCTGACAGTTTGTCGGGAACTGTTACGGTTGAAAACCAATTTTGACTACACCAGCCAGTATGAGAAAGGGTACGAAAAGGAAGTTTTCGATGCTAGAGGCCTGATTACGCCTAAAATAAGTTATCAGGAGCGACCGTTTTATAAACCGATAGCCTACCGGCAAAATTTTGGGGAACAGTTTTTTCCCAATCTAAGTATTCTCGATTTATTATTCTGTCAGGGAAACGAAGCCTTGAGCATTCTTAACGCTTCAGCCCACTATACAACCGCTGATTCTTCACTGGACGTGTAATTCCCGACAATTTTAGTAGAGATTCTGATCCTAAATTGAACAATAGCTGTTCTTCCGGCGTTAGCTGGTTAATAGAAGCACGCTAAACCTTAAGTATGGAAGCAAAATTTTCAAACCGCGTGAAGGAAGTCATCTCCCTGAGTAGAGAGGAAGCTCTGCGACTTGGACATGATTACATCGGGACAGAGCATTTGCTTTTGGGTATGATCCGTGAAGGCGAAGGCGTAGCCGTGGCCCTGTTGAAAAAATTAAGTATCAACCTCGATGAGTTACGCATGACTATCGAGCAAGCTACGAAGGGTACGGCGACGCATAGCGTTCGGAACATGGCCAATATTCCTTTGACTCGTCAGTCCGAGAAAGTTCTTAAAATGACCCATTTGGAGGCGAAAGTCTTCAAGACCCAGTTGATTGGCACTGAACACGTACTGTTGGCTATCCTTCGGGATGAGGACAACATTGCGACTCAGATTCTCCATAAGTTTAACGTCAACTACGAAATCGTTAAGGAAATGCTGGAATATCAATCGAACCCGAATATCAATGCCGGCCCGGATACGGACGACAATGATGAAGACAGCCGCATGTTCGGTTCCAGCCCTCGTAGTGAGTCCGGTAAGCCGGGTGCAGAAAAATCCCGTACACCTGTACTGGATAATTTCGGCCGTGATCTTACCAAGCTGGCCGAATTAGGCAAACTTGATCCCATCGTGGGTCGTGAGAAAGAAATTGAGCGGGTCGCTCAGATTCTTTCCCGTCGTAAAAAGAACAACCCGATTCTGATCGGTGAGCCCGGCGTTGGTAAAACAGCCATCGCTGAAGGGCTGGCCCTCCGGATTGTTCAGAAGAAAGTGAGCCGTGTCCTGTTTGGCAAACGGGTCGTAACGCTGGATCTGGCTTCGCTGGTGGCTGGTACGAAATACCGCGGTCAGTTCGAAGAGCGGATGAAGGCCGTGATGAACGAGCTGGAAAAATCGCCCGAGGTGATTCTCTTCATTGATGAGATTCACACGATCGTGGGAGCCGGTGGAGCTTCAGGCTCGCTGGACGCCTCGAACATGTTCAAACCCGCACTGGCTCGCGGCGATATTCAATGCATTGGTGCTACTACGCTGGACGAGTATCGTCAATACATCGAGAAAGATGGTGCCTTGGCCCGTCGGTTCCAGATGGTGATGGTAGATGCCACCAGCATTGAAGAAACGGTTGAGATTCTGAATAACATTAAAGATAAATACGAAGATCACCACCACGTAAATTACACACCGGAAGCTCTGGAAGCCGCTGTGAAATTGTCAGAACGTTATATCTCTGACCGTTTCCTGCCCGACAAAGCCATTGACGTACTGGACGAAGTAGGGGCTCGCGTACACATCAATAATATCTCGGTACCCGAAGACATTATTCAACTGGAAGAAGCCGTTGAAGAAGTCAAAAAGCAGAAAAATCAGGTCGTAAAATCGCAGAAATACGAGGAAGCGGCTCAACTGCGGGATCGGGAGAAGAAATTACTCGAACAACTCGACCGGGCGAAACAACGCTGGGAAGAAGATACCAAAACGCGTCGCTACACGGTTACGGAAGACAATGTAGCCGAAGTAGTAGCAATGATGACGGGCATTCCCGTGCGTAGCGTTTCGACAGATGAAGGTAAAAAACTGCTGACGCTGGCGGAAGACCTGAAAGGTAAAGTAATTGGTCAGGAATCAGCCATTGAAAAACTGGCGAAAGCTATCCAGCGTACGCGGGTAGGTCTGAAAGATCCGAAGAAACCGATTGGTTCTTTCATCTTCCTGGGTCCTACGGGCGTAGGTAAAACAGAGTTAGCGAAAGTGCTGGCTTCCCACCTTTTCGATAAAGATGATTCGCTGGTGCGTATTGACATGTCGGAGTACATGGAGAAATTCAGCGTAAGCCGTCTGGTCGGAGCTCCTCCGGGATACGTGGGTTACGAAGAAGGCGGTCAGCTGACGGAGAAAATTCGTCGCAAACCCTATTCCGTTGTACTGCTTGACGAGATCGAAAAAGCTCACCCGGATGTATTCAACATTCTGCTTCAGGTACTGGATGATGGTATTCTGACGGATGGATTGGGTCGTCGGGTTGACTTCCGGAATACAATCATTATCATGACTTCGAACATCGGAGCACGTGATCTGAAAGACTTCGGTACGGGTATCGGTTTCGCCACCAAAACGCGGGTAGAAGGTCAGGATGAAGCCGTAAAAAGCACCATTCAGAATGCCTTGCGTAAAGCGTTCTCACCGGAGTTTCTGAACCGTCTGGATGATGTGATTGTGTTTAACTCACTCGAACGCGAACACCTGCACCGGATCATCGAACTGATGTTAGGCAAACTCTTCGCTCGTATTACCACGTTGGGATACCGCGTTGAGCTGACGGAAGCTGCTAAAGACTTCCTGGCCAAGAAAGGTTACGATCCGCAGTACGGTGCTCGTCCGCTGAACCGGGCCATCCAGCGTTATCTGGAAGATCCCGTAGCGGAGGAAATCCTGAAAGGTGATTTAGCCGAAGGCGATATTCTACTGGCTGACCACGATGGAACTAGTGAAACACTGACCATCACGGCGAAAAAGCCAGAAACGATTACAGAAGAATAGAAGTATAGGTAGTATACAAAAAGGAGCGGTGAAAGCCGCTCCTTTTTTTTATGAATGAGGGTAGGGAATTCTGAGTTTGGCGAAAAACTCGGCTTCGGGAATTTCCCGTACCTGACCCGGCTGCAAATCACCTAAAGTTAAGTCTTCAATAGCTACCCGGATTAACCGCTGGCAATGATGACGAACCGCTTTTAACATCTTGCGGATTTGACGGAATTTTCCCTCTGTCAACGAAATGAGTAGCCACGTATGGGGACGGTCGTCAGGGTAAGACCAACCGCTTTCAAAGAGATCGGTTGGTTTTTCTACAATGGATACTTCACAAGGCTCCGTGATATAATGTAAAGCTCCGGAAATCGGAATGGGCACACCGGTTCGTAATTGATGCAATGTGGCCGGACTCACGTGCTTGTAGACCTGTACCAGATACTGGCGTTGGTGCGGCGTTTGGCTGTCAAAAAGTAAGCGGGTCACCTGTTTATTGGTCGTCAATACTAAGAGACCTTCTGAAGTACTGTCCAGTCGGCCAATGCAATGCGTACCCTCAGGAAAATCGTAATCCAATTCACCCAGCATAGGCAAAGATTCCGTTCCTGTAAACTGAGATAGCATTTGAAAAGGTTTATTAACAATGAAATAGCGGTGGTTGCTCATAGATACATACCAGCTGGTGATCAGGCTGCTGGATTAACTAATTAGATGTTTGTACTTAGTGATGAAGTTAGAGAAAATAAGTCATTTTTTTGAAAAATTTTTTAACGGAGAGCCGGGGTCCAACTAAGTTTTAAAGATTGGTGTCTTTAACCGTATAAACACATAAATAGTAGCGTTGTAAAGAAGATGAACCCGTGATACAAACGCTTTTTAGATTCATAAAAACTAGTTAAACTATAATTTTTATCATTTCCGCAAAAGTCGCTCAATCGCGTTTTACCAATACCTGGAATAAGCGAAGACAAAAGTTTAAAAGCGAGTATTCCTGTTCCCTGAATTAAATAAAAGTACGACTCATTCCATGGAAGAATTACCTCAAGCAAATGCCCAGTTATTTCAACAACTGCTAACCTATCGGATGCCTTATGGAAAGCACAAGGGGCAGCTCCTCAGACAGTTGCCTGTCTCTTACCTGGAGTGGTTTGCCCGCAAGGGCTTTCCGGAAGGCAGGTTAGGTGTATTGCTTCAGTCCATCTACGAAATTAAGCTCAATGGACTTGAGTATTTATTAAACGAAGCTCAGACTTTTCAGCGATGATTAAATCTAGTCGGGCAGCGTACCTGGTTTTATTGCTCATAACCATCACGTTAGGTCTGATTGGCAGGCGTTTATCCTTTGTGCCTCTGGCTACGGGAGATGCACTGTGGGCCGTAGCGGTATTCTGGGGGCTGCACCTGCTGACTCCAAAAGCCAGAACCTTTCGACTGGCCCTGGTCGCTTTACTAATCAGCTATGCCGTTGAATTCAGTCAGCTTTGGCAAGCTTCCTGGCTCGTACAACTCCGGTCGACACTGCCAGGGAAGCTCCTGTTAGGCCAAGGCTTTCTGTATACGGATTTGATCGCTTATACGCTGGGAATTACCGGAGTTGTGTTCGTAAAACAGTATTTATTTACCCGCTCTAAGGGGTCGTCAACCGGACAGACCGTTTGTTAAATAATCTTAAACAATCTGCCAAAATACGGGTTTCTCCCTAGGATTAAGGTTTAGCGTTTCTCTTGATTTTTATATTTACGAGTTTTTATTCCCAGATTAACAACCATTGTGTACATGAATAGGCACTATGCTATGACATTAAAATCTATTTTTAAGTATGGCCTTTCCCTTTGCTGTCTAGCGTTTTCAACCTCGGCTTTTAGTCAATTAAAAATTACTTTCCCCGTTGAACGCATTGTTTTTCAACGCAACAATGGCAATTCGGCTAATGTCACGGTAGCGGGTAGTTTCAGCAATAATGCCGAACGGATTGAAGCTCGTTTTGTCGCCCGGAACGGCGGCGTGACCACCAATTGGACGCCAATAGCCGCAGGTAGTGGTAACTTCCAGGGAACAGTCTTCGTAAGTGGTGGCTGGTATAATGTGGAAGTTCGGGCCCTGTCAGGGGGCAACGTTCTGGAGAGCACTACGCTCGAACGCGTTGGGGTAGGAGAGGTGTTTGTGATTGCTGGACAGTCGAACGCTCAGGGACGAACCGAACAAAATGATTCGCCCGCCCCGCAAGATGATCGGATCAATGTTATTTCCAATTTCAGCAATAACGGTGAGAGTAATCAGGACCCCGGTTCAGCTTTTCCGGTCTTTAAAAAAATGACCCAGAATGAATTGTATGCTCCGTACGGGCAAACGGCCTGGCATTGGGGGCATTTGGGTGATTTGTTAACGGCTCGTCTTAACGTACCCGTCCTGTTTATTAATTCAGCCTACTCTGCCACAGGAGCTTACAACTGGGCCGAGAGTGCTCAGGGCAAAACAACCTATTTCCCCTTTGCTGATAAGACCCCCATGCCGGCGGGTATGCCCTATGCCAACTTACGGATTTCCTTACAATATTATACGAATCTGACGGGCGTACGTTCTGTTTTGTGGCATCAGGGCGAATGGGATGGCTTGAATGGAACCGCCGCTCAGACCTACTATAATCAGATCAAGACCGTAATTGATAAATCGAGGTCTGACCTGGGTGGAAAAAACGTTTCCTGGATGATTGCCCGGGCATCGATGTATCCTTCAGGGGTAACCCAGGTCTCCAGCCGGGCCAGTGTAATTCAGGGACAGAATATGGCCATTCAACAAGCCGGAAACTGCTTTGCGGGTCCCGAAACGGATAATATTCAAAACCCCCGCGATGCCGCTGATTTGTGGCATTTTTCGGGCCCGGAAAATCATAAAAAACACGCTCAGGCCTGGTTCGAAAGTATCGTAAATTCTAACTTCCTATCCAGTTCACAACCGCAGGCAGCGGCGAATATGTTGCAGGTAACGTTTGCCTGTCGGGCAAAAAATCAATTCAATCTGAGCATTGCTGGTCGGTCGGGTCAATACTATTGGATTAGTAGTGATGGGAATAATAAAACCGATGGTACTATTGTCGGGCAATCCGGAAAAACCTATTACGCTCGCGTGAAAGATGGTATTGGAAATTCCGCGTTTGCTCCGCCCTTTATTGTACCGAATGACATCGGTACGCCTTCGGTAGTAGCAAACAGTACAACCTTTTGCGTCGGTAGTCGTGTTACGCTGACAGCCAATGGAGGCGGTAATATCTTCGTCTGGAACAACGGACAGACTGGAAAAACAATAACGGTAAATCAACCTGGTGCGTATTCGGTACGCATTAACGATGGCAATGGGTGTGAATCGCCTACGTCAGCCGCCGTACAAATTACGCAGACCGAACCTGGACCGGGTCCGGCACTTACGTCTTCTACCAAAGTCATTTGCCCTGGTTCTGCGGCTACGCTCAGTGCTCCCGCCGGAAAAAATTACGTGTGGAGTACGGGTGAAACGGGGACATCGATCAGCGTGAAAACGGCTGGTTCGTACACAGCGAAAGAAAAAGACCCTACTACGGGTTGTGAGTCGCTTAATTCTTCGGCATTAGTTTTAACAATGGGTACCCTACCCACGGCTCCAACGATTACCACCTCTGATAAAATCAAAGACATTTGTCCGGGTACGGAAGTGACGCTGGCGGCTAGCAACGGAATCAACTACCGCTGGAATACGAGCCAGGACAATACGGCTACTTTAACAGTTAAGCAGGGTGGCAGTTACACGGCTCAGTCCATTGATAACGATGGGTGTGTATCCCTCGCTTCGAATGCCATTGTCGTGTCGTATTCTCCAAAACCCGATAAACCCAACATTGCGGCTTCGGGAGCAGTAGCTTTCTGCGATGGAAAAAATGTAACACTTACGGCTAGTCAGGGTAACTCTTACGTCTGGTCGAATCAGTCAGATAGCCGGGCTATCACGGTAAGCGAATCCGGTGAATTTACGGTTTATACAGTCAATGCCAACGGCTGCCGTTCGGATGCTTCTGACAAAGTAGTAGTAACCGTACACCCCTTACCGGCGAAACCTACGGTAGTGGCTCAGGGCCCAACGGCGATCTGTTCGGGTGCGGCCGTTACGCTGGCGTCTTCGGTGACGGCAGCTTCGTATCAGTGGAGTAATGGAGCTTCTGGTTCTTCGATTCAAACTACGCAGGCCGGTACGTACAGTGTGACCGTGAAAGATGCGTTTGGTTGCGGATCGGCTTCATCCGATCCGGTTACCGTAACCGTGAATCCCCGTCCGGAAAAACCAAGGATCACTGTAGTCGGATCAACGACCTTCTGCGAGGATAAGAGTGTAACCCTGCAAGCCGTTTCTTCAGAGGCTGCCGTCGTTTGGAATACGGGTGAAACGGGTCAATCGTTGATTATTTCAAAAGCAGGTTCTTTTTCGGTACAAGCGAAAAACACATTCAACTGTTTGTCTGCCACCTCAGATGCGGTTACGACTAGTGTGCGTCCGCTGCCCGCTGCTCCAACCATCACGGCTTCGGGAGCGTTGGAGTTTTGCGAAGGCGGTACGGTTACGCTGACCTCTAACAACAATAGCCTGAAGCATACCTGGATAGGTACCAGCGATGCCGGTAATCGCGTTACGGTTCAACAGTCGGGTAACTACACCGCTCAGGTGACAGATAACATTGGCTGTACATCGCCCGTTTCGAACGTGTTGACTGTGAAAGTAAATCCGCTCCCGACGGAACCGACCATTACCAAAGTAGGTACGTATAAATTACAGGCGGGAGGTACGGGAAAGAACTTCTACTGGAAACGCGGGACGGATTCACTGACCACCGACGAGGCCGTCATTAAAGCTACGGCTACGGGTACTTATTCCGTGCGGTCGGAGCTGGTGTATACCCTGTCCTCGGGTAGAACGCTCTCTTGTTATTCCGCCAAGAACAGTACGCTCAATTTTGTGCTGGATCCATTAAGCCAGGACATCAGTATCTATCCTAATCCCTCGACCAATGGTCGCGTAACGCTGGAGACGCTGAAAGGTCTGAAAAATGTAACCGTACGTTTGTTCACGCCGACGGGTCACCCGATTCTGGAGAAAAAGATAGGTTCACTGGATGATACGCAAACCATCGAAATTCAGGACAATTCGGGCTTGCTCATTCTGGTGATCGACGCGGATGGCTTCCACACCAGCCGACGTATTATGGTGAACTCGTTGTAAATGATCTATAACATCTGTTTGTTTAAATCTGACAGGCAGCAAAAGGGCCCCGTTTGTTTACGGGGCCCTTTTGCATTTGGGTAGGACTAGGCCCGCTACTGCCAGAGTCTGGTATGTTTATGATAGTTTTTATAGGAACCCTTAAGTAAAAAAGTAACTCTACGGCCCGCATTCGTTGTCAACCAGTCCAGAGAGAACGGAGGTTCATGAAAGCAGGCGGTTGGGTCTGCCTGCCTGATGCGTTGAGCCGCCGCCTGTAAGGCTTTCACATAAGGTTTGTAAACCAGAGCAATGACTTCTTTCCTGAGCCGGTACTCTTCATTGGTTAAACGGAAGGTTTCTTCTTGGCAGTAACGAAAGTCGTGAAAATGGTAAAACACGAGGGGACTGGCTACGGAAGAATCCCGCACCCAGACCTGATCGTTCGACTCAAGGTAGTCATACCGCGTGTTGTTCCAGGGAGCCACTCCACCCCCCAGATGCTTGAGCACATGCACGCCTTCAAAGCGGGTGGTCCAGTCATCGAGGTACTTCTGATCACCAAACTTGCCGTCTTCAAAGCGACGGTAACACCAGTCCAGACAAGCGTCTTTCCACCAGTTGAGCACGTGAAGTCCTGCCGGCGTACGTTTGAAAGTCATGAACTGGACACAATAGATGCCGCACAATACCGATTGATTATACTCGGGACTATAGCGATGTTCAGTGATGAGTACGGAAGCCTTACCCATTTCCTGAATCAGCACACCCGGATCCGAAAAGAAGAGCAGGTCGGCATCCAGGTAGGTACACGCCTCCAGACTATAAGTATGCAGACAATAAGAAAGCAGCGAGGGCGTACACGTCCAACAGTACTCGCCGCGAGTACGGCTGCCCTTGACAGCCAGAAGTTCTTCATTCTCGAAGTCGGTCAGGCTAATCAGGGTGGCGTGTGGAAGGGATAAGGCCTCAAGTACCTGCTGACCATGCGAATCGAAGGGGAGTATGTAGAGGTGAAAGCTGGGGCAATGTTCCTCTAAAGACGTATACAGAGCCAGTCCCCGGGAGAGGTAGGCAGAATCAAATAGCGTACAGAAATAAAGCATTAGGGGATTAGGGTACTAGTTAAAGGGCAATAGTTCGTACAGGGAGAGCAGAGATGAACTGAGTATTCCACGTTGAGGCACGTGGAGGGGCCTGGGCGGTCAGAGGCAATTAGTACGACATGTAATCAAACTTTTCACTATAGCATGAAAAGGGAAGCCTTAAGCTTTTTAAACAGGAATCGCAACCAGATTACGACACCGTAGTTTTCCAGAATGAACTGAGCCTTTCTCTTTTCAAAGCGGATATCTTTTTTCAATGAAGAAATACCCGTGTGATTAAAGGTAGCAATGACATAGTCCCTGAATTCAAAACGGTAGTCAGTGTCCTTCCAGCACCACATGTTCAGAATATGATCGGCGGAAATCGGATACATCGGGTCATATCGGTATTGCTGAAAGATCGAAGCGGGATAAAGTATGGCCTGGTGATTAATCCCCGTCTTGGCGTGGTGATAGGAGGAAAGTTTACCTAGATACTTTCTGCCATCCTTCCAGACACTTCCGTAATAGATGGTTCTGGAATCCACTAATTCGTGAGCCATGCTGGAAAATTCGTGGGTCAGCTCATCATCTGCTCCGATGAAATACACCCACTCACCCCGGACATACTCCAGAGCCTTGTTCATGGCGTCATAAATACCCTGGTCTTCTTCACTTCGCCAGAACGTTATTTTTTCAGTATTTGCTTCCAGAATGGATACCGTAGCGTCGGTGCTGGCCCCATCCATGATAATAAGTTCAATGCAAGGATACGTTTGCCGAAAAATACTGTCCAGACAAGCTTGCAAGCATTTTTCGGCATTATGGGTCACAAGAATTACTGAAATTAAAGGAATGGAATTCATCAGGCATACAGCTCTGAAAGTGCATACGTATACTGATTGACACCTTGGCTACAATACGTGATTTTATCGGTAATGGTCTGGGCAAGTCGTCGTTCGTTTTCCTCGCAGTGTTCCCGGCATTTCTCGGGGTGATACAGGTGAAAAACAATTCCGCCAAACTTGATGGCTCTTTTTCGGATGCCTGCATTGGCCAGGCGGGCCGCAATTTCATTATCCTCCCTTCCCCAGCCATAAAAATCTTCGTTATAGCCGTTGACCTGAATAAGATCTTTTCGCCAGAAAGCCATATTACAACCTCGCAGTTTCATGATATTATTGGCCTTGTAACGATCGGCGAAGTAGTTACGCAGGAAACGAATCTGAAAACGATTGGTATGATTTGTCAGACCCCGGCACAGAAGACCCGTACTGGTTTTTTTTGCATGAATCAGCTTATCGGATAATTTTTTATTCATCAGCACCCGACTGCCCGTCACGAAGGTTCCGGGTTTACTGATTTCCAGATGATCTTTCACAAAGTGCTTGTGTAAAATCAGGTCACCGTCTACCTGAATGATATACTCATGGGAAGATCGGGCAATAGCTTTGTTACGAATCCGGGCCAGCTGAAAACCCTCATCCTCCTGCCAGACGTGTAGAAGAGGTACGGGAAAGGTTTTCTGCATCATTTCGATCAGGTCGCGTGTTTCACGGGTCGAGCCGTCATCGGCAATAATTACTTCATCCGGAAGAACGGACTGGCGACTCACGCTTAACAAACAGAGGTGTAGAGCCTGGGGCCAGTTATACGTTGAAATGATAAGCGTTGTTTTGATGAGGTGATTGGAGTTAATCGCGGCCATATCCATTAGAACAAGTTTTAATTTTAGAAGACATGGCCTTCTGAATTGTGTGGGCGTGAAAAGGTTCGTGTTCGCGGGGTTGTTCCTGGTGGTGCAGGTGAAACTGAACGGCCCGGAGCTTCACAATTTTTTTCACGATTGCATTATTGATAAATCGGACCGCTAATTCTTCATCTTCGTGTCCCCAGCCCTGCAAATCGTTATTGTAACCATTTACCCGAACAAAGTCGGCCTTCCAGAAGGCAAGATTACTACCTCTGACATCGCGGCTTTTCATTTCCTTTCGCTCCCCAAGCGATTGAAGCCACGGTAACCGAAGGGCATTGAGCCGGTTATAAACACCTGGAGAAAAGGCATGCAGCGATGGATAACTGGAAGCAGCGTCCAGACTCGAAAGTAACTCCGATGTTCGGGCTTCGGTAATTCGGGCCCGGGTTCCTCGAACAAAGGCCCCTGGTTCAGAAGCTAACAGATGATCCTGAATGAAGAAGGGATGTAAAATGACATCGCCGTCTACCTGGATGAGGTATTCGCCTGAACTATGTTGAACCGCTTTGTTGAGAATTTCAGCTTTACGAAACCCCCGATCTTCGTGCCAGATATGCAAAAGAGGAACCAAAAGTAAGGGCCGCATCGCCTCAATGACCGCACGGGTTTCTGGACCGGAACCATCGTCGGCAATGATTACTTCGGCAGGCATAATCTTCTGATTCGCCACACTTTGCAAACAAAACCGGAGTGCTTCTGGCCAGTTATAGGTAGAAATAATTAAAGATGACTTGGCAGAGGAAATCATCGATTTAAGTTGGGTGTTCTGGGGGTAAATTGTAGACGTTAGTCTATTTATCCGATGAAAATAAAACAATTTTCATGGAAAACGATTAGCCTTTAAAATTAATATCAAAAGAAAGAAAAACAATACTTATTGCCTAGTGTAGTAAACAATGATCGGCTTCTCATATCAGCCTGAAAAGCCGATCATTTTTCACTGGATTTCTTTTCGGAAGCAAACACTGTTTTCTACACCGATGTATTGACCATAGTTTGGGGTTGGTACGTATCCGTTTTTCTCATATAGCCGGATAGCCTCGGGTTGTCGCTTGCCCGTTTCGAGTACGCAGACCGTGAATCCCAGCTCCTGAGCCCAGGCTTCGAGTTCCTTTAATACCAGCGAAGCCACTCCCCGACTGCGGTAATCGGCATGCACAAACATCCGTTTTACCTCGGTGGTATCTTCAGCAAAGAACTTAATCGCCCCGCAGCCTACGGCCTTACCTTCAGCGTAGGCAACAATTACGTGAGCAATGGCGTCAATTGTATTGAACTGGGCGTAGAAGGCGTGTTCTTCACCATCACGCTGGTGCAGTTCGCGGTCGAGTAAAGTGACCAGCGTCCGGAAATCGGGGTGTTCAGAATTGGTGCGAAGGAGCGTAATCATGCGTTAGGATACCAATGAAGTAAAATTGAGCAAACAGTCCAAAAGCGAATCAAAGAAAAAAAATCGGATTTCCTGTATCCATATATACTGAAATTGGACGCTGTCAAAGCGTCGGGCAAGGCATCAGATCCTCCCGGAGAATAGAGAATACTGCCGCTTGTGAAAGTCCTTGCTCCTGCATGATTCTTATTCCGGACGAATAGCTAATTTTGCGGGCCTAATCGTATTTGCTTTAGGCCCAAGCCCGAAGTCGCAGATCTACTCATGAGCCAAGATTTCCTCCGTATAGCCGTTCAAAAGTCCGGTCGCCTCAGCGAAGACTCCCTTACTCTTTTTAAGGAATGTGGAATCAAGTTTGATTCCAAAGCCGGCAAGCTTAAAACCACGTCCAGCAATTTTCCCGCCGAATTTCTATTTCTCCGCGATGATGATATTCCCGGATACGTCGAAGATGGCGTAGCAGATATCGGCATCGTGGGCGAAAACGTTCAGGTCGAAACGGGCCGCAACGTGGACATCGCCAAGAAACTGGGCTTCTCCAAGTGTCGCCTGTCCATTGCTATTCCTCGCGGGGATTCCTATCAGGGCGTACAGGATTTGCAGGGCCGTAGCATTGCCACCAGTTACCCGACCATTCTGGGTAACTTTCTGAAAGAAAACGAAATCGAAGCGGAAATTCACGAGATCAGTGGTTCCGTGGAAATAGCCCCCAGCATTGGTCTGGCCCACGCCGTGTGCGATATTGTTTCGTCGGGCAGTACACTGCTGGCCAATGGTTTATCGGAAGTAGAAGTCATCTTTAAATCCGAAGCCGTGATGATTGCCCATCCCTCCCTGAGTGAAGCCAAGCGGGCAATTCTGTCGAAACTGCTGTTCCGTATTCACGCGGTACAGACGGCTAAAAATAACAAGTACATCGTACTGAATGCACCCAACGAAAAGCTGGAAGCCATTACGGCTCTGCTGCCCGGTATGAAAGCCCCCACCATCGTTCCGCTGGGAACGGAAGGCTGGTCGGCCGTGCATTCGGTACTGAGTGAAGAAGATTTCTGGGACAAAATTGATGCCCTGCGTACGGCGGGTGCCGAAGGCATTCTGGTCGTACCGATCGAAAAAATGATTTACTAATCAGTGTCTGTTTCAGGCACTTTGTGTATGCAACTTATTCGTTACCCTGAGCCGGAAACCTGGGATACCCTGCTGGCCCGGCCCGTACAGCAAATGGCTCAAATCGAGCAGTTGGTTCAACCCATTTTGCAGCACGTACGAAGCCACGGCGATGCGGCTTTGAAAGAATACGCCCTGAAATTCGACAACGTCCGGCTGGATCGGCTGGATGTGCCAATGGAAGTCATGGAAGTGGCCGAACGGCAGCTTTCGCCAGCCCTCAAGGATGCCATCCGGCAGGCGTATTCGAACATTGTTAAATTCCATGCGGCTCAGCGGCAGGCTCCCGAGAAGATCGAAACCATGCCGGGGGTGACCTGCTGGCGAAAATCCGTTGGGATCGAGAAAGTCGGCATTTACATTCCCGGAGGTACAGCACCGCTGTTTAGCACCGTCTTGATGCTGGGTATACCGGCTCAACTGGCGGGCTGTAAGGAAGTAGTACTGTGTTCGCCTAGTCAGCACCCGGCTATTTTGTACGCTGCCAAGCTGGTGGGTGTAACCAGAGTATACAACATCGGTGGGGCTCAGGCTGTTGCCGCCATGGCGTACGGCACGGAAAGTGTACCACAGGTGTACAAGATTTTCGGTCCCGGCAATCAATTCGTAACGGCGGCTAAAATGCTGGTGGCGAAAGAAGGCGTGGCCATTGACATGCCCGCCGGACCCAGCGAAGTGGCCGTATACGCCGATGAGACGGCCAATCCGGCCTTTGTGGCGTCTGATTTGCTCTCGCAGGCCGAACACGGGAAGGACAGTCAGGTACTGCTGGTGTCTACTTCCGAATCCGTACTCGCTCAGACAATGGATGAGGTAGAAAAACAGGTTCGCGAATTGTCCCGTGAGGACTTCGCTACGCAGGCTCTGGAGCATTCCAAAGCCGTGCTGGTACGCGATTCAAGCGAAGCACTGGATTTATTGAATGCTTACGCCGCCGAACACCTCATTCTTTCGGTCGAAAATGCCGAAGCTCTGGTGGATGAAATTACCAATGCCGGTTCCATTTTCCTGGGTCACTATACACCCGAATCAGCGGGTGACTACGCCTCGGGTACGAACCACACCCTGCCTACCAACGGGTACGCCCGGGCGTATTCAGGCGTTTCGCTGGATAGCTTCGTCAAGAAAATTACGGTGCAGTCCATTTCGAAAGAAGGATTGAAGAACATTGGTTCGACGATTATGGAAATGGCCGCGGCCGAATCGCTGGATGCTCACCGACGGGCCGTAGAAATTCGTCTGGAACAGTTAGAAACGGGTGAATAAGCCCAAAAAAGATAGCACATACCGATGTTTCAGTTAGAGAAACTAGTACGTCCGCACTTGCTTTCGCTTACCCCGTACTCGTCCGCTCGTGATGAATACAGTGGCAAGGAAGGCGTGTTTCTGGATGCGAACGAAAACCCCTTAGGCTCGGCTACGGCCAATGCCTACAATCGTTATCCCGATCCGTACCAGTGGGTCGTCAAGGAAAAACTGGCTCCCCTCAAAGGCGTGCGGCCTTCGCAGATCATGCTGGGCAATGGTTCCGACGAACCGATCGATTTACTGGTCCGGGCCTTCTGTGAACCCAAGGAAGACCACATTCTGATTCTGCCGCCAACCTACGGCATGTACGAGGTATCCGCGAATATTCAGAACGTGGCCGTTCAAAAGGTACCTCTGACGCCGGATTTTCAGATCGACGTGCCGGCTATACTAGCCGCCGTAGATGAACATACCAAACTCATCTGGCTCTGTTCGCCCAATAACCCCTCGGGGAACGTACTGCGGCGGGCGGACATTCTGCAAATTATTGAATCGACGTCCTGCATTGTGGTCGTTGATGAAGCCTATATTGATTTTGCGGCGGATACAACGTTGTTGACGGAACTGGATCGCTACCCGAATCTCGTCGTTTTGCAGACGTTCTCCAAAGCCTGGGGGCTGGCCGGTTTACGCGTCGGGATGTGTTTTGCCAGTGAAGCCATTATTGCTTTACTGAACAAAATCAAATCCCCCTACAATATCAGTAGCGTAACCCAGCAACTACTGGCCGAAGCTCTGACGGAGGTGGCGAAAAAGGACGCAATGGTACAGACGATTCTCGTCAACCGCGAACGCTTACGCCAGCGTCTGGAATCATTACCCAACGTTGAAAAAGTATTTCCGACGGATTCTAACCAGCTGTTAGTGAGGTTTCAGGATTCGGCGGCTGTATTTTCTTACCTGCTCGAACACAAAATCATCGTCCGGGATCGTTCTAAAGTCAAACACTGTGACAACTGCCTCCGAATTTCGGTAGGTACCGAGGAAGAGGATAACGTGTTGTTTGATTCCCTGCTGGAATTTACCCGAGCGATTGTTCACGACTAGTACAAATTTTGCTTGTGTATGGCGAAGGAGGTCTGAATTCAGATCTCCTTCCTTATATCGATTATCCCTCCATGTTATCGTTTAACCAACCAATGAAAAACTTTTTCCGTATTTCGGTTCTTCTGGTGGGCGTTCTGCTCGCCGGTTCACACGTTAGTTTTGGTCAGGCCAAGAAGTACGCCGTTGGCTTTAAAGTAGGAGAACCCCTGGGCCTCAATGCCCGGATGTACCTCAACAATAACCGGGCTATCGACGTGGGCTTAGGTACCTACGGGATGCTTTGGGGACGGGAGCGGAAGTACGGGCCACACGGCCGATTCAAGAATACGGGCTGGACCCTGAACGCCAATTACCTCTTCCATACGGGCAATGAAGGCAAACGTTTTCAGGCTTACTACGGATTTGGGGGACAAATTACCAGTCGCCGGAGTTTCCCGGACCGTCTGGCGTCTATCAATGGCTACGAAAATAAAACGGGGATTGGAGCGAGTGGTCTGGCTGGCGTCGAGTACTTCCTGCGGGATTCGCCCCTGTCCCTTTTTGCGGATGCTGGTTTGTACGTAGAATTACTACCCGTACCGATCTTTATGCACGTACAGGGAGGCGTTGGGGTTCGCTTTAATTTTTAAGGTGAAAAATTCAGAAAGCAGCGGGATTTTATACGAAACGACCGTAACTTGAGATAGTATTAAACGAAAGCAGGCCCAGCCTGCTTTTTTCATCGGTAATGTTTACGATTTACGCGGCTTCGGCGGGGTCAGGAAAGACTTTTACGCTTGCCAAAGAGTTTCTGAAACTGGCTCTATCGAGTCATCCAAACGAAGAAGGCCTGTCGCAGTTTAGCCCTTCGTACTTCCAGCACATTCTGGCCGTAACGTTTACGAATGATGCGGCTCATGAAATGAAAAGCCGAATCCTGCAAACCCTGCAGGGGATCAGCCGATACCGTACGCTTGATGAGATGGCCCGGCGGAAAGTGGAAGCCTACCGGCAACTGCTCTTACAGGAAATTACGGACCCCCAGACGGGGCAACCGATTACGGAAGCAGAACTCGAAAAACGTTCGGCTCAAACCTTCCAGGTACTCCTCCATCAGTATAGCCGATTATCCGTCTCCACCATCGATAGCTTTACGCAACGCGTGGTAGCGGCGTTTACGGAAGAGCTGGGCATTCCCTACAACTTTGAAGTAAGTCTGGAGTCGGATGTGATTGTAGCCGCCGGGGTAGAACAATTGCTGAGTAAGGTAGGGCAGACGGAGTTTAGCCAACTGACGCTGGTACTGGAAGAACTCGTGGCCGAAATGGCCGATGAAGGCAAAAGCTGGACTTCCCTGCGAACGGAGTTACAAACCGTAGGCAAGAAAATTCTGGATGATAAACACCGGGATGCCCTGAAAAAGCTATCCGAACTCAGTGCGGAAGACTTTTGGGAAATACGCCGACAGATCCGTCAGTACTGCCAGTGTCAGGAGGACGAATACCGCCGCCTGGGCCGCCTGGCGATGGAACTCATTGAAGAGAAGGCAACGCTGACCGTTAGTGATTTCAATTACGGAGCCACGGGGGCCGCCGGTTTTCTGCAAAAAGTACGCGACGGACAAAAGAAGTTCGCCGAAGGAGTTTCCTCGCGTTTACAGGCCGTTATTCAGCGAGAACAAAACTGGATGAAAGCCAAAACACCCCTGCTGATTCTTTCGCAGTTCGAAAGTATTGAAGCAGAGCTGGAAGTGGTTGGCCGTGAGGTGGTCAATCTGTACGAGAGTCAGATTGAAAAATATACGCTGTGCCAGGAGTTAGAGAAACACCTGCATAAACTGGCTTTGCTCAAGCAACTGTCCGATGAAGTAAAAGCTATTGAGGATCACTCCGGACAAATTCACATCTCCCGCTTCAACCAGTCCATTCTCAACATTGTACTGGAAGAGCCCGTACCCTTTTTGTACGAACGACTCGGGGAGAAGTTCCATCACATCCTCATTGACGAGTTTCAGGATACATCACAACTTCAGTGGCTGAACTTTATGCCGCTGATTGACAATAGCTTATCGTCCAGTCATTACAACCTCGTGGTGGGTGACGCGAAGCAAAGTATCTACCGGTTTCGGGGGGGAGAAATGGAGCAGTTGGTGCATCTTCACCAGAAACAAGGCAGTGATTTGTCGCCCATGTTACCATCTGGAAATACCATTAACTGGAACGTAGGCGATCGTTTGCTGACCATTTCCCGACATTTGCAACCGGAGGTACTCAACTACAATCGGCGGAGCTGTAAGGAAATTGTGGATTTCAACAATGACCTGTTAAAGCATGTGCTGGATCATCAGATTCGGGAAGAGTGGCAGGTCACGCCGCGAATTTACCAGACCTATTTCCAGAAAACGCCCGAAGTAAATCCCAAGTGCGGCGGACACGTACAGATCGATTTTCTGGAAACGGAGGCGGATACCGAACCAACGCCCGCTTTTGTCATCAACCAAATCAACGCCTGCCGGGCTGAAGGATATACGTATAAAGATATTGCCATTTTGTGTCGAAAAAACCGGCACGCCCGGCTGCTGGCGGATACGCTGACCGCCCAACGGATTCCGGTTATTTCCGCCGATTCACTGCTGGTGAGTGCCTCGGTAGCGGTGAATTTAGTCATGGCGTTTTTACGGGTTCTGGATGCACCCGATCAGCCGCTGGTCAAATACGAAGCAGCCTACCTGTATCTGAAGGACATTCAGGGGAAAATTCCGAATGAGGAAATCAACACCCGGATCCGGGCGATGGTGGAATCGACGGATTGGAAAGCTTTCTGGACGTGGCTGAAAGAAGAAGGGCAAACCCTGGAGCCTTCGGTATTACGAAAATTCGGACTGTTCGAACTCTGCGAAGAATTGATTGCCCGTTTCCGGCTATTCGGTGTACCCGCTCAGGCTCCGTACCTGTTTCGGTTTCTGGACTACGCCCAGGATTTTTCCGTTCGAAAAAGCGGCCATCTGAGCGATTTCGTTCAGGATTGGGAACAGCAAAAGAACAAATTGTGCGTCAATACCCCCGAAGGTAGTGATGCCGTTACGATTCAGACGATTCACAAGTCGAAAGGAATGGAGTACGGGGTCGTCTTGTTACCATACGCCAACTGGAGCTTTACGTCGAATCAGTGGGACGAAATCTGGGGAGATCTGGAGGAGATTGAGTTAGAGGAACTACAATTGCCTGAAAGTGGCGACCGTCAGCTCCGTCGTTTGCGTACCGCTCCTTTTTCGGTGACGCAGAAACTCGCTCAAACACACCTGAAGGCCGAATACGAACACGAAACGGAGCAAACCTTTCTCGATAATCTAAACCTGTTATACGTGGCCCTGACCCGTGCCGTCGAACGATTGTACGTCTCGATGGAAGTAAAACGGACGAAGAAAGGCGAGCCTTTGAAAGACACCGTCGGGCAGTTTTTTGCGAGTTACGTCGATTCGGACGAAGGACAGCACATCGTACGACAGGGGAATGCTCCCAAGCCCCGCCCTGTCGCAGTCAAAGATGACACGACGATTAGTATTGAAAACGTACTCACGGTTCGGCGGGAAAGTATGCGTTTACGGCGGCAGAAAGATCGGCTGACGGAGTGGGATACGTTTACCAGTCAGAAAGACTGGGCCAATAAAGCTCATGCCGTCATGCGGGAAATCCGTACGCCTGAAGACGTACCCAACGTGATTGACCGGATGCAGAAACGGGGACTCATTGACGAATCGCAGATGGTTCTTCTCCGGGAAGCCATTGAGCGGGTATTGAGTCGGGAAGAAATGAAACCGTATTTTGAATTGCCCGCCGAGTTTTTGTCGCAACAGGAAATCCTGATGCCCAACGGAGATATTCTGCGTCCGGATCGGGTCGTAATTCGCCCCGATCAAAGCATAGCCATTCTGGATTACAAAACCGGCCAGATCCGCGAAAGCCACCGGGACCAAATGAAATCCTACGCCCGCCGTTACCGTGAGATGGGATATACGCAGGTTGAAGGATGGATTGTATATCTGGAGACCGGAGAGATTGTATCCATGAAGTGAGTGTTGAGTTTAGCGTTTTGGGTTAACTGCTCAGTCTGTAATCAGCAATAAGTAGGAGGGGACTGGTTTCGCGTCGGAGACACTTAACCAGTTGTAGCCCGATCATTCCATAACGGTTATAAATCGGGGTGAGCCGAGGAAACTCAAAACCCCAAACGCTAAACCCAAAACAAGCAACTGAAAACCGTAAACTGAATATTGATACCCATGCGTACCGCAGTAGCTTTTATTTCAAGTCAGTTATCGCTTTCCGCTCGTTCGGTCGAGCATACCATTCAACTTTTCGATGAAGGAGCTACCGTACCCTTCATCGCCCGGTACCGTAAGGAAATGACGGGTAGTCTGGATGAAGTACAGATTCAGGCCATTAAAGATCAGTACGAGAAATTCCAGGAAGTAGAAAAGCGTAGGGAGAGTATCCTGCAATCCATTCAGGAGCAGGGTAAATTAACGGCCGAGCTTCGGAAGCAACTCGAAGACGCCCAGACGCTCACCCAGCTCGAAGACCTGTACCTGCCGTATAAACCCAAGCGGAAAACCAAAGCCAGTATCGCCATCGAAAAGGGATTGGAACCGCTGGCCCGGCTAATTTTTGAGCAACGCGAACGCGATATTACGGGGAAAGCTCAAGCCTTTGTTAACGAGGCGGTACCCACGCTGGAAGAAGCCTATCAGGGAGCCAGCGACATTATGGCCGAGTGGATTTCCGAGAACGCGGACGCCCGAAATGCCATTCGTAAAGTCTTTGAAAGACAGGCAATTGTCTACGCTAAACTCAAAAAAAATAAAGCAGAGGAAGGAGCTAAATACCGCGATTATTTCGACTTCTCGGAAGAGCTGCGGAAAATTCCCTCGCATCGCCTGCTGGCCATTCGGCGGGGGGAAGAAGAAGGCTTTTTATCCGTAAGCATTTCTCCCGAGGAAGAACGCTCGCTGGAACAGCTGGACCGATTGTTCGTTCGGGGTTCTTCACCCGCTAAACCATTCGTAGAAGACGCCATTACGGATAGTTACAAGCGACTCATCAAGCCCAGTATCGAAAATGAATTTGCCCGACTTTCGAAAGAAAAAGCCGACGCTGAGGCAATCACCATTTTTGTGGGAAACCTTCGGCAATTGCTTCTCTCGTCGCCACTGGGTCAAAAACGGGTGCTGGGTATTGACCCCGGCTACCGGACGGGTTGCAAAACCATTGTACTCGATGCTCAGGGCAATCTGTTGAGTGATACGGTACTTTATCCCTTTGACAAAAAGCAGGAGGCGGAAGCGAAAGTACGTCAGTTCATTGCTTCGTACCAGATCGAAGCCGTAGCGGTAGGCAATGGTACTGCAGGACGGGAAACGGAAGATTTTCTGAAAGGACTATCCCTGACGATTCCCATTTTCATGGTTTCCGAACAGGGAGCCTCCATCTACTCCGCTTCGGAGGTGGCCCGGGATGAATTTCCGGATAAAGACATTACGGTCCGCGGAGCCGTATCGATCGGTCGCCGCTTGATGGACCCCTTGGCTGAACTGGTTAAAATCGATCCCAAGTCCATTGGCGTAGGACAGTATCAGCACGACGTAGATCAGGGAGCGTTAAAGAAAAGTCTGGATACGGTGGTGGAGAGTTGCGTTAATGCGGTAGGAGTCAACCTGAATACGGCGAGTAAACACTTGCTGAGTTACGTCTCCGGATTGGGCCCTACGCTGGCTCAGAACATCGTGACGTACCGCCGCGAACACGGAGCTTTCAAATCCCGGAAAGAACTCCTGAAAGTACCGCGATTAGGTGGAAAGGCTTTTGAACAATGTGCGGGCTTTCTGCGAATTGCGGAAGCTGCCAATCCCCTGGATAATTCAGCAGTACACCCGGAAAGCTACGACATCGTCGAACGGATGGCGAAAGACCTGGGTGTGTCAGTAAAAGACCTGATAACCCAGACGGAAGAGCGGAAGAAAATTCAGTTACAAAAATACGTTACTGAAAAAGCAGGATTGCCCACCTTGCAGGACATTGTGAGCGAACTGGAAAAACCCGGTCGGGACCCGCGTCAACCCCTTACGGCCTTCGAATTCGATGCTTCCGTACGGAAGCCAGAAGATCTGCGGGAGGGGATGATTCTGCCCGGTATCGTTACCAACATTACGGCTTTCGGAGCCTTCGTGGACATTGGGGTGAAACAGGACGGGCTGGTGCACGTATCGCAATTGTCGAATCGCTTCGTCCGGGATCCCAACGAGGTCGTTAAGTTGCAACAGCAGGTTCAGGTGAAAGTAGTGGAAGTAGATCTGACCCGTAAACGCATCGCTTTGACCATGAAGTTCTGATAAAAAAACGGGAAGCATGTAAAAAAATATGCTTCCCGTTTTGTCGTTTTTAGGACTGAATCCTTACATTCAAGCCGATATAGGGTATTTTAAACCGAAGTTTTTTGGAAGACACGAGGTCTTAAATAGCTGAAAATCAATTGTAAGTACTAGTCTTCCTTCACAACTCACTTAAACACTGGCTTATGCGTTTTTGGACTTTTCCGCTCCTTTGTACGCTAAGTATTTTACTTAGTTCCTGTGAATTATTTCGTACGACGACTCGTAGTAAACCCGTCAGTCGCCAAACTACGTACCGGGCACCTGTCAATCGTGCCTCTACGGCCTCGCGTTCTTCTTATGGCGGAACATCCGCCTCGCGATCGTATGCGGGGGCTTCAGCGGCTTCCCCAGCTACACCGGCCAAATATGCTTTAACTAAAAAAGCGGAGTACAACCCCAAGGCGGTTCGGTACGACAAACAGCTGGTGAATGATTTAATCAATACCGCCAAGAGTTACGGCGGGACCAACTACCGGACGGGCGGGGGGACCAGTGTTGGGCTCGATTGTTCAGGATTGGTACAGGTAAGCTTTAAGCAGATCGGACTGAAACTGCCGCGTACGGCCGCCGAACAGGCCAATGTGGGACAATCGATCTCAGTAAGTGACTTACGGCCCGGCGACCTGGTCTTCTTCAACACGGAATACAAAGGTTTCGGTGCGAACCGAATCAATCATACGGGTATCGTCACGCACATCAATGGGTCCGAGGGTGTCATGTTTATCCACGCGTCCAGTAGTCGGGGCGTCATTGAAGACAACCTGTACAACGACTACTGGCAACGCGGATTCATCAAAGCTACGCGACTGCTGGATTAGGCCACCAGGCGTTTCCAGTCGGGATGCCGTTCCAGATACGTCCGTACGAATGAGCAGTTGGGTACGAGCTTGAGCTGGTTATCGTCCAGGTACTGAAACGTTTTTTCGACCAGTGCCGAAGCTACGCCCTGACCTTCGAGTTCTTCCGGAACTTCCGTATGATCAAGAGCCAGCGTATGAGCATCCAGTACGCGATAGGTAATCAAGGCCGTATGCTGGTCGATTTGTAATTCAAATTGCTGATCGTCCTCGTTTACATTGAGGGATAGAGAGTCAAATTTCATAGGATCGGTTCGTTGTAAAATAGAGCCCGGCGGAAGAACCGTCGGGCTTTAGTATTAAGAGGGATATTCCACGCGTTCGCCGGTCTGTACCGTGCCTTGGGGTTCCCGCAGGTACTTCCAGCCTTCACTTAAAAAGCCCAGGCCATAGCCTACCATTTGCACAAAAACAGCCTGCACACTGAGACTGGCGACGGTAATGCTCTGATTCTGTTTCCAGGAATCAAAGAAGATCATCAGACAGTAGGCCAGCAGAGCTAGTACCGAAAGCTGAAACAAGGGTTTAAAAATGAGCAGTTGAAGCGGAAAGCTAAACAGCCATACGGTAAACGCGGCCGGGAAAAAATGTACCAGTTTCAGCGTATCCGGGAAAAAGCGGGTAATGTTGATGCGGGCTCGTCCGAAAAAACGAAGCTGTCGAAAAAAAGCCCCAAAGTCGGTCCGGCGTTTGTGTAGATAAAAGCTTCGGGAATCAAAGCACTGCGAAAGCCCAGCTTGAGGGCCTGAATACTGAAAATAATATCTTCACCCATTCGAGTAATCCGGAAACCACCCGTTTGTTCCCAGACCCGCCGACTCAGTCCCATATTGAAACTCCGGGGGTGAAAGGTACCACCCGCATTTTTCGCTTTACCCCGAATGCCTCCCGTAGTAAACAGGGAAGTCATCGAATAACTGATGGCTTTTTGTACAGGGGTAAAGCTGGAGTGGTCACGGTCAGGGCCACCGTATAGATCGAGTTGCTGGCGATCAATTTCCCGGTTGACGATTTCCAGGTACTGCGGCTCAACGAGAGCATCCGAATCCAGAATGATAAACCAGTCGCCAGCCGCCCGTTCCATGCCGTAATTGCGGGCAAAACCCTGTCCGCTGTTGGGCTTTTCGTAATAACGAATGTCCAGAGTGATTTCAAACGACCGAACGACGTGTTCCGCACGTACGCTTGATCCATCTTCCACGACGACGACTTCAAAATTCCGAACCGTTTGTCGGGCCAGACAGGCCAGCAATTCCGCTAATTCGTCTGGACGGTTATACACGGGAATAATGATGGAAAAGCGAAGCATGAATGGGGAAAGGGTTTGAATATAGTTTAAGGTTTGAATGGTGTTTGAGGTTTCATAAATGGTTCAAAGTTTGATTAATGTTTGAGGGTTTGAAGGCTGTCTGAATGTTTGATTAAGGTTTGAAGATTCGCGAGCTTTTAAATCACTTCCACAAACTTATCTTCTGAAACACCTTTTCTGGGAAGGCGACATTCGCTGTAGTCAAACCTTCAAACCTTTCTTAAACACGAATCAAACCTCAAACTCAATCTAAATTTTTCAAACCTCTTTCAAACTACCTACGCTCCACCCAGTACCTCCAGTAAGCTTACTTCGTGAGCGGCGATGATCTGATCGACGAGGTCGTCCGTCAGGGCCGTTGAGATGAAAAGACTTTCGAACTGCGAAGGAGCCAGGTACACGCCGCGTTTCAGCATCGCCTGGAAATAGGCTCCGAACATACTGAGATCAGAAGCCTTGGCCGAGGCAAAATCCGTAACGGGCTGCTCGTTGAAGAAGAGCGTATACATCGAACCAATCCGGTTGATGGTGAAGTTCTTACCGGCTTTCTGGTTACCCGCCCGCAGACCATTTTCCAGCTTGGCTCCGATGCGATCCAGTTCCGTATAGACTTCCGGATTTTCGTTGAGATAAGTCAGCATGGCTTTTCCAGCGGCCATGGCGATAGGGTTTCCCGAAAGCGTACCTGCCTGATAGACCGGACCCGCCGGAGAGACAAAATCCATGATTTCCTTGCGGCCCCCGTAAGCACCTACGGGCATACCGCCACCAATGATTTTACCCAGCGTCGTTAAATCGGGCTGGACGGACGTGATGCCCTGAAAACCGGAAGCGGAAAGACGGAAGCCCGTCATTACTTCATCAAAAATTAACAGAATTCCTTCGTTATCACACAGTTCCCGTAAGCCTTCGAGAAAACCGGGTTCGGGCAATACCAGACCCATGTTTCCTACCACGGGTTCCAGGATAATAGCGGCAATCTGGCCTTTGTTGGCTTCTACCAGCGTTTCTACCGAATACAGATCATTGAAGGGAGCCGTCAGCGTATCGTTAGCGACGCCTTTGGTTACCCCCGGACTGTCAGGAACGCCCATCGTTACGGCCCCGCTACCGGCGGCAATCAGGAAGCTGTCGCCGTGACCGTGGTAACAACCTTCGAACTTGATCATTTTTTCACGACCCGTGAAGCCACGAGCCACGCGAATGGCCGACATCGTAGCCTCGGTACCGGAATTCACCATCCGAACTTTCTCGATGGAGGGTACCATTGAAATGATGAGTTCCGCAATTTCTACTTCCCGACGGGTAGGAGCCCCGAAGGAAAACGAATGCTGAACCGCATCCGAAACGGCTTTCTGGATCATTTCATTGGCGTGGCCCAGAATCATCGGCCCCCAGGAGTTGATCAGTTCGATGTACTGGTTGTTATCTTCATCAATCAAATAAGGCCCTTGGGCTGCTTTGATAAATAGGGGATTGCCACCCACGGCCCGAAACGCCCGTACCGGCGAATTGACGCCACCAGGAATGACCTCTTTGGCTCGTTGAAAAAGTTGTTCAGATGTTGTCATGGAAGCAAGTTAGGTTTGGAGTTTTGGGTTTGGAGTTTGGAGTTGAGATACCATCAAAGTCTAAATTGCCGAAGTACCAGTTGGCTGAAAAGAGCAGTCTATCAACGATTGTATTGGCCCAAACTCTAAACACAAAACCCTAAACTCCAAACGCATTTATTTAACCTGAATAAATTGATAATTACTGAATTTTAGAACGTTGAAATTCTGATTGTCGGTGGATTGCCGATAGTCGAATCCACCCAGCGTATAGCCATCCTTGTAGGACTGATTTTTCAGACCTTTGGTAAAATCGCTACCGTACTTACCCAGCATACGACCGAAAAAGAGCATGGTGTCGTACCCAAGGTAGGCGTAATTAGACGGCAGTGTATTGACTTGCGTCATGTACTTCTGTCGAAAATCCAGTACCGCTGGGTCGGTATCACTGCTAAACATGGAATCAAAGAAATACACATTCGAACCCGAAAATGTGGACGCCGAAGACGTGTTGGTATTGAAGGCTTCGTAAGGCACCAGCAGAGGAACACCCAGGTTCGTACTGCGATTCCAGGAAATCACGCCGGGGCCTTCGCCGCTACCCGTAAAAGCAGCCAGAATGTGACCCGGCTTCTTACCCTTTAATTCAACGGTGAGGCTTTCGCTGCGACCGCGTTTCATGCCTAGTACCTGCACGCCATTGGTTTTTGCTACTTGAGCGTATGTGGCAGCGAGTAGTGAATCCTGACGCGTATTGCCGTAGGCGATGTACGTGGATTTTGGCGTAAAGCGTTGCGAAAACTGGAAGAGCAAACGAGCCTGTGATTCAACGGAGGGTTGTACCAGATACGTCTGGTTTTCCAGTAAAGAACTATTCGTCGAAATGGGATTGACGATGGGAATGTTCCGTTCGGCAGCCCAGGTCGTCGCTAATTCGTACGTAACCGGATACAGCGGTCCAATGAGTACATCCGATTGCTGAAACTGCGGATCACCGAATGCCTTCTGCATACTTTCAGCTGTATTATCCACTTCATAGGCCAGGACATTGACCGTGATTCCTTCGCTTTGCAGTTTTTTGACGGCCAGCCGGATGCCTTCGTACAGATCCACCACGAATTGATTGTTTGCCGAGTTTAGCTCATTCATTCGGAACGGGAAAAGGACAGCAACGGTATAGGCACTTTTCTTGCCTTTCGGGGCAGTCAATACCGGTGTACTTGGACCCGTTGGAGCCGTGCGGGGTTTCAGGGAAAACCGAGTAGTAAGTCGGGCTGCTAAATCCAGATCGGCCTTATTCGTTGACGTCCGCTGAATCAGAGCGACCAGGTTTTCGGCAATAATGGCATCATTGGGGTACTTGGTATGGAGCTGACGCAGCGTGGAAAGGTTCGTACACTGAGCCAGATAATACGCTTCCAGTGACTCAATGTCCTGCTTCATGCGTGCTTCCGGCAGGCGTTAAGAGCATCCACACCGGCCGTAAACTGATCTTCTTCCAGCAGCACATTGGCGTACAGGTAGCGGGCATCAGCGATTTTAGACCAGTTGGGGTAACGGCTTTCTAACTGCCGTAAGTACGTGCGACTTTCGGCCAGCCGATCGCTTTTTAAACAGGCCAGAGCCATGAAGTAGTGACTGTAGGGTACCAGTTCGTTCTGGTAACGGGCCGAGGTGAGCGGAGCAAAATACTCGCGGGCCAGATCGTATTTTTTATCGCGAAGAGCCCGTTCGCCCTTCTGGTACGCCTGCTGGTAGTCTGCAGGAGCGGTTTGGGCCAGAACATTCAGCGAGAAAAGGATACTGAAAAAGATGAAGGTAAGTCGAATCATGAATACGTCTTTGAACAAAAGTAAATCAGAATGGACGGTCTTACCAACCGCCCCCAATATTTACGCAAAAGAAAGATACCAATCAAAAAGCCCCTTTCCGGTAGGTCAGGGGCTTTTGTCACGTTAGGCAGGCCATTGGGCCAGTTACCAACTATTTTTTCTTTTTGTTGGCCTGAGCTTCGGCTTGTTTTTTCGCTTCTTCCGCCGCTTTCAACTGTTTTTCGAGCATCTCAGAGAATTTCGATTTTTTCTTTTCTCCGCTCGAAATCTTGCGACGGTTTTCCTCCAGAATAGCTTTGATTTTGTCTTCGTCAACGAAGCGTTTGATCAATTGCTGCTGACCGATCGTGATCAGGTTGGATACCAGATAGTACCAGGCCAGACCCGCCGGGAAGGAGTTCATGATAAAGAAGAACACGAGCGGCATGATGTAACCCAGCGTACGATAATCTACCGGACCCGGCGTGCTTACCGTCGTCTGGTTGTTGTAATACGCAAACAGAATGCTGGAACCCGTCATCATCACCGTAAACAAGCTGATGTGATTACCCAGAATCGGTAACGAGAAACCGAACTTAATCAGGTCATCGTACGCCGAAAGGTCATTGGTCCACAGGAAGGGCTGTTGACGCAGCTCAATCAGGTTCGGGAAGAGGAAGAAGACCGACATCAGAATAGGCAGCGTCAGTAATTGCGGTACGCAGCCCGATAAAGGATTAACTCCCACCTGCTGGTACAGCTTCATCTGTTCCTGCTGCATTTTCTGAGCATCGTCGTCGCCGATTTTTTCTTTCAGGGCCGCAAGCTCCGGTTGTAACACCCGCATCTTCGCCATGGAAATGTAACTCTTGTACGTAAGAGGCGTCAGAATCAGTTTGATAATGAAGACCAGTACAAAAATCAGTACGCCGTAGTTGGAAATAAATCCACCGAGCAAATTGAACAGCGGAACGAATACATACCGGTTCACGGGTTTCAGGAAGGCGTAACCCAGGTACACGTTTTCGTTAAAGTCGGGAGCTACCTGCGTGGTAAGCTGGTAATCGTTCGGGCCAAAGTACAGCTTGAACTTGCCTTTACCCGCCGCCAGATCAGCCGCAGGCAGTTGTACTTCGGCTTCCAGCGTTTTCAGATTTTCCTCGTTATTGTCGGGGAAGGCCGTTGATTTCAGCTTTACACCCGAGAGGTTCGTACCTTCACCCACCAGACCGGATACAAAGTACATCTGCTTGAACGAAAGCCATTTGATCGGTTCTTCCAGCGTCTGCTCTTCCGTACCGGAACTATTCTGGCTCAGGTGATCGAAGGATTCATCCGTGGTTAAATAGTTGATGGTACTCTCATTCCGCAGTTTGTTAACATCTTTCTCCGTACGATCGATGGTGTGCGACCAGAACAGGCGGGCGTTTCCACCGAAATTCTTTGCGTTTAGATCGTACCCCAGCGTAAAACCTTTGCCGGGAAGCGTATAGCGTTGTTCGATGGTTTGACCACTGGCCAGTTGGAGGGTAAAGGCTACCGTACCCGAACCGCTTTCCGCTATTACCTGACTTTGATCTGTCGTAGTGAAGAATAATTGACTAACATCTACTTTGCCGGGACCGTTGGGCAATTCCAGTCCGAGACGGGAACCCTTCTCGTCGAAAAGGTACAGCGGCTTTTGATCGTACGTTTTGTAATTTTTGAGCAGTACTTCCTTAATCCGGCCGCCCTGGGTAGAGAACGTAACGCGAACGTCTTTGTTCTCAAGGACTACTTCCTGCGAAGTACCTTTGGCAGCGGCTGAGAAGCTACCTAAGGCGGCCGTGTCCAGCGTCGCAGCCGTAGAAACATTCTTCTTGGGAACACCCATTTGCTGGGGTTTCTGGGGTTGCGGCTTTTCTTCGGGCATCAGAAACTGGTACCCAAGCAACATGCCAACAATCAATAGCAACCCAATGATGGTATTACGATCCATAAGGATGGTGGGGAGACAACAAGGCTCCGGTGTAATTAGAGTTTAAAAAAATGAGCACGCAAAGTTCGGAAACAATCCCGAAAGCCCTGCGTGCTCGTCCTTTTTTTCCAGTAATAGAATGGAATTAATGTTAAACGGTAACCGACAGTGCCGATTGGTATCAATAAAACCTAGGACCTAACGGCTTCTCTTTTCTAAAACTATGCTTTAGTTAGAATCAGATAATAGGTTAATGATCAGACGCTTGTTTCGTTTATGTAGAGCGATTTTAGACGCCCACCGTTACCGATTCCCGTTTCGCGAGGGAGTAAGTAAGGGCTGCTTTCACGAAATGTACGAACAGCGGAGCCGGACTCAACACCGTACTTTTATACTCGGGGTGGAACTGCACACCGATAAAGAAGGGGTGAACTTCAGGTTTCAGCTCAATGATTTCGACCAGTTTACTTTCCGGATTGATACCTGAGGTAACCAGACCAGCAGAATTCAATTGCTTCAGATACGCATTGTTGAATTCATACCGGTGACGGTGACGCTCGGAGATTTTCTTCTTGCCGTAAATCTGATGGGCGAGTGAATCTTTTTGCAGATCACAAGGCCAGGCTCCCAGTCGCATGGTACCGCCTTTGGCTTTGATGGCTTTCTGCTCCTGCATCAGGTCAATGACCGGATTAGGGGTGGAAGGTTCCAGCTCGGAAGAGGAAGCACCGGCAATACCCGCTACGTTGCGAGCGTACTCGATGACGGCCATCTGCATACCTAAGCAGATACCGAAGAACGGAATCTTGTTCTCACGGGCGAGTTGTACGGCCCGGATTTTTCCTTCCAGACCCCGCTCACCAAAACCCGGAGCGACCAGAATACCATCCAGATTGAGCAATTGCTCAATGACTTCTTCCTGTTCCAGGGTTTCCGAAGAAATCCATTCAACCTTAACCCGGCACTCGTTTTCAGCACCGGCGTGGATGAAGGCTTCCGCAATGGACTTGTAGGCGTCTTTCAGTTCGACGTACTTACCTACCAGACCTACCGTAATCTGGTCCGTTGGGTTTTTGTACTTGCCGAGGAAGTCTTTCCAGGAATCCAGATCGGGTTCCTGATCGTTGTACAGATTGAGTTTGTACAACGCCCGCTGATCGAGCTTTTCCTTTTTCATCAACAGCGGCACATCATAGATGGTCTCGGCGTCGATGGATTCGATTACGTCGTTAGGCTGTACGTTGCAGAAGAGAGCGATCTTGCGACGCATATCCTGCGGAATCGGGTGCTCGGTACGGCAAACCAGAATATCGGCCTGAATACCGGATTCCGAAAGCGTACGAACCGAGTGTTGCGTCGGTTTGGTTTTCAATTCACCCGCCGAACTCAGGTACGGAACCAGAGTCAGGTGAATGAAAAGCGTATTGTTCTCGCCCAGTTCATACTTCAGCTGACGGGCAGCTTCGATGATGGGTAAGGATTCAATATCACCTACGCAACCGCCGATTTCAGTAATGACAATGTCAAAATTACCCGTCGTACCCAACGCCGTAATGCAGCGTTTGATTTCGTCGGTAATGTGAGGGACCACCTGAACCGTTTTACCGAGGTACTTACCCTCGCGTTCGGCCATGATGACGTTGTAGTAGATACGACCCGTCGTCACGTTGTTATCCTGTGACGTAGGAACGTTCAGAAAGCGTTCGTAGTGACCTAGATCCAGGTCCGTTTCGGCTCCATCATCGGTAACGTAGCATTCGCCGTGCTCATACGGATTGAGCGTACCGGGATCGACGTTAATGTAAGGATCGATTTTCTGAATAGTAACGGAAAGACCCCTGGCTTGCAGAAGTTTAGCTAACGAGGAGGCGACAATGCCTTTGCCGAGAGAAGATGCAACCCCGCCCGTAACAAAGATATATTTCGTCGGTTTGGCCGTGGACATGACGACGTGTATGATTTGTGTACGGGATACAAAGATAATAGCAAAAGTTTAGAGTTTTCGGTTTTCGGTTGACAGTTTTTTTGACCGGAGTACTTAAAAAATTGGCCGTCAGCCGATTGGCTGCTGAATAAAAAATGAAAATAATGAAATGACTTTCCAACGTTAGGATATACGCCCGGGTCCTGGTGAAAAAAGGGAAATCAATGAAAAAAACTACTTTTCTTCTGCTGGTACTAGCTGTGGCCTGTCAAAAAAACAAATCCATTGAGCCGGTACTAACGCCTTGTTTGGCAGAGAATGCCGCTACGGATGTCAAAACGTTTCGACAGCAATTGCTGGGCAAATGGAAACTTGTCTATACGAGTTCATCCGTTACGAATTATACCGCTCCGGTACCGAACGTGGAAATGATTTTCGCCGATACGAATCACATTGAAGTTCGAAAAGAGAAAAGTGTGCTGTACAAGGGAAGCTATCAACTTATTAAACTAGAAAAAGGAGTTGCCATTGCTGATTCCTTGGGCCTTGCCAGGTATGGAACCAGACCTGACAATTACCTAAGTGGGCGATTGTTTGTATGCTCTGAAGCCATGCAGATTGATTTGGCCGTAGGATCATATGTAGACCTACCTAATCGTCTGTTTAGGCGTTTGCAGTAAAGCTGGAAGATACCAGACAAAAATAGAAAGACCCCAGCCGAAAGCAGTCGGGGTCTTTTTGTTGGTGTATGTGGATGAAACGGCACTTCTTACCCTGAAATTGTGTTACTGAAAAATAAGCTCATAATTTTCCATGAATGTGCTATGAATCAGCAACCTATTTATGAACTCAGTATTCAGCCCTATCCCGCTTTACCCGACCAGCGGCGGCGGGATGCGTCCGTGGTGTACTTTTCTAACCTGAAAAAAACGGTAGAATTTTTGTTAACTACGCTGAACATTCATGGCTGGGAACCCCAGGTGAGTTACTCAACGATTTACCGAAATTTACAGTTACGGGATAAGTTTTGGCAGGATTACGAAGTGAGTGGGGTGAAGTTTTTCCGGGTGGTCATTTCCAAGCAAATTCTGAATCCGGTACTGCCCGCCGTGGAGATGGAAGATTACCCGCGTAAACCCCGACGCTAGTGGCAAAACTATGCAAATTCCTTCCGGAAAGCTGTAATGCCGCAACACATCAGGAAGCCGAACTTTGTATCTGTAATGGAAGTAGTCATGGAAACGCTTGAAACACCCACCGAATCTTTACGTATACCCGTCACAGGCATGAGCTGTGCGGCCTGTGCCCAAAGCGTGGAAACCATACTGACGAAACAGCCTGGCGTAGAAACCACAACGGTCAACTTCGCCGACGAATCCGCCCGTATTGTTTTTGACCCGCAGCAAACGTCCCTTGAAAAGCTACAAAAGGCCGTACAGGGCATTGGCTATGGGTTGATCATTGATGCGGAGAGTGCTCAGGAAAAGCAGGCCGAATACAAAGAAAATCGCCTTAAAACCTTACAGTCTAATCTGATCTGGTCGGCCCTACTGACGATTCCGGTGGTAGTACTGGGGATGGTATGGATGGACTGGCCGCCCGCCAACTACCTGATGTGGGGACTGAGTACGCCGGTACTTTTCTGTTTCGGGCGGAAGTTCTTCGTTAATGCCGTCAAGCAGGCCCGCTTCGGACAAACTTCCATGGATACACTGGTCGCGATGAGCACGGGTATTGCCTATGCCTTCAGCGTGTTCAACACGATATATCCGGAATTCTGGCATCAGCGGGGATTGCATCCACACGTGTATTTTGAAGCAGCGGCGGTCGTAGTGACGTTTATTCTGCTGGGCAAATGGCTGGAAGAACGGGCTAAGTCCAATACGTCTTCGGCCATCAAAAAGCTAATGGGTCTACAACCGCAGACGGTCACACGGATTGAAAACGGCGAAGAAGTACAAGTACCACTCGCCGAAGTAGGCGTGGGCGATCGTCTGCTGGTACGGCCCGGTGATAAGATACCCGTGGATGGGCAGGTGAAAGCAGGCCAGTCGTACGTCGATGAGAGTATGATTTCAGGGGAACCCATTCCCGTTGAAAAAACGAAGGGGACCAAGGTATTTGCCGGAACCATCAATCAGCAGGGGAGTTTTCATTTCATTGCTCAGAAAGTGGGCAGCGATACCTTACTGGCTCAGATCATCCGGCAGGTACAGGAAGCTCAGGGGAGTAAAGCCCCCATTCAGCGACTGGTTGATAAAATTGCGGGTATTTTCGTTCCAGTAGTCTTAGGAATTGCCGTACTGACGTTTGTGGTCTGGTGGCTGATAGGTGGCGAAAACGCCCTTACGTACGCCCTGCTTAATGCCGTCACGGTACTGGTCATTGCCTGTCCCTGTGCTCTGGGACTGGCGACGCCCACAGCGATTATGGTTGGGGTAGGTAAGGGAGCCGAAAACGGCATTCTGATCAAAGACGCGGAAAGCCTGGAACGAGCCTACCGCATGGATACCCTCATTCTGGATAAAACCGGAACGATCACCGAAGGCAAGCCCAGCGTAACGGATAGCCAATGGAGCGACGAAGCCTGGAAACCCGTCTTGTTAGGCCTGGAAAGTCAATCGACGCACCCGCTGGCTCAGGCTATTGTACAAGCTCTGAAAGCAGAGAAAGTAAAACCAGCCGCGGTGTCGGCTTTGGAAAATGTACCCGGGAAGGGCATCCGCGGTCAGGTAGAAGGCGTAGTTTTTCGGGCAGGAAGTCCCCGCTGGATGGAAGCCGAAGGCGTAGTACTGGACCACTGGCCCGTACAGCAGTGGCAAAATCAGGCTCGTACGGTGATTGTACTGGCTCGGGAGCAGGTAGTGCTGGCCGTACTGGCGATCAACGACCCGATCAAAGCCCATTCAAAAGAAGCCATTACGCAGTTGCGAAAGCAAGGCGTGCAGGTACTCATGCTGACGGGCGATAATGCCCAGACGGCCGCTCAGGTGGCGGCAGCAGTGGGCGTAACTGAGTTCCGGGCGGAAGTCCTGCCCGGTGATAAAGCCGAGGTGGTGAAAGCCTACCAGAGCCAGGGAAAGGTAGTCGCCATGGTAGGCGACGGCATCAACGACTCACAGGCTCTGGCTCAGGCCGACGTAAGCATTGCCATGGGGCATGGCTCAGACGTGGCGATGGATGTAGCGAAAATGACGCTGATTTCAGGCGACTTGCTACAGTTACCGAAAGCGTTACGAATCTCCCGACTGACGGTACACGCCATTCGACAGAACCTGTTCTGGGCCTTCATTTATAATATCATCGGAATTCCCATTGCCGCCGGGGTATTGTACCCGTTGAACGGATTTTTACTGAATCCGATGATCGCCGGAGCAGCCATGGCCCTGAGTTCGGTATCCGTCGTGATGAATAGTCTACGGTTAAAGTACCGGAGGGTTTGATTTTTAATGAAATAAATAAATGAAGGAGTAGATTAGCTGTTTTTAGAGTACTAACAAGTCAGGTGCTTAACTGAAAACAGAAAATTAAAAACCGCAGCGGCGGACCGCTGTAAACTGAACACATGGAAACGATTCAATTCAAAACCAATATCAACTGCAGCAATTGCGTAGCCAAAGTTTCTCCGTTTCTGAATCAGGAAGATTCGATTGATAATTGGAAAGTAGACACTAACAATCCGGATAAAATTCTAACGGTGGAAGGAGAGGAGCTGGAAGCCGCAACCGTCATTCAAACTGTCGAAAAAGCTGGATTTAAGGCGGAGTTGCAATAATTGGGAAATTCTAATGGAGTTAGGGAACCTGCACCAGTCTAGTTTCTATACAAAAGAAGTTCTTAACCCCGAAGGGGTTCAATTTGAATAGCCCGTATGCAATGCGGGGAACGGTTACCTCTTGTAACTACAATTACTTCTCTAATGAAGGCAATTGGAAACGGCCAAAGGGCGGGTATAGGTTTGGAAACCTGCACCAGTCGCAAACGGTACCAGTCTAGCCCCCATGTGCAATGCGGGGGTCGAGAATAGTATCCATCAAACACAAAAAAGCCGATTCCCTAAAGAATCGGCTTTTTTATTCTATTGCTCTACGGACAACGGTTCATTCACCGCTTCGTGCCAGGGCAAACCGTGTTTATTCAACAAATCCATAAACGGATCGGGATCCATCTGCTCACAGTTCCAGACGCCGGGTTGCATCCACACCCCGTCGCACATCAGCTTGGCTCCAATCATGGCAGGTACGCCCGTCGTGTAGCTTACGCCCTGAGCCTGCGTATCCTTGTAGGCATCCTGGTGCTTGCAGTTGTTCCAAACGAAGTAGGTTTTTTCCTGACCATCTTTACCAATACCCCGAATCTGGCAACCGATGGACGTTTCACCCGTATAATTTTCGCCCAGCGTACCGGGTTCGGGTAGTAAAGCTTTCAGGAATTCCAGCGGAACCACATCCATACCCTGGAACTTGATGGGCTGAATGCTGGTCATACCCACGTTTTCGAGCACCTGTAAGTGGGTGATGTACTGTTGACCAAACGTCATCCAGAAACGAGCCCGCTTCAGGGTTGGGAAGTTCTTAACTAACGATTCCAGTTCTTCGTGGTACAGAACGTAACTTTCTTTAAGACCGACGTTCGGGTATTCGATGGGTTTATGAACGCTCATGGCGGGAATTTCCACCCATTCGCCATTCTCCCAGTACCGACCCGGCTGCGTAATTTCCCGGATGTTGATTTCGGGATTAAAGTTGGTAGCAAAGGCTTTTCCGTGATCACCCGCATTGCAGTCTACGATGTCGAGGTACTGCATTTCCGAGAACTGATGCTTATTTGCATACGCTGTAAACACCTGCGTTACGCCCGGATCAAAACCGCAGCCCAGTAATGCCATCAGTCCGGCTTTCTGGAAACGATCCTGATACGCCCATTGCCAGGAGTACTCGAACTTTGCAACGTCTTTAGGCTCGTAGTTGGCCGTATCCAAGTAATGCACACCCGTTTCCAGACAGGCATCCATGATGGTCAGATCCTGGTAGGGCAGAGCCACATTGATGACCATGAAGGGTTTGAAGTCGTTGATCAAAGCAACTAATTCAGCTACGTTGTCAGCGTCCACCTGGGCCGTCTGAATGGGCGTAGGAAGGCCATGCTCACGAGCTTCGGCGGCAATTTTATCACACTTGGACTTGGTACGCGAGGCCAGCAGGATTTCGCTAAAAGAATCCGGATTCATGGCTACTTTCTTCGCAACCACATTGCCTACGCCACCGGCACCAATAATTAAAACTTTCTTGCTCATTTTCAGTAGTGTATGAACGATACGTGATGGAAAAGTTCGGTTTTAGATGATGAAAAAGTGAAAATACAGGCTTCAAAAAGGGTATTCCCACGGCATTTCCGGCTCACTGGCCGCAAAAATAGTAGTTCCGTTGGAAATGGATGGCTTTCAACTCAGGATCGCAAAAAATTATAACACCAGACCACGCCAGCAACGAAAAAATAATGGGCGAGGAAAATGGCCGTCAGGTACGCTGAAAGTTTCAAATCCGGCGATTTCGGGTGGATTTTAAAGAAAGACCACCAGAAAATCACCGCCAGAATACCGCTCACCGTACCTAAAATCAGAATGCCCCAAAGATTGGGCTGCAGGATTTCTTCCGACCAAAGCCAGCCGTACGCCAGTGCAAACGCAAAGCCTACCGCATAGTGAGCAACGGTCCCTACCGCAACGGCCAGGGGTGAATACGACAGTTCACCCGAAGGCTTGGTTTGAAACGTCAGAAGCGTTCCTAAGACATTGATAACTTTCGTTTTGTAACCCGTCAGAAAACTCATCAGGTACATAAACAACGTCATGAGCGACGTGCCAGCAATGCTGGCAACCAGAAGTTCGGAGATATTCATTCGGAGATATTCATAGGTGGAATGGATCGTTTTTCAGGGAAAAAGAAAGAACTGTTCCACTAAAGCTTAACGGGGGACGCTTTGACCCCATCCGCCCCTGCTCTGGATAATCCGTCGTATATTTGGCCTTTCATCGTACCCGAATTCTATGTCATTTGCCAATCTTGGTCTTTCCGAACCCCTGCTAAAAGCGATCGCTGAACAGCAGTATACACAAGCGTATCCCATTCAAAAAGAAGCAATTCCAGCGATTCTGGCGGGAAAAGACCTCTTTGGAATTGCGAAAACCGGTTCGGGAAAAACGGCCAGCTTTGCTCTGCCTATTCTGGAACTCTTTCAGCAGAAGCCTTCGACTCGCAACCGTTCGCCCAAGGCCCTGGTGCTGGTGCCCACCCGTGAGCTGGCCATGCAGATTGCCGAAGTGTTTCAGACGTTTAGTGCCCGTCTTCCCCGAAAAATAAGAACGCTGGCTGTATACGGCGGGGTATCGATCAATCCCCAGATGAAGGCGATGTTGGGTACGGAGATTCTGGTAGCCACGCCGGGTCGTCTGCTGGATCTGATGCAGAACAAGGCCGTGTCGCTGGCCGAAGTGGAAATGCTGGTCCTCGATGAAGCCGACAAAATGCTGAATCTGGGTTTTGCGGAGGAGATGAAGCAGATCTTTGCCCGCTTGCCCCGCAAACGGCAGAGCCTGTTGTTTTCGGCTACGCTGGGTGATGCCATTGAAGGGATCAACCAGCAATTACTGAATAATCCGGTAAAAATTGAGATCGTTGAAGAAGAGCAAAACCTGGATTTAATTCAGCAGGTAGCGTATCGGGTGGCGGACGAACGTAAAGGTCCTTTCCTTCGGTATCTGATCAAGAGTCAGGACATGCAGCAAGTACTGGTCTTCGTATCCTCCACACGTACGGCGGACAATCTGGTCGTGAAACTGAATAAAAACGGCATTCAAGCCTACGCCATGCACAGTCAGAAAAGCCAGGGAGCCCGGGTGCAGGCCCTGAATCGGTTCAAATCCGGAGAAATTCGGGTACTGGTGGCCACGGACCTGATTGGTCGGGGAATCGACATTCAGTTTCTTCCCTACGTGATCAATTATGAGTTACCCCGTTCGCCCAAGGATTACGTACACCGGATTGGCCGTACCGGACGGGCGGAAGCTTCTGGCGAAGCGATTTCGCTTATTACACCCGAGGATGAACACCACTTCAAAATCATTCAGAAGAAAATGGGAAAAAGCGTGGACATACGCGAAAGTGATGAAGTGAATTTACACGGCTTTTAATTCGGTATTTAAAATTTATTCTTTACCTTGGCTAACGTTAACCACGCGTTAGCGTATATCCCATTTGTGAACAGTATCTATTCTTTTTTCGCTTATCTATCCTGAACAGGCCGCTTACTGTTCACACTTTTTAAAGGTACGACTTGGCTTGTTGATACGATTACCGCTTCGTAATAAAGCCACCATTTTTAAGTACTTTTCCCTGGTAAGATGTATCCGTATGGATGATCTAACGGGTAGGGTATGGTCGTTTTTAAATTCAGTATCGTTTCTGGAGTACGTAAGAATTTGCATGAACTTGTTTTTTTAAGAGCCCTTAAAAAAGACTGGTATGAATTCTCGTCAGTTACATCTGCTGAGTGCGGGTTACCTATTGCTGCCAAATCTCGTCTTCTTTTATTACTGGTTCAATACAATAGTTGCCTGTATTGCCATTCCTCTGCTGTTATTAGTATATGCGTATCAGGTTCGGACTTTACCGATCGGACAATCCATCCGGCGTAAAGATGTATCTATCGTTGCGGCCTTCGCTCTGTTTATTACCCTGATTTCGGGCGTTAGCGGATTGTGTCATCAAACGTTTGACTACTGGGCCCACAATACCAAGCATTATGATTTATTCGTGCACGACTGGCCCTTAAAAATGCCTGAAAGAGGACCTAATGTCTCGTACTATTTTGGCTACTACGTAGTGCCTGGATTAGTATCCAAAATTACCCATCAATTAAGTGAATCAGCTATATTTATCTGGACGTATCTAGGTTTCTTTCTGGGATTATTCTGGATTTATCTGATACTTAATCGGAAAATCGTTCTGGTATTGCTGGCCCTGACGATCGGAGATACGGCCCATGTACTGAAAACTTTCTTTGCTAAATTTTCAGTACATTTCTATGATTATCAGGACTTTGGTGTGGAAATCTGGTCGAACTTTGAAAACCTCCTCTGGGTACCCAATCAATCGATTCCTTCGTTCATTATGGCTGGAATGTTAGTTTTTGCTCTCAAATACAGGCAGGATGTTGAAGACAGTTTTTTTGCTATTGTACTTTCGTTCTGGTGGGCTGTATTCCCCGCCCTTACCATGAGTTTATTAATGGTAATTATAGTGATTCGAAACTTCATTTTATCACATTACAGGCGTAATTGGTATACATTTATTTTGAAGTTAGTAGTGCCAGCTTTAATCGTATTACCCCCTCTCTTCTATTTTTCTTCCCATCAGCAAGTACCCATTTCTGGCTTCATCTGGACTTTTCGTGAGGATCATGTAAATACCTTCAAAGAGTTTGCTACGAACATTGGCTTAAATCTATTCCTGTTCTTTCTGGCCCGGCGGTATTTAAGCCAATACAGTCAAATTTTACCGGACTATTTATTTAATACTATTTTAGTTTTAATTCTGTTCTTTTCCCTATATCGAATGGGTAAAGTCAATGATTTTCTCTTCCGGGGTCCGATGCCTTATTTAGTCATTATTGGCTCATATCTGTTTGAGCCCCTGTCTATTTTGACCAAGCCCATTCGTATAGTCAAAGAGGTTCCCGGTAAAAGTCAATTCATAACGATTTGTTTACTGCTCGTATTTTCATCCTGCTTTATTGCCATCGGTCGGATCATTCGAGCAGTTCGCGTGAATCAACTCACGGCTTATTATTTTCCCAAGAACGTAACATTTACTCCGGTTCCGTACAATGCTTATCCGAATACGTACCTGGTACTAAAAGAACGCTGGACCTTACGCGAAGCAAATCAATACCTGGGGAAGTCAGATTCAATTTATGAACAATATCTGGCATCTAAAAAGTAGTTTTATCTCCCAAAAAGGGCGATATGTTTTAAACACATCGCCCTTTTTTACTTAACCAATACCAGGTTATTCTACCCGAATAGAATCGGTTTGTACGGGCAGGGGCGGCTTGTTGGTATGAATAACGTAGGTGCCTTTTTGTGGAGGTACAAAGGTGATGGCTGTATCCGTCACGACTACAACCTGTGAACAGGCATGGTTATGGTTTACATATCCTGAATTAGCCTGTAGGCGATACGTAAATTCACTTTCCTTTTCCAATAAGAGGCTCATGTCCTGGTAACACGGATTGGGTTCCTGCACCCGAAGGTTGATCCGGAGTGGTTTGGAAACTTGTCCCGTTTCAGGAAGTTGGGTGATTCGAGCAAAAACGGGTTCGATCCGGAGCGTAAACGAATCAATAGAACGCTCGCAGGCAGTCAGACTCACGGTGGTGAAGAATATCAGCCAATACTTTTTCATGAATAGATAACTCAGAATGTGGTAGATGGAATAAGTTCTGTAGCTTGAATTACGGGCAGGATTGGTTGTAGAAGACCACGCGTTCGCCCAGTTCTTGCCAGTCGCGACGTGTAGCCGTTGGATAACGCTCTAGAAAAGCTGGGCAGTCGGACATGACTTTTTGGTGAATCTGCTCAACGTCAGTCGGACGAGCCAGGAAAAAAGCATGATTGTTTTTCACCAGAATATAGCTGAGTTCCTGCTCCCGGCTAATGGTGAAATTGCCGAAGGTAAATCCCGGCGAATTTTTCCAACCCGAAGGATCGAAATACAGAGCCAAAGGACCGTCCGCTGGCGTCAATCGTTCCAGTAATACTGATTTATCAGTTCTCGGATTCGTAACGCGTTCAAACAGTACATACTCGCGTTCGCGGGGAATGCTGCCCGTTCGGTACGCGAAATCAGGAATCTGCTGGGCAATTACCCGCAGTTCAAGACTCCTGAACTTCTGCTTTTCGTGATCGGGAATTTGTACGGTTACGCTAGCGGGTGAGTCGTTCGTAAGTGAAACAATACGAACTTCACCGACCAGCGTATCGCCCTGCGTAGTGATGACGAAACCTTCGACGGGTTGCGTGATGGCCCCCAGGGGCTGGTACTGAGCTCGGGCGACGGTACTGACCAGCAGGGCTAACGTGATAAAAAAATAGTTCATGGCTTTTGTTTCCACGAACCTAGTAGAAGAGATGCGTAGCTTATAGACGAACCTGACTGAATTGCTGAAAACATCGTCTGAACTGTATCGACAGGAAGAAACAGATTGGGTAAGAAAAAGCCCGGTACGAACCGGGCTGATTAAAAAAGACAGTAGGATTGAAACAGGCTGCTTAATTTTTAACCCGGACGTACTTCTCCACGATAACGTGGTTAATACCCATCTCCTTCACTTCTTCCTTGCCCGTCTGAATAAGCGTATCCTGTTTAATTTCTACAGTAAAATCAAAACTTTTTCCTTCGTATGGTCGGTAACTACAGTATTCTACCTGTTCCGTGTACCGATCTCCTTCATGGGTATAGGTACCACCGCCAGCTACGAACGAGGCTGTCGTAGAATCTTTCCCGCCGTTTGTATCGTGATTCAGGAATGAAAAATGAGTCGCATTCAGAATTTTGATCATTTTCTTACCCGACCAATCATCCGTAGTGGTTCGACCCTTTTCGATTTTAGCCGAGGATACTAATTGCCAGGTTCCCTGAAGGTCATCATGGGATTGGCAGGCGGTTAGGCTTACGAAAAAAAAGCCAGCAAAGAGAAATTTCATCAGTTTAGAGAGGTTTGAGAACAGGGGCGAAGTAACGAAAAAATTTAGCTCACCCCGATTTTAAATCGTTATGGAATGATTGGGGTGGAATGGTTTCGCGTCTGTGACGCTTGACCAAAAATGCCCTGATCATTCTATGATGATTACTAATCAAGACGAGCGGAGTCGTTTAGGGCAATGTAAATAGCGACAACTTCGTCCTCTGGATTATTGGTCGTATATACTTCAAAGTCAGTGGTGTAGTTTCGGTTGAGATCCGTGTTCCAGATTCTTAGCCACTGCTGATAGACAATGCCTTCGCTGAGTTTTCCTGCTGTTTTAAATACGCCGTAGGTGCCGCCTGCTACCGTCTTCCCCACAAACCCTTCCGGAACATGGTCCAGCGAACGAACTTTACAGCCGAGTAAGGCAGTATAGGGCCTGGTATGGTCCTGTTCGTAATCGGTGTAGAGACAATGCAGGGTAGAGTCTAATGGGTCAGGAATCTGATCGATGAGGTTTTGTGATAGAAATTGCTTCCATAAAGTGCCCAGATCCAGGGCTGCCTGCCCGTTTTCATTCGTCGTGCGAACGGCAAGGCCCACAAAATAGAAAGGTTCGATGGTGACGATCTCCATAAGCGATAGGATTGTTGAATGACCTCGCAAAGGAGCGAGGTAAGAATGACAGCCCTATGTCAGTAGAGAAATGGAAGTTTGCTGAAAGTTACTTATCGCATTTTGGATCCGCTTCACTCGCCTGCTTGCCCCGATCTCTCCATGACGGTTACCAATCGGGGCAAGCAGGGCATTCAACAACAATTACAAAGCGGGATGAACAGGTGTTAAATGACCACATTCTTCTTCACGTAAGCCATCTCTTTTCTTACTCTAGCAGCATCGAAGCCAATGGCTAATCGTAAGTTAAGGTGTGTGCCGGTAAAGTTTGTAAAGAACGTGGTAGGACTGGCTGATAAACGGGTTTTGCAAAAGAAACCGGATCGCTGGCCGGGGTGAATCGTATGCTTGAGGTAACGAGTGATTTCCAGACCAACTACGGGCACATAACCCGTCAAATTACGACGATCGTTGTCATCGTTTCCTCTGGGAGTGAATTCATTGACTCCAAGTCCTACGTAAGGAACCCAAAGCCAGTCTTGCCGCTGAAGTTTTCGCCCGTACGTAAACTCGAAGGTTGCCAGGCTAGCTTTTGTTCCGGGCTCCCACACGCCCCTGCGTTCGAAATAATCTATAGTTCGGTTAAAGCCTAAATTCATATCCCAGCTAAATCGTGATTTCTTTACATCGAAAGAAAAACCGAAATTAAAACTCGTGGCATCCGTAAAGTATGATTTGGTTTTTCCCTGCATAACGTTCCGACCTACGCCTGCGTACATTCCCAATTGCCATTTACTCAATTGATTTTTTATTTCAACTTCTGGAGTTTCTTCAGTTAAACGCTGTACGTCACGTTCCCATTGATCCAGAACTTCAGGAACGGGCTTTACTTTTAGGTCCGTATCAAAAGCGTTCGTCAATTGTTTCACGCGTAGACTAATTTGCCCGTAATGGCGATTCATTACCGATCTTATCGACTCTGTATTTCCTTGTAAAGTGCCCATTTCTACCGTTTTCACCTGGATCAGCCTCGCACCATATCCATAGATATTGAAGTAAATCTGAGCATATCGTAAATTGATCTCATTGGCCTCTGAGAGGGTAGAAAGGGTAGGGTCAAGTGTGGCAGTAGCTTTGACGATAGGAGTGTATTTGCCAAAAGGTTGTGGAATTAATTCATATTCATAATTAAGCAAAAGGTGAATGGAATTTCCGGCCGGACTAATCTGAAAATCCTGATACGTAAGGCGGGTCGTAGGCGTCCAGGTAATACTTGCTGACTGAGCAAAAGCAAAGTGCTGAAGTAGAGTAAGGAACAAAAAGGATGCTACTAGATAAAGTTTCCGGGACATATTAAGTTAGGGATCAACAGTGGTTAATTACACCGGCACAAAATAAGGCATGACGAAAGCATTCCTTTCATTGGGTGCTCTTTATGTAGAAATAAATAGGGCTGTTCCTCATGTATTTAGGAACAGCCCTATTCAACGAATTAGCAATAACAATTGTCTCCGCTCGACTCACCCCGGTTTGAAACCATCATGGAATGATCGGGGTGGCAGGTTTCGCGTCTCAGACGCTTGACCAAAAATGCCCCGATTTGTAATTGGGGTAAGCAGGGTACTATTCTTCCAAATGATTATGACGAATATGAACCGGAAGCACTTCCAGACTTCGACGATCCAATTGCGATAATACTTCTTCGAAGCCATATTGAGGCGTCCACCCTAAGCCTAATCGTGCTGAGCTTGAGTCGTATACCCGATCGATGGACGAAGGTAGTTCCCAGCCCCGCTTTTGAAAGGCTATCAGTAATTCCGGAGCACGTTTCCGAATCACTTCTTTTAAATTAATAGCTAATAGCGAACAGTCTTCGGGTAGGAATGGGGTTTTCCCAGAGATAATATAGCTTTGATAGAAAGGCCCATCGTTAGTGAGTGCAGCTACGTGTGCGTCGGCGACATCACGAATATCTACCCCTCTAGATAAGCGATGCATAGCCATCACGTCAGCTTGGTCTGGAAAGCTGCGAGACATACGAATCACGCGGATAGCTAAAGATTCATCGGCTGCTTCCTGGAGCAAAGATTCGGCGGCTAATTTTGTTTGGTGATAAATACTACGGGGTTTAGGGATGGTCTCATCCGTAACCCAGCCAGCAACGCCCCCATCAATTGTTTGGCCAAATAGAGCAGTGGTACTAGTGAATACAAGGCGGTGCAGGCCAGCGGTCCGGGCAGCTTCAAGCACCAGAAGAGTGCCTTCCACATTAATACGATGAAATTCAATATCAGGAACTATTCCTACGTGAGGGGCGTGAAGAGCAGCTGTATGAATGACAGCGTCAGCCCCCCGCATTGCTCGAACCAGCAACTCAGTGTCAACAAAATCGGCTACAATCTTTGTCGTAGAGAAAGGCGACCGATCAATACCTATCACTTGGTGTTTGGCAGCAAGTGCCTGATAAATGGCTCGTCCAACCCGGCCAGAGCTACCCGTTAAAACAATTTGCATAGGAATGTAGGTAATACTTTAAAAACGATCAGGTACTATTCTGCCCCAATGAAACTCTGGGCGAGTAAGGTTATCAAACTTTTTATATAAAAAAGGACGGATATTTCTCCGTCCTTTCCTAATGTCTGCTATACCTTCCTTACTTCACCACCCGCACCTTCACATGCGAAGCTTGCTTCGGCGAAGCATACACCCGGTGCGTAGCTTTCTGAAAATCGGATTCGCTGGCTTTATAAATGTTGACGAACTTCTGCGGATTACGGTCTACCAGCGGGAACCAGGAGCTTTGCACCTGTACCATGATTTTATGACCTTTCTTGAAGCAGTGAGCCGCGTCCTGCATGTCGAATTTTACTTCTGCTACCTGATTCGGTACGAGGGCTTCGGGTTTGGAGAAGCTTTTACGGAATTTCGAACGCATGACTTCGCCACGTACCATTAACTGAAAACCACCCATTTTCGTACCCGCAATTGGACTGTTATTGGGAGCATCCCCAGGATATACATCAATGAGTTTGACCACAAAATCGGCATCTGTACCCGTCGTCGATACAAACAGGTCGGCCATCACGTTTCCGGAAATGGTCACATCTTCCGTTAGTACCTCCGATTCGTAGACGAGTACGTCAGGACGCGTGGCGGCAAATCGCTGATCTTCGTACATGAAGTCAGCTCCGCGAATGTTCCGGATTTCGCTCGTAAAGGGTACGGGCTTGTCCGGATCACTGAGGTACTCCATAAAGGAATTGGCCTTGGGAGCTTCGAAGGACAACTGGCCGTTGGGGTGGAAGTACAGATTCTTTTCCTCCGACTGCTTCGGCGGCCAGGCGTCGTACTTTTTCCACTGATTCGAACCCGTTTCAAAAATGTACGCTTTCGGGAGCTTCGGGTCTGGTTGGTCTTTCAGGTAGTGATTGAAAAAGGCTAGCTCAATGTTTTCCCGGTAAAAAGGGCCCGTATCTGAATCAAATCGAATATTGCCCAGTACATCGCCCTTGACGCGTGACCAGCCGCCGTGAATCCAGGGGCCCATCACGAGAAAATTCTCGGTCTTCGGACTGTTCTTTTCAATCCCGGCAAAGGTTTTCAGAGGTCCGTACAAATCTTCCTGATCGAACCAGCCCCCGACGGTTAGAATCGCAGGCTTTACGTTTTTCAGGTGAGGCACCGGCGTACGAGCCTGCCAGAATGCGTTATAGGTCTCGTTTTCCATCATCTCGTTCCAGATGGCATTCGTACCCTTGAAGATCTTCTCGTTAACGTTTTTGATCGGACCTAGCTTTTTATAGAACTCGTACGAATCCGGTGTGCCAAACGCACTGAACTGCGGGGCCGTTTGCGTGGTAGGCTGGGGGCGGGGTGCTCCGTACGACGATAAAAACGAAAAGGTACCCATCAGAAAGAAGGCTCCGTTGTGGTGCCGGTCATCTCCCATAAACCAGTCCGTTACCGGAGCCTGGGGCGAGGCCGCTTTCAGGGCGGGGTGAGCGTCGATGGCAGTCATGGTCGTGTAAAAACCGGGAGCCGAAATACCCCAGGTGCCTACCTTGCCATTATGGGTCGGCAAATTTTTTAAAAGCCAGTCGATGGTATCATAGGTATCCGAGCTTTCGTCTACGTCCGTTGGTTTGGTTTTGTTAGGATTGAAGGGTTTCACTGATACAAAGTCTCCTTCGGACATGTATTTGCCCCGAACATCCTGATAGACAATGATGTACCCTTCCCGGGCGAAAAGCATGGAAGGACCAATACTCGTTTTGTACTTTTCCTCGCCGTAGGGAGCCACGCTGTAGGGCGTACGATCGAGCATGATGGGGTACTTCTTCGATTCGTCCTTGGGAATGTAAATGGACGTGAAAAGCTTCACGCCGTCCCGCATCGGAATCATCCGTTCCAGTTTGGTGTAATGCTGACGAATGTACAGCGAATCGGCCCGGTTGATCGTTGGTCCCTGAGCGAGAACGCGTTCCGCCGCAGTCGTCATTAAGGTCATTCCCAGTAGGAAAGCCAGGGAAATTTTTCTGAATTGGTGCTTCATTAGATAAACATTACGGGTGTATTGGGAAGAAAAGGAAGCGTTTGAGAGAGGTTTGATACGGGTGGGGAGTTTAATAAAGTTTGATGTTTGAAAAGTGTAAGGTTTGATAAACGTAACAAGTAGGTCTCTATTCCTCATTCACCAAAGAACCCCAGCGGGGTTCAATCTGATTAGCCTGGGATCAATCCCGGGAACTCGTAGGTGACTTCAATAATCATAATCTCACGTACCAACCAAACCCTAACTTCACCCAAACGCTTGTAACGATCCAGAAAAAATAATTACAATTCAAACATTCAAAAAGTATCACCTCGTCAATGCATCCCGGTTTCGAATCCAGACCGCCTGTTGTAACCGATTATTCGCCTGACCACTGATGACCCCATTACCCAGCCCAATAGCAATACCGGCTCCCCACCAGGCCCAGTAGGCATTACTGCCCCGATTGTTGACACTGGTAAGGCCCACGATCGTGGTACCGAGCGAGGCTACCGTCAGAATCGAAGAAATGGTACGCAGCTTGCGATACGCCTTGTATTCAGACAGGCCCGCGGTTGAGAACTCAAACTCCCGCTCCAGATTCTTCTGTCGAATGCCCGATGCATACGCCCGTCCGCCCTTGGCAAAGCGGGTACCGTTGCCGAATACAAAAATGGTTTCGCGGTCGTAAGCTCGCCGCAGACTGTCTTTTTGAAAATCCGCCGGGGTTTGAGCCGAAGCTGTACCGAATCCCGCCAGCAAAAGACCTACTAGTACTATTCGTTTCATGAAGTCGTCTAAAAATCCATTTGCAATATCGGAGGCGAGCGTTGATTTTCTAATGAGAATACGATTTCTCCAAAACATTCCGGGGCTTTTGGCAGGAGTGTTGCGACTTTTCGGTAGATTGAGTGTATTTTTGGAGATTCGAACGGAAAGACGAAGTGGGAACGAAAGGTACCCGTGCATTTTCCGGATCGATAAAGTAGCTTAAAGCCAGCAAGCCAACAGCCCGAAGCTGTTCAACTGACCATAACACGTGAATAACATTCGCAATTTCTGCATCATTGCCCACATTGATCACGGCAAGAGTACTCTGGCAGACCGTCTGATCGAACAAACCCAAACCGTATCCCAGCGACAAATGCAAAATCAGCTGCTGGATGATATGGATCTCGAACGCGAGCGGGGGATTACGATCAAGTCGCACGCCATTCAGATGGATTACAAATTTGAAGGGCAGCAGTATGTACTCAACCTGATTGATACGCCGGGCCACGTCGATTTTAGTTACGAAGTAAGCCGCTCCATTGCTGCCTGCGAAGGAGCGTTATTAGTCGTGGATGCCTCTCAGGGAATCGAAGCCCAGACCATCAGTAACCTGTATCTGGCCTTAGGACATGACCTGGAGATCATCCCGGTACTGAATAAAATTGATTTACCGGGTGCCATGCCCGAAGAAGTATCCGACCAGATTGTGGATTTGATCGGCTGTGAGCGTTCGGATATTATCCACGCTTCGGCCAAAGAAGGCATCGGTATTGCTGAAATTCTGGCTGCCGTAGTTCATCGGATTCCCGCTCCCAAGGGCGAACCCGATGGAGCTTTCCAGGGGCTGATTTTTGACTCCGTATTCAACTCCTACCGCGGTATCGAAGTAATTTTCCGTGTCTACAACGGAGAAATCCGGAAAGGTGATAAAATTAAATTCATGGCTACGGGTCGTGAATATCACGCCGATGAAATTGGCGTACTGCGTCTGGAAAAAGAACCCCGCGACGTCATCAAAACGGGTGATGTAGGGTATCTGATTTCCGGTATCAAAACCGCTAAAGAAGTAAAAGTAGGAGATACCATCACGCGGATGGACCGGCTGGCTGCTGAGGCCATCAAAGGGTTTGAGGACGTAAAACCGATGGTATTCGCCGGGATTTATCCGGTAGATACGAGTGAGTTCGAAGAGCTTCGTGAAGCGATGGAAAAGCTGCAACTCAACGACGCGGCTTTGATCTGGGAACCCGAAACATCGGCGGCTCTGGGTTTTGGCTTCCGTTGCGGCTTCCTGGGAATGCTGCACATGGAAATTGTACAGGAGCGTCTGGAACGCGAGTTCGACATGACAGTGATTACCACCGTTCCGTCCGTGCAATTTAACGTGACGACGACGAAGGAGGAATTACTGAAGGTTTCAGCTCCATCGGAAATGCCTGAACCCAACCACATTGAGTCCATTGAAGAGCCTTTCATTGCCGCTCAGATCATTACAAAGAGCGAGTACGTGGGGACCATCATGAAGTTATGTATGGACAAACGCGGCATCCTGAAAAATCAGGTGTACCTGACGTCTGACCGGATCGAGCTTCAGTTCGAAATGCCGCTTTCTGAAGTCGTATTTGATTTCTTCGATCGGCTGAAAACGATCTCCCGCGGTTACGCTTCGCTGGATTACCAATACCTGGGCTTCAAGGAAGGGGACATGGTGAAACTCGACATCATGCTGAATAGCGAGAAAGTGGATGCCTTGTCGGCCATTGTACACCGCGATAAAGCCTACGAATGGGGCAAGCGTCTGTGTGAAAAACTTCGCGAGTTACTGCCGCGTCAGCAATTTGAAATTGCTATTCAGGCGGCAATCGGTCAGAAAATCATTGCCCGGGAAACTGTCAAAGCTCTGCGTAAAGACGTATTGGCCAAGTGTTACGGTGGGGATATTAGCCGGAAACGTAAACTGCTGGAGAAACAGAAGAAAGGTAAAAAACGGATGCGTCAGGTTGGAAACGTAGAGATTCCACAGGAAGCATTCATGGCTGTATTGAAACTGGAAAGCTAAGGCAAAACTTAAACGTTTGACTACTTAAATAGAGAGCTATACGTAAGAAATAGCACCTAATCAGTAGATTAAGTAAAAGATCAGACGTTTTAAACAAATAATTAATACAATAAGCTAATTGTCTAAAAAATACGAGCCCTAAAAAGACTCGTATTTTTTATATACTTTTTACCGATAGTTCGTTTAAATCTTAGTATGTTTGAGGAACTGCCTTCTCCACTATTAACAGTTCTATAAGCAAAACGTACGGTTCGCTTTATTCATCTACTCCTGAAATTACTCTGAATGTCAAAACTTCGCTTTGTCGACAAACGCCGATCTACTTTCTTCGCTGATGCCCGTCAGCGAGTCGACGCTTACTTTGAAGAGAACAACATTTCCAAGCACGCCAATCAGGCCATGTGGAATAAAACCATTTTTTTTCTGGTTTTGTTTTGGGTTCTATACGGCCTGATTATTTCCAATCAATTCAACGCCTGGGTAATGCTACTGCTGTCCATTGCCCTAGGAATGACCTGTGCCTTTATTGGTTTTAATATCTGTCACGATGCCGTACACGGTTCGTTTACTGAGAGTTCTAAGCTCAATCGTACGCTGGGTTTGACGTTCAACCTCATTGGTGGTAATCCCTACGTTTGGAGTATCACCCACAATATTGTTCATCACACGTACACGAACATTCCCGGACACGATGAAGATCTGGAGATTGCACCCGGCCTCGTACGTATCGACGAAGATGAGCCGGTCAATGCCGTTCATAAATATCAGCACATCTACGCCTTCCTGCTGTACGGACTGGCTTCGCTAAGCTGGGTACTACGGAAAGACTACGTTAAGTTCTTCAAACAGAACATCGGCAAAACGCCTAACCGAGCTCATCCCAAGAAGGAGTACTTTAATTTATTTTTCTTTAAGGCGTTTTATTATACGCTGTTCATTGTACTGCCTCTGTGCCTGCTGTCCATTACCTGGTGGCAATTCGTCATTGGTTTTCTGATTATGCACTTCTTTGAAGGACTGGTACTGGGTTTAGTGTTTCAGCTGGCTCACATCGTTGAACATACCGAATTCCCTGAACCTAATGGCGATGGCAATATTGAAGAATCCTGGGCTGTACATCAGATGCAGACGACGGCTAACTTTTCCTGCAACAGTACGCTAGCCTATTTCCTGTGTGGTGGATTGAATTTCCAGATTGAACACCATTTGTTCCCCAAAATCTGTCACATACACTATCCCGAAATTTCCAGGATTGTAAAAGAGACAGCCGCGGACCACGGTATTCAGTATATTGAAAACAAAACCTTCTGGACCGCCCTGCAATCGCACTATCGAGTGCTGCGGAAATACGGCAAGGAGGATTACGCTGTACAGCGGATGAAGATGATTCCCGTTCAGGCCTAACGAAAAAAGAGAGAAATCAGCCCCTGACTTCTCTCTTTTTTTGCTTTCTTTGGGCATTCATAGCCGCTGGTAGTTCGCTGAAGAAGCCCAAAACGCTGAATCAAAAGATCGCTTTAAGCTCGTAGATAATTTTGTTGCGGGGAACGTCCTGAGAATCAAGTATGTTGGAAAACTTAACGGATCCACGTGCCGAATTCTGAGAATCAGACGTATTTTTGACCCGCAATTCTGTTCCTAAACCCTTTCCGTTAGTTTACACATGGCAGAAGTAATTCGTATGCCCCTTTTGAGTGACACGATGACTGAAGGGGTCATCGCTGAGTGGCTCAAAAAAGTGGGCGATACCGTTAAATCCGGAGATATCCTGGCCGAAGTTGAAACCGATAAAGCCACGATGGAACTGGAAAACTACGCAGATGGTACTCTTTTATACGTAGCTGCCGACAAAGGGCAAGCTGTAGAAGTGAATGGAGTACTGGCTGTGGTAGGCAAACCCGGAGAAGATTATCAGTCTCTGCTCGATGGCGGCTCTGCCAATGGCTCCGCACCGGCTGAGGAAAAAACCGAAGCCCCGGCCGCTGAACCGGCTCCCGCTGCTCCGGCCGCTCCTGTAAAATCAGAAAGTAAAGCAGTGGATCTGTCGAGCATCAAAGCGACGGCGGTCCGCATGCCCTTACTGAGCGATACGATGACCGAAGGCGTCATTGCCAACTGGGTCAAAAACGTAGGAGATAAAATTAAAAATGGCGACATCCTGGCCGAAGTCGAAACCGACAAAGCCACGATGGAACTGGAAAACTACGAAGACGGTACGCTGTTGTACGTAGGCGTGGAAGCAGGTCAGGCGGCGAAGGTCAACCAGATCATTGCGATCGTAGGCGAAGAAGGAGCCAACTATCAGGCTATTCTCGACGCTGAAAATGGAACGGCTCCCGCGGCTGAAGAAACCAAAGCCGAAGCTCCGGCTGAGGATTCGAAAGAACAGGCGGCTGATGCAACGCAATCCAGCGATGCCGAAGGCCGTATCAAAGCCTCTCCGTTAGCTAAATCCATTGCCAAAGACAAAGGCATCAACCTTTCTGACGTAACGGGCTCCGGTGAAAACGGACGCATCGTGAAGAAAGACCTCGATACCTTTACGCCAGCGGCGAAAGAAGCTTCGGCTCCAGCAGCAGCAGCTCCGGCGGCGGCACCGGCCCAACCGGCCGCTCAGCCACAGAAACCCGTAGCGGTTCCTGAGCCCGCGGGTGAGTACGAAGACCTGCCCGTCTCGTCAATGCGTAAAACCATCGCCCGTCGTTTGTCTGAGTCGCTGTACACGGCTCCGCACTTCTATCTGACGATGGAAATTACGATGGACAAAGCCATCAAGCTGCGTTCGCAGTTGAATGAAATATCGCCCGCGAAAATTTCATTCAATGACTTTACCATCAAGGCCGCGGCTCTGGCTCTGCGGGAACACCCCGCCGTGAATTCTTCCTGGCTGGGCGATAAAATCCGTCGGTACAAGTACATCAACATTGGTGTAGCGGTAGCAGTGGAAGACGGTCTGGTGGTACCTGTAATCCGCAACTCCGATCAGAAAACGCTTTCGACGATTTCTACCGAAGTGAAAGACTACGCCGGAAAAGCCAAAAACAAAAAGCTTCAGCCGAAAGATATGGAAGGTTCTACCTTCAGTATCTCGAACCTGGGCATGTTCGGCGTTGAAGAATTCAATCCGATCATCAACTCTCCGGACTCCTGTATTCTGGCCGTAGGCGGAATCAAGAAAACCGTAGCGGTGAATGATGCCGGTGAGTTCTACGCTACTAACATCATGAAAGTAACGCTAGCCTGCGATCACCGATCGGTTGACGGAGCAACGGGAGCAGCCTTCCTGCAAACGTTCAAGCAACTCCTCGAAGATCCGATGCGGATGCTGGTATAATGAGTTTTCAGTTTAGGGTTTTCCGTTTTCAGTCAGGAGCTATTGCTAGCAACAGTTGCAGTCGATCATACCTGCAAACGGAAAACTTGAAACGGTCAACTATCGCATAAAGCGGCCCCGGATTTGGATTCGGGGCCGCTTTTTTAACCATGAATAAGCAATGAAAGAAGCAGAAATTCACTCGACAACCGTACTGGGCGTCGTACATAATGGCGAAGTGGTAGTGGGTGCTGATGGGCAGGCTACCATGGGAAATACGGTAGCTAAAGCCAACGTTCGAAAAATCCGGAAATTGTCGGGCGGAAAAATTGTCGCTGGATTCGCGGGTAGTACGGCCGATGCATTCACTCTGATTGAACGCTTTGAGGAAAAGCTCAACGCCTACGGTCAGAATATGAAGCGGGCCGCCATTGAGCTGGCGAAAGACTGGCGTACGGATCGCTACCTCCGAAAGCTGGAAGCCATGCTGATCGTTGCTAATTCGGAGGAGATTCTCATCATCTCCGGTACGGGTGATGTACTGGAACCCGAAAATGGTATTGCTGCCATCGGTTCCGGCTCCAACTTTGCTCAGGCAGCAGCCATTGCATTGAAGAAACACGCGACCAATTTATCAGCTGAAGAAATGGTACGCGAAAGTCTGCACATTGCCGCTGACATCTGTATTTACACGAACCATAACCTGGTGGTGGAAAAAGTAGGATAAACGTACTTGTGCAGTATAAAGGTTTGAAAAATGCCAGCGGAAGCTGGCATTTTTTGTTTAGCTATCCTAGAAAAATACCAGTTCATCCGACAACATTCCAACGATCTTTTCACGAAGGGGGTCTTGTACAAAATGAATGACTCATGAAAAAGGTTGGAATACTAGCATTGGTCACACTCCTGATGGGTTGTGAAAAAGAGCAGGCGTACGACGCAAGAATCTACGGGAAATGGCGGCTGTTTGAGTACAGCTATTCACCGGGCGATCGCCTGTATACGGTGCCCGTAGCAGCCGATACGGCAGAGATCATTGAGTTTACTCGCAATGAGAACGTGCTGAATTTAGGGAATGTACCTTCCCAAAAATTTTCGATGGATGATTCCCATCTGATACTGACGAATAAGCAGTCTTACAAATTTGCCTATAAACTCAGTCCGGATACGCTATGGATTATACCGCCCTGTGTGGAGGGTTGTCATTCGGCTTACGTACGCATTCGATAAATTATTTAATCAGGAAGCTATGAAAACCTACGTACTCGCAATAACCCTGCTGATCCTGGCAACGGCCTGCCGGAAAGACCCACTGGAAGGAATCGAACGAGCGACTGGAGAAGGCATTGTAGGAAAGTGGTTGCTGGTCGAACGAGGGGATTGGAATGGAAAACCGTATACCCACAAAATTCCACTGAATCCTCCCCAAACCTTACGTTTTCAAAAGGATTCCACCGTGGTAGCTACGGGCGTTGAATTGAGAAATTACGCGTCGGTTCGTAGCTATACTATCAACCGTGAATACCTCTACCTTCATCGATCACCCGCTGATACGAGTGCACAATACGGCGGGAACCGGCACGGCTATCGGGTGCGAAATGATACCTTACGGCTCGATCCAATTTGTCAGGAAGGCTGTTCGCTGTGGTTCATTCGAATTCAATAAAAAAGGGGCTTTCAAGCCCCTTTTATCACGATTAGGAAAGTCGGTCCTTGTAGCTTTCGTAGCCGTAGCTGCGAACGAGTTCAAAGGTGCCGTTCTCTTTCCAGATACCAATGCTGGGTAAATTCACGCCGTTGAAGGTCGTCGTTTTCACCATGGTGTAGTGAATCATATCGTCAAAAACGATCGTGTCGCCTTCCTGCAAATCCGCGTCGAAACTGTAATCACCCATGTAATCACCGGCCAGACAGGTACTGCCACCCATGCGGTAGGTAGGTTTACCGGCCACGGGGTCCTGATGAGCCCCGATGATCCGCGGCTTGTAGGGCATTTCCAGGGTGTCGGGCATGTGAGCCGAAAAGGATGTATCCAACATGGCCACATTGATTCCCTGAGCATCCACTACATCGAGTACGGTTGAAACCAGTACACCCGTTTGCCAGCCCACGGCTGAACCCGGCTCCATGATAATCTTCAAGTGTGGAAACTTGGCCTTAAACGCTTTTAATACCGAAATCAAATGCTCTGGATCGTAATCGGCCCGCGTAATGAGATGGCCGCCGCCCATATTGAGCCATTTAACCTGCTGAAGTAAATCACCGAACCGTTGCTCGACGTGTACGAGCGTCCGCTCCAGCGTATGCGAATCGTTCTCGCAAAGGGTATGAAAGTGTAGCCCTTCAATTTCGGCCGGAAGCTGATCCGGAAGTACGGCACGAATCACGCCTAAACGCGAACCCGGCACGCAGGGATTGTACAAATCCGTGGTGACTTCGGAATACTGCGGATTGATACGAATGCCTACAGAAACACCAGCTGCTGCCGCCTGTTTGCCAAATTTTTCGAATTGACGCCAGGAATTAAAGGTCAGATGCGTCGAGCGTTCGAGTAGTTCTTCAATTTCATCTTCCCGAATGGCGGGTACGTAAGAGTGGGCTTTTGTTCCCCATTCTTCGTTGATAAGCCGGGCTTCGTTGATACTACTGGCCGTGGCTCCGGCTAGGTAATTCCGAAGCATCGGGAACGTACTAAACATCGAAAAGCCTTTCAGGGCACAAATGATTTCTACCCCGGCCTGCTGCTGCACGTAGCGAAGCAACTCCAGGTTACGCTTTAATTTGGCTTCTTCCAGTACAAAACAGGGAGAAGGGATCAGATCATAGTTCATACCGCAAAAATAAATCAGACGTTGAGTAATCGAACCGCCGTCGTTCAATCGGAGTATTAAGTTTTTGTAAACCTCTATAAAAAATAACGCCTGAAGAAAGTTCTCCAGGCGTCGACTTAAAAGTATTGAGTCGTTTTATACGTAACGTTCGCTCGCCAGATAATTCCCTACGTAATCGGCAACGCCTTCTTCCAGCGTGTGGAAGGGCTTTTCATAACCAATGGAACGAAGTTTACTCATGGCTGCTTCCGTGAAGTACTGGTACGTATCGCGAATGTCGATGGGCGTATCAATGAAATCAATCTGGGGTTCCAGGTTCATGGCTTTGAACGTGTTCGTCACCAGATCCAGGAAGGTACGGGCTTTTCCACTACCGAGGTTGTAAATCCCCGAATGCTTGCGGCTGTACATCAGAAAGAGGCAAACTTCTACTACATCTTTCACGTACACAAAATCCCGCATTTGTTCGCCATCCTTGAACTCAGGGTTATGCGAACGGAAAAGCTTCATCTGTCCCGTAGCCTTAATCTGCCGGTGAGCGTGCATAATCACCGAAGCCATGCGGCCTTTGTGATACTCGTTAGGGCCGTATACGTTGAAGAATTTCAAACCCGCCCAGAAGAAGGGTTTTTCTTCCTGCTCTAACGCCCAGATATCAAATTGATTTTTAGAATCTCCGTAGGGGTTAAGAGGCTTAAGCTGAGGGATTAACGTTTCGTTGTCCTCGTAGCCTAATTCACCCAGTCCGTAGGTAGCGGCAGACGAAGCGTATACCAAAGGAATTTGGTAGGCTACGCATTTACGCCAGATTTGCTTGGAATAATTAACGTTGAGATGATCAAAAATCTCGTAGTTAAATTCCGTGGTATCCGTGCGGGCACCAATATGAAAAATAAACTCTACTTCATGATAATTCTGATCGAGCCAGTCGAAGAAATGCTCCCGATCAACGTACTCCTGAATCTGTTTATTTTCCAGATTTTTGCGTTTGACAGGATCCGAGAAATCATCAACGGCGATGATAAAGTTGAATTTATCCTGATTTAGCCTTTGGATAAGATTACTTCCAATAAAGCCAGCAGCTCCGGTAACAATAATCATAGATACTCGCAGGGTATGGAGAGATTTCTGATGCGTAAAATATAAGGAAACAAAGGTAGGAGGACTCCCTACGAAAACCTAGTCAAGATTTAATGAATAAATTGTATTTATCTAATAATATCTGCAATGCGTATCGGTATATGAAAAGATAAAATAGTACGTATCCTATAAATGAACATCAAAATTTAACCTTGGCTGACGTATAAACCTACGAAATCCGTCCTGTGGAATCATTAAAAGAGGTTACGTATTAAATCCGTTGAGAAAAGCGTACCTTTGCGGTCTATTTTCAGCGGTGCTAGGTCGTTCCCACCGTGACGGATAGAAACGAGGCTTTAGAACACACTGAACGATGGTATACGTATCAAGAGTAGAACATTTTAACGCGGCTCACCGGGTTTATAATCCGAGTTGGAGCGACGAACAGAACTTTGAAGTATTCGGCCCCTGTGCCAATCCGTACTATCACGGACATAACTTCGAATTGATTGTAACGGTCAAAGGCACACCGCATCCGGATACGGGTTTTGTGATGGACATGAAACAGCTGGGCAAGATCGTCAAGGAGCAGATTGTCGAGCGGGTCGATCACCGGAATCTGAATCTGGAAGTAGATTTTCTGAAGGATAAAATTCCGACCTGTGAAGTATTCATCATGGAAATCTGGAAGATTCTGGCCCCCGTCGTCACCGAATCCACGCAGGGCCGCAGCCAGCTCCACAGCCTGAAACTCATCGAAACACCCAAGAATTTTGTGGAGTATTTCGGGTAAAACTAGTTTTCAATTTGCAGTTTACCGTTTTCAGTAATTTAGCTACTGTAATGGGCCAATTCCATTCAATAGTGAGTACGTAGTTTTACTGAAAACGGTAAGTTCCAAACTGAAAACTAGAAATTGAAAACTGTCAACTAAATGAAGTACTTCCTCATTGCCGGCGAACGCTCGGGTGATTTACACGGATCAAACCTGATTAAGGGCATTCGTCAGCACGATGCGTCGGCGATTATCCAATGCTGGGGTGGGGAAGATATGGAGGCGGCCGGAGCCGAATTACTACATCATTACCGCGATTCGGCGTTTATGGGTTTTTGGGAGGTGGCCAAAAATCTGAGTACGATCCGGCGGCAGATGAAGGAATGCAAAGCCCAGATTCTGGCCTTTCAACCCGATGTTCTGATTCTCATTGATTACGCCGGATTTAACCTGCGAATGGCGACTTTTGCCAAACAGCACGGCATCCGGACGTTCTACTACATTTCCCCGAAAGTATGGGCCTGGAATCAGAAACGAGCACTGAAGATCAAGCGGGTAGTGGATCGCATGTTTTGTATTTTTCCATTCGAAGTGGACTTTTTTCGGAAGTTTGATTACGAGGTCGATTACGTAGGAAATCCGCTGTTGGATGCCATTGATTCCTTTACGCCCGATCCGGATTTCCAAACAAAAAACAGGCTCGATTCCCGTCCGATCATTGCCTTATTGCCGGGCAGTCGGGTAGAAGAGGTACGCCGGGTGTTGCCGAAGATGTTATCGGTACGAAACCAGTTCCCCGACTATCAATTTGTGGTGGCTAAGGTTTCCAACTTGTCCGAGACGCTGTACGAAACTTCCGTATCGGACGTGTCATTTGTAACCAATGCGTCCTACGATTTACTGACCGTTGCTCACGCGGCTCTGGTTACTTCGGGTACGGCAACGCTGGAAACCGCTCTGTTTAACGTTCCGGAGGTCGTCTGCTACGAGGCCAACGGATTGTCGTATCACATCGCCAAACGCCTGATTCGCGTGCCGTATATTTCGCTGGTGAATCTGATTGCCAATCAGGAAGTCGTCAAAGAATTGATTCAGCACGACCTAACGACCGAACAGATCGCTCAGGAGTTGCAAAAGATTGTGCAGGGAACGAGTCGCGAGAAGATGCTGCGTCAGTACCAGGATCTACACGAAAAAATGGGCGAAACCGGAGCCTCCGAACGAGCGGGTCGCCGCATGGTAGCGTACCTGAAAAATCAGGCCTGAGACAGATAATTGCGTATCCAGGATTTTTTCGTTCCGTGTACCGTATCGAAAAAGCGGGCCATGACGATTTTGTCCTGCTCCCAGTTGCCCGTAGGCCAGAATGGTTCGTCAAAGTACACCAGTTTCCGACCATAATCGAAGGCACAGAATACAATCGGTACGTTCGCTCCCAAGGCCATGTAGTAAAAGCCCGTTTTCAGCTCCGTAACATCAGCCCGAGTCCCTTCCGGCGTAATGCAAATCCGAAATTCCTTTTTGCTGTTAAACAGATCGACTACACTGTCGACGAAGTTTTTGGTTCGTCCTCGATCCACGGGATAACCACCCAGTGCCTTCATGAACCAGGCGACCGGAGCAGGTTTGAACAGCTCTTTTTTTCCTAAGTAATAAATCCAGGTATCAATGGCGGCCCGTGCTCCAACCCCGACAAAGAAGTCGGTAGAAGTGGCGTGCGGAGCCACCATGAGTACAAACTTGGGTAATGCTTTCGGAGAAGGACCGGCAGTTTTCCAGCCCGATAAACGGAAAAGGCTTGCGGCGAGCCAACGAAACATCAGCGTCTATAGTTTAGGGTTCTCGGTTGGTTGAAGTGAAATACTAACTTCCCGGGAAAATTACTAAAAATCCTTTCCTAAGCCGAAGTTTAATACACTACGAAGGGTTGGGGACTGAAACAGACCACGAAAACGGCCAGCGAAAACCAGCCCAGAATCTGACGGGGCCAGCCAATGGGAACTTCGTAATCGGCTGGTGGATGGTGAATACCCAGGAATCGTCCCAGCATGAAAGCAAAGGGTACAAAACCCCGGTAGCCTTCGAGTTGCGGAAAGAAATAACTAAGAACCAGCTGACTGAGTACAATACCCAGAGCTAGGGCAACGACGATCAGTCGATCGTCGTGAATCCGGCTTAGAGCCAGAAACAACATGCCGATATAAGCCAGCAGGTATCCCGCCTGAATGAGAAAGTCATTGGTATCGGCCACGACAAAATCCTGGTACCGGAACCAGCCCAGGCCTGCGTAGAACAGAAATCCCACGAAGATAATCGGGGATATAATCTGGTGAACCCGACGCCCCACAAGTCCGTACAAAATGTGCCCACCATCGAGCTGACCGATGGGGAACAAGTTCAGAGCCGTAAAAAACAGGGATAGATAACCCGCGAACAAAAAGGGGTAATTCACCAGATCGTACTGGTGCGGTACGGTACCAATGGCAACGTATTTCTTGAAAAACCAAAACAGAAGATTATCCCCCAGGCCTACTGCCCCCCGGCCTTCCATGGCTTGTGGGGTATACACATACTGGGCATAGTTACTGCCGAACTGCCGCCACTCAGGATGTACCGTAAAGATATAATCCGGTGGTGGTAAGTGGGTAAAGCCGTACCAAAGTAGGCCCAAAGCCACGAAAAAGCCCGCCAGCGGTCCCGCTATGCCGATGTCAAAGTACTGAATATTGGTCTTGACCCGGCTACGGAGCTTGATAAATGCTCCCATAGTACCAATCGTAGTGAAAGGGCCGAGCCAGAGGGGAATGTAGTAGGGTAGTGTAACCTTAACCTTGTTGAGGCGAGCCGTGAAATAATGGCCAAATTCATGTACAGTCAGTACTGCCAGAAAAGGAAGTGAAAACGCCAGTCCGCCCAGAATGTCCGAAAGGGTCAAGGGAGGATTGGCGTAAAAAAGAGAAGTTCCGTTCGTCCATTCTGCCCCCGCAATCGTCGTGGTCACAATGGTTAGAACAAATAAAATGAGTTGGGTATATAAACGACGCCGGGTACGGCTCATACAGTCAAGGCTTTCGAGAAATGTGGCTCCGGCGGGTTAGTAATCGAGTAATTTATCAAGTACGGTGCCGAGCGGATTCAACCAGATGGTTTGTATACCAACGGTTGCAGCTGATTCAATATTATCAGCGTTATCGTCAATAAATACACTTTCTTCCGGCAAAAGGCCACCCCCTTCCTGGAGGGCGTGACGGTAAAATTCCGGATCGGGTTTCATGAAACCCATTTCGTACGAAAGAAAAGGTTTTTCAAAGAGACTCATGAAATCATAGCCCATGGCGGCGGCTCGCTTCACGATTTCCCGAACGTGAATGGGATTCGTATTACTCAACAGAAATACGCGATACGATTTACGGAGTTCCTGAATGCGATCGAGGCGGGCCTTGGGCATGTCGAGCAACAGCGTACACCAGGCCGTATCGATGGTTTCGTCCGACCAGTCGCTATTGAATTCTTTACGAAGCAACGCTTTAAAATCCGCTTCGTTAATTTTTCCAATCTCAAACTGATGGAAGAACGCTTTTTCGTGAAACAGACGCGTGGCTTCTTCTTCAGAAATACCCGCCAGTTCGGCAAACGCCCGATAGGTGAGAGGAACGTCAATATCAATGATGACATTCCCCATATCGAAAATGAGGTTTTTAATCATAGGAAGAAGAATAGCGATCGGTCTACCCGTGGCGTACCAGAAATACGGTAGCCGATCGCGAAAACTTACTCAACAAACACGCCCATTTTTGAGAATTTCTCAATGCGTTGATTGATCCGTTCTTCGGGTGAAAGAGCCTGTAGGGCAATGAGTCGGTTGATGATTTCTCCTTTGAGAATTTCGGACATCCGGTCGTGGTCGAGGTGAGCACCGCCGAGGGGTTCAGGAATGATTCCATCGACCAGTCCATTGCTACTCATGTCCGTTGCGGTAAGCTTGAGGGCTTCAGCGGCCTGTTCCTTGTAATCCCAGCTCCGCCAGAGGATCGACGAGCAGGATTCCGGAGAGATCACCGAATACCAGGTATTTTCCAGCATCAGTACCTGATCACCAATGGCAATACCCAGGGCTCCACCGGAAGCTCCTTCGCCAATGACGATACAAATGACGGGTACGGTTAACATGAACATATCCCGAAGATTACGGGCAATGGCTTCACCCTGTCCGCGTTCTTCCGCTTCCAGTCCGGGGAACGCACCGGGCGTATCAATAAGCGTAATGATGGGACAGTTGAATTTTTCTGCCATTTTCATCAGACGCAGGGCCTTGCGATAGCCTTCGGGGTTGGGCATACCGAAGTTGCGGTACTGCCGCTCTTTGGTATTACGGCCTTTCTGCTGACCAATGATCATGACGGGGTGACCATCGATATTCGCAAAACCACCCACAATCGCCTTATCATCGGCAACCTGACGATCGCCATGGATTTCAATAAAATCCGTACAGATCCGGTGCAGGTAATCCTGCGTATACGGACGATCGGGGTGACGCGAAACTTGTACCCGCTGCCAGCGAGTCAGGTTACGAAACGTCTCTTTCTTAAGATCTACTAACTGGTTTTCTAAGACTGCGGTAGCTGCCGAAACATCAAGGTTTTTGTCGGCGGCCAGCCGTTTCATTTCGTCAATTCGGGATTCGAGTTCGGCAATGGGCCGTTCAAAGTCGAGTAATGTTCGCATAAACAAGTTTCTGAGTTCTTATTCGTGAGCCATTGGCCACGTACCCAAAGGTTAGAACACAACAAAAGTAATAAGAAAAGCGGGGTTACGGTGGAAATTAGCATTTTGAGTAACGAATGCCTCGCCGTTCTTTCCGCTTTAGTAAACGATTTATAATTCGAAACTCTCTCCTTTCAGGGGAATCCGGACATCGTCGAAACCTTCGTCATTAAGTCGATTGGCAAAGGTTTGCATGGAGGTTTCTTCGCCGTGAATGAGAAAAATCTTTTTAAGTTTCTGCGGCGATTGTTGTTTGACAAAATTTACGAGATCCTGCTGATCACCGTGTCCACTGAAGACATCAATTTTTTCAATTTTTGCCTGAACCGCGTATTCGTTGTCCTTGATTCGTAGCGTATTCTGTCCGTTCAGCAATCGCCAGCCCAGCGTATCTTCGGCGGCGTAACCTACCAGCAGAATCGTACAGTACGGATTGCCGATGTTGGCGGCCACGTGTTGTTCGACCCGGCCACCGGAAACCATGCCCGAAGCTGAAATAATGATACAGGGTTCGTTATGATTGGAGATGGCCCGACTCGCCTTTTCACTTTCGATAAAAGTCAGGTTCTGAAAATCGAACAGACGACCGTGCTTTTGTTTAAAGTCCTGCGATTCGGGATTGAGAAATTTGCTGTGACGATCGTAAACTTTCGTCGTCGAATGAGCCAAGGGGCTGTCGCTAAATACGCGAATCGGTTTAAAACCCTGCTCGGAATACAGGCGATTCAGCGTAAAGAGTAAAGCCTGCGTCCGGCCTACTGAGAAAGCAGGAATAATCAGACGCCCCGGAATATTGATGCAGGTACGGCGAATCACATCGGCCAGAGCTTCCTCGGGGGAACGGTTATCTTCGTGTAAACGGCTACCGTAGGTGCTTTCACAAACCAGATAATCCACCTGCGGTACGGGGCTGGGCTCGACGTGCAGGGGATAATTTTTACGCCCCAGATCACCCGAAAAGCAAATCGATTTTTTCTCTCCGTTTTCTTTCGTTTCCAGAATGATGTGAGCCGCTCCCAGCAGGTGACCTGCCGGAATGAAGGTCAGCCACAGGTTGTCCGTAACCTGGAATTTCTGATTAAACGCGATGGTAACGAAGTTTTCCAGGGAGTCATCGACCTGTTTGTCCAGGTACAGATCGCCCTTTTTTTCGAGGCGGGCCATCCGTTTCTTCTTTTTGTTGGAATCGCCCGTGGCCCGTTGCAGTTTCTTCTGGTTCAGGTGAGCCGCATCCATTAACAGCAGTCGGGAAAGCTCGTAGGTAGGGGTCGTACACAAGACCTGACCTTCGTAGCCGTCGCGGTATAGATTGGGTATATTCCCGGAATGGTCGATGTGAGCGTGGGTGAGCAACACCAGATTCAGGCTTGAAGCGTCAAAGGGGAACAAGGGCTTATTTTCTTCCTCCTCTTCCAGATTTCGCTCCATATTGGTACCACAATCAATCAGAATTCGGTAATTATCCTCCAGCTCCAGTAAATACATACTGCCCGTCACCTGCCGGGCTGCACCCCAAAAAGTTAGTTTCATCGTATCATCATACAGCCACAGCGATCCAGTTTTTGCCGAACCTTCCACCGCTGACTCCTCAGAGGGCGGTGTCCCGATGGTGGGATGGAGGGTTTTAAATCGGAGAAGGAATTCCGCTTGCTGCCTGAAGCATCTTTGGGTAAGATTTCATAGGGCGTACCCTGTTTTCAGGCGGAAAAGCGGTGTACATTCGTGTCGGTCTACACCTGTGGCTTCTTAGTTAGTTGCTAGCAAATCAGGCAAAGCTACCAAAAGAATTACGAAGTTGAGCATCCTACTCCTTGTCAAACACCAATGAATCGCATCTATTTTCTGCTTTTATCGCTGTTTTTTTCTTCCCAGACCTTTGCTCAGAAACCCGATACGCTTGTACGTGATGCTCTCATCCGCCATTTGGATTCACTCCAAACCAGTTTTTTCATGCAACACGGCTTCGTATCCGCCTGTATCAAGTCGACGCGTACGGGTGAAACCGTGCTGGCTTATCAGCATCGCAAGTCCGTACCACCGGCCTCAACGATGAAGCTTATCACTACGGCTACGGCACTGGCGGTACTGAATGAAAACTATACGTATACCACCACGCTCGAAACCGACGGCATCCTCCGCAATGATACGCTGCTGGGAAACCTCTGGATTCGCGGCTCCGGCGATCCCTCGCTGGGCAGTGGTCGATTTAAAAGTACGCCTACACTCTCTGAACTCCTGAAAAGCTGGATGACCGCTCTCCAGGCTAAAAGCATCCGCTACGTGACGGGTCAGGTTATTGGTGACGGTACGCTTTTCGACGAAAATACGATACCCGGCGGTTGGCCCTGGGATGATCTGGGCAACTACTACGGGGCGGGGGTGAGCGGATTGAATGTGAATGAAAACAAATTCCGGGCCGTATTTAAGCCCGGTAGTCAGGTAGGCGATTCGGCCGCTCTGCTGCGAACGGAGCCTGCACTGCCCCGCTACACGCTCATCAACCGGGTACGGACGGATGCTGCCAAAACAGGTGATCAGGTTAATATCTATACGTCACCGCTGGGGACGCAGTATTTTTTGGATGGATTTGTACCCAAAGGTCCGAAGGAATTTGGCGTATCCGGCAGCATTGCCCATCCGGGCCTGTACGCGGCCCAGTCGCTACGGGATTTGTTGGCAGAAAACGGAATCATGACGGGTCAGGAGCCCACAACGGCGTTTGACTACCTGCGTACAAATGCCCGACCGGCTACACGGGATACCCTGAGTGTCGTACAGTCACCCGTACTGAAAGACTTAATCACGGAGTGTAACTTTCAGAGTATCAATTTATACGCCGAAGCTTTTCTGAAAACGGTTGGGGTCGCTCTCAATTATGGCAATACCACCGAAGAAGGGGTGCGGGCTTTACAGGACGTCTGGAAAGCCAAAGGACTGAAACTACCCGGTTTTCGCATCAAGGATGGCAGCGGTCTCTCTCCTCAAAGTGTACTTACCCTGGATAACATGACCGAAATTCTAGCCTCTGCAGCCCGTGAGCCGTACTTCCCGGTCTTTTATTCAACGATTGCTATTTTTGGAAAAAACGGTACCGTTAAGAATCTGGGTAGGGGCACCCGAGCCGCTGATAACGTACGGGCCAAAAGTGGAAGTATTGGCGGCTCCCGTGCCTATGCGGGCTATTTCACTGGTAAAAACGGGGAACAGTACGCCTTTGCTCTGAATCTGCAACAGTATGATTCTGATTTTGGTAGTGCCTATCGTGAGTTGGAAAAGCTAATGGTACAAATGGTTGATTTATAGTATTGGTTATTAAAACGATATAGTAACGTTAAAAATTAATAAGATGAATAAGTCGCATCGGCATTTACAGAACTGGAAACTGACAGATGCTGCCTCGAATCAGCGATTGCTGGAGATGCAGCAACTGGTACAGCAAACGCTAGGGGATGAGTCGCTGATTACGCAAACGGTAGCGGCTACGGAAGCGGAAAGCGAAGAAAGCTGGGGCAACAAAATGGCTGACCGCGTGGCCGAATTTGGGGGAAGCTGGAAGTTTATCATTGGATTTATGAGCTTTCTTTTGCTCTGGATTATCGTCAACAGCCTGTTTTTGTGGCAAAAACCGTTTGATCCGTATCCCTTCATTTTGCTCAATCTGATTTTGTCCTGCCTGGCAGCTATTCAGGCACCCATTATTATGATGAGTCAGAATCGGCAGGAAGCCAAGGACCGCGAACGGGCCCGCAACGATTACGCCATTAATTTGAAAGCGGAAATTGAAATTCAGCAGTTGCATGAGAAAATGAATTGTCTGCTGGAAGAAGTGCTGGAGATGCGGAAGGAAATGCAGAGTAAGAAAGGTGCATAGCACGCCCACATGGCAACGAAGCTCTGTTTGTTGAACTTCTTGGAGTTGAGTCTTCGGTAGGGAAGGGTGTGATGAAGTAAGGAGAAACGGGTGCAGGTTAAGAAACCTGCACCAGTGGGAAATTTCAACACCTAGTCTCTCATAGAACGTCACTGTATGTAATTCGATAGTATCAACGGGGCGGGTTGTCCGTAGCATTCGCTACGGACTTTTTGAGTGGGTAGGCTGTGCCTACCGGGTTGGAACTACGGATACGTTTGATCGATTGCGGTACCCCACATTGCATACAGGTTTATGAATATTGAATCCCTCTCCGGGGTTGGGTACTTACCCGAAGGATGAACAGGAATCTGAATGGTAGATCACGTTCCGGGTTCAATACCAATAGCCAGGGGTTGCACCCCTGGAAAACATCAAAAAAGGGAGCGTTTCGGCTCCCTTTTTTGGTTAAGCGTTCATCAACGCTTCAATTTCATCGGCGTCCACTGGAATGTTTGCCATCATATCAATATTACCCGTTTCGGTAATCAAGATATTGTTTTCCAGACGAATACCCAGTTTTTCTTCCGGAATATAAATGCCTGGCTCACAGGTGAATACCATGCCCGCTTCGAAGCGTCGGTATTTGCTGCCTACATCGTGCACGTCCAGTCCGAGGAAGTGGGAAGTGCCGTGCATGAAGTACTTTTTGTACGCGGGCCAGTCGGGGTCCTGGTGGTCAATATCGTGCTGGGTGATGAGTCCGAGGCCTTTCAGCTCGCTTTCCATGATCTTGCCGACTTCCTTGTGGTACTCATCCCATAAGTTACCGGGTACGAGCATAGCCGTTGCTTCCTTCATCACGCGGTGTACCGCCTCGTATACCTCCCGTTGCCGGGGCGTGTAACGGCCCGATACGGGGATCGAGCGAGTCAGGTCGGCGTTGTAATTGGCGTATTCGGCTGCCACGTCCAGCAGAATGACTTCGCCGGCCTGGCACTGCTGGTCATTGGAGAGGTAGTGCAATACGCAGGCATTCGCTCCCGTCGCAATGATGGGTTCGTACGCAAACCCTTTCGAGCGTTGGCGAACAAATTCGTGCAGGAGTTCAGCCTCGATTTCGTACTCCCAAACACCCGGTTTGACAAACTTCAGCAAACGACGGAAGCCGTCTTCCGTAATCCGCATGGCTTCCTGCAACAAGGGAATTTCTTCGCTTTGTTTGATGGCCCGCAGATTGTGCATCAGCGGAGCCAGCCGCTCGAATTGGTGTAAAGGGAAGCGTTCCTGATACTGCTTGATGAATCGGGCATCGCGGCTTTCCACGATGATGTCAGCCCGCGTATGTTCATTGGTATTCAGGTAAATATGTTCGGCTTCGAAAATGAGCGTGCGGAGAATGCTGTCGAATTGCCGGGTCCAGTATACGGTCTGAATGCCCGATACTTCCCGAGCGTGTTCTTTGGTGTATTTGTAGCCTTCCCAAACGGCAATGTGTTCGTTCGTTTCCCGCAGGAACAGAATCTCACGGTGTTTTTCGTCGGGAGCATCCGGAAACAGTACGACGATACTTTCTTCCTGATCGATACCCGATACGTAAAAGAGATCATTGTTCTGACGGAACCGCAACGTACCATCGGCGTTGGTCGGTAGTACGTCATTGGAATGAAGAATGGCGATCGACTTGGGCTTCAGCAGGGTACTAAGCCGTTGCCGGTTCTTGGCAAATAGAGTATTCGGAATCGGATGGTACTTCATACTTTTCAGGTTGTTTACGGGTATGATACGGATACCCGGGGTAGTCTAAAGTTTACTTCTGACAATAATAAATAATCTCCTTACTCGGCAGGGCGTACCGTTCTACCCGTTCGCGAGGCATTTCCAATACAAAGCGGTCTTCAGTAACCTTGAATCCACCCTTGGCTAGCTCCTGACCATAATCCTGTCCGAACAGGCGGAGGTGGTCATTTTGCCAGAAAATACGTTCCCGTTCTTTCGGGTCGGTGATGGTAGGATCTTCGAACGTATGCGGTTTCGACCAGTCCTGCGGTGACTGGATAATCGCCCAGCCGCCGGGTTTCAGCACGCGGTGTAGTTCGCGGGTTGCCTGATGATAGTCGTCCACGTGTTCGAGCACGTGATTACAAAACGCAACATCAAAGCTATTGTCAGGGAAAGGAATCTGGTGAATGTCCATTTTGACTTTCGCCAGCGGACTTTCGATGTCGGCGGTGATGTATCCTTCACCGTGTATTTTCTCGAAGCGTTCCATGAAGCAGTGCTCCGGAGCGACGTGCAGTACCCGTTTTTTCCCTTTGAAAAAGTCGGTTCGTTCCTGTAGATACAGGTACATCAGCCGATGCCGTTCCAGAGCCAGGCAGTTGGGACACAGGGCATTGGCCCGCGACTGCAAACGGCCGTAGGGGAGAAACCGCCGAAACGTCTGGCCACAAACGGGACATTCTTTATCGGTACCTTTCAGGAAAAACGCCGTGATTTTCAGGGGAATATAACTCACCCGTTGCAAAACGGGCCGGGGAACCGTACGAAGAATAAAGGAAATGAGACGCTTCACTGGAGTAAAGATTACGGAATAAGCGACAAAGATAAACGGCGGCGGACAGATTTAAATCGAAGAGGACAGATTATAGAGCAGAGCCATCAGACGCTGACTTTCCAGAATCTAATGCCTATTCTCTATAATCTGTCCTCTCAAGGTTGTCCGCGGTAGTCGCTTACAGTTCGCGAATCCAGACGTTACGGAAGCTTACCGCATTGCCGTGGTCCTGTAAACTGATTGGGCCTTTACCGTGGGGAACGTTTTTCGGAGCACCGATGTACTCCGTTGAACCCTGAATCTTGGTATGGTTCTGAACGATGACTCCGTTGAAAATAACCGTTACGTACGGAGGCGTTTCCACACCACCATTCTGGTTAAAGCGGGGAGCCGTATAGATGATATCGTACGTATTCCATTCACCCATCGGACGAATGGGGTTGATCATCGGGGGCGTTTGTTTGTAGATCGATCCGGCCTGACCGTTACGGTACGATCGGTTCTTGTAGCTGTTGAGTACCTGTACTTCGTACATACCCTGCATGAAAATACCGCTGTTCCCTTTACCCTGACTCTTCAGCGTCTCAGGCTCATTGGGCGAACGCCACTCGATGTGCAATTGATAATCCTGGAAATCCTGCTTGGTTGAAATGTTACCCGCTCCTTTCACCACCGAGAAGGCTCCGTCTTTCACTTCCCATTTGGCAGGACTGCCGTCTTTTACGGTAACCCAGTTGTCGAGGTTTTTACCATCAAAGAGAATGATGGCATCCGAGGGGGGCAGGCCATAGGACTGACCGGGCGTAACCGTTGGGATTTCGGGATCCCAGAATTCCGTTTCTTCCGGTTTAACGAGATAGTTTTTCTTGACAGCTCGTTGGTCCTGAGCCGAGGTAAAGCCCAGTGCTGCGACTGATAAGCACAGCGTGAGAGTTAGCTTTTGAGCGATCTGCATTGGTAATATCAAATTTGAAAGTAAGATTGCGACTGAAAATTACGTGATGTTAGCGGGTGTACAGCTACTTTTTGAAAAAAAAGGATTTTTTAGCGTAATTCTAGTACTTCACCCCCCAAACTATACGGCTCTTTTCAGGGTTGTATTTTAAAGAACCTGTACGAACTATGAAAATTGTTGAATATAAAAAAGCTCCGGGCCGGAAGATCGTTAAACGCATGAGTTTGCAGACCAAATCCACGCTGTTATCGATTGTGAGCCTGATTGTATTTGTGTACGGCATCATTGTGCTGGCGAAAGCCGTATGGCTAGAGTCCACCAACGAAGTCTTTAATCGCTGGTTTCTTCTGGGCATTTACGCGATTGCCCTCGTGGTTGGCGGAATGATTATGTACGGCAATGCCCTGCAAATGCGGGTACGGGTAGATACGCGGAAGGAAATGCGTCGGTTTTTTCGGAAAAATCGCCGGGAGCTGGCTCATCGGAAAGAAGCGGCGGCTAAAAAGCAAAAGCCTAAAGAGGAGAAATCCCACAAAGAGAAGGAAAAAGAAAACCCCGCTAAATCCATTTAGCGGGGTTTCAATGCATCAATAGAAAGGCAGAATAGGCAAGAATGCCCGAACTGCCAATTATTTCTGTTCGAAAGAAGCTTTGATGGCTTCAACATCTACTTTCTTGATCGTCGGCTTCAGTGAGAGGCGTTTGATCGTAGTGATGCGGTTGTTAGCGATAGACTTGTTTCTGCGGTCTTTACGCTTCAGTTGTGATACACCCATGATTTTGTTCAGTTTGGTATGACTGGTCACCGATTCGAGTAATCCAGGAATACCAGATACTCATACTCAGAACCTCAAAATGAACCGCAAAACTACTTGTTTTTCCGCACAAATCAAGTAATGGGGCGTTTAAAAATAAAGGAATTTTAAATGAATCCCCCTCGCTTCGGGCTTTGAATGCTATTTTTGTGGTCTAAAATGAACCAGAGCCCTTCAGGAGAGCAAATCCCCACTCCTGTGAAACATAGATCATGAGTATACAAAAACCAAGCTTACCCCGCGGCACCCGTGACTTCGGTCCGGAGCAAATGGTGAAACGAAACTTCATTTTCGATACCATCCGCCGCACGTTCCAGAAATATGGATTTCAACCCCTCGAAACGCCCACGCTGGAAAACCTGTCGGTACTGATGGGTAAATACGGTGAAGAAGGGGATCAGTTACTCTTCAAAGTCCTGAATTCCGGTAATTTCCTGGATAAAATTGAAACGGCTGATGTGGAGGAAGGATACAAAAAACTGACGCCTAAAATCGCCGAAAAAGGGCTTCGCTACGATCTCACCGTACCGTTTGCCCGCTATGTCGTGATGAACCGGGGAGAGCTGACGTTTCCCTTTAAACGCTACCAGTTGCAACCCGTTTGGCGGGCGGATCGGCCCCAGAAAGGCCGGTACCGCGAATTCTATCAGTGCGATGCGGATATTGTAGGTACGGATTCCCTGTTGTGCGAAACGGAAATCGTAGCAATGTTACACGAAATTTTCGCCGGATTGTCGATTAACGATTTCACGATCAAAATCAATAACCGGAAGATTCTCAGCGGGATTGCCGAGGTAATTGGGGTGGCCGGTAAAGAAGCTGCTCTGTTTGTAGCCATCGACAAACTTGATAAAGTCGGGAAGGAAAAGGTAGAGGAGGAGCTAAGCGAGAAAGGCCTTTCGGATGCCTCCATTAAGAAGCTACAACCGCTGTTTGCCCCGATGACTTCGAATCGCGAAACTTTCGAGAACCTGAAAGACTGGTTACAGAATTCGCAGGTAGGCATGAAGGGCGTGCAGGAGCTGGAAACGCTCTGGCGGATGATTCGGACGATGGGAATTTCGGACAAAAAAATCCAACTGGATATTACGCTGGCCCGTGGACTTAGCTATTACACTGGAGCCATTTTTGAGGTGAAAGCAGGCGGCGTGCAGATCGGTAGTATTTCTGGTGGTGGTCGGTATGATAACCTGACGGCGGCGTTTGGGGTGCCCAACCTGTCGGGAGTAGGGATTTCACTGGGCGTGGATCGGATTTACGACGTGATGGAAGAACTACAGCTTTTCCCGGAAAATCAGAGCGTAACGACGAAGGTACTCTTTGCTAATTTCGATGCTGCGGGCGAAACCTATTCGCTGCCGTTGTTACAAAAAGTCCGGCAAGCCGGCATCAACGCCGAGTTGTATCCGGAGTCGTCCAAGCTCAAAAAGCAGCTCGATTACGCCGACCGAAAGAAAATTCCCTTCGTGGTACTCATTGGTTCAGAGGAAATCGCCTCTGGTCAGTTAACGCTGAAAAATATGACGACGGGCGAGCAGCAGAAAGTAACCGCTGAGGCCTTAATTGATGCACTGAAGTAAAAGCACTTGATACTGAAAGAGGGCATTTCCGAAAGGAGATGCCCTCTTTTTTTAGGCGAATACCGTCATTCTTTCTATGCTTTGGAAGAAAGGATTAAAGTAACAAACCCTGGCTAGTCTCGGGCTTTACCGGAGCTAGCGACGCTATTCAGATAAGGGCAAACTATTCGTCTCAAATCAAGTTTGAGTCAGGCGGCTAGGTTACGACTCTAAGCGGAAAACAAAACGCTGGGCAAAGGTGCGTAAATGATGTTGAAAAAGACCTTTACGTCGTACAAGGAGGTCTAGAAGCAGGAAAATGAATGGAATTATCTGGGTAAACGCTCGATTTCGGTGATAGTCTGATAGAAAAGGTTTGCTAAGACATAAGTCGATTAATTATGAGCTCGGCTGCTGAAGTTTATTCCAGCATGAGGTTGATTTTATTTTATATACATTTCTGATGCACTGCCAATTTTAAATGCAGTTCAGGATAGGTATAATTTATAGGTAATTATTCACTAAGTTGACTAGCGATTCAGCGAAACAATTGATGTAATTAATTAGAATAAACCCGATGATTGATTATGGTACAGCCTTCTAAATTCATGCGAATTCTATTTTTATTGCTTGCTATGGCAACGTATAGCTATAGTCAAACGACAAAATACCAATCATCATCCACGAATGATATACCTCAACGGAAAAGAGTTATTAATCTGCCCGATTGGGCTAATCAGTATGACGAGGTTTACGCAAGTGACGATCTGTTTATCTGCAAAAAGATTATCAACATGCCAGTCATTCGGAAAACGAATGATACGATTTACTTTAAAAAAGGCTATCTGACCTATTTGCATACTAAAGAAGGCGTGAGGCTTTCCAGGCAACCCTACGATGATATTTCGGCGTTTAGAGATGGTTTTGCAAGAGTAGTCCAGCGAAATCCTGATCACGATGGGAGATTTGATTTCCTGTTGGAGCCGACCCGGATGGGTTTAATAGATAGATCGGGGCATTTAGTTATCCCTTTAGTATATAGAGATGTCTGGTATTTTAGAGAAGGATTAGTCTACGTCGTTGATAGTACGTATAACAAAGGATATTTTGTTGATGCTAACAATCGAAGAGTCTTTGAGAAAGAATTTAGTCCCTATCATTCATCAAATTTTCAAAATGGTACCTGTCATGTACGTTTAGATTATCAACAGTATAATTTTATTAATCACAAGGGTGAATACCTCATCCCTGAAGTCTATGATTTTATTGAGCTACCCGGCGACTGGAATGCAAAGCAGGTAGTTGCAAAAAATGGGAAGTATGGGCTTTTGGGTGAAAAGGCTGAGTTAACATTAAAGTTATCCTATGATCTGATTGACACCTCTGCTTCAACCCACTGGAATGGGTTATATAAAACCAAACTGCATAATAAGTATGGTTATGTTGATGTGATCGCGGGAAAGGAAGTAATAAAACCTCACTATCAGGATTTCATCCATACACCTTCTTCGAAAATTTGGGCGAAGAAAAATAATAAATGGGGCTTACTTCAGAAAAATAATGAGTTTATCTACCCTTTAAAAGCAGACTCCATTCTTTCAATTAAAGACGATTATTCCATTGTACAGGAAGGGACTAAAAAAGGCGTGGTGGATTCCACAGGTAAAATTGTCGTGCCCGTTACATTTGATAACGTATCGCCTTTCTACGAAGATGTAGCTATCGTGGTACAGGATAATCGAATTGGCTACGTGAGCAGAAGTGGTAAAACGATTGCTTCTCCTCAATATATTTCCGGAACCTATTTCAGAAATGGAAAAGCTACGGTTAAAACATTCTTCAGACACTTTACCATTGATAAAAACCATACTAAACTTGAACAGGGTTTTAATAACATTGTGTATGTACTAGGAATAGGGACGATGCTATTGCTGCACCTGGTTTATTTCTTTAAAACGAGAAAGAGTTACGCAAGTCAAGAAAAGCTATTCACTCGTAAATTGTAGGAGTGTACGAATTTAAACGGATGCTGACTATTGATCACGTCTTTGAGGAAGAGGCTTTCTACTCTAACTCAG
>NZ_NJAG01000059.1 GCF_002872335.1 Siphonobacter sp. BAB-5405 | reverse complement strand
TGCCAAAGCTGATCAGCTCCTGACCAATCTTTCCAAAACGTACCTGGCTCCTGCCGGGAGTAGTCATGGGTTTCTTTTGCTGCACAGTACGGGTTCGAAACCGCATAACAGTGAGGTGGACGTACCGCTGATTTACGCCGATTATTACTGGCTGGAAGCCTTGTTACGGGCGAAACGGCTGAACGAAAAGAAATCCTTGTTTTAATACGAAAAGGCCAGTGAATCGTAACGATTCACTGGCCTTTTACGGCTCACGCCACTCAGGACGGCGTTTCTTCGGTGACTACCTGTTGACTATACTCCGTTGGCGTTAAACCGAATTCGGCCCGGAAGGCCCGGCTGAAGTATTTGGGATCACTGAAACCTACGGTAAAGGCAATTTCCGAAACGTTGGCCTTGCGTTGCTGTAATAACATTTTCGCCTTTTTCAGTCGCGTCGTTCGCAGCAAATCCACGACGGAGCGATCCGTCAATCATTTTTACTTTTCGAAATAATACGGGGCGACTCATGCCCATCGCTGCCACCAGACTGCCTACGTTGAATCCGGGTCTGCTAAATGTTGATCGAGTACCGTCATGAGCTGATTTAAAAACTTCTCGTCCGGGTGTTCAAGCGTCTGGGCCTGCGGCTGTAGCGTAATCAGGCGATGATACTTCGCTTTCAGTTGCTGTCGTAACAACAGCAGGTTCTGTACGCGGGCCCGTAGTAAGACCGGGTGAAAAGGTTTAGTCAGGTAATCATCCGCTCCCGTTTGCAGTCCTGATAACTGATGATCGACGCCATCTTTCGCCGTCAGCATAATGACGGGAATATGACTGGTACGGGTATCCGTTTTGAGCCGATGCATTAGGGTCAATCCGTCCATTTCGGGCATGGCAAGGTCCGTAATCACCAGATCGGGTAAAAGCTGCGAAGCCGTTTCCCAGGCCTCTACCCCATTGCTAGCTTCCAGTACCTGATATTCCGTAGTCAGCAGATCAGCCAGATAATTTCGGATGTCCGCCTGATCCTCTACGATGAGTAGTAGCGGCTTTTCTCCGGCAGCTGGTTCTGAACGGGTAACGACTGGCAATGCTTCGCATACCACTGGTTCTGGAACGGTAACCAATGGATCCCCGACTGGTAGGATGGGTAAGGTGATTTTGAATCGGGTAAAGCCCGTGTGTTCCGAACCGGCCTCCTGGCTTTCCACGCTGATTTGTCCCTGGTGTTGTTCAACAATGCTTTTGCTCAAGGCCAGTCCCAGACCAAAACCCGTATCCCGCGACTGATGGCGATCCGCCTGATAGAACTGTTTGAAAATCTGGCTGATTTCTTCCGCTGGAATTCCCAGACCCGTATCTTCAATGAGCAGCGTCACTTCTTGCGGCGTTGCCCGCACCTGCACGGTAATACGCCCCCCGGCAGGTGTAAATTTGAAGGCGTTAACTAACAGGTTGGAAATCACTTTTTCCATTTCCCCCGCGTCAAACCACAACGGGATTTCTTCCCCTTCCGATTCGAAGTTGAGTTGTACCTGACGCGAACGGGCGTGCCCGAGAAACGAGTGTACGATTTGTCGGAGAAAACGGACGAAATCCGCCTGCTGCCGCTGTAGCTGGACATTGCCCGTTTCGTGTTTTCGAAAATCCAGCAACTGATTGAGTAAGCGTAACAAGCGGTCCGTACTGGCCCGCATCAGACTAACCTGTTTATGAATGCCCGGTTCCTGACCGTATTGGCTGGACAGTACTTCCAGCGGCCCCATCACTAGCGTCAAAGGCGTACGAATTTCGTGGGCGATTTCCGTAAAAAAGTTAAGCTTGGTTTGATGGAGTTCCTGCTGGCGTTTTTTCTCTTCGTGTTCCCGCTGTAACTCGTGGGCCAGTTGCAATCGGTTACGGTTAAATCTTGACCACAACCGTAGTAAGGCGAGAAATGTCAGGGCATACACGACGTACGCTAAGGGTGTTTTCCAGAGCGGCGGTAATACTGTAATGATTAGCTCCAGGGGTTTAGAATTCCAGACGTCATCATTATTCGAGCCTTTTACGCGTAGTACATACGTTCCCGGATTCAGGTTCATGTACAGAGCCCGGGGTTCTGATACGTAATTCCATCCTTCATCAAAACCCACCAACTGGTAGGCGTACCGATTTTTTGACGAGTTGATGTAATTGAACGCCGCAAAATCGATGGAAAATACATTCTGTTGATGCGTAAAGGTGAGGCCTCGTTCAAAATCAATATCGGATTCTCCACTTTCTGAAAGCCGGGTAATCGGTTCATTGAACAACCGGACCTGTGTAAACGCCAGTTGAGGAACCCGCGTATTCCGACGGATACTGTCGGGATGGAAATGAACGATGCCGTTATAGCCCCCAAAGTAAAGATAGCCCTGCGGATCCTGATACGTGGAGTTAGGCGTAAACTCGTTGCATACCAATCCATCATGCCGGTTGTAATGCACAAAGCGGGCGTGTTCCGGATCGAAATGGGCAAGCCCTTTGTCGGTACTAATCCATAAATGACCCTGACGGTCTTCCTGGATGCCCACGATTGTATTACTCGGTAAACCATTAGCCGTACTAAATCGTTCGAATCCCTGCTGACCGGGACGTAACAGATTCAATCCCCCTTCCCGCGTG
>NZ_NJAG01000058.1 GCF_002872335.1 Siphonobacter sp. BAB-5405 | reverse complement strand
GGTAGTTGGGTCATACCAGTCAAAGGCGGGCTGATTATGACGTGATCCGATGTACGGGAAACCCTACGATTCTGAAGTCGTTCAACGATCCGGTGACCGGTTTTGCCGGTTCCTCCCAGCACGAGAATAGGATTGCTAATGTGCATGTTTGTAGCGTTTACGAGTGAAAAGCTTCCTCGGTGAGAAGCTGTTTCAAAAGTATCCCACTGAAAAACGCGGCACTAGAACAAAACCGACACTAGAAGGGTGAACTCGAAAAATTACCGAGAATCTGTTGGTTTTCCCGAAGATACGCCTGGGGTGAAAGACCCGCGAAGGTCTGGAAAGCCCGAATAAAATGGGATTGGTCGGCGTACCCGCGATCAAAGGCTACGTCGGAAAGCTTTGCGTAGCGATTGTGATTCAGTTGTTCCACCGAGCTTTGAAAGCGGTAAATACTGCTCCAGAGTTTGGGCGAAAGGCCAACGTAGTGCTTAAACCGACGCTCCAGACTTCGCTCCGAAAGACCCGTCTGTTGCTGCAATTCTTTCATGGATACATCGCCTTTCTGCTTATGGATCAGTTGTAAAGCCTGATGTAGTGTAGGATCAGGAGTGGCGGATGTTTGTTGCGAACGTTGGACGAGGTATGCTGATAGAAGATCAATTTGGTTAAATACCGTTGCCTGATGCATAAGCTGTTCGGGCAGATGCTGCGTTTGAGGGATGGACATTTCTTCCAAACCCAGACAGCGGTCCGTTAGAGCCGAAGCGTCCAACTGGAAAAGGGTCTTCAACGCATGGGGATAAAAGCAAAAGCCGATTACGCGAAAGCTACCGGGAAACTGCAACTGCGTGTACTGCGTAGCCGGACCATAGAGGTACAAGGCGGGAAGGGGCTTCTCGTATTGATAGAATGAACCACTTTCGGATTGTTGAAAGATGAGGCCGGGACACCCATCCGCCAGTACGCGGAACGTCGGTGCGGATACCTGCGATACGGGCGTTTCGAGGTACCAGATCGCCTGCACATACGCAGCAAGGGCAGGTGGAGGAGCGACAAATTGATAGGCCATACGAACAGAGAATAGAAGTACGCGAATCCATAAGAAGGCAGGGAGTACTCCTTTTTTGTGAAAGGGGTACTCCCTGCGAATCGTCGAGTTCCAGACTTAGTAGTCTAGCGTAATTCAGCGAGTTTCCTAATGTCTGTGCGAGATACGGCTTAATCCTAATTCCCAAAAGCGAAGTCGGATGAACGGAATCGGAAGCCAAACTATAAAGCTTTCAGTAAGCTTACTGGCATTCCGTAATACCTCAAATTTTCAGCGTTAAAAAAAGCACTAAAAACAGGTTCAAAAACGACGTTTATAAAACCAATCAAAGTTCTGCTAATCTTTACTTTATTAATTTTTTCATGTACACTTTACCCTCGCGTTGAATCTTGACCAGGTACGTGCCCGAAGGTAAGACCCCAATCGGCACGGCAACCGGCTGCGTAGGGGAGCTTACAAAAGATTGCTCGGGGATTACAATCCGACCCTGAGTCGTGAGAACACTGACGTGTACCGGGGTTGAGCGATCTTCCTGGAATCGCAAATGCATCAGTTGCGGGGCCGGGTTCGGGTACAGGTCGATTTGGAGAACGTCCGGACAGGCCTGGTGCAGGGATATGATCGAACTGTACGCGTAGGATTGGTCTTCATCCAGAATTTTGAGGCGGAAATAATGGATTCCTTGGCTGGAAGTCGAGGAGAGCATGGAGTAGTTGTTCCGGGATCTTCCGGTGGGCAAAGCAAAGGTAAAAGGTACGAAATGCTGTCCGTCCGCACTCTGCTCGATGATGAATCGGTTGATGTTCCGTTCATCGGCCGTTTGCCAGCGAAACCGAATGTTACAATTTTCATTGGCAGCCGAAAAATGAAGCAGGCGTAAAGGCAGGGGACCGTTGATCTGTTTTTGCAAAATAACGGAGCTGAACGGTGACACGGTATACGGTCCCGTGTACGTCACCCCCCGTACATCCGTATAGGTCTCGCCGCCTAAATTGACCGTTCGACTAGTACTGTCGGCATTTACTTCAAAACGAACGTAGTTGCTCGGATCATTTTCCGTCACTTCGAGTTCGCTGAAGACGATAGTATCCAGCCAGATTTTGCTTTGCGGATCGTGTAAGGTGAAACTCAGGAAGGTATTATCATTGGTATAGTTAGGGCTCAGTAGCAACTCGACTTCGGTGCGTGTGGTTGACAACGTCACCGTTTTTAGTTTACAAACGCCAAAATTTGAAGAGGCTGAAGATAAGAGAGCCACCTGTAACGCTGTAGTATCCCGACTGCCTTTGGCCGAAAATCTCAGCCGGTAGTACTTGCCAAAGGTAAGCGTACCAACATTGATAACGGCCCGGGATGATTTCGTTGTCGTGGTATCCGTCAGGTTCAACCGCAACGATCCGCCATCTAACTGTCCCGTATTGTCCCAGGCGGGAGCACTGGTACCACTGGCGGGCGTAAGCGTATAAGCCGTTGTTCCGGTGGTAAGCCCGGTATTGAACTGGCTATTATTGCTGACTGTAATGCGGTTAGGCCCTTCGGATTGTACAACCACGGGCGACTGGTACGTCTGCCCATACACCCCGTGAGCATCATACGATAGTTGCTGCCACTGGCTGAGGGTTAGGGCTTTCGAAACGCGTGGGGTAGCAGCCGTCGTGACGGTTTGGACAAAGGTGGGGTCTTTTTCGAAGGGTTGGCTGTAGTAGTTACTGTCCAGCGTACCTACTAAAGGCAGATACACCGCACTGCCGGTTTGTACCAGTCCACCCTGCTGATTGAGCGATCGAGCGTAAAAAATATTACGGACTACCCGATGATTCCGGGAGGCGGGTTTGCTGTCGGGGAAATAGCCGAAGCCGTACATGTTGTCGTAAAACGTATTGTTGCGTACGGTGTGACCAGACGTGGTAACGTTAAGCATCAGTCCGGCTCCCATTACCTGATAAACGGTATTTCCTTCCACCAGATTTCCCAAACTATTCCCATCCATATAAATACCACAGGCGTAATTGGAGTTGACGACGCGGGACGTGGTACCAAAGAGATTCGGATACGCCTGACGCACGACATTGCCAATCACCCGGTTGTTGCCGTAGCCGTACGTAGCCGGAGCGAAGCCCTTGAACGTATAGATGCCACCTACATCGCACTTGACCCGGGCGAAGTTGGAAACCTGATTGTTTTGAACCAGGAGATTAGTACCCTCAAACCGGATGCCGCAGTAGCCCACACTGTCGATGACATTGTTAGCGGCGGTGGCGTTTCGACCCACCAGATTAATGGCGTTGTACTGATTGTTGTTCGGTTCACCCATACCCGCCCGCAGAGCCGTATTCAGGATGGTGTTACGGTTACAGAGGTAGTCGCGAGCGGTAATAAAAATGGCGTTGTTATTGGTTTGGTTAAACGTATTGTCGGAGACCAGTACCTGTACGGCCCGGTTGACCAGCATCGCATTGTGATTATTGATAAACTGGCAGGACTGAATGCGAATGTTTTGGGTGAGGCTACCCGCGGTACTATCGATCCGAATGCCATACTCATTGGCCTGGGTGAACGCCAGTTGCTGAATGCTCAGGTGACTTTTTCCACTGGCAAAAAACGTACTACTCACCACCGGAGCTTCGGTCTGTAATTGATTAGGGTCGGTGGTAGAATAGAGGTAAACTTTTTTAGCCGATTTATCGAAGTACCACTCGCCGGGCTGATCGAGTGTAGCCAGGTGGTTTTGCAGGAAGTAGCCGTAGCCCGCATTGATGGTATAATTTCCTACCCCCGGAGCCACAAAGGTAAGCGTACTTCCGGTGTGCGACTGAACCACGGGTTTGTTAAGTAAAAACAGATTCACCCGTACCACGGCGGTAGCTCCCGTCCAGTCCTGCCCCGCCAGCGAGTTATCGTTCAATATAGTATTGCCACTGCCGGACTGGATACGCAGATAACCCTGATTAGTAGCGTCAGCATTGGGGTAGCGACCGATCTGTTGGGACGTTCCGTTGATGAAAAAATTATTCATGGCCGTAATGGGACCGGCGTAGTCCGCAACCCAGACGTTGCCCTGAAAAACGCTCCAGCCCGAAAGAGGCTGCGATCCGTTGATGATCGGTCGCGAGCCCGTGCCGTAGGCTCCGTACGTAATGGAAGCGGTGGCCGTACCGGATTTTTGTGGTAACAACTCACCCCGGAATACATCTCCCCGTCGGAATAAAATGCTGTCGCCGGGATTGAACGTGGCAGCCATGGTATTGACTTTCGCCAGGGTTTTCCAGGGGCTTTGTTGACTTAATCCCGTATTCCCATCATCGTTACCATCGGCGGAAACGTAATAGTTGACCTGAGCCTGGAGCAGCGTACTACTGACCAGCAGGAGTACCCATAAGAAGTAATGCTTTTTCATTGAAATAGGGTTTAGAGTGGTACCGATAGTAGTAACCGAAAGCAGCGACAATGCAATCACCATAAGCTGTGGGGTGTATACTACTATCGTTTTATTTTATATTGAAATCGTTCAAATATTCGGTGAAGTAACGCATACCTGCCAAATGAGAACCCGTGGAGATGGTGCAGATGTACCGGGAAATGTTGCAAGCTGTACTTTGGAGAGCGTAGACGTTTAAAATTTTGAAGGCAGATGGAATAAGTACTGCTTAATGAGTAGTGTAGGGATGTTGTAGCCAACCCTATTACGTCTGCGAAGAGGATACTTCTTGCCAGCAATTTTTGTGAAGCAGAAGCTCGCGACGAATAGTACACGGCCTCGAACCCATCAACAGTGATACAGGTAATGTTTTACATTTGTTAAACGAGCATTTAAAAAATGTTATTTTTGTATACTTTACCTCCGTGAAACAGTAAAAAAGGGAGAAAGTCATTTTGTCATGCTTCAATCATACGTAGCGTATTTCCGGGTTTCGACCCAAAAGCAGGGGCGTTCCGGACTGGGACTGGAAGCCCAGCGATCTACCGTCGATTCATACCTGAAAGGCCGGGGAGTCATGATTGCTAATTTTACGGACATCGAGTCGGGGAAGAAAGCCGATCGGCCGCAGTTGCAGGCGGCCATTGCGTATTGTAAAGAATACCGGGCGGTCTTACTGATTGCCAAGCTCGATCGCCTTACCCGTAATGTAGCCTTCATCTTTACGCTGCGGGATTCGGGCGTGGAATTCGTGTGTGCCGATATGCCCGAGGCCAACACCCTCACCATTGGCGTCATGGCGACGATGGCCCAGTACGAACGGGAGCTGATTGCCGAGCGTACCAAAAAAGCCCTGGCCGAAAAGAAAAAGCAGGGCGTGGCCCTGGGGAAGCCCGAAAATCTAACGGATGCGGCGAAGGAGAAAAGTCTGGCGATCCGTCAGCAAAACGCCCGGATGCATGAAAACAACCGGCGGGCGGGCATCCTGGCTCAGGCTTTACGCAAAAGTGGACATAACTGGAGTACCATCGCCAGCTTGCTGAACGAAAATGGTTTTCGTACCCGACGCGGGAAGACCTTTCAGGCCGTTCAGGTACAGCGGATTATCAAGTTGATGGAAGGCTAATGCTGACTAAAAAAGCACGGTTTACATTTGTAATCAGGTTTGCCGGTAAATTTAAGTGATCGCTATCAGGTAAGCTTTGCTGAAATCTGAAAACGTAATTTTTTCGGGCAGCTCTGCCGCGAGCATCGGATCCTGATCAAATCCGGTACCTTCGTACGATACGTTTGCTCTATACTATGGATGTACTGGATTTTGAATCGCCCTTTCAGATTCAGCTCAGTTTTGCTACGCTGCTCGATCGGCTTCACGAAGTTGCCCAGGGTACGGATGCCGAAAAGGCTCGTTCGGCTCAGGTCCTATTGACGGAGCTGGCTCCTTTTCCGGAGTTTCGGGAGGGAATCACGAGTGCAGATCAGGTAGAGAAGCATGCCAACCTGATTCGTCGTTTGCTAAAAGATTATTTTCCACCCGAACTGACGGATAATGAAATCAAAGCGGTCAGTATTCCTTTTCTCCCGATCATTTTCAACCATACCGAACGTTTTAAAAAGATTCTGGCGGCCGCAGGAACCGATTTTGAAATGGGTATACGCGACTTCGATGCTCATCAGTTTTACGTGCTGAGTTGTTGCATCATTCTTAATGATGTATACGGCACTAAACTCGACTTCGCCAAACCACTTTTTTATGACATCCCCACGGCCGAGGGCATTCTCCGGCATTACCGGATTTTATATAACGCCGATTTTCTGGATACCCTTCCCACGGAACAGGCTTTACCGCTCAGTCAGGCTGAAATAGAAGAACTCCTTGACAATTACGATAACCTGGAGCTTTGGAAAGCCAAATTTCCACCCAATAGCTGGCTGATCAAAGGTTTTGCTCTGATGGTATTGTACGATGCCACGGTCGAAAATGCCATTTCTCTTCTGAAAGAAAAATTGCTGGGTTCGTACCAGATCGATTTCCACGAAAATCTGCTGCCCATTTTTCACTCCATTTTCAATTCCAAAAGCCTGCGGATTGGATTCGCTATGTACAATGCGGCGAGCGACACGTTTACGAAAGCCGCTTTTGGCGAACCCCTGCCCAGCTTCATTCTGTCCGGGCACGATTCCTGCGTAGCCCGCCAAACGCTGTGCTTGAAATCCTACCAAAAGATTGTACAGCAATATACCTACTTTGCCGTAGCGGATACGCTGGAATACACCGCCCATAGTTTACTCATTGAACACCTGAATCAGCAGCACATTCGTAGTTTTATTCTGGCTCCAGTTGTCAAAAATCAGCAGTTGTGGGGCGTGCTGGAAGTGGTTTCGTCGCAACCCCGCGAGTTCAACAGTATCAATGCCCTTAAACTGGACGTGCTGATGCCTTTTCTGACGGAAACCATTGACCGGATGGAGGCGGAGTTGCAGAATCATATTCAGGCATTTATCCAAAATGTGTACACAACGATTCACCCGAGTGTATACTGGAAATTCCGCCAGGAGGCTCTGGCGTATCGGTATCATCAACAGGCCGGTCAATCGCATACGTTAGCCGAAATTGCTTTTCCTGACGTACATCCTTTATACGGTCAGGTTGATGTGAAAGGCTCGTCCGAAGCACGGAACCTAAGTACGCAGAAAGATTTACAAACGCAACTTGAGGCATTGCAGGCAGTACTCGACAGCGTAGCAATCGAACCCATTGAGAAACAACAGATTGCTCATTTTCTGATTGACATCTCCCAGCCGCTACAGGCTAGTACGGAACCCTACATCACCGCTTATCTGGATCATCGCATCCATCCGCAATTACGGATGCTGAACGAGGCCGCCGTAGACGAGTACTTTCGGGAAACAAATCTGGACGCGGGCCGTTTTATCACCACCGACGGAAATATGACAGAGCCATCCGGCAGATTAACGATAACCTGACCCGTATACTCGATCAGCGTCAGCAGGAAGCTCAGGCCATTTTTCCGCATTACTACGAGCGATTCAGGAGTGATGGGATCGAACATAATCTGTATATCGGGGCGTCCATTGCTCCGACGCTCACTTTTGGTACCGAACACCTGCGGGAACTGCGGCTCTGGCAGCTTCGCGTAATCTGCGAAATGGAGGTGAGTCATCAGCAGTTAAGACCTTTATTACCCTATCCACTCGAGGTAACCACGCTGATCCTGGTCTTTCCCAGTACGATCACCATTGCCTTCCGGCTGGATGAAAAACGTTTTGACGTGCAGGGAACGTACAATGCCCGTTTCGAGATCGTGAAAAAACGCATCGATAAAGCCCATGTGAAGGGTACGCAGGAACGCATTACCCAGGCTGGAAAACTATGCGTGGTATATTCAGGGGAAGAAGATGAAAAGGAATACCGCCCGTACCTGACGCAGCTACAAGAAGAAGGGGTACTTGATGCAACAATTGAACAACTGGAGGTAGAAGATTTACAGGGAGTAGCAGGTTTGAAAGTATGGCGAGTGGGCATTACCGCATCGAACGTTGAAACATACCGTTCGGTACACCTCAGGTCGGATCGTATTAATAAAGAAACCACTCCTAAATAGAAGTGGTTTCTAACAACTCTCCGCTTGATTTTATGTACTGCAATTCGTTACCAGGATCCGGGCGTCATCAACAAACCGTCATATTCCGTAGCATTCGGAATCGTTGAGATTAGGATGGCGGGCTCGCCTCTACTCTCCGTGAGGGTATAGTAATAGACTTTCTTATGTTCCTTTAATTCAGCAGCCGTCATGTTACGTTTGAAATTGTGACTGCTTACGCAATTATCCTTGCTTTTGAAGTTTCCTTCGGTAGGAGTAACCGTTAAGGTACCTTCTTCCTCATTGAACTTCACATGACCCTTCTCAAAAGAGAATACCTCCGTGCGGCAACTGTAAGCGGTGACATTGTTGATCGTGTAACACTCGTACGTACCGTTTTTCTTAAATTCAAAAGACATGGACTGTTCGTTGGCATGACCGATGTAGTCATTTCCATTATCCCAGTAACTACCGGCGGATGAGCGGCCGAAGCTCCATTTTCCAACTACTTCTTTAGGGGCGGGGGACTGCGTTTTCGGATCGAGATCATCTCCTTTTTTACAGGAAGTCGTAACCAGACTCAATACCGTTACTACTAAAGCAAATACCTTTTTCATGAAATTGTGATTCGTTTGATAGATTGAACGGTTCAAAATTGGGACCTAAACCGCCCTGAGAAAATGAGTAGTTACCCGAATTGTCATTAAAAGGGTATGAACTGTAGAGAGGTGATGAGTAACTGCTATAGAAGTAGGGAGAGCAGTGGATGGATAAATAGGGAGTGCGGGCGTAATATCAATACAAAACTTAAACTATATAAAATATTATAACGTTACTTTTACTGTTATAATAATTTTATTATAGTTGAGTCGGTTTATTGGCACAATC
>NZ_NJAG01000057.1 GCF_002872335.1 Siphonobacter sp. BAB-5405 | reverse complement strand
TATATATATAACATAAATTATAATAATATCAATAATATGGAAATATTGTAGGGTTTTGCCTAGTTCATATGAATGGGAGATAAAACCTTTTTGTCTTTACAGAAAATTCAGCTCACGTTTGGTTAACTGTAATTTGATTTCTTAGAAGCCAATGTGTAATAATGTTACACATTATATGATGAGAAAAATGTAATGGCTATATTAGGTTTGAATGAATTCAACTTAACGATTGATTATACAACCATGATTCGTCCATTCGAAAGAAAAACAGTCTTACCCAATCCTATCCCTGAAAATTAAACCTCGATTCTTGATCGGGCCGCAGGAGCGGATAACCATTTGAGATTGCACATAGCCTGGAATTGACGCAAGTAGTAGAAATTGGCTACTGTCACTTGATAGAGGTGTTTCAAGATATTCTGAATAAGGGCCGACGGCTTGAGCAAAATGTTAGATAAAGTCCAAGGTTTAGCAGTCCATAAGCTACCGTGAGTACAGAACATCATTCTGAATAGAAGTATTCATTCTAGTAGTAAAATAGCTCTTCAAGACCCCTATTTGCGGTTCTTCTTAATTAAGGCTAAGGTAAAGTTCATTTCTACATCTTTACCACTTAAAAATTCACTGATTGTGGGTTCAATCCAGTAATCAGGCAGCGTTCCGTGGCCCGGACTGGAGGGACTCTCCACCGCCATTACATATTTTCGCATGGGTATCACTAGTTTAACTTTTGTGTTAGGCAGGATCATTTCCATCATATCACCTCCGTTGATGGAGGAGTATCCGCCCCCGGTTTCTTCCCCAATAAACGTCGCTCGTTTATTGGAATAAGCAACCGCACAAAACTCCGCTGTTGTAGAAAAGCATTTTCGACTAATGAGGATATAAACGGGTCCGTTAAACCGGGTCGGCTGAGGCTGCTGCATTTTCAGATTGTCGTGAGCCGTCCACCGATACTGCCCAGAAGGGATTTTAATAATGTCTTTCACGTAGTCTCTATATTCGGTCTGCTTCCAATCGGTATATTGAATAAAAGGTAAATCTTGATTGGTTGTGACAACCGCTTCTTTGTAATAATTGAAAGGCTTCTCGGCCAGATAAGCATATAGCCAAGCCCCCCAGGTACCGTAACCTCCTGGGTTTTTACGTAAATCAATGACTAGATTTCTCACCTGTTTTGCCTGATCAGTGTGAAACAGGAATCTAAAAACTGTTTGTAAACGGTTTCTTTCGATTTATCATCATCTAAGGCGATATAAAACTGATCTATCGTCAGTACAGCCGTTTCGGCGTTAGGTAAGCTTATGGAAAACGGACGATCTCGTTTAGGGGAACCAGAGGTTAAACCGCTGATTGATCGAGTAACTCGCTTGGTTGTGGCAGGTAGAATTACTACACTATCGGGCTTGTTGCCACTCCTGATAAGCAGTCTAAATGTGTCGGGTTGGGCAATATGTAGGCCATAATACAGATCAAACTTATTATCGAGATGGAAATATCGATTAGCCGAATTGATGCCGTCGGTGCTGATATGCTTGAACAATTCGGCCGTAATGACGGTCATTGGTTGACCATTGATGCTCAACACCTCACTGCCCACTAGACTCGGATCATTGTCCTGGTCTGCTATAATGTAGGCTTTCCCTCTCAGAAACTTTACTTTGACGGGTACATATCGCTTGATATACTCACGCTCCGAAGTTGGTAGGCCTACAGCGGTGTGACCACAACCTAGTTGGGAAATGATTGGGGATAACAAGTTAAAAACTCGAAGGCCGTTAGCTTATGGTCAAGCAGCCTGCTAGTGCTGTCCCACAGGTGGTCAAGCTTCTCTTTAGCAATAACGTCGTACAGGGCGGGATGCATCGTCTCAAAGAGTTGCCGGGTTAAGCCAAAGTCTTGCTGTAGCTGTTGAGGTGTAAACGCGTTTTCAGGAGTAGTTTTGGCCGTTTGGGCGTGCGTGGGAAGCAGAGTCAATAGAATGACTAAAACGACAAGTGCTGATTTCATAGGTAAAGGCAAGGGCATAAAATTCACAGTTCAACGAAGGGTGGATGACTAATCGGCTAAGCACTAACCACAGTAGACTAGAAGTGCAAAATTATTACACAGATTAGGATTTTTTCTTTCTATCTTTTGTACTGAAACGCAATTTTGTTTCATTCTCTTGACCTCTTTCTTTTTCTTAGCCTATGGAACTTGATTCGTTTGATCGCCATATTCTTACCATTCTGCAAGTGGCCAATACGACACCACAGCGATTGATTGGTGAACAAGTAAATCTCTCAGCCGCTTCCGTTCATCGTCGAATCAAAAAGATGGAAGAGCAGGGCGTCATTCAAGCCAATATTTCCGTGGTCGATCCGGCCCAGGTTGGGCAGCGTATCACGGTGATTGTGGAAGTGGAGCTGGCCAGCGAGCAGATTGATTTAATTGATGAAGCCAAGAAGAGCTTTTATTACGCCCCTGAAGTTCAGCAATGCTACTATGTGACGGGCGAAACCGATTTTATTTTGATTGTCAGTGTGAGCAGTATGGAAGACTACGAATTACTTACCAGACGACTTTTTTTTGGCAATACGAATGTGAAACGCTTTCGTTCGTTTGTTACGATGGATCGGGTAAAGGTAGGTTTATCCGTCCCGTTGCCTTCATACTAGCTGGCACAGTTGGTCAACGGCAGTTACCTGACCTGTCGCTCTTACGCTTGTTTCCGTTAGCAAACTAGATGTCTATACTATTCCTGGTAATACTTAATACATCTAAGCTTATCATACCATCGTTTTCGTGTAATCTTTTAAATGACAGTGGATTAGCCTAATATTCTATAGTCATCTGAAAGACGTGGATCTTAATAAGCTAGGTTAGGTTGGTAGGCTATCTCTATGCATGTGCATTGGATGTAGTTGCTGACTGGATTAGTTTTTAGGGCAATGACAAGAATTAAACACCCGTTTCTTTAACTTTGGTAGTGTACCCAAATTATGTGTTTAACACGTATAGCCATGAACGTACAATAGGTGTCGAATGCCCAGGGAAAGGTAACTGCCGTTCAGCTCTCCTTGAAAGAGTGGCTTTAATCATGAAGTACAAAACTTTGAAAACTATAAAATTTCTCAAAACTGAATGCGGAGTAGACTTCTTACTTAGAGCAGGTCTTGGTCAAGAGCTTTTAGAAGTTTATTTAACTAAAGAGCTTTATAATACTGACTTCTTTGAAATCTTAATTTTCAGGAAAGCTCAAGGCTCTTTACTACTTAATCAAAAATCTATTTCTATTACTGATAATACCATTGTATTTATTTCACCATTTCAAAAGAGACAGTGGAACTTAGACGATAAGGATTTAGATTTTACCTTCCTGTATTTTCAGGAGGATTTTCTTAATGACTTCTTTGCGGATAAGTTATTTACTTATCGATTACTTTACTTTTATCAACTTGACCGTCCTCTAAGTCTTCTTGTAGAGCCAAAAGATATAGATAATGCTTACAGACTGCTTTTAGAAGTTAAGGCTGAACTTAAACATATCACAGCAGATCGGGAGCATGTCATTCGCTCTCTGCTCTATTATTTACTAATGAAGCTCAATCGGGAATATGCTCAACAAATGCAACTTCCCCTTGAGAAACCTGAAAATAACTACGCCTATCAATTCAAAAAGCTTCTGGAAGTACATATCAAAGATAAACAGAGAATCAACGAATATACTTCTTTGTTGGGAATCAGCCGAATAACGCTTAATAAGGCTGTTCAAGCCCAATTTGGCGTTACTTCCATTCACCTATTAAAGAAACGGTTGCTTTTCGAGATAGAGAGCTACTTACTTCACTCTTCTTTCACGGTTGCTGAAATAGCTCATACATTACATTTTTCTGAACCCCAACATTTGATGCGGTTTTTCAAGACTCAGACGGGAATGACTACTTCTGAATTCATATTGACTTATCAAAATGGTAGTAATGGAAAAAACTATGGTAGGAAGGCATTGAGCTGATCACACGACCTTTGCAGTGTTCTTATTACCTCATGGTAAGTTCATTTGGAGAATAAGAAAAATACACTAAATATTATCAACATTGCATATGAAACGAATGATTTTAGTAACAGCATGGGTCCTACTATCTACTTTATCGTGGTCTCAGAATCAAGCTATTGAGTCTTCTAGTGTACAGCTAGTTAGGAATGCAACGGTAGTAATTACGTATGCAGGTCATAAAATTTTAGTAGATCCGATGTTAATGCCTAAAGGGTCTTACGAATCAATTGTAGGAGTTGAGAAAAACCCCTTAGTTGAATTACCGCTGCCTAAAGAAGAAATTACTAAAGGAGTAGATTTGATATTGGTCACACATACTCATTTTGATCATTTTGATGAAGTAGCTAGCAAAAGCCTGAACAAACAGTTGCCCTTATTTCATCAACCAGCAGATCAAGATTTCTTTAAGAAGGCAGGATTTGTCAATGCTCAAACACTACAGTCACATACTACCTGGAAAAATATATCTGTTGATAGAACGGAAGCCCAGCACGGTAGTGGAGTAATTCTAGAAAAAATGGGTAAGACATCGGGATTTATCTTGAGAGCTAAAAATCAACCAACCATTTACATCATTGGAGATGGTATCTGGACGGAAGGAATCAAAGCGAATCTAGAGAAATATAAGCCTGATTACGTCATCGCTAATACGGGAGGAGCTGCCATCCCAGGTTTTGAAAAGACTCCTATTATTATGGATATTGAACAAACTATAACTCTTTTGAAATCAAGTGGTAAAGCGAAAGTCATTGCTGTACATATGGAGGCATTAGATCATTGCCACACCAAGCGAGCAGAACTTCGACAAAAAGCGGATAGTTTGAATATTTCTAATGAAAAGCTTTTGATTCCACAGGATGGTCAAATCATCTCGTTGAAATAATTTATCAGTCATCATTTTTTAAGTTTCATAGGCTTTCTCTAAAAAGAGGAAGCCTATATTTTTGAACCGTTGGAAACGTAAACGATTTATAACATTTTACAAAGGTTCCTTTTATTTAGTTATATTATTTGTGA
>NZ_NJAG01000243.1 GCF_002872335.1 Siphonobacter sp. BAB-5405 | reverse complement strand
GCCATTTTTTGAAGGTTTCCTGTTGAATGTTCTGATAGTGATAGCTAGTCTTGTAGCGGTCGCTGTAGAACAGATCACTTCCCTCCAGAGCGACAAAGCCTTTTCCTTTCACAACCATTTTCTTTATTCCCGCCGAAGCAGTACCTACCGAAAAAAACGCGGGATAATTCATAGAGACTAGGGGATGCATATTTCAGGAGTAACCAAGCTGACCAGCCTTTTTTCAACTGCCAGTCGGAATTAAGCTGAGCCGTCCAGTTCCATTGAGCCTCATGAAGGGGGGGTGCTGATGCGATTATATAATACGGCCAGATCCGTACTTAGCGACCAACTTTTGTTGAGTTGCAGGGCCTGACCCGTAGCGAT
>NZ_NJAG01000056.1 GCF_002872335.1 Siphonobacter sp. BAB-5405 | reverse complement strand
ATTTTTTCGTGTTTTTCCATCAGCCCAGTGATGAAATCGCTCGTACCGGCGTCTTTATGGGCATCGGCAAAATCGTCGACATTACCCCGCAGAAATTCGATGATGCTTTCGTGATCGCCCAGCAGCTTGTGAATCCAGCTGCGGCTGTCGTTTCCGCCACCGTCGGCTTCGGTCAGGTGCGTCAGTTGCAGGAATTCCTTCATCGTACCGGGAGCGTAGTGGCCGAGTTGACGAATACGTTCTGCCAGTGAATCGACGATCTCCGCTGAATCTTTGTACAATTCTTCGAAATACAGGTGAACCGAGTGGAAGTCCATCCCTTCCAGGTTCCAGTGAGCATTAAGGGTTTTGGTATAGACTAAGAATTCGTCCGCCAGAATTTTAGCTAATTCATGGGCTACTACGGCCCGGTTTTCTTCTGAGATGCCAATGCTAGTTTTCATAAGGAGTAATTTAAAAAGGTGAACTGTTGATAAAGACTCGAAAAAGCAGCAATTGTTTAGTGATCAAAACAGATTAGAATCCGTCTTAATCCAAAGAGGCATGGGCCGGAAAGGTCATCATTTTTCGGGAATCTTGGAAAGGGTAAAGCACAAAATTCTACGTCCTAACCAAGCCTCCTGAACCAACCCAGCCCAGGTTACTGTCTTTAAACCCAGTTCGCGGCCCTTTGCCACAACTCTTTGGGGCTGGTTTCTGGATCGAGTACCGTTTGAAAAACTCGCCCTTGCCCGAATGTATAGACCCAGGCCAGGGGCGTGGACTTGCTTCGTACGATCACCTCAATCGGTTCCGTCCCTTTTAACTGAAAAGCTGCCTTGCTCCGAAAGGAGGGAAGTCCTTTAGTAAGGGGATGTGACTCCTGTTTTACGCGTTCATCCACCCGAAAATCCGTTATCTTTTCCCGACGAAACAATTGCGAATACGCCGCCCAGCCCGAGCGAACCGTGGTGTCAGTTTTGGCCCGAAAGGCTAAGGCCAGTAAACCACCACCCTTTTGAACGTACTGTTCCAGAGCCGCTTTGGAAGAACGGTGGATGCCATTGGTGATCGGGGCGATCAAAGGCCAGAAATCCGTAGTCGCTGAGGTCGTAGGTCGAGAGATCATTGAGGTCCGTACACACATCTACCAGAAGTTCCGGATCTTTTTCGAGCGTCTGCTGTAAGGAGGATTTTGTTTTTTTATCGTGAAAGAGAAGTGCTTTTTTCGATCGGTGGTACGTAAGCTCCGTAACCTGGGTATCGGTATAAAAGCTCGCATCCACGCCAGTCGCGGGTACTTCTGCTCCGGCGGCCCAAACGAGTCCATTCAGGAGCAGTTTACGGTAATCCGGATTTTCCCAATTGCTGTAAAAATGATTGAAGGTGGCACAGAAACCGCGGCCCCCGTCAACCCGCTGCAACGCCCAGGCAACCAGATTCCCCTGCTGAGGCCGTCCCTGTAGGGCTGGAACGTCCATAAGGGGCGTCAGACGTGCGTCATTTTCCCGGAAACGCAGGTTGTAATAAAACTCATCGTTGATACGAAAGGGCTTCACACCCCGGCTGATGGGATGCTCGGGCGAAGGCAGGCGAACGTCCGCTTCCAGGATTTTGAGGGCGGAATAGGTTCGGTACTTTCCCGTCGCGTCTTCCCAGTCATAGTAACCGCCCGTCCACTCCAGCAGTTTCTGACCATAGGCATACGAAGCAAAGTTGGAGAAATGTAATAAAGCCAGACTACAGCCCCGCTTCATCTGCTTCTCCATGACCTGAATACGTTCGGGAGTCATGAAAGGGACATCCGAAAATAAATTGCCATCCCGTCCGTCTGATACGAAAAAGATCAGGTCGGCGTCGTCGAGCGTCTGTTCCTGTTCGGGCCAGCCGTGCAGGTGTACCTCCGTGCGAAGGCCCGGTACCTGACAATGGTCCAGCATGGTTTTGAGCAGACGTACGGTTTTTACGTATTCGTGCGTACCCGGCGGGTGACTTTTCTCCCCCGCAATCAGTACAATTTTACGGGAGTTACGAACGGGAGAGGAGGGCTGGCTCTGGGATGGAGAAAAACTTCCCACAAGTAAAGCCCAGGTCATACAAAGCAAATAATACCAATACATAGATCAAGAGGGTTCAACCAGTAATGGAATCAAAGCTACGGAATAATGGGCTATCGTGTACGTTAACTATCGGTTAATTGTGCGTGAGTAACTTATAAATACAGCGGTTATTGAGACGTCTAACTATAGTCGCTAATTCGGGTAATCTTGCCTTGGCTAACTTCAAAAATGCTGACACCCCGCAGCTGTAAGGTTTCACCCGCTTTCAGGCCATTGGGCAAATCCTGGGCCAGCGTCGCGTGGTAGTCGATTTCTACCGCCGCTGCCGTATTACTCAGCACCTGAAAGCGTACCGATTGTCGGCGTTCGCTGAAAAAGTGAAGCGATTGAAGAGCCAGCGTTTCAAATTCGGACTTGGACTGTGTAGCCGTAATCCCTGAGGCGTTCGAAACGTTCTCAAAAAAGATGGCCTCATCGAGCAAAGCCAGCATAGCCGGTACGTCTTTGGCATTATAGGCCGTAAGATAGGCCTGAATGATTTCTTCCATAGCGAGCATTTGAGGCAGTAAAGTAGCGATAATTTTGAGGCCTGTACAATGATTTTTCGGGAAGTCCCCAACCCAGCCTTTACTAAACAGGCACTATTTTTTCAAAGAATGTAGCTTTCGTTCACCTTTCAATGACTATGAATCTCCTACACGCAACGCCACTTGGGTTCGAAAATCCTTTTCAATCGTTCTGGATGGCTGGTTATGAATGTTCAGATCAACTCAATTGCTTCGGAAATCGGGTTGATCTGTTAACGATTTCCGGCCATTTGGATCAGTTGGATGAAGATTATAAACAATTACAGCCCTATCAAATTCGTACGGTACGCGAAGGGATTCGCTGGAGTTCCGTTGAAAAACAACCCTATCAGTATGACTGGACGGTGGTTCGCCAGATGATTGAGAAAGGCCGCCAGCAGGGTATTCAGCAGGTGTGGGATCTGTGCCATTTTGGTTATCCGGACGATCTAACGCCCCTGCATCCGCTCTTTGCCCGACGGTTTGCGGCGTTGTGCCGGGCTTTCGTTGACTTTTACCGAACCATTGATCCGGATGGCACCCTGATCATCACGCCGATCAATGAGGTAAGTTTCATTTCCTGGCTGGGCGGGGATGCCCGGGGCACTTCTCCTTACTGCGTCAAACAGGGCTGGGATGTGAAGTATCACCTGATGCGGGCCTACATTGAAGGCGTGGCCGCCATTCGTGAAATGGACGCTCAGGTCAAAATCATGTCCACGGAACCGCTGGTGAATATGGTGCCGCCCCTAAACGCTACCTACGAACAGCAGCGGAAGGCAGCCCTGGCTCATCACGCTCAGTTTCAGGCCATGGATATATTGACGGGACGGACCTGCCCGGAGTTGGGCGGCTCGCCAGACTATCTGGACATTCAGGGACTTAACTATTATTACAACAATCAATGGGTCGTGAACGAGGGCAGTGGTAATACATTTCTTCCCTGGGGAAATGAAGGGAACGATCCCCGCTGGCGGCCCTTACGCAGTTTGTTCCACGAAGCTTTTGAACGGTACGGAAAGCCAATCGTACTGAGTGAGACGAGCCATCCGGGCGAGCACCGACCGCACTGGATTCGTTTTGTGGCGGAAGAATGTGCCGCGGCAATCGAGCAGGGTATTCCCCTGTGGGGACTGTGTTTGTACCCCATCATTGATCGTCCGGACTGGGATCATCTGGACCACTGGCATCGGTCGGGATTGTGGGATGCTGAACTCCTGCCGGGGCAATCGCCCCGCCGCGTTCTGTACGAGCCCTACGCTCAGGCCATTACTGCAAGTCAGCGATTGCTGGATGTAGCCTTTGCCCGGAAAAAAGCAGAACAACCGAGGATTTTCTAAGCAAAAGACCTTTCTTGCGTAGGTTGTTTAATGCGTGCCCAACAAAGCCTCATCACCTATTTTTCGTATCCGCATGAAAGTTCTTTCCCTGTTAGGTCTCGCTTCTTTGACGGCTTTCTATTCTTGTGAACAGAGGGCCTGTATGTCGCCGCCTCCCACGTATCAATTTGCGTTTGTAAACAAACAAGGATCAGCTGCTTTAGATAGCATCCGGGCAATGCAAGTACGCTTGACGTATAAAGATGCTTCGGGGATGGAACAGACGGTTGCCCCCGAAGACTTCAAAGTCATTGCGTCGAAACCGTACGGCGTCGTTTTTGAATCTTCCTATGCTTTAATTGAAAATCCAAAACCGCAAACCCGTCTGTATACGGTCACCCTTGGTACAGAATCATTGGGTCGGCTTCAGCTTACCAGCAAAAAAAACACTACCCAATGTAATACTTGGATGAACCTCAGCGAAGCCCGTTTTAATGAGCAGATTTTAAGCCGGGGCGAAGAGGTAAACTATCTGATTCAACTTCCGTAACCAAGCGTCAGGATAGAAATGAGTCAAGGGATTGTCGCTGAGTTACCTATAGGGATGAACGTCACCGCATATTCTTTTAAATACGGATGGGTAAGGGGTCAAATTTAGGGTAATTTAGTACCCTGTTTCCTAGATAAAAGTGCTAACCGCTGTAGAGTCATTCCCTTTATTGGAAGTGATTCTACAGCGGTTATTTTCATCTATCTACTTAACATTTTCTTTTCAGTGTACTGATCGTCAGGGGTCGGGTGCTTCTTGATTTGGTAACATTGACGTAATGACCAGATAACCTTGAAGGTCTAAACTTGCGGCTGTTTTTCCAAAATCACTACTCTGAAGAAAGATGAATGAAAAGAAAGCTTACGGCTCCGTAAGCCCCGCTACCTCATTGTTCCCGGTGCTGTTGAAGCGTTTTGGAATGTTGGCGGGTCTGTATGCCGTGTTGCTGGGCTGGGGCTCACAGGTCCAGGCCCAAAGTACTCCGCTTACCCTGAAAGGTTCCGTCATTGATCGCACCAGCAATGAGCCGCTGCCGGGCGTTGCCATTTCGGTGAATAACAAGGCTGTTGACCTGACGAATGCTCAGGGTAAGTTTCAGTTGCAGGTAGAGGCGGGCAGTACCATCGGTTTTACTTTTATCGGCTATCAACCCCACCAGTTCAAAGCGGAGAAAAATGATGCGAACCTGACCGTCTACTTAGAAAATGGGCAGAAGGATTTAAATGAAGTAGTCGTAACGGCTCTGGGTATTAAACGCGAAGAAAAAGCCCTGGGGTACAGTGTTTCTACGATTAAAGAAGACCAGCTGACGCAGGCCATGCCCAATAACTGGTCGGACGCCTTGAAAGGAAAAGTGGCGGGTCTGAACATTCTCCAATCGGGTTCCGGACCTTTAAATTCAGCCCGGATCAACCTTCGGGGCGACCGTTCGCTGGATCCTAATAAAAACGAAGCTCTGGTTGTCATTGATGGCGTACCGATGATCAATGGGAAGGTAAGTTCCGGCGTCGATCAGGCGTACGGAGCAGGTGCCAGTGGAGCGGATAAAGACATCCCCATTGACTTCGGGAATGGTTTGGGCGACATCAATCCCGATGACATCGAGAGTGTTACCGTACTGAAAGGAGCCGCCGCTACGGCCCTGTACGGGAGCCGGGCCGGGAATGGTGCCTTGATCATCACCACGAAATCGGGCAAGCGGAAGGGCAAAGGGGTAGGCGTAACCGTCAATTCCAATTTCAGTGTCAATGATGTACTCCGCTGGCCGGAATACCAATATGAGTACGGACAGGGAAGCGGTGCAAAGTATTACTCGTACGGTCTGTCGCCGGATGGATCGAATACGGGCTCACGTCAAGTGCCTTCGGCCCGAAATTTGATGGCCAGGAATATTTTCAGTACGATCCGGTGGTGGAAGGCCAGTCACCCGAACGTCGGCCCTGGCGTCCGTATAAAGACAACATCAAAGGTTTCTGGCGTACGGGTCATACTTTCACTAACAACGTTGCCGTGGAAGGGGGCGGGGAGAATTACTCAGCCCGGGCATCGCTAACCTATACTAACAACGAGTGGATCATGCCCAATACGGGTTTTGACCGGCTGGTCGCTTCGCTTAACTCCAGCGTTTCGCTTTCCAAACGGCTTAAGCTGAATACGAAACTGAGCTACACCAGCAAAACCAGCGATAACCTGCCGGGTACGGGTTACAATAACCAGTCGATTTCGTACTTCATGATTTTCCAGAATCCGAACGTCGATCTGGCCTGGTACGAACCCCGCTGGAAAAAAGGGCAGGATCAGATTCAGCAGATTCACCCCTTTAGTTCTTTCATCGAAAACCCGTACCTGATTGCGTACGAGATGACGAACAGTTTGAACAGTACGAACATCATCGGGAACATTCAGGCGACGTATACGCTGTCTCCGAAGTGGGAATTCATGATTCGTTCGGGTCTGAACAGTCGGCAGGATCGTCGCGAACAACGCCGTCCCTGGAATACCTCCAACTTCCCGCAGGGTTACTATAAACAGCAGGACGTAGCATTTCTGGAATCAAACACCGACTTTCTGGCTACTTACAAAAGCAAACTGACCCGAACGATTGACCTGACCGCCTCCGTAGGGGGTAACCGCATGAGCAGTGACGTCAAACAGAATAATGCCGTCGCTCGCGGACTGCTGTTACCCGGCGTCTATAAACTTTCGAACGCCCTGGAGCAGCCCATTGCGGATAATACGCTGATTCAACGAAAGATCAATAGCTTATACGGATTGATCAATCTGGACTGGCAGAACAAGATCTTCGTGGATATTACGGGTCGTAACGACTGGTCCTCGACGCTGCCTGCTGGCAACAACTCGTACTTTTATCCCTCGGTCAGTACGAGCTACGTACTGAGCGAACTCATGCCCTTACCTACGGTGATTTCCTTTGCCAAAGCCCGGCTTTCCTGGGCTCAGGTGGGGACCGATACTGAGCCTTACCGCATTGCCAAGTACTACGACAAGTCGCCTTTCCCAGGCTCGGCAAATTCGCCCTCGATCCTGTACAACGGCACGCTGAAGCCCGAAATTTCTACTTCCTGGGAAGCGGGACTGAACGTGTATCTGTTCAAAAAACGCGTCAATGCCGATGTGAACTTTTACTCGAATACAACGGTCAATCAGGTACTAACCGTACCGATGGACATTACGACGGGTTATAGTTCGGCCTTTATTAATAGTGGCAAAGTACAAAACCGAGGGGTTGAAGTGATGCTGAGTGTACAGCCCGTTCAGTCAAAAAACTTTAACTGGATCCTGACGGGAACGTGGTCGAAAAACCAAAATCGCATTCTGGCTCTGAGTAACGACATGGAAAGCGAACAGCAGATCATTGCCTCCAGCGGTAATGCTTCGATCATTGCTACCAAGGGCGGTAGTACGGGCGACATCTGGGGGTTTGGTCTGGTACGGAATCCGGAAGGACAGGTAGTTTTTGACGCGAAAACAGGCTTGGCTCTTCGGCCGTCGGACATTACGAAAATTGG
>NZ_NJAG01000242.1 GCF_002872335.1 Siphonobacter sp. BAB-5405 | reverse complement strand
TTTTCAGCTGGGTATACTTCAACCTTTGTTTCTTTAACCCCAAGGAATACATAAGACATTATAAACCTTATAGGGGCCTGAAGGTAGTTTGCTAATCCACTTATACTTCTGCATGGCGTCTAAAGTCCACTCAATAGCTATCGTTTGGCCGATTATTACTGGGTGCGTTATCTCTATTTCCATCATTCCTAAACCAGGTTGTATAGTTGCATGCCGAATGGTTTCTACGGAATCGTAAAATTCTACATAGTACTTCATGAGGAGATGAAGGAATAAAAGCAGTGGTAAATTTTAAAATAACAGGAATTTCGCGTTCTGTATTCTGCATAGAAAGCGGAATGTTAAAAACGATTTTTCCCACAAGTCGAAGCTCAATTCCATCAGTAGCTCCGGCAATTACATCGTCTCACCCCAAAATGCCCTTGCTTTAGCGGTTATCAAACGCTTAAAACGATACATGCACCGCTGCCCGAATTCCGAAC
>NZ_NJAG01000240.1 GCF_002872335.1 Siphonobacter sp. BAB-5405 | reverse complement strand
GGCGTCATCAACATCATTACCAAGAAGCAACTCAAAGGGTCCAACGGGAATTTAGATGTAACGGCGGGGAACTACGTGCAGTCGCTGGGCGGGAGCTACGGGTTCAAGCGGGAAAAATTTGGATTGACGTTTTCGGGAAATACCAATGCCGAGCGGGAAAAACCATTGCGGAAATGACGCGTACCTCGCTAGCCGATGGCCAATCCACTGGGGAATTGTACCAGCGGAGTTATGCCAATAATGTGAGCCGGGGCTGGTTCGGAGATCTGAGTATGGAGTATGCCTTCGATACGCTCAATCGGGTTAACTTCTCGATGAG
>NZ_NJAG01000006.1 GCF_002872335.1 Siphonobacter sp. BAB-5405 | reverse complement strand
CGTTCGTTTACGTAATATCTCTTTCGGTTATACGATTCCTAAACCTGTACTGAACCGTTTAAAGGTAGATCGACTCCGCGTGTACTTCCTGGCCCAAAACCTACTGACCTTTACCAAGTACACGGGCTGGGATCCTGAAGTTAGTACCGATGCTGTTTCAGGAAACATTGCAGCAGGACAGGATTTCTATTCAGCACCACAAGCCAAGACGCTTACGGTTGGTTTACAAATTGGATTCTAATGCTGTGGAAGGAATATTTAACATTCAATTCAATGAAAAAAACACGTTTCACCTATATACTTCTCGCGGCGATTACTTTAACGGTGTCGTCGTGCGGAGATAAATTAGATATTGCTCCTACCCAGTCGATTGATCAGGACGTTGCTCTTACGACCTCAAAAGACGTCGAAGCTGCATTAATCGGTGCGTATGATGCCCTGGGAAATTATTACGTCTGGGGAGGACAAATCCAAATGTCGTCTGATCTGCTGGCCGCTACGAATGAGCTACAATGGCTCGGTAGTTTTGTAGACCCCGGTCAGTTTTATGACAAGCGAATTCTCACGAATAACCTGTACGCGTCTAACATCTGGACTAATTCTTATAGTGCCATCAACATTTGTAACAATGTTTTAGCGAACATTGATAAGGTTGATGCCACGAAAAAGAACCGCATTCAGGGAGAAGCTTTGTTTATCCGGGCTAGTGTATATTTTGAGCTGGTTCGTCTGTTTGCTAAAACCTGGGGCGATGGAGATAACACGGTCAATCCGGGTGTACCCCTGGTGCTCACCCCTACTACGGAGATCAACAACGGGTCATACGTAAGCCGGAATAGTGTAGCACAAGTGTATGCGAAGGTTCTTGAAGATTTGATCGCGGCTGAATCGTTGTTACCAGATGCAGCTTCTACCAGTACTTCAGGTAAAATGACTGGTCAGGCAACGAAATGGGCCGCCGCTGGTATCCTGTCTCGCGTGTACCTGATGCAGCAGAATTATGCGTCCGCACGCGACGCGGCCAATCGCGTCATTCAGAGTAACAGGTATGCTCTGAACCAGAATTATGCGTCATCGTTTAACCTGGTAAATATGAACTCTCCCGAGAACATTTTTTCCACGCAGGTGACGTCGCAGGATGGAGATAATTCACTCCGGACTTTCTATTCGATTGATTCCAGAGGGGAAATCCATATCACGGCTAATCATCTCAATGAATACGAACAGGGAGATGAACGTGCGAATTTGTTTTATGAGGACGATGACTTCTTTACGGAGAAATTCAATACCATCTACTCAAACGTTCCCATCATTCGGTTAGCCGAAATGTACCTGACACGGGCTGAAGCTAATTTCCGCCTCAATACCAGCGTTGGAGCAACGCCTTTAGCGGATATTAACCTGATCCGCAATCGGGTAAATTTACCATCCCTTACGTCAACCAGTCTTACGCTTAATGCCATCTTAAAAGAACGTAAATTGGAATTGATGTTTGAAGGTCATCTTTTACACGATTTGAAGCGTACGCGTCGTTCAGTGGGGCCTATTTCTTTCAATGCCAATAATTTGGTATACCCAATCCCACAACGCGAAACGGACGTTAACAGCCAGCTGGTACAGAACCCTGGGTATAATTAATGGTTAAGGTTCTCTACTAAAAAAGAAGCCCCGAAGCAGCATTGCTTCGGGGCTTCTTTTTTTAAAAACTCAATTGTTCCCTCAGTTTTTCCAGTTCCGGGGCCATCTGATGCGTGTATTCGTAGCCTACGCGGAAGACATCCCTGGATTTCTTGGTATCAAAAACGTTGAAGTTCTGTAAGAGCGGCGGCTCGATGAATACATCAAAACGCTTGGACTTGAAATGGCTGGCTTTCGCCATAGCCAGATACAAACTTCGCATCGCCACGGCTTTCATGGACGTGATCGGACTTTCCAGATCACCAATCGGATTACAGTGACAGCCAATCAGTATGTCACAATGGGCTTCGAGCGGCTCGTAAGGCATTTGATTCAGTACGCCCCCATCAATGAGTTGCTGCTGATTAATCCATACAGGCTCGAAAATACCCGGCAGACAGCAGGAGGCCAGAATGGGTTTGAGCAAAGGGCCGGAATTAAAAAATACTTCATTACCCGTCGTTAGGTCCGTGGCGTTCACACTAAGGGGCAAGGCCAGTTCTTCAAACGTATGCGGCAAATGCCGTTGCATCAGGTCTTCTACCCGATCAAGCTTCAGAAAGCCCATCCGGCTAAACGCCAATTTCAGGTAGCTTTTATAATTACTGCGTTCAATTAAATCGTAGGCGGCTTCAGCTTCCAGTTTGCTGGCTGCAAAGGCTCCCACAATAGCACCTGCACTAACCCCCGAGATATAATCCGGCGAAATGCCCATTTCCTGAAGAGCTTTCAAAATTCCTAAATGGGCAAATCCGCGTACGGCTCCTCCGGAAAATACGATTCCAATTTTCATGGTTCATTCGTTGGTTAATGCACTCGTGGGTATCGGTTAACGTTCGTTTCGTTTAAACAAAGGTATACTTATACCAGCGTAGACATCCATGCCTTTCGGAGCTATTCGCCGACTATTACTTACTAAACCAATCAGGTTATCCGTACCCGCAAAAACCGGTCCCAATCGCACGGACAAGCCGGGCGAAAAGGTCTGGAAAATCCAGGTGAGCGGTACAGCTACTTCCAGTCCCGACTCCGTTTCAATACGTGGCACCACTGAAAAAACCGTAGGCTGACGGGCCGATATTACATTCACACTTCGTAAATCCTTGATGTACGAAACGGTAACGTACAGGGACGAGCTCAGTCGTAAATCAGCATTGGTATTCAGCGACATGGGCAATCCCGAAGTAAAACTAGTTTTAGCCTCATTCGGTTGCAATTCCATTTTACTTTCGATGAGACGTACCAGTTCATCACTCCCTTTGATATTCGCAAAATCTTCCTCCTGAATGGTTCGGTTCGTGCGTGAAATGGTATATCCTTTGATCTGCGAACGATCTTCGTAGCGAATTGTTCCGACATCCATCACAGCGGCAGACAAGCGAAGGCGGTAGGGCTCCTCGTCGTAATCCGGATTAAACTCGTAAACGAAGCCTACGTCAAACCCCCAGCCGGAACCGGGCATCTTACTACCTAAAAATTTCCGTAACCCTACCCCATCTTTAGTGGGCTCCTGGGTGGTATACCCAAAGTCGGCGTCCATACGATCCATCACAAAAAGCCCTTTGCCCGGCCGTTCAGGATCCTCTATGACACGGTACGTCAATTCCCGATTGCGGATGTGAGCCGAATAGAACCCAACCAGTTTTTTTACGGTTACACCTGCCTTCAGTTGATGAGGCCCCTCTTCGATAAGGGTGCCGGCGTAGGTAAAAGCAAGTTCTCCATAAATATTTCCATTTAGCGAAAACTTGTTATCGACGTTCGTGATATTCCAGAGCGTGGCAAAATCCAAACCTTGTCGAACCAGCGAAAGAAAGTTTTCGGAAACTCCAAAAGCCTGAACCGAGGCCCGGGCTCGGCTCGTAAAAGCGATACTATGCTTACGGCCTAATCCAATCAGTATACCCGGCCCCCGTACTTCGGCCCAGCCGGTACCATCTTTGGGTTTACCATCGAGGTTTTCCCGAAAGTACTCCGGTTCTAGGGCGGGGCTTCCGTCTGAATTCCGATACGCCTGGGGAATGCCTCCGAATACCAGTCGGTTTAATTTATAAGGTCCGACCCAATCCGCGTAGTTATTGGAGATATTAGCCCCTCCCGAGAAAAGATTTACGTGTAATTTGTAAGGCGAACCCGCAATTAACGCTGGATTTGTGTACACCTTGTTTGTACCGGCGGCATTACTGTGAGCGATTCCGTTGAAGTTCTGGGCCTGAACACCCAGTGAAATTCCCAGGGCCAGGATCGACAGAAGGTTTTTGATCATAAAATGTAGTGTGAAGGTTTGAATCCTTTTAACGTAGGATTGATTCCTTAGCATATACGCCGTTTCATGCAAAACTGTTTTTAGTAATACAACCTGTGGGGCAAAAAAAAACTTCCGCAGGGAGTCCTGCGGAAGTTTTTACGGAAATGTTATTGCTTACTTGGTCGGTTTAGCGAACATTTTTTCGTCGATCGGACCATTAACCGTGATCTTATTGGTAATGATCGTCATATCACCGCCCATGGGAGATGCCGTTTCCATCGTATGCGGAAACTTAACGCCTGACACTTCTTTGTAATCGGAGAAATTCATTTCCTGCTTTACTTCCTGACCCTGCATGCTCAACTGTGCAATTTGCTTTGCCAGCAGGTACGTATTCGCATCCAGAAAATAATCAACAGCCGTACCATCTTTTGTCGTGATTTTCAGGTGATAGGCGTCTTTTTTATCCATTTTTTCTTTACCTACCAGTTCTACCTTCGTGCCTTTTTCCTTGTAGTTAAAAAGCGGTCCGCCGGGATCAAGCTGACTGGTTGAGCTCTTGATTTGTTCGGCAGGCAGGTCTTCTGGTTCACCCGTGCCGCCCATCATCGCCGGACGGATGGTCCAGCCTTTGTCGCCGTCTACCGCCGTAATCATTTCGTTACCCATCACTGAAATTTCCATACGCATGCCACGGCCCGTTGCAATCATTTGCTTCATCGGGATGTCCATCCCTTGCATACTCATCGAGTTTTCAATCACCAGGGTTTTGATGCCTTTGAGTTTATCGGCACCCCCACGGGCAGCGATATGTTTATCTACAATTTCATCAACGGATTGAGCCTGTGCATTTAATGTGAACACCAAAGCCGCCGCAGCAGCCCAGATACGTAATTTAGTCATGGTTAATGTTGGTTAAAATCGTGCGTAATGCTAAGTCAAAAATAGCGTACTTCCCTAAATACTGACTTTTTTTTCTATTAGTGGAGGGAGGATCATTTGAATGGATAAATTTCCTTTTCAAAATAATCTACCTACGCTAACGAACGCATACGCTTTTTTCTGTTAGCCTGCGGATAAATATCGTTGGGTTTGGGCTAAAATCGGCTTAACATTCCGAATGGCTTTTTGCAATTGTTCGGCCGTATTGGCTTTATCCATTATTTCGTGGCTCGTCTGCGTTTTCAGATGTAGGTTTTTTAACTGCTTCAATCGTCCGGAACGCGGCGTATTATTCTGCACCATCTGAATTTCCTGATCAAGCTCCGTTAACTGGAGACTAATCCGATCCATCCAATCCTGCTTTTCCCGCATAAACGCATCCGTAGGTTCAGCCTGAGCTTTGGGATTAGGTTTCAGTATGCGTAGCGAATCCGGAATTCGTTCCATCCGGGTGGCTTTTGAAGCGAAGGCTGGTGCCAGCGTGGGATCGTTTTTGTAGAGCAGGCGAGCCCGTCGCTCGGTACGGGTTGTGGTAATTGCAGGATCTACGCGTACAACTTCCTCTACCACGCGGGCATTCAATACTTGAGCTCCTGAATCAATAAGCATTTGCTGGATGTTCGGATTCATCGTTCCGCTCAAAAACCAGATATAAAGAAGACATTTCATGACGGTATTAAGGTTTGGTTGACGTATTAATTTACTGACTACCAATCTCTTATTACCGTCAAAAAATGTGCAAGTCATGAAGCGGGCAAGGTTTTTCTCAACTTACCGCAACAAAGAAATGAAAACCTCGTCGAGCTTAGAGGCGGTCCGTACCCGAATTTTGTACTGGTCCAGATTGAGGCCTTTAGCATTGTATCGCGAAACCCAGATTTCCTTAAAGCCCAGTTTTTCAGCCTCCGCAATCCGGTTTTCAATTCGATTTACGGCCCGTACTTCGCCGCCCAATCCTACCTCCGCCGCGAAGCAGACTGACGCCGGAATCGCAATATCCTCGTACGAAGAAACCAGCGAAGCACAGACGGCCAAATCAATAGCCGGATCCTCCACTTTCAGACCTCCGGCAATATTCAGGAAAACATCCTGAGCCCCCAGTCGAAAACCACCGCGTTTCTCCAGAACGGCCAACAACATATTCAGCCGTTTCGCGTCGAAGCCCGTACTACTACGTTGGGGCGTTCCGTAGGTGGCAATGGATACCAATGACTGAATTTCAATCAGCAAGGGCCGATTTCCTTCCAGCATGGTACCGATCGTGATACCACTCAGGGCGTCTTCCCGCTGGGAAATCAAAATTTCTGACGGGTTGCTTACCTGCCGTAACCCACTCCCCTGCATTTCGTAAATGCCCAACTCGGAGGTACTGCCAAAGCGATTCTTGGTCGTTCGTAAAATCCGGTAGGCCAGATGGCGGTCGCCTTCAAATTGCAGTACTGTGTCCACCATGTGTTCCAGAACCTTAGGTCCGGCCAGATTCCCGTCTTTGGTGATGTGACCGATCATGAATACGGGCGTTCCCGACTCTTTCGCGAATTTCATCAGCTCCGCGGTACACTCGCGTACCTGGGATACACTCCCCGCCCCCGATTCGACCAGATTGGATTGCAGGGTTTGAATGGAATCGATGACCAGTAAATCGGGCTCGAAATTTTCGATCTGCTTGAATATATTCTGCGTGGACGTTTCCGTGAGAATGAAGCAGTTGGCGGAATTCGTTCCCAATCGTTCAGCCCGCATTTTAATCTGTTGATCCGATTCCTCACCCGAAACGTAGAGTACCCGAATTCCCGGGAGATTCAGAGCAATTTGCAGCATCAGCGTGGACTTTCCAATCCCCGGTTCGCCCCCAATCAGCACCAGGGAGCCGGGCACAATGCCTCCCCCCAGTACGCGGTTTAGCTCAGCATCAGGGGTTAATACCCGGGGCTGTTCGCTGTAATCAATTTCGGTAATGGCTTTAGGGCGGGCAGCAAGATTTGGCCCCGCTGAAGCAGGTCGCCAGCGACCTTTTTCGGGTTCCGCCTTCTGGATGATTTCCTCGACCATCGTATTCCATTCCCCGCAGGAAGGACATCTTCCCAGCCATTTGGGCGACTGGTACCCACAATTCTGACAGAAATAAGAGGTTTTTACTTTCGCCATTGAGATGTAAACGGGCAGTTTTTAGATTTCTGCCGATTAGTAATTTACACTAAAAAACGTTCAAAGACAAGCATACAGAAAAGGTTTCGGACCTTTTCTATAACAAAACACCGGTGGTACAACGTTTTACGATAGTTCTTCAACGTATTACCATTATATCCATGAAAAAGTACTTGTTACTATGCAGCTTCCTATGTCTGTCGGCTGCTTCAACCTTTGCCCAACGCGACAAACCCTGGTTTCAACTGGGAATTAAAGCAGGAACGAATCTATCCCAACTTAAAACGGGCAACTTTGTAGCCAATGGTAGCTATAGCGGCTCTACACTCCGGGAGAACCTCAAGCAAAGCCTCGATACGCGTACTGGTTTTGTAGGAGGTATCTACATGCGTTTTGGACGAACGCTCTATATACAGCCCGAGGTACTGTATACGGGTAAAGGAGGTTCGTATTTAGTGCAACCCATTGACGCAAATGGACAAGCGGTAGGCAGTCCTACGCAGGTAAAAGTAAAAACCGAAAACATTGACGTACCCGTCTTATTGGGACTAAAGTTTGGTCCGCTTCGCGTGAATGCGGGTCCAGTGGCCTCTTTTCTCATCGGCTCCAATGAAAGTATTAAAGAAGCGATCACGAAGTACACACAAGGTAGCGTGAGCGATACGTTTAACCAGGCCGCCTGGGGTTACCAGCTCGGCGGGGGTCTGGATATTGGTAATTTCTCACTGGATGTTCGTTATGAAGACAGTCTTTCCAATGTTCGGTTCGTGAACATCAGTACGCCTAACGGTAGCGATCCTTTCAAACAGAAATCGAAGAACTGGCAGGTGACTCTGGGAATGAAAGTATTTTAGTGCAACTCATATACAGAAACAGAAATAGCCGCTAAGACTAGCGGCTATTTCTGTTTCTGCACTACACCATTGCCTTGTTAAAGACCAAGGTACTGCCGCATGAAGGCCGCAAACTGGTGCTTCCGACGCCGGGCGATGGATATAATTTGTCCATTCTTCATCCATACGCAATCTTCTCCTTTCACATCATACCGCTGCACGTAGGCCAGATTGATTAAGTAGGATTTATGCACCCGGAAAAACGAACTGTTCTCTGTCATGAGTTTCTCATAATCCCGTAGTGTTTTCGAGACCATGATTCGTCTTCCGTTACTGCAGTGAAATAGGGTGTAATTACCATCCCCCTGAATCAGGATAATATCCTTCATTGGCAGATGTTGAACATGGCGGTCAAAAACGGGTAACGTACCTCGGGTAGAGCCCAGTTTTTTGAAGTAAATTCTAGAGAAGGGGTTGGATACATAGTATTAGCATTAGGTACGAGAAAGTAACTGATGTCCAACACAAAATTGTAAAAAATTAAGTATAAATCACTAATTAACTTGAATTTATTTTTAAAAATAAGTATTTGTACATACCTATTGAAAAACAAAAATTCTCTATCTATTCAAGCCGGCAAAAAGCTATTTTTGTAGCATGATAGAGCAAGTCAACGAAATTCGCCGGCAAATCACGGCGTATACCATTGATACTAAGGAACAACTGGAAGATTTCCGGATAGCCTACGTGGGTCGTAAAGGAGCCGTAGCGGGTTTGTTTGAATTACTGAAAACCGTTCCTGCTGAAGAGCGTCGGGCGATGGGTCAGGAACTCAATGGCCTGAAAGATTTAGCTCAGGAAACTTTCCAGTCGGCTCAGGAACGTCTGGAAAACTCTCAAAGCCAGCAGGTTATGCCCGACGTAGACTTAACCCTGCCGACCGTTCCCAACGAGACAGGCAGTTTGCACCCCCTTACCCTGATTCGTCAACGTATTGTCGAGATTTTCGAACGTTTAGGTTTTAATGTAGCCGATGGACCAGAGATCGAAGAAGACTGGTATAACTTCACGGCACTGAACTTTCCCGAAAACCACCCGGCCCGTGAAATGCAGGATACGTTTTTCATCGAGAAAAATGGCCCTGGCAAGGATATTCTGTTGCACACGCATACATCCAATATTCAGGTTCGGCTGATGGAAACACAGGAGCCGCCCTTACGCAGTATTATGCCCGGACGCGTGTATCGTAACGAAGCCATTTCGGCCCGTGCTCACTGTTTTTTTCATCAGATCGAAGGCTTGTACATTGATGAGAATGTGAGCTTCAAGGATTTGAAGGATACCTTGTATCAGTTTGCCCAGGAGCTGTTTGGTTCAGAAGTGCAGGTTCGGTTCCGTCCTTCGTACTTTCCTTTCACCGAGCCTAGTGCGGAAATGGATATTTCCTGCGAAATGCACCGTCCCGGTGGTTGCCGGATTTGCGGCGGAACGCAGAATCAGTGTAAAGGAACGGGCTGGGTAGAAATTCTTGGTTCAGGTATGGTTGATCCGAACGTTCTGGAAAACTGCGGTATTGATTCCAAGAAATACACGGGTTTTGCCTTTGGTATGGGTATCGAACGGATCGCGAACCTGAAATATCGCGTTCGGGATTTGCGACTGTACTCCGAAAACGATGTTCGTTTCCTGCGTCAGTTTGAACAGGCCTAAGGCAGATCTACCTAAGCAAAAAGGCGATCGTTTTCGAAACGATCGCCTTTTTTATGGCTGTACACCCTGGTTACGATTCAGAAGGAAGATAATCCAGTACGCCAATCACGCGTCGAATGCCTGTAAAACGATTCTGGTAGTATTTTTCCTGATCAAGCCAATCGAAGCGAACGCCTCCATTATAGGCCGAATGAATGAAGCGAATCTTTCCATCTTTCACCTCGGAAACGATACCTACGTGTCCGATTCGATGGCTTTGTGAATTTCCGCCTTTGAAGAAGATTAAGTCGCCGGGCTGGCAATCTTTGGTATCTACTGCGTGGCCCAGCGATCCCATGGAAGCACTGGAGTGAGGCAGTAGCATGCCGAAGTTTTTGAAGCAAAACCGAACAAATCCGCTGCAATCGAATCCGCCTTTAGTCGTGCCACCCGAGCGATACCGAATGTGCAGATGCTGTTCGGCAAAATTCAGGACGTCATTGGTATAACGTTCCAGTCGGGTACTTTTTGTTTCCTGTTCAACCGCCGCTCGTTGGGCAAAAGATACATTCAGGAAGCAGGTAAAAAAACCTGCTAGAAGAACTTTTCTTAGCATAAAATTCGGTTTGTTGTCACAATGAGGTTCTTAAAGGTAGGCAGAATGGCTGGTACGAAAAAGGCCTTTCGGAGTTCCGAAAGGCCTGACCAAGGGTTACGTAAGAGCGAGTATCTTTTTTAGATGGAGTTACCCCCACTGACCCTCAGATGCTTACCAAAAGCTGTCTAAAGCGGATATTGAGAGGAAAAATTTCAATATTTTTTTATTTTTTTTCCTATTTTTTTCTCATTATTCCTCAAAGTGCAGGATAATTGAACAAAAATGGTTTTGCTAAAAAGCTGTGCCACAGATTTATAAGTCCTTACCAAAGCATACACTCAGGCTGTCTTCACCATCGTAGCCATAGTTAGGAATTTGCTCGTAACCGGTGCGTCGATACAGTTCAATCGCTTCGGGTTGCCGAACGCCCGTTTCCAGTATAATGCGACGGTAACTCAGGCGACGGGCCTCTGCCTCCAACGTTTCTAACAATCGCCGGGATACTCCCTGCCGACGATAGCTTTCTAATACAAACATTCGTTTGATTTCAACTACTTCCGGAGCATAAGGCCGTAGGGCTCCACACCCTACCGCTTTTCCTTCGATGCGGGCAATGACAAAGGCTGAACCCGGAGCTTCGGCGGAATGATATTCATTGGCCGGAAAATCGGGGTAGCGACGTTGCAGTTCTTGTACCGCTTCCGCCAGTAAAAACTGAGCATCTGCCGACTGAATGGGTTCAACGCGTACATCAATCATCTTTTCTGCATTTACGACAGAGCCCGTATTCCTGCGTTGAAGAATACGGGCTCCGTCTCACTAAACTCGATTATAAATTTTCGAAAACCCGCTCCAGCGATACGGCGTGGCCGATTTTTGCTTTCAGATCGGCAATAGCGATACGCTCCTGCTCGGTTGAGTCGCGGTGACGAATGGTGACCGTATTGTCTTCCAGCGTTTGGTAATCCACGGCAATACAGAACGGCGTACCAATCAGATCCTGACGGGTGTAGCGTTTTCCGATACTGTCGCGTTCTTCGTAGAATACGTTGAAATCGTACTTCAACTGATTCTGAATCTCGCGGGCTTTCTCGGGCAGACCGTCTTTCTTCACCAGGGGTAATACTGCGGCCTTGATGGGAGCCACAGCCGGGTGCAGTTTCAGATACGTACGGGTTTTACCCTCTTCGCTGGTTTCTTCCGTGTACGCATTGCACAGTACAGCCAGGAACAGACGATCCGCTCCTACTGACGTTTCCACCACGTATGGAATGTAATTTCCGTACGGCTTACCGTCTTCGTTGAGGTCGTTGTCGAAGTACTGTTGTTTTTTCTTCGAAAGCTCCTGATGGCTCTTCAAATCGAAATCCGTACGGGAGTGAATACCCTCCATTTCCCGGAAACCGAAAGGAAACTTAAACTCAATATCCACGGCGGCATTGGCGTAGTGAGCCAGCTTATCGTGAGGTTTGAAACGAAGCTTACTGGCTGGAATGCCCAGAGCCTGGTGAAACTTCATACGGGTTTCTTTCCACTTGTCGTACCATTCCATTTCGGTACCGGGGCGGCAGAAGAATTGCATTTCCATCTGCTCAAACTCCCGCATCCGGAAGGTAAACTGCCGAGCTACGATCTCGTTCCGGAAGGCTTTCCCAATCTGGGCAATACCGAAGGGAACTTTCATCCGACCCGTTTTCTGTACATTCAGGAAGTTTACGAAAATACCCTGAGCCGTTTCCGGACGCAGGTAAATCAAACTGGCATCGTCGGATACGGCTCCAACCTGGGTCGAGAACATCAGGTTGAACTGGCGTACTTCCGTCCAGTTATCGGTACCAGAAACCGGGCAAACGATTCCTTCTGAAATAATCAGTTCGCGTACGCCTTCCAGATCATTGGCGTCCAGCAGACGACCCATGCGGTTTAGCAAGGTTTCACCGCGTTCGGGATGACCATTATTGGCGTATTCTTCGGCTTTCGCTTCAAGCAATTGATCGGCCCGGTACCGTTTTTTGGAGTCTTTATTGTCGATCATCGGATCGTTGAACGAATCCACGTGACCGGAAGCTTTCCAGGTAAGCGGATGCATGAAAATCGAGGCATCAATTCCTACGACGTTATCATGCAGCATCGTCATGGCTTTCCACCAGACTGATTTGAGGTTATTTTTCAGTTCGACGCCATACTGACCGTAATCGTATACGGCCTGTAAGCCATCGTAAATTTCAGAGGAGGGGAAAACAAAGCCGTACTCCTTGGCATGGGCGATGATGTCCTTGAGCGAGCCAGCGGGTTCCTGTTGTTCGGCCATAAAAGGTTTTTCGAAAAATCGAAGTTTGAGAAAACGGAATTCGGGGGGCAAAGATAGAGGAATCAACCTAAAAACCTGCGGCAATCCCGGGCATTCTCTGTAGGATCGTTCCTTAATTCATAGCCTATGGATCTTTGGTAGCATCGTTATTTTAGGTAGCCAGGACTTGCTATTTCTCCGATGCTCCTGATTAGGACTTCTCCAGAAAACCAGCGTTTATGGGAACGATACGGCATCTGGCAAGGATTTTAAAGAAATAGTTATGCAACCGAACATTAAAATTTTCTAATCCTAAAAGGGCTGGATTCTGTACGCCCGAAAAAACATCTTTCTAGCGTCTACGTTACTTTTTAAGACATACCAACGTCCTTGTATCTATGGAATTATATTACACCTTCTCCGTTCTTATCGTTGTCTCCGCTATTTTTTCCTACCTGAATCTTAGGTTTTTACGGTTGCCGGCTACTATTGGTATCATGGTCATGGCCTTGGTTTCTTCCGTTTTTCTGGTAGGCTTTGGACGCTTCTGGCCGCATTTTTTCGATGATGCCGCCCGCTTTATCAAAGGAGCCAACCTCGAAGAGATTCTCATGGGAGCCATGCTGAACTTCCTGCTCTTTGCCGGGGCCATTCACATTCACATTGGTGATTTGCGGGAAGAAAAACGGTACGTCATTGTATTCTCCACGATCAGCGTTATTCTATCTACCTTACTCGTGGGCGGATTGCTCTACCTTACGCTGGGATTTTTACATATGGATATTCCGCTCATTCAGTGTCTGGTTTTTGGAGCGTTAATCTCTCCTACGGATCCTATTGCGGTACTGAGTATTCTAAAAGCGGCGGGTGTCCCTAAATCTCTGGAAACCAAAATTGCGGGTGAATCGCTCTTTAATGATGGCGTAGCCGTCGTTGTTTTCCTGACGTTGCTGGAAATGGCCCGCGAAAGCAGTACGGAATTTTCACTAGCCTCTATTTCGTTATTACTCGTAAAGGAAGCAGTCGGTGGTCTGCTGGTCGGTCTCATTCTGGGTTTTATTGCTTCCAAATCCATGAAACGTATCGATGACTATAAAGTATCCGTTATGATTACGCTGGCTGTGGTCATGGGTGGTTATCTGCTGGCCCAGGCCATGCACATTTCTGGTCCGCTGACGATGGTAGCGGCTGGTTTAGTGGTCGGTAACTACGGAAAGACGCAGGCGATGTCGGAAATTACGCAGGATTACCTGGAGAAATTCTGGGAACTGATTGATGAAATCATGAATGCCTGTCTGTTCCTGCTCATTGGCTTTGAACTAATTCTGATCCCTGATTTAGGTAAATACTGGCTGGTGGGTACGATTGCCATCGTGATTGTGCTGCTGGCTCGCTGGATTTCCATCGCCGTTCCTTCCCGCATTATTCCGTTTCGGGAAAAACTCGACCGTCAATCGATGGTGATTCTGGTTTGGGGTGGTCTTCGCGGTGGTGTTTCCGTAGCTCTGGCCCTTTCCATTGACAGTCACTTAAACAATGAACTATTTCTATCCATCACCTATTTCGTGGTGGTATTCTCACTCATCGCCCAGGGCCTTACCATTGGCAAGCTAACCAAGCCTACCCATCCTCAGCCCGTCGATGCGATGTAATCACCCAGGATAGCCCGGAAGCCGTAGGGTTTGCTTATCTTTACGCAAGAAGCATGTTGAATAGAAAACTGCTTTGGGGCGATAGACTGGATTAAAAAATAAATAGAGGTTTCATGAACTTGAAAAAAAGTACGGTGTCGGTATTAGCGATGCTCTTCTGTACTACCGGGTTGTTTCTGACGGGTTGTCAGAGTTCACCCAAGGCCGAAAACACCGAAAATAAGACTGCAGAATCGGCTCAAACGGCTACAACCGAGGCGGGTGATTTTCTGCTACAAACGCTCGATGGCAAAACAGTCAATCTTTCGGAATTGAAAGGAAAAGTCGTATTCATGAACGTTTGGGCGACCTGGTGTCCTCCCTGCCGGGCGGAGTTACCAGACATTGAAAAGCTGTACAAAAAAATGCAGGGCAAACCGGTAGAATTTGTGATGCTGACGGTAGACGAAGAGCTTCAGGCCGCCCGTGATTTCATCAAGAAAGAAGGGTATTCCTTTCCCGTGTACGCTCCTACCGGACCACTACCGAAAGCGTTTGAAACGCAGGCGATTCCTGTAACGTTCGTGATCGATGCCAACGGCAAGATTGTAGACCGGAACGAAGGAATGGCTAATTATAACAGTGATGAGTTTGTCGCTCACCTGACTTCGTTATTACCGAAGTAAGGGTTATTTAACTCATAGAAAAAGGGTTACGGAAGGTGTTCCGTAACCCTTTTTCTATGTGGTCCCTGCATTGTATGTGGGGGTATATCCCTTCGGGGTTGGCATACGACTGGTGCAAATAATACCCCGCATTGCATGCGGGGCTAATCAGATTGAACCCCTTCGGGGTTGAAATTACAAACTCCGAAGGAGTTCCATACAACTAGCCATGGGAGCAACCCTTGGTATTTGCACGGGTACCCGTGGCATTTACACAAAGTCCTCCCGCATCGGTGTGAATACATCCACCAGTACCCCCGGCTCGCGGCACACGGCTCCGTGGGGCATATGGGGCGGAATGTAGTAGGCATCGCCCTTCTGTAGCATCTGACGTTCTTCGCCGATGATGATTTCAAATACACCGCTTTCCACGTAGCTCATCTGCGTATGCGGATGCTGATGAATCGTTCCTACCGCTCCCCGCTCGAAATCCACCCTAACCATCATTAAATTGGAATCGTAGCTGAGTACTTTCCGACGTAAGCCTTCACCTACGGTTTCCCAGGAGAGGTCATCAGCTTTCACAAAACGTAATTCTTTCGGATCCATAATTCTCGGAGTTAATCGGCCTCAAAGAAAGGCATTCCTATCCAGAAGGTCCGCCTTAGCGAGCGTCTTCCCGTACTTTTTTAGCCTTGGAAGTATCCGTATGTAACAATTCGACCTGTTTCGAACGGTCTCCCGAAACTTTCAGTAAGAGCGAAGAAGCAGGCGAATACCCGATCCGATCCAGTGTAATCGCCTGACTATTCTGTACCTGCATGACTGGCATCTGTTTGCTCAGTAGCTGTACATTCTTTAACGTAATACGCTGTCCTTCAATACAAACCAATCCTTTATTGGATTCGATTACGGAATTTTCAATCAGAATATCCTGAATATTCATTTCTGGCAAACCCCGTACGAGGATTCCCGTTTCGGCCCCTTTACAAACCACGTTCCGAACGAAAAACCGACGGAATTGCGGCGTACCTTCATTGATGGGCTTGGCTTCGATCGGCAACGGATCGGATTTGTCGCCCGTCTGCGGAACGGGATCTTTTGCCATGTAGTACATATCAAACAAGATGGCTTCGCCGGGAATGCGGGTCATTTGAATATCGGAGATGAACACATCCTCCACAACGCCACCCCGGCCACGCGTAGTTTTGAACCGCAGTCCGACATCCGTTCCCAGAAACGAGCAATTCGATACGAATAGATTCCGGGCACCACCCGACATTTCGCTTCCTACCACAAAACCGCCGTGAGCGTGAAAGACCGTACTGTTGCGAGCGATAACATTTTCGGTCGGTACTCCCCGCTTGCGACCCTCTTCATCACGGCCTGATTTAATACAGATGCCGTCATCCCCTACGTCGAAGGTGCAGCCGTCGATCAGGGCGTTTTTGCAGGATTCCAGATCCAGTCCGTCGCCATTCTGGGCGTACCAGGGATTCCGTACCGTCACGTTTTTCAGCGTAATGTCCTGACATAACAGCGGGTGAACACACCAGGCGGGTGAGTTTTGAATGGTAACGCCTTCCAGCAGAATGTTCTGGCAACGCGTCAGACTCAGCATGTTGGGCCGCAGAAAATCCCGGATTTCTTCGGACTTCTTGAAATCAAAGCCATTCGCCAGACTTACCGCTCCTTTCACTTTAGCCCCTTTGAGTGACTGCTCGGACGGGTACCAGATTTCGCCATCTACGACACCGCCCGAAGCCACGAGTTTCTCCCAGGCGGGCGGGTTCAACTTGCTCTTTTTCACAGCCCGCCAGCCATCTCCGGCTCCATCGATAAAACCTTCGCCCGTAATGGCAATGTCGTGTACGTCGGTAGCACTAATGGGAGCCTGACAACGAATGGCGTCCAGTCCTTCCCAGGTTGTTTTTACCAAGGGATAATCACTTTTACGATCGCTGAATTGCAACAAAGCTCCGCGTTGCAGGTGCAGATTGACGTTGTTTTTCAGGACAATTGGTCCCGTTAACCACAAGCCCGAGGCTATCAGTACCGTGCCGCCACCGGCTTCGCTACAGGTTGTAATGGCTTTATTGATGGCGATAGAATTTAGGGTCTGTCCGTCAGCTTTGGCTCCGTAGTTTTCAATCCGAAAGGTATCTTTCCGGAAAACAGGCTGATAAATCTGGGGAAGTTCGTAGGCCAGCTTTTCCTGAAATGGACTCTTTTTCAGAGCTTTGGCCAATTCCGTTTTCTCTTCCCGCAGGCCATCGGCCACGAGAGCGGCCATATGAGCAGCTCCGTACGCCGAGAAATGCGTATCGTCTTTCACTTCTTTGGGCCGACTGGCAAAGTAGCCGGGCGTATACCACAAAAACAGGCGTTTGGAGGGTTCTACGCCCATGGTTTGCAGCAGTTGACGGCTTTTTTGGTGCAAATCAACCAAGGGTACTTTTTGCTGTTGAGCCACGGCTTTTACTGCCGCCGGATAGTCGCCGTGCGTATCCTGAACCGTTCCTTTTTCGTCAAACCGGCGACGCATCACGGGCGTAATCAATACGGGATAAGCTCCCTTCGCTTTCGTTTCCCGGATAAAACGGGTCAGGTTTTCGCGGTACGTCGTTTGCGGATCGGCATATCGGGTGGAATCTTCCTTTTTTTCATCGTTGTGCCCAAACTGAATCAGTACCCAGTCACCCGCGTGCAGCTCATCCAGCACCTTCTTCCAGCGGCCTTCGTTGATGAAACTTTTCGTACTGCGACCATTAACGGCGTGATTACGAACCACTACGGTTTCATCCAGAAATTCGGGCAGCATTTGTCCCCAACCCCGTTCGGGGTCCTGTGGATTCGGTTTAGTAGCCAGGGTCGAATCGCCAATCAGGAAGACCTGCTTGCGGGAATCGAGGGTTTGAAACGAGAGACTAACCAGCAAACTGGCAAAAACAAGGATTTTCTTCATAGCATCGATACAGCATCATTCGCTATAAAGACGCGATCCGGTGAACGCATCCCTAGCCTGACCCGAAAAACCATCCTGATTTTGGCCCTTTTCTCTGGCATTCTCTTTTCTGGGATATCCGTCTGATTATTTCAAAGTATAGCCATGAAATCATATACGCTGGTCACGCTGCTGCTGCTTAGTTTGCTGAGTGCCTGTAAAAAACCAAGTACGATCATTCAGGGACTCCTGGGTGAACAATCGCCCCGTGACACTTACGTCCGTACCTTACGCAAACAGGGCATGCTTGAAACAGAAGCCGTACAGCAGTGGCTTCATGCGGGCGAAACGGCCCTCCGCGATTCATTGATTATTTCACTACCATTTCGGGAAGACGGCGTATTTCCGGCGGGTGGTCAGCGGGTGTTTACGTACCAGTTTACCCTACCCGCGGGTCGGCGGCTGGAAGTCCAGCTGAACAGTACGGATAGTTTGTACTTTCTCGACTTGTTTCAGCTCCGGGAAAATGCCTCGCCTCAACGTCTGGCGTATGTATCGGAGAAAAACCGAATCCTCCGCTGGGAGGCGACGGACGATACGCCGCTTTTGCTCCGCCTGCAACCGCAGCTCTCACAACCCGAAGGTGAGTTTTCGCTTCGTTTACGGACGGAACCCCTGCTGGCTTTCCCCGTTGCCGGAAAATCCGCCCAACACATTATTAGTTTCTGGGGAGCCGCCCGCGATGGCGGAGCCCGCTCACATGAGGGAATTGACGTGATTGCTCCTCGCGGTACGCCCCTGCTGGCTTCGGTGCCGGGTTACGTCACTCGCACGGGTACGAATCCGCTGGGAGGTAACGTCGTACATCTTTCCGCCGATGGCTTGAATCTCTCGCTCTACTACGCTCACCTCGACCAGCAGTTGGTTCAGTCCGGGCAACGCGTACGAGCGGGCGATACGCTGGGAACGGTTGGCAATACGGGCAACGCCATCACGACGGCTCCGCACCTGCATTTTGGAATTTATCGCTCAGGCGGGGCGGTTGATCCACTCCCGTACGTACAGGCTCCGGAATTTCCCGCCGCTACGGTTTCCAAACGATCCGCCGATACCTTGCGAACCCGGGAAGCGACCGCCCTCTTCAGTAGTTTGCCCCCGTCGCGTACGACCCGACAACGGTTGCCCCGACACGCGATCGTATGGGTGGAAGCGGCCACCAAGGGATACTTCCGCGTACAGACGCCCGAAGGGCAGCGAGGGTATGTACTCGCCAGCAGTATTCAGCCTACGGATAAACGGCTCAGTCGACGGAAACTTACGACGATGGAAATCTTCCGGGAAAACCTCACGGAAGCCGTAGCGGATACACTTCCTAAAGGAACGACTATCGACGTACTGGGCACTGCTGCCGCCCACGAATTCATTCGCTTGTCGGACGGACGACGGGGCTGGATTCCGACGATTTCTGACGTAAAAACGCTCTGATTTTCGCTTGAATAAGCGTCCGATTCGACCCGCCAGAATCCTGTTTTTTTGAAGTCAGAAAAATATTTCAAAATCGCAAAAAATATCGTATTAAAATATTGATTATCAGATTACTATCTCCTACAAAATAATTATCTTTAAGGAACATAAGTCTAGTAAAGGATGTTCTATTAATCCATAAGCCTCCTTGAAAAAATGCAAGAAAATAATCAGTCCTTAGCGATACATCAGGAAGAGGACGAGCAGTGGAAACAGTCCATTGCCGCCCGCGTTTTTCTGAACCACTTTTTTGGTATTCACTACCACATCCGGCATACGGAAGATAATAGCAAATTAGCTGATCTGGATCGATTCCGTACCTACGCTCCCCGTATGAACGAGGCAAGTCTGGACATGACCAAGCGGATGTTACTGAATGCCTGGAATACCGAATACGCTCTGCGGAATACCGCCTCCATGGGTGATGATTCGTTTTTGTCGAATGCCTTACACTGGACCTTCCCCCAGGCCTATTACTGCGTGTGGTATAGCCTGCGGGCTTTTCTGGCTACCCAAGGCGTACTGACCAACGACGAGATGAACATTCGCCGACGTACCAGTCGACTGGTCGCTAATTCATACTACCCCCGTTACCTAAGCTTTACTGCCGACGGTCCGCTGGATCATTATCATGTGCACCGACTGCCGCGTGGACATCGGAAACCGGGTTTGTTACTGGCAGATACGCCGTTTGAAGCCCAGGCTCAGGTAGGACAGTTTTTGCGTACGACGCGGACCCTACAGCTCCGTTCGCTACGGCAGAAATTACAGACCAACCCTGCTATTGCTTTACGGAGTGAACGTACGGGTAAGATTCTGGAAAAATTCAGTCAGCGAAACTGGCAGGAACTCTCCGACCGGGTTGGTTTAACAACGTTTCTGGATTTGTTTTCGCGACTCCGGATTTCCTCTACGAATCGCGAGATAGAACGTTTCGTGAATATTGACCTGGATTTTAAGCTTTTCAATGTATGTCTGCTTGACATCGTGGACCATATCAACGCCGTACACGAAGCGTATGTAGTGAAAGCGATGGGTGTAGCGGCGTACCGTGAGTTTCTGGCTACGTTGCCCGAATACTTACAGAACAGTTTTGTCCAAAGACGTTTTACCGAGCGGATTCGGCCCGAAATAGATACACGGTTGTTTCCGTTATCAGGCCAGATTGCGGCCTGAGCAAGTAAACCCGAAATAGATTGTAACCCTACTCAACCCAGTTAACAGCCATGACTCAGGAAACCATTTTTATGAAATCAAAAGGCGGTGGCCAGTATTTTAAATGCCAGGGTGACGAAGTGAAGATTATCTGTTTGTATGAGTTTAATCCGCTCGTTGAACGGACTCGTATGCGTCCGGACACGCTGGGCAAACTGGCCTGCGATCCCTGTACAGAAAGTGAATTCAGAGAAGCCGAAATGCGAGTGGCCCGCCTGTTGGATTTACCCGTAGTCTTAAGCGAAACGACCAACCGAGCGTAAGACGATGAATCGCCAGCCGTACCTGTTAGCGTACGGCTGGTGGCGAATAAAATCCAGCCCACTAATCCTTACTTTATTTTCTTATTTGTTGATCCTTTTAGATTCTTAAAAAAATTTAATTTGCTTTTATTAGTACTCTAATCTTCTTCTTTTCAGAATCTATTATCCTCTTTTTTTCAAACAAAAAGCGTCGATATTAAAAACATCGACGCTTCTACTTTACATAAATTGAAGCTAAGCCGCCAAACTTACTTCAATTAAATCTCCTGTTTAAAAGGAGACGTGCAAAAGTAGGCAATCAGCTTCTATTCGTAGCAGTTATCAATGATCAATTTTTAAATTAAACTTAAAAAAATACGGTTATTGAGGCTCTGCTTTATATTCATACATTTATACGCTGAACATTTTAATGATTGATAAGGCTTGTATGACTTAATGAACTATCATTATTTAAGCCTCATACTAGTTTTCAATACTTCGTCTTTTATGTTAGGTATAATTTCCTAATAAATCCTTAATTACCTGTCTGGTTTATGTTTGATTAAATTTACATTTCTGGTAATTCAATCTTTTAAAATCAGCTCAGGTGATACAAAAAAAAAGAGTCGGTAATACCAACTCTTTTTACCTGTTCTTTTCCTGAAATTCAGATTACTACTAAGCTTCAAAATCCTTTTTAAGCAGCGATTTGAAAGGCGTTTGTCTTTGTAGGAAAATCAAAACCTAAATGACGATACGCTTTTTCGGTAGCTTCCCGACCCCGGGGTGTACGCATTAGGTATCCTTCCTGAATGAGGAACGGTTCATATACTTCTTCAATCGTCTCCGCTTCATCCCCGATAGCCGTGGCAATGGTGGAAAGACCTACCGGACCTCCCTTGAATTTCTCAATAATCGCCAGTAGGATCCGGTTGTCCATTTCGTCCAGCCCTCCCTCATCTACTTCCAGGGCTTTCAAAGACAGCGAGGCTATATCCCGCGTAATGATTCCATTCCCCAGGACCTGAGCAAAGTCACGCGTACGACGCAGCAGGTTATTGGCAATCCGCGGCGTACCCCGACTCCGGCGAGCCAGCTCCATGGCTCCTTCCGGCTCGATGGGCGTACCCAACATGGTCGAAGAACGGGTAATAATGCTGGACAACAAATCCGCGTCGTAGTATTCCAGTCGGCAGTTGATACCAAACCGGGCCCGTAACGGTGAGGTAAGCAGCCCCGCCCGCGTCGTGGCTCCAATCAAAGTAAAAGGATTTAAACCGATTTGTACGGTTCGGGAGTTAGGCCCGGAATCGAGCAAAATATCAATCCGGTAATCTTCCATGGCCGAGTACAGGTACTCTTCTACCACAGGATTGAGCCGGTGAATCTCATCAATGAACAGTACGTCGCCCGTTTGTAAGGTAGTTAGCACGCCCGTCAGATCACTGGGCTTTTCCAGTACGGGTCCAGTGGTTGCTTTCAGTCCGGCTCCCATCTCGTTAGCCAGAATGTGAGAGAGCGTCGTTTTGCCCAGACCCGGAGGTCCGTGTAACAATACATGGTCGAGCGTTTCGCCGCGTTGCTTCGCCGCCTGAACGAAAATCTTCAGGTTCTCCAGCACTTTTTCCTGACCCGTAAAGTCGTCGAACGAGAGGGGACGCAACGCCCGCTCAAATTCCCGATCGGCATCCTTCACCGTTTTCTGACGAACAATATTTTCTTCCATCGGTGATTATCTTTTTTATTCAAATATACCCAAACATTTGCATAGTTGCCAGCATTAAAAGTAAAAAACTGAAATAAAATCTATTTTTTTGAGTCAATTATTCAACTATTTATGTATATTTGTATATCAACTATTGACCATTCCACGCGATGATTATTCAACGAGATTTGTTCTATCAGACGCCCGATGGCGAACATTTTTTCCGTCAGGAAGACGGTTTTGTAACGATCGTAGCGTACCGGGAAGAGTGTCCGGCCATTCAGCGGCTTCGGTACTGGCCCGGTATGTTGTACGCCTATGGCTGCGTACCTACTTCAGCCGCTGCGTACGCCCACGCGTTCAATCAGACCGAGGCGTTGTTACGTAATATGGCTCCGAAAGTGGCCGATGAAATTCCATTCACGCCGGGTAAAATTGCCTCTTAATTTCAGCCACCCGTATGTCTAATAAATCATTCGCATTGCTCTGTATTCGTCAGGACGTAGCCCGGCATGGGCACTTGACGCCCGAGGGAATGAGGATCTATCGGGATTGTAAACTTACGGCCCGCGAATTATCGCAGGCTACTTCACAGGGACTGGAATTATATCAGCAATGGAGACGAAAATGAATGAAGAAAGTTACCGGCAGATTCGCCGGATCTCGAATAGCGACCTAAGCCGCTTTCGGGATTACTTATTTGGTAAGAAATCGTATATCCCTCCCCGTACTGCCACTTTTGGCCGGGCTTTGCACGCAACGCTACTGGAGCCGAACGTTCCGCAAATTGAAGTACATACCGCAGACCAGGAACGACTGGCTTTACTAGAGAAGAATCTGCGTTCCCATAAAGCGTTTAACTGGTACCGTCAGTACTCCAAAAAGGAGCACGCTCAGTTATTTACGGATTCGGCTACGGATTTACTCTGCAAGGCTCGTCTGGATATGGTGTATCAAAACCGGGTCGTACTGGATTTGAAGACTACTTCAGCCCGTTCGTATCAGGACTTTATCAGTCAGTGTCATAATCTGGAGTATGACCGGCAGGCGGCCTTTTATCTGGATAGCCTGGGAGGTACGGGGAAGCAGTTTATTTTCGTAGGCGTTCAGAAGAAAGAACCGTACGATATTTTCTGGTTTGAAACAACGTCGGAATTTCTGGCAGAGGGTCGTAAGAAGTATCAGTTTCTGCTGGAAACCTGGAAAGAAGTAAACTTTGATTTCAATCAGGGTGAGCCCTGGCGTCTGGTTGCCTGATTATCAACGATCGCTCGATCGTTCTTCCCGAAGGCTTAGGGCTTTCGGGAAGATTTTCAACTTCGGCTACTTCCCTCTTACGTACTTTTCGTTAAAGGCTTCTTTTTGCTTCAGGTATTCCGGGTGCTGACGGGCCTGATCCCAGTACGCTTTAAAGACCGTGGCGGCCTTTGCTTTTTCGCTGGTCAACGCATCTTCCTCCTGCGGACGGAGCGGATTTTTCTTGTGAATACTTCCGGAAGAATACGGATACGCCCGGGTTTCGGGTTCATAATCGCTTTCCTGTTCCGTGTACTTTTTTCCGCTGGCATGGTTGGCGTATCGTCGGGCTCGCGTAAAGCCCATTTGTAAATACTTCCGGGCCATATCTGCTCCCACAAAATCCTGCTCGGCCAGATACGTTTCAAATTTTTTATAAATCGCTTCCGCCGATTCCTGAGCAATGGCTTCGGTCCGAAATCGCCACAGGGGCAGGATTTCTGATTTATAGGGTTCGACTAGCAATACCCCCTGCTCTCCTACGCCTACGCGATACAATTCCGGATGCTCCCGAAAATTGGTTTTCCGAAAGTCCAGATCATACTGAAAGGCTTTTTTCGACGGTTTCTTTTCCATTTTTCCTAAAGGCTGATACCCTGCCTAGCAAAAAAAGCGGCCCAGCCTGAAACAGACCGGGCCTAGTTAGGTATAGGTGGGTAGAATAAACAATTTGCTGCAAGGCTTACCAAAGCTGTTTCACTCCCTGCGAACGGTATAACTCATAATGGCCGTCGGGGGAAATCAGCGTTGCTCCGGTTGCCAGGGCCTGAGCAGCCAGCCAGCCGCAGGTAATGCGTTTTGTCGGGGCGGTCAGAGCCGTCAGATTACGGTATTTTTCAAGGGCCTGGGCATCCATAGGTAGTAACTGTAACTTATAGTGATTCATGACCTGTTGCATGAACTCACCAAAGTTGACCCGGATTCCGTACAAGCCCTGTTTCATTTTTTCAGCCAGCTCGAGCCAGGAACATTCACTAACGAAACACACCGTACCCGGCTCGTTAATGGCAACCACGGCCGTTTGAGAAAGGCGGTACGCGTCACGAATGAGATAATCCAGCGTCGGTGTATCGAGTAGCAACCGCGTTGGCCAGCGTTTAGGCTCTTTGTACTCGTGCTTGAGGGCCTGAACTTCCTGCCAAACCTGCGGCGAAACTTTTTCAATAAGATCTTTAGGCACCTTCGTTACTTTACGCGAACGACTAGCGACTGAAGCCATTGCTTCAACGGGAAGAACCGGCGATGGGGTTATTTTTGAAGGCATGGCTTACTTCTTTTTGGTACTCAGTTAGTTAAAACAATCTATAGACTAGGCCCGTTGGGGGTAGGCCGTATTTTTCTCGGAAAAACTGCCATGAAAACGTTCCAGGTATTCAGCCCGCCGCTCGAAGTGACTATGCAGCAGCTGCACAATGCGGCGACGGCTTAACGGTCTACGCCAACGACTCACGCGTGAACGTACTTCCTTAAACGCCACCACAAATTCACGGTAACTTTCGTAGGGAAACTGCTGAGCCAATTCTTCGGCCAGCGAGCTAATCTGAGCAGGCAGCAACCGACAGTCTGCCTGAGCAGCTATCGATAAGTCAGCCAGGGTTACACACAAAAGCTTTACTACCGTATCTTTTCCCAGCTTTCGCCCGATTTCACTACACTTGGGAAAACGCCAGGCTGTACCAAAGGTGGAATTTTCCCGTAAGTGTTCATATAATTCCAGCATACTTGTCGAAGGCGTAGCTGCCTGACGTATGCTCAGGGATGTCAGGCCCTGCAACAATTGGTGCTCCACCGAAGGTTGCGAGGACAAGCGGCCCAGTATCGGTTCAGAATGAAGTTTGATCATTTCAGAATCAGGAACTATTCCCGTTATTTTAGAAACATCAAAAATTTGTTGAGCAGTTGACGCAAGAATTTAAAAAACGATTGACTACTTTTGCTGCACGCCACAACAACTCTTGCATCACTATGGAATCATCTTCAATGACGACTATCTACGAAAGACTCTCTCACCTCATCCAGCTCAAGAAGCTGACGCCTTATCGTTTCAGTCAGGAACTAGGGTTTTCGAAACCCGCTAAATTGTACTCGATTCTTAAGGGGAAAACGCAGCCCAGCTACGATACCCTTACTTCCATTGCCACGGTTTACCATGACCTGGACTGTAACTGGTTACTTCGTGGCACGGGTCAGACGTACATCACGCTTACGCCTGTAGTACCTTCTGAAAGCATTAATGCGGAAACGGAAGGCCCCTTACTCGGCGTGGAATTACTACAAAAACAAATTCAATTCCTTGAAAAACAGGTCAGTGACCGTGATGAAGTGATTGCTCTACTGAAAGAACAAATCATCGTTTTACGTGACGTGATTAATCGACTTAAGCCCGTTAACGAAAACGTTACGCTTTCCTAGAAAGTCCGCCTCTTCTCTCCTGCACCTATCTTTTTTCACAGGCGGACTTTCTAGTTCACGTTTAAGCAGCACTCGAGCCCAATTGCTTCACTGGTTCGGGTAATGATACCACTTCGGGCTCCGGTAAGCGGTTATAGTATTTGGAAACAATCCGGTGCATCGCTGAATCCGTCAGCGTTTCTGCCCGGTATAAATGATGGTCACGGGCAAAGTCACGATACTGACGTACGTTCTCGATTTCACCGGACCGATACGAAAACCGAGCAATGTACCAGGATTTTCCTGAGTCCATTTTACTGGTCACCTTTTCGGGTTTGATGGTGATAATCAGATCACAAAGCGTTTTTCTTTCGTAAAAAACGGGTTGCATCATCCGATACAGCTCCGATACCGACGTATTGTTGAACATCAGAGACGCTACGCAATGATCGGCGTCAATAAAGAAAAACTCCGCCCACACTTCTCGTTCGCTTCGCGTAAATAACGTATCCTCAAAAATCCGGTAAGCAATCGGCTGAAACGAAAATTCCGTAATTGGCTTGCCAATGGAATCGGTCAGGATGCGTTCGCCGTATAAATTGAATTGTCCATTCTGACCATTGAAACGGTATTCCCGCGGGTGACCTTCCAGATACAGAAATTTACTTTCCGTAACCAGAGCACCCGTTTCTTCGTCTACGCGTTCAATTTCATAAGACTTGAGTTTCTGAGCGGGCTGACCCAACTGCACCGTATCAGTTGAAAGGGATGAATTCATAGGAACAGTGATTAATTTGCGACTTCCTTAAGTCTATATCTTTTGTACAAATATAAAACATAAATTTAGTTTTATACAAAAAATAAAGACATTTAGTTAAAAAAATTATTCACTGTCCCTACAAAACTCAAGCCGGAAATTTGTTCTCGAAAAACCCGGCAAATCGCCACAATTCTTTAATGTCTTCCCGACGGACCGGATACGGAGCAAAACGTTCGTTGAGTGACTTCAGCACCAGTACGCCCGTTTCGGCCAGGTAGTTATAAACCATTTTCAGCACTACCCCTTCATTCTTCGTTACTACCAGGCAAATACTGCCGTTCTTCACGCTTTCCCAACTTTCGATGTATTCACCGAATACCACCGCACCATCCCGCAAGGGAGGCATTGATTCACCTTCGTAGGGGAAAGCCCGGTATTTACGATCACGAGCCAGAAAAGGCAAGTGAAACGTGGGGAGTTTACCAATGAAGTCGATGTCGCCATATCCCTCAGCATAACCACCCAGAGCCTTCACGTGTACAAACTCTACGTTTTCCTGATCCTGGGGATCCACAGTTGTGGCCAGTACCCGCAGCTCAGGAATTTTAGGCATGTTCAGTGGCTCCTTACTTAAATCCTTTCGGAGGATGTCATCTACGCTTACCTGAAAAAAGTCAGCAACTTTAATCAGATCACCGTAGCGGGGTTCTGCCCGACCGGACTCGTATGCCGCCCAGGTCGATTTCTTCAGTCCTAATTCATCCGCCAGCCGTTGTTGGGATACGCGTCCTTCCAATCGGCTACGTAGCTGAACCAGATTCCGGGCAAAAAAATCATTTTGCGTCAGCTCTTGAGCAGAAGTATTATCCATTTTTTTTAGTCAATTCGTATACCTTTTGAACAAAGATAGCGGAATTATCTCGTAACGAGCAAGAAACGTATACAATTTTTACTTTATATCGTCTCTCTTTTTTAGCAAACGGTTTTTATATGTTCACCAACGGTAGCCATAAAGCCAAAAAAAGGCTGGTAGTGCTACCAGCCTTTTACTTCAAAATCTCTTTTTACAAGGTCAGGGCTATTCCGCCGGTGAGCCAGCGACCGGGTTGCTGGACGAAGCCATGTTCGTAATACGTCTGATTAATCAGGTTATTTACGTCGGCAAAAAGCCGGAACTTGGGTTGCGTCCAGGACAATCGCGTATCGACCAGATGAATCGTTGCGTAGGGCTGCGGCGGCGTACTGGCATCCCACTGATAGTCGCCTTCGCGTTTTTTGAGCGTGTACCAGGCATCCAGCGTAAGGTTTTTAGCCAGTCGAACATTCGCACCCAGGCTTAGCTTGTGCCGCAAATAGTTAAGTGTGTAAAAGGACTGGAAGTTAATCTGCTTTTGATCCGCCGAGATGTACGCGTAGTTAAAGGTTAGTCGCTGCAGCCAGTAATCGGGCTTGTTCACTACCTGGCTCATCTGCAACGCGTACGCCATTTCCACGCCGAAGGTATTCAGGTTGCGAATATTCTCAATCCGCGGCACGGCCTGATCAGGACGTTTGATTTTATCGATGGCCGTACTGCTCTGCCGGTAAAACGCCGAAAGCGTCAGTTGATCCACAGCCGTAAAACGCTTGGTACCCACTTCGTAACTCCAGGCTTTTTCGGGCTGTACGTTCGGATCGGCGATTACCGTGGAAGAATTCAGGTACATTTCCGTAAACGTCGGGTAACGCACCGCCCGGTTGGCACTGGCGTATACATTCACGCGGTCCGTTAGGGTATAGGAAAGATCGACGCCCGGATACCATTCGTTGCCAAACTGTGAATTCAGGTTAAACAGCGTACCCGCGACCAAGGTCAGACGTTCCCAGCGTTTGAGGTGCTCCAGATACACATTCACGTTATCGCGATCTTTACCGAAGGTGTACTTCTGACCGAAGAAAGCGGGTACGGCTTTGGGCTTAGCCAGAGCATCCCCCAGGCGATTACTGATGATACTCTCCCGCCGCCACTCGGCTCCGAAGGACGTAGTGCCCCAGGCGTGGGTCCAGCGGTTCCGCCATTCGATATTGTATACGTTGGTCTGGTGGAAGTTTACCGAAGCGAGTTTGGTTTCGCGGTAGTTATCAAAGTCATACAAATCAAAATGCCGCCGCCAGGAACCGGTCAGATTTGAGTACCACTGGCGAGTGAGTTGCCGGTCAGCCTGAGCGACTACAAAATACTGCTTGACCTGTTCGTACTGGTTGTAAAACTTGGGATGATAAAAGTTAGAGGCTCCAAACTGATTATCCATGAAGCCCCCCTGCAGGGCCAGCGTTGTTTTATTCAGCGACAAAGCCGTCCGTCCGTACAGGTTGTGGCGGTCGAAAGCGGTATTGTGAGCGTACCCATCACTGTGAATTTTCTCAGCGGCCACCAGCGTGGATTGTTTCTCGGTAGTTAGTCCCACCGACGTATTCAGCTGGTACAACCCATATTCTCCCCCGGCCAGCCCCACATTGACCTGGCTCGGCTGATTTTTCTTCGTGATAATGTTGATTACGCCGGAAAACGCACTTGGCCCAAATACCCGCGAAGCTCCGCCCTGCAAAATCTCAATTTTCTCAATCGTCGATAAGGGAAAGGGCAAATTCAGCGAATGGTGGCCCGTTTGCGGGTCGTTCATCTTGATACCATCGACCAGAATCAGCGTTTGATCAAAATTACCCCCGCGAATACTCACATCGGCCTGTACGCCCAGCGGGGCCCGCGAACGTACGTCCACGTTAAGAGCGTACTGCAAAATACCATCGAGTGTCTTCACCGGAGCTTTTTCAATATCCTGAGCCGTAATGACGGTGACGTTACGGGCAGTTTTGCGAATTTCGGTTGATTGTAAATTGGCTGTAACCGTTACTTCGGATAAACCAACGGTTTTCGTACTATCCTGAGCCTGGGAAAGAAAAGGAACCAAAAAAGTAACGCTTATAAATATACGTTTCATGCAATAGCTTAGCTTCTCCGTACGTACAGCGGTATTCGATGGATTGCAACCAGCTACGGTGAACCCTACCTCACGGACGGAGTTTGAATGAAGAAGAAGGAAAATTTTCCCATGGACTTCGTACTTGAGTCGATGGAGCAGTAGCCGACCTTAAGCCGGCAAGGCAAGCATTTCGGGAGAATCTTCGTCGGCCAGGGTGCGTACGATGGCTTGGTAATCAATCTTTCCGTGATCCTTTCGGGGAAGATTACGCCATTCGAGGATACGACGGGGTTGTTTAGCCGGGGGCAGGGACTGCAAGAGGTGATCCTTGAGCTGACGGGTATACGGAACGGAGTTCTGGCCCGGATACGTCGCCGAAAAAACCAGATAAATTTCGTGCGAAAGGTCCTCCCGAAGCAACCCTACTACAGCTACTTCCTGAACAAAGCGGAGTTCCTTGGCCCGGTTTTCAATTTCTTCGGCAAAGATGTTTAATCCCCGGCGGTTAAACATCCGTCCAGCCCGGCCCATCAGTACCAGCCGGTCGTCGTCCATCAGACCCAGGTCAAACACCGTATTGATCCCCCGATAATCGGGTGATACGTACGGACTTTCAACCCGGATGCGTTGGTCAACAATGTGGATACGTACGCCCGGGAATGCCTTCCCTACGGAAAACTGGTGCTGAAGGATCTCTTCGTTTTGCTGGTAACTAATGTGTCCCAGCTCCGCCGCTCCGTAGTATTCGGTTAACAGGGCCTGCGGACTGACCTGAAGCAGCGTTTCCGCCAGCGACTTTTCCAGTTTTTCCCCCGCACTCACCAGCGAGCGAAGCAGCGGCAGCGATACGCCCGGGCGTGCCCACAAACGGTAGTGCGAAGGCACCATGAATACCGATGTGATTCGCTCGTCCTGCATTTGCTGCACCCAGCTCCCCGCCGATTTCAATGACGTCAGTACGCTGGTTCCTCCCTGCCAGAGCAGGTGCAATACGCTGTTGAGGTTCGCCGAATAGCTCAGAGCATCCAGTACCAGCAGCCGATCATCCGCCGTAATGCCGAATACATCACTCTGGTGCGGAAAGGCCGTTATCCAGCTCTGGTAATCTTTCCAGATTACTTTGGGTACGGATTCGGTTCCGGATGTGAGTACCCCCAGAAATCGATCAGTAAGCGTAGTCGGCTGAATTTCCGCTCGTAAGCTTTCTTCAGATTTCGGCCAGGCCTGCTGCAACAGATAGGCGTTTTCGCGTTGCCGCAGACCCTCGATCTGCTCGCTCGTCAGTTGCGAGGAAGCGAACAATACGGCCTTTTTCAAAGCCATGCAGGCCAGCAGATCAAGCAGGTTTTCCAGAGCGTCGGTCTGAGCCAGGATAACCGTTGCTTGCGAAATACCGGCTTGGTACGCTCCGGCCCGCGTCTGAATCTCCGTGATTAATTCGGCATACGTATAGCTCCGGCGACCGTATTGCAGTGCCGTTTTATCCGGAAATTTTCCGGCCGTATGAAGAATTTTCTGGAGAATCACGAATTCAGATGTTCAATCAAAAGGGCGATACCCAAACCACCCGCGACGCCTACCGTTACCAGGCCAAACCTTTGCTGAGTATGAGCCAGGGCTCGCATCAGGTGAATGGTATTAATCACTCCGGAAGCCCCAAAGGGATGTCCGTACGCCAAATTTCCGCCAAATATATTTACTTTTTCTTCAGAAATCCCCCAGTGCCGCAGGAAGGCCAGCGGTTTGACTGCAAAAGATTCGTTGATTTCAAACAGGTCAATATCCTGAATGGATAGGCCTGTTTGCCGCAGTAACTTCTCCGTTGCCCAGATGACACCCGCCGGAGCCAGCGTAGGTAAGCCCCCAGCCATAGCCGACGCGACCAGTCTGAATCGGGGCTCATACTCAGCCCGTAAGGTATCATTTACCAGGAAAATACCCGCGGCTCCATCGTGCAGGTGAGCGGTATTGGTATGGTCGATTAATAGCGGGGATTGAGTACGGACTAGACTGTCGTACGAAAAGGCTTTTCGCAGCGGCTGGTCTTCCGTGATAGCCCCGTATGGAACTCGAATTTCTCTTAAAATTTCGATGGCCTGCTCCGCTTTCTGATGGCTTCGTACCGTCCAACGCATCAGTTCTTCTTTGGAAAGTCCGTAGGTTTCTGCCACCGTTTGGGCCGCCTGCCTTAGGCTGGCTTCCCCATACGAGGCCGGAGCAAACGTGGCCTGCGTATAGAAGGTCTCAGCGTCGATGTACCGGGGGTCGCGGGGCTGATACTGTCGCCGGGGAGCCAGGCTATTACTTTCCATTCCCCCCGCCAGTATACTCTGAGCCATCCCGCTTTTCAATTGAGCTTCGGCCGCTACCAGAGCCCGCAAGCCTGCTCCACATTGCAGATCAAGGGTAGTCGATGGAATCTCGGGTGAAAAACCGGCTTCCAGTAACGCATAGCGAGCCATGTTGCCTCCCGTACCGAGGGCATTTCCAACGATCAATTCATCAAAAGCCAGGTTGGAATACCTGCGTCGAAAGTCCCGCAAGACCTCCGCCATGAGTTGCTCAGGGAGTACATTTTTGTAGTAGCCCTGGGCCTTTCCGGTGGGAAGCCGTAATCCATCCACGATGTACGCTTGTAACATAACTGCGAACCTAGACATTATATGTCAAATTGCACCGACGTCAGTGCAATCATCATTGAAAGAAAGGCCGTATCAATCCTCTGGAAATACTGTTGCAATTCGTCTGTACGTGATGCGGGAAGATGTCTTTGGGGAGTCAATCAGATTCTTAAGACCGAAATGCGAGTGAAGGTGAAATTTTGTGGCAGGCCAACCTACCCGCTCTAACGGATACGAGGCCTTTTCGAATACACGAAGCTGCATTCACCGATCAACTAAATGTAGTTTGACCCGCCCATGGCTGAATTCGTAGAGCCCCTATTCGTTTTCGGGTATCCCCAGCGTATCGCCCTATGTATGAGCCCATTATTGTACCGCTGTTACCGAAGAAAACCTGTAAATCCATTCGTTCGCCTCCCCGCACCAGTAAGTAATCAGGCATTGGGGATGGCAGGAGTAACCCTGGAGTTACTCCCTGTCTTGAACAGACCTGAAAACGCTGGTCCAGGCCCTGCTTACACCGTTGGCAAGAACTCTTTGCGGGCTTCTTCGACCACGGGCAACAGGGTTTCCATTCGCTGGATGACCTCTGTAACAATGGTCTGTACCGTAAATAAATCACCGTTTTTAGCAGCCAGCTCCTGTAGTTTTATGAAAGCAGGAACGACTTCGGTGACTCCAATCATTTGTACGGGCGATTTCAGAGCGTGAGCAATTTTTCCTACTTCAACAATGTCCTGTTGTTGTAAAGCTTCGCTCATTCGTTTAAGCTGTACGGGCGTTTCTTCCAGGAAAACCGTCAATAAGTCGGCCATCGATTCATGATCGCCGCCCGTTACTTCGTGCAGGTAATCCAGATTTATTGTCATTGCATTGGTTTGGCTATTCATTTCAGTTGTGGCGGGAATAAATGCGGGTGTTTGTACTTGTAATTGTTTACGGACGACCTTGTATAAATCACTCATTTGAAAAGGTTTGGAGATGAAGTCATTCATGCCGACCTGCAGACAGTGCTCGCGTTCACCCACCAGGGCGTGAGCGGTCATGGCTACAATCGGGACATCTATTTGCAGCACATTACGAATCTGACGTGTGGTTTCGTACCCATCCATTTCCGGCATTTGAATATCCATCAAAATCAGATCATAGCTCTTTGCCCGGAGCTTTTTCAACGCTTTCACGCCGTTCTCAGCAATTTCGGCCGAGTAGCCCATGCGGCCGAGTACAGCCGTTGCCAGTTTCTGATTCATGGGGTTATCCTCGACTACCAACACGGATATTTTTTTCAACCCATCGTACGACGCGGAATGATAAGAGCCGAAATCTTCCAGCGAGGCAGGTTCAGCAATTTCGTAGGGAATTTCAACGGTAAAAAGTGATCCCCGACCCGGCGTACTTTCCACTTCAATCCGACCGCCCTGCATGTCTACCAGCGAATTGACAATATTCAGGCCCAGTCCGGAACCGCCGTATTGCCGCGTGGTGAACGAGCTTTCCTGACGGAATCGTTCGAAAATATGCGGTAGTACGTCCGCCGCAATACCAATGCCCGAATCTTTCACCGATAAAACCACCCATACGTGCTGGTCTTCGATTTGCTTGCAGCGAATGTTGATTTCAATGCGACCTTTTTCGGTGAATTTAATGGCATTGGAAGCCAGATTCAGCAAAATTTGGGTTAAACGCGTCGGATCTCCCAGGACAACCGGCGGTAGCGTCTGATCGAGTTTTACGTCAAGTTCAAGCTGTTTGTCCAGGGCAGCTGGCTGCAACATGATCCTGATTGACTGAACCAGCGAAATGATACTGAACGGAATTTTTTCAAATTGTAGCATTCCTGCTTCAATTTTCGAAATATCCAGAATATCATTGACGATGGTAAGGAGGTTACGGCTGGCTGTATTTACCGCTTTCAGGTATTCATTCTGCTCGGTCGTCAGCGGCGTGGTTTCCAGCAGGTTCGTAAAGCCGATGATGGAGTTCAGCGGCGTACGGATTTCGTGGCTCATATTGGCCAGGAAATTTTCCTTCATCAACGCCGCTTTTTCAGCCAGTTCCTTGGCTTCATTGAGGCGGGAATGCGATAACAGGCGATCGGTAATATCGACGTAACTGGACACTACATATTGCAAATGCTGCTCCAGATCGAAAATGGGTACTGCCGAACTGAGTAACAGGGTACGCTCGTCGCCAATTCGTAGTTCCAGATCATCAATCTGTGCAGGCTGGCCTTTGCGGGCTTTCCAGTAGGGTCTTTTTTCGGTGGGATACGGCGTTCCGGCAGGAAACTGGAACACGGGCAGCGTATTCAGCAGATCTTCGTACGAATTAAACTCCGAGTGCTGTTTCAGAAGTGTTCGGGTTACCTGATTGGTGTAATAAACCTTCCCGGCTTCGTCATACACCACCACCGCCGCCGGGACGGCATCCAGAATTTCGCGAAGCCGTTTTTCATTGGCCTGTAATTCCATATTAAGATTCGTACGGCTTTGCAGCAGTCGGATCAGCAGATACACCGCTCCCAGAATGATCACTACGGCTACCAGTGTACCGATGATGATACTAAGCAGAGCCTCATTAGCCGAGCGTTCGCTTTCTTCGACCCGATGAGCCAGTGAGGTTTGCTCATCCTCCTGAATCTGAACCAGCAGGTTTCTGATTTCATAGGTCTGATCAAGATACACGCGACCGGAATCCAGTCGGGTCGTTCCGTTTTCGATTTGAGCCTGTAGAAAAAGCTTCCGACCCAGCGTGAGTTTATGCTGTAATTTCTGATTTAGCTCCCGGATTCTTTGCTGCTGATCGACGGTTTTGGCAAAGTCGTTGAGGTCTTTTGACTGATCAATCAGTTCGCGGGCATTTCGGTTAAAATCGGCCAGAAAGTAGGGATTACCGCTCAGGATATGCCCGCGTAAGTCGTTGTCGATATGCGTTAAACGCGTATCAATTTGCTCGGCTTTTTCCAGAATGACGTGGGTATGGGTAATCCAGTTGTTGGTAATGACGAGCCGCCGGATGGTACGGTGCCCGTTAATACCAATCAGAATTTCAATCAGGATCCCTCCGCCCAACATCAACAATATCCAGAATTTCAACCGCATCTGAGTCTAATCAATGGTGTGGTAAATGAGTGCTATCTGGTATAAGACAAACGGAACGATACGTCAGGCGTACCGGTGTTCGGAATTTTTCCCGAATCTATACGAAGCAGAACGATCCACAAGCTATAAAACCATTCCACAATCTGAAATGGCATTGCATCAGGCACTTGTCTAAAAAAGGGGATTGGCTGAGAAGGAACATGTGCCCGTAAAACAGGCCATGTAATCCGATGAAGTATAGAAGTAATTGTGGGCATGTTTATGTGGGCGGCACAAACGCTTTAGTATCTACCAGTAAATTTACTCATTAAAGCTGACTCCGCAAAAGCGTAAAGAGAGCCTACCCGCCTGACAAACGTTAAGTTCTTGTAAATGACGCCTGTATTAGCCGGGTAATCCTTGCAGGGTTAGTACTCAACTAAAGTAACCTGGAAGCAGTTCCCGGGCCACTGAAAAGCTTTCGTAGAGCGTTCGGAGCTTCCTTCGAACGTTTTGATGCATTCTGCTATACGTTACTTTCACCGTAGTTTGCTTTTAAAACTACGGTGAAAGTTTATTCAAAATAAGCTTTGCCTGATGTAATGAAGTAAGGCCCTCACCGTATTTTCGCCTCGCAGCATCCCCAAAAGGTTATACGGGCTTATCTGCACAGGTAAAGGTTCGTATCTGAAAATCCTTTTACCACATCACCCAGGTATCCTTACTGCCGCCTCCCTGTGAGGAGTTTACCACGAGGGAGCCTTTGTTAAGAGCTACCCGCGTCAGGCCTCCGGGAATTACGTTAATTTCATCGCCATACAGGATATACGGACGCAAATCAACGTGGCGACCCTCGATGGCTCCGTCGATCAGACAAGGTACCCGCGACAGGGAAATCGTGGGTTGAGCAATGTAATTACGCGGATTAGCCATGATTTTCTGCCGGAACAGTTCGTGCTCCTCCTTCGTCGCCTTGGGCCCGATCAGCATCCCGTAGCCACCCGCCTCATTCGCTTCTTTCACCACGAGTTGTTCAATGTTCTCCAGCACGTATTTACGGTCTTCTTCTTCCCGGCAGATGTAGGTACGCACGTTCGGAATGATCGGTTCTTCGTCGAGATAGTACTTGATGATGCGAGGTACGTAGGCGTAAATTACTTTATCGTCGGCCACGCCCGTACCCGGAGCATTGGCCAGAGCTACGCGACCTTTCTTGTACGCATCGAAAATGCCCGGAATGCCAATCAGCGAATCCGGATTAAACGCATGAGGATCCAGGAAAGTATCATCGATACGCCGATAAATCACATCGACGACCTGAAAGCCCTTGGTGGTTCGCATTTTCACGTATCCGTCGTGTACGACCAGGTCGCGGGCATCCACCAGCTCCACCCCCATTTGCTGGGCCAGGTAGGAATGTTCGAAGTACGCCGAATTATAAATTCCAGGCGTTAGAACGCATACCGTTGGATCGGGACGCCCGGAGATATGTTGCAGCATCTGCAACAAACGGCTGGGGTAGTCGGATACGGGCCGCACATCGGTACGGGCAAATACTTCCGGAAAGGTCTGCTTAAGTAATTCCCGGTTTTCGAGCATGTACGATACCCCCGAGGGACAGCGAAGGTTGTCTTCCAGCACCATGTATTCACCGTCATCCCCCTTGATAAGATCGGTGCCGGTAATATGGCACCAGATACCCTTGGGCGGTTTTAATCCAATACAGGCCTTGAGAAAGCTCTTGGAAGATTCAATCAAATCCCGGGGCACGACGCCATCATTCAGGATTCGCTGTTCATTATAGACATCGTCGATGAACAAATTAATAGCCTTGATTCGCTGGATGAGGCCTTTTTCAAGCTTATCCCAGTCCTGACTCGGAATGATACGCGGAATGATGTCTACCGGCATGATCCGCTCGGTTCCTTCATTTTCGGAATATACGTTGAACGTAATGCCCATCGCCATCAGAGCCCGCTCAGCGGCCTGATGACGACGCGTCATTTCTTCCATACTGAGCTGTTCACTACGTTGTTTGAAGGCGTCGTATCCTAGCCGCACCTTTCCCTGGGCGTCGAACATTTCATCATAAAACCCTTCGGTCTGGTAGTCATCGTAAGAAAACTGCATAAGTGTTAATCAATATTTTTAAACGCAGGAAAAAAAGGCCAGCTTTAGTAGTATTCATCTACAGAATGGGAAACTTAACAAATATCCTGTAAGAAGTCAAAATGTATACCAAATAATCTTTCGACTACAGCCCATAATACTATATTTAATCCGTAAGGCTTCATCTAAAATTAGTACAAAAAGACCGACTCTGAGGGGAGTCGGTCTTCAGCCTCATCTTCCTTTTTCAAAGGTCAGAGCAGCTGAATTAATTGTGTACTTCGACTTGCCCGGTGCCGGACCGTCGTTGGTTAAATGCCCCAGGTGAGCCCCGCAGCGACTGCAGGCAATCTCTTTGCGTACCATTCCGTAACTCGTATCGGTGCTTTCTTCCAGATTACGGGAATTGACGCCCCGGGAAAACGTCGGCCAGCCGCTGCCGGTATCAAACTGAGCGTCCGTTCTGAAAAGCTCGACTCCGCAGCAGATGCAGCGATAGGTTCCTTTCTCCCGATTATTCCAATACTTCCCCGAAAAGGCCCGTTCCGTACCTTTCTGACGGGTTACAAAATATTGCTCCGGGGTTAACAACCGCTTCCATTCCGCTTCCGTTTTCTCTACCGGATACCGTTTGACGGGATCCTGTCTATCCATAATGAACCACAGCGGCATGGCTGCTAAACCCTTAATCACACGTCGTCTTTTCATTCTGAAAATAATCCTTCAATCCGTTCAAGGTTTGGGAGATTCAAGGGGTATTTCCGGTTAAACCCGGTTTGTAGTTGTTCCGGAAAACCCACCTTGTGTAAGAAAGATACGCAAAACGCGGGCGATTCGTACCGCATTCAGTTTTTTTAACGAATGCTTACTGCCCCTGGCTCATTCGTGACAACATGCCCTCTTTCATGGCGTACAGCGAAACCCGAATTTGCTTGAGTTGATACTTGCGTAACAGAAAAGCAATCAGACAGGATGCTATGACAATCATGTCTACACGGTATTCTTTCATTCCAGGGATCTGCAAACGAGCTTCCCGGTCAAGCGTCAGAAATTTTTCGTAGGAGTCGATGAATGAAGCCATCGGCAACTCAAAACTTACCTGTTCCGTATCCGGCCAATGACCCGTACTCTGCATGGATTCTATATCAATCAACGTTTCAAACGTCCCCGCTGAACCAATGATTTCTTTCGGCTCGTATTGGTGCACCGCGTTGGTAAGGGGTACTAGCTGTTGTTCCAGGTATTCGTAGAGTTTGCTAACGGAATCGGGCAGAATGGGGTCGGCTTGCTGAAAACGGTCCATCAGCCGTTGCCCACCGATTTCGAAGCTCTGTTTCCAGAAAACTTTTTTGGCGTTACAAAGAATGAATTCGACGCTGCCGCCGCCAATATCCACAATGAGTGAGGTTTGCTCATTCAGTACGGTACCGGCCTTCACTCCTTCGTAAATCAGACTGGCTTCCTCTTCGCCCGGTATAATGGTTACGGTAATGCCCGTAGCATTCAGCACCCGTTCGCAGAATTCTTCCTGATTAGCGGCATTGCGAACCGCACTCGTACCCAGGGCTACGATTTTTTCGGGAGCGATGTCGTACTGGTTGGTAATCTGACGGAATTCCCGCAGTACAGCCACGGCCCGATCTATGGCGGCTTCGGTAATTTTTCCCGAAGAAATTCCTCCTTCGCCAATTTTGGCGGGCATGCTGGAGTCATGCAAAACAGTAAAACCGGCCGCCTGCGTTTCGGCAATCAGCAGTTGAAAGGTATTGGTACCCAGATCAATAATGGCAAGACGAGTCATGATAAAAAGCGGTAAGCTCTGGAAAAGGAGCCTGTGGGACGACACAGATCATACAACAATTCGAAAGATATACTTTTCCGAATCGCAATTGTTCGCCAAAGTTGCCAATAAACTCTTGAAAATATAAAATAGAACCGTATATTTGCAATCCTGTTTTGGAGTTGAACCTTTCAAATTGCCGAATAACACACATGATTATCGTTCAAGTTAAAGAAAACGAAAGCATTGACAAGGCCCTCAAACGTTTCAAGAAGAAATTCGAGAAAACGGGCGTAATGCGTGAACTCCGTTCACGTATGGCGTTTACGAAGCCGTCAATCACTCGCCGTCACCAAGTCATCAAGGCAGCTTACCGCCAGAAGATGCAGGAAAGCGAGCAACAATAGTTTGCACGTTAAAGCACGCCTGTGCTTTATGACCGGCATTGTAGCCATCCTTTTGATCGGGGATGGCTTTTTTGCATTTAGACCAGATCGAGTTGCCAGAAGGTATAAAAGGTAGTTCCGCAGATGAACGCTCCCAGCAGTAAGCCCGCCAGAATTTGCCGCGGGGTATGAGCATTGAGTTGCAGGCGGGCACTCATCACCAGGCCCGTCAATACAATGAATATGACCAGCGGAGCCAGTAAAGAGGTTGTACCGAAACGAGCCGTAAGGGCAATCAGTCCTCCGATAACGCCACCCATTCCGGTAGCATGAGCGGAAATTTGCCAGTATAGACTAATGAATGATACGCAGGAAACGGAAAATGTAACACTGGCCATCACCACTGTCAGTTGAGGCAACAGGACCAGATAGCGGAAAGAAGCAAAGGAAAAAATCGTATACAGCAGGACAATGATCAGGTACGGTCCCCGCCGATCTTCGAGCCGCTCCATCGTCAGGCTGCGAATGATTCGTAGTCGATATAACACGTACAGTAAATATCCGGGAATCAGGAACGTAAAGAAAAAGACCAGGAGCAACAGGCCAAACCTGAAACTGAGCTTTACGCCGAAAAAGTCGATGGTTTCCTGTCCATTAAAACTTTCCAGATTAGCAACGGTGAACGGTGCCGTGTAGAAAAGGATTCCACACAATACGGTCGGAATGAGCAAAGGGTGCAGTACAAACGAAAGTAAGCGGGCCAGACCTGTCTTCAAAATTGGTTAAGAGCTAGTGATGATCAATACTAACAAAAGTAAGTACCGAAAAAGCCTTCACCAAAACGCAGGCCCCCGCAAGCCCCGGCGTTCCTGATAATTTAATCCAATTCTTACAATTATTACTTGCGTTTAGCCCAGGCCAGTCCAACCTTCAGATCCACGAAGCCGTAGGCCTTGGAACGAATCGAGTAAGCCCGCTCGTGGTACACCTCGTTCGAATGACGACTTACTTCTTCCTGTTCCCCGGATTGATACCAGCGTTTTTCCTGGTAGGTATTATGGGCGTAAGTAGACAGCGGCAGGCGAACACCGGCTTTCAGTTCGAAAAAACCATTGGAAAACAGGCGACGTTGCGTACCCCAGGCCAGGTACCCATCACGCAAGGTCTGGCGGATGTGGTGATTACTCCAAACCCATTGTTCCCCCTCCCGTAAGCTAAACTCCCTTTGTTCAATTCGATTGCCCAAGCGTTCACTTGAAATACCCAGCGTAATAAAACTTCCCGACAGGTTATCCGACTGCTTCCCCCGAATAATACGTGATTTTAAGTTATAGTAGTACCGGGACTCCAGAGCCACGCTTCCCTGTAACAAACGATCATGAAAAGTATACGGATAGTCCCCGTTGTACGTGCGTTCGAGTTGCTGGTATTTTCCATAAATGCTCAACTCCCCTTGTACGGAAAAGGGCGAGGCTCCGAGTTTGTACTCATACGCAACCGTCGTACGCAGGTGACCAGCATTAGGCGACCAGCGAATGGGATTATTTAAATCCAGTTTCCAGATGGAACGAACGGGTTCAAAGCAGTGAAACAGTTCACAACGGGAAGAAATCGCCTGCGACTGGCCCGCAAAAGCAAAACCTATCAGCGAACGGGTTTCAATGAAAGGTTCCCAGCTACTGGCCCGTAAATAGCGACTGTACAGCTGACTGGACGCCACTCCAGCCCGAATGGTAAAATCAGCGAATCCGCGTTTACCAAACCGTCGCTGCAAGCCATACACCAGAGCCACTTCCTGCGTATGCGAGGGCCGAGAAGCCTGGGGATTAATTGGCAGTTCGGTTTGAATCGGTATCTGGCGTTCCAGCGACAGTCCCAGGTAGTTATCTGAAACGTTATTTACGCTTTTTCCTTCCCGGATACGTCGATTCATGCGATAATACCAGCGAGGTTGCAGCAGTACCCGCAAATTAAGTGGATAAAGGGTTGAGTACAAGCCACCACGTTCACCCCGATTGTACGAAATGCCTCGGGTACTATTCCAGGTCAATGCTGCTTCGGCATTGATCGACCAGGCCGTACTGAGTTTTTGTTCATAGCCTACCCGAACTATATCGGATAACTGCTGAATCGGACTCTGTCCACTTTGCCGGGGAATACTCATCTGGGCACCGTTCAGCGTACGCAGCAAATCAACCGGCACCATGATTTTGAATACGCTCCGGACGGGTACCTGCGTCTGGAAAACGTCTCCGTAGGTATCCAGCAGTTTCTTCTTCGTGCTTCCTACCGTATCCATCTCCGTGGTAAACTGAACGGTTTGCGTAGAATTCTGAGCAAAAAGCGGGTTTATACACGTTCCCAGTAGTAAGAGAAGTAGAAGCTTTTTCATAACAGCGGCGAAAGGGTTGGACAGAGGCGGAATGATTTACTTGCGTTTGGCCCAGGCCAGACCGATTTTCAGATCAACAAAACCATAAGGGTAAAGCGTAGTAAAATCCAATTCTTTCCGACTATAAGGCACAGAAGTGCTTTGCGAAACCAGCTCTTTTACTTCCATCGAACGATAGACTTGCCGTTGTTTAAGACGATTTTCTTTTCGATCGTAGAAAGGCAATCGTAACCCTGTTTTCAGCTCCCAGTAACCGTTGGTAAATAAGCGTCGCTGCATGCCCCACCCTACGTATAGATCGGCAAAGGTTACTGAAATATCTCTGGTGTATGTTCCACTACCTTTCTGATTGGCTACCAGCATTGCCGGTTCGAAGCCTTTGGTTCGCTCTTGTAAATGTTCTGTAGATATCCCCAGATGAAGGAAATTACCAGAAAGATTATCGCCCTGTTTTCCCTGCCGGATGCGTTTGTTCATGTTGTAGTAATAGCGGGATTCCAGGGACAAGCTTGCCTGTATCAACCCGTTTCGGTACCGAAGTTTTTCGCCTAACACGTCACGTACGGTATCCAGCCAGCCGGGCGTTTCATAAAACGTTAGTTTTCGGGAAAATAAACGGGCATGTACGCTCAATTCCGCCTGAATTGAAAAGGGACTCTTACCCAGTTTACGTTCGTACGCCATGGAGCCTCTTACGTTGTGCCCCGTAGAAGATAGGCGAATGGGGTTGTTCAAATCAACTTTCAATAAGGAACGAACCGGTTCAAAACAGTTTAATATTTCGCACTGGGAAGAAGTAGTCTGAGAATTCCTGGTTAGAGCAAAGCCTCCCAATGTACGGGTTTCGATAAACCAGCTCCATTGCTTTTCGAAAGGCGTATCAAAACCCTGATAGAGGACATCTCGTGGAAACCGTTCATGAATGACTCCGGCCCGAATGGAAAAATCGGCAAAGCCATGTTTTTGAAAACGCCGTTGCAAGCCATAGACCAGACTTAGTTCCTGAGAAGCAAAGCCGAGTCCCTGCGTATTATTTAACCAGACATCATCGGCCAGCACGTTCCAGGTCGTTTCCAGCGATACCCCCAGATAGTTATCGGAAACATTAGCTACGCTCTTCCCTTCCTGTATTCGCTGCCCCATTCGGTAATACCAGCGGGGTTGAACCAGTAACCGCACATTATACGGATACAATACGGAACTGGCCTCAGACTGAGCGATGGCCACTTCTGCGTTGATGGACCAATCGGCCCGTATTTTTCGTTCGTAGCCTAAACGCAAAATATCCGTAATCTGCCGGGCCGCGTTCATGTGAAAAGCTTTAGGGACATTCAATTGAGCCGGAACCAAATACTTAGGCAAGCCAAAAGGCACCATAATTTTAAATACGCTCCGGACGGGTACCTGCGTCTGGAAAACGTCTCCGTAGGTGTCCAGCAATCGTTTTCTGGATCTCACTAACGTATCGGTTTCGGTTGAAAACAGAATCACCTGTGTACTATCCTGAGCCAGGAGCGGATGTACACACATCCATAATAGCAGAAGGGATACCAGTTTTTTCATAGCGGCGTGAAGGGATTAAAAGGGGTCATTTGCGTTTGGCCCAGGCCAGACCGATTTTCAGATCGAAGAAGAAGTGAACACTTCCGGGGGCCATCTTCTGACGTTGAGCGTACAGTCGATGATTCGTTTCCACTCGCTCTAGTGCACCTCCTGACGTCGTAGATACGTACCTTTCCTGATTGGATGCGTAAGTGGTCAGCGGTACTTTCAACCCGGTTTTCAGTTCCAGAAAGCCATTGGTAAATAGCCGTCGTTGCAGACCCCAGGCAGATAAGCGTCTGTAAAATGTTGATTATACGTGGAGCGTTGCTTCCATTCCACTACTACGCCCTTCTCTATTCCCGCTCCGTAGTTACGGACGCGTCCCAGCCAGTGCTCCCGCTGCATACCTAGGGTCAGGAAGTTACCCGATAAGTTATCCGACTGTTTCCCCCGCCGGATTCGCCTGTTCAGGTTGTAGTAATAACGGCTTTCCAGAGCTAGGTTTCCCTGAAATTCCTGATGATTCGAATGGCTCCCCTGGGATAATAATGGGCTGGAAGGTTCGAGGTGGTACCGAAACGTCCGTCCGTAAAGCCCTGCCTCTGCCTGTACCGAAAAAGGACTGCTTCCCAGTTTCCGTTCGTAGCCTAGGGACGTTCGTACAAAACTGGCGTCATTCGACACACGAATAGGATTATTCAGATCCAGCTTCCACAAGGAGCGAACGGGTTCGAAACAATGCAAAATTTCGCACTGGGAAGAAGAAGGCTGTGAGAATTTCGTAAAACCTAGCCCAATCAATGTTCTGGTTTCGATGAACCAGGTGATGGGTCTGGCATTGTTGGAACTTAGGCTGAGGGGATTGCGAATCCGGTCGATGCTGATTCCGCCACGCAGTGAAAAATCAACCAGTCCCCGTTTTTTGAAGCGTCGCTGAATTCCGTACACCAGAGCGATGTCCTGATTGCTGTATCCCCCCTGCGACGATCCGTAGTAAGAATCCAGTTTAAAGAGGAAGGTGGATTCCAGCGAAAGACCGATATAATTTTCCGATACATTGTTCACGCTCTTTCCCGTTCGGATTCGCTCGTTCATGCGGTAATACCAGCGGGGCTGAAGCATGAATCGAGCGGAATTTATTAGATACAGACCTACACCCGGTGGGATGGCTACTTCCGCATTGATTGACCATTCTGGTGCCAGTTTTCGCTCGTACCCAATTCTTACTAACCCTACTCGTTCCTGAAAAGTATTGTTAAAGCCCTTCGGAACAATCATCTGGGGATCCAGAGCCGTTTTAGCCGTTCCCAAGGGAACAATAACCTTGAATATGCCGCGAGCCGGAACCTGCGTCTGAAATACATCGCCATACGTATCCAGAAGCCGGTGTTTCGGAGCGGAAGTAGTATCAATGTCTACGGTATACGCTACCTGTGTACTATCCTGAGCAAACAAAACGTGGGTAACGGCAAGCCACAGGAGGGTTAGTAAACGTTTTTTCATCGTAATTAACGGAGGCTGATCGTAGCGAAAGTGGTCTGAACATCAATAAGCCCTCCTTTGCGGGCATGTAAAACCACTTTGCGTAGCGTAGGTGTATTGGTTTGCCAGGTAAAGTTGGCATTACGGGGCAGTTCAATCTGGCCGTATTCGGCCTGCAATTGATAGGTAAAAGGCGTTTGTTCGAGATTCAGTAAGCGGATATTCGTTTTCTGAGCTTTCACTTCGAGCTTTACCAGTTGCCGATCAGCCCGTATCTCGGCTTCCCCACCCTGCGAACGAACGGTACAGCTTCCCTGGACATCGCTTAGTTTCAGATTGGTATACTCCGTATTCAGCCTTACTTTTCCCGACAGATTACTGGCTTCCAGATCACCGTAGTGGCTTTCCAGTTGTACCTCTCCCTGCATCGCTTTCAGACTTATTTTGGAGAACTCCGTACTAGCCTGAAAGTCAGCCTGTAGTCCAGTAACTTTCAATGAACCAAAATTTTGTTTCACCACCAGCGGACACCTCGCGGGCAGCCAGATAACCATACTGGTTTTGAACGAAGAGGTCAGTTTCCCGGAAGCCGGTGCAATCAGGAAGTTTCTCAAAAACAGTCGCTTCCCGGACTTTTCACCCGTAAACTGAAGTGATTCGAGTTCCTTACGAGCTACCGCCCGGTCGGGGTGCCGAGCCGAAAGATTCACGTTGATTTGAATCGTTTCCTTGTCCCAGACCCGAATGTCAATATCGGCCCGTTCGCCCGTAATCGTCAGATTACGAACGGATTCGTAATGCTGTTCAATCGTTCGGGTCGCTACCTGAAGCGTGGTCTGGCCCTGAGCATGCCAGGCCAGGAGTCCGATCAATCCTAGTAATCGCCTTAATTTCATAGCGTTAAATCAGTTCGGCCAGGCGTTTGAGTAATTCGGCCCGCTTTTCGTCCAGTTGGGTCTCCCAGGCCACCACCTGCGGATCATTGTGGTACAGACCCGCCTGCTCATGCAATCGCTCGCTGGCTTGTTTTAATTCCGTTAGTTCCGTACGAATCATCTGAATTTCAGGTTGCTGACAAGTAACTTGTTGTACTTCGCACAGCGTTTCCAGTCGGTTCTGCTGTTGATCCAGACTGGTATTTTTCGAGTCGATCCACTGAGCCGTCTCACTTTGTACAGCAATGCGGGTTTCCTGAGGCTGGTACCAGAGCGTGATTCCCAAAACCAGCACAATACCGGCGGCCAGTGCAGCCATCTGCCAGCCGATGCGACGCGTTTTCCCCGGTAACGCAGGCTCTATACGCTCCCATAAGAATTCGGCAGGCTCGTACTCGGGCAATTCCCGCTGGTAGTCGAGCCGACTTTCAATGGTATTCCAGACCCGTTCATCGGGTTCATATTCGGGTAATACCGGCCATTCCATACGTTTAACTGAGTAAGGCGGGTGATTGTAATAGTTTCCGTAATTTCTGCTTGGCCGCGTGTAGTTGTGATTTGGAAGTACCTTCCGTCACGCCCAGCACCTCCGCCACTTCACGGTGCGAGTAGCCCTCCACTTCAATCATCAGAAACACGGTTCGGCAACCTTCCGGTAAACTCAGCAGAGCCTTTTCGAGGTGAGCGGCCTCAACGCCCGCGTATCCCGTATCGGATACCAGTTCTTCCGGGATTTCCGTACTCCAGAGCTTGCGGTTTTCAATGTGGCGATAGGCTTTTCGAATCACGATTGTCTTGAACCAGCGACCGAACGTTGCCTCTCCCCGAAAATCCGATAGGTGCCGGAACATATCGATGAACGCTTCCTGTAACACATCCTGAGCCATATCAAAGTCGCCCGTCATGCGGTACGCCAGCGAGTACATAGGTTTCTTATACCGATCGTACAGCATCCGCTGGGCGATGCGATCGTGCTGGAGACAGGCTTGAATCAGGTCAGGAAGGTGGTCCATACGGGCATTTTCTGCACAAAAGAGGTCCGGTTTTACAGAAAGGTTGGTTGTGTTCCGGATTTTTTTTCGGCGAGTACGCGGAAGTAGCTAATTTCGCGAATCTATTCTATCGACGGATTTGCCGTCACTCATCGTAGTTTATCATGAAATATCAAATTAAAGATTACCTCCGTCACCACGGTTTTGTGGATCAGACGCTTACGGTTCAGGGATGGGTTCGCACCAAACGGGAAAGCAAGAATGTCAATTTTATTGCTCTGAACGACGGCTCGACCATTAATAACCTGCAGGTCGTAGCGGAAGCGGGCGTGATTCCGGAAGATATTCTTAAACTCGTAACCACGGGTGCCGCCATTGCTGCTACGGGTATTCTCGTCGATTCGCAGGGAGCGGGCCAGACGGTAGAATTGAAAGTTACGTCCATCGAGGTATACGGTACCGCTGATCCGGACGCGTACCCGCTGCAACCCAAACGTCACTCGCTGGAATTTTTGCGGGAAATTGCTCATTTACGTCCCCGTACCAATACGTTTTCGGCAGTATTCCGCGTGCGGCATGCCCTGGCCTTTGCGGTACATAAGTTTTTCAGCGACAACGGATTTTTTTACTGGAACTCTCCCATCATCACGGGTTCTGACGCCGAAGGTGCCGGTGAAATGTTCCGCGTATCAACGCTTGACCCCAAGAATCCGCCCCTGAACGAGGACGGTTCGATCAACTATAAAGAAGATTTCTTCGGTAAAGAGACCAATCTGACGGTATCGGGTCAGTTGGAAGGCGAGCTGGCCGCTCTGGCTCTGGGTAAAATTTATACGTTTGGCCCGACTTTCCGGGCCGAAAACTCCAACACGACACGTCACCTGGCGGAGTTCTGGATGATTGAGCCCGAAATGGCTTTCTTCGATCTGTATGATAACATGGATCTGGCGGAAGATTTCGTTCAATACGTCATCAAGTACGCCCTCGCTAACTGTGTCGAAGATCTGGCTTTCCTGGAAAAACGTTTACTCGAAGAAGAGAAAAACAAACCCCAAAACGAGCGTAGCCCGATGCCCTTGCTGGAAAAACTCCAGTTTGTCATCGATAACGATTTCGAGCGTCTGACGTATACACAGGCTATCGAGATCCTGCTTCAGTCAAAACCGCACAAGGAGAAGAAATTCCAATATCCGGTGGAATGGGGCATCGACCTGCAAAGCGAGCACGAGCGTTATCTGGTCGAAAAACATTTCAAAAAACCGGTAATCCTGACGCATTATCCCCGGGCAATCAAGGCCTTTTACATGAAGCAGGAAGTGGATCGTCCCGAAGACAAAGGACCTACGGTACGGGCCATGGACGTATTGTTCCCCGGTATCGGCGAGATGATCGGCGGTAGCCAGCGGGAAGACAACCTGGAAAAACTCGTAGCCCGGATGAAAGAAGTCGGTATCGAGCCTGAAAGCATGGACTGGTTCCTGGATACGCGTCGCTTCGGTTCGGCTCCGCACTCGGGCTTTGGCCTGGGCTTCGAGCGACTGATTCAGTTTGTAACGGGTATGGGCAACATTCGGGATGTGATTCCTTTCCCCCGGTATCCGAAATCAGCTGAGTTTTAGTCTGAGCCAATCTTTAAAAAAAGGCCGTTTCTTCGCAGAGACGGCCTTTTTTGTTAACGGATCTCTTTTCGAGCGGAATACTACCCGCAGTACCTTCATTATCAAATTGTTAATTTAACAATTCTTAAGTTTTGACCTGCTTTCACTACGTGGCTTTGGGCTATTTTTGAGCCGCCTGCTCTCTGGAACTGGCATAAACCTTCTAACACTACGTACATGAAAAAATTATATCTGCTTGCCCTGTCCTGCCTACTGTTAACACAGTGTAAAAAGGATGAAAACGTGGCTCAGGATGAAACTCGTCCTGGAGAAGAGATTCCGGCCAAAATTGATATTGAAAAGCGAACGGTGGAGATCATGAAGGAAACCGCTCCGCAAGCGATCGGTACCTGGGTACTTCAGGAGGTTCACATCAACGCAACGAAACTTTACGGAGCCCAGCCCTTAGGCATCCAGAAAGACACGGTTTTCAAAGATTTTGCCACGCTCAAGCTCTACCCGGCTACCAGGGCCCGGTACAAGCCCGTCCAGGCTAAGCACCCCGAATTTGAGGGAACCATTACCCTGAAGAACAAAACTTATCCGGTTTACTTTAGCTTACTGGTTAACCCTGACTATCTTTTTCGCTCGGAGGGACCTCAGGCTTTCTTCCTTTTCGACTTTAACTTTCCAGACGGTACTCGAATCCCTGAGGAAGAAGATAAATTGTTGAAAGACCTGGGCGTTGTCGGAGACAACTTTTCTTTCCAGATACAGCCGAAGGCTCCCTTGATGGTCTGGAAAGGCCTCAACAGGGGCGTGAAAGAAATTATATTCAAAAAAGTACAGTAAGCCTCGCTTTACCGATTCCATTGACAGGCCACTTCTCACAAGAAAGTGGCCTTTTTTAGTTTCATTCTAAATATTAAATGAACGCGAGGAAGTAGATTTGCGGACGAAGGCGACCCATTCGGTCGCTGTATACCCAAAATTTGTACCGTTTTGCTTCCTGCATTACTGATCTGTCTTGCCCTTACTCTGGCTACGGTAGTCGTGGGCGTATATGCCGAGCGTAAAATTTCCGGCTTCATTCAGGACCGGCTCGGCCCTACCGAAGTAGGCCCTTACGGATTGCTGCAATTATTCGCCGATTTGCTGAAGCTTTTACAGAAAGAAGATATTGTTCCGAAACTAGCCGACCGCTGGTTGTATCTGGTGGCTCCCTGCCTGATTTACCTGGCTGCGTATCTGGGCTATGCGGTCTTACCGCTCAGTCCCGACTGGATTGGCTCGGCTACGTCGGTGGGTGTTTTCTGGTTACTGGCCATCGTTTCGCTGGATGTATTGGGTATTCTGATGGCGGGCTGGGCTTCCAACAATAAGTATTCCTTATTCGGAGCCATTCGTTCGGTTGCTCAGATTGTCAGTTACGAAATTCCGCTAGGCTTATCCATCCTCTGCGTGGTGATGATCAATCAGACGCTGGATTTACAGGAAATGAGCTTTCAGCAGGGCATTTACTCCCCGGAACCCGTGTATTTTCTGGGTATCAAGAGCTGGGGAATGGACGTAACCACCAACGGTGGTTTTCTGAGCTGGAACATTTTTCGGATGCCTTTATTCTTCGTTGTTTTCATCATTTATTTCATTGCTTCACTGGCCGAATGTAACCGGGCTCCCTTCGATTTACCCGAAGCGGAATCGGAACTCGTCGGCGGTTTCCACACGGAATATTCCGGGTTCCGCTGGGCACTGGTTTTCCTGAGTGAGTACGCCATGATGATGCTGGTGAGTATACTGGGAGCCGTGCTATTTCTGGGCAGCTGGAATACGCCCCTACCCAACATCGGTCCGGTACGACTGGCCGACTGGACCTCCGGCCAGCCCGGCACCTTCTGGGGAAATTGTACGGGGATGTTCTGGATTCTGACCAAAGCCGCCGTACTGATTCTGGTTCAGATCTGGGTACGCTGGACTTACCCTCGCCTCCGGGTCGATCAACTCATGTACCTGGGCTGGAAAGTACTGACGCCTGCGGCTTTGATTTTGGTCGTTTTATCGGGTATCTGGCGACTGTGGATGGTTAGCTAAGAGTATTGATTCTTCTTTTATTGTGATTATTTGATGCTCCATTTCCTATCATACGGCTAGTCTTTTAGGTCGTATGCATTCCACACTGAAGTTTATTAACAATTCACTAGTATTCTAGGGTCACTATTTCGTCCCATAGGCATGCTTGTCTTTTAGTCCGTATGCATTCCATGCCGGCACGAACGCCGCTTACTTCCTCTTGCTCAAAGCCACCGCATTGCCGAGGAAGCAGGCGGCTTTTCGCGATAGGACGGGGCCCGGTTTTTATGCCGTCCACTATACTAACTCGCTAAAACCAGTAACCAATCCCTATTAATAGATGAAAATCCCTCCCGCCCGTAAGCAGCGGAACGACCTACAACAGCCGCAATGCGGTAGCCTTGAGTAGGCTGTTGTTAGTCGTGGAGAGGCTTACAAGCTACCGAACAGCCATGTTTAATGGACCAAGTCCAGTCTAGGTGAATAATGAAGTTCCCTGAATGCAACATGACGAAACGATCGCTTCTCAAATAAGCAAACCTTTTATTCCAATTCATTGATAATGAACAACTACCAACCATAACATAAATTTTAATTATAACTTATCAAAAACATTGATTTTACTTATGTAAATCAGATTTCTACTTTTGTTCCGGTTCTACGAAAGAGCAACTCTTTCTTACTAAGCAACCTTTATCCCCATGGAACAAAACAAGCTAACTACTGCATCCGGCCGTCCTTACGCCGAACACGAAAATAGCCAAAGTGTAGGTCCTCGTGGCCCGCTGTTATTGCAGGATTACATTCTGCACGAAAAAATGGCTCACTTCAATCGGGAGCGTATTCCCGAACGCGTGGTACACGCCAAAGGCTCCGGAGCATTCGGTACCTTCACTGTTACAAACGATATTACAAAATATACCCGGGCCAAACTGTTCAGTGAAATCGGTAAGCAAACGCATTTGTTCTTGCGTTTCTCGACCGTAGGTGGCGAAAAAGGCTCAGCGGATACGGAACGCGATCCGCGTGGCTTTGCCCTGAAATTCTATACCGAAGATGGCAACTGGGATTTAGTCGGTAATAATACGCCCGTATTCTTCATCAAGGATCCCAAGAAATTCAGTGATTTCATTCATACGCAGAAACGCGATCCGTATACCAACATGAAATCGGCCACGATGATGTGGGATTTCTGGTCACTCAATCCGGAGTCGTTGCATCAAGTGATGATCCTGATGTCCGATCGCGGAACGCCTTACGGATACCGCCACATGCATGGCTTTGGTAGCCATACGTTTTCGTTCATCAACCAGGAGAATGAGCGTTTCTACGTCAAATTCCACTTCATCACGCAACAGGGCATCAAGAACTTCACGGCGGCCGAAGCAGATGCCATGAAGGCGAAAGATATGGATTTTGCCCAGCGTGATTTGCTAGAACACATCGATAAAGGTGATTTTCCGAAGTGGAAAATGATGGTACAGATTATGCCCGAAGCGGAGTCGAAAACGTACCACTGGAATCCCTTTGATCTGACGAAAGTGTGGCCTCACGCCGATTATCCGCTTATCGAAGTCGGTGAAATTGAACTGAATCAAAACCCTAATAATTACTTCCAGGACGTAGAACAGGCCGCTTTTGCTCCCGCTCACGTGATTGACGGTATTGGCTATTCGCCCGACAAAATGTTACAGGGCCGTTTGCTCTCGTACCCGGACGCCCAACGGTACCGTTTGGGTGGCAACTACGAGCAAATTCCGGTCAACCGTTGTCCCTATGCCACCAATAATTACCAACGCGATGGTCAGATGCGGGTGGATGGTAATGGCGGACGTAACCCCAACTACTTCCCCAATTCGTTCGATAACACCGTAGCTGATCAATCCTACCGCGAACCCGCCTGGGAACTGGATTCCAACGTGGCTGACTGGTACGACCGCAACGCCGAAGGTGAAAACGATCACTACACACAGCCGGGCAACCTGTACCGCAACGTATTGGACGAGGAGCAGAAAGCTCATTTGGTAGAAACGATTATTGGTGCCCTCGGTAGTGTAGACGGTCCTCGGCGGGACGAAATCATCAACCGCCAGTTGTGCCATTTCTTCCGGGCCGACATCGGGCTGGGTATGCGAATTGCTCAGGGACTGGGCGTAAACGTAGAAGCTGCCATGCCCCGTAAGCACGAGACGGCGTAGTTGGTTTGAGTTGGGTTTGTTCGTTTTAGGTTTGAAAAGGTTTGATGTTTTTCAAGTTTAAGTGTTTAAAGGTTCAAATTTAAGATTTGAGAATGTTTGAATGGTTTCAGGTTTGATACAGGTACATCTTTGACAACCCGTAGTCTCTCCGATGCTCAACTTTAAACAATCAAACTTAAAACCTTAAACGATCAAACACTCAGACTTAAAACCCCTCAAACTAACCCAATTCATTCCCACGCTTTGAGAAACATTTCCGACCTTTGTTGGGTTGAAAGCTTACGAGCAAACGTCATCCGTTTTATTTTACAGATTGACTTAATAGTCGATCCTCAGCCATGCAAGTGTTAGAAGTAACGTCCGTCCCCACTACTCAGAAACTTAAAACCGGTATCCTGCTGGTCAACCTCGGCACGCCCGATAGCCCCAGTGTACCCGATGTGCGGAAATACCTGCGTGAGTTTTTGATGGATGGCCGGGTTATTGATATTCCGACTGCCAATCGCTGGGCTTTAGTCAATTTGATCATTGCCCCGTTTCGGGCACCGAAATCGGCTAAAGTGTACCAGGAATTATGGGAAGAACGGGGTTCACCGCTGAAGTTCTACGGCGAAGATGTGAAAGCCCTCTTGCAGCAACGACTTGGCTCTGATTACGTGGTCGAACTGGCCATGCGGTACCAAAACCCCAGCATTCAGGCCGGACTGGATTCGTTTCAGAAAGCGGGTTTACGCAAAATTATCGTCATTCCCTTTTTCCCACAGTACGCCTCCGCCACTACGGGCTCGGTGTACGAAAAAGTAATGGACATTGTGGGTAAATGGCAGGTGATTCCGGAAATCTCATTTACCAATACGTTCTTCGATCACCCGAAATTCGTCGAGTTTTTTGCCGGAGCCGCCCGAAAGTACATGCAGGAACGGGAATATGATTTCTTCCTGTTCAGCTATCACGGTGTACCGGAGCGGCAGATCCTGAAAGGAGATGCGACGGGTACGACCTGCCAGTTGAATAACTGCTGCGACCGTCTTCATTCCGGTAATCAATACTGTTACCGGGCTCAGTGCTTCGCTACGACGCGATTGCTGGTGCAGGAACTGGGACTGAAAGAAGGCACCTACGCGACCAGCTTCCAGAGCCGCCTCGGCAAAACGCCCTGGATTCAGCCGTATACGGAAGATATGGTCGTGAAACTGGCGAAAGAAGGGAAGAAAAATGTACTGGCTTTTAGCCCCGCATTCGTAGCCGACTGTCTGGAAACGACGATTGAAGTCGGTGAGGAATACAAAGAAGTTTTCGAGAAAAACGGTGGTCAGCACTGGCAACTGGTGGAAAGTCTTAATAACAGTCCCCAGTACATTGATTTGCTCGCCGATTTAGTCGAAAAACAAGTTTAAAACACCCCTTAACCAACGCATCGCCCCGGTACTGCTGGGGCGATTTTTTTGGTAACAATTGCTATGAACCGTCCGATTTACCTCGACTATAACGCGACTACGCCGGTTGATTCCCGGGTGCTGCAAACGATGCTTCCCTGGTTCACCGAGCAATTTGGCAATGCTGCCAGCCGTACGCACCTCTATGGTTGGGAAGCCGCTGAAGCCGTCGAAATCGCTCGCCGTCAGGTAGCCCGCATCCTGGGAGCTACGGAAAAGGAAATCGTTTTCACGAGCGGAGCTACTGAATCAAATAATCTGGCTCTGACGGGCGTATTCGAGGCCTCTTCGAAGAAACATTTCATCACGGTACAAACCGAACATAAAGCAATACTGGATGTCTGTACGCATCTGGAAAAATTAGGTGGCGAAGTTACGTACCTCGCTCCGGATACTGACGGACTGATCACGGCACAGCAAGTCAGCGACGCCTTACGCCCTGACACCGCTCTGGTATCGGTCATGTGGGCCAATAATGAAACGGGGGTCATTCAGTCCATCCGCGAACTGGCCCGTATCTGTAACGAACGCGGTGTACTCTTTCATAGCGATGCGACGCAGGCCGTGGGTAAACTACCCGTATCGGTTGAAGGCATCGATTTACTCAGTCTGTCGGCTCATAAGTTGTACGGTCCCAAAGGTATCGGGGCCTTATACGTTCGGAAAGGTACACCCCTGAGTATTCAGATGCACGGTGGTGGACACGAACGGGGCCGCCGCTCCGGCACGCTGAACGTACCGGGCATTGTCGGCCTGGGTAAAGCCGCTGAACTGGCTCAGCAGACGCTAACCCAGGAAGCGGAACGACTGGCCGCCTTACGGGATCAGCTCGAAACTCAACTGCTGCAACAGATTCCGGGTACGCGGGTGAACGGTTCCCAAACCTCTCGTCTGCCTCAGGTAAGTAATTTAGCTTTTGAAGCAGTCGATGGCGAAGCGTTGTTGATTAATCTCACTCGTATCGCCGTATCGAATGGTTCGGCCTGTACCTCGGCTTCGGTGCTTCCCTCCCACGTACTGAAAGCCATGGGTCTGAGTGATGACCTGGCTCACGCCTCCGTTCGGTTTAGTCTGGGACGCTATACTACTGAAGAAGACATTGCCGAAGCCATTTCGCACGTGGTAGCGATGGTCGCTAAAACTCGAACGGATTTTCTGGTGATGTAAGCCAGATTTTTCCGAATATTGGGGGAGTCTTCTATCCCCAAACCATGGAATATTTTGAACTTTATACGGAGCAGAATTTGCCCCGCTGGCAAACGAAAGCCCGGTCCGACGTACACCGCGAAGGAGACTGGCACCGTAGCACCGAAGTATGGGTGATTAATAATCAGCGGGAACTCTTACTCAATCTTCGCCATCCCGATAAAGACCTTTTCGCAAACCTTTGGGACGTATCCATTGCTGGTCATCTGCAACCGGGCGAAAACTACCGAACGGCTGCCCTCCGGGAAGTACGCGAGGAGCTTTCGTATCCCGTTCCTTCTTCGGAATTACACTTCATTGACGTCTGGAAGATAGACGGCTTCGATGCCCATACCCAATTGTACGATCGGGAGTTCGCGGGTGTCTTTGTCTGGAAAACGCAACTTCCCATTACCGCCTTCATACCCCAGCCGGAAGAAATCAGCGAGCTGCGTTTCGTACCCATCCATCAGGTTCGACAGGCCTTGGAAAACCCAGGTACGGGCCTGAATTTCATTCCGCTGGAAACCATTTTCCTAGAGATTTTAAGCCGGATTGAATCCACTGCGTTGTAACGTTTCCAGCAAAAGTCCATCGAATCGCTACAAACGCTCACTTCATTCGTTTTTTGCTATGGATCTTTCAGAACTCGGAGATCGTATCTGCATTTTGGGGCCTTCCAACAGTGGTAAGTCTACGCTTGCTCAGGCCATTGGTCAGAAGTGTAACCTGGAAGTCATCCATCTCGATCAGTTTTATCATTGGCCCCATACCAACTGGGACGTACGCCCACGCGACGAATTTGTTGCCTTACACGATGCAGCTATCGCGGGTGATCGCTGGGTGATGGATGGGAACTATACCGTTTGTATGCCACAGCGGTTTAAACGAGCAACCGGCCTGATCCTATTAGATGTCTCTACCTTAACCAGCCTGGTCCGCTACTTCTACCGTACTCTTTTTCAATCCAACAGACCTGGCAATCTAGCAGGTGGGCAGGATAGTATTAAGTGGGCAATGCTTCACCATATTTTGGTTGTTACGCCTAAAAATCGGAAGCGATACACGCAATTATTCAATCAGGCGGAACTTCCTAAAATTCGGCTCACCTCCCGCCGGGAAATCAATCAATGTTACCTGGACTGGAGTCTGCAACGGCCCTTGTAGGGTCTTCCAGATAGCAGAAAAGAAGCCTCGTTTCAGTACGCACCCTTTCTGGTGCCCGATTCGGCAGACTTTTTTAAAATTCCGATCCTTCCCTGGTAACGTTTTAACACAAATCAATTTTAAACGTTTATACCATACCGTTCCATTTAATCACTAGAGATTCCTTTAGTATCTTAGCCAAAACGGATTCGTAATTATCCTATTATCTTTCTATTACTACTGTTTATTCCCTGATTATCAGCTAAATTTTATTATTCAGAACACTAGGCGTTGAAATTTGTTAATAACGTATAGAATAGATCTAACTCATTTGTTGAAGCTGTGAAAAAACACATCGCCATTCTGGGGGCTGGACCCAGTGGACTATACGTTTACAAACAATTGGTCGAAAGACACCCCACAGATGTAACGATTGACATCTTTGAAAGCAAACAGCAGTTGGGGGCTGGTATGCCTTATAGTTCAGAAGGGGCGAATGTTGAACATATTACCAATGTTTCCGGTAACGAAATTCCACCGTTGGTCACTTCCGTGCGAGAGTGGATTCAAACCTTACCCGAAGAAACCCTGCAAAGGTTTGGGATTGATCGCCAGAACTTTCACTCCTATCGCGTATTGCCACGATTACTGTTTGGACAGTACCTTTCCGACCAGTTTTCCCTATTGCAGGAGAAGGCACAGCAACTGGGTATCATCACCAACGTTCATCTGGGAAGTTCAGTCACGGATATTATCGATGAGCCCGATCAGCAACGCGTATCGGTGGAAGTCAATGAAAAGGATCGCTTTTCGTTCGATGCGGTGATTATTTGTACGGGTCACGACTGGCCTAAATCGTACGAAGGGAAAATTCCGGGGTACTTCGATTCACCCTATCCGCCCGCTAAACTTCGGGGCGTGTACAACCAGACGATTGCCTTACGCGGGGCTTCGCTCACGGCTATTGATGCCCTCCGTACCCTGGCCCGTGCCAATGGTACCTTCCGTCGTAACGAAGCAGGTAAAGTCGTTTTTGAAAGTGATGCTCCTGATTTTCGGATGGTGCTTCATTCCCGGGATGGGTTCTTACCAGCCATTCGCTTCCACCTGGAAGAGCCGCTGGTAACCCGCGATGCATTGATGGACGAAGCAGCGATTGCTACCAATCGGGCCAGCAACGAGGGCTTTTTGTCGCTGGATTTTGTCTTTGATGAAAACTTCAAGCAATCCTTTAAAACCAAAGACCCCGACTTTTACGACCAAATCAAGGATATGAAGCTGGAAGCGTTCGTGGAAACCATGATGGCCCAATGCGAACAAACCGATCCGTTTGATTTATTCCGGGCGGAATATCAGGAAGCGGCTCAATCCATTCGGCATCGCGAGTCGATCTATTGGAAGGAGATGCTGGCGGCTCTGAGTTTCTCGCTAAACTATCCCGCCAAGTATTTCTCGGCGGAAGATATGCATCGGCTGACGAAAGTACTGATGCCGTTGATTTCGCTGGTGATTGCCTTCGTGCCCCAAAGCTCGGCTGAAGAATTACTGGCGTTGCACGCCGCAGGTCGGCTTAGTCTGATTGCCGTAGGTTCAGACAGTGAAGTAGAGCCTCAACCCGAAGGAGGCATTCGTTACCAGTACACGGACGAAGCCGGGAAGGCCCAATCACAGACCTACACAACGTACGTTGATTGTGTCGGACAACCGCACTTGAACGTGGATTCGTTTCCTTTTGAAAGTTTGAAGCAGGCGAAGTGTGTCAGTCAGGCCCGGCTGGCCTTTCAATCGGCTCAGGCGGGGAAAGAAGCAATGGATGAAAATCCGAAAACCGTCAGTCAGGATAGCCAGGGCACCTACTATATGCAAGTGCCCGGCATTACCATCACCGATGATTTTCAGATCGTCGATCCGCAGGGCGTAGCTAGCGATCGTATCTTCAATATGGCCGTTCCGTACATGGGTGGGTACAATCCCGATTATTCTGGACTTGATTTCGCCCAGGAAGCTTCGGCCCGGATCATCGGACACATTCTGGCTCTTGAACCTGCTTCGGTGTAGGGTTCAATTAATTGGTGCTTAAACAATACAAAAGGCTCAGGATAGGTAACCCTGAGCCTTTTGTATTTATCTTCCATACACAATCGATTCTCACCTATAGAGTTAGCTTTATTTACTGTGATTCTTTTATTATTATCTAATATCTTTATTTGAATCTGTTCGTTCGTTAGAATGAAAGTAAAACCCTGAAGATTATTCAACAAGCTAAATCGCTATTAAAAAGTAACAAAAAAATATTATAAACTTTTGATTAAATTAAGTAAAATTGTTCAAAATAGATAGAAGCAATTGCAAGCTCATCCCCTGATCTCTCTTATGAAAAAAGGTTTTTATATCCTCCTCTCTTCACTTACGCTACTACCATTAGGCTGTTCTCAGTACAACTCTAAGATCTCATTCAAAAATACGCTTCATGAAGAAACTTCTGATCAGTATATAACTCATCTTCAGTCGACTATCGATGAATCGAAACTCAATCAGATGCTATCGCTGAGAAGCCTTCCAGCTAGAAAGAAGTTTTATCTCACTACCTTAAATTCGGCAGAACGCTATTACTTCTGGGTTCGAAAGTTCAATCATTACGCGACTCTGCCCGAAGCTACTACTGAGCAGAAAGCCTTACTCAAAGAATTGGTCGGTCATTTAAAGCCTGAGTTTTTTTCCACGCCATCACAGGCTAACGAGTTCAATGAAGCATACATGGCCCAATGGAACAAAAAGGCATTGTCTGCCTTTGATAAAAGTCATCTGGCAACGCTCACGGGTACGCTGGAGTAAACGTACTGGCTTTTATTCATCAATTCAACATAAAAAAAGAGCTCCGGGTTTTCACCCGAAGCTCTAGCGGACGTTGATGAAGCACTTATACCGCTCCACCAACGGAAACAGGTTCCAGATTTTGCAACTCCTCTTCCGTAAAAAGTCGCGAACGAATCAGAAACCTTACGCCTAACGGAATTTCCGCCGAAAAACTAGCCCCGCGTCCCGGTACTACGTCCAGCGTTAATTGCGTGTGTTGCCAGTATTCAAACTGAAAGTCACTCATGTAAAAATCGCAGCCGTGTACGCGTCCCAGTAATACATCGTGACTGCCAATCTTGAAATCGTTTATTGGAAAACACATCGGCGACGATCCATCACAACAGCCGCCGCTCTGGTGAAACAATAGCTCACCATGCTCTTCCCGCAGTTGATCAATAATGGCTTTCGCCGCATCGGTAATTAAAACGCGAGCAACCATGATAGTTTTCAGTTTGCGATTTTCAGTTTGCAGTTCTATACGTACTACCCTATTTTACTTCGCAAGATTTCTGCGACTAGTAGCCAGCTGAAAACAGAAAACCGCAAACTGAAAACTCGGTTAAAAGAATCCCAACTTATTCTTATCGTAGGAAATCAGCATGTTTTTGGTTTGGCGGTAGTGGCTCAGCATCATTTTGTGCGTTTCCCGACCGAAACCTGATTTCTTGTATCCACCAAACGGAGCGTGAGCCGGATACGCGTGATAGCAGTTAACCCATACGCGGCCCGCCTGAATGGCTCGGGGTACCGTATATAGTTCGTGAGCATCGCGGGTCCAGACGCCAGCACCGAGACCGTATAACGTGTCGTTGGCAATGGCGATAGCTTCTTCCGTATCCTTAAAGGTGGTTACGGACAAGACCGGGCCGAAGATTTCTTCCTGGAAAATCCGCATTTTGTTGTGCCCTTTCAGAATCGTCGGCTGAATGTAGTAGCCGTTTTCCAGTCCGCTATTCTGATGGAACGCTGCTCCACCCGTCAGTACTTCAGCTCCTTCCTGCTTCCCAATTTCAATGTACGACAGAATCTTTTCGTACTGATCTTTCGAAGCCTGGGCTCCCAGCATGGTATCCGGGGCAAGCGGACTACCCATTTTGATCGCTTTGGTTCGGGCGATGACTTTCTCAATAAACTTCTCGTAAATCGACTCGTGTACCAGCAAACGCGAAGGACAGGTACAGATTTCACCCTGGTTGAGAGCGAACAGTACGGCTCCTTCCACGGCTTTATCCAGAAACTCATCGTCCTTGTCCATCACACTCGGGAAAATGATGTTGGGCGATTTCCCTCCCAGTTCCATCGTAGCCGGAATCAGGTTTTCAGCGGCGTATTGCAGGATGAGGCGGCCCGTGGTCGTTTCACCCGTAAAGGCAACCTTTGCCACCCGATTCGACGAAGCCAGCGGTTTGCCCGCTTCCAGTCCAAATCCGTTTACTACGTTTAGTACGCCTTCGGGTAATAAGTCACCCACCAGTTCCATCAAAATCAGAATACTGGTCGGCGTTTGTTCGGCGGGTTTCAGTACGATGGTACAGCCCGCCGCCAGAGCCGGAGCCACTTTCCAGGTAGCCATCAGCAGCGGGAAATTCCAGGGAATGATCTGTCCGACTACGCCAATGGGTTCGTGGATATTCAATGAAACGGTTGTGGAATCGAGTTCAGCCACCGAGCTTTCCTCCGCCCGGATGACCCCTGCATAGTACCGGAAATGATCGACGACCAGCGGTAAATCGGCCGCCAGGGTTTCCCGCAGGGGTTTGCCGTTATCAATGGTTTCTATTTTCGCCAGATACTCCAGATTCTGTTCAATCCGGTCGGCAATTTTCAGCAGCACATTACTACGGGCGGCTACCGACGTTTTGGACCAGATCGGAAAAGCCGCATGAGCCGCGTCCAGAGCCTTTTCTATATCTTCGGCAGTCGAACGGGCTACCTGACAGAACACCTTACCATCAACGGGAGAAATATTATCGAAGTACTGACCACGAGCCGGAGCTACCCATTTGCCACCAATGAAATTTTCGTATCGTTCTTTAAAAGTCGGATGATCCGTCCGAACCGGAGCCTCGAGTGTCGCTTCCATATTAATCGTGTTTAAGAGGTTTACTACCACAAAGTTCGGGTAATACACCATTTTTTGTTGGAATGATCCTATCAAAGCAAGAGAACGATTCTATCAAATTGAGGGGAAGAGGGTTTGAGCAGGTTTCAAGTTTGAGTAGTTTGATAAAGTTTAAGGCTTGAACACGTTTGGGGTGTGAGATAGGTTCATGGGTTTGAAAGAGTTGCCATAGTTTGAAAAAAGTTTGATCAGGTTTGAAGCAGTTTGCAATTGCTTCAAACCTGATCAAATGGTTTAAGTACCAACTCAGAACTATAGCTAATCAAAATGTAAACCTCACGAAACCCACTAAGCCTGATTATAGCACTCAAGCGACTACAACCCTTTCAAACTTTAAACTGCTTCAAACCTGATCAAACCTATTCAAACTACCCAAACACTATCAAACCAACCCCGAAGCTCGATACTGCAACGGCGTCAGCTGGTTGTACCGTTTAAAAAGTTTCAGGAAGTGGTTGAGGTTATTGAATCCGCAGGTTACGCTGATGTCACTGACGCTGCGGCTGGTAGTCTTCAGTAATTGCTGAGCCAGCCGGATGCGTTGCTGATTGATAAATTCCAGCGGCGACAGGCCAAACTGAGCCTTAAACTGCCGGTAGAAATTAGGTTCGCTCATGCATGCCTTATCTGCCAGTTGACGTATGTTGAAGGCCGTGTGCAGGTTTTCCTGGATGTACTGCGTGATATAGGCCCAGCGATTGGTACTGGTCTGCTTTTGTCCCTGATCCAGCAGCAGACGACGGGCCTGCGTCTGGATGAGCCGAATGGTCAGTTCCTTCAGTACCAGATCGGCGAAGAATTCTTTAGCTGGATTGTTTTCGGTGAAAATGTCGATGAGCCGGGCAATCAGTGCGTTGATCGTTGAGGTATTAGAAAAATAAAAACTGCTTTCCGACCACCGCCAACCCGAAGCCGAATCAATCAACGGTACCGTTTCGTTGAGCTGGTTCGTAAATTTTGTAATCTCATCCTGAGCAATCGCCAGAGCCAGACACTGCGTCGGACGCTGAAACGTAGCTTCCGGAAAATCGATTCGCATGGTTTTTTCACTCGGTACCAGTACCGACTCACCGGGGTGATAATCAAAGTCCGGCGTATCATCCAGGTGCATGACTTTTTTACCGCGAATCATGCTGGTCAGTACCGGGTTATGGAAGGTTAGTTCAACGGCCTCGGCCTGAGCATGGGTTTCGTAGATCGTAAGTTCCGCCGTATCCAGCGTATAGGCCGTTCGGTTTTCAACCACCTGATCGAGCCGGCGATTTTTTAAATGACTTCTGAGATCAAACAGTGAATCCGATTTCATAGCATTAAAATCTTAAGGGTGAGAGCTTTATCTCTAATGCCGAAAGATAACGACAATATCCAATTTATTCTATTTATAAGATAAAACGATTTGCATTGATTGAAAGTTATTCCTGTATCAAAATCTATTCACACGGATTGCCCTCCGTCCTCTTATGCGTCTTGCTTTACTTTTTGTTGGTATACCCTTCTTTACGTGGGCTCAATCGGACAGCCTTCGTACGCGAAATCTGAACCCCGTTGAAATCCAGTCCACGCGACTGAATGTGGCCGAAAACCGTAGCCCCTTTGCCGTATCGGTGCTGAGTCAGTATCGCTTGCAGGTGGGACAGCCGCAGCTTTCGTTATTCGATGCCATGGGTGCTATCCCCGGCGTATTTGCCCAGAATCCAGACAACTTCGCTCAGGATTTACGCATTTCCATCCGGGGTTTCGGAGCCCGCTCTTCTTTCGGCATTCGGGGCCTGAAAGTTCTGCTCGACGGCATTCCCGAATCCACGCCCGACGGTCAGGCGAAAGTCAATAATTTCGACGTGGGCAGTCTGGGCCAGCTGGAAGTCATTCGGGGAGCGTCCTCGGCCTTGTACGGAAATGCATCGGGAGGTATCCTTTCCTACACCACTGAAACGCCGACCAGCAACTTCGCCGAGGCTCAGGCCGTTGCGGGCAGTTACGGATTTCAGCGGTACCAGATCAAGGTCGGTCAGAAATGGCAGCGTTCGTCCCTGCTCATCAATGCCAGTCGCAATCAGCAGGACGGGTATCGCGAGTACGCCGCCATGAACAACTGGCTTTTCAACGTAAAATTCCAGCATGAACTCAGTGCTACGGCCAAACTAACCCTTCTGTACAACTTTGCGAAAAACACCGCTCAGGACCCCGGTGGGCTGACGATGCCGCAGGTGGAACAGAACCGTCGGATGGCTCGTCCGCAAAATGTACAGTTCCAGGCGTTCTCGGGAGCCACGCAACACCGCACCGCCGTGGTGTATGATCAGTCGCTGGGTACGAAACACCAGGTACAGGCACGGGCCTTCTGGACCAACCGCGATTTCGAAAATCGGCTTGCTTTTCAGGCGGGTGGCAATGTGCAGTTCGTCCGAAACTTTACGGGCGGCGGAGCCAGCTATCAGTATACCGATCAGTTTGGTTCGGTTTCGTACCGTTTGAAAGCGGGTGTTGATCTTGAAAATCAGCAGGATAATCGCAAACGAAACGACAATCAGGAGGGCCGCAGTGGTGCTGAAACGCTCAATCAGGTGGAAACCTTTCGCAACATCGGAGCGTATCTGTTGCAGGAATTTGGCTTCGGTAAAAACGTAGCCCTGACGGTAGGTACCCGTTACGATGATATTCAATTGAAAGTAAAAGACCGTTTCCTGAATGATGCCGATCAGTCGGGTCGTCGCACCTACCAGCGTTTTAGCCCTACGGCGGGCCTAAACTGGGAATATCAGCCGCAACGCAGCGTGTACGCCAATTTTTCAACCAGCTTTGAAACGCCCGCCTTGACGGAACTCGGCAATAATCCGAGTAACCTGGGCGGTTTCAATCCGGAGTTGGGACCCATGCGGGCTTACAATTACGAGTTGGGTACGAAAGCTACGTTTGGCTGGCTGAAAGTAGACGCCGCCGTTTTTCAGGTCAATGTTCGCGGTGAAATTGTACCGTATCAGCTGACTGAGTTTCCGGGCCGTACCTTCTACCGAAACGCTGGAAATTCCCGCCGGCGGGGTGTGGAACTGGGACTGACGGCAGAGGTTACCGAAGGGCTAACGGCTTTCATTAACTATACGTATTCCAATTTTAAATACCTCAATTATAGTACCACTTCGGGTACGTTCGATAATAATCAGTTGCCGGGTATTCCGCCGCATTCTGGGTACGCCGAAGTACGGTATTTCCGACCCGCCGGTTTCTACGGCATTGTGCAGTTTCGCCGGAACGGTACCTTCTACGCCGACGATGCCAATGCCGTTCGGACGGATGCGTATTCCTTACTCAACCTGCGACTGGGCTGGCAGATCAAGCGAAACAACTGGTCACTGGAACCGTTCGTGGGCATCAACAATCTTCTGAATCAACGCTATTTTGCCAACATACAGATCAATGCCGCCGGAGGTCGCTATTTTGAACCGGCGATGGATCGTACTTTCTTTGGAGGCGTAAAAGTACGCCTGGGGAAATAAGTCGGATGCCCGCCTAGTCCCTAAGTAAGCGGGTCCCTATTGCTATGAAAGAAATAAGAGCCATTCTCGACCACTATAAAAAGATTGATTTTACGACCACAAAGGCCGCTCTGGCGACGGTCGTTCGGGTGGAGGGTTCCTCCTACCGACGGGTGGGTGCCCGTATGCTGGTTACCGAAGACGGCCAGTGGGTGGGTGGCATTTCGGGCGGTTGTCTGGAAGGCGATGCCCTGAAACGGGCCCGTTTGGCCATGTCTACCGGAAAAGCTGCCATGGTCACCTACGATACCACCGACGACGATCCATACCAGATCGGCGTGGGGCTGGGTTGTAATGGTATTATTGACGTACTGCTGAGTCCATTGAATGCGGATGATCCGTCGAATGCGGTGTTACAGCTGGAACCGTTGATTCATCGCCGCAGTCCTTCCGTAGTCGTAACCGTTACGGAAAGTCAGTCGGACACCTTACCGCTGGGTTCGGTTTACCGGTTTGAAGACGCTGATTCGTTCGCTGCCCTTTTCACGGTTCAGGAACTGTTGCCTGCGTTGAGCGAATCGATTCGGACGGCCCTGCATAGTCAGAAGTCGCATACGCGGGAATTTTCGGGCTCTTTTGGCTCGGTCTGCGTATTGCTGGAGGTGATTTTACCGCCCATTCACCTGTTTATTCACGGCGGCAATTATGACATTTACCCGCTGGTACGACAGGCCCGTGAATTGGGCTGGCTAACGACAGTTTTCTGTAATCCGCAGAAAATCAACAAAGTACTTTTTCAGTGGGCGGATGCCGTAGTAGCCAAAGATACCGAAGTACAGCCCGACGACTATACCGCCGTGATCCTCATGGCTCACGACCTAGAGACGGATTACCGGAATTACCATCGCTACGTAACGACCACGACGGTTCCGTACATCGGCCTCTTGGGTCCCCGCAAGCGGTTTGAAAAGATGATTCAGCGGATGGAAGAAGCCGCACAACCCCTGTCGGATCCTCAGCTCCAGCGAACCTACAGCCCCGCCGGACTGGATACGGGAGCAGCGACTCCCGAAGAAATCGACCTTTCCATTCTCGCCGAAATCCGGACCGTATTTTCAAATCGGGAAGGAGGCTTATTGCGGCGACGGAGTCGACCCATTTACAGCGAATAGTTACCGGGAAAGCTCCACGCTCCACTCGCCGCCACTACCGATGTGATGGGTTTCGGCGAAGTTTCCCTGATTCAGGGCAAAGGCAACCTGCAAGAGACTGTTCAGGTACACGAGCGGTTTGCCTTCGGCCACTCCCCCAAACGTTTCCACATAAGGCAGCGTGTCCTCATACACTTTTTGATTTCGATGGAAGATCCGGACGCGTACGGACTGCCCAGCCGTAACGCCCAGTTGTTGAAACAAGTCAGACGGAATATTGGTCCAGACGTTGCCGTATTGTACGTCCAGAATGGGAATGGTCCCTTTCAGCGATTGCCCCTCCCGGCTCGCTTTTTGATACGGTAGCGATACCACCTGCTTCGGTAACAAAGGCCCTACCTGCGGGAAGGAAATCACGCCAGCGGCCAGACGGGCGGCGGTGTAGGCGTATACATCGCGACCGTGAAAAGTATAGGATTTCCCCGAATCTTTCCGTCGGTTGACGGCCTCATTGATTTCCCGTAGTTCCGCAATACCCGCCGATTCAGCCAGAAGCGTCAGTGTTCCGTTATCTGGCGTGACAATGAAATGGCCCGATTTCGTCTTCAGTACGACCGACTTCCGCTCCGTTCCTACCCCCGGATCTACGACGGATACGAACACGGTACCGATGGGCCAGTACCCCACGGTTTGTTCGAGGCGGTACGCAGCTTCCCAGATGTTATAAGCGGGTATTTCGTGGGTTAGATCAAATAGCTTTAACTCGGTGGAAACGCCCATCGCGACCCCTTTCATGGCCGAAACAGCTCCATCCTTCAAGCCAAAATCAGACTGAAAAACGACGATCTTCTGCTGAGCCCAACTAAGATTCACCCAAACAATCAGAGCCCACAGGCATAGCCCCTTCTTTAACAACAATCGTTTCATGCTTCAAACGTTATTCCACGATTGCTAAACTACGCGGTTTTGGGCCGGTAATCAATTCACTTTGGAATACTGAACCGTTTGTAGTTTTGTCATGTGCTCGCGTATATACCGGGTATAGCGGCGGGCTTCCGCTCCGGCCAGGTGCAGGCCATCGGTCGTCTGATACACTTCCTGGGGCAGCGAAATATAGCCGTACTCATGCGGCGGGAAATTTCTCAGGAAGTTGGCCCGAATCAACCTTGGAATCTTCAGCTGACTGGCTTTGCTATACACGGGCATTTCGAAAAAGACTACCTTAATCCCCTTGGCTCTCAGCTCCCGAATTTCCTTTTTCAGGATAGAAAATCTGTTTTGAAAGTGCGTTAAATAGTGCGTAGACGAAAAGTCTGCCATGATGTTTCGAACTTCCCGCTCGTATATTTCCTTAGGCAACGTAAATAAGGCTGTATCCGTTACCGACTGCGTTTGATCGCGATACAATGCTTTTAATACACCTAAGGGCTGATATTTTTTACGAAGTACGGGAACATATTGACGCAACGAATAAAGGGCTGGATGAAATACATCTTCTGTAAAACCAGTATTCGCATCCCGTAACACGATATTCATTTCAATAAGCACTGTCTTGGGTTTTTTAGCCGCCTTTTTTAAAAGATTTAAGCCATCATAAACACTCAGTCCAGACATACCCAGATTGTAATAAGTATGGGGTAAGCTATCCATTAAAAGCCGGGTACTAAGCGACGAACCCAGAATTAAGGTATTCGCCCGCTGCCCCTTTTCGTACAGGTATTCCTCCGCACTAACTAGATTCCGTGCGTATTGATTCTGACCCGTACGTTTGATTCGATCCGTATTAAGATAAATAAAGAGGCTGTATAAAACCAGTAAGAAGGCCGTCGTAAGAATAGAAGTTCTAATCATAGAGGTTCTACGTATGGTTTAGAATTGAAAATAGATAAAGTCTGTACTGGAACCGCTGTTCGTAATAATCATAAAAAGCATACAGCCTAACACATAAGGCTCAACCTGTAGGAGTCGTTTTTGTACCCAAATACGTTCCATCGATTGTTCGCCCCATACATACCAGATATGGTAGGCTATCACAGGCATTGAAAACAGAAGTATTAACGCTACCGGTAATGTATTCAGGGGTCGATTATAATTTGTTGTTAATGCTTTAAAAAAGGCAACGACGTGGGAAAACTCCGGCAATTTAAACAAGAGCCAGCCTAATGTTACCAGACTGAATACAAGCCCTCCTTTAAAAATTTGACTGATACGGGTTTCCCTGATTTTTAGATGAGTCGTTATATAGCGTTCCAGAAGTAACGCTAAACCGTGAAAAGCTCCCCAAACGGCGTAACTCCAGGCGGCTCCGTGCCATAATCCGCCTAATACCATGGTTAGAAATAAATTCAGGCAGGTACGTGCCTCTCCCTTTCGATTGCCGCCCAAGGGAATGTACAGATACTCCCGCAGGAAACTGGACAACGAAATATGCCATCGCCGCCAAAACTCTGAAAATGAGGTACTGATATAAGGAAAGTTGAAGTTGATGGGAAACTGATACCCAAACAGAGCGGCCAGTCCAAGAGCGATGAGTGAGTAACCCGCAAAGTCAGCAAAAATCTGCATGGAGTAGCCAAATAACGCAATCAGCAAGGTAAGCGTAGATTCGGCCTCGAAATAGGGGTACGTAATGATGGATGTATGATCTTTCAGGTTATCGGCGATTACCATTTTGAAAAAATACCCCAGCGTCAGGTTTTTGAAAACGTATTCCCAACGAATCGAATGCAGAAATTTTTCTTCAATCTGCGGCAGAAAAAAATGAGCTTTAACGATGGGTCCAGAAACCAGTTGAGGAAAGAAGGCCTTAAAGAATAAAACGCGTTTGCTATGCTCCACAATCGATTTAGGAATTAGCTGACGGTATGCTGCATTATTCCGGTTCCGGTAGGTATCCACAATCAAACTAATTCCCTGAAAAGTAAAGAAAGAAATACCGATCGGTAAAGGTAAGTTTAGTAAAAAAGATCCTATTTCACTTTGAACTGGCAAAAATGTATGAGCAAATAAGGAACTATATTTAAAGAAAATAAGGATGGATAAATTAGCGACTACGCCCCAAACGCTATGTAAAAGATGGCAATAGGCTGCTCCATGAATAATGAGATAACTGGATATAATATTAATCGTTACTGATCCCAGTAAAAGAAGCACTAATAGCGGCTGATAATAGCCATAAAAGAACAGGCTGGAAAGAATTAAGATGCTAAGTTGCCAGGCAGCTCTTGTGCGTACGGGCAGGTAATACAACCCGAACGTAAGCAAAACCAATAGCACAAAACTGTAACTATTGAATAACATTGGATAGGCGGTGAAGGTGAATTGGTAAGCGAATGTAAAACTTTCTTTGAAATGATCAACAATAGTTACTACTAATTTTAACCATAAACAAAAAGCTCCCTTCTTAGCGATGAAGAAAGGAGCTTTTTTGTGATTAAGATATCCGCGTAAACTTAATAGGCTAACGCCGGAGCTAACCATTTTTCGGCCTCTTCCAGCGTCATTCCTTTGCGTTTAGCGTAATCCTCCACCTGATCTTTCTGAATTTTACCCACGGTGAAATAACGGCTGTCGGGATGACTGAAATACCAGCCACTGACGGAGCTGGCCGGATACATGGCGTAGCTTTCCGTGAGCGTAATACCCAGTTGTTCGGCACCCAGTAAATCAAATAGCGTCCGCTTCTCGGTATGTTCGGGACAGGCCGGGTAACCAGGAGCCGGACGAATGCCCTGGTACTTCTCTTCAATCAAATCCTGGTTTTCCAGTGTTTCGTTCGCAGCGTAACCCCAGAATTCCTTCCGAACGCGTTGGTGCATCAATTCGGCAAAAGCCTCGGCGAGCCGGTCAGCAATGGCTTTCACCATGATGCTGCCGTAATCGTCGTGGTCTTTTTCGTATTTTTCCAACAGGGCTTCGATACCGATTCCGGTTGTTACGGCAAAACCACCGATATAATCTGTATGCACGCTTTCCAGCGGAGCAATGAAATCGGCTAGTGAGTAGTTGGGCAGATTGGCTGCTTTCTGACTTTGCTGACGCAGATGATGTAACGTAGCTAAAGCAGGCGTAGTAATAACTTCTTCGCCCGATCGGTTGGCCCGGCTGATCTGATACTCCAGATGCGTATGCGAGCCGTGGCGTTCGCAGGATACTTCCCGGCTTACGGTCTCGTACGGATGCAGAATAATATCATCCTCGTGACTATTGGCGGGCCAGAAACCCACAACAGCTCTTGCTTTTAGTGACTGGTCATGAATGATTTCCAGCAGGAGATTATTAGCATCTTCAAATAATTTCTTCGCCTCCGCTCCTACGACCTGATCTTCCAGAATAGCGGGGTACTTGCCATGCAATTGCCAGGTCTGAAAGAAAGGCGTCCAGTCAATGTACGGGGCAATTTCCGACAGGGAATAGTCTTCAAACACCCGCGTACCCAGGAATCGGGGTTTGGTAGCCTGGAAGCTCTCCCAGTCGATGTTTACCTTATTCTGACGAGCCGCTTCAATGTTGACAAAATTCTTGTCCGATTTGCGTTTGGCGTGATCTTCGCGAAGCTTGGCGTATTCGGCTTTGATGCTCGAAAGTACCGCCGCTCTTGATTCGTCGCTCTGCGTCAGACGTCCGGCTACGGGTACTGAACGGGAAGCGTCGAGTACGTGAATAACGGGTCCGGAGTACTGCGGATCAATTTTTACGGCCGTATGAATTCGGGACGTCGTTGCTCCGCCAATGAGCAGGGGTACGTTAAAACCCTGCCGTTCCATTTCTTTGGCCACGCCCACCATTTCATCCAGACTCGGCGTAATCAGGCCCGACAATCCAATAATATCTACGTTGTGCGTCTTGGCCGCTTCCAGAATTTTATCCGTTGGCACCATCACGCCCAAATCGATGATCTCGTAATTGTTACAGCCTAGTACTACGCCCACGATGTTCTTGCCAATATCGTGTACGTCGCCTTTCACCGTTGCCAGCAAAATACGTCCGGCTGTAGATCCGGCTTCTTTACTGGCTTCAATGAAGGGTTGGAGGTAGGCTACGGCTTTTTTCATGACCCGGGCCGATTTAACGACCTGCGGCAGGAACATTTTTCCGGCTCCGAACAGATCCCCTACTACGTTCATCCCGTCCATCAGCGGACCTTCAATCACCTCAATCGGGCGAGCGTATGCCTGACGACATTCTTCGGTATCTTCATCAATGAAATCGGCGATGCCTTTCACCAGAGCATGGGCCAACCGCTCTTTCACGGGCAGTTGCCGCCAGGAGTTATCCGGTCCCGTTTCTGTTTTCCCCTTGGCTTTCACCGTTTCCGCAAACGTTACGAGGCGTTCGGTGGAGTCGGGACGGCGGTTGAGCAAAACGTCTTCCACCAGTTCCAGAAAGTCTTTCGGAATTTCATCGTAGATCGTTAGCTGACCAGCGTTCACAATGCCCATATCCATACCGGCTTTGATGGCATGGTACAGGAAGGCCGAGTGAATGGCTTCGCGGACGGGTTCGTTCCCCCGGAAGCTAAACGATACGTTGGAGACCCCACCCGAAACTTTCGCGTGCGGCAGGTTTTCTTTGATCCAGCGGGTTGCGTTGATAAAATCGACGGCGTAGTTGTTGTGCTCATCGATTCCCGTAGCAACGGTCAGAATGTTGGGGTCGAAGATGATGTCTTCGGCGGGGAAGCCGACTTCGTCCACCAGAATCCGGTACGCCCGTTCGCAAATTTCAATCCGGCGTTCGTAGCTGTCGGCCTGACCATTTTCGTCAAAAGCCATCACTACAGCGGCGGCTCCGTACCGTTGCACCGTGCGGGCGTATTCTTTAAACTTCTCTTCGCCTTCTTTCAGGGAGATGGAGTTCACAATTGCTTTTCCCTGTACGCATTTCAAACCCGCCTCGATCACTTCCCACTTGGAAGAATCGACCATGACGGGTACCCGGGCAATGTCGGGTTCGGCAGCGAGCAGATTCAGGAAGGTGGTCATGGCGGCCGCTCCGTCAATCATCCCTTCATCCATGTTTACGTCGATGACCTGGGCTCCGGTTTCTACCTGTTCCCGGGCAATACTCAGGGCTTCGTCGTACTTGTTTTCCCGAATCAGACGGGCAAATTTCTTCGAACCAGTTACGTTACAACGCTCTCCGATGTTCAGAAACAGTACCTTTTCCTTCGTTACCTCAATCGGTTCCAGACCGGATAGTTTCAGTACGGGTTCTTCGACGGGAATGGGTCGGGGCTGGTGCGTAGCAGCAATTTCCGCAATGCGGCGAATGTGGCCGGGCGTCGTACCGCAGCATCCACCGATAATATTCAGTAGTCCGTCGTTCAGGAAGCCATTGATCGTTTCACCCATTTGCTCGGGCGTCTCGTCGTATTCACCCATTTCATTCGGCAAACCCGCGTTGGGGTGGGCCGAGGTAAAAAAGGGTGATTTATCGGCCAGGGTCTGTACATACGGCCGCATCAGATCGGCTCCCAAGGCACAGTTTAGCCCTACGGAAAGCAGCGGCAAATGCGATACGGAGGTAAGAAACGCTTCCGTCGTTTGTCCGGAAAGCGTACGACCCGAGGCATCGGTAATGGTACCGGATACCATGATCGGTACTTCAAATTTGGGTCCTTGCGGGATATGTTCGGGCCAGGGCGACTTTCCATGGGTCACGTCCTGATAGTAGGTATCAATGGCAAACAGAGCCGCCTTGGCATTGAGCGTATCGAAGATGGTTTCGACCAGCAGAATATCACTGCCGCCTTCGATCAGGGCCTTGGTTTGTTCGTAATACGCACCCACCAGCTGATCGAAAGTGATGGCCCGGTAACCAGGGTTGTTCACATCGGGCGAGAGGCTGGCGGTACGGTTCGTAGGTCCCATCGAACCAGCTACGTACCGGGGTTTGTCCGGATTGCGAGCCGTAAATTCATCGGCAACTTCACGGGCGATACGGGCCGACTCGTAATTGAGTTCGTAGACCAGCTCTTCCATGCCGTAATCGGCCATGGCAATCCAGGTACCGGAAAAAGAGTTGGTTTCCACGATGTCTGCTCCGGCTTCGTAATACTCGGCGTGAATCGTTTTGATAATGTCGGGTCGGGTCAGTACGAGCAAGTCGTTATTTCCCTTCAGGGGATGGGGCCAGTCGGCAAAGCGAGAGCCCCGATAGTCTTCTTCTTCCAGCTTATACCGCTGAATCATCGTACCCATGGCTCCATCGAGCACGAGAATACGATTGTTAAGAAGGCTGCGAATGTCGGGTTTTTGAATCGTTGTCATCGGTTGCGAAACGATGCCGGATCGGAGTCGGCGTTGTGTCCAGAAAGTATGAAAAGATAAACGTGCAAAGATAGGTAGAGTTTACCGTTGTGCGTTTTGAGTTTTGAGTTTTGGGTAGCAGCTACCGATAGCGAATTGATTTATAGTGCTCCGGGTCATTACAAAGTTTCGTCGCAGGTTTCCTTTTCATGGTTTTTAACCCCGTTTTCCCAACAAGCTGTTCCAAATTTGCGACCCGAAAGATCAACGCACTTCGCGTCACCGACGTTAAACCATTCCACCCCGATCATTCCATGACGGTTTAAATCGGGGTGAGCGAGTCAAATATTACTTTATAAACCGCCAGCTAACCCCGAAGGGGTTCACTTTGATTAGCCCCGTATGCAATACGGGGAATCGTCCCGCCCGGTAGGCACAGCCTACCAACTTTTGCGTCCGTAGCAAATGCTACGGACAACCCGTCCCGCTATCTTTGCCGGTTTTACTCTAGAAAAACTGAAAACTGAAAACTGAAAACTGAAAACTGAAAACTGAAAACTGAAAACTGAAAACTCAAAACTCAAAACTCAAAACTCAAAACTCAAAACTGAAAACGGCTGCGGCCGCCGCTCAAAACTCAAAGCCCTCCCCCAATCATCCCCAGCGTACTTTCCAGCCCCATACCGCGGGAACCTTTGATGAGGAAATGCGTATCCGTCATGGGATGTTCCTCCAGCCAGACGTGTAGGCCGAATTTATCGGGGAAGTAATACGCCCGGGGCAAATATTTCAGGGCGTTCTGCATGAGCGGTCCCGCCAGAAGTACGTAGTCAAAGTGGCATTCGGCAATCAATTTTCCCATCAGCTCGTGCTCGTGGGGCCCTTCTTCGCCCAGTTCGAACATGTCGCCCAGAATGACCAGTTTTTTCTTCGCATCCAGGGCTTCGAAATTTTTCAACGCAGCGGCCATTGAACTTGGGTTGGCGTTGTACGCATCCAGCCAGATGGTATTCGAACCTTTCTGTAAAATCTGGGAGCGGTTATTTTCGGCCACGTAGCCCGCAATGGCCGCGTGCATGTCTGCTTCCGCTACGCCAAAGTATTTCCCCAGCGTTAGAGCAGCCCGCATATTGATGAAGTTGTAGTCCCCCATCAGGTGCGTTTCCACGCGTTGTTCGCCTATTTCATATACTACGTTCGGATTGGTTTCCAGCAACTGAACGTCGTCGCGGTAAGGAATCAGGTTGAACTTCTTTGCTCCCCGTTCTTCCAGCATACTCGCAAGCGTTTCATCCTGAGCATGAAAAAAGATCAGGCCGTTGGTCTGTACCAGAAAATCGTAGAGTTCTCCCTCTCCTTCGCGTACGCCCTGCAAGCCACCGAAACCCTCCAGGTGCGACTTTCCAATATTGGTGATGAGGCCGAGACCGGGTTCGCAGATGTTCACCAATTCTTCAATATCGCCTTTCTGGTTGGCTCCCAGTTCTACGATAAGCACTTCTGTACCCACCGGCATGGAAAGCAGGGTAAGCGGCACGCCGATGTAGTTATTGTAATTACCGGGCGTAGCGAATGTCCGGAATCGTTTCGCCAATACACGGTGGGTCAGCTCTTTAGTTGTCGTCTTGCCGTTTGAACCACCAATGCCGATGACGGGAATGGTCAGCGTACGCCGATGATACAGAGCCAGCCGTTGCAGAGTCTGAAGCGTATTCGGCACGACCAGACAACGTTCATCGGTCGCATATTCGGCATTATCCATCACTACATAGGCGGCTCCGTTGGCCAGGGCCTGGGCGGCAAAGGTATTCGCGTCAAATTTTTCCCCTTTTAACGCGAAAAACATCGCTCCGGGCTCAATTTTGCGGGTATCAATCGAAACACTGCTGCAAGTCAGGTACTTTTGATAAAGGTCTGCAATCATGTATAGATCGTTTAAGGTGTCAGGTTGGGAATTCGTAGCTCTCCCGGCTAAAACTCTCCACCCGAAACGCTAAATGTATTTTCCATTCGTTGTTGAACTGATGTGACAAAGATGCAATGAAAAACCGTTACCTGCTGACGGGCCTGGGGCTGCTCGTTTCATTTCTTTCTTTTGAGGCCCATGCTCAGAAGTTTTCCTTTGAACTGGATACTGCGGTGCAGGTTTCCGTACAGGGTCGAATCCTGCCCAATGCCTGGGCCGGAGGGCTGAATGCTCCGCAGTTTTCCAAGATGCATTTAAATCAGGATCAGGTCGAGGATTTAGTAATTTTTGATCGAACCAGTCGAAAAGTTTCCACCTTTCTGGCCCAGCCCACGGGTAATGGCTCCTACACCTGGCGACACGCTCCCCTTTACGAGGCGTACTTCCCCGAACTAGACAGCTGGATGCTCCTCCGCGATCTCGATGGCGATGGACGCAAGGATTTGTTTGCCCACACACCGTCGGGAATTAAAGTGTATCAGAATCTAGCGGCTCCTTCCGGTTTTCGCTGGCAGTTGCTGTTCGATCCGTTATACACCGAAGGATTTTCGGGTCAGGTAAATATGCAGGTGCCTTCCACGGACGTCCCTGGAATTGATGATGTGGACGGGGACGGCGATCTGGATCTGGTCATCTTTGACATTGCGGGCGACTTTGCGGAATACCACCAGAACATGAGCATGGAACGAACGGGCAAGGCCGGTTTGACTTTCAAGAAAATCGGGTTTTGCTGGGGAAACTTCATCAAGCGACAGTACGGCGATGCCTGCTTCAATATGAATTGCGAAACTGGCGAAGGCGATTGTCCGGCCGTCCAGAACAATCCGGGGGGTCGCCCGCTGCACGCAGGCAACAGCATTTTACTCTGGGATTACAACGGAGATGGCGTAAAAGATTTCTTCTACAGTTACATCGAAGATTCCCACGTAGCGTACATGCCCAATGCCGGTACGCGGGAGAAGGCTCGATTCACGCAGGCTGACTATTTGTTTCCTTCGGTGAAACCGATTGATATGGGCGTATTTCCGGCCACGTTTCTGGAAGACGTCACATTTGATGGGAAACCCGATCTGCTGGCTGCTCCGAATGTCTACTCCAACGATCAGCTCAAGGCCAATGACTTTCGCCGGACCGCCTGGCTTTACGAAAATACGGGTTCGGGACTGATCTTCCGGAAAGAGCATTTTTTACAGGAAGATATGGTGGACCTGGGCGAAAATACGACTACTGCTCTGGCCGACCTGGATGGTGACGGCGACGCCGATTTGCTGGTGGGATACGCCGGGTTTCGCTCCGGACCAACGTACCGGGGTGGCATCGCTCTGTTCCGGAACGTTGGTACCCCTCAACAGGCCAAATTCCAGCTTGAAACGGATGATTACCTGGGGTTGGCCACGCAGCTACAGAACCGCCAGAATCAGTTGGTTACCAATGTCAACGTTTTTTCAGTGACGTCACCGGCGATGGTATACCCGATCTGGGTTTTATGGCTCAGACGCCAGCCGGCTCTATCGTTCGGTACATTCCCAACCGAGGTGGTAAGACCGGAGCTTTTCAGCTCAACCCGGACGAGCTTACGGCCTTACCCCTCCCGAATGACCTTTACGCGGGTTCGGTTCCTCTGTACATTGATGTGAACCGGGACGGACGCATTGACCTGCTGATCGGCACCTACTACGGTGGCATTCAGTATTACCGCAATACGGGTACGTCTACCCAGCCCACGTATCAGCTTGAAACGAAGTCGTACGGTGGCCAGACCGATGATTTTAACAACCGGGGGTTCTCACTAATCGCGGCGGATGTCAACGGCGACGAACGACTGGACCTGCTGACGGCCTATGACAATGGTTCACTGAAAGTTTTCCATGATTTCCTTAATCAAACGACCCTTTCGGCGGATTCCAGTTCGGTAAAATCGCCCGCCAATGCGGTTACAAGCCTTAAAATCGGCAGTGTCCCTTCGCTGGCCGTAGCGGACCTCAATCAGGATGGCTTACCCGACATTGTGGCTGGTACGAATACCGGTGGCCTGCGGTTGCTACTGAATCGTTCGGAGAAGTTGCTGCCTTCGCCCGATACGGGCACGGAGACTGTACGGGTCGGACCCAATCCCACGGATCGTTACGTAACGGTGACTACACCTTCCGAAGCAGAAGTAAACCTGTATAGCCTGCTCGGTCAGTGGCTGGGCAAAGCCCGTTCTAACGGTACCAATCGTTATGAACTTGATTTTAGAGGATTGCCTACTGGCGTGTATCTGGTTCAGATTCAAACGGCGAGTTCCGGAAAAATTACCCGAAAGATCATCCTTCGCTAGTGAATAATTCACTAAAGCCAACTCATCCTCAGAAATAGGCTCTATTTTTACCGCCTGAAACTAACTTTTACATGTTCAACTATATTGTTTGGAACGTAAACCCAGAGATTTTCCACATCGGCTCATTTTCGGTTCGGTGGTATGGATTACTGTTTGCTCTGGGTTTCCTGGTCGGTCAGCGAATTATTCTGCACATTTTTCGGAAAGAAGGTTTACCCGACGACTGGGTTGATACCCTGACCCTGTACATGGTACTGGCTACGGTGGTTGGAGCCCGGGTTGGACATTACGTTTTCTACGAGTATCCCATGTTTTTTGCCAATCCCTGGAAGTGGTTCAAGGAAATGCTGTTGCCACCGTACGCGGGTCTGGCCAGTCACGGAGCCATGGTGGGTATTATCACGGGACTTTACCTATTCGCCCGTTCCAAAAAAATCAATTTCTTCTGGATTTCTGACCGGATTGTCATTACCGTGGCCCTGGCAGGTTGTTTCATTCGTCTGGGCAACCTGATGAATTCGGAAATTGTAGGAAAGGTTACGGATATACCCTGGGCCTTTATCTTCCTAAACAACACCGAATTTTCGCAGGAACCCCGACACCCGGCTCAGTTGTACGAAGCCATTTCCTGCCTGATTCTTTGTGTTGCCTTGTATTCCATCTGGAATCGCTATAAAACCAGTCTTCCGCAGGGTATACTCACGGGACTTTTCATGGTCGTCGTATTCGTGCTGCGTTTCGTGTACGAATTTTACAAAGAGAACCAGGTAACGTTTGAAGACCAGATGACCTACAACCTCGGTCAGATACTCAGTATTCCGGCTGTGTTGTTTGGTTTGCTTGGGATCTGGTGGGCCATTCGTCGTCGCGAAACCCGAATTTTCACCAATGAAGCCTCCGCAGCCCAGGCTCGTCAGGAGTTTTCTAAACCCAAGTAAGAGGGTTTTCTTAACAAGAAGAGCCATCAACCGACGGTTGATGGCTCTTCTTGTTTAAACTGATGGCTACTACTTTACGATCCGCCAGTTGAAAGGATATTGATAATACTCACCGTTGTTTGCTTTGATTGCCGCAATGACTACAAAGACAATGTCCAGCACCGCAAAGACGGGTAAAATGATTAGCCCAACACCGCAGGTAAGTATCCCCAGAATGATACAACCGACAAAGGCGATTGACATGAGAATCTGAAAATTCAGGGCTTCTTTGCCGTGGTAGTCCACGTACGTAGAACGTTCCCGGTAGATTAACCAAACGATTAGAGGCCCAAGAAACGAAAGTCCACCCAGGAAACTAGCCACGATGCTACTCAGGTGAGCCAGCATGGCCCAGGTACGAGCATCGGAATCACTCATGGGTGGTTGCGAAGGAGGCAGGGGTTGATAGTCCATTGTCGTATTTAATAGATAGGATAAAAGTTGAATTACAGGCAATTCTAGGTATTTTCTAAAGAAGCCCCAAATCCTGTACCATCCATACGCGTTGAAGAACGGATGAATGGATTTTAACTTTCATCAATGGTCTGAAAACCGTCTGTATTTATTTTAGTTGTATAAACTGTTTACAAATTTTTAGCCATGAATCAGTATATTCAAGAAGCCGTTAAGCTTTCCTTTCAGGGCCAACGGGCCGGCCTGGGTGGTCCCTTTGGTGCCGTTATTGTAAAAGATGGGGTAATCATTGGACGCGGACACAACCGCGTGACCTCCAGCCATGACCCCACGGCCCACGCCGAGATTGTTGCCATTCGGGAAGCCTGTGCGTATTTGGGCACGCACCAGTTGTCGGGTTGTGAGCTATACACTTCCTGCGAACCGTGCCCCATGTGCCTGGGAGCCATTTTCTGGGCTCGCCCCGATCGCGTGTATTACGCCTGCACGCATGAACAAGCCAGCGATGCTGGTTTTGATGACTCTTTTATTTATGAGCAGGTAGCCCTGCCGCCATCCGAACGTAGTCTACCTATGATTCACCTCCCTACGGAAGGTGCTCAGGAAGCCTTTGATGAATGGAAAATGAACGAAGCGAAAATTCACTATTAGGAGCATCCGAACGTATCGAACTGACTCCCTACGCCGTGGCATGAACATGGAGGATCAGCCAGAAGTACAGTCACAAAAAAGGCCAGAACGCGGGTTCTGGCCTTTTTTTTATAAATAACTATTCTGCCGGGCTACGAGCAGGGCTCCTCTCACCACGGCTTCGTCCTGCAATTGAGCCAGGGCTATTTTGGGTAAGGGAAGAAAGGCTTCCATGACGTACGTAGAAAGCTTTTGGTCGATCACCTGACTTAATTTTTCCGTCAATTCAGGAACACCTCCACTAAGTACAATTAAATCGGGGTGAAACAGGTGCACGACGTGAGACAGAGCAAAGGCCAGTTGGTCCGCCGTTTCATTGAGCATTTGCTCGGCCAGCGAATCGCCGTTTGCCAGGGCCTGAATCAGGTAAGAAACGCCCTGTCCGGCTGCCACCGCCTGAGCCAGCGGACTATCGGGTTGTTTAGCGACTTCTTCTTCGATGCGTTGAATAATGGCTCGTACGGAAGCGACAGATTCCAGCGTAGTACCGGAGCGATCAAGCCGGATCTTACCGATTTCTGATTCACCGGGTCGGGCTCCGTGATAAATCTGTCCTTTCTGAATCAGGCCGCCCCCGATGCCATGCCCAAGTTTCAGATAAAATACGGTAGCGTAGTTTTTACCCGCTCCCTGAATAGCCTCGGCTAAAGCAGCCAGGTTGGCGTCGTTCTCTACCCAGGACGGACAATGCAGGTGATCTTCCAGCCAATCGGATAAATCAAAATTTTTCCAACCTTCAATGCGGTACGACTGGATGGTTTTCCCCTGCCGCCAATCTACCGGCCCCCCAAAACCTACGCACATGGAAGAAAACCGATAACGGGTCTGCAAATCATCAATGACTTCCTCGATCTGGGTTCTCAGATCTTCCGCGGTATTCCCCGGCACTACATCCCGGCGTATGTGTTCAGTAATGGTGTGTGTTTCATCTGCTACGGCTAAATGAATCTTGCCCGAGCCAATTTCAATCCCCAGAAAATACTTCATACGTCGATAATAAATGCTAAGCAGGGCACGAAACCTTGGCGGCCCGTACCCCTTCGATGCGTTCTAATAGGAACGTCTAAATTAAAGTGCTTTTTTTGAAAAGCACCTATTTATCGACTACAACGCATACCGAGCACCTCTTCGTAGTCCTCGTAACCGGGAAAAAATACGTTGTTTAAGCTAATGATCTGGCTCAGGGGAATCTCTACACCCGTGGCCAGTTCCAGGAATTCCCCGGTTTCATTTTTTACAACGTTTTTAAAGGGAGCTCCGGTAGCCTTGTACTCCCGGTATTCGTTGAAATACTCGAGCTTGTTTTTATGACCTACGGCTTTGGTTAACAATTCTACGTAGGCTGGTGCTAAGGTTTGATACGTTTCCATAAGACAATTGGTTTTCAATGAAGTCTGAGCAAAAGACTCTTGTTTCTACCGTGTAAAAAGCTCGACCAGGAGATCGGTGAAGGCTTCCATTCATATAACATTTGCGTTCTTAAAAACATTCAGGTCTGTAGCGATTCCCACCTTACGTCTACGGATACGGCTGAAAATCAAAGGGCAACGAATCGCCTGTTTTTTCGTAAACAAAATAACCGGATACGAGCAGATCAAGCGACGGGAAATACTGCCCATTTGCCTGAATGCGGACCATCTGGCTCAGTAATTCAATGACACTCGTCTGCGGACGCTGCCTCATTCCGGGCAGAATATTCAGATCCATTTCCTTCGTGTACGTTACCTGGATAGCTCCCGGAAAAGTCATGATACTTTGCTCAGGGGTGTGCAATCGTTTTACCAGCACATCCTCGCTTCGCAAAGGCTCGTCCAGCACCTGAAGGCCATTATAGCGAAGCACTTCGCATCGGCTTAGCTTTTTACCCGCCAGGGCCAGAGCGTTCATGGGAGATTGGGCGGGATTCACAATTCGCTGTACGATAAATCCTTCGGAAGCCAGCGTACCGCTATGCAGACTTCGCAAAAAATGCGTGAGTGATCCGTAATAGGCCCGATTGCGGTTTCGTTTCCAGCGGGTCATTGTTTCGGAGCTCGTCGTGGGCAATTCTTCGTACACCGGATAGCCCAGGTATGAAACGTACCCCTGCGTGTGGTGATAGGAGAAACCTTCAAGCTGGTATTTAATGCGGTAACCCAGAGCCTGATTTTCAATAATCAAAGGTTCGCGGGCTCCGGCCGTCAGCCATTGCTTGGTGGAATCTTCGGTAATCCAGAGTACGTCGGAATTCACAATGGTACACTGCCGGGCGTTTTCGGTTGCCCCCAGAAACATACTCACAAAGCGTTCGTATCGTTGTTTCCAGTGCTTATCGCGTTTCGTTTTTACCTTTACCTCAGCCAGTAATTCGGGATTGGCTTTAAGTAGAATCTCCAGCGAAGTCGACCGGTTATCGGTTGGAATCGTTTGCGTCCGGGTTTGGTAGCCCACGTACGAGACGACCAGTTCGAGCGTACCCCCTGGCAGTTGCGTCAGCGTAAATTCGCCCTGCTCATTCGTGGTGGTACCCCGGGTGGTATTGGCCAGAAAAACGTTCGCAAAAGGTAAGGGTTTACGGTCGTCGGCGTTCAGTACGCGACCGCTCAGGGTTTGCTGAGCCCCGGCCGTAAAGGAAAAAGTCAAGAAAAGGATCAACCCAAGCAGCGGTTTCATAGCTGCAAAGTGCGTATTTTTGTCCCATGTACCAAGCTCTGATTCGCCCGTTGCTCTTCTGTTTCGATCCTGAACAGATTCACCACTTTTCGTTTAACTTCCTGAAGTTTAGCTTTAAAATACCGTTTGTTCCTGCATTAAGCCGGAAAATCTTTACGGTAACGGACCCGCGACTGGAACGGGAGGTATTTGGTATCCGCTTCCCCAATCCCGTAGGTCTGGCGGCTGGTTTCGACAAAAATGCCGAATTAGTAGACGAGCTTTCCTGCCTTGGTTTCGGTTTTGTGGAGATCGGTACGGTAACGCCCCGCCCCCAGCCCGGCAACGACCGTCCGCGACTGTTTCGCCTGAAGGCCGATCAGGGCCTGATTAACCGCATGGGTTTCAACAATAAAGGAGCCCGAACTGCCGCCGAAAAACTCCGCCGACGCAAAAGTCGCGTACTTATTGGTGGAAACATTGGTAAGAATAAGGTGACGCCCAACGAAAAAGCCGTAGACGATTACCTGACCTGCTTCCATGAACTGAACGATACGGTTGATTACTTTGTCGTGAACGTGAGTTCGCCCAATACGCCGAACCTTCGGGCTTTGCAGGAGAAGGAACCGCTGACCGAGCTGTTACTGACGCTGCAAGCCGAAAACCTGAAACAGAGTCGGCCCAAGCCCATTTTGCTCAAGATCGCTCCGGATTTGACGAATAGTCAGCTCGACGACATCATCGACATTGTACAAACCAGCCGGATTGCAGGGGTCATCGCGACGAACACCACCATTTCCCGCGAGAATTTGCAAACGCCGCCTCAAACGATCGAAGCCATTGGAGCGGGTGGACTTTCGGGCAAACCCGTACGGGAGCGTTCGACAGAAGTGATTCGCTATCTGCATCAGCAGTCGAAAGGCAGTTTCCCGATCATCGGCGTAGGTGGAATTCATTCCCCCGAAGATGCTCTGGAGAAGCTACAGGCCGGGGCCAGCCTGATACAAGTGTATACAGGATTCATTTACGAAGGTCCTGCTCAGGCCAAGCGTATTTGCAATTATTTGCTTGACAATCAGTAATAAATAAAATATTATAGAACAGAAGTGGATTTCAACAGTTTACTTTTGTAAATTTTGGAACCTAAACGGACGTACCTTTTCTGGGTATACGCCAATCTGGCTCTGGGCTTGCATTCTGATTTATTGTTTCGTGATACATGGCAAAAAAGGTAGATTCTTCTAAACAACCTCTCCGCAAACCCGCCAGTAAGCCTTCAAAAAGCCTTCGGGCAACGATTGCCGGCCCGAGTACGCGGCTGGTCATCGGAGGACTCACGGTGTTACTGGCGGTGCTGCTCTTTCTGGCTTTCTTTTCTTACCTGATTTCGGGCGAAGCCGATCAAAGTGTAGTGGGAGCTGCGTTTAAAACACCCCTGAAAGATTCGGGTCAGAAAGTACAAAACTGGCTGGGACTAACGGGAGCTATCGTGGGTCACTTTTTTGTATTCCAGTGGTTTGGCCTTGCTTCCTTTCTCATTATTCCCGTGCTATTGGTAGCGGGAATCAAGCTTACGTTTTCCCGCGAGATTTTTCCGCTCAAACGGCTTACCTATCAGGCCATTTTTTACATGATCTGGGTAAGTGCCGTATTGGGTTTTGTCGTACTATGGTCCGATTCACAGAGTAATCTCAGTACACTTTCGGGCGGTATTGGACTCTTAATCAATCAGTTACTGTACAATTTGATCGGATGGGGTTCTATCGCAGTAATTGCGGCGGCCTTGTTTGTGTTCGTCATTTACTTTTACCGGGTTGATTCCCTGGAGCACGTTGCCGAAAAAGTAGAAGGCATGAAAGTACCCCGCCCGACGGTGAGCAATCCATTCAAGAACTTATTCAAGGAAATAGAAGAGCTGGATGAGGACGAAGAAGAGGAAAAACCCGTCGAGAAACCGGCTCCGGTGAAAGAAGAGCCCAAACCGATACTTCGGAAACCCATTCCGGTGATTACCGAACCCGATGAGCCGGAGGAAGAAGCGGATGAAGAAGAGCAGGAATATCTGCAATTACAGAAAGTAAACCGACTCGCCGAAGACGCTCGCCGCGTACTCGAAACGCCAATTCCACTGCCCGTAGAGGCCATTCCCGTGGAAGAACCGGTCCTGGAGGAAGTCGTAGCGTATACACCTCCCGCCCCCGTGGCCAAAGTGAGCCGGGAAGTACCGAAAGAGAAAACCTCGGAACCTGACTTTATCATTGAGACGGCTCCGGCTGAAGAGATTTTGCCTCCGAAAAAAATAGAAAAATTAGATACGCAACCCAACGAAAACCTAATTAAAGAGCTGGGTCTGTACGATCCTACGCTCGATCTGGCCCGGTACCAGTACCCCAGCGTTGAGTTGTTGCGGGAGTATACGACCGATAAAGCTCAGGTTTCGGAAGAAGAATTAAAAACGAAGAAGGATACCATTTTACGTACCCTCAGCGATTACGGCATCAGCATTGCCAGCATCAAGGCTACGCCGGGGCCAACCGTAACGCTGTACGAAATTGTTCCTTCGGCGGGGGTCAAGATTTCCCGGATTAAATCGCTGGAAGATGACATTGCCCTCTCACTGGCAGCTTTGGGCATTCGGATTATTGCTCCCATGCCGGGGAAAGGAACCATCGGGATTGAAGTACCGAATAAAAACCGCGAAATGGTGAGTATTCGGGCGGTGGTAGCCAGCGAGAAATTCCAGAAATCCACGGCTGAACTCCCGGTTGTACTAGGCAAGACCATCTCCAACGAAATCTTCGTTACGGACCTAGCCAAAATGCCTCACCTGCTCATTGCCGGGGCCACGGGTCAGGGTAAGTCGGTGGGGATGAACGTGATTCTGGCTTCGCTGCTGTACAAAAAACACCCGGCCCAGCTCAAGTTCGTACTGGTCGATCCCAAGAAAGTGGAGTTGAGTCTGTTCAGTAAGATTGAGCGGCACTTCCTGGCGAAACTCCCCGGTACTGAAGACGCTATTATTACCGATACCAAGAAGGTAATTTACACGCTCAATTCGTTGTGCGTGGAGATGGATTCGCGGTATGAACTGCTGAAAAACGCCGGTTGCCGCAACCTGAAGGAATACAATCAGAAGTTCATCGAACGTCGCCTAAATCCGGAGAAAGGTCACCGCTTCCTGCCGTATATCGTGCTGGTCATTGATGAGTTGGCCGATTTGATGATGACGGCTGGTAAAGAAGTAGAAACGCCCATTGCCCGTCTGGCTCAGTTGGCCCGGGCCATTGGTATTCACCTGATTGTGGCGACGCAACGGCCTTCCGTGGATATTATTACGGGTAAAATCAAAGCCAACTTCCCGGCTCGTTTATCGTTCAAAGTAACCCAGAAAGTCGATTCCCGTACCATTCTGGATACGAACGGAGCCGATCAGCTGGTGGGTCAGGGCGACATGCTTTTCCTGCAGGGTTCAGACATGACGCGTTTGCAGTGTGCCTTCGTCGATACGCCGGAAGTGGATGCCGTCTGCGACTTCATTGGCGAACAACAGGGCTATTCTGATGCTTATCTGTTGCCCGAATTCGAAGGTGATGAAGCCGGTAACGACGAAAAAGACGTGGATCTGGCCCAGCTTGATCCGATGTTTAAAGACGCCGCTCGCCTGATCGTCATTCATCAGCAGGGCTCTACTTCGCTGATTCAACGAAAAATGAAACTGGGATACAACAGGGCCGGTCGGATCATGGACCAGCTTGAAGCCACCGGTGTAGTAGGTCCGTTTGAAGGGTCCAAAGCCCGGGAGGTACTCATTCAGAGTGAAGAACGCCTGGACGAACTCTTCAAGGAACTGCGGTTGTGAGATACCCTCGAATCGTTTTGAAAGCGTGGCTGGTAGAAATACCGGTCACGCTTTTTTGAGAACATTTTCCTTCGCTAAGCTACTACCCGGGCCACCCCTTCTCTTTGGCTTCTGCATCTAACTTTCGAATACTTTTTCGCAGGAAGAGGATCAGTAAGTACAGCACGTACAGACCTATTCCGGCCAAACAGACATTAAATAGTAACACAAGCCAGGTAATCATACCGAATGAAGAATGGAATACACTCATGAGGTGTCTGTTGAAAAATTGAAGTTCGAATGAAACTAATTATAAATCAGGAAAACACAAGCGACATTTCTTCAAACTAGAACATGTCTCGCTGGTTCACAATTTTTAACAGGGACTGCCCCCCTTCTCCGGCAGGGTTCTTTTATCTTTGAAGAAGTCTATGAACGCATCAAGCCATGAAAATTCTTAAAACCGTACTTATACACGCATTTCTTTTCAGTACTTTCTTTACCCAGGCTCAGGACCCCAAAGCGGCCACCATTCTTGATGGCGTAAGCAAAAAATACAAAGCTTTGAATTCGTTTAATGTAGGCTTTACGTACGGAGCAGCGGGCGAATCGCACAAAGGCGATCTGACGACCAAGGGCGGCAAATACTATTTAAAACTGGCCGGGCAGGAAGTATACAACGATGGAAAAACCGTGGCGACTTACGTGAAAGAAGCCAACGAGGTCAATTTATCCACGAATGATCCGGCCAGCAACGAATTTAGCCCGGCTACTATTTACAACATTTATAAGAACGGTTATCAGTATAAGCTGGTCGAAGAACGGAAAGACGGAAACGCTGTCATTGACCTGACGCCTACCAATAAATCAGCTCACATAGCGAAAGTACGGATGACCGTTCATAAAAACGACTCGTCCATCAAAGGCTGGCAGCTGACCGATAAATCGGGTAAAGTCCAAACCTTTAAGATTACAAAGTTCACGCCCAATGTCGCCGTGAACGATCAGACGTTTAGCTTCAACAAGAGTAAGTACCCGGGCGTAGAAGTGATTGACTTACGCGATTAATGCTTCCCGTCTATTGCAAAACATCGGCTGACCCTGCGGTTAGCCGATGTTTTTTTTAGGATCAGTCTGATTGAATGATTAAAACAAGTCCAGGAAGCCGAATTCCCGAGGCTATTACTACGAATCCGTGGGGGTTTGTTAGGTGCTTGTCAAATCCAGTTTAACTTCTTCGAGGGGTTCCAGAGCTTGCCTGCTGGCCGAAGTAGTAGGAATGATAGACTATTTCTGGTTCAAAGAGTACGTCATCATTTTCAGGGTGAGCGGCCCCTCTTCCGCCACTGGTATGGAATGATGGATCAGGCCTCTATTTCTGAAACAACCTTATCTTTAGTATCGACGGAAATCCCTCAGTTAAACTCAATCTAATCTTTACTGGCTTCTGTTTTCTTTCAAATCCAGGAATTGGTCACTGGTTTATGCCATTTTTATTGAGTTTTTGTTAAAATACCTGATTGTGCCCCTGTGAGAAAAGGCGGCTGAAGGCGTAATTTGCCCCTGCTAAGCAATCCGCCGTCTTCACCCTTACCGCTTGGCTCCTAGTATGCTTAAACTAACCGCCCGAAGCCGCGTCAACCTTATGTTTGTCGTAGGCCTCGCCCTTTTGATTACTGCCGGTTTTGTCACGTACAGCACCTTCCTCAAGCAGGCCAACGATTCAGATTGGGTAAGTCATACCTATCGAAATCTGAATCAACTGGAGAAAAGCCGCGACCTCATTCAAAAAATGCAGGTAGCCCAGCGGGATCACCGACTCAATAAAGAAAATACGCACGCCCTTTCGGATTTTAGTGCAGCCCGAACCGAGATCGAGTCGAATCTGAAGACGCTTAATCAGCTCATGGCCGATAATCCGGCCCAGGTGATGCGATTGGCGACTGTAGAAGATCAGCTTAAACAATTGTATACATTCTGGACTTTGCCGGAAAATGCCATTCACAGCATTCAGACCGTCAACAGAGAGAGTAACCAGATCAATGCCGTCCGTACCAATCTTGATCATCTCGTTACTGTAGAGCAGAATCTGCTTACAAACCGCGAAAATCAGCGGGAGTCTGCATTCCGCACCGCCGGTACTACCATTCTGGTAGCCATGACGCTGGCTATTCTCATCGCCACTTTACTGATTCTTGTGGTCTTTCGGGAACTGAAACAACGCGAGCAGGCTCAGCTTGAACTCAACTCCCGCCTGAACGATCTTTCGCAGCTTAACGAAGAAACGGCTCAGAAAAACTGGCTCCTCACGGGTGTTTCCAAAATCAACGATAGCTTACAGGCCACCCACGATCTGGATTCGCTGGCTCAGTGCATCGTGAAGGAAGTAGTAGCGTATCTGGAAATTCCAGCCGGGGCCCTATACGTACTCAACGAACAAAGTCTGATTCAAAAAGCGGCGGTAGGTCTGCCGCTCCACACTCCCACCGAATGGCCGCTGGGTTCGGGGCTATTGGGAAAAGCGGCGGCTTCAAAACACCTCCAGCGTATACAGAATGTTCCACCGCAATTCTGGCAACTCCAGTCCAGTACGGGAGCTTCGCTACCCGGTGAAGTGCTTTTTCTGCCCCTCTGGAATGGTTCCAACCTCAAAGGTATACTTGAACTGGCTAGCTTCGGTACGTTCAGTGCGTCCAGCCTGTTGCTACTGGAAACGGCGGGCGATAACATTGCCGTCGCCCTGGATGCCAGTATGACCCAGGCATTTAATGGCAAGCTGCTAAGTCAGGTCCAGTTGCAGGCGGATACGTTGCTGGAGCAACAGGAAACGCTGAAACAGGCCAACGAGGAGCTAACCCGACAGGCAGAAGTACTACAGGCTTCAGAGGAAGAACTGAAAGTACAGGAAGAAGAACTTCGGCAGATCAATGTTGAACTGGAGGAACGAAACGAAGCCATCGAATCAACCCGCCAGGCTCTGACTATCAAGGCCCGCGAACTGGAGCAATCCAGTCAATACAAATCCGAGTTTCTGGCTAATATGTCGCACGAGCTGCGTACGCCCCTCAATAGCGTATTGATTCTGGCTCGCCTGCTGGCCGACAATAAATCCGGAAATCTTACCGAAAAACAGATCGAACACGCTCAGGTCATCTTCCGGTCCGGAACGGATTTACTTAATCTCATCAATGATATTCTGGATCTGTCGAAAATTGAAGCCGGTAAAATCGATATCCTGGTCGAAGAAGTGAAGACCGCCCGTATTCTGCGGAATATGCAGGATTTGTTTTCCGTACTGGCCGACGACAAGGGCATCAACTTCCGAATTACGACGGGTGATCTGGCTCCCGACTCCTTTTTCAGCGATTACCAGCGAATCGAACAGATTCTTAAAAATTTACTGTCTAACGCCTTCAAGTTCACGCCCGGGCGGTTCCATACAGCTTGACGTTCAACTGATTCAGCCACAACCAGACTTTTTCAGTCAAAAATTAAGTGAGGCTCGTGAAGTGCTGGCCTTCAGCGTAGAAGACTCGGGCATTGGTATTCCGCTCGAAAAACAGCAACTTATTTTTGAGGCCTTCCAACAGGCGGATGGCTCGACCAATCGAAAGTTTGGGGGTACAGGGCTGGGCTTGTCTATTTGCCGGGAGCTCTCCCGGCTGCTGGGCGGCGAAATCCGCGTAAATAGTGAAACGGGTCGGGGGAGTACCTTCACGCTGTATCTCCCTGCTCAGGGCATGATCATGCCCAAAGACCGCACCCGTACGGTCGTAGCCGAGACCAAACCTGCGTTGTTTAGTCTTGAAAAACCGCAGGAACAAACGCAGGTTACCGATGATCGGCAGGATTTGGTTCAGGGTGATCATCCCTTGCTCATCATCGAAGACGATGCCGTGTATGCCGAACGTTTACGCGACTTATCGCAGGCCCGGGGCTATAAAACTGTAGTGGCTTTAACGGGTGCGGAAGGTCTCTATTACGCTCAGACATACCGCCCTACCGCTATTCTACTTGATATATTCCTGCCGGATACCGACGGGTGGAGTTTACTCAAAAGCCTGAAAAATGATCCGGTCCTTCAATCGATTCCGGTGCATATCATTTCGGCTGGCGATGAACCCCGTCATAACCTGCAGGGAGCGGTGTCTTTCCTCAATAAAGCGGCTTCACGGGAGGACTTTGAAGCCATCTTCGCCCGAATTGCTGAACATTTACCCAGCAGTGAAAAAAAAATCCTGGTACTGACGGGCACCCAGCTTCGCAGCCAATCGCTAACGGGCTGGTTAGCCGAACGGAATTTCCAGATCAATACCCAGTTCGTTACGAGTCTTCCGGAGGCTCTGTTACGCTTGCAGCACCAGGAATTCCACTGCCTCCTCATGGACGCCGGCGAAGCTTCCGAGGCCGTACTCGCTACCCTCGACCAGTTGCATGGGGCCTTGGGTACGCATCAGATCCCTTTCATTCTCTTTTTGGATCAGGACTTGTCACCCACGGATGAATCGCGGTTCAAAAAAGTTTCCGATGTCATTATCCGGAATTCGCCGCTGGCCAAGGATCGATTGCTGGACGAACTGGAACTGTTTTTGTTTAAAGTAGAAAGCCAGCCCGTAGTACCTAAAGCGAACGTTGTAATGGCGGAAAAGGCTCTAAAGGGCAAGAAGATCCTTTTGGTAGACGATGATATGCGAAATGTTTTTTCCCTGAGTACACTTCTGGAAGAATATGAGATGGATACTATTACTGCCGGAGACGGCCGTGAATCCCTGGAAGTACTCCAGAACAACCCGGATACGGACCTGATTCTGATGGATGTGATGATGCCCGAAATGGATGGTTATGAAGCCATCCAACATATTCGGGCCAACCCCCAGTTTCAGGAATTGCCTATCATTGCCCTAACGGCCAAAGCCATGCAGGGGGACCGGGAGAAAAGCATACAGGCCGGAGCTTCGGATTACATTAGCAAGCCTGTAGACACTAAACAACTGCTATCGCTGTTACGGGTCTGGCTGTCGCGGGGTTAGGCTTGGCGACGATTTTTTATACTACAACAGATCTGTTTTTTGTCCCGTAGATGCGAAAATAGTCCTGTGGTACGCTATCAACTACTAACCAATACCTATCTACAATAGCCACTACTCGGTGACCCGGAGCAGGCTCTCGTTAATCGTGGTGAGGTTCCGCTGGGCTACCTGCCAGCCGTACTTACGGGAACAAACTAAACCTATTTAGGGCAACGACATCAGTAAAGATTCGTTTTACGTTAGCAATCGATGATTAGGTATGAGTGACGGGATTGACATTTTACCCCACGAAATTGACGAGATCATCCAGGTGATTCGGGAACAATATGGCTACGACTTTATGGATTATTCCCGGGCATCCTTTACCCGGCGAGTCAAACACTGCATGCAGCGAGCGGGCCTCAAAACCATGTACGAATTACGTTATCACCTCATCAACGAACCCTCTTTTTTCGTTTGGTTCCTGCAAACCCTGACGGTCAACGTCACTGAAATGTTTCGCGACCCGGCTTTTTACCGGCAACTTCGCGACACCGTGATTCCCCGGCTGGCCTCCTACCCGATCATCAAAATCTGGCACGCGGGTTGTGCGACGGGCGAAGAAGTCTATTCGATGGCCATTATTTTAAAAGAAGCTGGCCTGCTCGACCGCACGCGTATTTATGCGACGGACATTAACCCGGCGAATCTGGAAAAAGCCCGCAAAGGCATCGTTCCGCTTAGTGCGATGAAAGAGTATACGGCCAACTACATTCGTTCGGGTGGCACCGAGGATTTTTCGTCGTATTACGAAGCTCATCCTGATCACGTGGTTATTCGGCCTGATTTGTTACAGAAGGTACTTTTTTCCCAGCATAATCTGGTAACCGATCAGGTATTCAATGAATTTCAGCTGATCTGCTGTCGAAATGTGCTCATTTACTTTAACAAAAACCTGCAAAACCGAGTCCTGCATCTGCTCTACGACAGTCTGGTTCCACTAGGATATTTGGCCCTGGGCATGAAAGAATCATTACTGTTCATGGAAATACGACCTGAATTTGAGGGCGTTAGCGAAGCCAGTAAAATTTTTCGCCGAAAACATTAATTGATTCGCTCACGACCAAACATGAATTCCCTTGCTCCCGAAATTGTTGTCGTTGGCGGCTCAGCCGGTAGCGTGTCGATCATCATTCAACTGCTTGAGCAGCTTCCTGAGACTTTTCCCTTTGCGTTGGTGCTGGTCATTCATCGGCAGAAATCCGTACCCAGCGAAATGGATAAAGTTTTCGGGTTTTCCAGCAAGATGCGAGTCATCGAACCTAACGATAAAGATTTTGTAGTACCCAATCGGGTTTATCTGGCTCCGCAGAATTATCATTTGCTGCTTGAACAGGATCGTACCTTCAGCCTTGATTATTCGGAAGCCATTCATTACAGTCGCCCCGCCCTCGATCCGGCCTTTGAAAGTGCCGCCGATGTATACGGGCCACGAGCCGTAGGCATTTTACTGAGCGGAGCCAATCAGGATGGATCTCAGGGACTCGCCTATCTGGTTCAACGGGGTGGCCGGGCTCTAATCCAGGATCCGCAAAGCTGCGAGTTTCCTGCCATGCCCCTGGCCGCTCTGCAAGTTGTCTCCCAGGCTGAAGTCGTAAAGCCTGCTGACCTTAATAACCGTCTTTTTTCTCTATAAATTTATTCTATGACCGACGTTCAAACTGACTTCACCATCCTTTTAGTCGATGATCGGGAAGAAAACCTGATTTCGCTGGAAGAAATGCTGGCCCAGGAAAATCGGGTATTCTTACGGGCACTTTCGGGTAATGAAGCCCTTAAGCTGATCCTGCGAAATCCGCAGATCGGACTGATTTTACTGGATGTACAAATGCCGGAAATGGATGGCTTTGAAGTAGCCCGTATTTTAAAATCGAATCCCAAAACCCGCGATGTATCCATCATTTTCGTGACGGCTCTTAATAAGGAGCAACAGTACGTCTTGAAAGGATACGATGAAGGAGCGGTAGACTATCTGCAAAAACCCCTCGACATTCAGGTAACGCAGGCCAAAGTCAGCGTTTTTGAAAAGCTGTACCGGTATCAGACGCAGCTTAAGCAAACCGCTGATGCTCTCCGAAAAACCAATAAGCAGCTCGAAAACTTCGTCTACATCGTTGCTCACGACTTAAAATCGCCCCTTAACGGAGTCATCGGAATGCTTTCGCTGATGGAAATGCAAAACGAGGAGGAAGGTTTAACACAGGAAGAACTTCGCGAATATCTCGGACTCTCTCAGAAAGCTTCGTATCACCTGTCAGGCATGATTTCTGAGATTTTGGATTATTCCCGGAAGAGTCTTTCCGAACAAACCATCGAGGAGGTAAATGTACAGGAAATGGTAATGCAGATTTTCCAATTACTCTTTCCTCCGAAAACGATTCGTACGGTCATTGCCGGTACTATGCCGCGTTTCCAGACCCGGAAACTGAAACTTCAGCAGGTGTTTCAGAATCTGATCAGTAATGCGATTAAGTACAATGATAAACCTCAGGGACTGGTTGAAGTGGGCTATACGGAAAAATCGGACTTCTATGAATTTTACGTTCGTGACAACGGTCCAGGAATCAGTTTGAAAGATCAGTCCAATTTGTTTGAACTCTTTGGAGTCAGTCAGGCCCCCACGCAAACCCGCGATGACAAAACGGGTGTTGGGCTAAATATTCTGAAAGTGCTCGTGGAGGAACAGGGTGGTAAATTCCGCATCGACTCTACCGTGGGTGAGGGCAGTACTTTCTTTTTTGACTGGTATAAATCCTAAACTAAGTACCGTGCAGAAACACGGTTTATTGCGTTTCTACACGGTACCTGTTTAGTTTTTCTATAATCTACTACTACTCGTTTATAGAAATAAAAAGCTTTGTGCTTTACAAAGTTACCTTACCGTGTGATCCGTCGTTATAAGGTGTTCCGGTAATGGCGGCTTTCAGCATTTTGAAGCCATTGACCAGTTTATTCGAGGAACTATCCCAGAATTCAGCTTCATCAATACTAATTTTCAGCAAGGACAGTTCTGGATCGTCGATCCCATCCGGAAACCAGGCTTTCAGAACGGGCGTATAAAGCTCCTCCATCTTGGCCTTGTCGGTTACCAGTTTGGCCCGACCCTGTACGCTTACGTACGTATTTTCTTCCGGATTGGCGTAGGCTACGCAGACGCGATGCTCCTGTTCAACTTCATCGGTTTTACGGGAATGCTCCCGGGTGAAAAACCACAGCGTACCGTCGTCTTCCAATGCAGTCGTAGCCATCGGACGACTTCGTAGGCCGTCATTTTCGGTGTAGGTAGTCAACATCGCTACCCGTACGTCTTTGATTTTATCTTTGAGCAGCTTGATTTGCTCTTCGTGCGTGAGTTCTTTTACATCAGACATGGCTAAAATCTCTATTAGTACATGGAAATTAAGCAGAAAATCCCGTACCAAGACCCTGCATTATTCCAATGGTAAATGACTGCCGAAGATGTAAAAACGATCCGTATCCAGCCGGAACTGCTGACCATCTTCCTTTTTCAGATACACCGTTTGCCACTCGTTCGTGGGGTGTAGCGTTTCGTAGCGGTCCCCAAAGGTTACCCGAACGGGCATTGTAAAACCGGGTACTTTCGTACGCCAGCGGTAGGTCAGTTTAAAGCGTTTGGGATTATCAACCGACGTAAATTCAAAAACGGGTGGATCAGCATGAAACAGGTACTGATTGAAAAAAGCGGTACAGTCAATCGCCAGCTCCTGATTGAAAAAACGCACCAATTCCTCAGTTGTAATAGCCTGATAAGCAAAACGTTCGGGGATTTTCCGCAGGGTACGGTACCACAGGGAATCGTTATTAACCACCTTTCGTAGCGTATGTAAAACCCAGGCCCCCTTATACGCTTGATCCTGGGTTCCGGGTAACCATTCTACACCTGAAGGCCCAATCAAGGGTTCGGTATTCTTGATCAGTTTTCGATACTCTTTGAGCCGTTCGAGTGCCGTTCGATAATCTTTCGTTCGTTCCAGATAGAGAATTTCCGCGTACGTAGCGAAAGCTTCCGAAATCCAGGCGTCGGCCTGATCCCGGTAGGAAACGCTGTTTCCGAAATAATGATGGGCACTTTCGTGGACAATCGTATAATCGAAATCATACGTTGGTACATTCCGGTAAAAGTTCGCGTAGGGAATTACTCCCTGCGGAGCCATTCCCTGAAAAGGCGTTTCCACCAGTCGGTATCCATCCCGCCAGAACGGGTACTTCCCGAAAATCTTTTCGTAGGTACTCAGCATGGTTTTTACCTGCTGAAAATGCGTACGGGCCTTTTCTACGCGGTCCGGCATAACGTAGTACTCCAGTGAAAGTCGAGATCCATCCAAAGCTTCGTATTCATCCTGAATGCGTTGAAAATTACTAACGTGCAACGTGACGCCAGCCGGCTGAATGGGATAGCTCACTCGCCAGTTGTACGACCAGTACCCATCCGGTCGATTTTTGTACACGCTCTCCAGGCGTCCGTTCGATACACCAGTCAACTCTTTGGGTACCACCACGTGAATTCGCATGGAATCTGCTTTATCCGAAAAGTCATCCTTGCAGGGCCACCACAGCCGTCCGCCCGTCTGTTGGGTCGAAGCGGTGATCCAGCTTTTACCGGACAAGTTTTCCCGCCAGTCAAAACCGCCCACCTGACCGGCACCGGCAATAGCCTGAGGCTTGCCCCGGTACGTTACCTGAATGGTGGTGATTTTTCCTTTTCGCAGCGGCTCGGGAAAATCCACCCAGACCACCGATTCATTCCGCAGGAATTTCAGCGTTTGAGCATCCTGCGTTACCTCTACTATTTCCAGATTCGGTACCAGATCCAACTGAATCCGAAACAGATTCTCCAGAGCTTTGAACCGAATGGTTACAGTTCCCTGAATGGATTCCGTCACTGGATTCACTTTCACATTCAGGTCATAAAAGCCCACGTCGTAATTCGTTCGAAACCGATTCAGCCCATTGCTGACTTGCGGCGTTGGTTGACCAGACGCCAGACCATATCCGAAAAGCAAGAGTCCGAAGAATACCTTTTTCATAATGTCGGTAGAAGGGTTCCGCTGACTGCAAATAAAAAACAAAAGCCGGGCGTTTGTGCAAACGCCCGGCTTTTCCGTGTACTGAACGGCTAATTAGTAGCGATACAGATCCGATTTGAACGGACCTTCTACCGTTACACCAATGTAATCAGCCTGCTCCACGTCGAGTTTTTCGAGTTGAGCTCCAATGTGATCCAGGTGCAGAGCCGCCACTTTCTCATCGAGGTGCTTCGGCAGTACGTATACTTTTTTCTCGTATTTGTCCGTATTGGTCCAGAGTTCAAGCTGAGCCAGCGTTTGGTTCGAGAACGAGTTCGACATTACGAAGGAAGGGTGACCCATCGCTACGCCCAGGTTTACCAGACGTCCTTCGGCGAGTACGATCACTTCTTTGCCATCGATCGTATACAGATCGACCTGAGGCTTGATTTGTGATTTCGTTGAGCCGTAGTTCGCGTTCAGCCAGGCCATATCGATTTCGTTGTCGAAGTGACCGATGTTACAAACAACCGCCTTATCTTTCATCGCCTTGAAGTGACGATCTTTGATAATATTGATGTTACCCGTAGCCGTTACGAAGATGTTCGCCCGTGGGGCGGCGTTATCCATCGTTACTACTTCGTAACCGTCCATAGCAGCCTGAAGGGCACAGATCGGGTCGATTTCCGTCACCAGTACGCGGCAACCCGCTCCCCGGAGTGATTCCGCAGAACCTTTCCCTACATCACCATATCCAGCTACTACGGCCACTTTACCGGCCAGCATCAGGTCCGTACCGCGACGAATCGCGTCTACGAGTGATTCCTTACAGCCGTATTTGTTATCGAATTTCGATTTCGTAACCGAGTCGTTTACGTTGATTGCGGGGAGGTACAACGTTCCTTTGCGGAAACGTTCGTACAGACGATGTACACCCGTCGTGGTTTCTTCCGACAGACCTTTGATACCGTCGATCAGCTCGGGATAGTTGTCGAAAACCATGTTGGTTAAATCGCCACCATCGTCAAGAATCATGTTCAGGGGCGTACGCTCGGCTCCAAAGAACAACGTTTGCTCGATGCACCAGTTGAATTCTTCTTCGTTCAGGCCTTTCCAGGCGTATACCGATACACCTGCGGCAGCGATGGCCGCAGCGGCGTGATCCTGCGTAGAGAAGATGTTGCAGGAAGACCAGGTTACTTCAGCACCCAGTTCAACCAGCGTTTCAATCAAAACGGCCGTTTGGATAGTCATGTGCAGACAACCCGCGATGCGAGCACCTGCCAGGGGTTTCTGCGGGCCGTATTCTTTCCGGATGGCCATCAGACCGGGCATTTCGGCCTCAGCCAGGCGAATTTCTTTGCGACCCCATTCGGCCAGGGAAATGTCTTTTACTTTGTAAGGGATGTACGTTTGCGTAGCTTCCATATGTTAGATCAACGATCTGGGATAGGTAATGTAAAGTTGGATTAAAACCGCGAAAATCCGTACGAACGAAGCATCAATCACTATTTAACTTTCTGACGATCAGCTCCGTGTTCCGTTCTCTTCGCAGTGGGCTGCTTACATTACGGTCATTATCTGAGTAAGAACTCAATTTCGTACAAAATTAGTCCCTATTGATCGGCTTTCCAAAGTAGTTTCCTAATATTGACCCTCATTCCCTGCATACCTGATTTTGGGGGTATATTTAAACTATCGGACCGAGTCGGTCGTTTTACAAGACAAAAGTTCAGATTTATAATGATTCCGTTTGTCAACCAGCCTGTGGTACAGGTTTTAAATACAGATGTTTACCAGTTCGGTGAAAAACAAGTACTGGAAAATATCAATTTTGCCATTCAGAAGGGCGAGTTTGTGTACCTCATTGGCCGGACCGGCAGTGGGAAAAGTTCATTGCTCAAGACCCTCTATGCCGATCTTTCCCTGGTGAAAGGCTCGGTACAGATCGCAGGCTACGAACTCAATTCCATTCGTCGGAAAGACATTCCTTTTCTTCGTCGGAAGCTGGGCATTGTTTTTCAGGATTTCCAGCTGTTCATGGATCGTAACATTGCTCAAAACCTGGAGTTTGTGCTTAAAGCAACGGGCTGGACGGATTCCATGAAGATGAAAACCCGGATTGCCGAAGTTCTGATACGCGTTGGGTTGAGCGGAGAGATGAATAAAATGCCTCACCAGCTTTCGGGTGGCGAGCAGCAACGCGTCGTCATTGCCCGGGCCCTGTTGAATGATCCGGAAATACTACTGGCTGATGAGCCGACGGGAAACCTCGATCCTGAAGTGTCGGAAGACATTATGCGTCTCTTTCTCAGCATTAATAAATCGGGGATGTCCGTACTGATGGCTACCCACGATTTTGATCTGATCCGCAAGTTTCCCCAGCGGATGTTACGCTGCGAAAACGGTAAAGTTGTCGAACGCGATTATCTATAGGAAGTATCTTCAAAAAAAGAGAGCGAATCCTCTGGGATTCGCTCTCTTTTTTTGAAGATACGATTTATAAAAATCCTGACTTCCGTAGGCTTATGTAAGCTCCCAGCGTATTTTCATAGAGCTCGCCCCTATCGTAAGCTATCGCCCCACTCAGTTCGCCACCTTTCAGCCACGGTAATCGCGTACCTACTCGCAGTAGGCCGGAGAACTGTTGCAGGGATTTATCGAAAGGCAATACATACGAACCGCGGTTTCGACTAAAGGAAAGTTTCATTTCCCAGGAAGTGTTCCGTTTAAATGTTCCGGCTAAGCCCGTGTGAAAAACCTCTACCCGATTGTTTGAAAAACCTAACGCATACCGACGAACGCCGGGCTTTAAGTCGGCATCGGGCGTCACAAAGGGAGTACCTATGCCCCGGCCAAAGTACGTCCAGCCATCCTGGTACTGGCTGTTGTTGAAGTAATTGTCTTTCCCACGCTTTCTGGGATCGTTATCCACAAATTGATCACCACCCTGATTGATCGTACTTAACCATTCAACCGTCACCTGCTTGATTGAGAAGGCTGCGTAACTAGGCATTTTGCTTTTCCAGCGAATTCCATTGAAGCTATCCGCGGTGGATAATTCATAAAACAGCGACCCATCTTCAAACATAATCTGCCGGTACAGGAAGACGTCAAAAGCAGCAGGCCTCCATTGCAGAGCCATATCAATCGTTCCCAAGTGGTTACCAATTCGATTCTGGTCGAATACAATCACTTTTCCAGGGTTAGCGACGGCATAGTTAGCCATGCTTTGTCCGGAAAACACACCCCAATAACCTAACCATGATTTTTCGAAATGTCCATAACGGGCCATGTCTCCGGGATCGTTTATAAAGGCCGGGGCATAGCCAGCCCATTGTACGGAGTGGTTAACCCCCGCGTGCAGGACGATGGGCCAGTTTTTCGTACCCAAACGCACATAGAGGCCCTTCTGGTGCAAATAAGCGTTTTGAACAAACGGGCGACTATTCTCAAACCAACCGTGAGTTAGGTAAGCTTTCATGTGCAACCATCGGCCGATTACGGGAATAAAGTCGTATGTACCAATACGAATCTGCGGAATAGGCAGGGCGTTTGTAGAAGAAACCATGGAACCCATGCCCAGCAGGGTATCAGACAAACCAACGTATTCACGTTTCCGCCCACCGTAAAGTTCCCATTTTTTGTATTTCAGTCGTAAATACCCTTCGTTAACAATCCCTTTAAATTCGGGATTATTGGTCTGCCCCATGACTTCAATGGCTCCCTCCAGCCACCAGCGATCGGAGCGTCGGGACAAAGGTATCTCATACTGTACCCCAGCCGAAGCCAGCATTCCCTGCGGTTTGGTAGGAATTACTCCGTATTGGTTCGCATGCAGCCAAAAAGCGGTTCGATCCGACGTAGATAAAGCCGTTGTCGCTAGTTGTACAAAATAAGTTCCTCCATGCCGACGAGTACTGTCCTGAGCATAAAGTAGGTTGCAGGTAAAGGCTGTTAAAAGAAAGCTAAGGCCAAAAAACTTATACATTAAGATAGGTTAATTCTACAAAGCGTCAGATCTATTCTCCGTACTTTTTCTAAAAAGTACTACTAAAAATGTCCAAGAATACTGTGGATTTAACGCCAAATATCTATTAATAATTATATAAATCAAAATAATTAAAGCGGGTATCGCTTTGACTAATCACCCTCGAAGTAGATTTTTCTATCTATTTATTGAAGTATTCCTTTTTTGTAACGCAGAAATCTGCCCATACCTAATAAAACCGCCAAAGCGATTGCTTTGGGCGGTTTTATTATTTTTTCATTAATCATTTATCGGCCGAATATCCCTGACTTCCGAATACTTAAATAACCACCCAACGTATTATCATATATTTCACCCCGGTCGTAAGCAACAGATCCGGAAATTTCACTTCCTTTCAACCAGGGCATTTTTACCCCCACTCGAATTAAGCCAGAAAATTGCTTCAGTGGACCATTGTAGTAGGGACTCGTATCGTAAGTGATGTTGTTGTACGTACCAAAGTTTAAACTATAAGACGTACGAATCTCCCAGGTGGTACGTCGCTTGTATTGACCGGCCAAAGTCATATTGATTACCTGTACCCGGTTGTTAGGCATTCCACGTACATTCGTTCGTACCTCTTTTTTCAACTCACTATCAGGTTGTATGAAAGGTACGCCAATGGAACGGTCAAAATAAGTCCAGCCATCCTGGTACTGACTGTGATTAAAGTAGTTATCAATGCCTCGTTTCTGTGCATCATCAATAATAAATTCATCTCCACCCTGGCTTACCGTGCTTAACCATTCGAGCGTTACGCGTTTCAAGTGGAAATCAGAGGCCTGCTGTACTTTATTCAAATAGCGTACGCCGTTCAATCCATCATCGATATTAACCAAATAGAAAAGAGATCCATCGTCAAACATACTTTGCCGATAAAAGAATAGGTTATAGTTACAATTTTTAACTTCCATTCCTACATCAACTGTTCCTAAATGGTTACCAATCCGATTTACATCAATGGAAATAAAATCGTCTATAGGATATCCTTTATAACCGTAATGTACCTGCATACTTTTCGCCAATACCACGCCATTCCAGTAAGCAAAGGCTGATTGATTGAATTTTCCATGCTTGGACAACAAACCTGGGTCGTCGGCCAAACTGGGAGCGTACCCACCCCACTGTGCAAAATGACTTAAGCCTCCATATAAATTGATGGCCCAGTCTTCCTTCCCAAATTTAAGATACAGACCCTTTTGATGAAGAAAAGCGTCCTTCGTAAAGGAGTTATAGTTTTCAAACCAGCCGTGCGTATAGTAAGCTTTGAATTTGAGCCATTTTCCTACGAGCGGTACGGGGATGAATGTTTTCGTCCCAAAGTGAATCTGGGGAATCGGCAAAGCATTGCCTGACCAATTCAGGGAACCCATACCCGTTAGCGTATCCGACAAACCCACAAACTCCCGCTTTCGTCCTCCGTACAACTCCCAGTTCTTGAAATTCAACCGTAAGTAACCTTCGGTGAGAACCCCATTCAATTTGGGTTTTGAGTCTGAGCGATGCCTTCCAGACCAGCGTCAATGGACCAGCGATTGGCTCGCCGTGAAAGTGGAATTCGGTAATATACCCCTGCAGATAATAAACCGCCTTGGGGTGTGGTTGGGATCGTTCCGTATTGGTTCGTTTGAAGCCAGAAAGCCGTTCGATCTGAACTTGATAATGCCGTAGTTGCTGCCTGCACAAAGTACGTACCGAAACTACGCGTACTATCTTGAGCAATGACAGGGTTCCATCCGATACAAAGGCATAGGATACTTAGGAAGGTAAAACAACGCATAGATTTCTGAGGGTGGTATATATATTCGTTAATAAGCTGGGGGTTTATGACATCTTATTAAACTGTGCAAAGTAAGATAAATTTGTCAGTGTATTTAAAGTTATATGCTTACTATACATAAATAATTTTTACGGAAAAGTCTTAAAAAGCAATAAAAGCCACCTGAGTTAACGGGTGGCTTTTATTGCTTTTTAAAGGTAATCTACTTTGCTTTCAATTGTACAACCGGTACAATCACTTCTTCCAAGGAAACGCCTCCGTGCTGGAACGTATCCTTGTAGTAATTGACGTAGTAGTTGTAATTATTGGGATACGCGAAGAAGTAATCCTCTAGTGTGAAAACATACGCTGACGAAACATTGTATTTCGGCAGACCAAAGGCTTCGGGGCGACGGCATACGAGCACGTGATCTTCATCGAAATTCAGGTTTTTCCCCTGTTTATACCGCAAATTCGTATTGACAGAACGGTCACCAATGATCCGTACGGGCTTTTGTACGCGAATCATACCGTGGTCGGTCGTCAGTACCACCCGGCCGCCTTTCTCGGCGATTTTCTTGAGAAATTCCAGCAAAGGCGAATGCTGGAACCAGGAGTTGGTTAGACTGCGATAGGCAGATTCGTCCGCCGCCAGCTCTTTAATCATGGCTGAGTCTGTACGAGCGTGCGAAAGCATATCCACGAAGTTGTACACGACGGCAACTAAATCATTCGTGGCGATATTATTAAAGTTTTCAACGAGTGCTTTTCCCTGATTAACGTTCAGAATTTTGTGATACGACATTTTGATGTTGCTCAGGCGGCTTTTCTGCAACTGCATTTGTAGAAATTCTTCCTCATGCACGTTGAGTCCTTCTTCATCGTTTTTCTGATCTCCTTCAATATCGTGTACCCACAAACGCGGATACTGTTTCTCAATCTCGCTGGGCAGCAAACCCGAAAAAATCGAGTTACGGGCAAAGGAAGTCGTCGTTGGCAAAATGGAATAGTAATGGCTTTCCTCCTCCACCGTGAAATACTCCGTCAACTCACGTTCGATCAGTTTCCACTGATCGTAGCGGAAATTGTCAATCAGAATGAAGTAGAGCGGATTGCCGGGTTGCAAATGCGGAAACACCTTTTTCCGCAGGAGCATGTTCGACAAAATGGGCTTATCGGCTTTGGGCTCGTTAATCCAGTCTTCGTAATTGTCTTCGATGAACCGGCAGAAGTTTGCATTAGCTTCTGATTTCTGCATGTTCATCACCTCTTCCATGCTCTTATTCGGCGTGGCGTCGATTTCCAGTTCCCAGTACACGAGCTTCTTGTAGATATCGGCCCATTCTTCGTGACCGATCCGGTCCTGATACTGCATGGAAAGCTGCCGAAACTCCTGCTGGTAGCTCAGATTGGTTTTTTCTTCCACCAATCTTCTCGATTCCAGAATTTTACGAACGGAAAGCAGAATCTGATTGGGATTCAGCGGTTTAATCAGGTAATCAGCAATTTTAGATCCGATGGCCCCTTCCATGATGTGCTCCTCCTCGGATTTCGTAATCATCACCACGGGCAGGTTCGGCCACTGCTGCTTCAACTGGGCAAGGGTTTCGAGACCCGTCAAACCCGGCATCATTTCATCCAGAAAGACAACATCGAAGGTATTATTTTCCAATTGTTCCAACGCATCCGCTCCGGAATTGACGGGGGTTACATCGTACCCTTTCTGGGTAAGGAAAAGAATATATGGTTTAAGAAGATCAATTTCGTCGTCGGCCCACAGGATGGAATACTTTTGCATACGTATAATCGAAGATTTATAATCAGTTGAAAGAAAAACAAAAGACAGTTGGTGATTTACCAGCAAGATAGGTAAGGTGACTTATTTTTTACCCTACTTCTGTAACGGATGGCAAAACCATAAGATTGTAAAATCAAAATTTTTATTCCAAGTCGTATGACTTCTCTGAACGTTGAGCATTCCATTTATAAAATTCTACCGGACTATTCGCAGCCCATGCTTGGTATTGAACTGCGGGATGCGGATCGTAAAACCGCTTTTGTACAGGCTTTGCAGGTACAGAATGAGGATTTTTCCACTTTAGTACGCATTGAAATTCCCTGGTGGACGAACGTACTGGGATGCTTTCAGGGAATTTTTCTCCTTCATACCTTCGGAGAGCCCAGCGTACCGAAACCTACTCACCTCGAAGCTTTCGACGCTCGTACGGGGCAACAACTCTGGTCCAGTACTGAAACCGTTTGGCTGGAAACCTTAGGATCAACGCTTCGGGTAAAAATTTCGGCCGAAGAAGAACGGTTTCTGGACTTGCGAACGGGCCAGTCCGTACCTATCTTTCCGAATAAGATCAGGGAAGAAACGGCTCGCTTTCCGGTTCACTACGCCGAGGGCAGTTCACACCTGTTTCCGTTACAAAAACTTATTCGGCATCTGACCGGTCAACAACCCATCGGTGCGTGCGATTACCTCGAATTTCAGGATTCGATCATTTTTTCTTACTATTTTTACGAATCCGAAAAGCTAAAAAATGATCTTTTGGTCGTTAGTAAAGCTGGAAACGTACTCTTTCACGAGTCGCTTCAGACCGGTGAAGGCCTGGGTCATACCACCTTTATCGTTTGGCGTAACCAACTCGTATTCATTAAAGATCAAGTTTATCTCTGCTGGCATGCGGTATCTTAATTGTTTCTTCCTTGGATTTTTTGGTCTGATTTCGCTAGACAGCTCAGCCCTTACTACCCCTGTCGACTCCATTGGTACCGAATGGAAAAACGGTAAAACCCTGATTGTTTACAAAGTGACATCGGGACAAACGCTGTATAGTTTATTAAAAAAATACAACGTTACGCTCGACGAGTTTAAAGCAGTCAATCCGGATTTTTCCGGTAATCTGCGTTCGCAGGAAACGGTATACATTCCCCGCAACTGGAAGCGTCGCGAAGAACCGACTGTTGTATCCTCTACTTCCGGTAAAACCCACAAGGTAGAACCGGGCCAGACGCTATTCAGTATTGCCCGCAAATACGACGTAGGTACGGCTGACCTCAAACGCTGGAACAACCTGTCGGCGGATGGTACGGTCAAACTCGATCAGGTCTTGTACGTGAGCGAACCTACAAAAACGGAAGTGGCACCAGCTACTAAACCCGAGGTTCGTAAGCCGGAAGAACCCCGCAAACCCGAGCCTACCAAGGACAAGCCCGAGGTGGCCAAAGCTCCCGTAATGGTTACGAAACCGGAGGCACGCGAAGAACCCCGCAAGCCCGAAGAGCCCAGAAAAGAAGAACCGAAAAAGCCCGATTCAACCAAGGCAAAGCCTGAACCCACCGCCACCAAACCCGTAACGGTGCCCAAGCCTGAAACCGAAGTACTGACGCCCGTTCGTACGGAAAACGAGCCCGTGCCGAATGCCGGTACCGGAGCGAAGAAAGTAGTAGAAATGGGTCTGTGCGAATTGATTGACGCTCAGGATAAAACGGGAAAATACCTGGCTCTCCACCGGTCCGCTCCCATAGGAACCATGCTGACCGTACGGAACGAAGCCAATAACCAAAGTGTGATTGTAAAAGTAATTGGTAAACTGCCCGATACGGGTTTGGCGGATCGCGTGGTCGTTCGGCTTTCGGCCCGGGCCTTCGAGAAACTCATGCCTACGGATCGACGAATTCGGGCTGAAGTTAGTTACCTGGCCGTGCAGTAGTTTTCAGGATTTGATTTCGCTGGAATAAGTTACCCCTTTACAGCTTATTCAGTCTTCGGACCCATTGAAAACTAGGCCATTCGTGGAACCTTTTCAAAATTTTGTCGTTACTACACATATTCTAAACTCACGTGTATGATCAAAAGACCCGAACGTTCGAAATACGTAACTCCCGGTGCCATTGTGTTCAATATCATTTTCATTCTGGCGTATCCGATTATTGCGGCTTTCTATCTTGTATTTAATATACTTGTGTGGGTTCTTTCCATTCCTTCGCGGATGTGGGCCTACGTAGCCAAGCGAATTCGTAGTTAGTTCGGAATAAAGCATTCAATAAAAAGGCGTTAGTTAATCAGCTAACGCCTTTTTTATTGAATCTCCCTGCAGATTATGTACTACAGCATGCGGATTCATTTCTGAATAGCCCATCACTTCAGACCTTGTAGCACCTGGGCGTATGTTTCTTTAAAATGCGTAAACTCGGTTTCAATGGGCGGAAAATCCGTCGTAAACGTACTGAAATTGCCCACCTTGGTTTTTAACTCCAGCGTTTTTACCACTTCATGCAAGCGTGTGATGCCCAGCGTACCCGCATTGCCTTTCAGCGTATGAAGATTGGATTCAACCATTTGAAAATCTTCACTCGCAAAGCCTTCCTTGGCCGCAGCAATCTGTTCCGTTGCTTCCTGTTCGAATTCCGCAAATACCTGTTCAACCATTTCCTTACCCGCCAGTTCGGCCAATTGATTCACTACGCCAAAATCGTACAAGTCACTGAGTTCATTCGTAACGGGCGGTTCAGGCACTACGGGTTCAGACACGGCATTCGTAGCATTCGTTTTCGCTTTCTCGATTCCAACCCGATCTACCCATTCCTTGACCTTGAGCACCAGGATTTCAGCCCGGATGGGTTTGGATACGTAATCGTTCATACCCTGACTCAGGAAACGTTCCCGGTCTTCCTTCATCGAATAGGCCGTCATGGCGAGAATAGGCGGCAATGCTTCGGCAAATTGCTTCCGTAAGGCCTGCGTTGTTTCCAGACCATCCATATCCGGCATCTGAATATCCATCAAAATCAGGCTGTACGGATCTGTTCCAATTGTTTGTTCCACCAGTTGAATGGCTTTCCGGCCAGAATCGGCCGTTTCTACCCGACAACCCGCTTTTAGTAGAATTTCGCTCGCCACTTTACGGTTCACGGCGTTGTCATCCACCAGTAAGATATGAGGCTGTTCTTTGGCCAGATAGCCCACAATCTGGAACTCGTCGGCGTATTTTTTCTCCTGCAAGGGAGCAATCATTGTTTCCTTGAGTTCCACCGTAAACCAGAACGTACTGCCCTGCCCTACTTCCGATTCGACTCCCATCTCTCCTTTCATCAGGCGGGATAATTCCCGGGAAATCGCCAACCCAAGACCCGTACCACCGAAGGATTTCCGGGTTGTATTGTCTAATTGCTGGAAAGCTCCGAAAAGCTGTTTCAGACCGTCCTCTGAAATACCAATTCCACTATCCTCAACCTCCACACGTATTTTGTGCCATTTGCCGTGCGTAGCCAGATTCATAACCCGAACCTTCACGGAGCCCTGTTCCGTAAACTTGAGGGCGTTGGAAGTCAGGTTGGAAAGAATCTGTAACAACCGGGTTTCATCAGCGATGATGTACTGTGGCAAGTCCGATCCCAGCTCGTACGTAAGCGTATTATTCCGGTTTTTGGCCGTTTGTCCGAACAGACTGATTAATTTATCGAAGACGCTACGGAACTCAAACGGTGCTTCGTGCAGGACCATTTTTCCGGCTTCGATTTTGGACAAATCCAGAATGTCGTTCAGAATATTCAGCAGTGTTTCCGAGGACTTCTTAATCGTATGCACGTATTCCCGCTGCTCCTCTTCCAGTTTGGTCGTACCCAGCAGGTCAATCATTCCGATCACCCCATTCATGGGTGTACGGATTTCGTGCGACATATTCGCCAGAAAACGCTCTTTTACTTTGAGTGAACGTTCGGCTTCTTCCTTCGCTTTGAGCAATTCGCGGGCGGAACGTTTCAGGGGCGTAATATCCCGGGCAATGCCCGCTACTTCCTCAATCGTCCCATCGGCCAGCAAAATCGGATTCAGGTATACTTCCAGCCAGATGTCATCGCCGTGCCGGATATGCTCCATGTGCACTTCGTACGACTCGGCTTTACCCCGAAAAGCAATTTTGTACTTTTCTTCCATGATCTTTCGGTTGGAAGAATCCATCAGTCGCCAGGCAAACTGGTCAGTCGTAACATTAACCTGCGGGGGCATATTGAGCTGACTTTGAATCAGCTTCATGTAATTGTCATTGAACGAAGTCAGCTGCAACCTGCGATTGACCGTCCACATCAGGTGACTCGACGACTCGAAAATGGCGTGTAACCGGGCCGTTTGTTTCCCCAGTTCGGCCTCCGCCTGTTTGCGTTCGATGGCAACGGCTACCTGACCCGAAATAAATTCGAGCAGTTCCAAATCCCGGATGTCGTACTTGTTGGCCCGCTCGTAGGATTTCACCCCAATAATTCCCGTAATCCGGTCACCAATCCGAAGCGGTACGCATAACATGACCTTCGGAATTTCGCCGTAGATGTACAACACCCGTTGCCGGGCCAGATCGAGAATTTCATTTTCCGTAAGCATCAGGGGCCGATTGGCCACAATGGCGTACTCCGTAAGTCCATTACCCAGTTTACGCTTCGTAAACCGAATATTTTTGTTGAAATATTCATCGACGTAATACGGAAAGTACAGGTAACTTTTGGTCGGATCGTATAGTGAAATGAAGAAGTTCTTGGTATCAATAACTTTTCCTAGTTCTTCGTGGATGAAATGATACAAATCATCCAAACTTCGCGTACTCAGCGTGGAATTGGCAATCTGGTAGTACAGATTCTGGGCATTCTCCGCCCGGTTTTTGGCCGTCGCGTCGTGAAAGATGCACCGAAATACAATCGGCTTTCCCTGCTCGTCGTACCGGCAGTTGACCGATCCCGACAGGTACACCCGCCGGCCGTCTTTACGCCGGTATACCGCTTCAAAATCCGGAATCTGTTCGCCGTTTTTGACGCGTTCAAACTTACTGAGCGTTTCTTCCATGAACTCCGGGTGAATGACATCCCGTAAATTCATCTGATTCAACTCGGCGGACCGATAGCCGATCGTATCTTTCCAGGCTTTGTTGACGTACAGAAAACGACCCTGTAAATCAATCATCTGGATCAAATCCGTCGTATTCCGGATCAAATCCTGTAACTCCGAGGAAGCCGAACTCAACGGCAATCCCGGCGAGGTTTGGCGAAGCGAAGGTCCCGCTTCCGTACTCAAGGTTTTACTCATTCTGTATCGATGCCTTGGACTTTCGTACCGACGTAGCGGTCAGAAAATCAATTCTTTCCCTATTAAAATAGCCAGAGCTGTCCCGTACCCGAACACTGTTGCTCATGCTGCAACAGCCAGCGTTTTCGCCAGATTTCCCAGGCGTACCCTACGGGCTTGCCGTCCGTACCGATTACGCGGTGGCAGGGTACGATGAGAGCAATCTGATTTTTGGCATTTGCCGCCGCAACGGCCCGCGTTGCTTTTTCATCCCCAATTTCGCGGGCCAGGTTGATGTAAGAGACCGTCTCGGCGTAAGGTAATTCCCGCAGGCGTTGCCACACCGTTTGCTGAAACGCCGTACCGGTCCATTGTAAGGGCAGGTCAAAATCCCGGCGTTTACCCGAAAAATATTCGGTCAATTGATGCTGTGTTTCCTCAAGCAGAGTCGTAAAAACCTGACGCCCCTTTTCAGGAACGAAGCGAACCACCTGCAAAGCTTCTGCCGAGGAACCTAGTTCCATCCAGCCCAGCGGTGATTCGTAATAAGCCACATACGCCGAGGATGCCATCGCATTTACGGATTATAACGTGCTTTTTTCGATAAAACTACAAAAAATCAGGGTAATTTTGAGCCATTGATTCAGCCGATTTGCCCGACCTTTCGAAAAATGGAAAGCGTTTTCGGAATAGTCACTACCTGAATACAAAGACGCCCGAGCGAGCCCTGAGCCCTACGGGCGGTTAACTGCCTTTTGAATGAAAGTAAAAGCAAAAAAGCACTTAGGACAACATTTTCTCCGCGATTTACACGCTTGCGAGCGGATTGCTGATTTGCTGTCGGGATACCAGGATTACCGGACCGTACTCGAAATTGGTCCCGGAATGGGTGTGCTTACGCAGTTTCTTTTGCGTAAACCCCAATTTGAAGTACACGTGGTAGAAATTGACCGGGAATCGGTGGATTATCTGCACGAACATTTTCCGGACCTTTCCCCCCGCGTTCATAACTACGATTTTTTGCGATGGGATTTGCGGACGTTCTCTCCTGAGTCTTTTGGACTGATTGGAAATTTTCCGTACAACATCTCCAGCCAGATCTTTTTCCGCGTACTCGAATACCGCAATCAGATTCCGGAAGTAGTTTGTATGCTGCAGAAGGAAGTGGCTCAACGCATTGCTTCGCCGCCGGGTAGCCGTGATTACGGCATCCTGAGCGTATTGCTTCAGGCTTTTTACGACATCAAGTACCACTTCACGGTGCCGCCAGGAGCCTTCGATCCGCCACCAAAAGTACAATCAGGCGTTATTCGTCTGCAACGTAATGCAGTAACCCAGCTCGACTGCGATGAGAAGCTGTTTTTCAACGTAGTCAAAACGGCCTTTAACCAGCGTCGTAAAACCCTACGAAACGCTCTCAAACCCATTGGCGTGATCTTCGATCATCCACTTCTGGAGAAACGGGCTGAACAGTTGGGCGTGGCTGAGTTTGTTGACATTACGCAAACCATCGAACGGGCTAAAAAGGCCTAGCTTTCCGCTTTTATTCGTCTTTTGGATCTGATTGTATGGCTTTTGAGCTTACCAAAGAGTACGTAGAACGACTAAGCCAGGCCGTGGAGCTTCGCGATGAATCGACCATCCGGCTGGAACTGAGTGACCTCTTTGCCGCTGATATTTCCGTTTTACTCGACGAGCTGGAAGGCCCGGAAGCTCATTATATCCTTACGTTACTGGATACCGAAACCGGAGCCGAAATTCTGGCTGAATACGATTCGGATTCCCGTCGGGAGCTTTTGAAATACTTTGACTCGGCCGAGATTGCCCGTTACGTCAATATTCTGGATTCGGACGATGCGGTGGATTTGCTCAAAGAACAGTCCGTACGGATTCGGGAGGAAGTCATTGCCCTGATTGAAGACCGCGAACAGGCCCGTTTTATCCTCGATCTGCTGCCCTACGAACCCGATACGGCGGGCGGTCTGATGCAGAAGGAGCTGGTGAAAATCAACGTACGCCAAACAGTAACCGAGTGCGTAGAGGAAATTCGTCGGCAGGCGGAAGACGTGGAAAAGGTATACACCGTCTACGTAGTGGATGACGATCAGATTCTATTGGGGATTGTTTCACTGAAAGACATCATTCTGGCTAAACGGGGCAGTAAGATTGAGCAAATCTACGACGACGATGTCATTTATGCCTCTACGTACGACTCCGCCGAAGACGTCGCCGAATTGATGTCCCGGTACGATTTGGATGCTCTCCCCGTCGTAAACGTACAGAAACGGCTGCTGGGGCAAATTACCATTGATGACGTGGTGGACGTAATTACGGAACAGGCTCAGGAAGACATCGCCGCTATTACGGGGGTCTCCGAAGAAGTCGAAGAGGATGATTCCGTCTGGAAGATTACGCGTTCGCGTTTACCCTGGCTGGGTATCGGCATGATTGGTAGTTTGCTGGCAGCCAAGTTTCTGGGCATCTTCGAGCACGACCTGCTGATGATGGTACCGGCTCTGGCGTTGTTCATTCCCATTATCGGTTCAACGGGTGGAAACGTAGGTATTCAGTCCTCCTCGTTCATGGTTCAGATTCTGAGTGATAAATCGGCCCTGAGCGGTGAGTTCTGGCCGCGTATGCTCAAAATTCTGACGGTTGCCGTTTTGAAGGGAGTACTGATTGCGGCCTTTGTTTTTCTCATCACTTACCTGATTCTTTCGCACTCCCTTAAACTTTCGATGGTCGTATCCATTTCGCTGATGGCGGTAGTACTGCTGTCTTCGTTTACGGGAACGGTAACCCCGATTATTCTCAATCGGTACGGAATCAATCCTTCCGTAGCTTCGGGACCCTTTATTACTACGGCCAATGATTTTCTGGGGTATAGCGTGTATTTCGGCATTGCCTACTTGCTGTATCATTACTGGTAAGTATCGTCCACTGCTTCCATTAAAAACGTACTATTTATCATGATTGCCGTTCTTCAACGCGTTTCGCAGGCTTCCGTCACGATTGATTCCCGCATCAAGGGAGAAATTGCTCAGGGCTTACTGATTTTACTGGGCATCACCCATACCGATACGGAAGAAGACCTGGAATGGCTGGCCCGCAAGATTGTGGGCATGCGAATTTTCGGCGATGAAGAGGGCAAAATGAACCTCGACCTGAAAGCGGTACAGGGAAGTATTCTGCTCATCAGTCAGTTTACGCTGTTTGCCAGTACGAAAAAAGGCAATCGTCCGAGTTATATCGACGCCGCCCGTCCGGAAGTGGCTATTCCTTTGTACGAAAAGATGATCGTTCAGCTGGAAAAAGAACTGGGTCAGCCCATTGCGACGGGCGAATTTGGGGCCGACATGAACGTCTCCCTGCTCAACGACGGTCCCGTCACTATCATTATTGACTCTAAAAACCGCATCTAATTCCATGACGCTGGAAGAAGCCCAAAAAACCGTAGATCAGTGGATTACCACCGTGGGAGTACGCTACTTTAACGAACTGACCAACACGGCCCTGCTGATGGAAGAAGTAGGTGAAGTCGCCCGAATCATGGCCCGCCGATACGGGGAACAGTCGGAGAAGGAGTCTGACAAAAACAAGGACCTGGGCGACGAACTGGCGGATGTACTCTGGCTGGTGATTTGCTTGGCGAATCAAACGGGTGTAAATCTGACGGAGGCTTTCGAAAAAAACCTCGACAAGAAGAACATCCGTGACGCGACCCGTCACCTCAATAATCCTAAATTACAGGAATAGATTTTCGCTTTTCCAGGGTATCATTCCCGTAGAAAAGTCCTATAAGAAAGAACGTTGCTTTGGTGAATGATTTTTTTCGTACGTTTCAGCGTTCCCTGTAGCGGACAAGCCATTGTCTGTCACCTCTTTATCCCAGATCGATTCGGAGAGCGACATACAGTACAGGATAATTCCTTAAGGATTTCTTAAGCTTGTACCGGAATTAACCGTTATTTCGCTTTATCAATTCGTATAGAAACCCAATTTTTCCGACAATGGCCTTCAAACGCGTCCTGATTGCTGAAGATAGCTCCGTCATTCAAAACCTCGCTAAGAAAATTCTGGAATTCCAGAACTTTGAAATCACTTCCGTTAAAAATGGGGAGCAGGTATTGCAATTGCTTGATAAAGAATCTTTTGACATTGTCCTGCTGGACATCAACATGCCCGTAATGGACGGCATGGAGTGTGCCCGTCAGATTCGCCAACTACCCGATGCCCAAAAGGCACAAACCCCGCTGGTGGCCATCACCGGTAATGCCCGTAACTACTCTCCGGAAGAGTTCAAGTCTGCTGGCTTCAACGACATTCTGATTAAGCCCCTCAACTTTGATGCCCTCGTTGCCAAAGTTCGCGAGTTTACGGGCGGCGAAGTATAATTTTTTTAGCGTGATTGGCTAACATCGTTCTTGAACAGAAGGGAATTCATCATTCTCTTCTGTTCAATAGTATTGGGTATGCAGGTAACTTTTCTCGGTACGGGTACTTCGCAGGGCGTTCCGGTCATTGGCTGTGACTGTCCGGTTTGCCGTTCGCTTGATTTTCGGGATAAACGCCTTCGGGTGTCCATGCACGTGGAAGCTGAAGGTCGTAGTCTGGTTATTGATACCGGCCCGGATTTCCGTACGCAGGCCCTCCGTGAACGTATCATGCATTTGGATGCCGTTGTCTTTACCCACGCTCATAAAGACCATACGGCGGGTCTGGACGATGTACGTCCCTTCAATTTCCGGCAAAATTCCGATATTCCGCTGTACGGACAGGCGGCTGTCCTGGAGCAAATCAAAGTAGAGTTCGCCTACGCCTTTGCCGAGCATAAATACCCCGGTACGCCCCGCTTACAATTGCATCCGATTGAAAACAAACCTTTTGAGATTCTGGGTTTGCAACTGACTCCCATCGAGGTGATGCATCACAAATTACCCGTGTTTGGTTACCGGATCGGGGATTTTTCATACATCACGGATGCAAATTTTATTGCTGAATCAGAACTGGACAAGCTTCGCAACAGCAAGGTTCTGGTGATTAATGCCCTGCATAAAGGTCCCCGACACCTCTCCCACTTTGTTCTGCCGGAGGCTCTGGAGATCATTGAAAAGTTAAAGCCGGAAGTCGCCTATCTCACGCACATTAGCCATTCAATGGGCCTTCATGCTCAGGTCGAAGCCGAATTACCTCCGCACGTGCATCTGGCCTATGATGGGCTGAAAATCAACCTTTAAGAACTTTTTTCGGATCTGGAAAAGGCTTTCTCCCGCGGTTTGACTACTTGGTTGGTACTACTTTTTTGCCGTTTTTGTCAAAAAATTCTGTTTGTATGAGTATTCAACAACCTGATCCAACCTTACGGGCTGCTTTATTTGATATGGATGGCGTCATCGTGGATAATATGGCCTACCATGAAACAGCCTGGCGTTTGTTCTGCGAAAACCACGGATTTCCCTTTAGCCGGGAAATGTATTATACCAACCTGAACGGAAAAAACTCCTTCGATTCGTTTGCGTATTTGCTCGGCCGCGACCCCTCGCCGGAAGAAGTACGGCAGATGTCTGACGAGAAGGAAGAAATGTACCGCAATAGCTACGGTCCAGTACTTGAACCAGCCGAAGGACTCATCAGCTTTCTGAATATTCTTCATGAATACGGCGTGAAATGTGCCGTAGCAACGTCAGCCCCCATCGAAAATGTGCAGTTTACCCTGGACGGCACGGGCCTTCGTCCGCTTTTTGATGTGGTCGTGGATGCTTCAATGGTACAGAATGGCAAACCCGCTCCGGATATTTATCTGAAAGCCGCCGAATTAGTGGAAGTTCACCCGAGTAATTGTGTCGTATTTGAAGATGCCTTACTGGGCATTCAGGCCGGAAAAGCAGCGGGAATGAAAGTAGTGGGCGTTTCGACCAGCCACAGTAAGGATGAACTGGCCCCACTCACTAGTGCAGTCATTGCTGACTTCCGGGAAATCAACTGGGAACAGTTTGAATTCGTACTCGCTCATTAATCCCTATGAAGCCTTCTGAGACGTATCTGGCATTCATTCATGATGTACTCATTACCGTGCACAGCGGCATTCACGAACTACAGGGTCGGCTAGCCTTCTGCGACCCCGCTGAACGGGATTACATCGAAGGCCGGATTTTCAGTTATAACGAGTTTTTGCAAACGCTCCAGACCAGTGCCCGGGAGTTTGGCCTGTCCGAAGAGATTGGTTTGTAAACACAAGGGACGATGCTTAGTAAGCATCGTCCCTTTCTATTAGCAGTGACTAACGTCCGCGATTTACAGCGTGGCTACTACTTCTTTAATATCCTGAATGATCTTCTTGGCCAGGTTTTCGGCCTTGGTCATAAAGTCAGATTCCGAATAAATGCGGATGATGGGCTCGGTATTCGACTTGCGAAGATGTACCCATTCATTGCCAAATTCAATTTTCACACCGTCTTCCGTATTGATGGGCTGACGGGTATACTTCTGCTGAATTCGCTCCAGTACAACGTCTACGTTCAGCTCCGGCGTTAATTCAATCTTGTTTTTCGAGATGTAATAATTCGGGTACGCCCGCCGCAGAATCGATACAGACTTGCCGAATTTGGCCAGATGCGTCAGGAATAGAGCGATACCAACCAGGGCATCACGACCATAATGCAACTCGGGATAGATAATGCCTCCATTGCCTTCGCCACCGATCACCGCTTCTACCTCTTTCATTTTCGTTACCACGTTTACTTCGCCGACCGCCGCGGAATGGTGCGTACCACCAGCTTTCTGGGTTACGTCCCGCAGAGCAATGGTTGAAGAAAGATTGGAAACGGTATTGCCAACCTGGTTTTTCAGAATGTAGTCCGCTACGGCTACCAGCGTGTACTCTTCGCCGAAAGGCTCACCATCTTCCGAAACAAACGCCAGTCGATCTACGTCCGGATCTACAGCAATCCCCAGATCGTATTTGCCCGTCCGCATTTCCTTGCGAATATCCGTCAGGTGTTCGGGCAGAGGCTCGGGGTTGTGAGCAAAGTAGCCGGTAGGTTCGCAGTGAAGTTTAAGAATATCTTTAACTCCCAGGGCTTCCAGCAGCATGGGTACGGCGATGCCCCCCGAGGAGTTTACCGCATCAACAGCAATGCTGAAATCGGCAGCTTCGATGGCAGCTTTGTCTACCAGCGGCAGGGCCAGAATGGCTTCGATGTGCTTTTTCAGGTACGAATCGTCTACGCGATAGCTACCTAATTTTTTCACTTCTACAAAAGAAAACGCTTCAGCTTCAGCCAGTGCCAGTACTTCGGCTCCGTCTTCAGCGGAAATGAACTCACCTTTTGCATTAAGCAATTTCAACGCATTCCACTGAATGGGATTGTGGCTGGCCGTTAGAATGATTCCACCGGCAGCTGATTCCAGAGGGACTGCTATTTCAACGGTGGGCGTGGTAGATAAACCTAAGTCGACTACGTGTAAGCCAAGTCCCTGTAAAGTAGCTGATACTAAACGAACCGCCATTTCTCCGGAAAGACGAGCGTCCCGGCCAATGACAATCTTTTGATTTTCAGGAAATTTACGCTTTAGCCAAGTTCCGAAGGCGGCGGAAAACTTAACAATGTCAACGGGAGTAAGGGCTTCACCCACGTTTCCACCAATGGTTCCCCGGATTCCGGAGATAGATTTAATCAACGTCACGATGCTCTCAATTTTGAGGAAGAACTGTTGGGGATATAAAGCAAAAGTAACAAATTAATTCCTTCTGCTAGCCATTTTCTACGATAGAATCCAATTATAAATCGAACGGATTTTTGCCTTTTCGTATTACGTAAATGGGCGGATTTCTACGACCCACAATACTCGGTGGCATCCGTAAAACTATTCTCCATCCAGCGGATTTACTCGTAAACCCGGGATTATTTTAATAAATAAAATTGATGCGACGTTTTTTTATTGTTTTGATCCGGATTTACCAGGGAGCTTTGTCCCCGTATCTGGGCAACTCGTGTCGGTATACGCCGACCTGCTCGCAGTACGCCATTCAGGCTATTGAAAAACACGGCCCCTGGAAAGGTGGCTGGCTGGCTCTGCGGCGAATCTCCCGTTGTCACCCCTGGGGCGGCCACGGGCATGATCCGGTACCATGACACGCTAGGAAGCACTGGGAAGATAAAAAGTGAACCGAGCCCCTTCACCGGGCTGACTTTCCGCGAGGATTGTCCCCCCCTCGTGCTCTACGATTTTCTTACACAAAGCGAGGCCAATACCGGTTCCCTCGAACTCCGAACGACCGTTGAGTCGCTGAAAAACCTGGAAGATTCGATCTTTGTATTCGGGATCAAAGCCAATTCCGTTATCCTGTAAAGTAATCTCAACCCATTTACGGGCCGTAGATAATCCCTTTTGCCGGACCTGCGTAAGGGATAACGACTGAGCGGCAATCCGAATGATCGGTGGCCGCATCGTATCGGTAAACTTGAGCGAATTGCCAATCAGATTGGAAAACAACTGCCGCATTTGTACGGGTACACCGTAAATTTCAGGGAGTTCATCCCATTCGATAGTCGCTCCTTTTTCAGCAATCTGGGCATCGAAGTCCTCCAGGATTTCCTCTACGATGGGATTGAGTGGCACTATTTCGCGATTTTGCCCCTGTCGTGTTACCCGGGACAAAATCAGCAGGGCGTCAATCAAACTTCGCATCCGATCAATGGCCTGAAGCGTACGCCGCATATAATTCTCCACCTCTTCGTCCTGTTGCGTACCTAATCGTTGTTTTAGGCGGGAAATGAATGCTGAAATCTTTCGCAGCGGCTCCTGAAGATCATGGGAAGCGGCGTAGGCAAACTGTTCCAGCTCGCCATTCGATCGTTGTAGTTCTTCAATTTTCTGTCGCAGGGCTGATTCGTACTGTCGTAACAGCGTGATATCGGCAATACTGCCGACCAGATGCGTCACCTTCTCTTTTTCATTGACTACGGGGCGACCTACCACCATCAATACTTTCTCCTGCCCTTCCTGCGTCATCACGCGGTGTTCGAGGCGGAAGGCCTGCCTGGTATCAATGGCTTCCTGCACGGTACGCACTACTAAGTCGTCATCGCGATGGTCCAGAAACGTAAAAAATGAGGTATAGTCCGCACAATCTTTCTGAAAGGTTTCCCGGGTATGCCCCATCACTTCGTACAAACCATCCGAACAGATCAGCTCGCCCGTCACCAGGTTTTTTTCCCAGCTGCCAAAGTGAAAAGCCTGCTCGGTGATCCGGTGCATTTCCTGTTGCTGGAGCAGCCGGGTATAGGCCAGATGCGTTTCCGTAATATCTTCCGAAACGCCAATGGTTTCCAGGGGGTTGCCCTGGGCGTCACTCCGGAAAATGGTTACGCGGGTTCTAAACAGCCGTTCCGTCTGATTTTTATGCAGTACCAGCGTTTCATATTCCACAAACTGTTTTTTCCGCGTAATCAATTCTTCGATCCGGGCGGCCCGCTGGTTAAACAGACTTTCCGACAGAATGATGGCGTGTAAATCCCCACCCCGATCAGCCAGGTCTTTTTTACTGTAACCCAACAGTTCCGTAAAGCGATCATTGATGTAAATGATCTTTTGCGTGGTCAGGTCCTGTACATGAACGATATCGGGAAACAGCAGATCCAGTTTCTCCAGCATCTGAATTTGCTCGGGAAACTCGGAAGGATACTGATATAAGGCCGATTCGCTGTGCATGGACGTTAAAGAAGAATATAGAAACTTTCAGCGTCAGCCATGTATCGCTTTCACGGAAGTTCTGAATAGTTCTTTATCCCTTGAAAAAAGTATGCCCTTATGATACTCTTCTCATACAGGCGTACGGGCTTGTTCTGCTTGCGTAGTCCATCGAGAGCCCGTCTTTTGCGGTGCCAGATTCGACCCTGTCCGTAAAAAGCAAAATGGGCACGAATAATGGCCCAGCAGAGAGCAAAGTGTCCGCTCAGCACGTACCGAACGCCCGCCAGTCCGTCAAGTATCAGCCGCAGCAGAATGATTCCGTACAGATTTCGGGCGGGCCGGTTTTTATACAACATCGCCAGACTGTTCCGGAAATTGAGAAAGGTTTTGCGGGGATTCAGGTAGTCCAGCGTTCCCCCACCCACGTGATACACCGTCGAACCGGCCGTAGCCCAAACCTCATACCCCGCCAGCTGCATTCGCCAGCAAAGGTCGATTTCTTCCATGTGGGCGAAGAAATCGGCATCAAATCCACCTAATTCCCGGTACACCGCTGCCCGTACGAACATGCAGGCACCGCAGGCCCAGAAACAGGGTTCATCGGTATCGTACTGGCCCTGATCGCGTTCACGGGTCTCAAACAAACGGCCCCGGGTAAAAGGATAACCCAGAAAATCCAGATGTCCGCCCACGCCGCCGCCGTGCTCGAAATGTTCCCGGTAGTTGTAATCGCGAATTTTGGGCTGTACTGCCGCCACCTGCGGATGCTGCTGCAGAAGACGCAAGGGTGCCACGAGCCAGCCCGACGTCACTTCAACATCGGAATTAAGCAGACAATAGTACTCGGCCGGAATCTGTCGGAGGGCTTCGTTGTACCCTCCGGCAAAGCCGTGATTGACGGTATTGCGAATGAGCCGAACTTCCGGAAAGTGCGTTTGTAACCAGGTTACGGAGTCGTCCGTGGATGCGTTATCAGCGACGTATACGGCATGACCATCCGCGTAAGCCAGTACGGTAGGAAGAAATTTTTCCAGGTAGGATTTCCCGTTGTAATTCAGGATAACAATGGCCAGAAGGTCCATACAGGTTTGCCCAGCCAGGCAATGGATACAAAATGGGGAAAGAATAAAAAGAGAAAAGACCAGAACGTCTTTTCTCTTCCTTGACTCGGATAAGACCGGATTATTTACCGAATAAGCCTTCCATACCGGGAATATTGGGCAGCAAACCATCGGTAGCCTGCTTGAGGTGATCCGCCACGCGGGCTTCTACCGCTTCGAGGGCTTTGTTAGTAGCGGCCACGATCAGGTCACGGAGCATTTCCGTTTCTTCGGGTTTCACCAGATCCGGATCAATCTCCAAATGAACGAGTTGTTTGCGTCCATTCACGGTTGCTTTTACCAGCCCCGCCCCGGCTTCAGCCGTTTCGGTGATGGAAGGAAGGGTTTCCTGAGCGTCTTTCATGCGGGCCTGCATTTCTTTCATCTTGCCCATCATGCCTAGCATATCAAACATGTGTAGTCGTTCGGTTTGAATGTAACTGATTACAAAGGTAGAGAAAACGGGTACAAAATCGTGCCCAACACCCGCGACGCCCCGATTCCCCTTAACGAATGAGGCGGAAAACGCCCCGTTTGGTAAACGAATCGCCTAGCTCATTCCGAACATCCAGGCGGTACGAATAGCTGCCCTGCGGAGCGGGTTTCCCGTTGATGGACCCATCCCAGCCTTCGCTTTCGTCTTCCGTAGAAAAAATAGAATTACCCCACCGGTCGAATACCGTCAATTTTAAAGCGTTGACGTGTAATACTTTCGGCAGGAAAACGTCATTCTGGGAGTCCCCATTGGGTGTAAAAGCATCAGGTACGTAGACCTGAAAAAACTCCTGAATGGGAATTGAATTGGACCAGCTGATGTGGCCGGATGCCGAGGTGGACTGAATCCGATATTCGTAATCGGGCGAAATAGGAAAGCCGAGACTGCTTACACTAATGCTTGTGGCTTTGGCGACGTTACTGGAAGCCACCACATTCCCCTGAGCATCCAGAGCCTGTACGGTGTACTCGCTAAGGTCTTCAGTAAAGGGGTTATTGCTTGTCCAGAAAAGCTCGCCGCCTTTTTGACTCAGGTAAATAGTACAGACAGCAGCCGACGGATTTGACCAGGTTTTACAGGCACTTTCGTACGAAATCTGATAACAGTATGAGCGTTGCAAGGGATTGATCTGCCTGTCTTTATACGGATTAACAATCGTTGTATCTGGTTCAATTTTCTCCAGCTTACTTCCAGCTTCGGCTCGTAAAATTTCATAGTCCAGAATCTTACCTCCCGGCGACTCCCAGGTCAATACAGCGGCCTTTCCGGCCAGTGTGGCATACGCCTGGGTGATGGGATCTGGCTTTACGGTAGACTCGATTTCCTCGCAAACCTCGTTGGATATGGAATTGATGTTATTGACCCGGGCCGTTACGCGGTAGCAATACGAGGTGCCGCATTCCAGTTCGGATTGATCAATGAGCTGGGTTTGGGTGCGATCTGTAATGACCGGAAAAGTCGTTGTACCATTACTTACCGTATACGATTCGAAAGCAGCCGTGGCTTGTGGATAGGCCGACCAGTTTACCTCCATCTGCTTTGCTTTTGCTACTACCGTGATGGGTAAAGTACAAATTTCATCCGAACCGCTGGAACTCGCACAGCCCCCTACCGAACGGACCTGAAAACAGTACTGTTTTGTGGGGTTAAGATTGGTAATCCGTTCTGAGGTTAGATTATTTTGAATCTGAATGCCTGTGCTAACGTAAGTACCACCCACTTCCTTCTGAAAAATTTCCTGCGTTGTAGAAACGGGTCCGGCAAACTGAATGGTCGCTACGGTTTTGGTTGCTGACAGCTCCAGTAAGGTTACGATGGGTTTGGGTGACTGGTTGAGCTTGCCGGGGTCAATGAACTTGCTGACTTTAGAACTACTGCATATATTCCCTTCATATGTACCCTGAACCGAAATTGCAACGCCTGTACCGGCATTTTTGTAGATATGCACTTTCGTTAGGGGCAAATCTTTCTTTAGTACTTTTTCTGTATTTCCATCCCCCCACTCTACTGTAAATTCGTCGTAAGGATTTCTGGAACTATCTTTAGGAATCACCAGGGTAACTTGCTCAATTTCACAGGCATCGACTTCGAAGTTAGGATCAGGATTACCCAGCACCTGTACCGTCTGACAAGCATACGATCCCGTACCCGACGCACTTCCGACCATAATCAATCCGTACGTACCCGCCTTTGCATACGTATATGATTTATTAACCTTGTCGAAGAGTGGAGCACTTAAGTCTACTTCTGCTGATTGGTAATTAAAATTATAAGCGGTAAGACTCGGGTTGTTATTGGCGGTAACATCTTCCACTTGAATCGTAGTACCCTTGCAGATTTTCAGTATCCGGTCCGAAGTTCCTTCCGCAATCATGGTAGTTCCCTGGCTGCTAGATACCTGTAATCTGCCTTTGTAATCTTGCGTGCCATTTACCAGTTTGGTCGGACACTGAGCCCAGCCTTCCCATACAATTCCTAAAAGCAGTAAAAGTATACGTATCCGCATCTGAAGTTTCTGGTCTTTCTATGAGCTATTGGTCAAATTTCAATGAATCCTGCCATCATTCCAAAATAGGACTGTAGTTTTGAGCATTCATTCACATTTCTCGAAGAAACCTAACACCCAAAAAGGGTGTTGACTGTGGTCAGAACGTAAGAAAGATTCTCAGACGTATAATTTAGGCAGAATTTGCCAAACTTCTGATTTCACAGATTCCCATACATTGCCAAGCAGCCATGGAAGAAAGTCCCATCGTATTAGACAGCATCGAAGAGGCCATTGAAGACATTCGGGCCGGTAAAATTATCGTCGTCGTCGATGACGAAGACCGTGAAAATGAAGGGGATATGATTTGTGCCTCGGAGCTAATCACGCCCGAAATCATCAACTTCATGACCAAGGAGGCCCGCGGGCTGATTTGCGTACCCCTCACGGAAGCCCGCTGTCAGGAATTACAACTGGATATGATGGTGGGCCAGAATACGTCCAACCATGAAACGGCCTTTACTGTCTCCGTCGACTTGCTGGGCAACGGCTGTACCACGGGTATTTCAGCTTCCGACCGGGCCAAAACGATTCGGGCCCTGGTAGACTCGGACACGAAACCCGAAGATCTGGGTCGTCCGGGCCATATTTTTCCCCTGAAAGCCAAAGCCGAAGGCGTACTCCGCCGCCCCGGCCACACCGAAGCAGCCGTCGATTTTGCCGTACTGGCGGGCTTGAAACCTTCGGGCACCCTGATTGAAATTCTGAACGAAGACGGTACCATGGCCCGCCTCCCCGAGCTACGGAAAATTGCCGATCGTTTTGGAATGAAGCTGGTGAGTATCAAAGACCTGATCGCCTACCGTCTGCGAACCGAAACACTGATCAAACGCGAAATTGGCGTGGATATGCCCACCGAATGGGGCCATTTTAGCCTGATTGCGTATACGCAGGTCGCTACCGGCGATACGCACCTGGCTCTGGTAAAAGGCGAATGGGAAGAAGGTGAAGCCGTACTGACACGGGTGCACAGCTCCTGCGTTACGGGCGATATTTTTGGCTCCTGCCGCTGCGATTGCGGGGAGCAGTTACACCGGGCCATGCAGATGGTCGAGAAAGAAGGGAAAGGTGTCGTGCTGTACATGTTTCAGGAAGGTCGTGGCATTGGACTATTGAACAAACTCCGGGCGTATAAATTGCAGGAAATGGGTCGGGATACGGTGGAAGCCAATCTGGAGCTGGGCTTTCAAATGGACCAACGCGACTACGGCATCGGGGCTCAGATTCTGCGGGATTTAGGTATTACCAAATTGCGACTGATGTCCAACAATCCGAAAAAACGGACGGCTCTGTCGGGTTACGGCGTTGAAATTGTAGAAACCATCCCCATTGAGATTCCTTCCAATCCTTATAACGAGCGTTACCTGACGACGAAACGCGACAAAATGGGTCATTTGCTGAATGGGCTCAAACCGCTGATTTAAGCTTAATTCTTCACTTGCTTACAAAAGCCTTTCTTTAAGCGGAAAGGCTTTTTTTTATGGCTTTCCTGCCCTTACCAACTCTTTAGTTCGACTCATGCTTAAATCGCTGATTTCTAGCGAAAAAACAGAGTATTTATTTAGATGAATCCAAAATATTTCCACACATTTGTTGGATTAATTCAAAAAAAACTTCAAACAGTACAAAATCAAAACAAAGATTATTGGGTGAAACCACTGAAGTACGCGTTAAAATTTTCTTCAATCCGAATACTTAAAAATGATTGCCATGAAAACCTTTACCTCATTAAAATTTACTTTGGTTTTTTTTTGTAGCCTTTTTGTTCATTCTGTTCTTGCCAGGCAGCAGCCCAACTGGTATTCCGGTAAAGTTGAACTACAATCGGGCGAATGGCTAACGGGCGAGCTACACTTCAATACTGACCTGGGTTTGCTGGAATTTAGTATGGATGGCGTAACCAACGTTCTTTCCGCTCAGAAAGTAGCCTCGTTTTATTACTACGACGAAGAAGCCAATCGGATGCGGACGTTTATCGTCGAATCCTTCGCTCACCGGGACCGCATGGTACCGACCTTTTTTGAAGTACTGGTCGATGGGCGGATTCGGTTACTGGGTCGCGAGCAAGTACTGAAGGTGCCGTTTCACGACGAAAAACAGAAGAAGAATGTATACTACTTTCAGCACCCCAACGGACAGATTGTGAAATACAAAGGCCGGCTCCGGCAGATTTACAAAACGCTGCCTAACCAGCAGGACGAAGTTAGCTTTTTTGTGAATCGGGTAAAATGGTACCGCTACGACGAAGAAAAACCCATCGTTGAGCTGTTCCGGTACTGCAATTCGCTTTCCGAATAGTCTTTGCATCAACCGTCTATCCAACCCAAAAGAAAAAGCTTTCCAGCGAAACTGGAAAGCTTTTTCTTTTCGTAGCAACGGGTACCTGTACCGACTTAAGGTTTCGGACGGGCATTTTCCTTGCGGAATACCGTACTAAACCGGCTAATCGACGAACCACCGAACCAACCCAGTGCTCTGGGACCATCCGTACGCGTATTAAGAATATTAGTCGGTACGTTTGACGGGGCCGTAGCAAACAGCCCCTGGTTACTGGACTCTTCCCGTACCGCCCGGATGAAGCTGTACGTAGACTGGGTGATACTGAGCAACTCTACCCGAATGGAATCATTTTCCTGGAAGAGTCGGTCGGAGTTGATCGAACGCCGAACGGGTAACAGAAAGATAAGCCCATCCGTAGCCGCTCCGGGACTAAATCCGGCGTCGTAGGCAATCGACAGGTCGCGGGCCGATCGGTCGTACCGCTGGCCATTTTTGTAGGTTTTGATCCAGTAACAATCACCGGCTCCGGTAAAGTCGCGGGCGTAAAATTCCGCTACATAGCCTTCTTTCGGACTGTCATCCGCTACAAACGTTGGCTTATCGTAGTAATAGGTCAGCGAATCGATGGTCGGTACCCGTTTAATTTCCGTTTCGGCCTGATAGGTTTCGCTGGCGTAAGCAACGTTCAACGTATATTTTCCGCCCAATCGGCCCATCTTCTCGGAAGCCGCTGGTTTCCAGACGTAGTTACCGTCCTGTTTTTCATCCACAAAACGGTAGGTCTTTCCCAGATCATCGGAAACAGTTACCGTCGCTCCCGTCGCGGGCAAAGCCCGGTTGTTGTTAAAATAATTTTGGGAAAGCGTCAGCCGAATGGTTTGTGGCGTAGCGTCATCGTTAATCCAGCCTTCGACCACCAGACGGGTGGGACCCGTTTGCGTACGCAGGTCAATCACATCCTCGCAGGACATGAGCAAGCTGCTCAGGGCGAGTAAAAGGTATAAGGGAAAGGATTTCATACGTTTATAGCGAATACTTCGAATGCGTTTAAAACTTTACGTTGTAGGTGATCGATGGCACCAGCGAACCCAGCACGGCAAAACGAATAGCTTCGGTTTGCAAGCTGTTGTCCCCATTTTGCCGGGCATACACGGAGAATGGATTTCGCCGTCCGTAAACGTTATAAATCGAGTACACCCACTCGGCTTCTCCTTTGCCAAACAGCTTTTTACGAATTTTCTGTGTTACCGCTAAATCCAGGCGATGGTACCAGGGAATCCGGTTGGCGTTCCGGGTATCGAAATAATTATCACCCACGGCAATACCATCAATCTCAAAACGGTCCGTTGGATATGTGGCAGGCGTTCCCGAAGAAGCCGCGAAGTTGGCCGAGAAGGACCATCGCTGGTTAAGCTGATAAAGACCAACCGCCGTCAGGTTGTGCGTTTTATCGAAGCGGGTGGGAAACCAATTGTTCTTGTTGATGCCTTCCACCTGCCGCTCCGTACGAGCCAGCGTATAGCTGATCCAGCCCGTGAGTTTACCCTGATTTTTCTTCAGGTAAAATTCCGCTCCGTATGCCCGACCTTTTCCGTAGAGCAAATCCCCTTCCAGAAAACGATTGAGCAGCAGATCGGAACGCCGCACGTAATCGATCTGGTTTTCCAGGTTTTTGTAATAGCCTTCAATACTAAACTCGTACGCGTTGTTTTTGAAGTTCTGGAACCAGCCTAACGCAACCTGATCGGCTAATTCGGGCTTGATATTGCTCGACGATAAGGTCCATACGTCGAGCGGTGAAGAAGCAGCCGTATTCGAGAGCAGGTGCAGGTACTGAGCCATCCGGTTATAACTCAGCTTAATTGAAGAGCGGGGCGAAACTTCAATTTTAGCCGAAAAACGCGGTTCCCAGTTACCGTAAGTTTTCAGTACGCCACTTTCAACGCGACGACCGGGCAATTGCGGTTCCAGCCGCTCCCCGGGTTCTGTAGGTTCGTAGGTAATCACATCACCGGGAGCCAGACTCCGGAACAACGAATACCGCAGACCATACTGTAATGTAACCCGACTGCCCAGCCGCTGTTCGTTCGCCACGTACAGGGCCGATTCGTCCCCGTACCGCCCTTCCAGACTAATATCCGTCCGCTGACCCGCTGAAATACCAAAGGCTTTTCCGGGAGCAGAATTATAATAAATATACTGCCCACCGAATGTAATCTGATTGTCGGGCGTGAGGAAGTACGTAAAATCTGCTTTCCCACTCAGGTTTTTAATTTGAGAATTCCATTGAAAAGCGTCTTTGGGATCGTCGCCAGTACCAAGGGAGTACTTGTAATTGGAGTAGTAACCCGTAAGATTCAGGAACAGGCGGTTACTGAAGATGTGATTCCACCGTCCCGAAACCGTTCCGTTGCCCCAGTTGAATCCAAACTGTTTACTACCAAAATTATCCCGTCCGAAATATCCCGACAGATACACCGTGTTGTTGGCATTAATCTGGTAATTGGCCTTCGCCGTGAGATCGTAAAAGTTGAAGATCGTTCCTTTCAAATCGCCCGTCAGGAACGGTTTGGCGAGTACATCGGCGTAGGACCGTCGGCCCGCGACGATAAATGAACCTTTGCCCTTAAATACGGGTCGCTCGTACGAAAGCCGACTGAAGATCAACCCAATACCTGCATTAATCTCCTCTTTCTTTGCATTCCCCTCCTTCATTCGAACGTCGAGAATGGAAGAAATACGTCCGCCGTAATTAGCCGGGATTCCTCCCTTCACGAGCTTGACGTCTTTAACGGCATCGGGATTAAAAACGGAGAAGAAGCCGAATAAGTGCGAAGCATTGTAAACGGGTGCCTCATCCAGCAGGATCAGGTTTTGGCCCACGTCGCCGCCCCGTACATTGAACCCGGAAGCTCCCTCGCCCACGGTCGATACGCCGGGCAGCAACTGAATACTGCGAACCAGATCGACTTCACCGAGTAAGGCAGGCATTTGACGAATCGTTTTGATGTCCACCTTATTGACGGACATTTCAACCGACTTTACGTTCTCGTCTTCGCCCTGACTTCGGATGACGACGTCCTGCAACTGCACGCCCTCGTCTTTGAGTTCAAGGTCCAGTTTCACGTCCTGCGTGGTCAGGTCCACCTGCTTTTCCTGACGCTGATAACCAACGTACGTGTAAACCAGCGTGTACTTGCCTTTCGGCAGCGTAATGGAGTAAAAACCGTAGGTGTTGGTAGTGGTACCGGTACTCTTTTCTTTCACAAATACCGAAACGCCGATGAGTCCTTCGCCGTTGGCAGCATCTTTAATGTAACCGGAAATGGTTGCTTTTTCATTGGATTGCCCCCGGGCGTTCGGTAGCAGCAGGACGCCCAGCAGCCAGATAAGAAGAAAATGTTTCATAGGGTAGAATTGAAGACCTGTCGTTTATGGCTTAAAAACGACAAACTGTATTCAAGGCTTGTTTAACGCTGCAAAGATGCTCGGGAAATGGCTGAATTTGCCCTTTTTGTGATAACCGGGGCATAAGTCCTACCGTTGGAAAACAAAAATCCCCAGCTGAAGCCGGGGATTTTCTTAGTTGGATTGCGTAAAGTATAAACGAAGCCTTACCCGATCCGACGTATAATTTCGATTCCCTAAAGCCGTTCGGGAGAAATTCAGGTATTGCTGAGCTCCTACGGGCGGCGTCAGAACCAGGGGTGCATTCTGGACTTTTCTTTTCAAAATTAGATTAAAGTAGTTAGTCACATTAAAGGTATAGTGATCCTTCAGTGCCCAGCCGCTATTGTCGCTCACATACGTAGCCGATACAGGCGTTCCGATGCCCTGCACATTTTCCACGGGCTGATTGGTTAGAATGTCGTTAACGGCATTCGTCTTATACAGCACCAGCGTAGAAGGCGGGTTTGTGTTATCGCGAACATCCGTACGAATAGGATCGAATACCAATTCCGCCCGGTTTACACCCAGTAAGGTAAAGTACGGTTCCAGGGTTTCGGTCAAATAGGGAAATTCAACGCGGGTACGGAGCGGACCACTCTGCGTGATATACGCCATGTTATTGGTCAGGGTGCTATTCACAGACGTCGGTCCCGGTTTTAAGTTAGCCAGCGGCGTTCCGGTGAAATTGCTCGAATAACGGCTATAATGCATGAACGTAAAAGGAATATCAACGGATTCAGCCGTGGGCGTCAACAGGTTATCATCGTGAAAGTACACCCGTAAATAGCTTCGGGGTACGCTAAGTCCTACGATCACGTTTCCCTTCGAAGATCCTTTCAAAGCCACACCTGGCAACAGATTATGCAAGGTCTCGCTGCTGTTAATCGTATTGTTTTGTAAGGCATTAAACAACTGGACGCCTAAGGTATCCGAAAAACGCTGCCGAACACTGGGTGTTGTCCCCCGCCCCGGAGCAAAACTTGCCTGAGCCAACGGCTTGGATTGGTACTGAACCGAAGTGTTGGTATTGTAATAGGCAAGGGTCGATACTAGTGGTGTAGTGGTTTGATGCGTACTAATCTTGAACGTCTGTACACTATCTCCGTAGGACAAAGACAAGGGCAGTACCAGCACCAGCGAATCGTACCGGGCTCCCGACCGCGTATTCAGCGTACTACTAACATAGGTAGGACTCATAAACGCGACGAAGTCCTGCGTACCGGTATTGGCATCTGTCCAGCGACCTACATATACACTGGAATCAGCCGAAGTAACAGCTGAATCGCTTACCGCTACCGTAGATAGTTTTACCGTAAAGGTATCGACCATGACTACGGACAGGTTTTCATTCGGAATGATTTCGGAGCCCAGTGTCAGATCTCCCTTCTGGCATCCGCCTAACGAATAAAGCCCGCTTGCTATAAAGCCTAACGAAAGCCAGGTTTTCCAATTCTTCATTGAATAGTTATATCGAATAAACAGGGAGCGGGCATTTGATCCCGCTCCCGTTCTAATTCCTTAAGGTACTTCTACGCCAATGCCTTTTAATTCTTCGACCGTAAGTGAAGGAGGTAATTGGCGGTTGCTGATTTTTTCAACCACCAGATCTCCCGCCTTTCGGGCCTGCTCAGCGTTGGCAAAACCCTTCTCTCCCACGATACCCGGAATCATTGGCTGGTGAATAAAGGGCTTTCCTCCCTGTTCGATCTGATACCCCCATCCTTTTGCGGTTTCAAACACGCGTACTTCATAGGCATACGTCATTCGCCAATAGTATACGCCTGCCACCAAAAGGAGTATTCCCAACAACCACCAGATACGTTTGTTACGCATAGCTTTACTTTAGTCCTACTCAACTACTTCGCGAGCAGCAGCAGGATTAAAGGAATAGATATCGTCTAATCGGGTTGTAGAAGCAGCACCCGTCGCAATGTATCCTAAGTTTTTCATGCTGAAGCTTACCGCCCGTGAACGGCCACTGGGAGCAGCTCTAAACTTATTGTTCGTGTTGGTGTACTCATAGTCTGATGCCCAAGTATCCGTAGCCGCATCATAAGTCCATACTTTCGAATCGCCATTTACACCCATTAACAAATAACCCCGGTTATTGATAACAAAGGAGCTGGCATAACTACGCATGATGGCTGACTGGTCCGTCGTGAAATCTTTCTTCTGGGTCCAGATTCCATTGGAGGGATTGAATTCCCACCAGTCACGTAACGTCTGAGCATTACCCGTACCCGTACCCACGTAAACCAGGTTGTTGATTACCATGGCTACCGCACCTTCACGTTTGGCACCCGGGAAACTGTTTTCCTTCGTCCAGGTTGCCGAAGTGGGATTGTAAGAATACAAGTCGTTCAGGTTATTACCGTCGAAACCCGTTCCTACGTAGCCTTTGTTATTGACACTAAAGGAAACCGTTCCTACACGGCCCGTTCCCATATAATCCGCAATCTTGGTCCATTTATTGGCCGTTGGATCATACGAATAGAAATCCTTCACATATACACCACCCTGCAGCTGGCCTAAGCCTACGTAACCTTTGCCCGCAACGGCAAAGCCACTAGCACCCGTCCGACCGGCACCGGGGAAATTAGCTTTCTGGGTCCAGGTACGTCCATTGTACTCCCATAAATCAGCCAAGCGGTTATTATTGTTATCCGAACCTGTTGAAATGTAAGCGGCTGTATCAATTACAAAGCTGGCAGCACCACTACGGGCTACGCCTTCGAAAGGAGATTCAGCCTTCCAGTTGCCCATCACGCTTTCATCGTTGTTGCTATCCTTGCAGGAAAAGCCCAGGACAGCCAGACCGGCAATGGCAATTAAGGAACGGTTCATTGACCGGAATCCGCGAGAAGTACTACGCACAGAGGTGGGATTTGAAAAAAGAGACATCATAGAAAATTCAAACCGTTTCATGAATGATTAGCGGTATGAGAATAAAGTTTGATTAATGAATCCGTGGAGGTCTGTTTGTCGTCCGTATTCAAAATGACCTTCCATGTTCTGATCCGGAATTATTTAAAATGACTGCTTACGTCTGATTCTTGTTGGGGTAGTTTCGGTTGGCGTACCAGCTTTTCTGCCCAATAAAAACGCAAAAATAGAGGTCTATTTCTAGGAAATAAAATGGCTAGTCGAAAAGCTGAACCAAACGCGAAGCTTTTTCACCGTTCTCGTTCAGGTGCTTTTTCCAAAAAACCCTGATTTCAACGATAAAAACCGCAGTCTTCGCGATTCAAAGCCGTATTTCCCTTCCTATTTCCCAATTATTTAAATCCTGAAATCATTCCGATTTTTCGCTTTATTTTTCGGAAAATCACCCGAAAAGCCGCTGTTCGTTTAAAAGAACTTCATTACTAACGGCCTGTCGCCCGCCTATCGTGTATGCCCGAAACGAATCTTAGCAATATTTTCTGGCTACGCGTGTTTACTCACCTGCAAGGTTTCGTAAATCTGTGGTACGTACTGTTCACTCATGGGTATACTGTTTCCAGCAACGGTGAGTTTCAGTTTACGTATGGCATCAACCCGCTCGGTAGCCACAATGTACGAGCGATGTACCCGCAGAAAAGCCGGCGACGGCAGTAGCTCTTCCAGATTCTTGAGCGTCATCCGGGTAATGACCGGGCGGGCGTGTACAGTCGTATGAATCTTTACGTAATCTTTCAGTCCTTCAATGTACAGAATGGTAGGAATCTGAATTTTCACCAGTGAATAATCGGCGTGTACGAAAAAATGTTCCTCCTGCGACGGCCCTGTACTGGGGGTGCGGGCGAAATAATCCTTGGCCTTTTCGGCCGCCTGCAAAAATCGCGTCAGCGGTACCGGTTTAAGCAAATAGTCCAGCACGCTGAGGTTGAAACCTTCTAGGGCGTACTGTTCATAGGCCGTTACAAAAATGACCTGTGGCCGCTGTTGCAGCGATTTCAAAAACTGGGTCCCCGTCAATCCGGGCATCTGAATGTCCATAAACACCAGATCGACGGCCTCTTTCTGGAGTACTTCCAGCGTTTCCAGGGCATCTTCACACGTGGCTACCAGTTCCAGATAGGGCACTTTCCGAATGTTATCGGCCAGTAATTCCAGAGCCAGCGGTTCGTCGTCTACGGCTACGCAGCGGATTTTATTCATGACAATTCAAGGGTTAACTGAACGGCGTACCAACCCTCGTTTTCCCGAATCTGAAGGTCATGATTGGGATACAGCAGGTTGAGCCGACGTTCAACGTTTTTCAACCCGATACCCGAATGATGATCTTTAGGGTCGTCGGGTTGCATACTGACTTTATTTTTTACCAGAAAATACAGCATTCGCTCGCGAACGTGCAGCTGTAACTGAATGGCCGGGCGGGAAATCATTCCAATTCCGTGCTTGAACGCATTTTCCACGAAGGGAATCAGTAACATGGGCTCGATGGAATAATTACCGGCAACGGCTCCCAGATCCAGGTCAATCTGTACTTTCTTTCCCAGTCGCAAGGTTTGCAGATCGATGTAACTCCGCAGGTACCGAATTTCCTGATCCATCGGCACTTTGGCTTCGTCCGATTCGTACAGCATGTACCGCATCAGTTCCGCCAGCTGAATGGTAGCGGGCTCTACGGACTCAGGTTTGAAACGGGCCAGCGAGACGATGCTATTAAGGATATTAAACAGAAAATGCGGACTGATCTGCGAACGCAGGAAACTCAGTTCGGACTTCAGTCGCTCGTTTTCCCGTTCCTTTTCCAGCTGCTGCCGCCGATGAAAATCATTCAGGACCTTGTACGTGGTGCTTAGCGAAAAAATGAATAGTACGGGAAAGATCGTCCCGGTGATGAAGCGGACGTCGGTCAAATCGGCCCTGAACGCCAGTGAACGCAGTTCCAGCGAAAGCAGGACCATCACCAGTCCACATGCCGCCACCACCAGCAGATACATACTCAGCCCTTTTTTCTCCAGAAACCGGGGAATCAGAATGCGGGTATTCAGGTAAAAGAAGAGTACGGCCAGTCCGTTTAAAGCTGCCATGTACACGGGGTCGGGCGGTTGATGAAACCGGGGTACGTGGACGGTATGCGAACGGAAAAGCAGCGGCCAAAACACAAACAGGCACCAGAATACGGCCTGTAGCAGCATTCGTCGGGCTTCTGAAATTCGTATCGTAAACGGAGTGGTCATGTCCTCAATACCGCCAGTGATTTTGTCATAATCCTGTTTTCGGAGGCCGAAAACCCAGATCCAGCGATGAGTCCGCTGGTTTTCTCGACGTTTGAAAAGCCGAAGCCTTTGCAACCCAATACCGCATAAGTGGGCACTGCGTTGCAAAGGCTTCGTATAAATTTTAAATTTTTGTTTTGAAGGACTATTTATCCTGCGAAACCGTACTGCCCCCGGACAGATCCAGATTAGTACGAGGATTACCCCGATAGCGTAACGAACTGGCTCCACTGGCTTTACCTATGAGCTGTTCCGTTACCGAAAGCTGGGCTTCACTGGCTCCGGACAAATCAATTTTGGCCTGTTTGCTGGGGTACTGATAGGCTCGAAGTTTAGAGGCTCCGGAGCATTCAACGTCGAGTTGTTCGGTAGTACCTTCCAGATCGAGGCGACTGGCTCCCGAAAGATCGGCCTGCAGGCGTTCGGTATTCCCGGTAAAGGCTAGGTCCGAAGCTCCCGAAAGCTCGAATTCCAAATCCTCTTCGTCCTCAAAACCCCAGATGCGGGCGTTGACAGCTCCCGAAAATTCGGCTTTCTTCAGTTCCGGCATCGTGATTTCAATTTCCATCGGATGTTTCCGGCTGCGGCTCCAGTGGTTGTAACTAATCTCCAGATTGTCATTCACCTTCTTCACGCTCAGATCCTGAACGTCGCTGCGATGACCTCGGGCGACAATTCGGTACGTGTTTCCCCGTACGACCCGTACCTTAAAGGCGTTACCCATCCGAAGACGATCGAAATTCGTTAGGCCGTATTCCGCGGTGGTTTCGTCATACGGGCCGACGTCCTCCCAGCGACTACAGGAGAACAGAGTAGTTACAAACAAAAACAGTACAAATGCATACGATTTCATGGCATGAATTGATTGAGCGTTGAAGCAGCAAAATTTCTCTTCTCGCTGTTTCTTTACCACCTTATTCGGATGAATCCGCACATTCGGTGCACCAACGGGAATAAAGTACGCCTGCGTTGTCTACTTCTTCGAAAGACGATTCTGTATTTCTCGCTTGCCTTCCTTACTTTCGCTTTCCATACTCACCTAACCAACGATGCGATCACTTCTATTTTTGATCTTCCTGCTGGTCTGTCAGATGGCTTCGGCCCAAATGGAAGGCACCTACAGTAGCTATCCCTTCAGTCAACTAGCCATTAATCCAGCATACGCGGGTACGCGTGATGTAACCAGCATGACCTTTCTCAACCGACGTCGTTCGGTACAGTTCCAAAACACGTATAGTTCGCAGTATTTCACGGTGGATAGTCCGGTGGGTGAAAACTGGGCTCTTGGTTTCCAGGCCTTCCGTGATCCGTATTCGGTAGCTTCCGTGGGCTTCTACGGGACGGCCGCGTATCGGCACCGGATCTCCGAAAACGAAATTCTTTCGGCGGGCGTACAAATGGGGATTACGCAAGTCGTACTCCCTAACAATTTTGTGGGCAATAATGCGTATCCCTTCACTTTGGGCTTCGGTGTTCAGTACAAAACGCCCGTGTACTACGTGGGGCTGTCGACTCAGAATTTAGTAAATCAAACGCACTATTACTCTACGGCTAAACCAATCTTCCTGACGGCTGGCTACGTATTCTCGCTGACGGAAGAATGGAAATTAAAAGCGGCCACGCTGGTACGCGGCCAGAATCCCGGCCTTGGCTTTCAAACGAAAGCGGATGTCAATGCGACGTTCTGGTATAAAAACGTAGGGGTTGGCGTCTGGTACCAGAGTACACTTCAGACCCTGGGCGGCAGAGATGGCATTTTAGGAACGGCGGAAGTACAACTCGGCGATCGTTTCCGGGTCGGAGCCAGTTACGATTTTAACGCTCCTCACAGCGGCGATTTCAGTTTCAGTACGCAGGAAAGTACGATCTGGCAGTTTTTTCTACGGTACGAACTTGATAAGGGTACGGGAAAGGTGGGCCAAATGCGGTACTTCTGATGCCCTGATCCAGGCGAGCCTTTGCGGGGTTCAAAGGTAAGAAGCCAGGGCGAAAACCCTGGCTTCTTACCTTTGCAATTGATTGGAATCCCTAAGCTATTTCACCAACTCAATTTGAAGACGGGTTTCTTCAATATCCAGTTCCGATTCGATTTTCCGGAGTACCTCTTCGTTGCTTTTACCCTCGCGGTGTAATTGCTGAAGAATACTACGCTCTACCTCGATCACTTCTAATTGTACCCGGGAAAACAGGTTAAAAATCCGCAAAGCCGGCGTTTCAGCAAATTTCTGCTCTTTCTCAGGTAGGGGAAGCTCCGTATGTTGCAAGCGTTCAAACCGATTTTGGTAGCTGCTCTTGATGCGTTTGAGCACCACGTCATCCACGTCACTCATGTTCTCCTCAATATGCGTCATAACCGCACTTAGTACCCGACTGCGTACTTCGTATTCCTCGGCCAGAATGGAGTATCGGGGCATTTTCAGTTTACGGATCACCCAGGGTAAAGTTAGGCCCTGAGCCACCAGTGTTACAATAATCACGCAGAACGTCAGAAAAATAATCAGATTCCGGTTAGGGAACAGATCTCCATTAGGCAACGTAAGGGGAATGGACAAAGCAATAGCCATCGATACGACTCCCCGCATGCCCGACCAGCCAATCACGACCAGATTACGCCGATCAAAAAGTTCGCGTTGGTTATTCCGGTTAAAAAGCTGGCGGGGCAAAATGGCGGCGGGCGTGAGCCAGATAAATCGCACCAGAATCACCACTATACTCACCACCAGACCATAGCCAATCAGTACCCAGATTCCATGCGTAGTCAGTGATTCCAGCTCTGCCAGTACCATCTTCATTTGTAAGCCCAATAGAATGAAAATTAATCCATTCAGAATAAAACCCACAAATTCCCAGACAGCATAGGTTTGTACCCGAGAATCGGTCGTAAACATATCCGCCGAACGGTACGATAAATACAGACCCGTGGTTACCACGGCCAGTACGCCTGAACCATGAAAGTGCTCAGCCAATAGATATGAAGCAAAGGGCGTTAAAAAGGTAAGAGCTACATCGGCCAGTGCTTCCGTTACGAATTTTCTGTGAATCAGGTACAGCGTATAACCAATGCCCAATCCAACCCCTACCCCGATACCGACTACCAGCAGGAATTGGTAGCCGGCTTCCCAAATATTGAACGCCCCGGTAAGAATGGCCGCCAACGCGTAACGATATACAATCAATCCGCTGGCATCATTGAGCAAACTTTCTCCTTCGAGAATACTGATAATCCTCGGACTCAGGCCCAATCCTTTCGTAACCGAGGTAGCGGCTACAGCATCGGGCGGTGACACGATAGCACCCAGTAAGAACGCTTCGGCCCAGCTAATCCCATCGATGAGGCTGTGTACGGCCCAGCCGACGCACAAGGTTGTAAAGACGACCAGACCAACGGCAGCCATGGTGATGGGTCGAATATTGGCTTTGAATTCGTGCCAGCTGGCCTTCCAGGCGGCTTCGTAAAGTAGCGGCGGCAGAAAGACAAAAAAGACCAGTTCAGGATCCAGAATAATGACGGGTAGGCCCGGAATAAAGCTAATCAGTAAACCCACAATGATCAGAGCAATCGGAAGCGGAAAATTCCTACGAGCACTCACGACCGTCAGGAACGTCACGCCAAATAGTAGTAAGACAATGATTTCTATATTTTCCATGCATTCAAATGGTTAGATTACCCATTAACAGGCCCAGCGGAAGAGATATAAAGGTACAGAAAGGTCGAAGAATCCGCTTCGATTGACTGCTAGCCCGTAAATTAGGAAGCTATGCAGTATTTACGAAAAAGCGGCAAGCCTTTTTGGTGGAAAGGCTTGCCGCTTTTTATATACGCAGAACATATTTTACATACTGGTGACGGGGGCCGAAGTCGACCGACGCGTTTTCATTCGTACGGGTTCATTGTCGGGGACACTTTCAAACAGGTAGAACGTGGACGAACAGTGGCGGCACCGGTAATATTTTAAGGCAATAAAACCCGCTAGCTTTTTTACTACCTCCGGACGATTGGTTCGTTCGATATGGATAGATGTTTTGCAGTCACGGCATTCGCACTTACGCTTGGTTTTAGTCAATACCCAGGTCAGAAAAATCAGGTAACTGACGACAAAAAAAATGGCGGCAACAATAAAAATTCCGGTCATAGCTTACAGTGGATCGATATGTAATGGCGGTACAAAAATTAAACTACTGTCGTAGTTTCTTACGAAATAACCGCTCCACTGGTTTTACGACCTTGGACCAAACCAATAAAAAACGCGACGAAACCCCTAAGGGTGTCGTCGCGTTGATTTTTGGTAAGCTTAACTTAGAACTTCCAGCGTACAAAAGCTTCCACAGCCTGGTACTCCGCAAGCCCCAATTTGTTGTATAAATTCGCCGTTGCCTGGTTCCGCTCTTCGGCCCGTTGCCAGAACTCACGCGAGTCGGTACCCTGGTATACCACACCGTCTTTTTGGGACTGATGTTTAAAGATTCCCTGACGCTTTTTCATCACCTGATCCGGCGACATGGGTACGGCCATTTCGATCAGGTCAATTGCCCATTCATCCCAGGCACCTTTGTACAGCCAAACCCAGCAATCTTTCATGAAGGCTTCGTCTTTCAGACGGCGAACGGCTTCCATGACCGCATCCAGACACACTTTGTGCGTACCATGCGGATCGGCCAGATCACCCGCGGCGTAAATTTGATGCGGTTTGATTTCCCGAATCAAATCCATTACAATCTGGATGTCTTCTTCGCCCAGTGGGTTCTTTTGTACTTTACCCGTCTCGTAGAAAGGCATTTTCATGAAGTGAGCATTCTCCACACCATTGCCCACAAAGCGGCACGTTGCTTTAGCTTCACCTTCCCGAATCAGTCCCTTTACGTGACGAACTTCAGGGGTATCCACATCCGAATCCTTCTTGGTACGCAGGTATTCGGCAGCATCTTTGAAAATTCGCTCAGCTTCGGGGCTTTCAATACCAAAGTGACGGTTGTAATCGACTACGAAGTCAATAAAACGCAGGGCTTCGTCATCAGCTACGGCAATGTTGCCCGACGTCTGATAACCCACGTGTACATCGTGTCCCTGATCCACGAGTCGCTGGAACGTACCACCCATCGAGATAATATCGTCGTCGGGGTGCGGACTGAAGATCAGACAACGTTTGCGAGCCGGTTCAGCCCGTTCCGGACGATTCGTATCGTCGGCGTTGGGTTTTCCACCCGGCCAGCCCGTAATGGTATGTTGTAACTGATTGAATACATCGATATTCAGATCGTACGCCTGTCCTACCTGAGCCAGCAAATCCGAAAGACCGTTGTCGTTGTAATCACGGTTGGTCAGTTTCAGAATGGGTTTATTCAGGGCAAGAGCCAGGTGCGTAACGGCCTTTTTGATCATGGTTTTATTCCAGATCACCTCTTCTACCAGCCAGGGCATTTTGCGGCGGGTCAGTTCAGCGGCAGCCGATTCATCAAGAACGAACTGTACGTTGGGATGTCCCTGCAGATAACTCGCCGGTACCTGATCCGTCACGGGGCCTTCGATTGCCTCATGAATCATGGGAGCTTTGTGCTCACCCCAGGCCAGCAGAATTACCCGCTTGGCTTTCATGATCTGGTTAATACCCAGCGTAATAGCTTTTTTAGGAACGTTAGCCAGACCGCCGAAATCCAGAGCCGCATCAATACGGGTCGTTAAATCGAGCGTCATCAGGCGAGTGCGGGAATTCACGTGTGAACCCGGCTCGTTGAAACCGACGTGACCATTCCGGCCAATTCCTAATAATTGAAAATCCAGACCGCCTAGTTCATCAATCCGGCGTTCGTATTCCTGACAGAAAGCCGGAATCTGAGCCGGTGACAGGGTGCCATCGGGAATAAAATAATTGTCTTTAGGGATGTCAATGTGGTTAAACAGCTGCTCCTGCATGAACCGAACGTAGCTCTGTAAGCCGTCGGGCTGCATGGGATAGTATTCATCCAGGTTGAACGTAATGACGTTGTAAAAGCTGAGCCGCTCTTCCCGGTGAATACGGATAAGCTCCGCATACACTTTTTTAGGCGATGATCCCGTAGCCAAACCTAATACAGCAGGTTTTCCCTGTAATTGTTTGGAACGAATGATTTCGGCGATTTCACGGGCAACCGCCGCTGATGCGTCATTGGAATCAGCATAAATCTGCGTAGGAATCCGTTCGAAGGCGATGGGCTGGTTCAGCGTCGGCGTAGCTAACAACGTGTCTGTTTCGGGCAGCATGTTATAGAAGGAGGCTTAGTTAACGCAACAAAAATATAGCTTTTCCCTGACAAGCTTGTACTCCCCACCTGACAAAACCCGTATTTTTTAAAAAAATTTAATAAATTAACCAGACAGTGGCCCTAGTTGCTGGAAATCAGACCTTACACAAGCCAAATTTCAACCCAAAGCGACGGGAACAGGGGGCTGATCTACGGGACAGAAGTAAGTAGTACGCCCTCCCACCCGTTTGATCTGGAGCATTTGCTGACAGCGTGGGCAAAGCAGATGCTGCCCTTGATCCGGGTACGGCGATAAGGCCCATTCGCGGGCATGAATGATGAAATCCTGCGGAAACAGGGCGTAGTTCGCTTCGTATTGAATAGCGGTTAATAATACTTTCTGAATAGCTCCGTGTAAGGCCTGTACTTCCAAGCTCGTCAGCGAGGAAGCCAGCCGTTCGGGATGAATCCTAGCCTGAAACAATACTTCATCGACAATCCAGTTGCCAATCCCCGCCACTACCGACTGATCCAGCAGTACGGGTTTAATCAGGGCTTTTTTACGGGCCAGTGTCTGACCCAGCTCTTCTGGCGTAATAGCCAGTGCATCCGCCGCAATTCGCTTTTTCAGCAGGTATGCTTTTACATCGTCCACTAACCCAATTCGCTCAAATTTTCGGGGACAGATGAACGCAAGCCGATAACCATTTTGAAAGTAAAAGATGATTCGGGCAAAGCGGGGTTGCTCCTGATCGTACTGATAGTAGGCCAGATCACCCGTCATCCCAAAATGAAAGTGCACAAAGAAACCGCCGTCCGTTTCAACGAACAGGTTTTTACCGACGCGTTGCGTTGCGATGAACTGCCTGCCGCGTAAGGCTGCTACCAGCACATCGTAATCAGTCGTCAGGAGTTTGGTATCTTCTACCTGAATATCAGCCAGTGGCTGGAAGAGGCAGGTTGCTTCGAAATAACGTCGGTAGGTTTCGACTTCGGGTAATTCAGGCATAGCGGCGTAATGAATGTGGGTTGTCTAGTTTTGGATTGACGGTTGCGTAAGGGAATGTTTTCGATAAAGACTGTCCGCTAGTGAACGACGCATGATTGAAATTATACTGTCGCTCCTCCTCGACTGATCAAGTTTCAAAGCTTCTCCTTACTCTTCCTAGCAAACGGTATGGAATCAGCGATTGTTTGCTGACCTTTGCAGTATGGCACTTTTTGAAAAAACCCATTCCGCAGACTGGTTATACGACTTACTCGAAAGCAAAGTACAGCAATACAACCAACCGAATTTTATACCGAACGATCCCATCAGTATTCCGCATCAGTTTTCGCAGCAACAGGATATTGAAATTATGGGATTCTGGGCGGCGGTACTGGCCTGGGGTCAGCGGAAGACGATTATCAACAAGTGTAACGAGCTGATTCGGCTCATGGACGGGGCTCCGTATGATTTCGTCCGGAATCATCAACCCCTTGATCTGAAGCCTTTTCTACACTTCAAACACCGTACATTTAACGCTACGGATACCCTCTACTTCCTGCACTTTTTCCAGCAGTTTTACGCAGAACACGCGTCCCTGGAAGAGGCTTTCGTACCCGCATCGCTTGCCCTACCCCAGCCCGAGCGGCACCCGGCCTTCCCAGCCGAACAGGCTTTGGTCCGTTTTCATGAAGTGTTTTTTGGTCTGGAAGATGCTCCGGCCCGTACGCGTAAACACGTGGCCACGCCCGCCCGCAAATCGTCGTGCAAACGCCTCAATATGTTTCTCCGCTGGATGGTCCGGAAAGATGCGAATGGCGTAGACTTCGGAATCTGGAATCGTTTGTCACCGGCAGCACTCGTCTGTCCCTGCGATGTACACGTAGAACGGGTAGCTCGAAAGCTAGGCTTATTGCAGCGACCCAATACCGACTGGCAGGCCGCTCTGGAGTTAACGGATCACCTGCGTCGCTTCGATCCGAGCGATCCGGTGAAGTATGATTTTGCTCTGTTCGGTCTGGGTGTAGAGGGTGAGATGTAAACCATTTCCCTGGCAACTGCCTGCAAAAGGAATTCCTTATACCTGTTAGTACCCCATTTCGGTGAGAGCCGCCTTGGCTTTCCCGTCTACCGAGTTTTTGTATTCGTGTTTTTTGTAGCTAATGGCTTTCTCGAAGTAACTCTTGGCTTTGGCCTTATCGTTGCGTAACTGAAAAATGTATCCTAATTGCAGACAGGAGGACGGAGCAAAATGCCAGTTTTGTCCTTCGCCCAGAGCAATAGCCCGTTCATATAAAGGAATAGCCGTTACGAAATCATTCATCTTGTGGTAAATACGGGCTTTGCGATAATTGTACTCCGTTTGGTCGTAGGGCTGCGAAAACTGAGCTTCTGAGGTGTTCTTGAGGTTTTGTAAAGCCGTTTCATAATAGCCGCCGTCACCGGCAAAACGAGCTTTGAGTACCAGTTTTTGCGTATCGATCAAAGGCTGGTACGCGGCATTACAAGCTTTTTGAGCCGATTTGTCGGCTTCATTATGGGCCTGCCCTATCGTTTTCACCCGCTCATACTGGGTTCGGGCTTTGGCTTCATCACCCGCCAGAGCGTAGCAGAGGTACTGTTTATAGGTCGCGTCTTTAACGAAATTTCCGGCAGGATGCTGTTTCAGGAATTGCTGAAAAGCGGCAATTGCGTGAGCGTACTGGCCTTTTTGTAAGAGGATCTCACCGATATGGTAGTCGAAAAAAGGTATATCCAAGTATTCCGGTGAGTTGGGACGATTTTGAGCCAGGGCCAATGCGGCTTCCCCGTGTCCTTCTTTCATCAGAATGGAATTGCCAAAAAACTGAATCAGTAAGTTATCACTGTTCTGAGTCAGGTATTTCTGGAAATCCGTCACTTCGCGACCACTCAATCGCAGTATATACCCCTGCATGAGGTATTCAATCAGTTGAGCCTCTGTCCGAAACAAGGGTTCTTTCTGCGTCACGGCGTGAATTTCCTGCAACCCCTGCTGAATATTTCCCCGTAATCCCAGTAGTTTGGTTACCCAGCGATAGCTCTCGGGCGTCGATCCGATCAGCACGTGCAGCATCCCCAGGGCTTTTTTATTGTACGTAAACTGCGGGAATTTTCGGGCGTTTTCATCCAGCAGCTTGTACGCTTTGATAATATCCCAGGCTCCCGGCACTTCCTTGCCGAATTTGATTTTTACAAAGGCCCAGTGTAAGCGAATTTCGGCCCGCAGGCAGCGATTCCAGGGTGAATCTTCGTCCATATCCTCCAGCTGTTGCAGGCGTTTCTCACCGTTTTTTTCCATGCTTTCGTACGCCTTCCGATCTTCCGTGAGCAGCAGCGACAACATATCGGCATAATCATCCAAATACAGGGCTACCCCGTTCGTTTTCAGTTCGGGAGCCAGTTCCTGCCGACCTTTGTTCAGTTTGAGTTTGAAAATGTCCAGATAAGCCTGCTGTACACGGGGCGTCCATTCAAAATCGGCTGCCTGACTAAAGCCTGGAAGGAAAAGTAGAAGAAATAAGATTCGTTTCATGGGAGAATGGGCTGAAGCTGGTACAAAAAAACCCGTCGAAAATTCGACGGGTTCGTTCAAATTGGTGTTGCTGTAAAAGTAAAATTACCGCCGTGAAGTTGTAGCAACCGTAACAGGAGCGTCTTCGACGTCCGCCAGAATGCGACCGCAATGTTCACAGATGATGATTTTCTTCTGCTCCCGAATGTCGGCCTGACGTTGAGGAGGTACGACGTTGAAACAACCGCTACACGCCGCCCGACGAACCGTTACAACGGCCAGTCCGTTCGAAGAGTTGTCTCGGATACGCTGATAAGCCAGACGTAAACGATCCTCCACTTTCAGTGCCTGTTTGTCGCGTTGGTCGTTTAGTTTCTTTTCATCTTCCTGGCTTTCTCCCAGAATGATGTCCAGTTCTTTACGTTTCGCGTCAAGATCTTTGCGACGTTCTTCCAGTAATTGTTGCGTATGACGAATTTCTTCTTCTTTCAGACGCACTTTTTCGCTGGCTTCAGCCGTACGCTTATCCGCCAGTTTCATTTCCAGTTCCTGAAATTCGATCTCTTTGTTGATGGCATCGAATTCCCGGTTATTGCGGACGTTATTTTGCTGATCTTTATACTTAACAATCAGTTTTTCAGCGTCACGCTTGGCCTGACGATAGCCGTGAATTTCGGAATCAAGCGTGTCGATGGTATCTTTATGACGTTTGATACGGGTTTCAAACCCGGCGATATCATCCTCAAGATCCCGAACTTCTTCAGGCAAATCCCCGCGAATTTTTTTGATTTCGTCTAACTGAGAATCTATGGCCTGTAATTGGAGGAGAAAATCGAGTTTTTGAGCTACCGTTGCTTCCATGAATGAGAGTTTCGAATCTATCGTTTCCAGCTTTTACTTAACAACCGGGCTGACATTCAGCCCATTTAAGAAAAAACTGTAGAACTTACACGAAATAGTGAACCGGATTGGTGTCAGTTTTAGATAAAAGTGTCGCAAAATTAGGAAAATTTTCCGTTAGACGCTCACTTAATAGCTCTTTCGTGAAAACTTCGCTTTCGTAATGCCCAATATCACAAATCATTAGCTGCTTTTCGGCATCGAAGAACTCGTGGTATTTGAAATCAGCGGTTACGAAAACGTCCGCCTGTTGCCGTAACGCATCTTTCAGCAGAAAACTGCCCGATCCACCACAGATAGCAATTTTTTGTACGGTTTTGTTCCGCGGTTCCGTATGACGAATCACTTTCAGGTTCATCCGGCTTTTCAGATACGCTAGCCAATCGTTTTCAGAGAGGGGTTCGGGCAGTGTACCGATCGCTCCGGAACCCACTTCCTGATTACTGTTTTCGAGCTGGTGCAGATAGTACGCCACTTCTTCGTAGGGATGGGCCTGCCGCAGAGCCTGTAACACCCGCCCTTCCAGAGGAGCCGGAAAAATCACTTCAATCCGGTACTCCTCTACTTCTTCGGGCTGATTTAGTTTTCCCAGAAAAGGGTCTGCGGCTCCCGTTGGCGTGAAGGTGCCCGTACCCAGCGTCCGGAACGAGCAGTTTTTATACTCCCCGATCTGACCCGCTCCGGCGGCATAGAGAGCCTCCAGAACCTGCGAGGTTTGTTCCACGGGAACGAAGGTGGTAAGCTTTTCGAGCGTCTGCCGTTTGGGAGCCAGAATACGCACTGACGACAGGCCGAGTTGTTGAGCGATCCGATCGTTTACGCCTCCTTTTACGCTATCCAGATTGGTATGAATGGCGTAGAGAGCAATGTCGTTTTTCAAGGCTTTGATGACGGTCCGTTCGACGTAATTTTTCCCATTCAGCTGTTTCAATCCCTTGAAAACGATGGGATGATGGGCAATGATCAGGTTACAGTCTCGCTGCAGGGCTTCCTCTACGATGGCTTCCGTGCAGTCCAGGGTTACCAGAATATTTTTTACTTCCTGCTGTGGATCGCCAACGATCAGACCCGCATTGTCGTAGCTTTCCTGATAAGCCAGGGGAGCCCATTTTTCCAGAAAAGAAGTAACGTGTTGAATTGTACTCATGGCCAGGGTATACGTCAATTTTTAACAGGTTTCTTTCCGTAGAAAACTATCCCAATTGATAACGTTCGGTTAAAATATTCAAATGGTGCCGTTCGTGCCCGGCAATCATAAAAATCAGGGCTCGGCTCGACAAAGGGGAACCACTGCTGGTACCCATTCGGGATAGATCCTCCTCACTGAAACTACGGAATAGCAGCAGATTGCTTTTGCGTAAAAATTGATACTGCTGCAGTAAATCTTCCAGAGGCTGTCTGCTAAACTGAGCTACGGCCATGTATTCATCCTGTTCAAAACCCGGTAGTTTCTGGGTTTCTCCCCGAGCAATTACCAGAGCCCGGTAAGAAAAAATACGCTCGGTATCAATCAGGTGGCCCAACACTTCTTTGATACTCCATTTCTCTTCGGCATAGCGAAAGTCTGCCTGCTCCGGTACCAGCAACGATTCATAGCGGTGCCGAACTTCTTCGTACTGACGGTGTAATACCTCCAGTACCTTAGATTCGGGTACTAGTGAGATGTAATGAGCCATCTGGCTCGAAGCAGGATACTCAGTGGATGAAGGCCGGTTCATGCTAGTCAAACGAGTGATTATACAGGACTTTACAGAAATGGTTGGGAAATCCCTTCCACTAAATCCGTAGTCAGTCTGAAAGCTTCGCTTCGAAATAGTGAAAAAAATCTTACTTCGTTCCCAGCTTTACTCAGTTTTTATCAAGGAATGTTTTTTTTGCTTCTAGTCCTTTAGAAAAGGTATTCGTATGCCTGAATACTACTAAGTGCGTTGGTGTCATGAATGAGACTTCTATCTTACATATCCTATTAGCAGACGACGATGCAGATGACCGATTCCTGGTGCAGGAAGCCTTTGAAGAAGCGGGAGCCAGGGTTCAATGGGAAAATGTAAGTACAGAATCTGAATTGCTCCATCGGCTTGATACCAAGCAGAAGTTGCCTGACTTGCTCTTACTCGACTGGAATCTCCGTCCTGGCGGTGGGCCTGAGCTTTTGCAATATATTCGGAAACACGCTCACGCCTGTTTTCTGCCGGTTATTGTCATGAGTACCTCTTCTGTTCCCGAAGACATTAAAAATGCGTATCGTTTCGGGGCAAATTCCTACATCGTAAAGCCATCGAGTTACAACGACTTAGTCAATACGTTCAAGAGCCTATACGAGTTCTGGGGCCAGATTGTACGTCTGCCACCGGAACAATGATTCGCTTTTCCCCAATTATTTCTAATAAGATGTAATTGTCTACTCAACGTATATATACTTACTTACGACATCATTATCAACTAAATTTTGCCGAAAAACAGGTATTTACTACTATTTACCGCTCTAAATATCCCTTTCACCGAAAACTCAGTTCGGCTCGTTTTAGAGGCAGTAGTTTTGTTTCATCAATCTAATCAAGTGGCGGCTTGAAAGATTGATTTTAGAAGCAGAATAGCTTCATGACGGTGTAGCTAGTTCTGAGTAGTAAAACCCCTCTCATCTTTTAGATTTGAGGGGTTTTCTTAAGAACAAATCGATTTCGACGTTCAACCATAACCTGTCTGTTCAGTACATCCAACCTTCAATCTACCCATTTACAGCGTTTATATCCAACCCCTCCCAAAGCCCTATCTAAGGGCTTTTTTTTTGTTTATCCGTCTTTGATTTGCGTATCTTACTCTATCCTATTCTATACAATCGCTTCCATGAAAAAATGTATCTTCACTAGTCTTGTTTTAGTGGTGCTGTGTCAGATAACTTTTGCTCAACGCAATGAGACCCGGGCTACCGACGCTGATACGCCTTTGCACTTGTTACAACCCGACTATCCGGTCCCTTATGGTAAAGTTTCAGCAGAAGCGGCAACCCAGGTATTAGACCGGGTTTATGCGTACTTGAATGCTGTAACGCCTACCCAACTTGCTGATAAACAAAGCAATAAGATTCTGACGGATTTTTCTTCCATTGATGCGAATACCACCTTTGCTAAGGCTGACTTCCGCCTTACCAGCTATGAATGGGGCGTTACGTACGCGGCTCTGTTACAGGCCAGCGAAGCAACGGGTGATCCCAAATACAAAGCTTATACGGATGAACGACTGAAATTTCTGGCTGAAATCGCTCCGCATTTTCAGAAACTGCTTAAAGAAGATCCTCAGAACCGGCTTGCCATGCGTTCGTTTCTCAATCCGCACGCATTGGATGATGGGGGAGCCCTTACGGCAGCTATGATCAAATCCGTCCGAGGTGGGAATACGGCGACACTGCGTCCACTAATCGATCATTTCATTACGTATATTCTTACCAAAGAATACCGTTTATCGGATGGGACGCTGGCCCGTAATCGTCCGCAACCCAATACGCTTTGGCTGGATGATTTATTCATGGGCGTGCCAGCCCTTGCTCAGATGGGTAAGCTTACGGGCGAGGCAAAATATTACACGGAAGCGACCCGACAGGTTATGCAGTTTTCGAAGCGGATGTTTAACCCCCAGAAAGGTCTGTACATGCACGGATGGGTCGAAGGAATGAATGTCCATCCTGAATTTCACTGGGCCCGGGCCAATGGCTGGGCTATTCTGACTAAAGTGGAGCTACTCGACGTATTACCGGAGAATCACCCGCAACGGGCTAAAATTCTGGAATTATTACAGGCTCATGTGAAAGGCCTGACCGCCTGCCAGTCGGGCTCAGGTTTCTGGCACCAGCTCCTCGACCGCAATGATTCCTACCTGGAAACTTCCGCTACGGCTATTTACGCCTATTGTCTGGCCCGTGCGATCAACAAAGGCTGGATTGATAAGGTGGCTTATGCCCCCGCCTGTTTGCTAGCCTGGAATGCCGTTTCTACGAAAGTGAACGCCAAAGGGCAGGTGGAAGGTACCTGCGTGGGAACGGGTATGGGCTTCGATCCGGCTTTTTATTACCACCGCCCCATCAGCCCCTACGCGGCTCATGGCTACGGTCCGGTCATTCTGGCGGCTTCGGAAGTCATTCAGTTATTGAAAAAACAACCTTTTGAGATCAACGACAGTTCGTTGCAGGCTCTTCAACGGAAATAGTATTGTATTAGGTTTTCGGAATCCGTACGGGCTTACCTGTGCGGATTTTATTTTTAGATCCCTCCATTTAGTAAACGGTTGACTTTGCGAAAGGAAGCTACTCGTAATTTGAAGCATTAATCGCTTCACTTATGCCTTCCAAGCTCACCCAATGGATACGGAATTATTTTGGTTTCAGTCGCACCGAATCACGGGGCTTTCTGGTTCTGCTGTGTCTGCTGATTATACTGCTTATCTCTCCTTTTGTACTGGATTTCTTTCCTGATTCTGTACAGGATTCGCAGGATGCACAAAAGCTTGACACGCTGATGGCCCAGTTGGAGGTGCAGTCTGAAACGCAAAAAGCGTACTCCGAACACGATTCCCGCGATTACAACCATTACCCCGACAAGCGTCTAAGTAAACCTACGCGTTTGTTCGCCTTTGACCCGAACACCATCACCTCCGAACAGTGGCAGGAATTGGGCGTGGCCCGCTGGATGGCCGAGCGAATTGTCAAGTACCGATCCAAAGGGGGCGTATTCCGTAAAAAAGAAGATTTACTACGCATCTATGATTTCCCGGAAGAGCAGTATCGGCAACTGGAAGCGTACATTCGTCTGCCCGCTACCCCTACTTCCTTTTCCAATCCAACCCTTAAGTCTAGTACTGAAACTCGTTCTACGCCATCGAAAGCGGACCGTACTACATTTACCTTTCAACTAAATGAAGCGGATACGACCGATTTCAAGAAGGTCTACGGCATTGGCTCGAAACTGGCTCTTCGCATCATTAAATTCCGGGAAAGTCTGGGTGGTTTTGTAAACGAAAATCAACTACGGGAAGTCTGGGGACTCGATTCGACGGTAGTACAGGAATTGCTCAAACACGGGCGTCTGACGGGCCCGGGTTCCGTACGGAAAATTAAAATCAATGAAGTAAGTCTGGAACAGTTCCGCCACCCCTACTTGAAGCCCTACGTAGCCAAAGCTATTCTAGCCTATCGCCAGCAACACGGTGATTTTCAGTCCGCCGCTGATTTGAAAGCCGTAAAGCTCTTGGACGAAGGTACGCTGAAGAAACTGGAACCGTACCTCGCCTTTTAATTTTTACGGTCTGGTACTAGATCCAGTAACAGGATCTAGTACAGACCGATTTATTTTAGAAATTAGGCTTCAGCATATACCGGGAATAGAATTTCTCGATGACTCCCACGGCTTCATCCGCCGTATCGACTACACTAAACAAATTCAGGTCGTTTAACTTGATGTAGCCGTTTTCTTCGCCCATTACATTCCGGAGCCAGTCAACCAGCCCACCCCAGTATTCGCGACCCACCAGTACAATCGGGAAACGGCCAATTTTCTGGGTCTGAATGAGCGTGAGTGATTCAAACAATTCATCCATCGTACCAAAGCCGCCGGGCAGGGCAATGAAGCCCTGGGCGTATTTGACAAACATTACTTTCCGTACGAAGAAAAAGTCAAAATTGATACTTTTATCGTGGTCAATGTAAATGTTTGGCTGCTGTTCAAAAGGTAGTTTGATATTTAACCCAACGGATTTACCGCCATTTTCCTTTGCTCCCTTGTTACCGGCTTCCATGATACCGGGACCGCCCCCCGTAATCACACCGTAACCGAGTTTCACGAGTTTTCCCGCGATTTCTTCGGCCAATTTGTAGTGGGGGTGATCGGGTAAGGTACGAGCCGAGCCGAAGATGGAGACACAGGGACCGATTTTGGCCATTCGGTCAAACCCTTCCACAAACTCCGCCATTACTTTAAACACAACCCAGGAATCGGCACTCTTGATTTCGGCCCAGTCTCGGTTTTCGAAGGCTTCGCGAATACGGGCTTCGTCTTCAATGACCGCCGGATTCATTAAGGAAACATCAGTTAAGGGTCGGATATTTTCATCGCTTCCGGGTACCGGTGGTAATCCCGTAGGCTTTATTTCTTGATTATTTTCTGACATCGTAATAAGTGGTTTACTTGAACATTTTCCCGCTGGAGCAGGGCTTTTGATAGAAGGCTCCTACTTTTGTAAAACGGGAAGGATATAACTGTTTTCCGCTCCGTAATGTTGCAGTTTTTACTTAAACTTCCGAATACTCGCATGAAAATTGCCATCGGCTCCGATCACGCCGGATTTGATTACAAAAAACGCCTGGCCGATTACCTTACCCTGCAAGGTCATCACGTCACGGACTTTGGCACGTACTCCCTTGATTCCGTCGACTATCCGGACTTTGCTCATCCCGTGGCCTCAGCGGTCGAGACGCTGGAAGCGGACTTTGGCGTATTGTGTTGCGGCAGTGGTCAGGGCGTTTGCATTACGGCGAATAAACATCAGGACGTTCGGGCAGCCCTGGTCTGGGGTCGGGAATTAGCCGAACTTTCCCGTCAGCATAACAACGCAAATGTCATTTGCATTCCCGCCCGTTTCATTGCGTATGAAATTGCGGAAACCTGCGTACAAACGTTTCTGGACACGCCTTTCGAAGCCGGTAGACACGCTACCCGCGTTGGTAAAATCAGTTGCTAAAGGTGTTCCATAACGAAACAAGGCCCGACTCAGAAGTCGGGCCTCGTTTCGTTTTAAGCGTGTATTTTGCGGTAGATTCCCTTATCGATTTGCTCGTACTGCCGGGCCAGAGCGGGAATGCGTTTGAAAAGCGTTGGAGCGAGATTACGGCGGTCAATCAGGTACTCCGGCGGGTCTTTCTCAAAGTTTCGGAGGATATTGATGACGTTGTTGTAATTGTTCAGATTTTCCAGATCGAAACGGGCCAGATTCCAGTTCAGATAAGCCGTTGCCGGGTAATTTTCGAGGTATTCACCCATGCCATCGCCCAATACCAGAATTCGTTTGTTTTTAATCTCACTGGGTAAGCGTACAGGTTGTACGGTCAGATTTTCCAGTTTCAGAATCGTATTGGAAAAGGCCGGTAACAGGGTCAAATAAAACAAAATCCCGACTCCTCCTACAAAGATTACAAACATCATTTCTGGAATCCATCTGCGGCGAGTATAGGTCTCAAAGAAGTAGACACTAAAAAAGGCCAGACCGGGCGTGAAAATGACAAACTGCATGGGAGCCAGATAAGCCATCAGCCCCACCGAGAGCAGACAGGCTCCCAGGTACAAAGCCATCACCTGTTGTACCCGCGATTGGAAATTCGTATAGCGTCCGTGTTTGAGAATTTGTAGAAAGCCCAATCCAGCCAGTATGACGGGTAAAATGAGTACTGTAATCAGGGTTTGAAAATCATTTAGATCGTATTGGCGGATCTGGAAAATGATACTGAGAAAATTCCGGGTAAAAGCATCGTACCGACCATCCAGATAAAAATAGAGGTTCACAATGACCAGCGGAAAGAGAAACCCGAGGATATTCATGATGTGCTGGCGGAAGCTCGCACCGCTATACAGGAGTAAGGCTAGTACTGCCCATAGAATAAACACCATACAGGGTGGGTAAAACAGCGTAGCTATGCCAATGTAGAAGCCCACTTCCAGTAATTCATCCCGAATTCCCTCCCGATCCAGCTGCTTAAGCATCGTACCCAGGGCGAGCAAGAGGAAGGTCGTGGCCAGCAGGGCCGGTGAAAGCGTGGTATAATCGAACGACAGATTCATCAGAACCAGATAGATAAAACCTGGCACATAATTTCGATCCGAAAAGACGCTTTGGCGACTCATAATCAGATTGAAATAAATCATCTGAAAAGCGGCTATCGCGTAAGCCACAAAGTGATACATGATTTCGGAGCGGCCAAAAATCCAGTGTAAACCCGCATAGACTGCTGCTGCCATGGGAGCCGTACTGTCCCAGATGCCATCGTAAAGGCCGTGCCCCTTGCTGAGTTGCTCGCCCAGCAACGTCCATTGCATTTCAGGAATCAACAGTGGAGTGGTTCCCATCAGGACCGGAAGGCGGACCAGGAACAGAATTACTAAAAGTACGAAGAGCTGATAGGCCGCGTTGACCCGGAAAAAACTAAGCAAGATTGTAAAGCGTTTTATATCTGAACGAACCGGCCATTGGCCTGATTCTTTGATTCACCTCATACAGAAGATTGGGGTTGGACGTAACAGGTTCGCCCAGGAAAATGGAACAGACTCGCGTTCGATTATGCTCCATCAATCCCTTTCTTCATCAGGAATTCTATGGTAAAATTAACCACTCTATTCCGAAACCTCTGCGATCCTTCCTAAACTCACGGGGAAAATTCGGATATTTGCGGGGTTCGGGATGAGTTTAACCCCGGAGAGGCCCTCCTCTCCCTAGACGAATGGTATGGAATCGAAACGACAACAAAAATTTGCCCGGCAAATACAGAAAGACCTGGGAGATATTTTTCAACGGGAAATGCAGAGTCAGTTTGGGAATGCGTTTATCACCGTTACGGACGTGAAAGTAAGCCCCGACTTGGGCATTGCCCGAGCGTATCTGAGTTTTCTGTTAACCGAAGACAAAGATCAACTGCTGAAAAGTATCCAGGACAAAACGAAACACATCCGGCAGATTCTGGCCAATAAGATCCGGAATCAGGTACGGATTATTCCAGAGTTACAGTTCTTTCTGGATGACACCTCCGAGTACGCGGCTAAAATGGATGCCCTGTTTGCGGGAATCACCATTCCACCCGCTACTGACGAGTCCGAAGAAAAATAAGTACGGGTCTGATCCGGTTTTATCCGTGGATAAAACCGGATCTTTTTATATTTCTTCCCTACCCTTTTGAAGTTCAGGCATGAATCTGGCCTTTCTAGTTGCCCGCCGTTATTTTCTTACCAAGAAAAAAACCTCGTTTATCAACCTTATCGCCATTATCTCCATGCTGGGTGTATGCATTGGTACGATGGCTTTAGTGGTGGTTCTGTCCGTGTTTAATGGACTGGAAGACTTTAACCGGCAGCTTTTTAAAACCTTTGATGCTGATTTACGGATCGTACCCGCCAGTGGCAAGAATTTTCGGGTAACGGATTCGCTCTGGACGGAGCTTAAGAAAATTCAGGGTATCAAGCACATCACACAGGTATACGAAGAAAATGCCCTGGTTCAGTACGGAGATCAGCGAACAGTAGTAACCATCAAGGCGATGGACGATAATTTACAGTCGCATCCGGAAATGGATACCGCCCGTATCGCCGGAAGTCTGATCCTCCAACAACAACAGCAAAATTTTGCCGTACTCGGCATTGGCGTGGCCCGTATGCTGGGTTTAAGACCGGAAGATCCGCTGACGCCGCTGGAAATCTGGTACCCTCGCAGAAACGCTAACCTGGCGGCTCCCGGCCTGGATGCCTTCAATCAGGCGAACATTCAGCCGGGGGGAATTTTCAGTATTGAGCAAACCTTTGACGATCAGTACGTTTTTGTCCCCCTGCGATTTGCGGAAGATTTATTCGAAACGGATGGTAAACGTACGGCTCTGGAATTACAATTACAACCAGGCGTAGCCGTCGAATCAATACAGAAGCAGGTGAAAACGGCTTTAGGTTCGACGTTCAAGGTACAAAACCCCGACGAGCAACACGCCAGTTTGTTCCGAGCTATTCAGATTGAAAAGCTTTTTGTGTTTATAACCCTGACGCTCATTGTCGCCATCGCTTCCTTTAATATCTATTTCTCTCTATCGATGCTGGCCATCGAGAAAAAATCCGATGTGGCAACCTTGCTGGCTTTAGGAGCCTGGCCCGGACTGATTCGGCGGATTTTCCTGACTGAAGGAGCCCTGGTGGGCTTCAGTGGGGCTTTGGTAGGTTTGCTGGCGGGTATTGGCATTTGCTGGTTACAGCAGGAATACGGCCTGGTAAAAATGGAGCTGGTCGGTTCACTGGTCGATGCGTATCCCGTCCGGATGCAGATGTTCGATCTGGTTGGCGTCACCGTCGCCATTATCATCATTACGCTGGCGGCCTCCTGGATGCCCGCCCAGAAAGCCGCCAAGCAGGAACTTTAGGAATTACTGCTGAAGAAAACTGATTTCCTTTATACCGAAATACCGGATGCCGCTTTCCGTTTCGACCTCGAGTTGCCCGTTGTCAGCAATGCCGCTGATTTTACCCGCAAAGACTTTACCCGTTGTATCCTGATACGGATGCCAGGTTTGATACCGATACAGGCGTTGCAGGTATTCCTGGCGTTGCTGTAAATGATCGCCTTTTCTTAACTGTAGATAGCGGGTTTCCAGGTTCACACAGAGCTGGTTCAGGAGTTTTTCAAGCTGAAACTCCCGACCCGTAATCTGTCGGACTGACGTGGCCGTAGGCATACTGAACTGCAGTTGATTGATGTTTACACCAATTCCTACGACAGCCCCGGTCAACGTACTTCCCATCAGGGAATTTTCGATCAGAATACCCGTCAGTTTTTGATCCCTGTAATACAAATCGTTGGGCCATTTTATGCGTACGCCTTCTCCCAGCAAATGGGACAGAAAGTCGTGCACCCCCAGGGCAATGGCAATACTCAGCCGAAACTGCTGCGGAGCCTGCAGAAAAACGGGTCTGAGGATAAAAGAAAAGGTCAAATTTTCGCCCACATTGGCAACCCAGCTACTGCCGCGTTGTCCTCGCCCGCCAGTCTGTTCATCCGTAATGATCAGAAGGCCCTCGGGAGCTTCTTCGCGTAAATAATCGGCGGCTAGGTCATTGGTAGAATGACAACTTGGCAGATATATAATTTTTTGACCTATAAATTCGGTGTTTGGATAAGATTTGTACAATTATTTTTAGTTTTAAGGGAGGAAATTTACGAATCTAGCGTTATATACGTGTCAGATGAAGTACAAGTCCTAATTTTAAGCGTACTTCGTAATCTTAATATTAAACTCTTCGATTCGTTATGCTGAACACAGATTTATTCTGTCAGCCGCTAACGGTAATCTTTTAACGAATGATTGAAACGGCTCAACGCGTCAAAGAAAATGACATCCCGGCGGATGAACTCTGCCAACTCGTGGTGAAGGGCATGCAGGAGAAAAAAGCCCAGAATATTGTGGTTTTAAATTTAAAAGGCGTCAAAAATGCCATTGCGGATTACTTTGTCATCTGCTCTGGTAAATCAGACACGCAAATTGACGCTATTGCTGATTCCATTGACGAAGAGGTGCACAAGAATACGGGTGTGAACCCCTGGCATCGTGAAGGAAAAAGCCAGAAAGAATGGATCCTGATCGATTATGTCGATGTAGTGGCACACGTCTTTAAACAGGAAAGACGAGATTTTTATCGTCTGGAAGAGCTTTGGGGCGATGCTGAATTTACGGTTATCGAAGACGAAGCCTGATTTTAGCCGTTCACCCTGATTTTTCTGCCATTCGACCCAAGCTGAATCGTCTGACGAAACCATTCATTCATCTTGTGGATTACACTTTTACTAATTAACTGGTTTTACCGCCAGAGTGATCATCGCCGGGTTCCGATTCGGCATCCAAGCAAGAAAGACAGAATATGGCTGAAGAAACCCCAAATAAACCCAAATTACCTAAACCTCCCCGCCGACCAGGTTTTCAGGGCTGGCTTGTAGCGGGATTGGTGGTTGCGATCATTGCGATTATGTTCGTAAGTAAGAGCAGTGCAGTGCAAAGAATTAAGATGAAACAATTCTTTGAAATGGCTGCGAAAGGTGAAGTAGAACAAACCGTGGTTGTCAATGACAAACTGGTGGAAGTTACCCTGACCCGGGAAGCCTTGCAGAAACCTGAATACCGAGGTCTGACCAATCAGAAATCGTATTTTCCTTCGACGCCAGGACCCCATTTTGCTTTTCCCATTCCGTCGACCGAAATTTTTAATGACGATGTAAAGGAGTTTAACAAAGCACACCCGACTGCCCCCATTGACTATACCGTGGATGAGCGGGCCGGACTCGTGGAATTTTTCTCCAGCTGGGGTTTCCTGATTCTGATCGTCGTTACGATGTACTTTATGATGAGTCGCATGGCTGGCGGTGCTGGTCCGGGTGGACAAATCTTCAATATCGGTCGTTCGCGGGCAACGCTTTTCGATGCGGAAAACAAAGTCAAAATTACATTTGACGATGTAGCAGGTCTCGACGAAGCTAAAGAAGAGATTAAGGAAATTGTTGAATTCCTTAAAAATCCGAAGAAGTTTACGGACCTCGGGGGTAAGATTCCTAAAGGAGCCCTATTGATTGGCCCTCCAGGTACGGGTAAAACCTTGTTGGCAAAGGCTGTTGCAGGTGAAGCGGGTGTACCTTTCTTCTCCCTGTCAGGTTCTGACTTCGTGGAAATGTTCGTAGGGGTAGGTGCCGCTCGGGTACGTGACCTCTTCAAACAAGCGAAAGAAAAAGCTCCCTGTATTATCTTTATCGATGAGATTGATGCGGTAGGTCGGTCACGGGGCCGGGGTGCCATGCCCGGAGCTAATGACGAACGGGAAAATACCCTGAACTCGTTATTAGTAGAGATGGATGGTTTTGCTACGGATTCCGGTATTATTATCCTGGCTGCTACCAACCGTCCGGATGTATTGGATTCTGCCTTGATGCGTCCCGGTCGTTTTGATCGTCAAATCTCGATTGACAAACCCGATATTATTGGTCGGGAGGCTATCTTCAAAGTACACATGTCGAGCCTGAAACTGGCTCCGGATGTAGTTGCCAACAAGCTGGCCGCTCAAACCCCTGGTTTTGCTGGTGCTGAAATCATGAACGTTTGTAACGAGGCGGCTCTGATCGCTGCTCGGAAAAACAAACAGGCCATTGATATGCAGGATTTCCAGGATGCAATGGACCGGGTGATTGGTGGTATGGAGAAGAAAAACAAGATTATTTCTCCGCACGAAAAGAAAATTGTGGCCTATCACGAAGCGGGTCACGCCGTTGCAGGCTGGTTCCTTGAACACGCCGATCCGCTGGTAAAAGTGACGATTGTGCCCCGTGGTGTGGCTGCTTTAGGTTACGCTCAGTATTTACCAAAGGAACAATTCCTGTACCGTACCGAACAGCTCCTCGACGAAATGTGTATGACGTTAGGTGGACGGGCGGCCGAGGAAGTAGTTTTCGGTAAAATTTCCACGGGTGCTTTAAGTGATCTGGAGCGTGTGACGAAAATGGCCTACTCGATTGTTACCGTATACGGTATGAACGAGAAACTGGGTAACATTTCGTTTTACGATTCAAAAGGCAATAACGAATACTCGTTTAACAAGCCTTACTCGGAAGAAACGTCTCGTATCATTGACGAAGAAGTACGGATGATCGTAGACGCAGCTTACGAACGCACGAAAGGACTGTTACGCGATAACATTCAAGCTTTAGAAGTAATCTCTCAGCAACTGTTGACGAAAGAAGTACTCTTCCAGTCTGACTTAGAAGAACTGATTGGCAAACGTCCGTTTGAGCAGGAAACTTCTTACCAAGCGTATATGAAGGGCAAAAACGGTACGCCAGCTGATAAAGAATCAGCTCCTACCGAGATTCCTCAGGATGCTGCTCCTGACAACTCAGAAGTAGTTCCAACGGAACAAGCCTAAGTTTCTCAGTAAAAAACGTCTCTCTGATCACTCGGAGAGACGTTTTTTTATGCTTTCAAGGTTCGTTGTACGAATTCACTAATGGCCTTCTATCTTTGTAGCTTCATTTAGCAGCAGCCCGTTGCTGCTGTTTCCTGTTCTAATGAACGATATTCAACTCCTTCCCGGAAAGAAAATTTTCTTTGCTTCCGACTTTCATTTGGGCAGTGCCCCCTTTCTCAAAGTGCCGAACGTGAACGTGCCCTAGTACGCTGGCTTGAACACATTCGTTCGGAAGCTCAGGTGCTATTTTTGGCAGGTGACATTTTTGATTTCTGGCATGAATATCGCGAAGCCGTACCGAAGGGCTACGTTCGTTTTTTAGGAAAACTGGCTCAATTGCGGGACGAAGGTGTGGAAATTCACCTGTTCACGGGTAATCACGATTTATGGATGCGAGACTATTTTCCGAAGGAATTGAATATCCCTGTTCACCGTAATCCGATTGCTTTTCAGATCATTAGTAACCAAACGACGAAGCGTTTTTTGGTGGGTCACGGGGATGGTTTGGGTCCCGGCGACTGGGCCTACAAGCGGATTTTAAAACCGGTTTTTACCAATTCGTTTCTCCAGTTTTTGTTTCGCTGGTTACATCCAGACGTAGGGATTACGCTGGCTTACCGTTGGGCCCGACATTCGCGGGCGTCTAAAGCAGGGGAACCTGAAGAGTTTTTCCGCAGTGAAGAGGCCGAGTGGATTTTTCAATACTGCCGTGAAGTCGAATCTCAATCCCATCATGACTATTACATTTTTGGCCATCGGCATCTGATTCTGGATATGGATGTATCAGCTACCAGCCGATATATTAACATTGGAGAATGGATTTATACGCAGTCGTATGGCTGTTATGATGGGGAAACATTTGTAATGAAAATATTCGAGAATGATCCGGCCCTATTAGTCCCGGCAAACAAGAAATAGTTGATAGTTGATAGTTGATAGTTGATAGTTGATAGTTGATAGTTGATAGTTGATAGTTGATAGTTGATAGTTGATAGTTTTACAAACTATATTTCTTTTCAACAAATCAACTTCTTCTTTTTCAGTCGATTATCGATTTCGTAATAGCATCCCGGAGGTTAGAAACTTTCGGGATGTTTGCTTTTCGGGGTAGTGTACCATTAGCCCGCTTGTAATGCGGAGAATTGCGGAATGCCAATGGATACGGTGCATTACATACACTTTGACTTAACGAAAAAACCAGCGAAGTTTCGCTGGTTTCCCTATTCATTTATTAAAACTATTTACTAATTACTGCCCTGATTCACCCGTCCAGCTTCACTTTCCAGACCGGTACTGCGGCGACGGGAAGCCTGAATTTTAGAGTTTCCGAAGCGATACGAGAAGGTTAAGTTTGCTACCCGGTTCTCCCACTTATTCCGAATTTGCATGTCTACGTTGCCAAACACGAAACTTCCCCGGAATTGTTGCGACCAGAAAATATCGCGTACATTCAGCTTTAAGCTAGCTTTCTTATCCCAGAATTGTTTCTGTACCCCCACGGAAACCTGCCACATCGGCTCTCCCTTGATCGTACCTTCCAGAAACCCGCTCATGTAGAAACCGCTGATTTCTGCCGACCAGTTTTTAGGAAGCGTAAACTGGTTTTGTGTATTAAAGGTCGTCGTTACGATGCGTCCGTCAAATTCACCTCCATTAAGCAAGCCAACGAAGCGATTCCGGTTCACATTAAGGTAGTTGATGCTCATCCATTTTTTCGTGATAGGGATATTGGCCGAGATCGCTACGCCGTAGTTTTCGCGGAAACCAAAGTTTTCTTTGTTGATAAAGGTGGTACGAGCGGCATCGTCCTGACGTAAAACTTCGGTAATGATTCCATTCGAACGTCCGTAGTTTAAGGTGGTCGTTACGGCTCCCATAAACGTGTGCGTCACTTCAGCTACGTGCGAGAATTGGGGTCTCAGGTACGGATTTCCCTGCTGATACGTGTACAAATCAAGGAAGTACAGAAAGGGATTTAAATCCTCGTAATCAGGGCGATCGATGCGATAGCTATACGAAAAGCCTACGGTATTCTTCTTATTCAATTCCTGACGCACGAACACACTCGGGAACAGGTTCAGATAGTTCCGGCGAAAGCTCGTGTCTGACGTCACCTGATTCCCCTTCATCACCGTTTGCTCGCCACGCAGACCGAGTTGAACCGAGGTTTTCTTGATTTGCGTACTGTAGTTCAGATACGCGGCATTAATGTTTTCTCTGTAAATAAACTGGTTCGTACGACCGGGATCCACACGGGGTGCTTCTCCCTGCTGAATGGTGAATTTCATGTTGTTATCTGTCGTAACGAAAGCCGTTTTCAGACCTGCTTCCATTTTCGAATTTTTACTGAACGGATGCGTATAATCTACCTTTGCTGAATAAATATCCACGATGCCTTTGGTATTACCCACGTCGAAGCGGGGGATTTCCAAATCTACTCCGGCGGGATTCACCGTCGTAATTTTGTACCGCTGATCCGAGCGATTATCGTACCGGGCGTAGTCAACATCGGCCGTAAATTCCTTACCCGTTGAATCAATGGTATGTTTCAAATTCAGGTTGGTCGTCAGGCTTTTCCAGGTATTATCAAAGTCCTGACCCGTCGTTGTGGTTTTTTCCAGTACGCTGGTGCCTCTGTAAATTTTGGTGACGTTATCGCCTATACTACCCCAGCTTCCGGCATTTACATTCATTAAGACCCCAATCGTCGTCTTTTTCGAAGCAAAATAATCGGCCCCCAGTTTTACGTTGTTGTTGTGATTTCGGGTCGTATTCTCGGCAAACTGATCGTACAAAGCCGTCACCTCATCGCCCGAACGGAACTTGCGAACAATCGACTGATCCCGCCAGTTTTTACGAGCCCCGCCCGAATAATTACCAAAGACATTCCATTTGTTCTGACGATAGTTCAGGTTCAGACTACCATTTGCTTTGGGGTTCAATCCGTATCCGAAACCTAAGCTAGCCGAGCCATTCAAACCCGCGTTCTGGTTTTTCTTTGTCCGGATATTGATAATCCCGGCATTACCAGCCGCATCGTATTTGGAGGATGGATTGGTCATAATCTCAATTTTCTCCAGTTGATTCGCCTGCGTATTGCGGAGTAAATTAGCCAGATCTTCGTTGGACAGGTACGTAGGCTTCCCATCAATCATCACCCGTACCTGAGCTTTGCCTTTCAGCGAAATGTTACCGTCGCGGTCTACGGTTACGCCCGGAGCACGTTCGAGTACTTCCAGAGCGGTATTTCCAGCCGCCACAATGCTGTTTTCGACGTTGACAACCGTCTTATCGATTTGCTGTTCAATAAAAGGTTTGGCCGCAGCTACTCGTACCTCCTTCAGATCCTGCGAAGCAGGCTCCATTACTAAAGCAGCCAGTTTCACACTCGGCGATTCCGCATTCAGTACGAACGGCGGCGTTGTCTTTTTAGCAAATCCTACCTGCGTAAGCGTCACCAGGTAACGGCCTTCCGCCAAGCCTTCAATTTCAAAGGTACCATTGGCATCGGCTACTCCCCCCTTAGCCAAAGTCGAATCTTTGGCCTTGAGTACCATGATGGTAGCGAATTCAACGGCCTTTCCTGATACATCCGTAATCTTGCCCGATATGCTTCCCTGGAAGGGTTTCTGGGCAAATCCCAAGCCTATACCGGCTAGTAGAAAGGTTAGGATACATAGAATAGTTTTCATGGCTTTGATGGTAAGGAGACAGATAGAATTGGATGTTTTAATCTCGTTGATGACCCAAAGATGCGAGTCGAATGAAGTACTATGCAATACAAGCTACTATGAATTGCACAATAATCGGATGAACGGTAAAAAAGAGGGGATCAATTGAAGAACTAGAGGGGATAACTAATGGATGCAAAAGCCCCGGATGACGTTGCACGCCCCATCAAATATTTCGAAAAAAGAAAAGTCCGGTAGTCGTTCTAGCGACTACCGGACTCGGATCGTATCGGAATGATTATTCTTCCTTACGGGGAGCTTTTTCTTTTTCTACGGAGATATTCAACTGCGTGGGGTCGTCCATGACCTTACCCACATCCCGAATGAAGCGAATCACTTTGCCAAATCCACTTCTGGGTTTCTCCCGGGGTGGTACTTCTTCCTCTACTTCAATTCGCAGCTTGGTGGGATTGTCAATGACCTTACCCGCATTTTTGATAAACGTTACTACCTTGGAAAGTCCACCTTCGGACTCTTCCTGTAGAACTGATTTAGAAGCTTTTTTACGCTCAGACGCTTTGCTTTGACCCATAGCGGTCAATCCAAAGCCAAACACAAAAGACAAAAGAAGTATGCGTTTCAACATGAGCGGGTACTTTCGAAAATACAAACTTAAAATTCAGTCCTTACAAATACGTCACCATTCATCACTTTTAGCAAGTTTTATTTTAATTTTTTACAAAAAAAGCCTGTTTCGAACAGGCTTTTTTTGTAAAAACAAATAATCTTTTATTCGGTGAAGGTAGCGGCATCGGCCAGAAACTTCTTCAATCCACTATCCGTGAGCGGATGATTCAGTAAGGACGTGATGACGGACAGTGGGCAGGTAGCCACGTCAGCCCCAATCTCAGCACACTTGAGAATATGTACCGGATGACGAATCGATGCCGCCAGTACCTGCGTCAGGAAGCCATAGTTTTCGTAGATGGATACAATGGATTCGATCAGATCGATACCGTCCATGGAAATATCGTCCAGTCGGCCTACGAAGGGAGAAACGTACGTAGCTCCGGCTTTGGCTGCTAACAGGGCCTGCCCCACCGAAAATACCAGTGTACAGTTCGTCTTGATTTCCTTGTCAGCAAAATATTTGATTGCTTTTACGCCATCCCGAATCATGGGTACTTTCACCACGATTTTTTCGTCGATTTCCGCCAGCTCCTCTCCTTCCCGAATAATTCCCTTGAAGTCGGTGCTGATTACTTCCGCACTCACGTCCCCGTCTACAATATCACAAATGCTCTTGTAGTGCTTGAAAATGTTGTTTTTACCCTTGATTCCCACTTTGGCCATCAGCGAAGGATTGGTCGTTACGCCATCCAGTACGCCTAACTCGTGGGCTTCCCGAATTTCATCGAGATTGGCCGTATCAATGAAAAATTTCATACGCTACTCTTGGTTATACAGTTTAAAAAGAGGTCCGTTTACTACATTGATCCTGGGTACTCATTTCTTTAAAAGAGGGTTCAGGTGAAGGAAGTCCCTCTCTCTTTCTGGGTAAATGAGTAAAAAATTACGTCGCAAAACTACGGGAGTTTTTCATACTCCTCCCCTGCTTGGTCTTTGGATTTTGGAAAACCGGAACTCCCTCTCCGGCTTCCCCCATCAATACGCCTAAAAATCTGTTATTTTCGTACAATATTTAATAGTTAACCTCCCATTCTTCTTCCGACTTCTTTCCGAAGCTGGATGTATTTGTTTACAAACCTTATGAAATCATCAAGCCTTGTTCGCTGGTTACTCGTGGTTGTCATTGTTGGCGGCATTGGGTATCTGGTTTATGGCAAATTGAATCGTACTGAACAGAAAAAAGCCGGAAATGAGCGTGCAGGAGGAGGCGGTGGTCCAGCCCGGCCACTTTCGGTGGATGGATACGTAGTTAGTACCGAAAAATTAAGTAACAGTATTGAAACGACAGGTACGCTACAAAGCAACGAAGAGCTTTCGCTACAGCCGGAAATCAACGCCCGGGTCGTGAAAATCTACTTCAAAGAAGGCCAGCCCGTACCCAAAGGAGCCCTATTGATTAAACTCTTCGATGCCGATCTTTCTGCTCAGGTACTGAAAGTAAAAACCCAGCGGAAACTGGCTCAGAAATCGCTCGAACGTCTGCAGTACCTGCTCGAACGCGAAGGCGTCAGTAAGCAGGAAGTGGACGTGGCCCAATCCCAGGTTGAAGCCTACGACGCGGATCTGGCCGTAGCCAACGCTCAATTACAACGTACGGAAATCCGGGCTCCCTTTGCGGGCAAGATTGGTCTGCGGTACGTGAGTGAAGGAGCCATCGTTTCGCCCACCACGGTCATCGCCAGTTTTCAGCAAACCAATCCCCTGAAAGTTGATTTCTCGATTCCCGAAAAATATTCGGATGTCGTCCACATTGGCGACGGCGTTCGTTTCAACGTAGCGAGCGAGCGTACGGAATTTCAGGGAAAGGTTTACGCCATCGAACCCAAAATCGACCTGACCACCCGTACCATCAAACTGCGGGCACTGGTACCTAATGCCAACAATCAGCTCCGTCCCGGCCAGTTTGCCAAAGTGAACCTCCAGCTCGGCGAAACACCTGAAGCCTTACTGGTACCCTCACAGGCAATTATTCCAGGTACCAAAGATAAACAGGTGGTCGTTTCCCGCGGGGGCAAGGCTTCGTTCGTAACGGTAGAAACTGGCATCCGCACCGACACTAAAGTACAGGTGGTCAACGGCATTCAGGCCGGAGATACGGTGGTGATCAGCGGTATTCTTCAGATTAAACCGGATGCTCCGCTGAAGATCAGAAATGTAAAAAAGTAGCAGTACGCATTCCTATCTAAACGCACGGAAGAGTGGCACACGTATTTCATAGATCTCTGTGTTTCAGCGGCCTAAATATCTTCCCGTACTACTGATCTATTGAACTGGTTATAGTGTAAAAGATCCACGTATGAGCTTACCCTCTTTGTCCCTAAGTCGCCCCGTACTGGCCATCGTGATGAACATCATCATTGTGTTGTTCGGCTACGTCGGCTTTACGTTTCTGGGCGTTCGGGATTTCCCGGCGATTGACCCGCCCATTATCAACGTGCGTACCAGTTACGCCGGGGCTAACGCCGATATTATTGAATCACAGATTACCGAACCACTGGAAAAAGCCATCAACGGGATTGCCGGGGTACGCTCGATTTCTTCGTCCAGCAGCCAGGGAACGAGTAATATTACCGTTGAATTTAACCTGGAAGCCAACCTCGAAGCGGCCGCTAATGACGTACGTGATAAAGTAGCCCAGGCCCAGCGGCAGTTACCGAATGACCTTGATGCCCCGCCCGTTGTGAACAAGGCGGATGCCAACTCGGACGCCATCATTACGATGACCGTTCAAAGTACGACGCGGAACATTCTGGAAATTAACGATTACGGTACTAACGTTTTGCAGGAACGCCTGCAAACGATTCCAGGCGTCAGTAGCATTCAGATTTGGGGCGAGAAACGCTACGCCATGCGGTTGTGGCTCGATCCGGCTAAAATGGCTGCCTACAACATTACCGGCGTTGATGTACTAAATGCTTTGAATCGGGAAAACGTCGAACTTCCCTCCGGTAAAATTGCTGGTAATGCGACGGAATTAAGTATCCGTACGTTTGGTCGATTGACGACGGAAGAAGAGTTCAACAACATCATTCTTCGCAACCAGAATAGTCAGGTAGTTCGCTTTTCGGACATTGGTGAAGCCGTACTCGGTCCGGAAAACGAAGAAACCGCCATGCGGGGCAACGGCGTCGCCATGATCGGTATGGCGATTGTGCCGCAACCGGGTTCGAACTACGTAGCCATTGCCGACGATTTCTACAAGCGTCTGGAGGAAATCAAAAAGGATTTGCCGAAAGACATCCACCTGGATATTGCTCTGGACAATACGCGTTTCATCAAACGCTCCATTGAAGAAGTTGAAGAAACGCTCTTAATCTCGCTGGTACTGGTTGTTATTATTATCTACCTGTTCTTCCGGGACTGGGCCATCGCCTTCCGCCCCCTGATTGACATTCCGGTATCGCTGGTGGGAGCCTTTTTCATCATGTACATTTTCGGCTTTACGATCAACATTCTGACGATGCTGGCGATTGTACTGGCCACGGGTCTGGTCGTCGATGACGGGATTGTCGTAACGGAAAACATTTTCAAGAAACTCGAAGCCGGTATGCCCCGGATGCAGGCCGCCAAGGAAGGTTCGGAAGAAATCTTTTTCGCCGTTATTTCGACCTCGATTACGCTGGCCTTCGTATTCCTGCCCATTATCTTCCTGGAAGGGTTCGTCGGTCGTTTGTTCCGGGAATTCGGGATTGTCGTAGCCGGAGCCGTATTGATTTCGGCCTTCGTATCCCTGACGCTGACGCCAGTACTGAACGTGATCATGTCACGGAAGCAGCACAAAAACTCCTGGTTCTACGATAAAACGGAGCCTTTCTTCCAGTGGATGGATAAAGGTTATCACGATACACTGGCCAGTTTCATGAAGGTAAAATGGCTCGCCTGGGGAATCATCGCAGCCTGTTTTGGTCTGACGTACGTCTTGTTCAATACTATTCAGTCGGAGCTGGCTCCGCTGGAAGATCGTAGTCAGTTCCGTCTGTCCGTTACGGCTCCCGAAGGTACAGCTTACGATTATATGGATGACTACATGAGTCGCCTGACCCAGTTTGTAATCGATTCCGTACCCGAAAAACGAATTGTCATGAGCATTACGGCTCCCGGCTTCTCCGGAGCGGGCTCGGTCAACTCGGGTACCATTCGGATTGGTTTGAAGGAAATCAACGAACGCGAGCGGAGTCAGCAGCAGATTGTGGAGATGATCAACCGGAACACGAAGAATTTCCCCGAAGGAAAAGCTTTCGCCGTTCAGGAACAGACTATTGCGGTAAACCGTCGTGGTGGTCTACCCGTATCCTTCGTTATTCAGCACAATGATTTTGAAAAGCTGAAAGCCATGCTACCGAAATTTCTGGAAGCGGCCAATCAGCATCCTTCCTTGCAAGGGGTAGATATTGACCTGAAATTCAACAAGCCCGAGTTACGCGTGGAAATCGACCGGGCCAAAGCCAGTGAGCTGGGTGTATCGGTAGCCGATATTTCCGAAACCATGCAACTCGCCTACAGTAACCGTCGCTACGGCTACTTCACGCGGAATGGCAAGCAGTATCAGGTCATGGGTGAAGTATACCGCAAGGACCGTTCGCAACCCGTTGACTTACAGACCTTATACGTTAAAAATAGTCGCGGTGAGGCCATTCAGCTGGATAACCTCGTACACATCACCGAATCCACGACGCCTCCGCAATTGTACCACTACAACCGGTACAAGTCCGCGACCATCTCGGCCGGTCTGGCTCCGGGTATGACCATTGCCGATGGGATCAAAGCCATGCAGGCGGTGGCCCAGCAATTGAAGCTGAGTGAGCAGGGGTTTGCTACGGCTTTGACGGGTGCTTCGCGGGATTTTGCTGAAAGTTCGTCGAATACATCTTTCGCTTTCTTACTGGCCCTGGTCTTGATTTACCTGATTCTGGCGGCTCAGTTCGAAAGTTTTCTTGATCCGATTATCATCATGATTACCGTACCGCTGGCCCTGGCCGGAGCTTTGCTTTCACTCTGGCTGTTTGATCAGACGCTGAATATTTTCTCGCAGATCGGTATGATCATGCTGGTGGGTCTGGTTACGAAAAACGGTATTTTGATTGTGGAATTTGCCAACGAGCAACGGAAAGAGGGCCTGAGTAAAGTAGAAGCCGCCATCACCGCCGCTACCATGCGTTTACGCCCGATTTTGATGACCAGCTTAGCCATGGCACTGGGAGCCTTGCCGATTGCCTTGTCGCTGGGAGCCGCAGCCACAAGCCGTATTCCACTCGGGATTGTGATTGTCGGTGGTATCATGTTCTCTTTGATGCTGACGCTGTACGTCATTCCTGCCGTATACGCGATGATGTCCCGCCGGAAAGACGTAACCCCTACCAAGCAAAATGGCAAGGTAACGGAACCGGAAATGACGTTAGTGTAATTTGAATTTTATTCAGTAAAGATTTTAATAGATGCGTTGTTCGTCCTGTTGAGACGGCTGATCTTTTAGTCCGTATCGCGAACGCCACTCACTTCCTCTTGCTCCAGGCCACCGCATTGCTGAGGGAGCCACCATGGAATGGCAGGTGGCTTATCGCGATAGGACGGGGTTCGGGTTTATGCCGTCGACGATACCAATTCGATAATAACCAACAACTATGTTAGCGGAGGAAAACTCTCCCGCCATTGAGCCATTCCATAGGGGCAACTGAACGACCTGCGATAGCTGCAACGCAGTGGCCCATAGCAAGCTATCGTTAGGTGTGGAATGGCCGGGCATGGAATGCTGATAGGCTACTAACCAGCCAGCAAGGAGTACCGAACCCGGTCTGTTCAAAACGACATAATTAAACCATCATAAAGCGAGAAGGCCCGGAAGTTTGACTTCCGGGCCTTCTCGCTTTGTAGGAAAACTACCTTATTGCGTATCTTCTTTTTCCGAAGTGAAAAAGGTGTTGGCACTCTCCACGGGTTCTTCCTCTTTCGGGTACACGACGCATGGGAAACCAAACAGGCATTTATCCTTGATCATCGCCGCAACTTCGGTGGGTACGTACTGTTCCCAGCCTTCTTCGGCAGCCTTGATCATCGATAGTACGCGATCGGACTGAATGTGTAGGTTGAGTTTGTTGAAGCTTCGAATGTCTTCAATTTTATTATTGGAAATCAGATAACTAAATAAATCCCGGAGCTGGAAGGGCAACTGGAATTTGAAGCAGTTGGCCAGCGTACCGTCGGGCCGCAAGGCCGGGTACACATACAACTTGACTTTCCGGCTAAAGAGCGTCGCAAAGGCTTCCAGAATTCCCCCCGGCAGGTTGGCGTAATGCTGTTCGTCGAAGATGAATTCCAGGTTGGTATACCACTAATCAGACCGATTTTCAGCTTGGTCAGCTTCGCCAAATAGGAAATCAGCTTGTAATATTCGGTATAGTTGGAAACCATGACCGTCAGGCCCAGTTTCCCCAGAATGTCAACCCGGTCCAGGAAGTCTTTTTCGTTGATATCGTCACCGTCCCGCAGGTTTTGCAGGGTTAGCTCCGTTAGTACGACCACCCGGTTAGGATCTACTTCAGGGTCTTCCAGAAACTGGGCTACGCCGTTCTGTAACATATCCTGATGCACCAATGCAAAGGGCCGAAACCGTCCCCGAATCACCGCAATATGCTTTTTATATAGCGTATCGGCGGGTTGCAAATTTTGTCCGTTCGGTCCAAAAAGTGCCGCGTTGGTAAAACCATTTTTCACCAGATACAGACTCATCAACCGGTTATCGACTTTCTTAAAATCCGGGCCGTTGAAGCGAATCATGTCAATTTCAATCCGTTCGGTCGTCAGGTCATCCATGAGCGAACGGAGCAGAATTTCGGGCATCTGGTGGTAGTAATAACACCCGTAAATCAGGTTTACCCCGATGATACCCAATGCCTGCTGTTGCAGAATAGCGTCGTTGTCGAGCATCCGAACGTGAATAATTACATCATTGGGCTCCGACTGCGGCGAGAGCTGAAACCGTAAGCCAACCCAGCCGTGCGACTCGTTGGTCTTGTGGTAATTCAACGCGACTACTGTATCAGCAAACGAAAAAAAGCAGGTGTCTGCTCCCCGCTTTTGATCCAATCGTTCGATCAGCAGATCGTATTCATGCCGAAGCATTTTCATGAGTCGGCTTTCGACGACATACCGGCCACTTTCTTCAAGGCCATAAATGGCGTTGGAAAAGGTCATATCGTAGGCCGACATCGTTTTGGCAATCGTACCCGAAGCACCACCGGCCTTAAAGAAATTCGCGGCGACTTCCTGTCCAGCTCCAATCTCGGCGTACGAACCATAAATTCGCTTGTCGAGGTTGATTTTAAGAGCTTTTTGCTTGGTACCTAAATATTCGTACGTTGATGATGGCATAATCAAAACCGATAGATTCCTGCGGGTATGGGGTACTCGCAAAACTCGTTGTCGTTTGTTTCAGCAACTAAGTTAGGCCCTGAGGCTTTAACCTGTCAATAATAAAAACGTATTCTTGCTAAACAGTATAGATACGTTGCCGGTCCTCTGCACAGGTATGCTTAAAGTACCATACTTTCCCGCAAAGGTTCAGTCCGTATCCTTTTTCCCGAACGTGGGCAAATCCGTCAGGCGACTCAACTTCCCTGCCGGATCCAGTTGAAATACGAAATGTTCCATGCCGTTACTCAGGGCTACATAAGGAGCCTTGATGACGTGATTGTACCGCAGGGCCTGTTCCAGCACGGGAGTGGTGATTTTCACTTCCGGAGCTTTGCATTCTACGAGTAAAAAAGGCAGACCATCCCGGTCGTACATCACCAGATCGGAACGCTTGGCGGTCTTGTATACACTCAGGCCACCTTCAATTTTCAATAAACTTTTCGGGTACGCGTACGTCCCGACGAGCAAGGCCACAAAATGCTGACGCACCCATTCTTCGGGCGTCAGTACCAGCCATTTTTTCCGCAATCCACAGAAAATCTGCGTCAGCCCTTCCCACTCCCGAAGCTGATATTCGTAGGCGGGCAAGTTCAAGTTAACCATAATCGACTTGAATAATTTAACAGATTCAGATTTTTTTAGTACTTTTGCCAAATTTTACTATTTCTTAATACCCCAATCAATCGTATGACTTATACTTGTCCGATTGACTCATTATAGCTTATGAAAACGAAAGAAGAAATTGTCGGCAACTGGCTGCCTCGTTATACAGGAACTCCCTTAGAAGAATTTCGTCCGTATATTCTACTAACTAATTTCCACAATTACGTTGAAATGTTCGCGGAACGCTACGGCGTAGAAATCCGTGGGGTTGGCAAAGCCATGCAAACGGCTTCGGCGGGCCAAATTACTATCATTAACTTCGGTATGGGTAGCCCGGTAGCGGCAACCATCATGGATTTACTTTCGGCGATTCATCCCAAAGCCGTACTTTTCCTGGGAAAATGTGGCGGCCTTAAGAAACATACGCAATTAGGTGACCTGGTATTGCCCATTGCCGCCATTCGTGGCGAAGGTACGAGTAATGACTACATGCCCCCCGAAATTCCGGCTCTCCCCTCCTTCCGGTTACAACGGGCCGTATCATCCATGATTGTGAAGAACGGGATGGATTACTGGACAGGCACCGTGTATACGACCAACCGTCGGGTCTGGGAACACGACGAAAAATTCAAAGAGTACCTCCGACAGACCCGTGCGATGGCCGTAGACATGGAAACGGCTACGATTTTCGCAGTAGGTTTCGTTAATCAGATTCCTCACGGAGCCTTACTACTCGTATCCGATAACCCCATGATTCCCGAGGGCGTTAAGACGGAAGAAAGCGATAAGAAGGTAACGTCTCAGTTCGTCGAAAAGCACCTGCAAATTGGCATTGATTCACTGGAAGAACTGGCTCAGTCAGGTGGTTCCGTGAAACACTTACGGTTTGAGTAGTCGCTTATAAAAAAACAGAAAGTCGCAGGTAAGTCCCGAATCATATCCGGGGTCTACCTGCGACTTTCTGTTTTAACCGGTTTGCTATTTGCAGTATTGCTTGCGAGCGGGAGCCGCGGCTTTGTAGCCTAGTTCACTGGCCCGGCTTAAATCCATACATCCCTTGCTTTCATCGCCCTGGCTGTGCCGAATCAGGCCCCGCAGGTAATACGCCTCGGCATAAGCGGCATTGAAACGGATGGCATTGGAACAATCCTGGATGGCCCCTGCTTGTTCATTCATAGCTGAGCGAGCCAAGGCCCGGTGAAAGTACGCTTCCGGATAAATCGGATTCAATTCAATCGCTTTCGATAAGTCCAGAATAGCGGCTCGGGCGTCGCCCATTTTGTACTTGCTCATTCCCCGCACTTCGTACGCTTCAGCCCGTTCGTTCGAAAATTCCTGCATCCGACTGTTATCCACGATAGCATTCCGCAGGTTATCCAGCACGTTCTTGGAAATCGCTCCTCCGTATACGGGCTTAGCTTCCAGCATATTATCTACTTCAATGGCCCGGGTCAAATCCTCGATGGCCTCTTTCGAAGCTCCGGTCCGGGTTTTGGCCAGCCCCCGGCCGTAAAACGCCATGGCATTTTCCGGATCCATCGATAAGGCTTTTTCAAAATCAGCCAGGGCTCCTTTGTAATCATATACCTGATACTTTCCAAAACCCCGCTGACAATACGAATCCACGTTTTCAGGATCCAGGGTAATGGCCGTATTATAGTCGGCTACGGCAGCTTTAGGGTTCGAAAGTTTGGTATAGGTAAAGGCCCGGGCCAGGTATACCTGCGGTAGTCGCGAGTTGAGCTGACTTACGTGGGTTAAATCTTTCAAGGCTGCCTGATATTCACCCAGCCTGTTTTTGCACAAGCCGCGAGCATAATAAGCCTGAATGTTTTCCGGTTGCAGTTCAATTACGTTCGTAAAGTCCTGAATCGCTGCCTGGTAGTACTCCAGCTTACTCCGAATCATCCCCCGGTTGAGGTACGCCCGGCTATCCGTCGCGTCCATTTCTACGGCTTTGTTCAGGTCCGTGAGAGCCGCCTGATACTCATTTTGTTTGTAACGACTATCACCACGAGCCAGCAAAGCGTCGTAATAATTGGCTTTCAGGGAAATGGCCCGATCATAATCCTGAATGGCTCCCGGATGATCATCCAGCAGGGCTTTGCACAAGCCTCGATTGTAGTACGCCTGCGGGTTTTCGGGCGTCATACTGATGACCTGACTAAAATCCGCCAGGGCACCTTTGTAATCATTCGTTTTACTCTTTTGCAACCCGCGACTGAAAAACTCGGTCGGGGTTTGGGCTTGCAGTTCTGACGCCCAGAAAAGCGTCAGAAGAATAGCAAGGAAATGTCTTTTCATCAAGCAGATTTAAATGTGTACGCTATAGGTATCTTCATTAGCTAGGTAGTGCTGACTGTTTTGGTATGGGTATACAAAGGTATATTCTTCGGATGAAAAAAAGGAAGCAAACCATTTTCCAACGCCTTTTACTCAACCCCTAGTCAGCTTGATTTTAGCCATCTTCAGACATTAAAGCAACTGCCCGATTCCGAAGAGAATGACAAACAAAAGCGTAGAAAGCGACATTCGTTTCAGATACGGATCAATTTCTTCGGGTCGTTGTCCTTTCTGTACGCCACTGGCTATTTTCCAGAATAGCGGAAGTGTGAGCAGAAACAGGTAACTGCTCCAGTTGGGATGCTCCAGAATGACATAGGCCGCCGCACATACCAGTCCTGTACTCAGCAACAGCCAGTGATAGGTTTTCGCCCGAGCGGCTCCCAGCCGTACAGGAATCGAATTTTTTCCGTTCCGACGGTCGTTATCCAGGTCCCGGATATTATTAATATTCAGTACCCCTACCGCAAATACGCCGCAACTGGTGGCGGGCAGCAGAATACTCCAGTCGAGCGAACGGGTATGCAGGTAATACGTACCCAGCACACCTACCCAACCAAAAAACATCAGTACCGACAAATCACCCAGACCGGCATACCCGTACGGTCGTTTTCCAACCGTGTACGTAATCGCCGCAATGATGCAGAGAATGCCGAGGCCCAGAAAGTACCAGAACTCCTGGCCCGTACCGCCTTCGAGGGCGATATACAGCAGCCATAGGCCCGACGCTAGCGTCAGTACCGAAAAAGAAAGGATGGCCGTACGCATCTGTTCTTTGGTGATGGCACCGGTTTGTACGGCCCGCGTAGCTACTTTTCGCTCATCGTTGTCGAGACCCGAAACGCTGTCTCCGTAATCGTTAGCAAAATTGGAAAGTACCTGCAACAGAACGGTCGTCAGGACGGCCAGACCAAAAACGGACCAGCGAAAACCACCCTGAGCGGCGGCCAGAAAACTGCCCATCAGGATGCAGGAAAGGGACAGAGGCAGGGTACGGGGGCGGGCTGCCGAAATCCAGGAACGCATATGCTTGCGGAGTTTAATAAAAGTGTCTCGGTATAGACGCTCTGTTGGTGTTCAGGAAACAAAGGGGATACAAAAGTAAGCGTTCACCGGACTTGCCCAAAATGCGTGCTGCCAGCAAAAGAGCTGGCAGCGGCAGAACGTTCGTTCAAAGCAATGATTACTTGATCGCTTCCAGAAACTCCGGACTATCGGGTTTCACTTTAGAAGCAAAGAAGTGCGTTAGTTCGCCTTTTTCGTTGATAACGTACTTGCAGAAATTCCAGGTCGGCACTTTATCGTTCCAGCCGTTCAGGTCTTTCGTAGACAACCATTTGTACAGCGGAGCCTGTTCGGCCCCTTTCGTGGCTACTTTGGAGAACATGGGGAACGTTACGCCATAGTTTTTCTGGCAGAAAGCTCCAATTTCCTCTTCAGAACCGGGTTCCTGACCACCAAAATCATTGGAAGGGAAACCGAGTACCTCTACCTTACCTTTGTTGGCTTCGTAGAATTTTTCCCAATCGGCGTACTGCGGAGTGAAACCACACTTGGAAGCCGTATTCAGAATGATCACTTTCTTGCCTTTGTACTTAGACAAGTCTACTTCTTTGCCATCCAGTGACTTCACCTTGAAATCGTACAGGGTTTGTTTAGCCGGCACCATGTTTTCCGGACGGGTCACTGCCTCGTTTTTATCGGCAAATAAGCCCGTTAGTAAGGTTCCTAACATAAGCATGAGTTTTACCATGATCAAATGCGATAAGGAGTTTGATTAGTTCGACTAGTAAACGAAAAGTTTATCCATAAGGTTGCCTCACTGGCCAAATCGGCGAGTCAGCCAATTCTGTGCAATATACAAGAAGTTCAGTGCTTCGCTGCTGAAACGCAGGCGGTTCTTTCTTCTTACCTTTGTTGCTCGTTTTTTTGAGAATTCGAATTCATGCAGAAGAAAAATCCATACGAAAAAAAAGAAGATACCCGCTTTGCTGTTGCTGAGCCGGCAGAACTGATGACGTTCCTACTGAAGCAGTTTCCTTCCAAGAATCGCAATAACGTCAAGTCCCTGTTGCGGGACAAGCAGGTACTGGTAGATGGGAAAGTTACGTTTCAGTACAACTACGTTTTACAACCGGGACAGGAAGTAAAAGTCCGCTGGGCAAAAGCTCCCGAGGAGCGAAAGTATGACGGTCTGAAAATCGTTTTCGAAGACGAACACCTGATCGTCATTGAGAAAGAAGCTGGCCTACTTTCCATGGCGACGGAGAAGGAAAAACGCCGGACGGCCTACCACTTACTGAGCGAGCACGTAAAAGCCAAGAAGCCCGGCAACAAGATTTTCATCATTCACCGCCTGGACCGTGAAACTTCAGGCCTGATGATGTTCGCCAAGAGTGAAGCCATTCAGAAGAAAGTACAGGAATCCTGGCAGTCTACCACGAAAGAACGAATTTATCTGGCTCTGGTGGCGGGTGTACTGCGTCAGCCGGCGGGTGTCATTAATACCAATCTGGTGGAAAGTGAAAAGTCCATGATGGTGTACGTGACCCAAAATCCGGAACGCGGTCAAACGGCCGTGACGCATTACGAAACTCTGCAGAAAAACGCTCGTTTTTCCCTCTTGAAAGTACAACTGGAAACGGGTCGCAAGAACCAGATTCGCGTACACCTCCAGAGTATTGGTCACCCCATCGTTGGCGACAAAAAGTACGAGTCAAGACACGATCCGATCCATCGACTGGGCCTACACGCCTGGGTACTGGCCTTTCAGCATCCGGTTACGGGCGAGCAACTTCGTTTTGAAACGGCCATTCCGCGGAAGTTTCTGGATGTGGTGAAGTAGGGCTTTTGACAATCGTCGGGACTGTTACAAATACTTGTACGAGGGCTACATTACCAGTGGCTTCTCTATTCAGTCAAGGTCAACCCCGGAGGGGTTCAATGTGCATAGCCCCGTAATGCGGAGAACTCGGTACAGCCCGGTAGGCACAGCCTACCAACTAAAAAGTCCGTAGCGGATGCTACGGACAACTCGCCTCCCGGAGAGGTCGCTTTGAAAGCTTTTTTCTGAATTAGTACAAATAAAAAACCGGCCGAAAGTCTTGAGACTTTCGGCCGGTTCACGAAAACATCCGTTGTTGCAACGGCTGTTGTGACGCTCCTACTTACATCCGCTCCGGTACCGTGACGCCCAGCAGGTTCATAGACTTCCGAATCACTTCTGCGACGGACTTCGATAAAGCCACCCGGAATTGTTTCTTCTCCAGATTTTCTTCCGCAAAAATGGGTACTTCACTAAAGAACTGGCTGTACGTTTTGGCCAGATCGTACACATACTGGGCAATCAGAGCCGGACTGTACAGACTGGCCGCATCGTCCACCCGTTGCGGGAACTGACTCAGCGTAAAGATCAGATCACGTTCACTCGATTGCAGGTCAATGCTCTGTGGTGCGGTAGGCGTCAGTTGCAATTGATCGGCCTTGCGTAAGATCGAGCAGATCCGGGCGTGGTTGTACTGAATGTACGGACCCGTATTTCCCTGAAAATCTACACTTTCCTGCGGATTAAACAGCATCCGTTTTTTCGGATCAACTTTCAACAGGAAATATTTCAGGGCTCCCATCGCCAGTGTATGGTACAGCGACTGGGCTTCTTCTTCCGTAAAACCGTCGATTTTGCCCAGTTCTTTCGTCATGGCTTCGGCGGTTTCCTTCATTTCCTTCATCAAATCGTCGGCATCCACTACCGTACCCTCGCGGGACTTCATTTTTCCACTCGGCAGATCCACCATGCCGTAGCTCAGGTGGTAGAGTCCGGCCGCGTAGGGTCGTCCCAGTTTCTGCATGATCAGGAACAGTACTTTGAAGTGGTAATCCTGCTCGTTACCAACCACGTATACGGATTTCTGCATCGGAAAATCCTTGGCCTTTAAATCAGCCAATCCCAAGTCCTGGGTAATGTATACTGAAGTACCGTTCGAACGCAGCACCAGCTTTTCATCCAATCCATCGGCCGTCAGATCAATCCATACCGAGTTATCCGGACGGCGGTAGAATACTCCTTTTTCCAGCCCTTCCTCGATGATGTCTTTCCCTAGCAGGTACGTATCCGATTCGTAGTAAATCTTGTCGAAATTCACGCCCATTTTCTGGTACGTTTCGTCAAAACCGGCGTATACCCAGCTGTTCATCATTTCCCACAAGCCGATCGTAGCCGGATCGCCTTCTTCCCACTTCAGCAACATGGCTTCGGCCTGCTTCAGCAAGGGGGCTTCCTTCTCGGCCTTTTCCTTTTCCATGCCACCGGCTACGAGTTCTTCGATCTGAGCTTTGTAAGCCTTATCGAAAGCCACGTAGTATTTACCAACCAAATGATCGCCTTTGATGTCGCTGGTAGCGGGTGTCTCGCCGTGACCAAATAACTGGTACGCCAGCATGGACTTACAGATGTGAATACCCCGGTTGTTTACCACGTTGGTTTTCATCACCTCATAGCCGCTCATTTTCAAGATTTCAGCGATAGAGTAGCCCAGAAAATTATTCCGCAGGTGCCCCAGGTGCAGGGGTTTATTCGTATTGGGTGACGAATATTCTACCATTACCTTTTCGCCCTTCGCGGGTAGCTGGCCGTAGTGCTCATTCGCGTGGATCGTTCCGAAGAGTTCCAGCCATACCTGATCGGCAATGCTCAGGTTCAGAAAACCCTGTACAACGTTGAAGGCAGAAACCACTCCGCCCTGAGCCAGCACGTACTCGCCCAGTTTGGTACCGATTTCAACGGGACTTTTTTTCAGCTGCTTCGCGTAAGGAAAGCAAACGAAGGTATAGAAGCCTTCAAATTCTTTTTTGGTCGGTTGCAGCTGTAATTCCGAAGGAGCCACCTCCAGGTCAAACTCCTGCCGGAGAGCCGCGGCCAGACTGGCCTGTATTTGTTCGGTGAGATTCATAGTCAGTCAAAAACCCTGCAAAATTATACGAATTGCGGCACCGAGCTAATCCCAAGGTTGACAAAGTACAGGATTCATGCCTTCCCCTCCCGCTCAACTAACCATAAATCCCCCCTTACCCGCTGACGTTCTGGTTTTTATTAGCTAAGATTTTGCAGCTTCTCAAATCTTTTGTTTCGTCGTTTTTTTCAAAGATTAATACCTGATCAAGAATCAATTAATAAGTTTTATTGAGGAGAAATAAGCATCCCCTTTAGCTTTATCCATGAACGTTATAAACTGTTAAATAGTGTTAATTACATTCCTCAGTTAAGAACTGTTTATACCTTCACGGAAATCATATCAATCTACGCTTATGAAGTTTTATCTTTTACTCCTATCTCTTTTCTGTATTCATCTAACACCAGCTTCTGCTCAGCTCCCTGCCGGAACCAAACTCCGGGGAATACGACCAACGCTTACTACACAGAATGTATTTTTAAAAAATCCTTCAACTACCCATCATACTTCCGACATTTCGCTTGAATTAATGTATGGTAAATTTATTCGGGAAAATGTGGCTCATGGTTGGAGTATTACACCAGGATTTGGGATTAATTCGGAAGTAATGAGTTGGCTACCACAATTGAAAATCAATTACTTTAATCGCCGTTATGTTCCAATTACTTCTGGAATTTACGCGTTTGCGGAAGGTACGGTTGGCGTACAAAGCCAGTTGGGATTATCCTCGGGCAATTACTACAAAAACCCGTTTCTGCAATCCTACACAGCTTTTGCAGCGTTGAATGCCGGACTCACTTATTTCTACAAAAATGACTGGACTCTGGAAGCCAAAGCAAACCTGGGAACACTTTCGGTGAGTCACCTACGCAGCAAACCTGAATCTCACTCTACCGCCGTTTCGCTGGAATCTTCTTTGTCTGCTCAGCTTTTTACCCTGGGGATTACCCGCTATATCCGCAGTGGCAATTCCAAATCTACAATCTTTGAAACAGACCAGAATACGCCCTACACGGCAGGCCAACGCTATTGGGAAGGTCGCCTTAGTTCCAATTTTAATTTCATTAAGCCCTCCGCAATTAACTCTTCGAATAGTCAATCCATAAACATTGGTTTTTCGACGGCCCGGTTTGTTTCAGACAAACAAGCGAGAGGATTTGGTTTATCCGCTATTTTCTCCAATCTAAACGCTAAATCAGAGTTATATCCTCCATCTTCTATGAAATTTGGCGGAGCTACTGCGTTTATTTTCCGGGAACATTACCTTCCGTTAGGCAAAAAATTATCTTTAATTGGCAGTGTATATTTAACGGGTTTTTACACAATGAATCGGACTAAACATCTGGAGCAAAATACTACGGAACACTCCTTAGACATTAACCCATCGATCAGACCTGCCATTCAATATCAACTCACGGATCGATGGGCCGTTACGGCTCATATTGGTACATTGAGTATAGCCTCTGCCAACTTGACTTTGGATAAACAGAAAGATTACAGCAATGAACCCGTCAATCGTTTTCAAACGGGTCTTAGTTTTTCGCCTGCCTATACCATCGGCAACTCAGGTATTTCGTTCCGTTATTTTCCAGGTCGATAGTAACGTAAGAAAATTATAACTTTCTCCCTACCAGACCCGTTCTAGCCTAGAGCGGGTCTTTTGGCTTTCTAGGTCTTTTCTAGCGATAAACCTCTACTTTTGACAAGAGCCGGCTCACGATTTTTGCTGTCTTCCGAGCGTATCACTCGATAACTATCTATGAAACAACTTCTTACGGTAATCTTCTTCTGTTTATGCTCCGTTTCGCTATTTGCACAAACCACCCAGGGCAACCGCTTTATGAGTTTTACGGGCGATTTGAATTTGCGATTCGATAATACATCCTCCAGCTTAACGCCCGAAACCAAACGCCAGACGTACGGCCTTAACCTGCAGATGACCCGCGGGAAATTCACCCGTGACAACATCGCTCAGGGCTGGAGCATTGGTCTAGGGGCCACGCACGAACGCATCAATCAGATTGATTACGCCGAAACGACGCCTTCCCTATCTGCTCACTACGTATACCGTCGTTACATTGTTCCTTCCGAACGCGTCCGGCTCTTCGCTCAGGGAAAGGCCGGAGGTTTGTATTCACCTACGTTCAACGACGGTGAAACGACGCAAAACACTTTTTCAATCGGAGCTTCGCTGGATCTGGGCCTAACTTATTTCTACAAGAAAAACTGGGCCTGGGAAGCAACCGCCAGTCTGGCCAACATAGGCGTATCACACGCATCGGCCCGGGGTGAAAAAGTGTATACCGATGTGAAAGTCAATGGATCGCTCGGATTCAATACCTTCCGAATTGGGCTGGCTCACTATTTCGGGGAGACCTCCTCGCCCTTTGAGCCCGCTCCGCAACAGTCTTTGTACGAAGTAGGGCAAACGTATCTGGCGGGTGATCTTTCAGTTCAGCAGGTATCGGCTCGTTCAAATACCACCAACCTTGGAATCGGATTTGCGGCCGGAAAATTTGTAACGCCCCGCCGATTACTGGGAATTAGCGTGAGCGGTTCCTACGGTACAGGTGTCGATCAGGGGAATGCGGACTATACCAACTGGGGAGCCAGTGTACGCCCCTACGCGGAACAATACTGGCCCGTAGCGGGCAAGTGGACGGTATTGCTGGATGGTGGGATAGCCCTGGGATACGTTCAGATGAAGACCGAACTCAACTCCGTACAATCCAACACGCAGACGACTTATTACGCCAAACCCACCTTCCGCCCCGGCATTCAGTATCAGCTTACGCAACGCTGGGCCCTGGCTGCTTTGGTTGGGATTCTGGATCTGAACGGCTTTACGGCTACGCAGCAGGAAGTAACTACGGGGAATACGGTTTCAAAGAGCACGATTTATGCCTTTACGATTGATCCTTCGTACCAGATCAGTAACGCTTCCCTTTCCTTACGGTATTTCCCCGGACGATAAGGTTGTCGGGGAAGGATATAAAAAAGGCGGTGGAATAAAATTCCACCGCCTTTTCTTGTTTTAAAATTTGCTTAAACGCCCAAATTCGTCCGGAATAGTTTAATGGCGATCGCTAGCAGAATAACCCCGAATATTTTCTCCAGGATGCCGGTACCCGTGGCCCCAATCTTCTTTTCAATCCAGGTAGAAGATTTCAGTACCAGGAAAATCAGCCCAAGGTTGACAAAAATCCCCACCAAAATATTGATCTCGGCGTACTGGGCTTTGAGCGAAAGAATGGTGGTCATGGTACCTGCTCCGGCAATGATGGGAAAGGCCAATGGCACAATGGATGCCGCTCGGGGCTGAACATCCGTACTTTTAAAAATGCTTCGTCCCAAGGTCATTTCCAGACCGATCAGAAAAATGATCAGGGCACCCGCGACGGCAAAGGACTGCACATCCACGCCAAAAAGATTCAGAATGGATTTTCCGATGTATAGAAAGGCAATCATAATTCCGCCCGAAACCAGGGTTGTAGTAGCCGCGTGAATGTCGCCAATTTTCTTCCGTATATCCAGAATAATGGGAATGGCTCCCAGAATGTCGATGACCGAAAATAAGACTAAGGTTACTGATAAAACTTCCTTAAAGTTGAAATGCATACATCAGATGGTTTCGGTGTTAGAATCGGTACTACGCTTCGGTTAGAAAGGCCCGTAGGGTCGTAAAATCAGCATCGCTGATGGCCGGGAAATTGGCAATACGGAAGGTCGTTTCTTTCCAGTCGCCGTAGCCGTTTCCCAGGGTAATCTGTCGGGTTTTGGCGGTCTGCTTGATCTGTTCAATCTGCGGAATCGTTCCCGTAATCGCCAGGACGGTGTCCGAACGTACTGCAGCGTTGGCGACGAGCAGTTGCCAAGAAGTTTCTTTCTCGAAAAAGGTAGCCAGACGCTGAGCCCGTTTCTGCAAGGCAGCCGCTACCGTCTGAATGGGTGGCACCTGTTCGAGTACCCGCTTGAGCAGATAGATGTTCAGCACATTCGGCGTATAATGCGTTTGAAATTTCCGCACATTTTCGTCGATAAACAAGAGGCTGTTGTAATGATTTCGCTCGTTGATTGACCGTGCCCGCTCCACAGCCCGGGGTCCGTAGACGAGCAAACCCATGCCCGCTGGCAACCCGAAGCATTTCTGTACGGAAGCAAACCACACGTCGGCCGCAGTCCAGTCGAACGCTACACCCGCCATGGATGACGTCGCATCAACGGCCAACAGGGCATTCGGTACCGCTTCCCGGATTTTCCGCAGGGTGCTGTTCGTCACCTGCGTACCGTTAGACGTTTCATTCTGCGTCAGACAAATGGTTTCTGCCTCAGTCGTCAGTGAAAGTACTTCATTCAAACCAAAAGGCTGATGGACTACGTTCAGACCTAACTTCTGCGTGTACTCGGCCCACTTCTGCCCAAAGGCTCCATTGTACGCGTGCAGCGATTGCCGGGTCGTGAGGGATTGAGCAATGATTTCCCAGCATTCCGTGGCGGAGGATACGAACGCAATAGCGTAGTCCGCAGGAATATCCAGCTTTTCGTGCAGGAGTCGATAGGTCTCTCTGACCAGTTCCATGGCGGCTGCACTGCGGTGATTCACGCTCAGAATGCCGGAATCGAAGGCGTCCTGTAGGTACTGAGCCACCTGTGGATAGACTTGGGAAGGACCGGGATAAAAGGAAATCATGGTAACCGACGATTGAAGTGAATAGAATCAATTACAGAAACGACCGCAACGCCAGCTCGTAGCCTTTGAGTCCGAAACCAACGATGATACCAGCCGCTTTCGGACTGATAAAACTGTGATGCCGAAAAGCCTCGCGGGCGTGGACGTTGGAAATATGCACTTCAATGACGGGGGTCGTAATGCCCGAAATGGCATCAGCAATGGCTACACTGGTATGCGTGTAGGCTCCAGCGTTGAGCACGATGCCGTCGTACGAAAAACCGACTTCGTGTAGTTTATCCAGAATGGCTCCTTCGTGATTGGACTGAAAATACGCCAGATCCAGTTCCGGGAAAAGAGCGATAAGCGTTTCAAAATACGTTTCAAAAGTCTGCGAGCCGTATACTTCGGGCTCGCGACGTCCGAGTAAATTCAGATTAGGTCCGTTGAGAATCAGGATGCGTTTCAAGGAAGAATGAAGTTTAAGGATGTAACGGGAATCGTTTAGGTTTACAGGTGGTCATCGCCCGAATCGCAAGTTCTTTACCCACGGCGACGGAAACCGTCCTTCAGTGGTGTATCTTTCAGAAAAATACTATCCATACGCGGATTTCTCATTCGGAACCTCCGCCGATTTATCAGTACGCAATGCAGTGGCAAAGCTATCTTAAAAACTTTAAATCTTACCTGACGCTCGAACGTTCGCTGTCCGAAAACTCGGTGGAAGCCTATTTACACGACGCCGAAAAACTGGTGCAGTACCTGTCGCTCTCCGGACAGGACAAACTGCCGCCGGGTTCCATTACGGATGCTCACCTACTCGATTTTCTGTATTACCTGGGTGAACTGGGCATTGCCTCTACCTCACAGGCCCGGATGTTATCGGGACTCAAGGCTTTTTTCCGTTTTCTATTGCTGGAGCAGGTCATTCCTACGGATCCGGCTTCGCTCATTGAGTCGCCGAAGTTGGGTCGTAAACTGCCCGATACCCTGAGTTTCCCCGAAGTGGAAGCCCTGCTGGCGGCCATCGACCTGTCGACACCCGAAGGTACCCGAAACCGGGCCATTCTGGAGATTCTGTACGGGTGTGGCCTACGCGTTTCGGAATTGATCGCTTTGAAAGTCAGTGAATTGTACTTCGACATTGGCTTCATTCGCGTTTTTGGTAAGGGAGGCAAAACCCGCCTGATTCCCGTGGGTCGTGATGCCATCAAGTACACGCAGATTTATCTGGACGAAATACGCCGTCACCAGAATATTCAAAAGGGTTCGGAGGATATTGTATTCCTGAATCGCCGGGGTAAGTATTTAACCCGAATCATGGTTTTTATTATTATCAAAGACCTGGCGGCTAAAATTGGTCTGCAAAAGAATATTTCGCCGCACACCTTCCGCCATAGTTTTGCTACGCACTTGATTGAAGGCGGAGCCGACTTGCGGGCAGTACAGGAAATGCTCGGGCATGAATCCATCACGACGACCGAAATCTATACGCACCTGGATCGGGATTATCTCAAAACGGTTATCACGGAATATCATCCTCGGGGCCGTTGAGGCGGCGATTTTTTAGGCTTTCCCGTATAAAAATGTAGAACGGAAGTCGTATCTTAACTGTTAAATAAACGAGAGCAAACGGGCGTACTTTTTCCCCGACACTTATCCACTCTATCAATTTCTGAATGGCATTTCCGACCCTAAACGATTTACTTAGTCAAACTGAAAGCTCCACGCTTGAATTCAAACGCACGATTGAGGCTCCCGGCCGTATCGCTAAAACCCTGGCCGCTTTTGCCAATACCTCGGGTGGCTGGCTGGTAATCGGAATCGATGATGATCGCACGGTCAAAGGCGTTGATTCGGAGAAAGATGTCGTACAAAAACTGGAAGCTGCTTCTGATTTATTTGTCCAGCCGGGCGTACTGGTTCGTTACCAAATGGTACAGCACGACGAACGCCTGGTGCTGATTGCCCGCGTAGATGAAAGCGAAGATAAGCCTCATCAAGCCAAAGATCCGCAGGGACAGTGGCAGGTGTACGTACGGGCCCGCGATAAATCCGTACCGGCCAGCAAACAGATGGAGAAATGGTTACAGGAAACGCACGACATTTCGCCGGAGTTACTACAACAACACAATGTTAAACGACTGCTGGCCCACCTGAAAAAGAACGAGCAGATTGCCGCCAAGCAATTTGCCCAACTCGTCAATATCTCGGAATACCGGGCCGATAAACTATTACAACAACTTACCCGCGAAGGCTTACTGCTGGTACTGGATAAACAACATCCGAAGACGTATACCATTCGCAAATAGATGCCAGTTGCGACGACTCCTTGAAAAACAATGAGTTTATGCGTTAAGGATCAAAACTTTATGAAAATACAAAAAGCGGGTACGAACGTGTTTCGTACCCGCTTTTTGTATTTTCATCCTAGTCAAGCTGAATTATTTCATGCTTTCACTAATCTGTTTGATATGGTTCAGGTGCTGCTGAATGACGCCCGAAGTTTTCGTGGCAAATTCTTTCAGCTCGGCATCTTTTCCTTCAGTAGCCTGCGTATTAAATAACGATTGATCTTTATCATGATCGTCTTTCATCAGTTCTACGTATTTCTTATCGAAATCTTTACCCGAAAGTTTTTTCAGATCATTATAATGCTTCTGATGGTCTTCATCCATCGTTGCGGGTAAGGTGATGCCTTTGGCTGAAGCCAGTGACATCAGTTCTTCGTTTGCTTTACCGTGATCTTTGATCATCATCGCGGCAAATTCTTTTACTTTAGCGTTACTGGCTTTCTGCTCGGCCAGTTTAGCCACTTCTACTTCGTACATACCACCACCGGCGGCTTTCATCGCAAATTGAGCGTCTTTTTCGTCAACCGTTTGCAGGCTGTCGTTCATTTCTTTTGCTTGATCAGTCGCTGCTTCTGCGTGCTCTTCTGAAGCCTTATCTGATTTCGATTCATTACAAGCCTGGAATGCCAGTGCACTAGCCGCCAGCATACATAACATAGTTACCTTTTTCATAGTCGTGTAGCAATTTTTGAGGAAGTTTCCTCCGGTTGATTGTTTGAATGCTTAAAAACTTCTAAAAATCTTGTACCCGACTTGGGATAGTACAAACAAAAGACCCTTAGTTACTAAACAAACTAGAATCAAGAGGAATTTTTTCCGCACTTTCTTAGCAGGCCCTTTTCAGTGTATAAAAAATAATGCAGCCTTTCCCCAAAACTATTCTTGGGGAAAGGTGCATGAATAGAGCACTTAGCTAGTTGCGGGGTGGTTTGCCTCCGGTTAGTAAGCCTTGCATCCGCTCTAACGTTTTACGTTCGCCACAAAGACTCAGGAACGCTTCCCGTTCCAAATCCAGCAGGTACTGTTCCGTCACCAGTTGCGGATAACTCAGGTCGCCTCCACAGATAACGTAGGCCAGCTTTTGAGCAATCTTTTTGTCGTGGTCGGAGATGTAATTAGCCATTCGCATCTGGGCAATCCCTGCTTCAAAAAGGGCAATTCCCGCCCGGCCCTGTACTTTGATGTCACTGCGTTGCGGAGCCTGCGTATAGCCGGCATTCGCTAATTCCAAAGCGGCTTCTTTGGCTTCGGCGATCAATCGCGAACGGTTGAGTACAATCTGATCACCCGGCCGCAGGTAATTCATTTCCAACGCTTCCTGAGCGGAGGTAGATACTTTCGCCGTAGCGATGTTCATGAATGCGTTCTGAAGAATATTGAGTTCAGGATCGCCCGACTGGTATAAATCCGAACAGCGGAGGGCCATTTCCTTGGTACCGCCACCCGCTGGAATCACGCCAACGCCTACTTCTACCAGTCCCATATACGTTTCAGCTGCGGCTACTACGCGGTCGGCATGGAGGTTGATTTCGCAACCACCACCCAGGGCCAGCGTATGCGGAGCCACTACGACCGGCACGGAGGAGTACCGGACCCGCATCATGGCTTTCTGGAACTGGGCAATCATCAGGTTGACTTCGTCCCACTCCTGCTGAATACTGTACATGAAAAGCATGGCCAGATTCGCCCCTGCGGAAAAAGCCTCGTGCGAGTCGTTCCCAATCACCAGGCCCTGATAGCTCTGTTCAGCCAGTGAAATCGCCTTTGACAGGGCTTCGATTACGTGAGGACCAAACGTATTCATCTTCGAACGGGCTTCCAGACCCAGAATGCCATCGCCCAGATCGAAAATGGTCGCTTCCGGATTACTCCATACTTCCTGGCTACCCCGTAAGTTATTCAGGATAATAAAACCTTCTTGTCCCGGAATAACCTGATACTTTTGACTAGATAAGTCGTAATAATAACGGCGACCCTTTTCAATTGTATAAAACTGCGTATGCCCGGCATCCCGCATGGCATACACCCAGTCGGCCGGTTTTTGCCCCTGACTTTCGATCAGCTCAATGCCTTTCGCCAGTCCAATCGCGTCCCAAGTCTCAAACAGGCCCAGTTGCCAGCCAAAACCGGCTTTGATTGCCTCGTCAATTTTATAGAGTTCGTCAGCAATTTCGGGAATCCGATACGTGACGTAACGAAACGTATCGGCGAAGGTCGTCCGGTAAAAGTCACCGGCTTTACTGCTATCGGCCAGAGCGGCGGGAAAGCGTTCGGCCAGCGTAGGAAGCTTCTTGAGCGTATCAATGATGCCCAACTTGATTTTCTGCGAAGGCTGATACTCGAACGTTTTCAGATCTAGAGCGAGAATAACCGATTTCCCCTGCTCATCTTTGATTTTTTTATAGAAACCCTGACCCGTCTTATCGCCCAGCCACTTATTTTCCATCAGCTTCTGAATCGAATCGGGCAGTAGAAAGGCTTCTCTCGATTCGTCTTCCGTAAGTGTCTGGTACAAATTAGTGGCGACGTGAACGGTCGTATCCAATCCCACGACATCGGACAAACGGAAGGTACCGGACTTCGGACGACCGATAATATCTGCCGTCAGCTTGTCTACTTCTTCGATACTCAATCCCAGTTTTTCCGTCGCCCGAATACTCTGGATGAGGGCATAAATTCCGACGCGGTTGGCAATAAAGGCCGGTGTATCCTTGGCGAGAACGGTCGTTTTCCCCAGGTACAAATCGCCGTAGTGCAACAGGAAATCAACCACTTCCGGGTCCGTTTCGGGCGTAGGAATGATTTCCAGCAGCTTGAGATAGCGGGGTGGATTGAAAAAGTGCGTACCGCAGAAATTCTTCCGGAAGTCTTCACTCCGCCCTTCGGCCATCAGGTGAATGGGAATACCCGAGGTGTTTGAAGTAACCAGGGTACCGGGCTTACGCAAGGTATCTACTTTCTCGAAAATGCTTTTTTTGACATCCAGGCGTTCGACTACTACTTCAATCACCCAGTCGTACTCTTTGATTTTAACAAAATCATCCTCGAAGTTTCCCAGCGTAATCCGGCTGGCAAAAGATTTACTATAAAGTGGGGCCGGATTGGCTTTGAGTGTGTTTTGGAACGCTTCGCTAACCAGCCGGTTTCGAACGACTTTGGAATCTAGGGTAAGGCCTTTGGCTGCTTCAGCCGCAGTAATTTCTTTGGGTACGATGTCGAGTAGAAGCACCTGACAACCCACATTAGCAAAGTGGCAGGCAATACGGGAACCCATAATACCTGAACCCAGTACGGCAACTTTTTTTATCGAACGATTCATGGTCTGAGGTAAGTGATTAGGTTTTTAGCAGATGAATCAGCGTTTCTTCCGATTGATCCAGCGGAGTACATCGCGTAATCGTCGTACAGTTGACTGCTGACCGAGGACGTGTTCCATATCCGAAAGTTCAATCTTGAGGGCTTCGATGGAAATGGTAATCTCGAAGACAGAAATCGCCAAGGCTCCCGCCTGTAAAAACAGGGCAATACCAAAAATCCAGCCCGCCGCTACCTGATATTCGAGATAAATAAAAATCATACATAAAATACTCAGGAACAGGCTACTAACACCTAGAAATTGCATATTCCGAATCAGTAAAACCCGGAACTGCAGCGAGCGAATCTGTTCGATGAGAATAATGTTATTCATGGACTTGGGATCCACGCGGTACTCGGCGTGCAAATCCCGAATGACTTTAGCCGTAGCGGTAAAACGATTCGTAAATCCGAGCAGCAGCAGCGATGCCGTTGAAAACAAAAGTGCTGGCGTGGATAAGGTTAATTCCATAAAACGGCTGAACGATCAGAATGAGTTAGAGTGTAGTATCGCCAAATACCTTGTTTTTGAGAGCTTCCGCCCGCATGCTGATATTTTCAGCGTCGACGACCCGCTGAATCTCCCGCATCACTTCAAAGAAAACCTGTAATTTCTCTTCCCCTACCCGCTGATGAATGGCTTCGTTGAACTCCAAAACCCCTTCGCGGGCAAAGTCCCGTTTTTTCTTCCCTTCTTCGGTCAGAAACACATTCACGACGCGTTTATCCTCGGCGTCGGTCTGGCGGTAAATCCAGCCCTTCTCCTCGAGCGTCTTTAGCATACGCGTCAACGAACGCGGTTCAAGGCCCAGGAGCGGAGCAATTTTGGTTGCGGGTGTACCATTTTTGTCTACGTTCAATAACACATACCCCACCGCCATACTCATATCCACTTTGGCAGCACTGGAATTGTACATCCGGCTGATTGCGTACCAGGCAGTCTTGATGTGGAAGTCTACGGTTTTTTCAGCTTTCATAACGTGCTCCGGTTTTCTTCAAAGTTGAAAAAAAAGCATTTATTATGCAAGCATACGAAATTTCCTTTTGAGGATTTACAGCTTAAATAAGTAGCCCTTACGATTCAATTTTCATCGCGGCTTCCATTTTCAGACGGTCGAATTCTTTCTCATTATTGGCAATCCATACGGTCGCTACGCCATTGCCAATGATATTCGTAATAGCCCGGGCTTCCGACATGAAGCGGTCAACGCCCAGCAACAGGGCCAGTCCTTCCACCGGAATTACCTTCACCGCCGTCAGCGTGGAGGCTAGCACGACAAAGCCACTTCCTGTAACGCCAGCGGCTCCTTTAGAAGTGACCATCAGAATGCCAATGATGGTCAGAATCTGTTCCCAGCTCAGGTGTACATGAAAGACCTGAGCCAGAAAAATGGTCGCCATCGATAGATAAATCGTTGTACCGTCGAGATTGAATGAGTAACCCGCCGGTACTACCAACCCTACGACGGGTTTGGAACAACCCATCCGTTCGAGTTTTTCCATGATGGAAGGCAGGGCTGCTTCGGAAGAAGACGTACCGAGTACGATGAGTAGTTCTTCTTTAATGTACTTGAGAAACTGCCAGATGCTGAGCTTGTAGGTACGCAGAATGAGGCCGAGTACGCCAAAGACGAAACAGGCCATCGTCAGGTACACCGTTAGCATCAGCTTACCCAAGGGCAAGAGGGTGTGAATTCCGTATTTGCTAATGGTATACGCCATCCCGCCAAAAGCCCCTACCGGAGCCAGCAGCATGACTTTGTGTAAACCCCAGAACACGTATTTGGAAACAAACGCCAGGGCTTTGACCACCCGTTCGCGACCCGAGTAATTACTGAGCAGAGATCCCAGTATCAACGCCACGAGTAATACCTGCAAGGTTACATTGTCGCCGAAAAACTTCCACCAGCTAAAATCGGTGGCGGTATTGGTGTATTTGGAGATATCACCGCCCTTCACCTGATTGGTCACGACCCCGTCGCCGGGCCGTAAGATCTGAGCCAGGGCTACGCCGATAATCAGGGCGAAAGTGGTAACTACTTCGAAGTAAATCAGGGCTTTGGCTCCTACTTTACCGACTTTTTTCAAATCGCCCATGCTGATAATTCCCAGCGTAATGGTGATGAAAATAATAGGATTGATGAATAGTTTGACGGTACTGATAAAAATGCCGCTCAGGAATTCACTCACGGTACTGCCGATGCTAAGTTCCTGGCCCATAAAATGGCCTTTCAATGGTTCATCCAAAATGGGGTAAAGGGCAATCTCGGGGGCAAAGTGGCCGAGTAAAATACCTAAGGTAATGGCGGTTAGGACCCAGAAGGTTAAGTTGGTAAAAAGGCGTTTCATACTCAATAAATAAGGCTTAGGGCGAAAGATACCGAATAATTAGCCGTTAAAAGCCTTATAAAGCAAAAACCACAGCCCGAGAGCTGTGGTTTGAGATCAATGGTTCGAAAGATTCGATTCGATTACCACCAGGCTAATTCCAGACCCAGACCATATACGGTTAGGACTACGCCGGCTAACCATGCCAGGTAAGAGAGAATCCATAAGCCTGAGTTCCATACAACAGCGGCACCAATGATCGAAAGGATCAAGGCACCAGCCAGAAGGATCACCCCGATACGGAGATACTTATTCCACTCAGAAAAAGGCTTATTACCTTTCGCCTGAGCTTTTTCAGCTTTAACAATCTGTTTGTTTACTTTCTTAACTACAAGTTTTTCAACCGCAGTTAATTTCTTTCCAGCCTGAGCTACCACGTTCACATGACCTTGTTCGTTTTTCTGAAACGAGATCTTGCTCATCAATTTCGCCGCTCTCTTGTTGACAACGACTGCCTTTTTCGTAGAAGCTACGGCTACCGGTGCTTCCGCTACGGGAGCTTTTTCTTCAGCTACGGCATCCATCAGCGAAGGCTGAGCAACTACTGGTGCCTGAGCAACAGGAGCGGGTAATTGAGCAGCTTGAGGAGCTTGAGCTACGTGCTCAACGGCAGGTGCAGTAGACTTTTGGAACGTCGTGTACTGGGTACGCTGGCAAGAAGTAAGGGAAAGTGCCATCAGGCCGACGGCAGACGCAAGTAAATGAAACTTTTTCATCTGAAATAAATTTTTAGGTTGAACTCCATGGCATAATTAGAGATTTCTCCCTGTTTTTCCAATGGTGACCGCAAAATTATTAATTAAATCTATTTCTGTCAACCCCATCCAACACGCTTTACGTCCGTTCAAGCCCTGAAATCATACAAAAAGCGGATTTCTGATTCAGAAACCCGCTTTTCGCAATTATATAGTATCCCTAGAATTAAGTACTAACCCGATCAGACTTCCATGGCTAACTTAAATTCTGACGTCAGGTGGAATTTAATATCCGGATTATTCTGAATGTTCATCCGCAGCATCCATTCCGACTCGGCCAGGAACACCGGGTGTTCATCCTTATCGTAGCCAATCTGCGGACCTTTCAGTCGAATATACTCCTGCAACTTCAACGGATTCTCGCTCGTAATCCAGCAAGCCTTTGAAATCGGCATGTTATCGAAGCGGCACTTGGCCCCATATTCGTGCTCCAGACGATACTGAATCACCTCAAACTGGAGTTCTCCTACGGTTCCTACGACCTTCCGGTTACCGGGCTGGATCAGGAACAACTGGGCTACGCCTTCGTCAGTCAGCTGCTGAATACCTTTTTCAAGTTGCTTGGATTTCAGCGGATCCATGTTGATGAGTTCCTTGAAAATTTCCGGTGAAAAACTTGGAATACCCTGGAAGAATAAATCCTCGCCTTCGGTGAGCGTATCCCCGATTTTAAAGTTTCCGGTATCGTACAAACCTACTACATCCCCCGGAAAGGCTTCGTCGATGACGTCTTTCGACTGGGCCATGAAGTTGTACGGATTCGAGAACCGTACGCCTTTGTCCAGCCGTACGTGGTGATAAAATTTATTCCGCTCGAAAGTACCCGAACATACGCGAAGGAAGGCAATCCGGTCGCGGTGCTTGGGGTCGAGGTTGGCGTGAATCTTAAATACGAATCCACTGAATTTTTTCTCGGTGGGCTCGATGATGCGTACGTCCGTCTGGCGTTCCTGCGTGGCCGGAGCAATTTCGCAGAACGTATCCAGCAATTCCTGTACCCCGAAGTTATTGACCGCCGATCCGAAGAATACGGGAGCCACTTCCGCCCGCAGGTACGCATCGCGGTCGAAGGTATCGTATACGCCTTCGATGAGCTCCACATCTTCCCGCAGTTGATTGGCATCCCGCTCGCCTACCTGTTCGTCGAGCTGGGGCGAACTCAGATCATCAATCGCTACAATATCCCGTTCGATCCGGGTTTTGTTTACGCTAAACAGGTTCAGCGATTTATCGTACAGATTATACACCCCTTTGAAATTCTGACCAATGTTAATCGGCCAGGTTAGCGGGCGTACTTTAATCAATAGTTTCTGTTCCAGTTCGTCGAGCAAATCGAAGGGATTCTGTCCTTCCCGGTCCATTTTATTGACGAAAATGATCACGGGTGTATTCCGCATGCGGCATACTTCCATCAACCGTTCCGTCTGCTCCTCGACGCCCTTTACGCAGTCAATCACCAGAATTACCGAGTCTACGGCCGTTAGGGTACGGTAGGTATCTTCAGCAAAGTCTTTGTGACCCGGCGTATCGAGAATGTTAATTTTCAGTCCTTCGTATTCAAACGTCATGACTGACGTAGCCACCGAAATCCCCCGCTGCTTTTCAATTTCCATGAAATCGGAGGTGGCTGTTTTCTTAATTTTATTGGACTTCACCGCCCCTGCCGTCTGGATGGCCCCTCCGAACAGCAGCAGCTTTTCGGTCAGGGTCGTTTTCCCGGCATCGGGGTGAGAGATGATGCCAAACGTACGGCGTTTGGCAATTTCTTGTTCGATGGTGCTCATAATCAAAATATCGACTCCGCTACGGGAAAAATTAAAACGAATTTTCTTTCCTGCGGTCTACGTTTCCCTGGTTTTGGAAACGGAAAACGGCTCTTGCTGAGCCGTTCTACAAAATTAGCCAATTTCCCGCGTTTATTCGCGATTCTGCCGCTTTCCCCACGATTTTATCCAACGGCCACTCTGTTTCTTCCATAAATATCGTAGGTTTGGATACATTGCTATCTACTTCCTCAATGACTAAACTACTTTATCTGGTTCGCCACGCCGAAGCCGAACAGCCCGCAGGTACATCTTACGATTTTCAGCGTTCGTTGACGCCCCAGGGTTTGATTGATGCCGCTCGCATGGGCCGCCTACTGAACGAAAAACCCATTCAACTCGACGTTCTTATCAGTAGTCCATCGGAGCGTACGCGAATGACGGCTCAGGTACTGGCTGAACAGTTGGGTTTTGATTTTGCAAAAACACAGTTCATCGAAGATTTATACGAAGGAGCCCCGCGATACTATCTGGCGGCTATCAATGCCATTCCGGAAACGGTTCATTCGGCTGTAATTGTTGGGCATAATCCTTCCATTACGTATTTATCGGAGTATCTCTGTCATGAAATTCTGGGTACGGTGCCTCCCTGCGGTGTAGTAGCCATTGCTTTCGAGCAGCTGAATTGGGCGGAAGTTTCCAGTCGTACGGGTCGCCTGCTCTTTTACGATTCACCGGAAAAACTGGCGGGATTTGATATTTCGTAAGGGTATAAAAGCACCGGGTCTGACCTGATTGGTCAGACCCGGTTGTTTCGGTTAAGGGAATAGTAGTTTCTTGTATGGCCTAAATCTATACGTTTCTTTGCGAAAAAGCGTAACAGCCGTCAAAATTTTTATAAACGATTCCTTCCCGAAACGTTCATTTTTTAATTCAGCGAACAGTGTTCTGGCATTTGTCGTACCTTTGCCGGGCTATGAGTCGTCAGAAAAAAATATTCTTCCTTGGCTTTCTGGTTTTCACCCTGATTGTCATTCTGCTTACCATCGACATGGCCCGCCGGACCACCGCTCCCTGGAATCGTAAGAAAGGAATCGACCGCGTCCTGCCCATTACGCCGGATAGTACCAAATCGTAAATTACTCCGCCCTTCGGCATTATTGGTGTTTAGCGTAGCGTCACCAACAGCCTGTTTGCAAGTATCTTTCCCATGGGTTCACCGTCATCACCAACAATCGCAGCTACCTTCAATACTCCTACAAACAAAAACGGAGCTAACCATACGTCAGCCCCGTTTCGCTCAGGTAAATTGTATAAATCTTACCAGATTTTTGCCCGAATGTCATCCGGACGGTACATTTTATCGCCGGGTTTCACACCGAAGGCTTCGTAAAAAGGTTCGAAGTTCGACAGCGGACCATTCGTACGGAATTCACCGGGTGAGTGCGGGTCCGTATTTACGCGAAGACGCAGAGCTTCATCGCGGGTTTTCGTACGCCAGATTTGGGCAAAGGCCAGGAAGAAACGCTGATCGGGCGTGAAACCGTCAATTTTCTCGTTGGACTTGCCTTGTTTCGTATACGTCTTGAACGCCGCGTACGATACCGACAGACCACCCAAATCAGCCAGGTTTTCACCCAGCGTCAACTGACCTTTTACGTGCAGGTTGTCGAGTACGGTATAACCATCAAACTGGTCGATTACCAACTGAGCCCGTTGCTTGAACTGGTCGGCGTCTTCTTTCTTCCACCAGTTTTTCAGCATGCCCATGTAGTTGTATTGACGGCCCTGATCGTCGAAACCGTGCGTCATTTCGTGACCGATGACGGCTCCGATGGCTCCGTAGTTAAAGGCATCATCCGCATTGGGGTCGAAGAAGGGCCATTGTAGAATACCCGCCGGGAAGGCGATTTCGTTACGTACGGGGCTGTAGTAAGCGTTTACGGTGGGCGGCGTCATGCCCCATTCCGTTTTATCAACGGGTTTACCCAGCCGGTTGATCATCTCTTCGTACCGCCACTTGCTCAGGGCTTTCAGGTTTCCGAAGTAATCATCGCGTTTCACTACTACACCGTCGTAGTTTTTCCACTTCGTCGGGTACCCGATTTTCGGCGTGAAGGAATGTAACTTCTTCAGGGCTTCCTGCTTGGTTTCTTCCGTCATCCACTCCAGGCCTTTGATGCGGGTTTCGAATACCTTTTGCAGGTTTGCAACCAGCTCGTCCATGCGTTTCTTGGATTCGGGCTTGAAGTATTTCGCGACGTATAGTTGTCCCAGTAAGTCGCCCAGCATCCCGTCGGTCTGGCTTGACAGACGCTTCCAGCGGTCCTGCTGTACTTTTTGTCCGTTCAGCGTCTTGCCTACGTATTCAAAATTGGCGTTTACGAAAGGGCTGCTCAGGTTCGCCGATGCTCCGCTTATGACCGAAAACTTCATCTTTGCCTTCAGCGTTTCGATGTTTTCGTTGGGCAGCATGGTATTCAGGTATTCGTAGTATTTGGGTTGACCGACGATGATCGTATCGGTTTTCATCCGCAGCGTCGTCAATAAGGCACTCAGATCCAGGTTGGGAACTTTTGCTGCGAAATCCTTCGTCGCGAATTTGTTGTACTGAGCGATGGGATTCCGCATTTCGATCCGGCCCAGGTGCGAAGCGGCAATTTTCGTTTCCAGAGCCAGAATATCCTCGGCTAGTTTCTGAGCCTGAGCGGCTTCCGTACCCGTCAGCGTAAAGAGCGTGCTGATGTATTTTTTGTAGGCCTCACGGACTTTCTGAGTCGCGGCGTCGTCCTTCGTATAGTAATCTTTTTCGGGAAGACCCGTACCCGTTTGCCGCATACTGACAATGTACGCATCGGGGTTTTTCGCATCCGCTCCTACGCCAATGCCCAGGAACGTTCCGCCCCCTTCCAGCGGATGAGCCGCCGAGTACGCCAGCAGTGATTTGTAATCCTTGATCCGGTCAATCTCGGCCAAAATAGGCTTGATGGGTTCGTAACCGCGTTTTTCGATGGCTACCGTATCCATGCCGGATGCATAAAAATCGCCGACGCGTTGCTCGATACTGCCTTTCTTGGCCTTGCTTTTCGCCGCCGCTTCCAGAATATCGTGGATGTGACGGTTGTTTTCATCCCGCAGAATATTGAACGAACCCCAACCCGTCTCCGAAGCTGGAATTTCCGTATTCTTCAGCCAGGCTCCGTTTGCGTACAGGAAGAAATCTTCGCGGGGACTTACCGACAGGTCCATGCCTGACAAGTCCAGTCCCTTTCGTTTGGGATCGTCACTGGGTTTGCCTACGAAGGCGGCTGTACTCAAAGCCACCAGCCCTAGTACCAGAGCGTTGTATTTTTTCATATGTGTTGATAAAATGTGGTAATCAAATTTTCAAATTTCGCACATTTTCAGGGATTAATAAGGCTTTTGCGACTATTTGGAGAATTTTATCTACCTGAACTTTCCTTTCGGTTTCCTGCTTTATGGGGATTGTGCATTCTGCTGTTACTAGCTACGAAGCAGTGAAAATTCCATCAGTCCGGGTTTATTTTCAATGGATGTAGCGAGCAATTAATCCGTATCTTTGAAACACTTCTGCGAGCAAATCCCTATTTACCATTTCATCATGGCACAAACGAAACTGACCGTCAACGGCAAAGCCTATACGATTGACGTAGACCCTGAGATGCCCCTACTCTGGGCCATCCGGGATGTAGTGGGTCTGAAAGGCACCAAATTTGGCTGTGGCATGGCTCAGTGCGGAGCCTGTACGGTTCACCTCAATGGTTCACCCATCCGTTCCTGCTCCACACCGGTATCGGTCGTGAAAGGACAGAAAATTACGACTATCGAAGGCATCGGCACGCCCGATCATCTGCACGTCGTACAACAAGCCTGGATCGACGAACAGGTGACGCAGTGCGGTTACTGCCAGTCAGGGCAAATCATGAGTGCAGTAGCCCTGCTGAAAGAAAAGCCCAAGCCTACCGACGAGGACATTGACCTGTACATGCAGGGAAACATTTGCCGCTGCGGAACCTACCAGCGGGTTCGGAAAGCGATTCATCGGGCGGCGGATTCCATTCAGGAAGCCAAGCCCGCCGCTGCGAAAAAGACGGCAAGTCTGGATCGTTAATGTTCCTTTTTCCCCGGTTCGGTTTTACTCTTTACGCCTCAGGCAATGAAAACATCCAACATCAATCGCCGGAATTTCCTCAAAACGAGTGGCTCCGCCGGAGCTTTGCTCGCCCTGGGTTTTTCGATTCCGGCTCAGTCGGAAGACGTCGTTCTTCATAAAATCCCTCAGACTACGCTCGGTCTGGAATTCAGCCCCTATATCCTCATTGACGATACGGGAAAGATTACCTTACTAAACCCCCGCCCCGACATGGGGCAGGGTACGTACCAGTCGCTGCCCGCTTTGATTGCGGAAGAACTGGAAGTATCACTTGATCAGATTCATATCAGCCAGACCAACGGTCAGGGTAAATACGGCTCCCAGCTTTCGGGCGGTAGTTCTTCCGTTCGTACCCGCTGGATGCCCCTTCGGAAAGCCGGTGCGGCGGTGAAGGAAATGCTCGTACAGGCCGCAGCCAACAAATGGCAGGTACCCGTCAGCGAGTGTTATGCCCAGGAGGCGAAGGTTTATCACAAACCTTCGGGAAAATCTTTTACCTACGCTGAACTCGTAGGTGATGCTTCCCAACTGCCCGTACCTAAAGACCCCAAACTGAAAGATCCCAAGGACTTCAAATTACTCGGCAAGAACATTCCCAAGCCAGATGTACCGCTGAAGGTAACGGGTCAGGCACAGTTTGGCATCGATGTAGAAGTACCCGGCATGTTGTACGCCAGCATCGAACGCTGTCCGGCTATCCATGGCAAAGTGGCTTCGTTTGATACCACGGCGACGATGAAAGTACCCGGCGTGAAAAAAGTGCTGAAAGCCGAACGGGCGATGCCCCATACTACCGTTGAAACCGTAGCGGTACTGGCCACGAACTACTGGGCAGCGGTACAGGGACGGAAAAAACTGAAGGTCAAGTGGGCACCAGTAAACGAGGCGGCTTTATCGACGGAAAAGTTCTCGGCTCAAATGCACGAGCTGGCTAAGAAAGACGGCAGCGATTTCGCAGGCAATACGGGCGATTTTGCCAAAGCCTACGGTGAAGCGTCCAAGAAAGTTCAGGCCACCTATGAAACGCCCTTTGCCGCTCACGCCGCGATGGAACCCGTCAACGCAACGGCCTGGTTTAAGGGTGATTCAGTGGAAATCTGGGCTCCCGTACAGGGTCCCGACGGTGCCATTGGCGAAGTGGCTCAGTACCTGGGCCTTAAACCCGAACAGGTGAAAGTCAACGTGACGTTTCTGGGCGGAGCTTTTGGCCGGAAAGCGTATCTGGACTTCGTAAAAGAAGCTGTGTTTTTATCCAAACAGGTCAACGCTCCCGTGAAGCTCATCTGGACGCGGGAAGATGATATGAGTCAGGGTCCGTACCGTCCCGCCATGTTGAGTGTACTCGAAGGTGGTATCGACGAGAAAGGCAACGTGACGGCTTTTCACCATAAAATCATTTCGGAATCAATTCAGAAGCAGGTGTTCAAAGCCGACCTGAAGGGTAAAGCCGACGGCTGGGCTGAAGAAGGCATCGGTCCGAAGGACAGTCCGCTTCAAATTCCGAATATTCGCCGTAGCTACCACAATGCGAGTACCGACCTGCCCATTCTCTGGTGGCGTTCAGTGTATGCTTCGACGAACGTATTTGGTCACGAATCCTTCGTGGACGAGCTGGCTCACGCGGCGGGCAAAGATCCGCTGGATTTGCGACTGGAGTTACTGAAAGATTCCCCCCGTTTTGTGAAAGTACTGGAAACGGCGGCGGAAAAATCCGGTTACCGGGAAAAGCTGCCCGCCGGAAAAGCTCGCGGAATAGCCATTGCCCGTTCGTTTAGTACGATCTGTGCTCACGTGTTTACAGTAGCGAAAACGACGGATGGCGTGAAGATCGAAAAAGTAGTGTCAGTGATTGACTGCGGCATGACCGTAAACCCCGATAACATCAAAGCCCAGACCGAAAGTAACATCATTTACGGTCTGACGGCGGCGATCAAAAGCCCGATTACGTTTGCCAACGGAGCCGTGGAACAAACGAACTTCCATAATTATCCGGTGCTCCGCATCAACGAAACGCCGGTTATGGAAGTCCACATCATCGACAATCAGGAAGCTCCCGGCGGCGTGGGCGAACCGGGTTTACCGCCCATCGCTCCGGCCCTCGCCAACGCCCTGTTTAACCTGACGGGGATACGGCAACGGAAGTATCCGCTGGAATTGGTGTAATCAAGTAATTGAAAAAACGGGTCTTAGGGCCCGTTTTTTCTAGCTGAATCCCATTTTTCAAACGCTCATTCGAGATAAAGGTCTCGAAGAGCGTTTTTTTATTGAATCAAGTTTAGCAGATTTATTAGAGCATCTAGCAAGAAAAATACCTGACACAATTGATCCTTTACACGTTAGCTAAAACAGTTATGATGAAAGCCATTGTCCTGAAAAAGTTGGGAGGAGTTGAAAATTTTACGCTGGCAGAACTAGAAAAGCCCTCCCCAGGTGCGGGCGAGGTTCTGATTCGTATTCGAGCGACGGCCTTCAATCCCATTGATTATCAAATGAGACAGGGAGGTACTGAAAGTAAACTGTTAAAATCAAGCATTCTCGGTAGAGAATTGTCTGGTGAAATTGTACAGATGGATGAAGACGTGACCGACTTTACCGTAGGTGATCAAGTGACTGCCTATGTAGGCAGTCTGGCTTCCAATGGTACCTACGCCGAATACATCAGCGTTCCGCGTGAGCTTATTGCCAAAAACCCTGAACGGCTAACGTTTGAAGAAGCGGCTGCCTTGCCCATGACGGGCATGACCGCTTACCAATGCTTTACAAGGATTTCCATACCGGAAGACGCGGCTCTTTTTATTGCAGGCGGGGCGGGCGGTGTAGGAACCGTCCTGATCAAACTTCTGCTGGCGGCTGGAAGTCAACGTGTTTATACAACCGCCGGAAATGAAGAAAGCTTTTCACATTTAGTTGGGCTGGGTTTACCCGAGGATCACATCATCAACTATCGTCAGGCGGATCTACTATCTACACTCCGTAAGAAGACGACCAGCGAAACGTTTGACTATGTGGTGGATTTGGTAGGCGGCTATTTATCCGAAATTTGTGCTGAACTGATTAACGTTTATGGTACGTATGTGGATGTAACATCTCTCACCACAGAAAAAGCCAGAGAATTACTGTTTGATAAGGCAACCACTGTGATTCACGTTGCTAATTACGCACACGCGTTCAGGAAAGATTGTCTTCATTACTACGGCAAAACCTTGAAAGAATTGTTTGACCGAATTGAACGTCATGAGCTTACTCCTCCTGCCATCCACATCCTGGGTAATCTAAGCGTAGAAACCGTTCAAAAGGCTCATCTTCTCATGGAGTCTAATCAAACCAGAGGAAGGAAGTTGATTATGCAGGTTTAAAGTAGTTATAAGTTACTTTTTCATCTAGCTACGCTTTTCATTAAATGTTACCAATAACTTAACCAATAAGATACTTCTTTGTAAGCCATGTGAAATGATAGTTATACAACTGCTTAGCTACTTACTCTTCGTAAAGGAAGCTATACTATCCTCTACTGCTAGGGTCATTCACAACTTTCTACAGAAGCCATCACGCTAGCAATAAAATCTCATCGATTTAAATAAAATAGCAACATGGATAAAATGATCAACAGTCCAGCGACAGTTGCCAGTATCTGTTGACTTTTATTGGTCTTTTGCTCTTTCATCCTGAGATAGTAGATCACGCATGCTAGGGGTAAACCTATACCAGCCAGATACTGCCATTGAATGCCAAAGCCATAAAAAGCAATTAGCACCAGGATAGGCAAACAAAAAGCAAAAAAGTCGAGCGGGTATTTTTCCATTTTATACCAGGTTTATAGAGTCGCTAAAGTAGAAAAACATTTCAGATTCCTAAGTATTGTTAACTAAAATCTGTTTCTCCCGCCGTTGTCGGTGTTTTGTTAAACACTAACCATTACATGGATGGCAGCGAGATATTCGCACACAAGTTGTTGGTTACGCTACGCTAAATACCAACAACGGCAGAGCAACATTCCACACAATACACTATTATTCAACACTTTAAACGTCAAACAATCTCATACTTATTTATTAATCTATAATTTCTATAGATTTTATTTGTTTACTACTTTTTCTCAACTGTATCTTTGCAACGTCTTCAATTACTACGGGTAGTTGGGGCTTATACAGAAAGGAGGAGAGACAGGCTCTGCGAATCCTTAGCAACTTTCCGACATGGAATCAGTGCTAACCTGCCTAACACATTAGGAACTATAAACCCAATACCGCATGGCACTCCACCCGACTCAAAATGGACCGGCCTGCTTCGTCCTCCGAAGCTAAGCACTGTTTTCTCGTTTGTCACGAACGTGATTTTCCGTCACGTCTGGTCGCTCCTGGATTCACTACGGGTTTGACCGTTTCATCTGATCATTCACCTTCATCAGCTTTTTCATCGCATGTCTATTTATTTCGATAACTCCGCTACTACGTCTTTATCGCCAGCCGTTCTGGAAACGATTTTACCCTATTTTACGCAACATTTCGGGAATCCATCCTCCAATCACCGGGCAGGGCGTGAGGCGAAACGTGTGCTTCAGTCCAGTCGTCATCAAATCGCTGATTTACTGGCCCTTTCTCCCGAAGAAATCATCTTCACTTCCGGGGGTACCGAGGCCGATAATTTTGCCCTCAAGAGCAGCATTCAGCAGTATGGGATTCGTCATGTCCTGACCTCAAAAATTGAACATAAAGCCGTTCTTTTACCATTACGGCAGTTGGAGCAGGCGGGGCAAATTCAGCTTGATTACGTTGCACTCGACGAACAGGGACGGATTTCGATTCCCGACCTGACCCGCTGGCTGGAAAAGCACCCCAAAGGACTCGTCAGCCTCATGCACGCCAATAATGAGCTCGGTAACTTACTGAATCTGGAAGAAGTGGGTGCCTTAACCCAGCACTACGGAGCCTATTTTCATACCGATACCGTTCAAAGCCTGGGCAAAGTCCATGTAGCCCTCAACGCCATTGATTTCGCCACGGCTTCAGCTCATAAATTTCGTGGTCCGAAAGGCGTTGGCTTTCTGGTCGCCCGTCGGGGTCATCGCTTACCGGCCCTACTCAGTGGCGGTGGACAGGAAGGCGGCCAACGCGGGGGCACCGAAAACGTACCAGGTATTGTGGGTCTGACCAAAGCATTGGAGCTGGCCATCACCCAGCAACAGCAGAACATCGCTCACCTGGATTCGCTGAAACGTCAGTTCATTGGTGGGTTACGGAATCATATTCCTGGTGTTACGTTCAATGGTCGATGTCAAAGTATCGACGAGACCTTACCCGGACTGATTAATGTCGCCTTCCCCATTCTGGATGCTCCCTGTTCGCTGGTCGAAGCCCTGGATGCTCGCGGAATTGCCGTTTCTGGCGGCAGTGCCTGTTCCAATCTGGCGGGCGGCTCGCACGTACTTCAGGAAATCCCCTCCAGCTTTGGGAAAGAAAACGTACGGTTTTCCTTCGGATCGGATAATACCCGGCAGGAAATCGATACCGCATTAACCATTCTTACGGAATTGTACCAAACGGAGGAAGTTAGTTTAGTGTCTTAACGATTTGGGAATTGTATTTACCAGGTTACAAAAAGTAGGCTTTTTAAGTTTTCGCTCTTATACTTAAAGCATTCGTCGCTTGAACTTTTGATTCCATTTTTATGAATGGAAAAAGGGTATTTGATTTGTAAATCAAATACCCTTTTTCCATGAAATTTCTATTCTTTTTTCTTCTTATTTCTGCCTATAGTTACGGCCAGACTACCGACTATACTTCCATCAAAAATCGCCTGCTTGCCATTCGACAGGAGGATCAGCAGTTGAGGGAAGAGCATTTTCCAATTGCTGAACAATACGGGTATAACTCACCACAAGCTACTTACTTCTGGAAAAAAGTAGCTACCAGAGACAGTATTCATGCACAAGAGGTAGGCGACATCTTGACCCGGTATGGATGGCTAAGTGCCAGGCAGATTGGAAGAGAAGCGAACCAAACCCTATTTCTGGTTATTCAGCACGCTAATCTGCCGACTATGCAACGTTACTTACCTTTCATGCAGCAAGCGGTGAGAGAACAAAAGGCCGAATCCGTTGATCTGGCTTATCTGGAAGACCGGGTCGGTTTGGAAAGCAACGGAAAACAGTTGTACGGTACTCAGATTGGTCAGGATACGCTTACTAAAGAATTTTACGTAGAACCCCTGGTCGATCCTGACCGTGTAGACGAACGAAGAGCTCTTATGGGCTTACCTGCATTAGATGTATATACGAAAGCCTGGGGCTTTGACTGGGATGTTGATAAACATAAGAAGCGAAACGATTCGTTAAAAAAGGCAGGCCACTAAAGTAACCGATCTACTTTTCTTAAATTCTGGCTAAATAGTACATAAAATACATATTATCAATCTATTAATTTCTCAAAAGCTTAAAAGTACTCAGAAGAATAAAAAACATTTATGCACTTATTACTCTTCATTAAGCTATCTGGAATAGCTTCTACTATCTGTACAATTATACGTCTATTTAGCTTCAATTAGAGCCTTTTAATTAATGATTAAGATGTTGTATCACGAATATGTTTATAAAGAAATAACACAAGACGAATCTTCTTCGTATCTTTCTAAAAAATTCATTTATTTCTCTGTTTAAAGAGTAGATTTGTAAGTCTAAGTATCCCCATCGCCTATCCGTTGTCCTTTACTTGATTTATGAAATTTTTGTGGGTAGTATGGCTATGTCTGCTTGGTTACCAGGCTGTAGCTCAGCATGAACGTATCATCATTGGTGATAAACCGAATTCCTACTTTTGCGTAGGATCCTTCGTTGAGTATCCGGTCTCTCTAGAAGGTAATTTTCCAGTTTCGGCTTCTTTTAGTGTTGAGTTCGGTGATTCTTACTATCGAACCCCCTATCACCAGATTCCGGCGACGTACGCCAATGGTAAAATCCGCTTTCAGGTAAGCTTTCCGGCAGGACTTCATGAAAACCAGCTTTCTTCAGCTACGATTTTACGGGTAAAGAGCACGAACCCTTCGGTCGTGAGCGACTGGAGCAATGATTACTTTTACGCCTCTTTTTTACCCGTCGTTACCCTAACTTCCCGGTCGTATCAGGCGAACCCTAATAGTACTATCCCGCTCGAATTTTCTTCATTCGGAAGCAGCACGATTACTGCTCTTTTGAGGGATGAATTAACGGCAGACAGCTTGCGGGTGACGGTAACGACCACCTCCGCTCTGAGGGATAAACGCAGTGAGCCCATTTTGGTCGATAAAAACCGATCGTACGTGCTGCAATCCGTTTCCAACCGGTGCGGAACGGGCTCGGGAACGGGGAGCGTTTCCATCAAGGTCAATCCTTTTTCCATCCGTACCACGTCCGTTAGTCCGGCTGAATCCTGTACGGGTAATGAGGCGGTTGTGAATGTTTCGACGGCTGGCGGAAACCTGTCAGCCAGCGGAAGCTTTAAAATCCGGCTAACACGACTGAGTTACGACGGTGAAGAAGAACTTGATACCTACAAGGACGTTCCGGCCTCGTATTCCGGTAACGCTCTGCGTTTTATCGTTCCTGAAAATATCGGGGATTGGGAGCGAACGTATTCCGTCCGAATCATTCAGGAAAACCCTTACCTGATGAGTTCAAGCGATCAGGTACGTTTAAAAATACTCAACCCGGCCACCGCCCGTTTTTCATCGGGCAATCAAACGATTAAACTGGGTCAGAAACCGAATTTTTATTTCGATCTGCAAGGCACGTATCCTAGGATCGTCCACTTAAGCGACCAGTCCACGTATCGTCACGACGGCGATAGTCCTAAACATAACCTTTCATTTCCTACGCAGACCACCCTCTATACCATTCAGAGCTATAGCACGGGGTGTGGAGCCGGGCAGGTAGACAAAACGCCCGTTACGGTAACGGTTCAGGCGGGATTCAAGGTAGATTCCATACCCAACCAAATTTTTTGCGAAGGACAAAGCGTAACCCTGTCTTTAACATCCAATGTACCCTTACCCGAAACAGCTACGGTTCAGATTCGGGACTATTCGAATGGATACCGAGGTACGCCTGTTGAGGCCACGATTCGTTCAAATCAGCTTCGCTTTACCCTTCCTATTTTATCGAACAATGAAATGGTACGCGTTCACGATTTTAACCTTTTCATCACGGCTGGAGCGTACGTTGCTGAAACGGCTAAAATTAGAATTTCGACGAAGCCTTCCGCCGTATTTAATGAATGGTATCGTAATTACAGCATCAACGAAGTACAGGATATCGATTTACCCATTCAGCTCATGGGTGGCGGTCCTTATGACTTACAACTAAGCGACGGCAGGAAATTACGCGTCACTGAATCGGCCAGTTTTTATACGCTTTATTCGTATCCCAACCTGAGAATACGTCCCACCCAGGCCCAGTCTACCTATCGGTTGGAAAAGGTTAGTAATACCTGTCAGACAACGGATTTAACGAATACGCCGGGTAATACTTCAATCATTACGCTGACGAAACCGGCTTCCCACGGTATCTCTCTAACGCTTCCCGCCAGGGCTTACTGCGTAGGCGATTCCATACCCCTTTCCTTCCAGACTACGGGTACGTTTGGCTCCGATAATGAATTTAGAATTCAGCGGATTATCGATAATAACCAGGTTACGGATCTCCGTACCATCAAGGGCACGAGTGGCCGCTCCGTCCCTATTCCGATTGCGGAAGTCAAAAATTTCTCCGTTCGTATCGTCTCCACGAACCCCGTTACGCAAAGCGAAGCCTTCCCCTTACGCATCGACAAAAAGCCAACGCTATCCTTGCGTACCTACGAACGAACTTTAAATGATTTGTTACCGGGCGATTCGATTCCTATTGACCTATCAGAGTCTATGACCTATGTGACCAGTCTAACCAGGCTGGTACTCACCAATGGCAAGCAGGACTGGACGTATTACCCGGCAGCCTCCGGCAATGACTACGGTGGTTTCTTTGTTAATTTTTACCCACCCGAGTCCGGTGCGTATCGCATCAAATCCGCAACGAACGTTTGTGGTACAACGTCCGGCTCGGGCGTACTGAACGTCGATCTGAAACCGTACCGCATTTTCTTTCCTACGGCTTATGCCAGTCAGAAACTCGTATTTTGCACCAAAGGCTCTTACCAGCTTCCCTATGGTATAGCCGGTTCCATGCCTGGGAACGTTACACTGGTGCTGGAAGTCGCCGCTGCCAAAGACAGCGTGTTCCGGGAAATTACCAGTTCTATAAGTACCAATCAGGCCGCGTTCCAAATCCCTGACACCTACACCGCAGGTGCGTACCTGATCCGCTTGCGGGCGGGAGAGATCCGTAGTACGGCTTTGCCTTTTGAATTGGGAACGCTCCCTACAGCAACGCTATCGGCTGATGGGCCTACGCAGGTTGACTACAGCCTACCCATGAAAATTACCTTTACGGGTCAGGGCCCCTGGAATGTAACGTGGACGGACGGTACGATCCGGGAATTTCCGTTTAATCCCGGTACGATTAGCGAACACATCAGTAAAACCACCACTTTTGAATTAAAAGGAGTGACCAATGGCTGTGGCTACGGCAGTGTTTCGGGGAAGGTGACGGGTACCGTCAAGCCCCGACTAACCGTTAGTAGCTCGACGAATGCTATTTGTAGCGGTAGTTCACTCCTGGTTCGGTACTATCTCAATGGCGAATTCAGTACCTCCAATAAAATACGGGTGGGTCTGTATACGGCCCGAAAAGGGTTCATCCCGCTGGATTCGGTGACGACTACGGTCTCGGGAACGATTACTATAAAAATCCCGGCCCAGTTAGAGGGTTCAGACTTCTACGAACTGCGGGTCATGACCACCTCGCCACAACTCAGTGAAAGCCGTCAGCTGTACCTTTCTTTCCCGCCTTCCTACCGATTGATTGGTTCGAATACCATTAATCCCGGCCAGTATTCAACGTTGCGGCTGATCAATCAAAACGCAGCCTCGAACATTCAAACCACGATCAATTACGAACTATCGACGGGTCAGAAAGGCGTTTTTTACAGCGATTCCAAAGAGCAAAACCTATCCGTTGCCCCTACGCAAACCACCACGTACACCATTACCAGTATTTCCAACGGTTGTGGGAAAGGAACGGTATCGGGTTCGGCTACGGTCATGGTTAATCCACCGGCCGAGCGGATGATTAATACGCAGTTTGTGAGTACGAAGTCAGGCTATGGTTACCTCTGTAAAGGCGATACGATTTTTGTCAGTTACGAAACCAAAGGTTCCTTTAGTGCTACGAATCAGATGAGCGTTCAACTGTCAGATTCGTTAGGTCAGCAGTTTACTTCACTGCCCACCCTACCGGGTAAGCGTGATCAGGAGCTGGCGGGCATCCTGCCCACCACCCTGAAGAAAGGCTCCGGCTACCGGATTCGGGTGGTGGCCTCCGATCCGTCCAGCATGAGTAGTGCCAGTGCCACTTTTTATACTACGGCGGAGAAAGCAAGCGTGAAATTCGGCGTAGCCCAACTACCTATGCAGGCGAATGGAAGCGTCTACAAATTACCGCTGGAGTTTACCGGTGATGCTCCCTTTAGCGTAAGCTGGGGCGTGGACCCCCATTACGCCTCGTTTTTTACAAACAACCTGCGGGATAGCCTTCGCATCGAAGCCCTGTCGCCGAGTTTGACCTACAAAATCCGGCAGGTTACCAATGTTTGTGGCATCGGTACCGTACTGGACCCCAGTACGCTGAAAGTGGAGCTGATTACGGCTACTGAACCGACGGCCTCGCACGCGATTAAGGCCTTTCCCAATCCAACGACCGATCAGATTCGCGTGGAAGGCCTTCAGCCCGGAAGTACCATGCAATTAATGACTCTCATTGGTCAGATCATTCAGCAAACCGAAGCCAAGGCTACTCAGGAAGACCTTAGTCTGCGTGCAGTACCCCCAGGCATTTACCTCTTACACATTCAAAACGCCACCGTTGCCCTCACGTTCCGTATCCAGAAATTATGATGTACCGTTTATTGTTACTGCTTTGTTTGGGCTTGAGCTATTTTCCGTTAAACGCTCAATCCATTACGATTGAAAAGGCCCCGGCCACGCTTTGTTTTGAAACCGACGTAGACATTCCTGTTCAGATCACGGGGACGTTCGCTGCTACCAATCAGTTCGCCATCGGAATTGAATACGATGGTTATCAGTATTCAGAGTTTCCGGCTCAATGGGTTTTAGGGAATAAACTACGCATTCGCCTGGGTCAACATACGTTTAACTACCTGAGGCCTTATGGTCGCTATCGGATGAAGGTCGTTGCTACGTCTCCGGCCTTTACCAGTAACTGGTCGGATTACAACAGCGTGGGGGCGTACCCTATTCTAAATTTAGGGGAACACTCCTTTCAATTGAATAAGTATTCGCAAGCCAAAGTCCCGTTTACGGCTAGTAGTGACATGACAATTACCCTACAGGATAGTAGTAGTCGTGATACCCTACAGTTTAAATTTTACACCTCCGACAACCTGTTTAAAGCGTCAGGTGAGCAAACGTTTACGTTTGACAAACCGGTTAGTTACTACGTAAAAAGTATTCAGAATAGCTGCGGCACGAATACCGGAACTGGTTTCATCCGCGTCAAAACGAATCCCGTTAGCATTCAGGCCACGCTGGTTACGCCCTTTGCCACCTGCGAAGGAAACCCTGCTTACGTAAACTTCAGTACGGAAGGGGGAAATTGGGTAAATGGCAACACCTTTAAAATCCGCCTGATTCCTCAATTAAATCCGGGTCAGGAAACACCTAACCAGTACGTGGATACGGATGCTACACTTGAAAACGGATCTTTGAAATTCACGGTTCCGTCGGTACTAAGCCGATACAATACCAACCGCTTTTCGGTACGAATTGTGAGTAGTAACCCGAAGACGGTTAGCCCGTATAACAATTTGTGGATGGTCATTGCTTCTGCTCCAACGGCCGAGCTTTTCACCAATGAGCCAACCCGTGTACCTTATGGTTCTGCTGTTTCGATAAACGTTAAGGTAAAAGGCATTTCACCTTATCACGCCATCCTTTCTGACGGTACGCAGACCAGCGGAGAAGGAGGATATAACGACCCAACCGAAGGCTCATTTTCGGTAAAATATACGAACCCGCTTCTGCAGAACCAGACTTATACGTTATCCTCGGTTCAAACGGGTTGCGGACCGGCAAAAATTACAGGGAATCCCATCAGCATAGCCCTTACCAAAGGCTTGTTAGTGGACTCCCTTCCTACGAAAGATGCGTGTGATGGGCAGGTATTTCGTTTCCGTATCCAATCGAATCAAAACCTGAACGGTCCGGTTAAAGTACGTTTCAATGCAAACCTTTCAACGGGTACTGCCCCCCATGAGATTCAGGGAACGATTGCTCAAAACTGGGTCAGCTTTGTGGCGAGTCCGTACGTAAACGATTCCGATCAAGAAGTAAGAACCGTAAACGTATCCCTGGATTTTGGAGATTATCAGACGAACAATCTCTTCTACATTGATCTACACGGCAAACCAACCGCCCGCTTTCGGGAGTATTACAAAAATATTACGATTGACGCCCCTCAATCCTACGAGCTTGCCTTTATGACAACGGGTAGTTATCGAAACATCGTAACCTTTTCAGATGGTTCTCAATCTACGTATGATAATCCCTGGTATAAAGCCTTTTATATACAACGATCAGAAACGTATTCCATCGTAAAAGTTTCTAATCTTTGCTACAGTACGGATTTAAAGGACGATTGTGTCGTAACGGTAAGAAATCCCAATAACCAGGGAATTCTTCTTAAAAAACCCGCTTCTGTGGCCTGCCGTGATCAGAAATTAGCAATTAATTTCGATACGTATGGGGAGTTTCAGCCGGGGAATACGTTTAAAATCCAGTATTCTGACTCGTACTCGAATTACAAAGATTTCGAATCAGGCGTAGTCAATCAAAAGGGCTCCTACTCACTTACGCTTCCGGAAGAAACCCGGAAATATGGTAGTATCTACGTTCGGATTATTTCTACAGCTCCGGAAAAAATCAGCGAATCCTTTTATATTAACCTGGCAGGAGAGGCCCGGTTAAGATACCAAAACTATACCCGGGAAATTAAAGCCGGCTCAACGTCTTCCTATTTTGCCGAATTCGACAATAATTATCCGCCCCTGGCCATGGTCGTTTCGGACGGCACCAGAGAGTGGACCCTAAGTTCCCCAAGTGAACGTAGCCTTCAGGCAAATTTTAGTCCCACCCAGACTACTTATTATAAAATTCGCTCCATCAGTAATGTCTGCGGTACGGTTAACCTTCCCAATACTTCATTCAAGATTACAGTCATTACGAATGACTCCCTGCGAGTAAGCTGGCCCGCAAGTGCCCGTTTGGAGAACCCCTGCCTTCAGGGAAAAATTAAACTTCCCTTTGTGGTTAGAGGAAAGCCAAATGCTAACACAACCTATACGCTTCAGGTAAGTACCCGAACGGATTACAATGCCCCGCTAACGTTTGTCGATCTGGTCCAAACGAAACAAGCTGGTTTTTTTGAGTTTGAATGGCCGGCCAGTAATCCTGTCAGATCATTCGCTTTCCGGATTATGACTTCCAACCCGGCGACCCATTCGGATACGCTGTGGATTAATGCTGTCATTCCTCCGCAGGTCGTACTCTCCTCGCCTAATCAAATGGTTGAAGGCGGACAAAGTGTGTCTTTAAACGCAGAATTCAAAAACGGATCGTACGGCACGATTTACTGGTCAGATGGGTTCGTCAGTTCGTACTCACGTTCGGTAACGGTTCAGAAAAAGACTACGTACACCATCAGGTCCGTTTCGAACCAGTGCGGTTATGGAACGGCTACGGGTGAAGTTACCGTTCGGGTGAAGCCCGTTTTGAATCTAACCACCGTTAGCCATTATGAACTATGCCGGGGAGCTACGGTAACAGCAGGGTTTTCGTTCTCGGGCGATTACGATGAGTCTAATTATTTCGTCCTTTCACTGATCAATACCAAAACCCGGAAAGCCATTCGGATGGATTCCACCCGGACGGGTACCGGACCTTTTTCACTGAAGATTCCCGCCAATTTTACGCCGGGGCTATATACGCTGGAGCTGGCTTCTACCAGTCCGGTCATTCGTACTTCGCGATCGTTAAGAATTCTCTCGGTCCCGGAGTACCGGCTTCTGGGCAGCACCATCATCAATCCGGGCCAATCGACTACCCTACAATTTGTCACCCCGCATCAAACCGGCGAATTTGTTTCGTATACCTTATCCGATAATTCTACGGGTACTTTCTACGCCGACGGGTATGCGTTTATCAACGTAAAGCCTACCCAAACGACCACGTATACCGTTCGGGAGCTAGTCAACACGTGTGGCAAAACCGCAGGAACCGGTTCTGCAACCGTTACGGTTAATCCACCCAGCGAACGGACCGTTTCAGTAATTGATGCAGTCAATGCTAACTACTACTCCCGGATTTGTGCAGGAGATACGCTTTACGTTTCCTACGCGACTACCGGTACTTTTTCGGCTAACAATCGGTTTTCCATCCAAATCTCCGATTCAACGGGTACGAATTTCAAAACAATCAATACCCTTCCCTGGGGTCAACAACGACTCAAAGCACTCGTTCCCGAAACCTTGCCCAGAGCTTCCGGCTACCGGGTGATGGTCGTAGCTTCCGATCCGAATACAGCCAGTGCGGCCTCGGGTGTTCCGATGACCGTTGCGATCAAACCTACGGCCCGGCTACTTACGCAAACGGCGTATGCGTTACCCGGACAGAAGCTTTCCGTTCCCATTGAATTAACGGGCGATCCTAACTGGCAAGTTGAATTGAAAAATGAATTTTCAAGCCTCTCTTTTTCGCTGACGCTCCCCATTGATACGCTGACGTTCGATCGTCAGGAGAACATCTCGGTCTATAAACTCGCCAGCGTAGTCAATGGCTGTGGTGTAGGGCGGGTGATTGAACCTTCGCAGCTACGCGTCGAATTGGTTACGTCTGTTGAGTTGCCAACTGTATCGGCTATTGAAGTCTTCCCGAATCCGGCTACTGAAAAAATACGAATCAACGTAGGGCGGCCCGGTACCCATCAGGTACGGCTCTATTCCCTTACCGGAACCCTTCTTTCTGAATCGAATTTCAGTGACACGTATATTGATCTGGATGTAAGTGATTTACCCATGGGAACGTACCTGCTCCGTTTTCTGGAAAAAGGAAATACGCAAACGTTCCGAATAATCAAGCATTAGTAAGAACGCCTGTTCTATTTGATAGAAGAGGCGTTCTTCGTTTTATCCCTACTCGAAAGGTATCCGTGTACAATCAACAGTCCAATTAGAACTCACTACCTCTTACCAACCTATGGAAAACACTCGTAAACAAGCCAGAAAAAGAGTGATCAAAGTACTGACGATCGTTTCAGGAAGTACTTTTCTTTTTCTGTTTTTGGTACTGGGATGGCTGGCGAATCTGTTCAACCAACATACCTGGCAGTATACCTTTGGAGCCGATCGGTTTCCTGATGCAATCACGATTCACAATGGCTTTGATCCGGTTGTAGCCATCGTTAGCATTACGGGTGAACTGAAGCAACCCGTCAAACTCTATTGTAATGTCAATTACAACCGTCAGGATTCCACTTCCATCGGTGAATTAATTAATGGCGTATTATTACCTAAAGGAAAAGTAAATTATACCTCTGGCAGAAGAGATTACTATGGTCGGGAATTGAATGTCATCTGCGTTCCGGTGGATTCCAACGCTTCCTATGGCCGGCGATTAAATCTTAAAGTGGAAATCTATTAAACCCGGCTCTAGAGTCTTCTGCCCACCAAACTGGCACTGAGTTTTTGCTTACTGATGCTGAGTGTAACCCCTTATCACCAGCGTATGAAAACCAGTTCATTGCAACGGATTGGCACTGCCATTGCCGTCGTCGGCAGTATCGTCGGCACCTATTTCTACACCCGCTCCCGTACGCAACGCCGCAGTACCTTCAGCAAACAGCGAAAGGAAATTGACGAAAACCTGCTGACGCCTTCCAACGAAACGTTTGGCATCATGTGGCCGACCATTTATACCGGCACCACCGCTCTGGCCATTCACCAGGCCCTACCCGACCAGCTCGACAATCCCCGCTATCAAAAAGCCGTCCCCTGGTTACTGAGTAGTTATGCTCTGAATAACGTATTCACTTATTTCTTTTCCCGGGATGATAAAGCCAGTCGGCGGGCCTCAGCCCTGACGACCATTGCCTTACTACCCAACGCTCTGATGCTACATAAGGCCCTTGAAATTGGTCAGACGGAAGTACCGCAACCGGAACGCACTTTTCAGAAATCAATCAGTCTGTATGCAGGCTGGCTGACGGCGGCTTCAGTGATTAGTGCCGGAAATCTGCTGTTGCAGTCGGGCATCAAAATTCCGGAATCGTTAAAAGGCAAAGTGACCTGCGGAGCGTTATCTGCGACCGCCACGCTGGGTATCGGTATGGCGAAGAAGCTGAATGATCCGTACTACCTGCTTCCCTTCATTGCCGCTTTCGTAGGCATCGCCAGCAAGCAGTACGGCGAACGCGACGACGTAGCCCTGTGTGCAGGAACGCTGGCTTTAACGGTGGCCGGAGCTTTCGTAACGCAACTTCAGGAAGCGAAACCATCGCAGGAATTGGCTGAAACAAACCCTGCCGAGTAGAGCCTTGTACCTGCATACGCCCCCCGTTCGTTGCGTAAAACGGGGGGCGTATCGTAAAAAAAAGCTTCTATTCTTCCAAAAATGAATGCAGGTTTTCCAGCACTGTACGGGATAATCACTGACGGGCTTCGGTGGTCATGCCTGATGTACGGATTCGATCCGTCCGGGAGAATGCTTTCAGGGCCGATCCCACCCCGTCGACGTCGAAAATTTCGTCAATCCACACCGATCAATCAGTGTTATTTTTTCGAATAGCTTCATTCGTGCAAATGGTTTTAGTATGGGACTAGAAACCTCCAGTTCACTAAAACTAAAACATCCCGAAGGCGATAAACCTCCGGGATGCACTATCTAATAACCAACAACAATCAACTAACAACCCGTTTAAACCAGCCGTTTCTCCAGCTCCGTCAGGTGATCGTCGTTGAAATCCAGGTGCGTCACCATCCGTACTTTGTCTTTGCCAAATGGAGCACAACGGATTCCTTTTTCATTCAGTTTCTGGACGTAATCGGTGGCCAGTAAGCCTTCCGCCAATTGGAAAATCACGATGTTGGTATACACCGGCAGAACGTCAATCACTTCCGGAACTCGGCGTACGATGCCTTCGATAGTCTTGGCCCGCTGATGATCTTCTTTCAAGCGATCCACGTGGTGATCCAGGGCATAAATTCCGGCAGCGGCCAAATACCCCGCCTGCCGCCAGCCCCCGCCGAAGCGTTTGCGTACGCGACGGGCTTTTTTGATGAAATCTTTCGTACCTAACAGCAGCGAACCTACGGGTGCTCCCAGCCCTTTCGACAGGCAAATCGAAACCGAATCAAATACCTGTCCGTACTGGTCCGGACGTTCGCCGGTCTCTACGAGGGCATTGAACAAGCGGGCTCCATCCAGGTGCAGACTTAATCCGTGGGCTTCGCAAACGGCTTTAATCTGCTGAATTTCGGCTAAATCATAGTAGCATCCTCCCCCTTTGTTCACCGTATTTTCGAGCGATACCAGCCGCGAAATCGGGGCGTGAATGTCATCGGCTTTGATGCTGTCGCGTACCTGTTCCGCGTTGAGGCGACCGTAATCGCCCGTCAGTAAGGTGGCCGATACCAGCGAATTGCTCATCATGCCGCCGCCTTCGTAGAGATAAATGTGTGACAACGCGTCGCAGATCACTTCGTCGCCCGGCGTGGTGTGTACTTTGATGGCAATCTGGTTGGTCATCGTACCCGAAGGACAGTACAGGGCCGATTCATAGCCAAACAATGCCGCCGATTTGGCTTCGAGAGCGTTGACGGTCGGGTCGTCCTGAAAGACATCGTCGCCTACTTCGGCCGCAAACATGGCCTCCAGCATGGCTTTCGTCGGGCGGGTTACCGTATCAGAACGTAAGTCAATGATCATGGTTTTCAAGGGAATTACTCAAATACAACGGTCTTATTATTTTTCACAAATACCCGGTCTTCCAGCACCAGCTTCAGGGCTTTGGCCAGGGCAATCTTTTCGACATCGCGACCCGCTGCTGCCAGCTCCTGCCAGGTTTTGGTGTGATTCACCGGAATCACTTCCTGCGTAATGATGGGACCTTCGTCGAGGTGTTCGTTCACAAAGTGGGCCGTTGCACCAATGATTTTCACGCCGCGTTCGAAAGCCTGCCGGTACGGGTTGGCTCCCACAAAAGCGGGTAAAAAGGAGTGATGAATATTGATGATCCGGTTTGAATACCGTTGCTGAAACTCCGCCGAAAGAATCCGCATGTACTTAGCCAGTACCAGATAATCGGCGTCGTACGATTCGACTGCCGCCAATATCGCCGCTTCGTGGGCTTCCCGCTCCATCCCCTCGTGCGAAACCAGATGGAAGGGCAGCTTGAATTTCTCCACCAGCGGTCGCAGTACGTCGTGATTGGCGACGACGGCCAGAATGTTAAGATTCAGGTCGCGGTACGCATTTCGGATCAGCAGATCGCTCAGACAGTGGTGTTCTTTAGTGGCCAGTACAACGACGTTTTTTGGCCGCTGGGTCGTCAGCGAAATCGTGACGGCATCGGGTAAAATTCCGCGTAAGGCATTCAGTATTTTTTCCTCCTGACACTCTCCCGAGAATTCCGTACGCATGTAAAAATGCCCGTGGGTACGGTCCACAAATTCATCATTACGAATCAAATTCAGCTCGTGGTGGTACAGTACACCGGAAACTTTATGAACGAGTCCTTTCTCGTCAGGACAATCAATACGAAGAATATACAAGGACAGTAACGATTAGGGGGTGAATAACGTTTTACAAAAAACGTCATTCTCGGCGGGCCTTCCAAGTCAGCGGCAGCTTAGTTACGGGGAATCACCGTTAGCGGTGACTGTCGCAGTACGCCCGCAATTCATTCTTTTCGGAGAGAAAGGAAAACTGCTCGTAAATGAGGTCAAAATTGTACCGGTCGGCTACAGACTCCCAACCCAGTTTGGCGATCTCCATTTTCTCTTTGGTAAACGCAAATTTCTGCATGATCTCCACCAGCTGAGTCGTTTTGAAGCGTTGTCGGGGCAAGGTCTGCCGAATAAAATCCATCCGTTTGAGCAATGACGTACGCTCCAGAGCTTTAAGGTATTCGTCCATCTCTCCCGCACTCATGACGTCATGGTTCGAACCATACGAATCACGGGGCGGGATATTTGACTCGTCCCCCGGAAAAGGCTGTGTATCATCCCGTTGATCGTCCCACGAAGGAATCGCTTGATCTCTTCCCGGTAATTCGTCGAACAGATTACCTCTTACCCGTTGCGTACCCCGAATGCGGAAGCCATACTGGGGGTGTAACATCGCCATCGTACGCGTTTCGGGTGACAGGAGCACCCATTGTCGGGTCAACAGCATCCGGCCCCGGTATACCAGCACCTGAGCCCGTCCCGGATTCAAGTCAAAAAAGCGGAAACGCCCCGTGGCATTCGTCATGGACTGGTCGTTGACAACCACCGTCAGGGAGGTACCCACGGCGGTTTCAAGGAAAAATTCTACGTCAGCCAGGGCTTTGAGCGATGGACTTAGGAATAGTGTAAGGAGGAGTACAAAAGGTTTCATGGCTATAACGTCTTCAGAAGTTCAAACGAACGAAAACTTGCGTATTTGCCCAAATCACAGACGTTAAAATAGCCTAAAAATCAAGTTCTTTCAGCTCCGGATTTTTCATTAGTTCCTGTACCAGTTGTTCGTGATTTTTGAGCGATCCGTGCACGGTCCAGTGACTAAGCAAGCTGTTCTGATGGATCGTTTGCTTCTTTCGGCTGGCTCTGAGATTGAACTGCCTGAACAGCGTCGGCAATTTCGCGTAGGCCCGGGAAGAATCTTCGTACACGAGTCGGTAATGCCGCGTATGAAAATGGACGGAGATCCAGCGTTCCACGAATTGAAATACAAAGAGTACGGCCAGTAACAGAAACGCTCCCACGAAGGCGAGTACTGCATCGCCCTGCCCGATTGCCATGCCCAGTGAAGACGTCGCCCAGATGGCGGCTGCCGTAGTTAAGCCCGCCACGCGATCCTGTTCTTTGAAAATGACCCCCGCTCCCAGAAAGCCAATCCCGGTCACAATGTTGGAAGCCACACGATCCATGGAGTCGGGAGCCCCCAGCCGACGGGATAAAATGGTAAAAATGGTCGAACCCAGGCAAATCAGCGTAAACGTACGTACCCCGGCGGGCTTGCCCTGATACTCGCGTTCCAGTCCAATAATTACGCCAATGACGAGCGAAAGGATCATCTGAACGATGGGCTGATCGAGCAACGATTCCATGAATTTTCTTACGGTTGATTGAACGTATGCCCCAGGCACGAAAAACCCCGTTCCTACCGATAAGGTAAGAACGGGGCTTAAAAATAGATTATTTAAGGAGTTAAACCAGTGAATAAGTACGAACCGATTCACTAAAAACATCTTCCCTCTAGTTTACATCAAACCACAACTTCGTCGTCAGTAAATCAGCTCCCTGATTGGCGACGGCTGCTTTGTAGTTGGCGTTGTTAAGTGCCTGTTCGCCCGTGGGATAGGTCAGGCGTACGGGCATCCGTCCATTCAGTACTCCGGCATACGCGGGCTTCAGTTGCGGATAATCCAGTCGCCGCCACTCGGCAAAGGATTCCTGACTTTCGCCGAATAAGGCCAGCCATTTCTGTTCTCCAATCGATTTTTTGTAGTTGGCTGCGTCATAGGCTACCGAAGGCTGAGCCAAGTATTTGCTGATCTCGTCGGCAGTCACCCGATACTGTTGCAGAGAAGCGGTGACGGCCTGTTTGTACAGCGTAGCAGCGTCATCCGAAGTGAAGCCCCGCTGAGCCGCCTCGGCCAGGTTGAACAATACTTCAGCGTAGTTCACGAATACCGCCGGAGCCGAAGCCGCCGTGAAGTAATCGCCCAGTTTCGATGTTTTCGTAAAGCCCAGACGAGCCGCTGAATCCGCCGGTAAGCCGTTGGTAACCCCAATGTAGCCCTGCGGGGTGTAGTCGGCGGTTTTGTTGACGTAAACGCTCAATCGGGGATCCTTTAATTGAACGAGCTTATCTACGATGGTCTTACTGACGCGGTAATCGTCACGGGTTTCGCGATCCCGGTTGACGGGGTTTTGGTTGGGCGACGTGAGGTAGGTAAACTGAGCTGTTTCCTCGTTGCCGGCGATCAGGTCCGTTTTGCTTAAGCTGGAAATAACCGTTTTCGCCGTAGCGGCATCGCGATCCGCAATTCGCAGGGCAATCCGTAACCGCAGCGACTGAGCAAATTTCCGCCAGAGCTTCATGTTGCCTTTGTAGACTACATCGCCCGAAATCGGACTAGCTCCCGTATCATCAATCAGCGTGACTGCTTTTTGTAAATCATTCAACAAACCCGTATATACGTCTTTTTGAGCGTCGTACTTCGGCGTTAAGTACTGGTCGATATTTAAAGCCTGCGAGTAAGGAATATCCCCGTACAAATCCGTCAGTACCTGAAAAGACCAGGAACGCATGATTAGTCCTACGGCCTGATAATTCGGATTTTTAGCCTGTTCGCCCAGGCGGATCACTTCCGCGTAATCGTTCAGTCCCTGCGTATACGTGTTCGTCCAGATGTTCTGTACGTTGGTCGGACTCGTCGTGTATTTATCGACGTCGGTATACTGAATTTTCGCCCAATACTGCACAAACAGTACGGTCGTTTCCATCGACGCATCCGAACCCATCACCAGATCGGCACTGGATTTCAAAGCGTTCGTTAATACGTAATCAGGTTGGCCCTGTGTGGCCTCGTTGGGGTTCTTGTTAATGTCTTCCAGCTCACTCTGGCAGGCCGAAAGCCCCAAAGCCAGCGTCAGCGGAAGCAATAATTGGGAAATACGTTTCATGGGAGTATGAGTTGAGTTTTGAGTTTTGGGTTTAGAGTTTTGAGTTAATCTTGTTGACTTATTACCTAAGATCTGTTCACTCAAAACCCTAAACTCCAAACGCCAAACTGATTAGAAGCTGATGTTTAAATTCACCCCGTAACTCCGGGTGGTGGGTAGTTGCAGGGATTCGAGGCCCTGGCCATTACCCGTATTGAAGGCCGTTTCCGGATCGATGTTCGGAGCCTTTTTCTGGAGGAAGGCCAGGTTCCGGCCAATGAGCGAAATGTTTACCCCCTGTAACGACAACCGCTTCACCAGATTTTGGGGCAGTGCATAACTCAGACGAACTTCCCGCAGTTTGATGAAAGAAGCATCGAATACGCTGGCCTCGTTCACCCCGGCACTGTTGCTGTAAATGTTTTTGTAGTACCGTTCGGCGGGGACGATGGTCTTGTTTGCCTGACCATCCGCCGTTACGCCGTTGAAAATGATTCCGTCGGAATAGATCCGCTCGCCATTGGGAGCTTTCGCGTCGGGTCCAGCGACCTGTACGGGCGTGGACGACGTGTTATTTCCGGCATAGTAGTACGATAGTCCGCCGTGTTCCGCGTCGCGGCCCGGCAGCGTCGATTCCAGTACCCCCGTGTAGCGTCCGGTAGCGTTGGTCGCCGAGTAAATCTGTCCGCCCTGCTTGGTATCGATCAGGACGCTCAGGTTCCAGCCTTTGTAGCTGAAGGCGTTGGTAATCCCGCCAATCCACTTCGGCGTGTAATAGCCCAGCGTTTGCAGGTTCGCATTTTTCAGCGGGAAGCCATTTGCTCCTACCACTACATTACCACTGGCATCGCGTTGGAAAGCCGATCCGTACAAGGCTCCGTACCGTTGACCTACGCCCGCCAGTACCTGCGTGGTACCATTGCTGCCGAGAATATACTGATTCAGTAAACCCTGATCGTCCAGTGAAACAACCTTGCTGATGTTTCGCGAGAAGTTCACGATCACGTTCCATTTGAAACCACCCGAAGTCTGAACCGGTGTACCACTCAACTGAGCCTCAAAACCGTGGTTATTGATGTGTCCGGCGTTGAGGAGCTTTTGCTTGTAGCCCGTCGTTGGACTCACGTCGGCTCGCAGAATCTGGTTGTAACTGTCGGAATTGTAATAGCTGAAATCCGCCCGAACGCGACTCTTGAACAAGGCCAGTTCTAAGCCAATTTCACTCGACTGCGTAATTTCCGGCTTCAGGTTCCGATTTAGCAATACATCCGAAACCGTCAGCAAAGGATTACTACCAAAGGGTTGATTGAATGGATACGTGTTTGTCAACTGGTACGGGTCCGTATCGTTTCCTACTTCAGCCCAGCCCCCACGAATCTTGGCAAACGAGAGCCAGTTGGTACGAATGTTGAAAGCATCCGTCAGGACCACGCTGGCGTTCACTGAAGGATAGAAGTACGAATTACTACCGGGCGGCAGGGTCGAGGACCAGTCGTTACGGGCCGTCAGGTTCAGGAACGCATAATTCCGGAAACCCAACTGAGCCGACGCGTAGGCACTGTACACTCGCCGACGTCTGAATACGTTGTTCGATACCAACGGATCGCGGGAGTTGTTGAGCGTATACAGTCCGGCTACGGCCAGACGCGGAGCCTGCTGATAGTTTTGTTCGTAGAAGTTACTGCGAATATTTCCACCGACGAGCCCTTCCAGATCGAAATCATCGCTGAGCTTGCGGTTGAAATTCAGGGCAAAATCCGTGTTATTTTCGTTGACTACATAAGCATCTTCCGCGTACGAACCGAAGGGCGTACCATTCGTTCCGTACGAAATTTTCGACTTGCGTCGGTCGGTATAAAAGTCATTACCGGTCCGGACCATCGCCAACAGCCAGTCGTTGATCTTATAGTTCAGATTCACATTCCCGAAGAACCGATCCCGCCGCTGGGCATTCGTGTTTTCGTACAGCAGCAAATAGGGGTTGCTGTAGTAACTGTGGTTCCAGTTGAAATCATTCTCGCCATTGGCCCGGTAATCCCGCAGTAAACCCGTATCGACCTGACGGCCAAACCACAGGAATTGCAGCATCACACTCGAACCCCGGCCACCCAGAGCCGAGAGGTTATCCGACTCCGAACGAATGAAGTTGGCACTCGTATTGATGGTCAGTCGGTCGTTGAGGTGGTACGTACCGTTTACCGAAAAGTTGTTTTTCGTAATATCCGTATTCGGAACTACGCCTGTCTGACGCGTATTGTTGAACGAGAAACGGTAATCGAATTTTGCATCCGAACCCGCAATCGACACACCAATGTTGTTGGTATGACCTGTTTTGAAGAAATTCTTCACGTTGTCGGGATGCGGTACAAAAGGCACTGCCTCACCCCTGGAGAAGAATTGCGGTAACAGCCGACCATCCATTTTCGGGCCCCAGCTTTCGTCGGTACCGTCGTTCAGTCCACCGCCTTTTCCGTCTTTATACGAGAATAGTCCGCCTGTCCCTTGTCCATATACGTTTTGGTAATCAGGCAGTACCAGCAGGTTTTCAAAAGTATGAGCCGCATTGAGCGTTACACCCAATCCCTTGTTCCCTTTGCCCCCTTTTGTTTTGATGAGAATTACCCCATTCGCTGCCCGCGAACCGTACAGAGCCGCCGCGTTGGGGCCTTTCAGTACGCTAATGGTTTCGATGTTATCGGGGTTGATGTCGGCAATGGCGTTGGGATAATCCCGGTTGGTACCCGTGCTGCCAAACTGCGAGTTATCGACGGGAATCCCATCGACGACAAACAAGGGCTGGTTATTACCCGCGATGGAGGTTTCCCCACGAATGACGATCCGGGAAGAACCCATGTTTCCCTGACTGTTGGTAATGTTTACCCCGGCAATTTTACCCGATAAGGCATTGACCAGGTTCGTTTCGCGAGCCTGTGAGATTTCCGTACTTTTCAATTCCTGTACCGAATAGCCCAGCGACTTTTTCTCTTTGGCAATCCCCAGGGCCGTTACTACGACTTCCTGTAACGCCGATTCTTCGTTATTCAGATTAACGTTCAATACGCCATTTTCGGGTACTGCCAATTCTTCGGCCTTGTAACCAATGAATGAAAAACGAAGCGTTTCACCGGGCTGAGCCGTTACGGTATAGGTACCTTCTGCATTCGTTACGGTTCCTCGGGTGGTGCCTTTGATCTGCACCGTAACGCCCGCCAGCGGTTGCTGATCGGCCGTGGAACGAACCACACCCGTCACCTGCTGAGCCAGAGCGGCCTGCACCTGTACCCATAGCAGTACCGGCAACAGAACTTTTAAAAGTAGTTGCATAAAGTTGATATAATTAAAATAAAGGAGTTAGGGAAATGCTACCCCCGCCAGACTTTTAGAAGACCCGCCAAACGCCTGAACTAGCGATGGCCTAAGCTGCTAGGAACCGTGACAAAGACCAAATGAAAAGGGGGAACGTAGATGTATTTTCATGACCAAAGCAATAAACTACCATTTCTATAGACAAAGTAAAAAGACTAAAATTAAGAAAACAAGCCTTTCTTAAAAAATTACAAATCAATTATGGTACAAATCAACATTCAAGCCATTATCATATTGATAATCAGTGATCAATTATTTATCTCTTGGAGTTGAGTACTATTTTTAACTCATTTAGAAGATCAGGCTGTATATTAGCTTTATGATTTTAGGAGTAGGACTTGTCTGGACGCCCCGAACAAATACCGAATCGATTGGTTAACTAGCCGAACCCCTCTTTCATTCAACCAAACTGATCTGACATGCGAAAATTATTTTCTATTTCGTACACGCTCTCTTCCATTAACTGGGCCACGCTCGTTTTACGGGTATGCACCGGTTTACTGATGCTGCCGCACGGGTACCAGAAGCTGAGCAACTACGCTGAAAAGAAGAACGAATTCATGAGTCTGTTCGGCCTCGGTAGCCCTACCTCGATGGCACTGGCCATTTTTGCCGAATTTTTCTGCTCTATCCTATTGGTTTTGGGCTTGTTTACCCGGGTGGCTACTATTCCGCTGATCATTACGATGCTCATAGCGGTCTTTATGGCCCACGGCGGGGAGATTTTCGGAGAGGCCGAACTGGCTACGCATTATCTGGTTGCTTATGTAACCATTCTGATTCTGGGCCCCGGTGACTATAGCCTGGATAAGGTGCTGAATAAAAAGATTTAAGTTGATAGCTAACGGAATTTTCAGTTTCGACGATAATTCGTTACAGCCAGCCGCTTTTTGCTCCTTCATCCCTGACCTCATTCGTCAGGGATTTTTTTTGTCTATCCCCGGCTTTCGTCGGGCATTTCCGCGATTCGTCGGCCCCGATTCGGCATTCATCCGCATTGATTTTCAAATATTCGTTTGGAAACTGACTTTTGCATCAGACTTGGTACAAACCAAGCCCCTTTTGCACCCTAACCTGTATGGCCAATAGTTTGACTTCCCGGCAACGGTGGCAGTTATCCCTGACGCTCGCGTTCATCTACTCGATGACCGTGCTGTATGCCATCGTTCCTGATCCAATCCGTAGTTGGGAAGGACTGCTGCGATTATCAAATTTTGCCATCCCGCTGTGCCTGATTTCCTTCGGGCTTTTTGTGATCTGGCTGCGGATGGCGGACGGGATTCAGCAGAAAATTTTTCAGTATTTCGGTGAAAACTACCTGCTGGAATTTAGATTTCCCGCTCAGTTGGTTGCCCTGCTGGCTTCACTGGTACTGGCCGTCGTCTTTAACTGGACCCTGCACAAGTGCATTGGTTTTTTCATGGACTTTCGGTTTTGGCTGTTTCCTCCGCATCATACGCCGCCCCCGAAACGATCCCAGGAAGTATGGGGTTACGTCAGTCGGGCCAATAATGGCTTTTCTATCATGATTATGCTCGCGGCGTTCTACCTGATGGCAGCCATTCGGGCCACGCAACGCGTGCAGGAAATTCAGATTCGCTCGGAACGACTCGAAAAAGAGAATGTACAGGCTCAGTTTGCGGCCTTAAAGAATCAGGTCAATCCGCATTTTCTGTTCAATAGTCTGAGTATTCTTTCTTCAGTAGTGCACGTGGACGCGAATCTTTCCGAAAAATTCATCGCTCAGCTTTCCAAATCGTATCGGTATATTCTCGAACAGAAAGACAATGACCTGGTATCGCTGAAAACGGAAATTGAGTTTATCCAGTCGTACGCGTTTTTGCTGGGCATTCGGTTTCGGGAAAAATTCGAGGTACAGATTGACGTACCCGAAACCTCGCAACAGCGGTATAAAATTGCTCCATTGACGCTGCAATTGCTGGTCGAAAACGCCGTGAAGCATACCCGTATGTCGAGTAAGGAACCGCTAAGTGTACAGATCTATACGGAAGACGAAACTCTAATCGTCGAAAACGGACTCAAGCCCCGCCTGCAACCCGAAGTATCTACGGGGGTAGGTTTGAAAAATATTACGGCCCGGTACAGCCTGCTCACCGAACGTCCGGTGTGGTACGGTCCGGAACAGGACGCCTTTGTTGTTAAAATTCCTTTGCTGGTATGAACGTAGTCATCATTGAAGACGAATACCTGACGGCCGAACGGCTGGAAAATCTACTGCGTAAATACGACGCTTCGATTCAGGTACTGACGAAACTGCCTTCCGTATCCGAGGCCGTCGAATGGTTTCAGGAACACCCCGCTCCCGATTTGGCTTTCATGGATATTCACCTGGAAGACGGACTGGCCTTTGCCATTTTCGATCAGATTTCGCTAACGGTTCCGGTCATTTTCACCACGGCTTACGACGAATATACGATTCGGGCGTTCAAGGTAAATAGCGTCGATTATTTATTGAAACCGATTGATTATGAAGAATTAACGGCGGCTCTGGATAAATTCAAGTCCTTGCGTCAGCCCCTGCCGGATCTGAAAAATATTCTTCAGCTGATGCAGAAACCGCAGGAAACGGAGTACAAAAGTCGCTTCATGATTTCCATCGGTACGAAAATCCGGAGTGTTGAAACGGCTGATATTGCGTACTTCTTTTCGGAGGATAAAAGTACTTTTCTGGTCACGCAGGATGGTCAGAAGTTACCCGTAGAGTATAGTCTGGACAAGCTGAATCAGGTGACGGATCCGAAACGCTTTTTCCGGGTGAACCGGCAGTTTCTGGTGGCCTTTCCAGCTATTGAAACGATTCATACATACTCCGCTGGAAAACTGAAAGTAGACCTGGACCCGGAACCGAGAGCCGAAGTATTCGTGAGCGGCGACCGGATTACGGACTTTAAGGTGTGGCTGGGAAGGTGAGTGTAGTTTTCAGTTTGCCCCGTATTGCATACGGGGTTATGCACGTTGAACCCCTTCGGGGTTGGAGTATTCGGTTAAAGAGGGACGAATGGTGCAAGTTCCCAAACTTGTATCCACCCTCTGGCAGTTTCCAACAGCCACCTTCCATTTCGAGTTTATTTATAGAAATCCAGTAAAGTAGGCAGGACGCGTTGTCCGTAGCATCCGATACGGACATAAAAGTTGGCAGGCTATGCCTACCGGGTGGGCCAAGTGCCCCTGAAGGCTTGCAAAACCTTTCGCTCATTCCAATTCTTTCTAATTTCCTGTAAACGAGCAGATATACTTCGAACCTTCATCATCCTGGCAAAGCATTTCTGTTCACAAACACGGTTTCAGCTCCTGAACCAATCCAAGTACTTTTCGTCCAAAAACGAACAAGGTCTGGTAGTTTTGCCGGACCTTGTTGGTTTTTAATCTGTATATTCTTTACTGCCAGCCCCCACCTAAAGCCCGGTACAGGTTTACGACTGACTGCAACTGCTGCAATCGGTCGGATACGCTGTTTAGCTCGGCGGAAAGTAAGCTTTGCTGGGCTACGAGTACTTCCGTATAGTTCGCTGAACTGTACTTCAATAATTCTTTCGTGTAGTCAACGGAGCGGTTCAGGGCATTGAGCTGACGTCCGCGAATCATGGCTCGTTCCGTAGCCGTCTGGTACGCAAACAAGGCATCCGAAACTTCCTGTCCTGCCGTCAGCAGCGTCCGCTGAAAGCTCAGTAAAGCCTGTTCCTGATCGGCTTTGGCAATCCGTAAGCGGGCCACGTTAGCACCCCGGGCGAAGATCGGCTGAGCGATACCCGCCGCTATGTTTCCGAACATGGAAGCCGTCGAAAACAGATTTCCCAACGAAAGAGCGGAAAGACCGCCGTTACCCGTCAGGGTAAGTGAGGGATAAAAATACGTTCGGGCTGCGTTTGTCAATTCAAAAGTGCTCCGGTACGATAGCTCCGCTTCCTGCACATCCGGACGATTGCTGAGTAACTGAGCGGGTACCCCTACCTGTAAGCTCTCCATGGTCTGCTGCTCCTGCAACGTAGTACGCTTGATTGCACCGGGTGCACGGCCCAGCAATACGCTCAGGGCGTTTTCCGTTTCCCGAACCGTTTGCTTCAGCGAGGGAATCGTTACTTCAGCGGCATACTGACTCGCTTCGCTTTGTACGACGGCGGCTCCGGTTACGACGGCGGCCTCTTTCAAGGCCTGCATGGTCTCTACGTTCTGCTGCCAGATCTCCACGTTTTTCTGCGTAATGGCGAGCTGAGCATCCAAAGCCAGCAGGGAGTAGTAACTGTTGGCAATATCAGAAATCAGCTGGGTTTGAATAGCCCGACGCGTGGCTTCGCTCCGCAGTACCTGAGCTAGATTAGCCTTTCGGGTACTCCGCAGACGTCCCCAGATATCAGCTTCCCAACTGGCATTCACGTACAACTGAAATTGTTGTCTGGCAAAACCCGTCGCGGCACTGGGTACCTGAGGTACTTTAGCCGTTACTCCTGTTCCATTACCCGTTACGTTCGGAAAAAAAGCCATCCGACTCTGGTACAGATTGGCTTCGGCCACTTCGATTCGCGTCAGGGCGGCCTTCAAATCCAGGTTATTGTTCAGCCCTTCCTGAATCAATGCCTGCAGAGTCGTATCGGAAAACATGTTCCGCCAGGGCATATCTGCCAGCGTTGCGGTATCGGTCGCGGCCTGATCCCGGTACAAGCCCTCCGTCTTTCCCTTCGGACCTTCGTAGGGTTTTGTTATTCGACAGGCGGCAAGCACTTGCAGCAGTACCAGCACTGCGAACGCCTGCCACAAAAGTTTTCGATTCATAAATTTACTGGTCAATGGTAAGGGTACGGAAGGGTTCATCCAACATTTATCCTTCCGTACCATTTATATTAGTTTCCGGCCATCAGGTCGGCGTGTGATTTTTCCTCCGTTTTCAGTTGATCCGGCGTTCCACTGATGCGTTCCTGCAAAGACTGGAAGATGATGAACAGAACCGGAATCACGAAGACGCCAAACAGAGTACCAATCAACATCCCGCCGACGGCTCCCGTACCAATGGAACGGTTTCCTAAAGCTCCGGCCCCAGTAGAAACCGCCAGGGGTACCAGACCCAGAATGAAGGCAAAGGATGTCATCAGAATCGGGCGTAAACGGGCCTGGGCACCCTCTACGGCGGCCTGCACGATGCTCATGCCGTGTCGTCGTCGTTCGACGGCGTACTCCACAATCAAAATCGCATTCTTCGCCAACAGACCAATCAACATAATGAGCGTGATCTGGAGGTAAATGTTATTATTGATGTCGAAGAGGTTGGCGAAAATGAACGTTCCGGCCAGACCAACGGGCAGTGAAAGCAGTACCGCCAGGGGCAGAATGTAGCTTTCGTACTGAGCACTCAGCAGGAAGTACACGAAGACCAGACACAGGATAAAGATGTAAATGGTCTGTCCACCGCTGGTTAACTCTTCCCGGGTCATCCCCGAAAATTCGTAGCCGTATCCTTGGGGCAGCGTAGTCGCAGCCACTTCCTGAATCGCTTTAATGGCATCCCCGGAACTGTAACCCGGCTTCGGCGTACCCGTAATGGATACCGACGTGAAGAGGTTAAACCGGGTGATCGTTTCCGGTCCGTACACCCGCTCCATCGTCACGAATTCGGAAATGGGAGCCATCGTACCGCTCGTATTACGGATGTATACGGAATTCAGGTTCTGGGGACTGGCCCGGTACGCCGGATCAGCCTGAATCATCACCCGATATTGTTTACCAAACTGGTTAAAGTTGGAAGCGTACACCCCACCAAAATACCCTTGTAAGGCACTCAGTACGGCGTTGACCGTTAATCCGGCTTCTTTGGTACGGGCCACATTTACGTTGACCTGATACTGCGGGAACGTCGGGTTAAAGGTGGTCGTGGCAAATTGAATTTCCGGACGTTTCAACAAAGCGGCCATGAAATCTTTCTCGACCTGGAACAGCTTTTCGATGGTTCCACCTGCCCGGTCCTGCAACTGTAACTCAAACCCGTTGCTGGTACCAAAACCCTGAATGGTCGGTGGCGAGAAGAACACGATTTCAGCCCCGCGAATGTGAGCCGTTTTGGCAAACAGATCCCGGATTACGGCATTGTTATCCTTATCCGGGCGTTCTTTCCAGTCTTTCAACCCAATAATGACCATCCCGTATGAACTACCGTTCCCACTAATGATACTCCGTCCGGCCAGACGCGTCGTGAACCGTACGGCGGGCATTTCGCGGGCAATGCGGTCTACTTCATCCCCAATGGCCGTGGTACGCTCTACGGAAGAAGCCGGAGGTAGCGTAATGTTGGCGAAGATGGTTCCCTGATCTTCATTAGGAACGAAGCCCGAGGGCGTTGATCGAAGCAACCAGACGAAGATTCCAGCAAACACGGCAATACTGCCTAAGGCAATCCATTTTTTCGCTGAAAGGAAGGTTACTGAACGCTTGTACTTTTCCGTAACGGCATCAAAACCGGTATTGAACGCCGTGTAAAAACGCTGCATGAATCCTTTCTTGTGGTGCTCCTTGTTGTGCGGTTTCAGCAGCAGGGCACACAGGGCCGGACTCAGCGTCAGGGCGTTGATGGCCGAAAGAATAATCGAAATCGCCAGCGTTAACCCGAACTGTTTGTAGAATACCCCCGTCGAGCCACCGATAAAACTTACCGGTACGAATACGGCCGCCATCACCAGCGTAATGGAGATGATAGCTCCGCTGATTTCGCTCATGGCGTCGATGGAAGCCTTGCGGGCTGACTGATACCCTTCGTCGAGCTTGGCGTGCACGGCCTCCACTACGACAATGGCATCATCCACTACGATACCAATGGCCAGTACCAAAGCAAAGAGTGTCAACAAGTTAATCGTGAATCCAAACAGGTTCAGGAAGAAGAACGTACCAACAATCGCGACGGGTACAGCAATGGCTGGAATGAGCGTCGAACGGAAATCCTGCAGGAAGATAAATACCACGATAAATACAAGGATGAAGGCCTCGATCAGCGTGTGAATTACCTTTTCAATGGAAGCATCCAGGAAGTTGTTGGCGTTGAGTAGCTCGGCGTAGTGAACCCCGGAAGGGAATGATTTTTCCGCTTCCTTGATTACTTTCAGGGAGTTTTCGATGACTTCCTGAGCATTCGAACCCGCCGTCTGGTTAACCGCCAGAGCTACTGAAGGATACCCCTGCGACGTCGAAATACTGGCGTAGCTCTGGGCTCCCAATTCCACCCGGGCAATATCCCGTAATCGCAGTACCTGTCCACCCGGCGTCGAGCGAATAATCATGTTTTCAAACTGACCGGGGTCTTTCAGACGGCCCGGGTATTTGATGACGTACTGGAACGACTGGTCACTGCTTTCCCCGAACTGACCCGGAGCCGCTTCCACGTTTTGTTCCGCCAAAGCCGCTGATACGTCATCGGGGATAAGGCCGTACGTAGCCATCACGTCCGGTTTCAGCCAGATCCGCATGGCGTAATCCCGCAAACCGAACGCACTCGCATCCCCTACCCCGGTTACCCGTTTGAGCTGGGGTACGATGTTGATGTTGGCGTAGTTTTGCAAAAACGTAGCATCGTAGGCCTTGTTTTTACTGTACAGGGTAAAGATCAGTACGTTACTACTTTGCCGCTTGCTGGTGATTACCCCCGACCGCGTTACTTCCTGCGGTAGCAAACTCGTCGCCCGGGATACCCGGTTCTGCACGTTTACTGCAGCCAAATCAGGGTTCGTACCCAGTTTGAAGTAAATGGTAATGGTGGCGGTACCGTCGTTGGCTGCCGTAGAAGTCATATACATCATGTCTTCTACCCCGTTGATCTGTTCTTCCAGCGGTACAATCACACTGGACAGTACCACGCTGGCGTTGGCCCCCGTATACGTCGCCTGCACCTGTACGGTCGGCGGAGCAATTTCGGGGTACTGGGAAACGGGCAGGGTAATTAACCCCAGCACGCCCAGCATGACAATAATGATGGAGATAACGGTGGATAATACCGGCCGTTCAATGAATTTTCTAAACATATTAAATGAGGTTGTGCGTGGAAGGCTCCGGCGTCTGCCGCTAAGCCGTCTGCTCTAAACCGCTCTTACTTTCGCGTCGTATCGGCAGCAGTGGCCGTAGAATCCGCCTGCGGAGCCGCTGGCTTGATTTCCACGTCATCCCGTAAGGCGGTAATGCCCTCCGTAACTACCCGATCACCCGCTTTTAGTCCCTGTTGCACAATGAACGATTGTCCGTCGGTCGTGGGTCGTACCTGAATTTCCACACTCTTCACTTTATTACCCTCAACCACCTGATACACCAGACGTTTGCCCTGCAATTCGTACGTAGCTTTCTGGGGAATCAGCAGAGCGTTATCAATGTGGGAAGAAACCCGCACCTGACCCGTACTCCCACTCCGCAGGAACCTTCGGGGTTGGGGAACGTCGCCCGGAAGTTGGCCGAACCCGTTTCGGTACTGATCAGACCGCTGGCCGTTTCGACACGACCTTTGTGCGAGTATACCGTTCCATCAGCCAGTACTAGCGATACCGCCGGTAAAGTGGCCAACCGTTGCTGGAGCGTATTTCCTTTTACGTCGCGGAAGAAGTCCAGTAATTGTTTCTCATTGAGGGAAAAGTAGGCGTACACGTTGCCCGTATTGGCTACGGTTGTTAGCGGCGTCGTTGTGGTGGGGCTTACTAAACTACCCAACTTGAGGGGCAGCAGACCAATGACACCATCCACCGGACTCACCACTTTCGTGTAACTCAGGTTCGTATTGGCATTCGCCAGCGTAGCCTTGGCCTGAGCCAGAGCTGCCTGCCGGGATTGCAGGGTGTACTCCGCCGACTCCAGCTCGTAGTGACTAATGATGTCTTTCTCCACGAGAGGTTTCACTTTGTTCACCTGCATCTGAGCCGCATTCACGTCGGCCTGAGCAATTTTGATGCTGGCCTGAGCCGTGCGTACTTCCTGCTCGTACTGGGGAGCACTGATGCGGAAGAGTACCTGTCCTTTACGAACCAGGGCTCCTTCGTCTACGTAAATGTGATCAATATAGCCGTCGATTTTCGGTCGGATTTCTACGTTTTGCTGGCCCTGCATGGTTGCCGGATAGTCGGTATACACATCCGTGGGTTGAGCGGCTACCGTAATAACGGGATATTCTTTAGGAGCTGCCGGGGCTTGTTGTGCCCCCTGCTTCTGTTCATCTTTTTTTCCGCAAGCCACGGCCAGTACCAATAGGCAGAGACCCATTTTTCCAGCGAGCCTGGTTCGGAAAGACGACGATTGAGATGGGATGAAATGCATTACTCTCAGCTATTAAAACTTGTATTATACCAGGAATGACAACCAACCATTTGAAAAATTTGTTTCCTCTCCTTTCTCACAACCATCGATTGTCCGATTCCGACACCCAAAAGAAGCCCCAAAATCTGTCGAAAATCTGACGGATTGCCCAATTTGTCAACCTTATTGACCAATTTGTCGATTATTAAAAAATTGTAATTTTTATTTTTGCCAGTGAATCCGAATCACGTGTTGCGAGTGCTGGTAGGCATACGCACAATGAAAGTCGAGCGTTTCACAAATCGCTTCTACAATGGCGAGTCCCAACCCCAGTCGGCCATTATCCGTAGACTTGGTATGATACCGGGCAAATAAATCCTCGGTCCTCCCCTCCACGACTGATCCGGTATTACTCATCTCAAAGCCACGGCTCGTCAGACTGATGGTAATTTCTCCCTGATTTACATTGTGTTGCACGGCATTTCGCAGCAGATTATCTACTAAAATCCGTACCAGTTCTTCGTTGGTGCTGAGCAATACGGGCGTATCTGCCTGCAAGGTCACGGTGAGGTTGCGGTACTCGATGAGTTCTTCGTAGGTTTCCAGGCTTTCCCGGACTAGTTCATTGAGATTGATTTCCTTTTTTTCAATGTTGCCAGCGTACTGAATGCTGCGGATTCGGGATAGTAGATTGAGTCCTTTATGGATACCCGACAGCCGGACAATCGTCTTTTTAATGTCCAGCAGCTCCTTCCGGTTTTCCGACTCCAGACTGGTTCGCTTCAGAATCAGTTCGACTTTAGCCAGCAGAATACTCAGGGGTGTTTGCAGCTCGTGAGCCGTATTTTCGGTAAACTCCCGCAATTGATTGTAAGCACTCTGGGTCTTGGTCGTGAAATCCAGAATGGCCTGATTGAACAATTCAAACTCCCGGATGTGCGTATCTTTCAGTTGCAGCGGCTCCTTGTTGCGAATGTGATACGAGTTAATCCGTCGGAGATTCTGATAAAAAGGCCGCCAGAGATTGTACGAAACCCGGTTGAGATTAAACTGGAAAAAGCCCCAGTTCAGCAGGAAGAATAAGATCAGTGAGAAGGCCACCGCAAACCAAACCGCCTCATTTTCAGGACCACCCGGTTCATTTAGCTCGATTTTGGTAATCTTCAGTTCGTACCAGCGATTTTTGATTTTGGCCGTCGTCGTGAATTCCTTGATCCGCTTGTTGTTCAGGTGCTGATTAAAAAAAAGGATCGACCAGAAATCGCTGTCCACGGTCACGACGTCGAAGAAATGGTATTCGAAGTAGGAATACGGTTTGGTATCCGGTGGAAGGGGCCGGTAAGAAACGCCCTCTGTTTTGGGAAACGAACCCGTCAGTTCCACGTACGAAACCACCTCCTCGGCCTGAGCCTTGAACCGGTTTCGATAAATGACTTTATAGTAAAAATCAATGACCAGGTTGTTGAATAAAATCGTCAGGACGAGCAGAATGGGCAGGGCTACAACGTAGACCTTCTTGATCTTCGTAATGAAGCGTTTACTGTACTGATTAATTGCCATCGGATTTCTTTAAGGTATAGCCCATGCCGTACATCGTCACGATGCTGACTTCACAACCTTCTTTCTTGAGTTTCTGCCGGAGGTTTTTGATATGGGTGTAGATGTAATCGAAAGAATCAACCATATCAATATCGTCCTTCAGGACGTAGTCGGACAGCGACTCTTTGGAAACCGTCCGGTTTTTATTCACCAGCAAATAATACAGAATCCGTAACTGACTGTGCGTCAGCTTTAGTTCCTGCCCGTTTACGCGTACCTGATTCGTAGCCAGATCGTACGAGAGGTTGTGATACACCAGCTCTTCGGAGTCCTGGGGGTAGCGGCGGCGAATGATACTGCGGATCCGGGCCAGTAGTTCATCGAGGTGAAAAGGCTTTACCAGATAATCATCGGCCCCGAGGTTAAGGCCGCGTAATTTGTCGTCCAGGCTATTCCGTACCGAGATGATCAGTACACCCGGATGCGAGTCCATACTCTGGATATCGCCGAAAAGATCGAAACCCAGTCCACCGGGCAAATTGATGTCCAATACGACAATATCATAGATTTTATCCGCCAGTTTTTCGCGGGCTTCCTGAAACGATAATGCCGTTTCGCAGGAAAAACCTTCCTGCACCAACGCCGAACGAATGCTGTCGGATAACAACGTTTCGTCTTCTACCAGTAGAATCTTCATAGGTCATTTCCAAAGTTCTGATCCCTAAATAACGCATCAATTCTGTCTAAAATCTGTGCATCCCCTCGTCCCCGCTTTCTTCCGGCGGAAATGGGCATTCGTCCGTTCGAAGGCGGCACTCGGTAAGATTCATTTCCTGGCCCCAGGGATTGGTATCACTTTTGTATCGTTCCTTTCCTGGACCAAAAGCAATGAAACGATACGTATTTACCCTATCCTTTGGAGCCCTATTCGGTTTGAGTCACGGTTACGCACAAGTACCCATCGACTCCCTTTCTGTACAGCCGGTCGCTGCCGACTCCACGCAGCCCGCTGCTCCTAAAAATCCCGTGGTGACGGGATTCCTGGTTGACTCTACCGGCGGCAAACCCGTAGAATTTGCCAGCGTTGCCTTATTCAACCGATCGACCAACCAACTGGTAACGGGCACGGTGGCCGATGGTAAGGGTCAGTTTACGATCAGTAACGTGACCCCCGGTAACTACCGCCTGCAAATTTCATTTGTGGGATACGAAACCAAATCGATTGAGCCGCTGAACGTTATTCAGGATGTAACGCTGGGTGTCATCAAACTAACAGGCGATTCCAAAACGCTTCAGGAAGTTACCGTAACGGGTCAGAAAGCCTTGATTGAGGAAAAGGTAGACCGCCTGGTTTATAACGCCGAAAAAGACATCTCCTCCAAAGGGGGTGACGCTTCCGATATTTTACGCAAAGTACCCATGCTTTCGGTCGATCTGGACGGAAACGTTTCGATGCGGGGTAGCAGTAACATTCGCGTACTGATCAATAACAAACCTTCCACGATTGTCGCCAGTAGTGTAGCGGATGCTCTCAAGCAGATTCCCGCCGACCAGATTGCTACGGTGGAAGTCATCACTTCACCTTCGGCCAAATACGACGCGGAAGGTTCCGGCGGGATCATCAACATCATCACGAAGAAAAATAACTTACAGGGTTTCAACCTGAACCTGGATACGGGCGTGGGTAACCGGGGAGCGAACCTGGGCCTGAACGGTAACTATCGGCAGGGAAAAATGGGCTTCACGCTGGGCGGCTTTGGCCGGGCGGAGTACAACGTCAAAACGCTCTCTACGCTCGATCAAACCAGTCAGGTGGGTGGTAATACCCTCCTGTCGCGTCAGACGGGCGAAGGCATGACCCGCGGTTTGATGGGCCGCTACAACCTGGGCTGGGATTACGATATTTCCAAAAACCAGAGCATTACGGCCGGTATTCGCTACGGCCTGCGGAACCGGAATGTCGATCAGGATTACCTGACGGAACTGTTTACCAACGGAACTATGACGGGTACGCAAAACCGGAACGTCACGACGAAAAACAATTCGGGTACCATTGATGCCAACATTGACTACCTGCACATTTTCAAGCCTCAGCAGGAATGGAGTGTATCGGCGTTGTACAGCCGTAACGACATGGTGAACAACTTCGACGCTGATCTGCTCTCGGGAGAATCCCTGACGGGTCGTCAGCGAAATCTGAATGATAACGTCAATCAGGAGTTTACCCTGCAAACCGATTACCAGACGCCCATCCAGAAAAACCAGATGCTGGAATTTGGTTTGAAAGGTATCATGCGGAAAGTGAACAGTGATTACGAGTACCTGCTGGCTGGACCTACGGGCAACTATTTCCCGCAGGAAAATAATCCCAAAGGTTTCCTGGATTACAACCAGAACATTGCCGCGGGTTACGCCTCCTACACGTATACGACGAAAAACAAGTACACCTTCAAAGTTGGTACGCGGTACGAGTACACGGCTATCGACGCCCGCTCGAATACCGATGCGTCCATCGCCATTCCGAATTACAGCAATTTCGTACCAAGCCTTAACATCTCCAAAGCCTTAAAAACGGGGATGGTGAAACTGGCCTACAACCGCCGGATTCAGCGTCCGGGGATTCAGCAGCTGAACCCTAACTTCAACGCCGCCAACCCCCAGAACGTAACGATGGGAAATCCCTTGTTACGCCCGGAGTTGACGGACAACGTGGAGCTGGGCTACAGCAATACTTTCAACAAAGCCTTCTTCAATGCGGCGGTGTTTGGTCGGTTTACCAACAACTCGATTACGCAGGTTCGGACGCCCCTCGATACACTGGCCGGAGCCATCCTGACGACGTTCGAAAACATTGGTTCAGAACATGCTTTAGGGGTCAACCTGTTTTTCAAGTATGACCTCTCGTCCAAGTTCAGCCTCGACTTCTTTACGAACAGTTACTATACCAAACTTCAGGGTACGACTACAGGACTGGACGGTTTGTCGATTAACATTGAAAATTCGGGCGTCAACGTCGATTTTGGTAGCCGTATCCAGGCGACCCTGGGTAAGGGATGGGGTATTCAGGGCTTCGGTATGATGCGGGGACCGCAGGTACAATTACAGGGTCGGATGGCCGGTTTTGGGTTCTATAACTTAGGTATCCGGAAAGATTTCGCCAACAAGAAAGGCAGTATTGGTATTGCGGCCGAGAACTTCCTGTCGTCCAACATTCGGATGAAAACGGAGCTGACGTCGCCACAGTTTACGCAGGTCAACAACATGTACATGTACAACCGGGGTGTACGGCTGACTTTCAGTTACAAGATTGGCAAAATGAGTATGCAGGCTCCCCGCCGCCGGGCAAAATCCATCCAGAACGACGACGTGAAAGATGGGGGTGGAAATGATACTGGAGCAGGCATGCAGAACGGTAGTGGCGGCCAGTCTTCGGGCGGTAGTACACCTTCCGGCGGAGCACCCGCTGGCGGTGGTAAACCAACGACCAGCCCGAAAAAATAAAATTCGTTTTTTTTTAATACATAGAGTTCATCGTCAAAAGCCTCCGGTTGTACTGGGGGCTTTTACTGTTTATTAGCTGTTTTTGGCTAATTCACTTGAAGTATGTATCTTGTCTAAAGTCAGGTATTGTGCGAATTTTCATATTTTACTAAAGCTATGATTATTTATTCCTCTAAAATAGGCTTTGAACTCGTCTTTCCGATTTCGATTCTCTGTCTTGGCCTAGCAAGCTTTATGGCTTACCAGGGAATCTGGGTTGGATTGGGAATCATCCTGCTTTGCTCGCTCTTTATCATTTATACTTTTTCTACGACTGTCTACCAGATGGATACCGATACACTCAGGATTAGCTCTGGCTTTTTCTTTCAGGAATGCATTGAAATTAAGTCCATTCGAAAAGTCTCCAGATCCGGAAATATCATCCAGTCTCCCGCCCTATCGCTGGACCGGATTGAGCTGATTTACAATCGCTTTGACAGTATTCTTCTTTCGCCCAGGGATAAAGCAGGTTTCGTGGCGGAGCTTTTGAAACGGAATCCCAGTATTGAAGTCCAACTATAAAAACATTGCGAGTAGCCAGATCTTACGTACAGGATCCTGCCTACTCGCAATGAATGGAAAACTTCGCTACTTAATAATTTTCAACCGGCTCTGCACCGCCACATTCCAGACGTCCAGTTCCCCCTCTACTTTCCGAATCATTTCTTCGGGGTAATTATCATGCTTGAGTAGTTTAATAATCTCCTGTCGCTGGAAATTGATTACTTCCAGTTCACTAAAAATATACTGCTTGAATTGATCATTACGGGTTTTTAAAGACGGCTGTATGCCATCCGTAGGAAGCGAGCCGTTCAGGTAACGGATCTGTTGTTCAAAACGATTTTTCAGTCCATTGTGAATGAATTCGTTTCCACCCAACACTGGTAGTTCCTTCTCAATAAACGTCATCGCCTGACGAGCCATGTGCAGACGCAGTTTCCGTTCAAGAGCCGCTTCTTTTTCGGTATCTTCTTTCACATTAAAATGACGAACGAAGAACGGCAACGTTAAGCCCTGTAACACCAGCGTGACCAGAATCACAATAAAGGCCAGAAAGAGAACCACATCCCGATTAGGAAAGGCATTGCCGTTTTGCAAGGTCAGCGGCAGGGCTAAAGCCGTGGCCAGTGATACCACGCCCCGCATACCCGCCCAGCCGATGATGAAGAGTTCGCCCTTGCTCTTGATGGTAGCTTCGTTGGCAAAGCCGAATCGCATGGAAAATTTGGAGATTACAAACAGCCAGGCCATTCGAATGAATATAGCCGCCGCACTCACGAGTAATCCATAGAGGATGAGGTGCGTCATCGAATACTCGGTGATGCCTTCCAGCAGCCAGGGTAGCTGTAAGCCAATGAGAATGAAGACAAAACCGTTGAGCAGAAAGCCCAGCAGTTCCCAGAAATTGTTACTCAGCATGCGGCCCTGGTACGAAAACACTTCCGACGAACGCCAAGAAACGTACAGCCCCGTAGCCACGACCGACAATACCCCCGATACCTTGATGTGTTCGGCAAAAAGATAGGAAACAAAGGGAATCATCAGGTTCAAACTGGCTTCAACGGTTGCATTGCCCTGTACCTTTCGCAAGGCCCACACAAAGGCGTACCCGATGGCCAGTCCGGCCAGTACGCCTCCAATTGCCAAGATCACAAACTGAATGCTAGCCTGCCACAAAATGAAACTGCCACTGGCGACGGCTGCGACGGCGTACCGGTATGCAATCAGAGCTGAAGCATCGTTCACGAGGCTTTCGCCTTCGAGAATGACGGTCGTACGACGGGGCATTCCCAATCCCTTGGTCGCACTGGTTGCGGCAACAGCATCGGGCGGCGATACAATAGCTCCGAGCACAAAGGCCAGCGGCCAGTCGAAGCCCGGAATGCAGTAATGAGCGACGACGGCTACTACGGTGGTCGTCAGAAAAACCAAACCAATCGCCAGACGACTGATGGGTTTACGATACGTTTTTAAATCATGCCAGGAGATTTTCCAGCTGGCTTCGTATAGCAAGGGGGGAAGAAAAATCAGGAATACCACTTCGGGGTCCAGCCGGACGTTCGGCAAACTGGGCGTAATTCCAACGAATAGACCGCCTAACACCAGTAGTACCGGATAGGGCAGCTTCATTTTGGGAGCCAAAGCCGCCAGCCCCGCCAGTATGGCCATTAAAATGAGTATAGGTTCGAGTATTTCCATGGGGATTTGAAGGGTAGTAGTACTAAGTAATCTATTAATACAAGAAAGCCCACCCCCGGAAAGTTCCGTTGAGCGGGCTAATTATAGACAGAAAATTGAACCATACAACCTATACGTCAATAGATTAATAGGGCTTTTTTCTAGAAGCATTACAAAGCTACGGTACCGGCCACTACCTGGTGATAAGCCAGATCCATTTTCCAAACCTTCGACCCATATCGACAGAGGATGCTTTGCGTTTTTCCGGCTTCCAAGCTCGGACGGGCGGCAGCAACTACTACGAGTTTATTTCCCAGCAAAGCTCCCCGGACCCCTATGGGATTGGGATTGGTGTACATCCACTGAAATTGACGAAGGCCCAGATCGTAGGCTTTCTCTTTCCAGGTACGGGAATCGTCCGTCCAGCTTTCGCCGTCGTCGAGCGAAAATTCAATCTTGAGGTTATACTGTGTCTTCGGATTTTCCCAGAATTCGTTAAACTGCGAAGCCCGCCACTTGCCCGCCTCAAAAGCAAAATCAGCGGCATTGAGTGGCTCGCCCGGATTCCAGCTGCAAATGCCCCCACCGGATTTACCGGCTCCGCTCACCAGAAACCACAGGGGCAGCGACTCGCAGACGTGCGGGGCAATCATCTCCAGATTGCCACCCTCGTAACGGGTCATCACCCAGCTAAAACCCTTGTAATTTTTTCCGGTAAAGGCGGCTCGCTCGTCGAGCCATTTCAGGCATTGCCGCATATGTAAACTACTCCGGGCGGCGTAATCTTCAAAGCTGGCATATGCTTTATCGGGGCCAATCAAAGCCTCTTCGTAGTGAGCATAAGGCATCATTTCAAAGAAGGTAAAACCGGCTTCTTTGTAAAGCTGATGTCGGGTTTCACCCCCTACTATTTCATACGGCTGGTCGGGACCGCCCTTGCCTTCGGGGTACAAATTGGCTTTTCCCGACGCATACATGGCAAACTCCACATTCGGATGCTGTTGTCGAACCAGCCGAACTCCCTCCGCCAGCACCTGATTATTTTTCCAGGCGGCCGGAAAACCTTCCAGATCCAGATCGAAAAACACCCGGGCGTTACCCCAGCCAAAGCGATAGGCTCTCGACCACCACCAGCCCGTCAGGAAATCGCGTACCTGCTCGGGACTTACGGTCACCGGATTGGTCCACAAGCCATGTAAAGGGCCTGATTTCTTACACATGTCATCGTCGCCCAGCATTTCGTACAGGCCCGTCCCCGGCGGCAGGGTTTGCAGAAATGCTTTAGCCTGTTCTACGGTAATTTGCTGGGTATCTGCCTGACCCACCACGGACCGGATTGGGAAATAGGTATTGCCCTTCCGGACAAAATCTCGCTCTTTTTCCAGTTCGGGAAGCAACATCGCCATCCAGAACGATCCTTTGGGCATCCGGAAATTTGGTATCTCGGAAAGGTCCAGCTGTGTGATTTTCAACGGATCAACCGCCTGGAATGGTACGGATGTGCGTTCTGCTGCGTTCGAGCAGGCCTGCAAAACTAAGGCCAGCGTTAGTAAAAACGGGAAAGAAAATTTCATACAGGGAAGGTTATTCATGAATCCGAACGCTCAAAGCTACGTACTTCGTATACAACAGAAGCGGATGGCAGGGCTTCTTTTCCTACCATCCGCTTCTGTATCAAGAACAAAATAACTACTGGGTTACTTCGAAGAAATCGCCTTTGTTCCAGCTCGGCCGTACCGGATTCTGGGCAATCAGGTAGCTGATGAGGAAATTCACCTGCACGTATTTCCGTCCCGCCGACCATACGAAGGAATCGTTCAGGTTATCGGAAACCTTATGGTAATTCGCATCCCGCCAGATTTTTACTTTTTCAGCCAGATTCAAAGCCGGATTCGCTTTCGCGTACCCGTACTTGATGTGCAGGGCCGGAATGCCCGCTTTCACGAAATTGTACTGGTCACTTCGGACAAAGCGGCCTTCGCTCGGATCAGGATCGGGTTCAACCTGCAGGTTCACGGCTTTAGCGGCTTCTTCGACCACTTTCTGCAAACTACTATGTTCAGCTCCTAGCGGGGCTACGGATTCCAGCGGAGCCAGCAATGTGGGCATGTCGGTGTTAATATCCGCTACGATCTGTCGTTTGGGAACGGTCGGAAAAGCGGTGAAGTAACCCGAGCCCAATAAGCCCATTTCTTCGGCCGTCACCATCAGAAACAGCAGGGAACGTTTGGGCTTTTCTTTGAGATTGGCGTAAGTACGGGCCATTTCCAGAGCACAGGCCACGCCGGAAGCATTATCGTGGGCTCCGTTGTAAATCGAGTCTCCGTTAACGGGCTTACCCGTACCCAGGTGATCCAGGTGAGCGGAATGAATGACGTACTCTTTCTTCAGTTTTGAATCGGAGCCTTCGATTTTGCCAATGACGTTGTAACTGAGCATGTTGGTGAACGTGCTTTCGTAGTGACCACTGATTTTGCTTTTCAGGGGCTGACTTACGTACTCACCCCGCTCGAGTTTCAGCCAGAGTGCGTCCAGGGCAATACCTTCGGCCTGCATCAATTGTTGCAGGGCTTGTACCGACAGTCCTCCAGCGACCTGAATTTTTCCACCCAGAGCCGCAGCCGAACTCACGCGTTCCCCCGATTTGGATACAGAAGCATTGATCCCGTTCAGGCTATAATTGGTAGCGGAAGATCGGAACAGAATGGGACTATTGGTGTAATTACAAACCAGTACGCCGATCGCTCCGTGCTTGGCCGCGAAGGTCTGAGCCGTAGCCGGATACCCCAGGTGTAACTTCACATTAGCGGGTACATTTTCGGGAATTTTCCGTAGTACCACCACGATTTTACCCTTCACATTTACATTCCGGTAATCGTCAAAATTGATCTGTGGCGTATCAAAACCGGCCCCAACGAATACCAGCGGAGCGTTGAAATCAACGGTAGTTTTTTCGGGATGAGGCGTGAAGACGAAGTCTACCCCCCATTTCAGGGACTTTTGTTCGCCCGACGGCAAGGTCAGCGTCAGGGAAGCCGTCTCGGGTTTGATTTTGGAATTTCGCAGGTATACTTCCTGCAGATAACCACCTTTTTCGCCAGCGGGCTGTAAACCCATTTTCTTATACTGTTCTACGATATAATCGGCGGCCATTTTGTAACCCGGTGCACCCGCCTTTCGGCCCAGCAACTTGTCATCGGCCAGATACGCCACGTGGGCTTTGATGCGATTGGAATCAATGGTATTGATTTCGGTCAGAATCGACTGGGGAATCTGGGCGGAGGCGGTTAGGGAAACGAGAAACAGCCCAAGGAATTTTTTAATCATGCCTGATAGAGTGCTCAAGTGGAAATCGTGCGATGAAGCGAACATGCAAGATACAAAAATTTAACGTTAGCAGCAGCTCCTCATTCAGGGGTGTTAGGATAAAATCTGTTCATGCTTTGGGTCCTCACCGTAGGCGTTGGGTCCGGGATCGCCTTCCGCAAAGAGCATCCACAGGCCATAGAACGGAATGAGCTGAAACCAGCCACTGTTTCCCCGGTCGTGGCATCGTTTCGCCCCCTGAGCAAACCAGAACCAGGCAATGGGCAGGACGATACTCAGCCACATTACGCCCTTCAGGGTCATTAAATCATACAGAGACATTTTTCCAAACAGGGCATTCAGCCCCATCGTTATGAGCCAGTGGAACAGTACGGTTAGGCCATACTCCAGGCGGCGAATACGCCCTTCGAAGGAAAACGGATGTTTGAACATAACAATAGGTTGATTGATAAGAGGTTGAGCTAAATTATGAAATAGATGAATGTCTGGAAACATCGGTTTTATAAAGGGTAATTTAATGATCTTATTGTCGTTTTCTGGCTTGTTTCAGGTAACAGTTAGTAGGAAATATTTTGTCCCGCTAAAACAGCTGGTCTTCTAGTCTCTATGTATTTCATGGAATCAATTGACGTAGCGAGGTCAGCCGTGAACTACTCAGAAACGAGTAGCCACTCTACATAAGGACCTTGATTCAGTCTGCTCAAGACAAATACGATCCAACTTCAGCCCTGTTCGTTAGTATGACGGGCAGGGCTGAAGTTGGATCGTGTGGATTAGGGATTAACGATGAGTTATACATTAACTGCTCGTCCGCTGTTGTAATACGAACCAGGTACAGGCCCGCCGGTAGGGATCGAACGGTCAAGCGGCCCTGGTAAGCCTCATTCAGATACGTTAAAGGCTGTTCGGCGGTCACGGCTTTCCCCAGCGAATTGTACAGCACGTAGGTGGGTGTACGCAGAGCAGGTTTTAGTTGTACCTGCAACAACACTTCATCCCGAGCCGGGTTGGGTGCCAGGGTTACGGATGTAGTCGCACGGGGTTCTACCGAAGTAATAATCAGTTGGAAGGAATCCGATGTCTGTACCGACTGGCAACTGGCATCCGGATTGTACGCCAGCACCCGGTACGCACCCGGACGGGTAACCCGGATTTTCTGCTGCGTTTCATTACTCAGCGTATCGTTGCCCAGTAGCCATAGATTCCGGTACGGGCTGGACGATACCAATGTAAGACTGTTTTCCGCCGTAATGGTGGGCTTTTCAGGATTAACGCAGAAGGTCTGGCTCAGCTCCGGAGCGGCCAGGTGTTTATCATCGCCCGGCTGGCTGGCTACTACAGTTACTTTTCCGTAATCCGTAAAACTCAGCGTTGCCCCAGCAACCGTAGCCGGACCACTAACAACCCGATACTGGATGGGCAACTGCGTGTTACTGAGCGTCGGCAGGCTGTAGGTTCCCTTGCCGAACGCAAGCGAAGCGACCGTTTCCCACGGAATGAGCTGCCGGGCTTTCTGTACGGTAAACGTCCGTACGATGGGCTGGGCCGTTTCATGGTTGGCATCCCCCGTCTGTAGAGCCGTTATTTTCACTTCACCAATCCCCGTTAGTTGTAAACGATTGCTTTCCAGTAGCTGAGCGGGACCTTGCACCTGGTACTGCACTGGTAAGGTGGCGTTACTTTGGGCCTGTAACGCAAAGGGCGTACTGGAATAGTCCCGCGTTGCCAGCTCCGGGAACGTTAGGACCAGCTGTCGTTTCACAATAGTAAATTCGCGACTCACCTCCGGGGCTGCTTCGTGATTGGCGTCACCGGGTTGGGTTAGGGTAATCCGAGCCACGCCCGCACCGGTAATTCGGACTTTCGTCCCGGTAAGAGCCACGGGTCCCGTACTACTGATTTGCAGCCCTAAGCCGGAGTTGATGCGAGCGGAAAGATCGAAATCCGCATCTCCGTACGTACGATTGGCTAGTTCATCAAACGAAATTTGCTGTTTGAGTTTATGCACGGTAAACGTTTGGGTAACCGATGCAGCTGGATCATAGCTATCGTCCCCCCCCTGAGCAATGGTAACCGTTATGGTACCCGCTCCGGTAATCTTCAGCGAACCGTCGGCTACCCTGGCGGGTCCCGTCACCGTAATGGCTACGGGTAAGCCCGAGCTGGCTGAGGCCCCGACCGTAATATCGCCATCCCCGTAGGTACGATCGGCTATGGGTTGTATACGAATCGTCTGCTTGCCTTTGGCTACGGTAAATCGCTGGCTCACGGAAACGGCCGTGGGCAGGTAGTTTTCATTGCCGGGCTGACTGGCAGTGATCGTTACCGGACCCGCTCCTTTCAGCCTCACTGTTGTACCCCCCACTTCGGCGGGGCCGCTAACGGTCAGTACTGCCGGTAAGCCCGAAGACGTTTGTACCTCCAGTTGAAAATCCGGATCGCCCATGGTTTTATCCGGAATGGCCGCCAGCGAAAGGGTTTGTTCGGCTTTGGCAATGCTGAGTTTTTGCAGGACCTCTGGGGCGGCGTTGTAGTTCTCGTTGCCCGTCTGTTTCGCCAGAATTGTTGCTTCCCCGGCTCCGGTCAGCGTGACCTGATTGCCCGAAATCTGTACCGGTCCACTTCCTTCAAACGTTACGGGTAAGCCCGTAGAAGCACGAGCTGATAGCGTAAAGGGAGCGTCGCCGTAGGTTTTCGAATTGATTGCATCAAACTGTACGCTCTGATTGGCTTTGGCTACCGTAATGTATTGCCGGGCTTCGGCTGACATATAGTTTGCATTTCCCTGCTGATACGCACTGATCAGAATTTGACCGGCTCCAGTGATCGTCACGCGGTTGCCCGATAGGGTGGCAGGACCCGCCACTGCATACATTACGGGCAGACCGGAACTCGCTATAGCTGTAATTTCAAAAGGGGGATCGCCAAAGGTTTTCGGGGTAATCGTACTCAGGTCGATTTGTTGAACTGCTTTCGATACCTGCATGGCATAGCTGACCCAATATGGTTCCCATTCATCATTGCCTTTTTGAGCAATTTCAATATTGATCCAGCCGGGTCCATGTATTTTCAATAATCCCTGTTCACTGAGTTCTGCATTCCCCGCAAGCAACCGATACGTTACGGGTAAACCCGAACTCGCCCGTACTTTGAATTGCAACGAAAGGTTGTCACGAAAAACCTGATCGCTGGGAATAGAATCGAAATACAACTCCTGGGGTTTTCCGGGGGTGTACTTGGCTACATTGGAGTAATAAGGCGAGGATAAGGGTCTTACCCGAACGTAGTGTGTTTTCTTCGGATCTAAAGCATAGTTCACATCAGAAAATACGGTAACGATTGGATCAATCTGCCAAGGACCATTTTCACTATCGGCATACTCAACCAGGAAACCCAGGTTATCCTCCGTTTGCTGCGTCTCGAAAACGAGGGCCAAATTGGTTGCATCAGCCCGTCGAAGTTTTAGATTATAAGCAGAGCCTTTGGGACTGGCTGAAAGATTGTATTGATCATCACCGTACCCCGGGTTGTTCATTCGAAACCAATAGCCATTATACGCCCGGTCAAACTGCCCCGCTGAAAAATGATCGGTCTGACAGCCATACGAATGCCAGTAGCTCATCAGGTTTTTCGTATCGGGCTTATATAACATACCTTTCGCATCCACAGGAGTACCCGTATACACGCAATTACTGATTGATATGCCGGCTACACCTGTTATATCGGCGGGCGTATCACAAACCATATCTCCGGCCGTTGCACAGTTGGAACCATCCACTAATTCGCTCCCCCCTACGGCGTCAAAAGTGTGATAAAGATTCAGGTAATGGCCTATTTCGTGGGGTAATAAGTTATCCTGATATTTATAACTATTTTCATTTAAAACAATCAGGTTTGAGCCTTGACCGCTGGAAGATGGATAATAAGCGTATCCTGCATAACCAACATAAATACCATTTCTCATAGAAGATATGATGACGTTAGCCGCATTTTTTTCCAGTTGATTCACGTACGTGAGTGGATCAACCTCTCCTTCATGATAGGCCGTGTTTGCAAGTATTTTTACAGAAGTAATGTAAAAGCTGATATTACTGCCCCGGTAAAATTTTTCCAGCCAGTACATGTTTTGAGCGATGTAATTCTTTTCATCGGCATTCACCGCCCGGCCAGCTTCGGCCGATGGTCGGAGAATGGTAAAAGCAAGGGGTATCGTAACGGGTGTAGTAGCTACTCTTCCACCAGCCATTTTGGAACGTTTGATCCACTCTCTAAATTCAATATTGTTTTGGGGAGTGGGTGTTCCGCAGCTCAACGGTACGGTTTGTGCTTGCGAGAAAAGACTGATGAAGAGAAAAAACCAGGCTAAAGTAAACCCTTGAATACGTCTTTTTATAGTGAAAAAATGTAGACGTATAAAGTGAGCTGAAAGGATACGAATAGGTAAAGGTAAAATCATTTCAATGAAGGTAAAATGGACAATTTTTAAAGGGGGTTGGTAAAGATACGCTTCCGCTTTATCGCTTTATATTACCTTTTATTAATACTTTTAAATATCTCAAAGAAGCGTAAACACATTCTTCTAATTGCTAATTCATTGCACAGAAAAATGCCTGTCTTTACGTATCACTTTACTTCATAAAAGCTTATCATTTCCTGCGAAAAAGATACAAAAAAAGCCGCCTGTCTTGCGACGGCGGCTAGCCTGTTTTAGGAGATCATCCCTTCTTCCTAACTCATCAACTCCGTGTAAAGGGAGTAAAATTTATCGGACATTTCTTCCTGTTCTTCAGGTAATTCCACCTTCTTATCAGGAATGTCATTCAGGATTTGATTGACGCTTTCGCTGTAATCTTCCTCTGCTTTTACCACGACATCGGCGTACTGGGCACCAATTTTAATAAAGCCATCGTAATCGAGCGAACTCAGGCTGGAAAGCATGTCATCTTCAATGTCCATGGCTTTCACCTTATCGAGCAGCTCTTCGGTAAACTTGTAACTAAAGGGGTTGTTGTAGACTGAAAATACCGACTTCGTGTCCTTAAACATGGGATCATTGCGGTAGGTCGTTTTCAGGTACAGCGGAATCAAAGCCGTCATCCAGTCGTTACAGTGCACGATATCGGGTGACCAGCCTAATTTCCGAACGGTTTCAATCACGCCTTTGCAAAAGAAAATGGCCCGTTCGTCGTTATCATCGTAGAATTTCTCGTCTTTATCGAAGAATACTGATTTCCGGTGGAAATAGTCTTCGTTGTCAATAAAGTAGACCTGCAGTTTGGCACTGGGAACGGACGCCACTTTAATGACTAATGGCTTTTCGTCGTCGCCGACTGAAATATTGATTCCGGAAAGGCGGACGACTTCATGAAGGCGATTTTTGCGTTCGTTAATCAGTCCAAACCGGGGAACCAGTATCCGGATTTCCATGCCCCGCTCTTGCATCGCCTGGGGAAGTTTTCGCACGTATTCGGCAACGTCTGTGATTTGAAGAAAGGGATTGATCTCACTGGCAACGTACAAAATCCGGAGTTTACTCATGGGGCTTCAAGAGTTTACGAAATGGGTAAGGATATTCCAAATTCGCTTGCAAAAATATAAAAAAAATGGCTAAAATCCATGAATTAATTTCAGAAAAACTATACTTGCAAGTTTTTAGCTTCCTGAACTTTTTACCCGTTCGACTTAGTTTACCGCTTTACTAACGCTGATTACCAGTACTTCATACACGCTTTTCTTTCTGAAATATCCCATGCAGCTGATTTTTACCCAGGCTGAATTACGAACCTACCTGACCCGCTCCACGGAATCCATTGGCTTTGTTCCGACGATGGGGGCCTTACACGAAGGACACCTGCAGTTGATCCGCCGGGCCCGACAGGAAAATGCGGTGGTGGTTTGCAGTATTTTCGTCAATCCGATTCAATTTAATAACGCCGACGACCTAGCCCGTTACCCGCGTACACTCGAACAGGATTGTGCCCTGCTGGAAGCCGCCGGTTGTGATGTGGTATTTGCTCCCTCCGCGGCAGAAATGTACCCCAGTCAGCCCGTGCTGACCTTTGATTTCGGTACCCTCGAACGCGTACTGGAAGGAGCCTTCCGACCGGGTCATTTCAATGGCGTGGGTATCGTGGTTTCCAAACTGTTTCATCTGGTACAACCCACGCGGGCGTATTTCGGACAGAAAGATTTGCAACAGTGTCTGATTGTGCGGCGATTGATTCAGGATCTGAGTTTTCCGATTGAGCTGGTGATTGCCCCTACCGTACGCGAAACCGACGGACTGGCGATGTCGTCGCGGAACCGTAACCTGACTGCCGACGAACGGGCCCTGGCTCCTTTTATTCAGGCGGAGCTTCAAGGGGCGAAAACGGCTCTGGAACAGGGTACGTCGCCTGCCGAAGTGAAAGCTCAGGTACGCGAAGCCTTCGCGGCCCAGCCCGCTTTCCAACTGGAATACTTTGAAATTGCGGATATTGAAACCCTACTCCCTCTGGAAGATCATCAGTCGGGACAGCCCGCAGCTCTGTGTATTGCGGTGCATCTGGGTAAGGTTCGACTAATTGATAACCTTTTGTTGACGGCTTAAACAAAGAGTCCGGCCAGCTGGCCGGACTCTTTGTTACCCTCCTCTATTCAGGTTTTCTCTCCCAGTACTCACCTGAATGATTCCTATACTAGTTAGCAAACCATAACTTCAGTTTTTTGTCGTTCTGGCCGCCCTGGCGTTTCAGAGCTTCGCTGAAATTGGTATAGTTCAGCGATTCCTCCGAACCCGGATAGGGCAAACGCGTGGGTACTACCCCTCCATTCGTATTCAGCGTCGGAGGCGTTAGTACGGGAATGCCCGTGCGGCGGTACTCCGTCCAGGCTTCCACGCCCTGTCCGTACAGAGCAATCCATTTCTGCTCAATCAGTTGCGTATAGCCCGCCGTACTACTTTTGAAGGCATTGGCCGTCAGGTACGCATCCGACGCCGTGAGTCCATACTGAGCGTGCGAAGCTTTAATGGCATCCGTGTAAAGGGTAGCCGCTTCGCCAGCCGAGGTAATTCCCTTATACGCAAATTCGGCTTTAATAAACAGCAATTCAGCATAGGTCATGATTACGCCTGGGGCCGTAGCCGACACGAAGTAATCCCCCACTTTCGACGTTTTTGACAAACCCAGAGCGTTGGCATCCGACGCCGACAGACCGTTGGGTACGCCCTTGTAATCACCCCCATCGGCGGGCAGGTTGGCGTATACTTTCAGGCGGGCATCTTCCATTCCTTTCAGTTTATTCACCAACGTCGCACTCACCCGGTGGTCATCCCGCGTTTTGCGGTTTTCGTTGACTGGGTTATTACTCGGAGCTGCATTGAGGTACGTCAACTGCACGTTATCGGCATTGGAAGTCAGTACCGGATACTTCGTCGGATCTTTCAGGATGCGTTCGATCTCGGCTTTCACATCGATCGGAGCATCCGCTTTTCCCAGCATTCGGTTCAGAATCCGCAGGCTTTGCGAGTTGGCGAATTTTTTCCATTTCGTCAGATCGCCATTGAACAGAATATCCCCTGCAATCGCTTTGCTTTTATCCGTAGTATTGATGAGTTCCGCAGCCGTTTTCAGTTCCGCTACCAGACCGGCGTAGACGTCTTTCTGAGTATCATACTTCGGCTGTAAGGTTCCTTCCATGCCTTTGATGGCGTCCGAATACGGAATATCGCCGTATACGTCCGTAAGCAGGGTAAATACCCAGCTCCGCAGAATGGTGGCGACGGCCTGGTAATTCGTATTTCCCGTCTCCTGACCAATCTTGTAAATACGCTGGTAATCGGCCAGTGACTCAATGTAGAAATTACTCCAGCCCGCGTTCGCGACGTCGTTGGAAGTCGTATACTGATCGACATCGGTATACTGAATCCGAGCCCAATGCTGAGAAACCAGATTTCCCACGTCCATGCCCAGCGAACCTCCCCAATACGCATTCACGGCGGTCTGGATTCCGTTCGGCATGAATAAATCGGCCGTAGCCGTCGTGGGATTGTTCGGGTTCGTATTTATTTGGTCGAACTCACCCGTACAGGCGGATAACCCAACCAGTACAAACGCCAATGCGGCTTTATATCGGAATGAATGAAAAATGCGTATCATGTCAGAAACTGTTACAGATTTAAGCTGATGTTGAAACCAACGGAACGAGTGGTCGGAATCTGTCCGTTTTCAATCCCCTGCACATTCGTATCGCCGTAATAGCTGGTCTCCGGATCAATGTGCGGAATGTTGCTGTGCAGCAGAGCCAGATTCCGGCCTACCGCTGAAATCGTGATGTCACGGAAGGGCAAACGCTTGAATACTTTTCCGGGGAAAACGTAGGTCAGGCGTACCTCGCGAAGCTTCACGTAGCTACCGTCGAAAATGGTCTCTTCGTTGTTCGTTAGCAGGTAGTACTTATGGTGCCATTCTTCCGAAGAAATGTTTTTGGTATTCGGCACGTACTCCGGATTAGCTGCCGTCCCCACATTCACGACGCCGTCGCCCACAATACCCGTTTCCCGACCTACGGTCGTTTCTTTCAACACGCCGGTATAGCGACCGATATTAATGGTTTGCGAGAAAATATCGCCGCCCTGCTTCATGTCAATCAGCGTCGTCAGGGACAGGTTTTTGTAGGCAAACGTGTTTTGCAAGCCGCCAATCCATCGCGGTGTGAAGTTGCCTAATACGCGACGAACCGGATCGATGACGGGGTAGCCACTCTGGTCATAGACAATCTTTCCTTCCGGATTCCGCAGAAAACCCTGTCCGAAGAACGTACCGTAGGGCTGTCCGACGCGGGCTTCGATGCCCATGCCCCGCATGGTCCCGAGGGTGTAGGTGGTCAGGTTATCAACTAATTCCTTGACTTTGTTCTGGTTACGGGCCCAGTTCAACGTAATATCCCATTTGAAACTGTTCGTTTTCACGGCAGTACCCGTCAACTGAATTTCGACACCCCGGTTTTGTAACAGTCCGGCGTTGAGCCATTTAGACGAAAAGCCTGAAGCATTCGAAACGTCTACCTTCAGAATCTGGTTGTACGACTGCTTATCGTAATAGGTTACGTCCAGACCAATCCGGTTTTGCCAGAATTTTAATTCCGTACCGATTTCGTATGAACTGGTGATTTCTGGTTTCAGCTCGGCATTCAGTAATTCATTGCTTTCTTTCAGCGAAGCCTGACTACCCCAGGCGTTGGCGTAATCAAAGGCCTGAAGCAGGCGGTACGGATCGGTGTCGTTTCCTACGCGGGCAATACCACCCCGAATTTTGGCGAATGAAAGGAACGAGGACTGCACACTAAACATATCCGTCAGTACCGCACTGACCGCCGCCGACGGATAGAAGTACGAGCGATTGCTGGCTGGCAGGGCACTCGACCAGTCGTTACGGGCCGTCAGATCAAGGAAGAGGTAGTTACGGAAGCCGAGGTTCGCCGACGCATACAAACTATTCACGACTTTCTTACTGTACGAATTTTCCGTAACTGGACGCAGCCGCGAGTTACCCATATTCCAGACGCGGGGAATCGCCAGCTCAGCCGCCGACATGTAATCCCGCTGGTAGAAGTTTTTGCGGTGGTTGCCCCCGACGTTGGCCGTTACGTCAAACTCTCCGAATTTGTGCGTAGCGTTCAGCAGGAAGTCAGAGTTTGATTCCTGAACGAAAATTTGTTCTTCGTTATAACCATCGAACAGGTTGGACGTGCGGGCGGCGTTTTTCGTTTTACGACGATCGGTATAAAAGTCGGTTCCCGTACGAGCCATCAGCGATAGCCAGTCGGTGAACTTATACGTAGCCGAAATATTTCCGAATAAGCGGTCTTTTTCGTTTTCCCGTTTGCTGTTCGCCAGCTGGTAGTACGGGTTCGTCCAGTAGTTGTAGTTCCAGTTATTCTGGTAAATGCTACCCGGAGCGGTGTAGTTTTGCAGGTTTTCCATATCCACCTGCCGACCGAACCAGATGAAGTATAGTCCCCAGTTGGTACGGTTATCACTGCCGTCTTTCACGTAATTACCCGTAGCCCGAATGTTCAGTTTGGGTGTCAAGTTCCAACCAGCATTTAGCGAAACCGTTTGGCGTTTGTAGTTCGTGAAAGGCAGAATTCCTGACTGATTTAAATCGGTAAGCGACAGACGGAAATCGCCTTTGTCAATACCACCCGTTAAGGAGATGTTATTTGTATAGGTTTTACCCGTTTTAAAGAACTGATTGACGTTATCCGGATGAGCCACCCAGGGCGTAGGCGTACGCACGCCATTGACAACCGGCGAATCAAACTGCTCGATCAGGCGACCATCCAGTCTGGGCCCCCAGCTTTCGTCTACGCCATCGTTCACGCCGCCGCCGCGACCGTCCACAAAGCGGAACTGCCCCTTGGCTCCCTGACCGTACTCATTCTGCCATTCGGGTAAACGAAAAGGCGTATCAAACGTCGTATTAGAGTTTACCGACACGCCAATGCCTCGCGATCCTTTACCGCTTTTCAGGGTAATGAGTACTACGCCATTCGCTCCGCGTGACCCATACAGAGCCGCCGCTGCAGGACCCTTCAGTACACTCATCGACTCAATATCATCGGGGTTGAGCGAAGCAGCTCCGTTTCCGTAATCGACTGCCGTGGGGTTATTATTGTAATTGCCATTGTCAATGGGTACACCATCCACCACAAACAGCGGCTGGTTATTATTTCCAATCGAGCTGGACCCCCGAATCAGCATTCGCGACGAAGCTCCCGGTGATCCATTGGAGTTGGTTACCTGTACCCCGGCAATTTTACCCGACAGGGCATTCACCAGGTTGGTCTCCCGAGCCTGTGTTAGTTGTTTTCCTCCGATTTCCTGTACCGAATACCCCAGGGCTTTCTTTTCCCGCGTAATACCCAGGGCCGTTACCACGACTTCGCTCAGGCTACTCGCGTTCATCTGTAGCTGAATGTTCAGCGTACTTTCATCCCCCAGCACTACTTCCTTACTCGTAAAACCTACATAACTGAATACCAGTGTATTGCCCGAAGATACGGCCAGTTGATACGCCCCGTCGGCGTTGGTGGTAGCACCCTTGGCCGTGCCTTTGATCGAAATTGATACGCCCGGCAACGGCTGCCCATCTTCCGAAGAAGTAATCACGCCCGTCAGCTGCCGATCCTGAGCGGTTGCCCAGAGACTACTCAGCAGCAATAGCAGAATAGATAAACGTTTGTTCATGAGATGTGTACGCGTTTTGTGAATGAAATACAGTCCCATCCCGACCTGACAGCCAGGTCGGAAAAGCAATTACGGAGTCGATCAGAGCTTAGCTCAGGGGAATGGTAGAGCGTGAAGAAAGAGCATTCATGTTTGGTTAAGATTAATGGGAAGAAGCCAATTTTTATAGAATCTGGAACCAATATTACAAAAACGTATATCTAATTCAAATAATATTCTGATTTTTTATTAGTTACTTATTTTTTATGATGCTATACACAAATATATCAGTAGTATATTTTATTAAATTATGTTATATTAATATATAGTTTTAAATTTTTCAATTAACTCAATTAAACATCAAATTCATAATTTAAGACAATATCAAACATAATTTTTCTATTTTTCATATATATATTTCAAATAAATCATATAAATCACTAATTATCCGTAAAACGTTATCTCTCCAAATTCATCAACTAATCTAAAAATTTGTATGAATGGGCGAGTGTAAAAACTTCAACTGGTTGTTCTGTCGAGGAAGGTAGATGAACAAGCCACTGTTAACGTGCTAAGAACTCAAGCGTAGAAAGTCATTCACCTCAGCAGAGCTGTGTGAAAAGAAGTGAAATCTGGAGAAGAGAGAAGAACCCTTCCAAGCAAGAGTGTCGGGAAGGAAAAACAACTGCCCAGGCCTGATAGGTCCCCGAGCAGTTGTTCAAAATTTACTGTATTGACTCGTCCGCTGCTTTTGTTTCGGGGACGCCCCACCACACCAGAAGCAAAGCGACTAACGCAATACCGGCCAAAACCAGAAATACAGTTTGAAAATTACTACGCTGGAGCAGAAACCCCGCAAACGCATTACTCAGCGAAGCACCTAGCCCAACGGCGGTGGCAATGGCCCCCTGCGTAGTATTGAACAGTCCGGTACCCTTCGTTAAATCGGATACAATCAGGATCGATAAAACTCCGAAAATGCCAGCTCCCAGTCCGTCAAGTACCTGAATGCATACCAGTAAAATCTCGTCGTTGGTTAGCGTATACAGTACCCCACGAATGGGCAAAACCAGAAAGGCGACCAATAAGATACGTTTACGACCCTTGGAAGCATGTTTTCCAACCCAGGCACTGACGGGGATCATGACAATCTGAGCGACAACGATACAGGCCGACATGTAGACGGAGGCTTCGCCCGCCTGGGCTTTTAACGAGAGCCGTTGCCCTAACAGGGGCAGCATGGCCGCATTCGCAAAGTGAAATAGGACACAAGCCAAAGCAAAAAGCAACAGGGAGGGCGTACGTAGCAGCGACCGCCAGGGACTTTCATCCGTCTTGTGATCACTCTCCCCACTGCCGCGAGCCAGTTCGTGGTTGATTTCCCCGTCTTTGATTTGCCAGATGCTGATGCTACTCAGCAGAGACATGACGGCAAGCAGGACGAAAATACCTTTGCTACTGAGAAAATGGCCAATCAGTCCCGCCAGCAGAGCAGCGATTACATTCCCGGCGTGATTAAAGGTTTCATTACGACCGATCCGGGCGTCGAGTGCCTGATGTCCGACCAAGCCCAGCGTAATGGCTGCCACTGCGGGACCGAACCAGGCTGCCGAAATGCCCATCAGTGCCTGACCCGCCATAATGACCGGATACGTTGGAATCGTAATGGTGAGTAAGGCGGCTCCTGCCATTAACAGGGAAGCCAGCACCGTAAACCACTTTTTACGCGTGGTACGATCCACCAGTATTCCGGCGGGCGTCTGCATAACAACGGTCGTGATTCCCATAACGGACATGGCAATGCCAATGTCCTGGGGTTGCCACCGTAACGTCACCATCAAATAAATGGCTAAATAGGGCCCCATCCCATCGCGAACGTCGGCTAGCAGGAAATTCGCTTTGTCCAGTGCGGATAGACTCTGTCGGGAAGGCTGCGGTACCAGGGAAGAAGTGTTTACCATTTCTTGAAAATGAAAAACACCGCAATGATCAGGAAGACAAACCCGACGGCGTGGTTCCAGGCCAGGTGATCGGTTTTAAACAGGTAAACGGTCATGAGCGTAAAGACCGTCAGCGATACGACTTCCTGGATAATCTTGAGCTGAAAGAGCGTAAACGGCCCTCCCGTTTCCTCGGAACCGATTCGGTTGGCGGGCACCTGGAAGACGTATTCGAAAAAGGCGAGTCCCCAACTCAGGGCAATGACGCCGAATAGCGAAAGTTTGGCCAGCTGGGGCCATTGTTTGACCTGCAGGTGTCCGTACCAGGCCAATGTCATAAACGCGTTTGAAACTACTAATAGAGCTACACAAGCTAATCCTTTCATGGTTCAAGTTTTGAGTTCCTAGTAAAAACTATCTTCTCAGGATCTTGGCTCACCGAAGGAAGGATTTTAATTCGTTTTTAAGACAAATGAAGCTCGACAGACCGAACTCAAAACATTGATTACCAACCCAACCACATATACATTATTACTAAAATTTCCTGAACCGAGTACGTAAGGTACGAACCAAGTTCAGGAGATTGATTTGTAAGGGTATACGATTGAAGACCGGAAGGTCTAAGTCCTACGCTAGGCCGTCAGTTCACGGAACAGGGTTTCCAGTGATTTGCCCGATTGCCGAAAGGATGCTATGGATTCATCCGCCACCAGCTTACCCCGTTTCAGGATGATGGCCCGGTCGCAGATGGCTTCGACTTCCTGCATGATGTGGGTAGAAAACAGTACCGTCTTCTCCTGACCGATGTTTTTGATGACCGACCGAATTTCAGCCAGCTGGTTAGGGTCCAGACCCGTGGTGGGTTCGTCGAGAATGAGTACCTGAGGGTTATGTACCAGGGCCTGAGCCAGTCCAACGCGTTGCCGATACCCTTTCGAGAGTTGTCCAATGCGTTTGTGTTGCTCCAGCCCCAGCCCTACCTGCTCAATGACTTCGTTCACCCGTCGGCTGAGCGTTTCACCTTTCAGTCCGTACAACGCTCCCATGGAACGCAGAAACTCTTTCACGTACAGATCCAGGTACAGGGGATTGTGTTCCGGCAGGTAGCCCAGATGTTGCCGAACTTCCATCGAGTGTTTCGTTACGTCGAAACCGGCGACTTCAACCGTACCGCTGGAAGGCCGTAGGTACCCCGTCGCAATTTTCATGGTCGTGGATTTACCCGCCCCGTTCGGTCCGAGAAAACCGACAATTTCCCCCGGCTTCACTTCAAAACTAATCTGATCTACCGCTTTCTGCGGCCCGTATATTTTGGAAAGCTCCTTGACAATTATGGACACGTTTCGGTACGAAAAAGGTGATTGAAAACTTTAGGCAAAGGTAGAGTTTCACCGGCAAATGTACATGCCCGCTGGCCCGCTCCCTTTAAACGTATAGCTTGGCTCAGGTGGTATATCTACTGATTTCCTGCCGCTTGAATCTTGTCAACTTCCGATGATTCCCTATTTTTACCTGATTATTCACTTCATCCGGGCATATTTTTACTTTTCTTTGAAAGAATACGTTCATTTCGCGACTTCTTTTTCCCGAGATCAGCAGAGTGCCCCTAATTACGTTCACGAAACACCATTGCATCCGTGGCCAACGACTCCTTTTTTCGTAAGAAATCCATTCAACAAGTACTAAACACTGACGCTACCGGTGAGTCGCATGGCTTATCGAAAGTGTTGGGTGTTCGCGATTTGACCTCTCTAGGGATTGCGGCCATCATTGGAGCCGGTATTTTCAGTACCATTGGTCGGGCCAGTTTTGATGGCGGACCTGCCGTATCCTTACTTTTTGTTTTCACCGCCATTGCCTGCGTATTTACGGCGTTGAGTTACGCTCAGTTTGCTTCGACCGTACCCGTTTCGGGCAGTGCGTATACGTACGCGTACGTATCCTTCGGCGAATTATTTGCCTGGATTATCGGCTGGGCCCTGATCCTGGAATACGCCGTTTCCAACATGGTAGTAGCCATTTCCTGGTCGGAATATTTTTCTTCCATGCTGGCGGGTTTTGGGCTTCATCTGCCCGGGTGGCTCACCGTCGATCCCTCCTCCGCCAGCGAAGCGGTTCGGGCCTCGGCTCCTTCCATTGGCGGGATCAAGCTCATCTGTGATTTACCCGCAGGACTTATCACGGTACTGGTAACGGCTCTGGTATACATCGGAATCAAGGAGTCCAAAAACGTCAGTAACATGCTGGTGGCTTTGAAGCTGGCCGTTATTCTGCTGGTGATTGTTGCCGGCGTATTTTACGTGAAACCCGAAAACTGGTCGCCCTTTGCTCCCAACGGCGTGAGCGGCGTACTGAGTGGCGTAGCCGCGGTATTCTTCGCGTTCATCGGTTTCGATTCGATCTCTACGACCGCCGAAGAATGTAAAAATCCCCAGCAGGACATGCCCAAGGCCATGATTTACTGTCTCATTATCTGTACGGTACTCTACGTCTTGATTACGTTAATTCTGACGGGTATGGTTCACTACAAGGAATTGAACGTGGATGATCCGCTGGCGTATGTCTTTCACAAAGTAGGATTTGATTTTGTAGCGGGGGTTATTTCGGTCTCGGCTGTCATCGCCATTACGAGCGCCCTGCTGGTGTATCAGCTCGGTCAGCCCCGTATCTGGATGACCATGAGTCGTGATGGTTTGCTTTGGCCCAAGTTTTCGAAAGTACACCCGAAGTATCATACGCCTTCGTTTGCGACGATCGTTACGGGCGTAGTCGTAGCGATTCCTTCCATGTTCTTTGACATGGGTTTCTTCGTCGATTTAACCAGCGTAGGAACCTTCTTTGCCTTTATTCTGGTCTGCTGCGGGGTGCTGTACCTCGATTACCAGGGACTGACGAAATACTCTAAATTCCGGGTTCCATACATCAATGGTCAATATGTAGTAGGCATCGGCTTCGTTATCGCGATTGCTTTCGCCATTTATTCCAATCACTTTGTATTGGCCATGGAAGAAAAGCCGCTATTGTTTGTGTTCTGGATTGTGTGGGCTGTTCTATCGGTACTAAGTTACCGCCTCAAATTTTCTTTGCTCCCGGTTTTAGGAATCCTTACGAATCTCTATCTGATGACGGAACTGGGCTTTTGGAATTGGGGAGCTTTTGTGGCCTGGCTACTGATTGGACTCGTTATATACTTCAGCTACGGACGTAAACACTCCAAACTGGCTAAAGCCTAAATTCACTTGCTATGGTACGTCTCCTTACCCTCTCGCTAATGCTGGTAGCTTCTACCGTTGCGTTTGCTCAGAAAAAAGTCCATCAAACGGATGCCGCCCCCGCTCCCATTGGTCCGTATAGTCAGGCCGTGGAAGCCAACGGTTTGGTTTTCGTTGCGGGGCAGGTCGGTATTAATCCGGATACGAAAAAACTGGTTGCGGGAGGCGTAGATGGGGAAGTTCCCCAAATCATGCAAAATATTCAGCAAATCCTCAAAGCGGCTGGGCTGAATTGGTCGGATGTAGTCAACACCACTATCTACGTGAAAGACTTAGCGAACTTTCAAAAAATCAATACGCTATACGCCAAATACTTTGAAAAGGATTATCCGGCCCGTACCACCGTGGGCGTAGCAGATTTGCCCGGAGGAGCTAGTGTAGAGATTACGGTTATTGCCGCTCGACGGAAATAAGCTCATCCTTACGAAAGCAAAAAGGCCGGATCAATTCCGGCCTTTTTACATATACATTTCAATAAGCTCTTTACGCGAGCCATTTATCCGTTTAAAAGTTTCCAATCGTTAAAGAATTTGTCTCCTGACACGCTCATAGGTAACGTCGTTTTGCGAACGGCGTTGGTTGAGCGGCTAGGTTTCCAAATCAAACCGAGCTTTACTAAAAGGCGACGGGTAGCGAAGGAATAATTCATGGCTTTTACGGTATTAAATGGTTCTCTATCTATCAAGGAACGTCGGCCCTTTTTAAATCGTGCCTTAATCATTTAAAAATACCGTGCCATATGGCTCGATCTTTGAAATTCATATAAAAAAAAGCCTGACTTTCTGAAAAAGTCAGGCTAAGTATTTGGTTTAGCTATAAAAAACTAGTCACTTCTACGGCCACCCATCAATAAACTTACATAGTACAACAACGTAGCCAGCGAACCAAGGGCGGCAACCACGTACGTACGAGCGGCCCATTTAAGAGCATCCGAGGCCATTTCATGTTCCCGGGCTGTTGCTACGCCCGTTCTCTCAATCCAGGCCAAAGCCCGATTGGATGCATCGTACTCTACCGGCAGCGTGATAAAGCTAAACAGCGTCGTTGCCGCAAATAGAGCCACGCCAATCGCCAGCGGAATGGGTGTGGTATTGAGTAAAAGGATACCCCCCAGAATGATCCATTGCATCCAACTTGACGCAATGCTCAGAAAAGGTACCATCGAACTACGGAACTGTAACCAGCTATACGCCGTAGCGTGCTGTACGGCGTGTCCGCATTCGTGAGCAGCAACGGCGGCGGCGGCTACGCTGCGGCCGTAGTATACATCATTACTGAGGTTTACGGTTTTATCCGCCGGGTTATAGTGGTCGGTAAGCTGACCTTCTACGGACAACACCCGTACGTCATAAATCCCGTTGTCGCGTAACATTTTCTCAGCGATTTCTTTTCCGGAGAGGCCAACCGCCAGCCCTACCTGTGAGTATTCAGCAAATTTGCTACGTAATCGCCAGCTGACCAGCATGCTGATCACCATGAAGATTATACCAATTAAATATGCTCCTGCCATAGTTATAGTGGTTTATTAGACTAGGACGTATTCTAAGTTTGAGATTTCAGGTTTAATGGTTTAAGGTTTAATTTCGTACAGGTTTTTGTAATTTTTATAAGCGTTGTTCAAACGTTAAACCTAGTTCCTCAAACTTCAAACCTCCTCAAACCTTAGACTACCTTCAAACTATCAAAAACTAGTCTTTATTTTCTCAATTAACGCTGAAGTTGAAAAACCTTGTACTAAGGGTACCGTTTTCACCTCGCCACCATTACCTAATACAAAATCCGAACCAACAATGGTTTCGACGGTGTAGTCATCCCCTTTGACCAAAATGTCAGGATTAATGGACTCAATCAGCTCTTTTGGCGTGGGTTCATCGAACAAAATGACAGTATCCACAAAGGCCAGCGAAGCCATCAAACGGGCTCGGGCGTACTCATTGACGACGGGGCGAAGCGGTCCTTTGATCCGGGATACTGAAGCGTCCGTATTCAGGCCAAGTACCAGTCGATCGCCCAGATTACGGGCTTTTTCGAGGTAGTCGACATGACCTAAGTGTACAATATCAAAGCAGCCATTGGTAAAGACAATTCGCTGACCGCTGGTTTTCCATTCTACCAACTGAGGAATCGCTTCGGCGAGGGTTTTAATTTTTGAAGCTGTGTGCATGGGTTCTCGTCATGAATTGCGTAGGCGAAGCCTACAAATTGGGGCATCCGTGCATCAATGATGCGGACCACACGGGCGGTAAAACCTACGATTGACTGACGACCGCCTTGCGGCTGGGCCGACTAATCACAGAAATTACTAAGAAAACCAGGCCAATGGCCAGCGTACTGAGCATTTGCGAGCTTTGAATGAAGGTAGCCAGCGTACCACTATCGGCCTCGGGCAACTCGTAAATGGAGTGCAGGGCAAAGGCTACAAAGGCATTATACGACCCTACGCCACCGGGTGTCGGTAAAATCATGGCTAGTGCTCCGGTGGTCATAATCGTCAGAGCCACCAGCGGCGACAAGTCCGCAAACTTGGGTATTGCAAAGAAAAGCACGTAGCCCATCACGTAGTACATGCCCCAGATCATCACCGTATAAAACAGAAACAGACCGGGTTGGCGTAATTTCCGAATACTCAGTAAACCCGCCAGTAGCCCCTGCCCCGCCTTCGCTAGCTTTTTTACGATAGCCAATTCAAGCAAACGTTCCCAGAGAAAGAAGACCGTCAATCCACCCGCGATCAGCAGTCCCAGTACAATCCAGATTAGTACGGGCACCCCGCTTTCGGAGTCGGGTGTAGCTGAAGTAGACCGCTGGATAAAGGCCAGTAGCCGATCAAAATCCAGCAATAAGTTGATTCCCAAGAGGATAAATAGGGAGAGCACGTCGAAAATCCGCTCCGTAACGACCGTACCCAGGGATTTTTCGATGGGAATTTCATCGCTTTTATACAAAGCACTGCAACGGGTTACTTCGCCCAGTCGGGGTACGAGGTTGTTGGCAAAGTAGCCCAGCCAGACGGCGGTATTCGTTCGCAGAAACGACGGATGATAGCCCAGCGGTTCCAGCAAAATTCGCCAGCGGGCGGCCCGGCTTCCGTGAGCCACGAAGGTCAGCAGCATCATAACCCCTACCCAGCGGAAATCAGCCTGCGAGACATCGGCCCACAATTGTTCTGGATTGATGGTACCCGAGTGGATGGCGTACCAGGTCAGGCCCGCCGCCAGACCCAGAAAGACAAGATATTGTAATACGTTTTTCATGCGATGATTCGCTGTAAGCAGACCGGTTTCCGGCAAAAATAAAAGAGGTGACCCGTTTCCGAATCACCTCCCGGCAAAAACCATCATCTTCTACTACTAATCGGTGGTCCTTTTTATTTCACCAGATGATTATTGGCATCCGGAAAAACGACCATGGGCTTGTGCTCTTTCGCCTCTTCGGGAGTCATCATGGCGTAAGCGATGATGATGATGATGTCCCCAACCTGAGCCCGGCGAGCCGCGGCTCCGTTCAGACAAATCGTCCCGCTTCCCCGTTCACCTTTAATAACGTACGTTTCAAAACGCTCGCCATTGTTATTATTGACAATCTGAACCTTCTCATTCTCAAGCAGGTTCGCTGCTTCCATCAAATCCTCGTCGATGGTAATACTACCTACGTAATTGAGCTCCGCCTGCGTTACCCGAACGCGGTGAAGCTTTGATTTCATAATAGTCAGGAACATCAGTGTGTATTGTTTCCAAATCCCCGAACGTGTAAGGGGCGGGCAAAGTTCGGGAAAGTTTCTTCAGAAATGACCATTCGGGTTAAGAAAAGGCGTTCTGAACGCTTATTCAGAGCTGGCTTTTTCCAATGAATTCGATGCTTCTGCTAGCCTGTACCAACGATCCTATGGCAAAAAATCGACTCAGCAATGAACCGGTTCCCGTAAATTACTTTTCACCGAATAAATTATTAGTTTTTGCACAAACGGTTGTTCATCCCGTAGCAACAGTTTGCACATGTTTTCAGGCCCAATTTCCGCCCTCCCAGGCCCTG
>NZ_NJAG01000055.1 GCF_002872335.1 Siphonobacter sp. BAB-5405 | reverse complement strand
CGGTGTTTCCCTGTTTCCTTTTCATTCTGGGATGTCCGATTCCGCTTGGCGTAGACGCCCGGTTAACCAAAGGAGAATCCCCGGTACGGATTTCCGGGCATATTGTAGTACGTACGCTGGCATTACTGGTCATGGGAGTTTTTACGGTCAATGCTCCGGACCTAAACTCAGAGCTCACGGGTCTTTCTTCGGCCTGGTTTCAGATTTTGATGGTTACGGCTTTTTTTCTGATTTGGAATGTGTATCCGAAAACTTTTGCCCCCGTTTTGGTCCGCCTACTACAAGGTATGGGTGTACTGATTTTACTGGTCCTGGCCGTACGATTTCGCGGAGGTACACCAGAAAATCCGCAAATTTTCCGACCTCAGTGGTGGGGAATCCTGGGACTGATCGGCTGGGGCTACGGCGTTTCAGCCTTACTCTATGTGTGGATGAAGGGTACTACTGGAGCACTGGTTGGAGCGTTCTTCTTTTTTACGCTGGCGACCATCGCTGCTCACGCCGACTGGCAAGTCGCAGGTTTTCCCTTGCAGGATCTGATTCTAGGTAATGGAGCGTTTCACGCTTTTACCATGGCGGGCCTGCTGACAACCCTTCTACTACGAAAACAGGATCCGGTTCGGGGAGTGAGTCTTCTGCTAGGAGGGGGCTGCCTCATGCTGGGAGCCGGTTTTATCGCTCATGCGTACTTCATCATTTCTAAAATACAGGCTACGCCCACCTGGGTGTTGCTGTGTACCGGAATTGCTGTATTGGTGTATGCGGTAGTTTACGTACTAGTGGAGATTGGTCAAAAAGAACACTGGTTTACCTGGCTTAAACCTGCCGGTGTATATACGCTAACCTGCTATCTGTTGCCGTATTACTTTTACAGTCTAGCGGAGCTACGGGCTGGACTTTACCCGACGCTCTATTGACCAGTGGGCTAGGGTTAATAAAGAGTCTCATATTTTCGGGCTTGGTAATTGCAACCGCTCAGTTGTTAAGTACAATCCATATACGTTTAAAACTATAAATAATAAACGTTACAAAAGCAGCTATTTAAACTAGTGAAGTACTAATTATTAATTCATAGATAACGGGTTTTTAAGCATAAACTAACGGATATGACTATTCGTTATTAGTAAAAATTTTTAATTATTACGTTTGCTTAATTAAAAAAGCCTATTACATTTGCCTCGTAATCAAGGCCCTGCCGCCCTTTTACAGGTGTTTTGAATACGTGAGAAACAGTCTCCCGCCAAGAAATAGTTAGGTCTAAACGCCAATAGTACCTGCCAGTATTTTTTAGTGTTGTAGCAGTCGTTTTTTGCCCTCTTTGTCGTCTGCTTGTTCCTGACTTACCGCCCAGTTCTCATTCGGGATTTCTTTTGCGAAATCCAAAATTCCGTTGTGTTCATTGATTAACCTTTGCCGCCTGCTGTATCGTATGCCTCGTTAGGGCTTACGTATATCATTATTCGTTCGCCGTCTTTGTGAAAGATAGGTGTTAACGCCGTGGGCTAAGGTATCCTTTTGAAACATTTTGAAGCATTGAATTAACCCCTGCCTGCCAGCAAGGACTCAAACCCTGTTGTCTCATTTTAAAGGATTGAATCTATGCAGTTTATATCTACTCTACGAAATAGCTTAGCAGCGGCCGTACTTACTTCTCTTGCAGTAACGGCTCACGCACAAAACCCTCTAAGCCCCGCGATGGGCTTTAACGTAATGGTTCGGGATAACCTGACCGTATCAAGCAACGAAACCGACGGACCTATGGCGGCTGGTGGTAATTTTATCATCAAAGGCGGTTATCAGGTTAATATTCATGAAGTAGGCACGTACAGAGGAACGGGAACGAACATCATTGGTCTGTACGTAGGCAATCAGGTGATTTTTGAAAGCGGCAATACCGTGAAGATTGGAAATGGCCGCTATGTGAAGATTGGAAATCTGAGTAATACGGATGTCTCCAATGGCAATCATCAAACGGAAAGCACGCGAATTGTTAAAAAGGGATTTTCACGCGATAGCAATCCACGGATTGAACTAGCACTCACGCAGCCCGTTGATAAAGTACCCATTGGTGAGGGCGAGAAAATTGATTTCGAGACGATCTATAAAAACTTTGAAGTAGCTTCTCATGACATTTCATTCTGTTCGACAAACGCTACTCTGGTGACTCCCAATGGCGAACCGATTACTTCTACCCAAATTCCAGGTCATGGTCAGGTAAAAGTGGTTTTGAAAGCGAATACCGTGAATACGCTGAATATCTCAGGTGAGGATTTAAACCGGATTGTTTCGATTGGATTTTCGGGTAGTGTACAACGACCCAATGCTTCAACGCCCTTTGTTATAAACGTAAGTGTAAACGGAACTTTCAACTGGAACCCCTTTAACTTTACCGGTATTGGTGATCAGGACGGACAATTCATCCTCTTTAACTTTCATCAGACCAGTAAAATTTTATTGACGAGTCAAAATAACACCATCAAAGGAAGTTTGCTGGCCCCGTCTGCCGATGTTATAAAAAGCATTTCCAGCAATATTGATGGTCAGGTGATTGCTCGTAGTTACGATCAGTCCGGTGGCGAAAACCACTATCAGTTATTCAATGCCAGCGTTCCGGGTTGTAAGGAAACCTCGCTCCCGGTAGAATTGAGCTACTTCAAGGCCGAAGCCAATAATCAGCAACAGGCGGTGCTGACTTGGGGTACGTCTCAGGAAGTAAACAGTGCGTATTTCATCGTTGAAAAAAGTCGCGATGGTAAAACCTTCGAAGGCATTCGTACGCTACCCGCTAAAGGGCAGTCGAAACAAGCTCAGACCTACACGTTTGTCGATGAACAGGCGGCCTATGGAGTCAACTACTACCGCCTCAGACAAATGGATACGGATGGCAGCAGTCAGATATTCCGTAGTGTTTCCGTCATTATCGATTCCCCCGAAATCGTCTGTTTTCCGTATACCCCAACCCCAGTCGGGGATCAACCTTCAGCCTACGCATTCAGGACGAAGCCACGCAGATTCAGTTGCAAACCTTACAAGGCATACGTGTACCCGTACAGATTTCATCCGCTTCGCAGGAGATCCGGGTAAGCCCTACGCAGTCGCTTGCACCCGGTACCTACGTTTTACGTATCCAGGACCTCTCAGGCGTATATGCTCGCAAAATCGTCATCCTTTAGGCTATTCGTTTACAAGTTCAATCAATTCTATGCAAAAGAGGCGGAGCTACTTCCGTCTCTTTTTGTTTTGTAAAAAGTTGATAGTGAATAATTTGATGTAAACAAAGAATACACCTTTTCCATCGGTTAGAATTTCAGTACTGTTTTTTTTGCATTAAAATGCGTTTTTGCATAAAATTGCAAAAAATAGATTCGTATGCAGGTATTGAAAGCTCGCAGGGCTACCTTATTCATTTTTCTGGTATGCGGCCTTGGTATTGCCACCTGGGCTCCGTTGGTGCCTTTTGCCAAAGAACGTCTGGCTCTGAACGAGGCTCAGCTAGGTCTTTTGTTACTTTCGCTTGGAGCTGGGGCCTTAATCATGCTTCCCCTGAGTAGCATTTTCCTGCATCGCTACGGAAGTCGGAACGTCATTCTGGCGGCTGGTTTACTAATGGCCTTCCTGTTGCCAACCCTGGTCATACTGGTTCATCCGCTAGCCATGGGAGCAGCCCTGTTTTTTTTCGGGGCAAGTATGGCTACAGTCGATGTGGCGATGAATGTACAGGCCCTCAGCGTCGAAAAACAAATGCAAAAGCCGATTATGTCTTCTTTTCACGGCCTCTATAGTCTGGGAGGAATCTTAGGACCTTTGGTAATGGCGGGTTTATTAAAGCTCCAGTTAAGTCCATTCTGGGCGGCAGGACTGGTCTCGCTAAGTCTGGTACTCATGCTCAGTAGTCAGTATAAAGCTTTGTTACCCGTAGCGGAAGAGGTACGCAGCGAAGCATCAGCAGGTCTGAGCTGGCCCAGCGGGGCGGTGTTGTTTCTGGGTCTGATGTGTTTCATCGTATTTCTGGCGGAAGGCTCCATCCTGGATTGGAGTGCCGTTTTTTTACGTGACATCCACCACGTGGACCCCGCCTTGCTGGGACTCGGATACGCGGCTTTTTCCGTAGCCATGACCATCCTGCGGTTGCTGGGGGATGGACTTACGCAAAAGCTGAACGCCCGGACGCTGGTCAGGGGCGGAGCCTTACTGGCCAGTGCGGGTTTTGGGCTGGTCATTCTTAGTCCCTGGTTTGAACTTTCGCTCGTGGGTTTCACGCTCGTCGGACTGGGAGCGGCCAACATTGTGCCTATCTTTTTTAGTGCCTCGGGACAGTTGCCACATACCTCGGCCGCTCAGGCTCTGCCCATCGTCACAACCATTGGATACGCGGGTCAGCTGGCGGGTCCGGCACTCATTGGCCTGGTGGCTGAATTGACTTCCTTACCCATAGCCTTTGCGGGCATTGCTGCCTTACTGGTGGTGGTGAGTATTTCCTATCGATCTTTTCACTGATTTTTATTCATGAAATTAGAACACGTAGCCATCTGGACCCGCCATCTGGAAACCATGCGGGCTTTTTACGAAACGTATTTTTACGGCCAATCCAACGCAAAGTACCGGAATGCGACTACAGGACTGGAAAGTTACTTTCTGCATTTTGAGTCAGGAGCCCGACTCGAACTGCTCCATAAAGCAGATATTCCGGAAAACCGTAACGACACGCTTCAGCAACAGCACCTGGGGCTGATCCACCTGGCATTTGAAGTAGAAAGTCGCGAGGCGGTAGAGCGTAAAGCTCAGGAACTTGCCGGGGCGGGTTTTCCTATCCTACGCGGACCACGGGTAACGGGCGATGGGTATTACGAATTTGAAAAGTCATGATCCGGAGCAGAATCGTCTGGAAGTGAGTTACCGTCTGCCGTCTGCGTTATGAAAAAAGAACTACGCTTTTCGCACATTCTGGCCCAGCTTGAAAAGGAAAAATCGGTCACCTTTGCCAGCCTCAGTCTGGAGCTGAACGTTTCAGAAGATACAATCCGTCGGGATATTGATGAACTGGCTAATCTGGGCCTGCTGGCTAAAATTCGCGGCGGAGCCATGCCCCGCTCCGCCCATCCCCTGACCTTCAAAGATCGGATTGGCTACCTGAGTGAAGACAAAGAACGGATGGCTCTGAAAGCCATCCGACTACTGCGAAACGGCATGACGGTATTCATGGATAGTGGTACGTCGGTTTACACGCTCGTTTCTTTGCTACCCGTAGCGATCGAACTTCGGGTGATTACGAATAATGCAGCATTGATTCCTTTGCTGGGTCAGTATGCAAATATTGAACACAAATACTAGGTGGGAAGTACGACAAAGAACGGGAAATCTTAACCGGATTGCTAGCCGTAAAAGCCGTCGAACAGTTCCGGGCAGACTTGTTTTTCATGGGCGTTTGCTCCATCGATCTTCAGGCGGGCATTACTGCCACCCATCAGCCCGAGGCCGAACTGAAACGGGCCATGGCAGCTGCTTCGCTCCAGGTCATTGCCCTCTCAGACGCCAGCAAGCTTGTACGCAGGATCCTTTTGCAGTATGCCGGCTTGCGGAAGTATCCCATATCATTACCGAACGCAATGCAGACGACGCACTGCTTTGAGCCTTATCAAAAGCAGGCGTACGTTTCTCTAAATTTCTGGTTAAAAGGGGGTATCGAACCTTTGATTGCAGGAAATTAGTTCGCGACCGGGATAATGCGTATGTGTTTTCCCGATCG
>NZ_NJAG01000054.1 GCF_002872335.1 Siphonobacter sp. BAB-5405 | reverse complement strand
TCAAAATCCTCCGATTCGTTCGGGAATAGCCCATAGTACATGGCCAGTCCCACAAAGCCCCAGAAGTACACGGGCAACTGGTACGAAATACTGAAAAACAGTCCACTGATGAGAAAGCCAAACAACGTGGATTGTTCGGTTGTGAAAACTTCGTTGCGTCGGTACATGATCACCAGCGTACCCACAATCAATAACATATTCAGGAAAAGTCCCACTGCTCCGTAGTTGTAGAGCATGTCGATGTACTGCGAGTGAATGATGGTGCCTTTTTCGGGGAAATCTTCGTTTTCCATGATCTCGCCCCGGTCATATCCTTCGTACCGCCAGCCCAGCATGAGGCGTTCGGGAATCTTGCTGATGTAAAATTCCGACTGTTCGAGTCGCCAGCTGCCGGTTTCGTCTTCCTTGGGGTCCAGAATTCCACCGACGTTTCAAGAAAGCCTGCGTTTAGCTTCGGGCAGTAGCGTAACCGCCGGAGCCAGTAAACAAAGCACCCGGGGTTTAAAACCCGGGGTTTCCCTTTGGGAAAAGGGCCCAAAATTTCCCGGGAAAATTTCCCGGGAAAATTTGGGTTTAAAACCCAAAAGGGCCCTTTAAAACCCGGGTTTAAAACCCGGGTTTCCCTTTGGGAAAGGGCCCAAA
>NZ_NJAG01000053.1 GCF_002872335.1 Siphonobacter sp. BAB-5405 | reverse complement strand
CTATACCAAACTCACCACAGGTATGATCCGGCCTTCATCGCTATCCACGGCTGCTTTCGGGGTACAACGCTCCCCGCATGAATATTGGTAAACTGCGAAACAACGGGATGGAAGTGAACCTGACGTACCGCACTAAAATAGGTCAGGTAAACCTGGGTGCAACCATGAACGTGAGCTTCAACCAGAATCGGTTGCTGGAATGGAATGAGTTTCTCGGTAAAGGCTATACGTACCTGAACATGCCCTACCACTACGCCTACAGTCGCGTATCGCAGGGCATTGCTCAGAGCTGGGAAGACATCGCCAATGCTCCATACCAGGGTCAGTACGTTTCGCCGGGGGATATTCTGTACCGCGACCTCAACGGCGATGGTCAGATCAACGACGAAGACCGCAAGGCCATGCCCCGTTTCAACCGGGAGCAACCGACGGGCAACTACGGCTTTAACCTCTTTGGTAACTACAAAGGCTTCGACCTGAGCGTCTTGTGGCAGGCCGCTACGGGCCGGAAAGACTTCTGGCTGGAGCCTTTCAACAACGTCAATATTCCCGCCGCCCGGAATGCGTTTCAGGACTTTCACTGGAATGACACCTGGAATCTGGACAATCGCTCGGCTTCCTTACCCCGGCTGGTTACGGGTTCGGGTGGGAACAATCAGGCGGAGTCAACCTTCTGGCTGGACAACTTTGGCTACCTGCGTCTCAAGAACATTCAGGCAGGCTACAATATCCCCAGCAAATACACCACCCGCATCGGCGTAAGCCGGGTACGGGTCTACCTGACGGCCGAAAATCTGCTGACCTTCAGTAAGTACCGGGGTGTTGATCCCGAAAAAAGTACGACGCAATCGGGTGCCGACAATCAGGATGACCCCTTCCCGTTGCTCAAGTCGTATTCCTTTGGTTTGAACCTGAGTTTTTAATTCACCTTGACTTTTTCGCTCATGAAACGATACATATCTATGGTGGGAATAGTACTGGTAGGCCTGAGTGCCTGTCAGAAAGACCTGCTCGATCAGGTACCCACCACCCAGCTTTCTGCGGATTTATTCTGGAAAACAACCGACGATGCCCTTTTCGCCGTCAATGGCGTATACGACGCCAACCGGACTACTTTTGACCGCGAGTATTACTTCGACGGAGCCGGGGAATTCGTGCATACCCGGGGTACCAGCAACAACCAGGGGACGTACAACCCCGGAGCCATCGGTTCGAGTGGCAACTTTGGTTTCCTCTGGGGAGACTGTTACCGAACCATCAACCGGGCCAATTATGTACTCCAGAACATCGGTACGTTGCGGGCAAACCTGAGATCCGAAAGCGATCAGGCTCTGATGAACCGCCTGGTGGGCGAAGTACGCTTCCTGCGGGCTCTGAACTACTTCCGCCTGATTGACCTCTGGGGCGACGTGCCGTATTTCGGTCGCCGACTCAACGGCAATGCCGAAGCGTATACCCTGACGCGTACGCCCCGGGCCGTCGTGAAAGATTCGATTCTGGCGGATCTCTCGTACGCCGCGAGTGTACTGCCCGACAACTATACGGGAGATAACCTGGGCCGGGCCTCGAAGCTGGCCGCCTGGGGCTTCAGCGGCAAAGTAAATCTGTACTGGGCCTGCTGGATGAAAAACCAAAACAATGCGGGTGAAGCCCAGAAGCACTACGCAGCAGCGGCAGCGGATTTCAAGAAAATCATCGACAAAAACATTCCGCTGTTTCGGAATGGCGAACCAGGTCCGGCGGACAATCCCAACTACTGGCATTTGTTTCAATATTTCAACGAATACGATCCGGAAATCCTCTTTTCGGTACAGTTTGGTGGTCCTTTACTCAATCAGGGGGAAGAGATGCAACGGGATTTTGGCTCGCGTAACACCGGCAACGGTCAGGTATGGGTAGCTCCAACGTATCGCCTGGTAAATCGGTATCAGCTCACGAGTACGGGCGACTTTGCCCCGTCGGTGGTATTGAGTCGCAATACTACGCTGGCCAACAGTGCGACCAACCCCCGTTCGTACGTCGGTCGGGATTACCGTATGCGGGCGACTATGCTCTGGGACGAACAGAAAATGCTTCGCCTCACAACGGACGGCCTGAACGTACAGGACAGCATTACCTTCCGCTTTGGGAACCGCGACGGGATTACGTTCATTAACTACGACGGGGCTCCGGCGGGGTATATTTTCCGAAAATGGATTCGGCAAACCGGCGGTATTGGTCGGAGCGATGGCCCGCAGGATATGTACCTGATGCGACTGCCCGACGTCTGGCTCATGTACGCCGAAGCGGTCAACGAGCTCAGCGGACCCACGGCCGAACTGTTTGGCCTGCTCGACAAAATCCGTCGTCGGGGGAATCTGCCTCCTTTGAATCAGACGAAGTTTTCGAACAAGGATGAATTTTTCAAAGCTATCGAACAGGAGCGTATTGTAGAGCTGGTCGGAGAGGGGCACCGCTTCTTCGACATTCGCCGCTGGCGGAAAGCCGAAGAAATCTGGCCTATGCCCTCCGGTCAGGTGCTGTACGATTCGCAGGGAACCCGGATTCGCGATGAATTTGTGAACGCTCCCATCCGCGATTACCAGCGGTACTACCAATTCCAGATTCCGACGGGTGAGATTGAAGTTAACCCGCAGATCATCCAAAACGAACCGTGGTTCTAAGCCCGAAGATGCTTTTTCCTATGAAACGAAACTACTTATTCATACTCCTCGGACTGCTGGCTCTTTCCTGCACCAAAATGCCCGTCGATGAAACGGGACTGCTGATTACTACTCGCTCCCAATGCTACATGACTTTCTTCGATTTACTCGGTTCGGATCACCGTACGGTGTTAGTCAGTGGTCAGACCAAAATAGATACCGTAGCCCAGACCGTCACGGCGGTGGCTCGTTTTGGTACTAACCTGCAACGCGTAAAACCCTATTGCAGTGTGGYGACGGACGCCATTGTAGAACCGACCATGGGCATCTGGACGGACTATACACAACCGCAACAATACACAGTCGTCTCGGGCAATCGGACGGTACGGAAAACTTATACAGTCACGGTAACTCTCCAGCAATAACATGAAAAAGCTATGGATTCTTTTACTGGCGGGAGTAGTACTACAGGCCTGTCAGAAATCGGACGATGAATCCAGTGGTCCGCTCCGAAACGACCTGCTCAAAAAAACGACGGGTCCTGCCGTTGTCGGTGATCGCATGGAATTTGCCTACGCCCTGGGTACGCTGGAAGGACAACTCAAAGAGGTACGGGTGGAAGCCACCATTGCCGGAGGAACGGGTACAGGATTCAGTCGGTATTCCTGGTATACGAACCGCAATACGGGCGTGGATCAACCCGTACAAACGGCTTCGGATACGGTCACGACTGGAGCGGTTTCTACGGCTACGCTGCTGGGGGGCGAAAACCAGTCAGCCGTTACGTTACGTTATTACTACGCTCCCACGGAAGAATCCAAGGGCCGGGACGTGCGGTTTCGTTTCAGCGGTACTTCCTCAACGGGAAAAGAAGTACGGTTTGAATCACCGGCCTACCGCATCAGTCGCATGGATATGAAGCGTACTCTGCAACTCACCGACGGAGCTAGAGCCTACGTGTCCATTGCCGACATGGCGGTATACACGAAAGAAGAAGTGGAACGTAATAATCTGGCCGCCAAAATTGATTTCGTGTACCTCTACCGACCTATATTAAGCGGCTTTACTTTCGGTCACGCCTGGGTTGCTCCTTCCCGAAGCGAATACCTGAGCGATGTAAGCCTACCTGCCGGACTAACGACGCGTACTCTAATGGATAAACGGGTGGACGTAAAAGATGCCCAGCTTCGCGGTACGGCGGGTTTTGATGTCTATATTGACGATGTTGATCTGGAGCGTACCACCTTTACTCATGCGTCGGATTACGCCTTTGGTCTAACGGCTGATCAGGGAGCGTTCGTCAAAACGGCCGATGGAGCGTATACAGCTTATGTGTACGTCAATGCGGTGAATAATACGGGAAAGAGTATGACGGTGAGTATCAAACGACTACAACTTAATTAATGCGTTGAGGGCTTCCGTATCGGAAGCCCTCGCTACCTCCTGCTGATGAACCGACTAATCGCGTTACTCTTCTTTAGCCTGACCATGCCCGCGTTATGGGCCCAGCAAAAAGCTCCCACGTTTTTGCTCGATGGTACGTTTCTGGCTCAGCAAAAAGCCCGAAGCAGGCAGGGCGATGCCGCCGTACAAACGGCTCTGGAAGCGTTAATTCAACAGGCCCGGCAAACTCTGAACCATCCTGCGTATTCGGTTACGTACAAAAGCAAAGTTCCGCCGAGTGGAGACAAGCACGACTACATGAGCGTCGGTCCGTACTGGTGGCCCGATTCGACCAAGCCCGATGGGCTACCGTACATCCGCAAGGACGGTCGCATAAATCCGGAACGGTACACGATCAAGGATGCAACCTACCTGCACCAGCTTTGCGAAGACGTACAGCAACTGGCCGTAACCTATTATTTCACGGAAGATGAAACCTACGCCCGCCGGGCTGCCGAATTGCTACGCGTCTGGTTTCTGAATCCCGAAACTCGAATGAACCCGAACCTGAACTACGGCCAGGCGATTCCCGGGGTCACCGATGGGCGAGGAATCGGATTGATCGACAGCCGCTATTTTGCCGTATTGGTAGATGCCGTGCAACTGCTAAAACCCTCCAAAGCCTGGCCGAAAGCCGAGCATCAGGCCTTGCAAAGTTGGTTCCGTACCTTTCTGGACTGGATGCAGACTAGCCCCGTCGGCAAAGACGAGGCCGATGAACACAACAACCACGGAACGTATTACGATTTTCAGGCAGTGGCCATGGCCTTATTCATTGAAGATACCGCCCTGGCCCGCCGAATGCTGGAGCAGCATACCCTGCCCCGCATCAGTAGTCAGTTCGCAGTCGATGGCAGTCAGCCGCACGAACTGGCTCGTACCGTTTCCTGGGGATACTGCGTCATGAACCTGCAGGGCTTCTTTGGACTGGCCTTGCTGGCGGAAAGTCTCAACATGAATCTCTGGACTTATGAGACGCCCGAGGGCAAAGGGCTCAAAAAAGCCTTTCTGTGGCTGTTACCCTACGCCGAAGGGAAAAAGTCTTGGACGCACCAGCAAATCAAAGCCATGCACCGGGAAGAGTTTATTCCCTTACAGGCTCTGGCAGCTCGAAAATATCCAGAAGTCCCTGCCGTAACGATCCCGAATCCCAGCGGTTTTATGCGTCTTACCCAAGCCCTTTTCTAACGTCGTATGAAACGATACGTCCTCATGGGCTGGCTGTTCTGGCTGGCTGGCCCGGCTCTGGCTCAGCAAAACTTATTGAGTGGGAAATTTTCGGTGGAAGCACTACAAAACGTACTGATTCCGCAGCGGGAATGGACGCCCTTTCCGCGTCGGGAAGATCGGGCGGGCTGGGCTCAGGCCGATTCCGGGATGATGAAGGCGTACGTGAAAAAAGCCGAAACCTATCTGAATTATGAATGGCCTTACGTGCCCGCTACGAAATCCCTCCTGATCGAACGTACGGGAAACCGGGATGAATACCAAAACATTAGCTTTCAGAAACGGGATGTGCTGGGCGTCCTGCTACTGGCGGAAATTTACGAAAACCAGGGGCGATTTGTGGACCCCATTATCGATGGTGTCTGGTCCATTTGTGAAGAATCTTTCTGGGGAGCTTCGGCTCATTTACCCCGCGAGGTCAAGGGGCTGGTGGATGTTTCCAAACCTTTTGTCGATTTGTTTGCGGCGGAAACGGCAACGTATCTGGCCTGGGTGGATTATTACCTGGGTGACAAACTGGACGCCGTAACCCCGCAAATTCGCAAACGTATCTATTACGAAACCAATCGCCGGATCTTTGAACCGCTGATGCATCAGCCCCACAGCTGGATGCAAAGTCATGCCAATGGTCGGCCGCCCAATAACTGGAATCCCTGGATTTGTTCGAACTGGCTGAATGCTGTACTGCTGCTCGAAAAAGAGGATCAAAAACGGACCGCCGCGGTACACAAACTACTGGGCGTACTCGATAATTTTTTAAATCCCTATCCGGCCGATGGTGGCTGCGACGAAGGTCCGAGTTACTGGGGAGCGGCAGCCGCGTCTCTGTATGACAACGTTTCTCTGCTGAATACCGCCTCCCGGAATGCCTTTGCTTACGTGTATGCCGATGAAAAATTCCGGAACATGGGCCGCTTCATTTACCGGGCTCAAATCAGTCCCAACTATTTCTTAAACTTCGCCGACGCCGATCCGCAACCCGGTATGGCGGCCACGATGATCTACCGCTACGGCAAGGATATTCAGGATGCCGATATGATGCGGTTTGGAGCCTACTATCGCAAACCCGAAACGGGTGCTTTGCCGCGGTATCATTTCTTCCGCAACTTCTACGCACTCTTTATGCAGCAGGAATTTGAACGGGCGGAAAAAGGACTGGCTCTGCCCGCTGACGTCTGGTTGCCAGATCTCCAGGTGTTCGCCGCCCGCGACCGGGCGGGTACCACGCAGGGGTTTTACCTGGCTGGTAAGGGGGGACATAACGATGAAAGTCACAATCACAATGACGTCGGCAATTATGTTGTGTATTTCGACGGACAACCGTTGCTCATTGATGTCGGCCGCGGTACGTACACGCGAAAAACCTTTAGTAGTCAGCGGTACGACATCTGGTACAACGGCTCCGCTTACCATAATCTGCCCACGATCAATGGTTTTAGTCAGCCCCCAGGAAATACGTTCAAAGCCCGGCAGGTGACCTATCAGGGCGGAAAAGAGCAGGTAACCTTTTCGCTGGATCTGACTCAGGCCTATCCAGCCGAAGCGGGCGTGAAAAGCTGGAAACGGAGTATGCGTCTGAAGCGGGGTAGGGAGGTGATCATTACGGATCAGTTTCACCTCAMTAAAGCCGACAGTCTCAGTCAGCATCTGATGACCTGTTATCCGGTAGAAATAGGGAAAGCGGGGCAGCTCATCCTCCGTAGTAAGGGACAAAAAAGGCAGAGTCGTGATTTTGTGGTACAGTACGATTCCCGAAAATGGGAGCCATTCGTAGAGAAAGTAGCCCTGCAAACGCCCGAAGACCAAGGCATTCGGACCAAGTGGGGTGATACCATTTACCGGATTACGCTGAAACGATTGCGGCCCACAACCACTGACCACCTCGCCCTCACCGTCGCCCCTCTGTAGTCAATCTAATGAAAAAGCCGCTTCCAATACAGGAAGCGGCTTTTTTGTGGAACAGCCTAGACCTGAACCTTGCTCTGTAGCGTTCGTAAGGCTTCTTCCAGCGAGTCAATCTGCTCGGGCGTGGCCTGAGCTTTCCCGCTGGAAATGAATTGCAGGGCTTCCTGTACGTAGAAAAAATGCTCCAGATCCTGGAAATGATCAAATTCCTGATCGCTTTTATCTTTGGTTAGCAGATGAATAATCAGACGATTCTGGGCTTTTAAACGGGCCATTTCGGATAAAATGGCATTCGTGTCAATGTTGTTTACAAAAATCTCGGCGGTGTTCATAGCGTAATGGATTGACTTGATATAGGTAGTAAGGCAAGCGTTGGTATAATATCTGTGCCATAATGAACCTTTTTGAACGGAAAATATATTGTGAGCTATTATATTGTGAACAATTAACAATACATTTATTTCGCGTTTTCGAAAAAAGTGCGGAAAATAATCTACAGACTTCGGCTTAAGCCCGTATTCCCCCTGTAACCATTTCCAGTCAGATATTGTTTTTGTATTTTTTCAATATTATTATCAATAAATCAAATAATTTTTATAAAAATTAGACGTAAATGCTGGAAGATCGTGAAGCTCTAGTTAATTTTATTCAATATTTCTCAATCAGGTATTTTCCACGGGTTTCAGGTCTTTATGACTAAGGATTTTTTTTTAGTTATTGATTTCTGCAACTCCAGTAAAAAGTTTGGTATTATCTTTTCTTTACGCAGACGTAAACAAAAGATAAACGGTTTTATAGTCCTTCCTTCAACATCAGCAAGTAATATCGCAGCTTAATTCAGTACGCTTTTCTGGGGTAAAGGAGTAGACCTACTCCTGAAAGCCCGGAAACGTAGAATACAAATAGAACCTTGATAAAGGATTTCTATAGTAAACTTAGTTTGAAGCAGTCCGTTTTATAAAATTGGTATCAGTTTGTGGATTACCTGCTTTACTAGAAAATAGTATACGTGTTACATTTATCTCATTAGCCTACGCAATGACAAAAAAGAGCTTCACTGCTCATTCATAGTTTACATAGCTAACAACTTACCGCCGCCATCGGGAGTGTTGCCGGTTCTTCGCATGCCCCAGGCATGCCTTACTTATCCGTTTGCTTCTCAGTATCCGTTAACGTATAGTTATTATCGTTACTGCCGGTAATGGCAATGACGTATTGATTTTCCGTGGAGTTTACTGACCTCTGAAGCTACTTCGTAACTGCACCTTGTCTGCTCAAGGTCAGGCTTGTATTGCCCTTTGCTAAACGAATCTACCTACTTATTCTAAACTAATACACCTCATGAAGTATTCATTTGTCTCCCAAATGATGGGCCTGCTGGGCGTAGCTATGCTCTTTACGCAGTGCCAGAAAGACGACAGCGTAGCCCCAAAACCTACGACCCTGTCAGCAAACGTGAAATCAATGAGTTTGAATGAAATCCGGGCCATCAGTAGCACTGTCGCTCCGGATAGTATATACCTGACCGATCAGGGAAAACAGGGTTTATTTAAACTCGTAACTACGGATAAGAAAAGCAAGGACAACACCGGAATTACGCTGGTTACCAGCAATGGGCTGCGTTACAAGCGGGCGTTTAGCGGTGCGGCCAACGCCACCTGGTTTGGAGTAAGTACGACAGATTCGGATATTGGTCCAGAACTGCAGGAGGCCGTCAATGCTTATAACGTCGTAACCATTCCGGATGGATCGTATTCGCAGGTCACGAAAGTGATTCTCCGTAGCAACGTAACGATCAAAGGAAACCCCGGTAAAGTGACCCTTAAACTCAACGGAGCCGGATATATTTCCTTCCAGAACTTCTGGAGTGAGCAACAACTGGAAAACATTACCATTGATGGTATCAACTGGGAAGTGTCTTCAACGGCGAAAGTGGAAGGTTCGTACGGTCCCATTACGATTGATGGTCCGACCATAAAAAACTTTTTGGTACAAAACTGCCAGAGTATCCACACCTCGAAAACGGCTAACGTGAACTGGTTTTTCCTGAAAGTATCGCCGGGTAAGTCAACGGACAACATCATCGTTCGGAATAACTACGCACGCGGCGGACGCATGGGCGTGGAATTCCTGGCCCAGCGATTACCTCAGAAGTACCTGGGTAAGAACATTACCGTTTCAGGAAACCGGTTTGAGAATTGTGGCTTCGGTATTTCGATTGCTGGCTCATTCGACAACGTAACGGTCGATGCCAACTACCTGAAAGACTGTCCGACGTACGGTGTGGAATTCGCTGGATGGTTGCACAACTCAACGTTGTCCAATAACCGTTTCGAAGGTAAGTTCGCGGATTTGTTCGCCGGAAACTGGGAAAATGATGGCGACGGCACGATTGGTGAAGGAACACACATGTTTGGGAACCGTACCATCGGTACCTGCACCGGGAAATGGACGATTCGGAACGGTTTCAATATGCTGATGGAAAATAATTACATCAACATGACGGGCGTACTGGACCTGACGGGTTCGACTAACAATGCTCAGATTACGGGTAACAAGATCATTAGCACGACCGAAAACAAAGTAATCCAGATCAACTACGTCGGTAACCTGCGTTTCATCAACAACTACATCAGCAATGAAAATGTAAAAAATAGCTGGCTGGTGATTATCGTGAATGGAGCCGGAGCAACGAACAATCTCTTTACTAACAATATAATCGTGAAAAGCTCGGGTGGGTATGCTGGCTACGGAAACGGTGCCAGTATTAAGTTCTATAATAACTACGACAAAGACGGAAACGTGATTACGCTTTAACCAAAGCCGCGGATCCAGATAGCCCTGGGTTAGGGATTCAATTAAAAAAGGGCACCCCGCCAGGTGCCCTTTTTAATTGAAGGTACATTCCAGCAGGCGATGCCCATCAATGTCTATGGGCAGCTGACGAACCACTTTAATCTGTTGGGAATTGATGAATTTTTCCATCTGGTAGTGACTGGATTCATCGACTACGTAGAAATGAGGGAAATTCGCTTTGGTGAAATCTTTGGCCAGAATCAACCCTGGAACCTGATATTTTTCCCGAACGGATTTAAGAATCTTATGTTCGACGGTAGCACTGAGGATATTGGTCGGTACGGCAGCCGTGGGCCAGTGAATCAGGTAATGCACTTGTTGCGGAAACTTGTGAAACCAGATGGGCAAAAAGTAATCCGCCGTTTCTACAAAGACCGGATACCGGGGATTCATTTGCGGCAGGTACGATAGAATGCCTTTTGGAAAATGGACGACTTTGCGATTCTGATAGAACACGAAAGCTCCGATTATCAGAGCATACACGGGTGCGAGCCGGTACCAGCCCGATAGCCGGGGAGGGGTGTAGAACTGGTAAAAGGCGTACATCAGTTGAAACATAACTAACAGATGGTTAGGCCATAAATACCGGCTGATGAAAACCGACGTATGCACCAGACTAACCGCAAGCGAAATCAGAATGGTACTGAAATAGATAAATCCCGACAGGAGATAGAATTGGAAAGCTGCATCCGTACGAAAGGCCGCGTAGCCATCCCTGAGTTTTTTACGCAGGATGAAAACGAAAAGAAAAGCCACCCCAAAAAAACGGAGGTAGGGCAGGAAGGCCAACCAGCTTCGTTGCTCCAGCGAGTACGAAAGCATAGGGCTCAATTCACCAACGGTAGTAAAGAAGCTTTGCCAGGTAGGAAGCGGAATCCAGGAGTGAGGCTTACCGGCTTCGGTCTGAATCTGAAAACGAGTGAACCAGCCCGCAGCCCACAGCAACAGGGTGAGTACATGAGCCCCCATCGGCCAGAGATATACTGATTGTCGTTTCGACCAGAGCCAGAGCAGAAAGAAGAAACTTCCCGAAGCCGCCAAATAGAACAGACCAAAATTATGTGTTAGACTCAGCCCCAGCCCCAGGAGTACGAACAGCCCCAGGTAGAGCCGATGGCGAGGTTCAGCAATCAGGCGATGGAGTACTATAAAGTACGGCAGACTGATCAGTAAAAACAGGGCGTAGGATCGCACCTGTGTTGCTAAGGTTAAATTCAGGTACGTGAAAGTCGCAATCAGGGTAATCAGCACGAAGTTGGAAAGTGGCGTGCCCATTAAGGTTGTGGTATACCAGAAAAACAAGGCCAGCGTCAGAGCAAAGAAGACGATGGAAACCATTCGCAGGAACTGGAAGTCCAGGGAAATAGCGTGTCCCAGTATCCAGTACACATTTACAAATAGCGGGGGATTGGCGTCCATGCCGCTTACCAGAGCATCATTAGCGTGGGCAAGCGATGGATCTGAAACGAGCAGATAACTCAGCACCTCATCCATCCATAACCAGTGATCTTTAAAAAATAAAGAAACGATCAGGCTCAGCGAGAAGATCAGAAAGATCCCGAGACTGAGGGACAGGATTTGAGTAGATATACGATTCATGAATACGCGGTTTGGTGGGAAGGGCAGGTAGGTCGTATGCAGCCTGCTTAAGCCAGCACCGATACGGACTCCTGCAAGCCGTAGCTGTGGTAAATGTCAAGGTATTGCTGAGCCACTGTCTCCAGGGGAAACCGGGCCCGTACCATGTTCAGTCCCTGTTTAGACAGGCGTTCGTACAAAGCGGCATCCGTCAGCAACTGGTGCATCGCATCGGTCATGGCTTCGACTTTAGTAACGTCTACCAGCAGTCCGCCGTCCTGCACCACCCAGGGAACAGCTCCGCTATCCTTCCCCGCTACGACCGGAATACCGTAACTCATGGCTTCCACGAGTACCATGCCGAACGACTCTTCCAGCGAACTATGCAGTACGAAGGTACTCCGGGAGATATTCTCCAGCACCGTTGAGTACTTGGTTGTACCCATGAAAACGACATTGGAAATGTTGTTTTCCCGACAAAATGCTTCTGCTTCTTTGCCCGGCTCGAAGGCCGTACCCATTGCCCATAATTCAGCAGTCGGGTGTTGCTGGAGCAATGCTTTGAAGGCCAGCAGGGCCTTGATATTATTCTTGCGGTCGTCCCAGCCATTCACCACCACACTGATGATAGGTTTTGTAACCGGGGCTGGTTCGCCCAGGCGGTCAGGTAGGGTGACCGGGTTAGGTACCACCATGACTTTCTGCGAAGCCCAGGGACTTACCGTGTCGGCCATGTAAGGGGATACCGCCGTGAACCAGCGGCCCTTGCGGAATACCTGCCGGGCCATCAGGAGCAGGAAAAAACGGTTGAGGGTACGAACGTAATTGAAAATCACCTGGGCGTTGTCGTGCACCGTAATGATGGCGTTGGGGGTATACGACAGAGCCGCCATCGCAAATTCGTAAGTCCAGTGGGCATGCACCGCTTCCGGCTGAAAGCGATCCAGAATTTCCCGCATCCGCCGCCGCTCGAATCGGTAGAAATCCAGGTTACGGCCGATCCGTTTGCCATTGGGTCGAAAAATCCGTTGCCGGCAGGGCACAACCACGTAGGTAAGCAGTCCTTGTTCGAGGACAAAAGACGGCTCGTCGGCACTCAGCGTATCGTCGTGGGTAATCGCCAGAACCCGATGGCCCATGCTGAGGTACGCCTTGATTAAATTGGTGATGAGCGGAGCCCCCTCCCGGCCCTTGGGATAGGAGGGTTGAATAGCGGAGGCCGGAAGTAAATCCCGGGTAGCGATGAAGCCTAGGATAGCAATATGCATGGTTTCGGATCAATAGGGGTTGAAATGCCTTCGGCGTACGGATTAGGGGGTAGAAACCTCTGCCGACGTACGGGAAGCCGAGGGTTTCATAAGGGCCGGGTACAGGTCATCCACGAAACGCCGGATTTTATGATCCCAGATAAGTCCCTTGGCGATTTCATAACCGGCCAGACCCATCTGACGGCGTTCTTCGGGATGAGCCGCCATCCATTCCACGCCCCGGGCCAAAGCGGCTACCACTTCGGTTTCGTTCGTAACCGGAACCTTGATGCCGTTACTGCCATTCACTAATTCGCCCTGACCGTGTAAGTCCAGCGTCAGAATTGGCATACAGTACGACATGGCTTCTACCAGCTGGTGCGGACAGGAATCCCGTAAACTGGTAAAAAACAGAACGTCCGAATCGATGTAGTACTGTTTCATCTGATCATACGAAACCTGCCCCACCCAGTTGACGCGGTTTTCGACGCTGTAGGTTTGGATGTAGCCGGGAATATGCTCGACCATTTCACCTTGCCCTCCCACAATCGTGAGTCGTACGGAAAGCTTGGGATCGACTTTACTCAGGGCCTGAATGGTCAGTTCCAACGCCTTGCGGGGCAGCATCCGACCCGTCCAGAGCAGTTCGAGGGTTGCCTTTGGCGGATGTACGGTGACTTCGCGGGGAAGAAAATCCAGAGCCATGCCCACATCCCAGATACGCTCAATGGGCTGGGTTGGCCGCAATCGCCGTACCAGATCATAGGTATCATTGTTCGTTACAATTACTAAATCCGCTTTTTTCAGCATTCGGAAATAGGCTGGATTCGTGTATTCCAATACTTTGCCGACAATATCCCGCATCCATTCACGAGTCCAGTGCGAGCCAAAGTAGCGTTTAAGGGCTTTGGGAGCCCGCTGGCCGCCACCAGCGGGTCCAAAGATGAAAGGCTTACCCAGTTTATACAGGAAGCTTCCCAGTTGCAAACTGCCGTACGTGGCATGATGAATTAAATCGAAGTTGTGTTGCTGGTCGAGTTTCCTGCCCACCCGATACGCCGCCCATTGCCAGTACAGGTAATGGAAGTACATACCAATGAGTCCTTTCCAGCAAAATTTATCGACCCACGCCGGTACCCGTACGTAGTGAACGGTCAGATTGGGGTAGAACCCACCCGCCAGAATGGGGTCAATCCGATCTTTCCCATCCACCAGCGTCAGGCAGTGTACTTCCAGGCCACTGTTGCTCAGGTGAATGGCGTAATTCCAGCCATTGCCCTGCTCGGAACCCATGTTGGGAATACAGGCGTAAGTCGATAAAAGTATCTTTTTCATACAGCTTATAAGGGTTTCATCAATCGCATTTTACGCAGGAAAAATCCGGCACAAATGCGTCCTACGTCGAAACAGAAATAAACGAGTTTGGTCTTGGAATGGTCAATGGCGAAGTTGTAGCGAACCTTCAGATTCGTCGGTGATTTGATGGACGTGAAGCTCTCGATGAACTGCTTGGTCGTAATCATCCGCTCGACCTGAATACCACTGGCACTCACGAATTCCTGTACCACGCTTTTCACATCGACGATCAGCGGATACCCGGCTTTTTTCGCCCGAACCGAAAAATCAATATCGGACATGTAATGAATGTATTTCCTGGAATCGAACAGACCGATTTTTTCGAACACCTCCATCGGAATCAGCGTGCCGCGTCCGGGCAGCGAATCCGATACGACGTGATCGGTACGTTTGACGAGTTCCTGATAATCAAAGTTGTAATCCTCGGCCATGTGACGGCCACCCGCCAGGTACAGTTCACAAACGGTACCGCAGAATTCAAGTTTATTCGGTTCGTCGCTATTGACACTGACTGAACCAATAAGGCAGGGCTGAAACCGGGCATACGCATCCAGGAGCGATTGCAGGTAATCCGGTTCCATTTTGGTATCGTCGTTGAGCGTCAATACAAAGTTCGCCTCATTGCGATCCTGATGTTGGAGGGCATACCGAATGCCCCAGTTGGTTGCTTCCGTCCACCACAAACTTCCGTCTCCGGTCAGGATAACGGTGTCGGGAAATTTCTGACGGATCATTTCCGCCGTACCATCCGAGGAACCGTCATCCACGACGATGGCCTGAAAATTTCGGTACGTTTGATCTGACAGACAGGCCAGGCACTGTTCGGTGAACGCTTTACGATTATGGACGGGGATGACAACGCTGATCATAACGGTTGGGAATTAATAGTTTCTTCGGTAAGAATGACAAGCTCAGGTTCGGAAGGCTGTTCAAAATCCTCCGATTCGTTCGGGAATAGCCCATAGTACATGGCCAGTCCCACAAAGCCCCAGAAGTACACGGGCAACTGGTACGAAATACTGAAAAACAGTCCACTGATGAGAAAGCCAAACAACGTGGATTGTTCGGTTGTGAAAACTTCGTTGCGTCGGTACATGATCACCAGCGTACCCACAATCAATAACATATTCAGGAAAAGTCCCACTGCTCCGTAGTTGTAGAGCATGTCGATGTACTGCGAGTGAATGATGGTGCCTTTTTCGGGGAAATCTTCGTTTTCCATGATCTCGCCCCGGTCATATCCTTCGTACCGCCAGCCCAGCATGAGGCGTTCGGGAATCTTGCTGATGTAAAATTCCGACTGTTCGAGTCGCCAGCTGCCGGTTTCGTCTTCCTTGGGGTCCAGAATTCCACCGACGTTTTCAAGAAAAGCCTGCGTTTTAGCTTCGGGCAGTAGCGTAACCGCCGGAGCCAGTAAACAAAGCATCACCAGAAACGTACCCAGGGTTTTGCCGAGGGGCAGAGCCTGTTCAGTGATTTTTCCAAACAAGCCGAATACCACGAGTAGAAACGCCGCCGCACCCGCCGCCGAGATGACTGAGCGGTGCAGCAGAAAAACGATAAGTGCGAAGGTCAGGATGGATTTAAAAAAGTCGGAGAGCCGATGTTCCCGTAAGTACATAATCATGTAATACAGGAAAGGAATGGTCAGATACAGGGATTCGGGAGCGGTAACCGTACGGCTTTCAGAGGTCAGGCTATATGAAAAAATCTGTCCGAGAAAAATCTGATTGATCAGGTAAAAACTAAAAATCAGCCAGTTGGCATACTTGAGTTTAAACGGTCGGGCCTGCGTAGCCACGTAATACGTAACCATCGCCAGGCCACTGTAAAAGAACCGTTTGATGACGAAATACGAGTACATCCAGGTACCGTAGAGGTACTTCGATTCGAGTACGAGCAGGACGACACCCAGCAGCATCGGCCAGGCCATCACTTTAAAAAAAGCAGGGTAGTGTAAATAACAAAGCACCAGGGCGGGTATGCCGATCAGGGCTACCACGTTGGTAAGCTTATCCAGAAAGGGGCTCAGCGTATTGCCCCCGTGGCTGAGAGCACTGACCCCAAACAGGAGTATGAATAAAAGAATGCGATAAATCCAGACCATAGAAAGGCTTGTGGGCGGTTCGACCTATTAAACGGGAATGGCTTGTGCCGTAACCAGCGACGGCTCCTGAGCCGTTTGCCGGTAAAAGTTAATCAACTCGCTGACCGACTTGCGGTGATTGAATTTGTAATCAGCGTGAACGGCCTGAGCTTCGGCCAGACTCGCCCGTCTGTCGGCTTCGAAATACGGAGCAATTTCATTGGCCAGACTCCGGGCGTCGGTACCCCGCAACGGTCCGTTTGATTCGGGTAACATTTCCGGAATCCCACCGACGGGCAGAGCCAGTACGGGCGTCTGCACGGCAAATGCCTCGATGATGGAATACGGACAGTTATCATTCAGGGCCGTGTGAATGTACAGGTCACTCTGAGCAACGAGCTGCCAGGGAGCGGCGTGCCGTCCGTAAAACTTTACCTGTTCTTTCAGGCCCAGCGTTTCAGCGAGCTGCTCATATTCCCTGCGTTTGGGGCCATCTCCAATCAGCCAGATGTTGAAATTGGAAAGGTTACGCGAGCGTAGTTCGTGACCAATTTCAATCAGCAGTTTCTGATTTTTCCGTTCGTCGATATGACCTACATTCGTAATGGTTAGGGTAGGGGAGGGAGTCCGGGAAACGGACAGTCCTTCAAGTTGTACCGTATTCGGCAGTACGCGTTTACTAATGTCTTCGGGCAACAGGTGCCGCGACTGGGTATAAGCGTAGTTGGAAACGAATACGTAATTCTTTACGTACGAGAACAGGTATTGGTACCAGGCCGTCAGCTTGCGGGTAAACCAGGGTTTCAGATCATAGGCCAGTACCAGTTCCTTGACCGGATCATCATTGAAATGACAGGTCAGCATAATCGGGGTCCGGCGGCCCAGGGCCAGGTAAGCGGCAACGCCCGAGCGTACATCCTGAGCATGAATAAGGTCGATGCCCGCATGGCGGAGTTTACGGGTTGCCAGGTACAAACCGGTGAAGTAAGCGAACTCATCGTACACTACCGAGGAGGCTCCCCCCAGCGGACGCATGATGCGTTTGAGCACGCCGAGCACTTTCTTCCAGACGGTAGGCGTATGCGAGGCATCCACCTGCGTAACCTGCACGCCTTCGCGGGTCAGGTCCTTCGCCAGCGTCCGGCAGTAGGTCACCACGCCCGAAGGCGAGGTAGGAACTAAGAAAGTAGCAATTAATACGTTCATGGCTGGATGATTTCGTTAGCGTTGCCGAAAACTCTGAATACGTTCTTTACTGAAAGCCAACGCTTCCCGGAGGTAGGCCAGCTTCACGACCTGAATTCCCTGCGAACGCAGGTGGACGTAAAAGGCCATGATGACAAAAATCTCAGTGATAACCCAGGAGTAGGAAACGCCAATGTGACCTAACTGCTTGATAAGCAAAGCATTTAAGCCCAAACTAATAATAGAAGCAAGAGCAGATATACGGAAAAAGGCTTTATCCATTCGCAGATTGATCATGGTATGAACCCCCAGCAAATTATTCAGACCCAGGGTAATGGGTAGAATCGATACAATACGTAAAACAACGACGGCTTCTTCAAACTGATCTCCGTAAAACAGGTGAATGAAGAGGGGAGCGATGATGTACAGTCCGATGGTAATCAGCGTCATCAATACCACGACCGGGAAAAAGATGGTCCGGACTACTTTAAGTCCTTCTTCCTTACCCTGACCAAAAGCCCGGGCTACGATGGGAAAGAAAGCCTGACTCAGGGCCAGGGATACGAACGACTGCGTAATACCCGCAATACGGGTACCCGCCGAAAAAATCCCGACGCTGTAGGCCGTTGAGAAAATACCCAGCAGAAAGGTATTGGAACCCGCGTAAATCGTGGCCACAACCGAAGTGAAAAACAGCGTACTGTCGTCTTTGAAACGCTTCAGTAGCTGGGCAATGGATGGGAAGGTGTACGTCAGATCAAACCGCCGCAAGGTACGACAAAGGCAGCTACGCTGATGAGTACCTGGGCGATGCTTAGTGAGAGGTTCTGATAAATGTAATCGTTGGGTTCACGGATGAAGATGAACACTGTAAACGTGAAAAGTACCTTTACAATGGTATTGAAGATAGCCACCCGTCCCAGATCTTCCATGGCCTGGTACAGCCAGATTGGAAAGAGCACAATGCCCAGACAACTGATATATGTACAAACGTGCAGCCACCACTGAGCCCGAAACTCTTCCACAAAATACGTAATGGCCCCAAAGATAATCGTCGAAAGTACCCAGAGCAGGGCCTTGCCGGTCATGACTTCACTAAAAATCTGGTTGACCAGCGATTTGTTGTGGCGATCGGCGGCAATGGCCCGTACCGCTGCCGTATCAAAACCATAATTGATCAATAAGGTAAAGTACGCCACATACGCCTGGGAGAAATTGAGCAATCCCAGACGTTCGGGTCCAATGATACGAACGACGTAAGGCACCGTAAGCAACGGCAGCAACATATTCGCCACGTTGACACTGAAGAGAGAAGCCACATTGATGGCAAAACGCTTCATGGTCGACTTGGACAGGGCAACCGGGGGCTTTTCTTTTACGGGTTCATCCAGTACTTTTTCTTCGATCATAGGTAATGGCGGGTTAATGGGGGCCTCGCTAAGCGGTACTTTTTTTATTAAGGAAGCGGTACAGTCGTACCGTTTTTATACCATCAGGGTACTTTCTGAAATTGTTAAAAATGCTGTCGAGAGCAGCTTCACTGTAAATCAGAAAATCATACATCCGGTGTTTTCGCTTGGAACGAAGCTGGACGAAAGTTTCCCGTAACGACCATTGCAGAAAAACCATAATACCGTACTTATTCCCGTGCATATTCTGAAAAATGCGTCGCTGATTTCGTACGGCGTAGTACTGTTTCCAGGCTCCGGGCCAGGGAATTCCATTCCGGTCAAAGGACGGGGGATGGTAGAAAACGGAGTTGGTAACCGTCACTACTGAAAAACCCATTTTGATTGCCCGGGTCATGTACTCGACTTCATCACCCCAGATAAACAGCTTACGGTCGGGTAGACCAATGTGTTTGATTACCTGCCGGTGAATAAGCGTGCCGTTGAAAAACGAAGCGACACCGTACACCATGTCCACCTGGGTCATATCAACCACTTTGCGATAACTTTTGTTGGGCCGATCGACGTAAAAGGCCAGTTCGGAATGATCCTTATTACTGACCGACATACAATTTTTGATACAGGGCCCAATATTCGGCGATTCCATCAGAGCCTGTAGAGCCTCTGGCGTAGCCACGCAATCATCGTCCATACACCAGATCCACTCGTACCCGGCCTGATAGGCGGTGTCGATCCCCGTTGCAAAGCCACCAGCTCCGCCGCAGTTCGCCTGCGTAGTAACCAGCAGATCGGATTGGGTTGCCAGCCAATCGGCCGTTCCATCGGTACTCCCATTGTTAATTACAAAAATGGTCTGTACCGGGAAGGTCTGCTGCTGCAAACTGGTAATACAAACTTTGAGGTCTTCGAGCCGGTTGTAGGTAACAACAACGGCAGCTACTTTTTTCATTGGAAATACCAGGTTATCCATTCAATAGAGTTGATAGCGACAAGGGGGATAACGTACTGATACACAAAAAACGATTCAGATAAAATAAGACTAAAACAACAGCAGGCAGGCTGAAGTAGCGATTCAATCAGGTATTCAGTTAAAAGGCATTTTTATTACCCGTAGCGGCGGCTTTGATGGTCCACCAGCAAATGGTAGCGTCCAGGCGAGCGGACTGTCGATGAATGTACAGGTGGTCGTAACGAACGCGTTGTTTCATTTTACTCAGATGCTCGGTTTCACCGCGGGCTCCCCGGGACTGGGCCAGGCCAGTAATGCCGGGAAGAACCGTGTAACGTTCCTTGTAACCAGGCATCGAGTGCCAGTACTGGGCATCCAGAGCGATGGGGTGGGGGCGTGGACCCACAATACTCATATCGCCAAGCAGGACATTGAAAATCTGTGGCATTTCGTCCAGGTTGGTTTTCCGCAGGTAACGGCCCAGGGGAGTAATGCGGGAGTCGTTGCGGGTAGCCTGTTTGAAATCCGCATTTTGTTCGTACCGCATCGTCCGGAACTTAAAGCAGCGAAAAGGTTTGCCATTCCGTCCGGTACGCAGCTGAACAAAGAGGATCGGGCCCGGAGAAGTCAGCTTGATGAGAAGACTGATAATCGGAACCAGCCAGACCAGCACCAGAATCGTTACGGAGCTAGCAATGGCCAAATCAAAAACCCGTTTTTTGAAAAACTGAGTCGGATTGGGTTGGGCATGCGTAGGCGTAAAGAGCGTCTGATTCGTGATCGGTATCGGGACCACCTTCTTATTTATCGTGAGTGACATCGTATTGCGGGTTATGGGATGAAGGCAAACGCTATTTATACGAGTAACTGTTCTTGTAGTTGTAGTGATACGAATCTCCGCCCGCAACCCCGTTCAGAATAATGTTGAGGTTGTTGAAGCGACGTTCCCGGTGCAAAACGTCCAGCTCCTTGAGGGCCGCTTTAGGCGTTACGCCGTGACGGATTACAAACAGCGTAGCATCGGCCATCGGTGAAACGAGCTGGGCATCGGTAACAATACCTACCGGAGGAGCATCGACGATGATGTACGAGAAGCGTTCGCGTAGTTCCTGCAGAAGCTGGGGCAGTCGGTGACCACTCAACAATTCAGAGGGGTTTGGCGGCAGTGGACCACTCGGGATCACGAAGTAATTGGGATAGCCCGGAACGGGTCTCAGGATTTCTTCGAGGGAGGCTTCTTCATTGAGGTAATCGCTGATGCCAATATCATTCTCCACGTCGAATACCTGGTGAATCCGGGGCATCCGCATGTCCATTTCCAGAATAACGGTCGGTTGCTTCATCAGGGCCAGACTGGCTCCCAGGTTCATGGAAATAAAGGATTTGCCCTCACCACTAATGCTGGACGTAAACAGGAGAACGTGGCTTTCGTCCATCTCACCCCGACGTAAGTGGAGGTTGGTACGAATGGTACGAATCTGCTCGGCAATAATCGATTTGCTATGCTGAGCAATAACGAGCTGATCTTTCTCCCGTTTCTTCATGATTTCGCCCAGGATAGGAACGCGGGTTACGCCTTCCACATCTACCCGACGCATCACGCGACCGTTGAGTGCTCCTTTACCCGCAATGGCTGCCGTGGGTACCAGAAATCCAATCAAACCAAACAGGGCATACATTACGATACCAACGGGTTTTACGGGCGTTGCTCCGCTCTCTGCTGGATCGATGGTATGATTTTCAGGAATGCTCGCGGCAAAAGCCACGGCCATTTCTTCACGCTTCTGTAACAGGTAGTTGTACAGGTTATTCTTGATGGATTGCTGACGCGTGATATCGATCAGCAAACGTTCCTGTTGGGGGATGTCACGGATGCTGTTTTCGAGCCGGGCATTTTTCTGCTCATACTGCTTTTGGGTATTGAGCAGCATACTCTTCATCGTCTGTACGTTCTGACTGATGTTCTGCCGCGTAGAGCGGATCTGATCATCAATCCCCTTAATCATGTAATTGGATTCAGTAGTCGTCTGACTGAGTTGCTGCCGCTGTAACTGCAATTGCGAAAGCTTGTCAATTTGCCCCAACAGTACCACATCATTCAGACCCACCGTAGCGGGAGTCAAACCCTGCTCATCCGATTGCGTACTGATGAATTTCTGTAAATCATTCAGGGTAGCCAATTGAATGTTTACCTGATTGAGCAGATTATCGTTTTGTTGGGTTGACTCCAGAAAAGTAGATGCCTGCGTACCCAGATCGGTAATAGAGCGAGCCGATTTATATTGTTCAACGCGTTTCTCTACACTAGACAAATCGCCCGATACCGTCCGAAGCCGGTCTTCAATCAGCTGAATCGTCTGCGTGGCTACACGGTTTTTATCAGCGACGGTGCGATCATTATATGCTTTAGCGAGGTTATTCAGAATAGCGTCAGCTTTTTCGGGTACGGCATCTTCGAGTTTGAGATGCACGACGGAAGACGTCTTACTGGTAGCTTCTGCTTTCAGATTTCCCAGATAACCTTTAACGGCTGCGTTTCGCGGCAGGAGCTGCACGGATAACGGTTCGGTCTGAGCATTGACTGCCTGCCGGGTAAGTACACGAATTTGTCCAGTGGGCAGCTGAATACTGGCGTTCAGGGGATATACCTTCCCGTCGATGTTCACCTGCTTATTGTTGAGGAAACTCACCTCCAGTGGCTTTTTATAAAGGGTGTTCTTGGGTTTCTCGACCAGAACCGTTACGGGCGATTCCTCAAAAATCTCCCGCTTACCAAAAGACGTTTGATGGAAGTACTTGGCCTGTAATTGCAGGGCATCTACCACTTGGCCCATGAGCGAAGAGGAAGTCAGTACCTCAATCTCATTCTCAACGGCTTTTTTGGAGGTGTATACATCCAGTTCTTTAAGTGGATTCGCCTGAACGTTGCCTTTCTTTTCATCCTGTAATAACAGACTCAGTTCACTGCGATAAATGGGTTGCTTGAACAGCAGATACACGTATGCTCCGGCAAATGCCAGGACGAGCGATACGACATACCAAGGCCAGCGGTTTAAATAGGGAAGTAAGGAAGCCCTAAGATTGATACCCTTAGAGTCGACTACTTGATAAGATTCGTAAGGCGGATTTGGTTTGGCTTGCATACGTATTCAGGTGATGTGAGTAGGAAACGAGTCTTACTGACACGTCGCTAAAACAGAATAATTAAAGTCTTGGATAAACGTCGGTATGTGAGGCGGACATAACAGGCAGTGAACAGGCATTGACTTTCTCAGGCGTGACTTACAAAGGCCGGAAAAAGAAGCATCTGGCTTGGAATTGGACGAACGGAACACCCCTGCACTGGAGCCTGGTCAAGGCCTGTTGCCTTCAGAAAAGTTACGATGAAGGATTTCGTTTGAATCAAAGACATAATATGACCTGCTTTTCCGAAAGTCTGTGCTGCGGCCGACTTAAGAAAGGGAACCCAGTGCCTGTGAGCAACTGGCAGAAAAGAGGTGCATGCAAGGATAGGTGTATAGATCAGTGTAGTTTTCCAGTCATAAGCATTAAGGGATATAGCGAACGAAACGGATTTCGATAGGCGGAAAAACGGTATACTATTCATGAGTTGACGCAATACATTCTTACCTAAGTGTATGGGCTAAAACCCGTTTGATCAGGTTGAAGGAACAGGGTTATAAAAGGACAATATGGTGCCAGTTGAATACGTGAGGACAGTATTCAAAATAACGATCAAAAGGCTAAGTACGCGAGAGCCAAATGGACTGCTTAATAAAAAAATCATTTCCCAATTCCGGAGAAATAGGGAATGCAATTCATTACAGTATCCAACTCAGGTACGCAGACTAAACAAATAGCAGGTAGCGGCGAAACTACTAGCGGAATTCGGTACCGGCGAGGCACCACCTACTGGCGGGTAGAAAAGACAATCAATGGAATGATAACGAGTGTACTTGTTAATGAATGATAAACAAATGTTTTCAAAAAGCTCATTCTTGACTCAACAATAGTACCAAGTTAGTAAAGGATTAGTTAAAGTACGTTCGTTCGGGGCGGATATGAACAAACAAATTAAATTTCTTTACCAACTAAGAATCGTTAAAAGGTCATGCCAACTCAACTGCTATACGTAAGCTCAAAACGTAATTCAGTATCTGATTCATTAATTGAACTTTTTGAAGAATAGTCAATTGGTTAATCACTAGGAACTTACCACTATTATTCAAAAATGTGCGAAGAGATAAACGTAAGAAGGCGACGATATAAAGGTAAAGCTTTTTTTTTATTATTTCACAATACCCTGTGGTAATGAATGTAAAAAATGGGAACAATTATTCCCGTTGCTAAGGCATTATTTCTACATTCGTATAATTGTTATAATTTAAATCAATATATTTACATTTACCGTTTTTAAGTAAGTAAATATTGATTAGGAACAGTAAAGAATTGGATTTTATTTATATAAGTACTAAATGTTAACAAACTTTTTACGTGAAAGTAATAAATGGGAGGTTAAGTATCAGTGAACATTTAGATAAGTTTAGCAAGAAGATTTCATAAAACCAATAAAAAACACGCGTATCTGAAATTACTAGATTTCAGATACGCGTGTTTTTTATTGGTTGCTCATTGTACGGGTTTGCCTGATTCGTCCTGATTATCGGAAGCCCTGTACGTTCCACCATCCGCACCTTCCATATACTTACCACCCGGGCCTTTGGTAAAGCGATTGGCAGTTAAAACGTGGTTGAGTGATTTATTACCGTAAGCCATGAATACAGCCTGATTGGAGGAAGCGTTGCGATTGGAAATTACATTATTCACAAAGCGATTATTGGAGGTATTATCACAAATAATTACTTTGCTGGATAAGCTCTCGACCGTATTCTCGCTGAACGTTCCACCATTCGAGGAATGAGAAATTTCAATCATACCGGTCATGTTAAACTTATTCTTCGATACAGTGAATGCTCCACCGTTATAGATTGCGATTCCTCCCGTGCAGCGACCAACGGTTTCATTCGACGTAACAATCATTCCTCCGGTCACACTACCATTACCATTTCCATCATTTGACCCGATAAAGAACTTGTCGAATTTCCCTTCAAACTTATTACTGTTCACTTTTACATTACGCAAGGCACCAGCAATTTCAATTCCGTATAAACTACAGTTTTTAACTGTATTATTTTCGACGGTAATATTTTCCATGGGACCCGATAAGGAAATACCGAAATGGCAGTCGTAAAACGTGTTGTTACTTACCTCGATATTTTTCCCGACGTATTTGTTATAGTTATCGTGATTAAATATCTCACAACCCATACGTCTGGCCCGTACTACGTTATTTTTAACTACAATGTTTTCAGCCGATTTACCAGCGGGAATTTTCAGCGTTAGCCAGTTGGTACTATCCTTTGAATCGTAATCTTTACTCGTACAGTTTTGAATGGTTAAATTAGCTACATTCGGACTATCAATATAGATAGTACCGAATACTCCGTTTTCACGCGTGGTGACATTCCAGGATAAGCCATCAATAACGACATTCTTCAAATCTATTTTAGGATCAATAGCGTTTGCCAGTGACACATACGTAGCGGGTAACGTAATCAAAACTTTTCCCGGATTGGCCTGCAGTTTCATGTTGCTGCGTAAGCGTACCGTAGTGCGTTGACGGTACGATCCGTCGGGAATAAATACATCATCAGCTCCATTCACCGCGTTTTGAAGTTCCGGACCGATATCATCATCCGAGGGAAGTACATCAAACCACAACGCATTCGCCGGGCCTGAATAGTCACGTTTGTACCGAATGCCGTGAGCAGTAACCAGCGTTACGCCCAGGTTGTCAGCCGTTTTTCGATCCCCCTGATCCAGATTATAATAGCCTTGTTGCCGAGCATTTGTAATATAAATTCGGTGGGTAAAGGGAGTGAACTAAAGTCCCTTAACTGGGCCACAGTGAGGGTATCAGTCCGTTGCTCAACTGGTTCTTTAAAGTTATCATCAGGCTTCTTGCAGGAAGCACCGATACAAAAAATGATCATCAGGGAACATAGCCCTGAAATATAAGGTAGTTTTTTCATGGTTATCGGATGGGAAAGAGGGATCAGTAAATCCTGATCTAGGTTTATAAAGACCATGCAGCGAATGAACGAATCTTGTTGAATAGACGAATTATTCGCTGTATGATACCTTATACCAAGGGATTATAGATCACTTAAGAACACCCTTGATCCATTACAGAACATACCTTAACGCATCCCTGCGTATGTTTTAAGTTTGTTGTAAATACGCGTTACTACACTATACCGTTGTAACGTTTTCTGGTGATAGTACGGGGTAGCTTCTACTTGCGGCGAAAGCTTGAATTGACGCTGTGAACCCTGATCAAGCGTGGTTTTATAGCGGTTGTAAATATTGGTGTGCGTAGCCTCGTGGCCAAAACCAATATTCTGCACTTTTGAAATGGTTGGATAGACCGTTAATCCATTCGCTCTATACCGGTTATAGCAGAAACGAATATCCCAGGCATCCGAACGCCCTTCCATTTGATCTTCCAGCATTTTTACCAGGTCCGAACCACCCTGATTAAAGGCTTTTTGCTGGTATTTATCCTGACGGAATTCAGGGTAATCTACCAATTCCCAGTCAATGGATTGCCAGCGATCCCGCCAGGTAGCCCAGCCCCAGGGACTATGTCTGGGAACGAAATAAGACTCGTAAGGATAATCCGAAGGACGTTCAAAAGGAAACGTATAGCCCGCAATCGAATAGATTTTTTTATCGTTTTCGTACTGCTTTAAACTCTGGTTCATGTAGTCCAGAAAGTTGGGAGCAGTAATTAAATCGTCTTCTACTATAATAGCCGTTGGGTATCGATCTAAAACGTAACTAATACCACGAATGATTGAATCCGCACAACCAATATTGGATTTAGCGTAATCCCGATAAATACTTTTGAAACCAGTCAGTTCATCGAGTACCTGATGGACTTCGTACACCTTCGGCCAATCTTCTGCTTTTTTGGGAGCATCTACAAAAATAAATAAATCACTTTCAGCGGCTAAATGATTTTTCCTCAAAGCTTCGACGGTAGCTCGTAATTCTCGGGCCCGTTTGTAAGCAAATAAAACGACGGGTGCATTCATACGTATTTTGAAAATTTAGGTTGATTTATGGGGTATATGAAACCCCCTTCGCAACTGTGAATTTGTGCTTTTTGTTGATTTTTACGAGTATTTATTTGTTGCCAAACCAATACTCATATCTAATATAAAGACTAATCGTTCTGATTACTTTTCCACGTCTGAGCTTTCATTAAATGCCTTCCTGCAAAAGACTCAAAACATCATCTATTTATTGGTGAATCATAGTTAGAGCTGACAACGTATTTTCAGGATTCATCCCGCATTCCAAATTCGAAATCAATCGACTCTTCGTAAGCGTTGTTTTCGAGAATTGCTAGTGGTAAAGCAGAAGCAGCAGGCTGAGTATCCGCGTAGGTTTTTTTACCCAAAATATCCTGGCTAACGTCGTTAATAGCCCAGGCATTGGCAACACAGTTTAGCTTCGCGTATGGATTAAGTGACTTGTTAAATAAAAGAAGTGCGTGATCTGAATCTTGAGAATCTTCGTAATGTAAATCCAAAAGTTTATTTGCTAGTGCCTGCCGATATGTGTAGTTGACACAGGCCGAAACTGCTCTTTTTAACGAACCAGTGGATTCTGAAGATTTATGTGCTTCCCCTGATGTATTTGCTAGTTTGATGTAGCAAATAGACTGACTCGTTGCACGGGCAGTTTGAGCAAATACAGAAAGTATACCGAAGAGAAAGAAAAATGGGTCAATACTATTTTCATAAATGGGCGTGGGTAGGTATCTAAAAGCGGTTGTTCTACTACTTTTTCCAAATGGTTTTCCTCATGTACTGAGGCTTCAGCTGGAGTGAATGAACGGTTCGGGGTAGACGTTTTAAGCGGATGCGGTCGTTTGCGTTTAGCCTTCCTGAAAGTTTTTTTTTGTACTGGTCTTCTCCGGGTCAACTTTTGCCAATGGCTTTTCGGGTAGTTCGGAGACCGATATTATCACAGGCCTGCTCTGCATTACCTTCTGCTCACAAAGTCCTGGAAACCATTCGCAACGATGCTGATAAATTGTATACAAGCCAAAAAACAGACTACTTGCCAATAGCATGGATCCTCCTCCTCTAACCATCCAGGCAGAAGATTTGGCCATCGTAGACAGGCGACTCATGGGATGAGCTGTCAACATCACCTCATGTGTTTCTGATTGTGTTTGAATGAAGAGAGTAGCGATCTGCGGCTTGGCAAACAGGCGATCTGATAGGTAACGTATATGAATATACGTATTTTTACTCTGGGGAATCATCCGTAATCCAGGTAGGTACTCAGGTCTTTCGTCGCTTGCTACCTGAAACAGATCAGGTCGGTCTGTTTGAATATGAATAGGTAGGTCCGTGGTAAGAGTTCGAATGGTTAAAAGTCCGAACTGAGGTTTCAACACCTTAACCGGATAAAAATCCATCGTCGTCGTGCCGATTTCAAGACCATGCCGGGATTCAATGAAAATGTGCTTCAGTTCCTGACATTTATTTTGGAGTGTTAATCGACCTCCCTCCCGTACCAGAGACTGAAGTATTACTTGTTGCTGAACCAGCCAGCGACCATCGTTTTGCAATTCATAGTTCAATTCCAGTTCTCCCTGGTAGGTGTCTGATGCCTCTGTCTTCAACACGTACCCTTCCGGAGCACGAAGAGTGAGTACACCCGGATGCTCAGGAGTTTCCAGCGTAGCTTCGACCGGAAAGCTGTAATAGCTATTCTGGAAGTCTTCGCTGTATATGTTAGTAAGAGAAGGCTTTAGTATAGACATACTTTTTCCAGGTTCTTTGCAGCAGTATAACCCATAATCAGGGGAATACCGGCAAAGAGTTTAGTATCGAACATTACGCAAATAACTGTCCTACTTCTGGCGGAAAAAGTATGGATGAAAGCGGTTACTAATAATTCAGGTATTCTTTAGCTCATGTAACGGCATGCCTAGTAAAATACTCAGAATATTAACATACAATAATCATGCCAGACTGAAATAAACGTATATTGGGGAAGTGATCTCCCATATTCGTTCAGCTCGTAAGCCTGACATTTCCCGTTCGGGTAAAAGCGATCACAGTTTAGCGGTGAAAACCAGGATGCCTGTACCTTACGGTGCATTTGATCGTCCTTATGACAATCTGGATTTTGTACAATAACTGACTAAACTATGACTAATCTTATGGGCGGTAAGAAAAGCGGTAAAAAGTGAAGAGAATGACGGTATATCCTCATAATGACGGGGTTAAGTTAAAGCTTCAACCCGAGATTGCCAAGTGTATACCCGTTTTTCTTCGTATATAACCTGTAGCTTTTGTGAAAGCCTGCTTAAAAATATACTATTTCGATTTTTTTGTATCTACCAGATACTGGCCTGTGTCAGGCGTTTGCCCGAGCCTTGGGTTGGAGCATCGCCCGCGTCACCAGCCAGATATACGTACTGTTGGTGACAGCGTAACGTTTAAACAGCCGCCGTGGCTCAAGCATGAATCGGTAGACCCATTCCAGCCCGGATGCCCGCATCCAGTTAGGTGCCTTGGATTGTAAACCTACCATCATAGGCAGGGCTCCACCAATACCAATCATGGCGGCCTGAATTTTTACCTTTCATCGCGGCCATCCATCGTTCCTGTTTAGGGCAACCTAATGCTACAAAAACGAGTTGGGCTCCACTGCGATTAATCATGGCAGCAGTCTCGTTTTCTTCGACAGCAGTCAGGGGGCGGAAAGGGGGGCTATAATAGCCTGCTACCTGTAATTGAGGATGTGTCTTTTTGAGATAGCGGTCAGTAGCTTCAAGCATCTGCGGCGTTCCTCCGTAGAAGTAAACGGGAATTCCTTTTTTCTCCGCTTCGGCAATCAAATCAGGCATTAAATCAAGCCCGGCCACCCGATCCTGATCAAAACCGTGAATTAATTTAAGACCCCAGGTGAGTGGCCGTCCGTCGGGAGTAGCCATGTCTGCCTGATTGACTACTTCCGCAAAGGATGCGTCCCGATACGCTTCAACCAGCATGTGTACGTTCGAAACGCAGGTATAGGTTGACGTTCGTTGTTGGGCCATGGTAATCTGACGATCAATGAAACTGGCGTAATTACCCGTCGTCAAATCAATACTAATAAGTTTCTTTTTCATGCGATGAGGGTGACAGCTCAACCGGTACTATACACAGAAAACCTTTAGCGACTTTGATCGCTGACATTACTCGGCAAAATGAAAATTCAGCCCCCTGTTCAGGGGCCGGGATATTTTCTGCTGCGGCGGTGGCGGCCGACGAAGACGGATTGAATTTGGTTTGTACCGGTTTGGTAGCGAATACTTAAACCGACTACAGGCCATATTGTTTTTCAGGCTGGACTACAGCGTCCGGGTTATCGGGCGAATCATCCAGACCTGGAGGGTACTTTGTAGGGGATTGGGAGCTAAGCGGACAAGGGGGGTGACGGTGTGGTATGCTCGCTCAGCAAGGCCAAATTAATTGATTAATTTTGTAAATACCTAATATTCACTGGTTTTATTTCATATTGACCGCGTTGATCAGAATCAGAAAGCCTAGTATGAAAATACTTTAGGAAACAATCGCACCTACTAAGAGGGATAAATAAAATTTCACAAAACTTTTCCAGGGTAAAGAATAGGGGCCCTCCCCTGTCCGCATCAAAGCGTTCCGATGTTCCTCGTTCACTGGCTTCCGTACCTCAAATTGGGGATTGGTCCTCCTCCGGAGCAACCGTTACCTTTGTTGCTACCGGGTAAGGCCCGGTAGACGTTCAACCAAATCTATCAATCCTATGAAAAAGCAACAAAGCGTGTATGTTTTCGGACTAGGCATTCTGTTCTTCAGCCTGACGAGCTGTTCGAAAAGTGGTCCCGGAGCTACGAACGCCTGCGAAAACCACGCGGAAAAAATAGCCGCCGCCGCCAATGCCTACGTCAGCAATCCGGGCAAAAACACCTGCGAGGCTTATAAAGCTGCGATTAACGATCTTTTTAAAACCTGCCCCACGTATTACACGGGTCTTTCGAGGCAGACGCTGGAGGATTTTAACAATACGCCCTGCCAGTAAAGCAGTTCAAAACAGTTCCGCAGGTACAGGGCTGGTTTCGTTTATAAAAGCCCTCAGGATCAAGGCAGAAAAACGAATTTCTATTCATCTTTGGAAGGCAGGGACATTCAGGTTTCTGCCTGGATACCTTCAACCCATATGCGTAAAAACATCATCATCTGTTGTGATGGAACGGCCAACGAGCTTGACGAGCCGAACCGTACCTCCAACGTTATGCAGTTGTTCTGCCACCTCAAGGATATTGATTCGCAACGGCAGGTTGCCTACTACGATCCGGGCGTGGGCACTCGCGGGTATTCGTTCCTGGATGGCTGGGACCAGATTACCGGCTGGACGGTAGACGAAAACGTAAAGCAGGCCTATGAATTTCTGATGAACTTCTATGAAGCCGGCGACCGTATTTACCTCTTCGGCTTTAGTCGGGGAGCTTATACCGTTCGCGTACTGACGGGACTCCTGGCCAAATGCGGCATTCTGCACAAACGAAATACGAATCTCATCGACTATGCTTTTAAAATATTCCGGCGACGGAATAATGAGGGGCAAGCCAAAAACTTCCGGGACATTCTCTCGCGAACCGTAGACGTCCATTTCCTGGGCGTTTGGGATACCGTAAGTACCGTTTTGCGAAAAGGATACTTGAGCCCCTTACCCGACTATTTCCGGGATACCATTCTATCGAGTCAGGTGCGGTACGCCTGTCAGGCCCTGTCCATTGATGATCGCCGCCGGAGTCTGTTTAATCCCATTCGCTGGAGTCCGCCCGAGGGATTGGATCGCATGGAGCAGGTGTGGTTTGCCGGAGCTCATTCGGATGTGGGGGGCGGATACCAATCCGATCCCGATACTAAACGACGCATGGCTAACCTCCCGCTTCGCTGGATGATGAAACGGGCATACGGGCATGGCCTGCTACTGAACGATTTTACCGATCTGGAAGGCATCGCCCGACTCGACGACGCTCTGGCCACCCTTCACTGGCCGCATCGGCGGATGCCCTGGAAACTGTTTCCCTTTTTAAACGGTAGCCGTACCATTCCCGCTGCCGAAGCAACGCGGGACCAGACGCAGCTGCTGTATCCACGTTTACACGAATCCGTTTTGTATCGTCTGCACCATCCCACGACTAAGTACCAGCCCGGCAATCTGCCCGCCGAATATGATGTCGTGGACGATGCCGGACGGGTGCTCAGCCAGGTCAGAGTAAACCGACCGTCGGTCCCACTGGCGGAAGTGTAAACCAATGCTGGCAACTGGAAACAAGCCGGGCGTTTGAGCGTTGTAGGAGAGTCGCCTTAACTTTTATCCGAACCCATGGCTCAGCAAAACCAAACAACGTACACCCCGAACTTCATGGAGAAACTCAAACAGTTTGTCCGGACACGGGGAGCGGATTATTTACTGGACAAGAACATTTCTTCCATTGGGATAGGGTACAAGTGTGTGGATGGAAAAAGAAGCCGGGAAGTAGTCATCCAGTTTACAGTCGAAACGAAAGTACAGCCGGAAGTGCTGCCTTCGCTCGGCACAATACTCATTCCCGGGGCCATCGTAGTAGATGGTCAGGAAGTCCCGACCGATGTACTGGAGCGAAGTTTCCAGGCTTCGTTTCTGGTGGTGGATGAACGGGTATCCAATCCCCGCAAAATTCATCTGGATCCCATCGTTCCGGGGATCAGTGTATCGCATCATCAGCTTTCGGCGGTACCYTTGGGTGCATCGTATACGGACGAACGGACGGAACCCGTACGTGCTGAGTAACTGGCACATTTGCAGGGTCCGCTGGGACAACTCGGCGATAC
>NZ_NJAG01000238.1 GCF_002872335.1 Siphonobacter sp. BAB-5405 | reverse complement strand
TTAAAATTTAGGGAAGGTTCTTTGCCAGCGTATTTTTAGCAGCAATCCTTTTTCTTTTGTGCCACAGATTCGCCAGAAAAGCAGATCTGTGGCTTTTTCATGCCATTTTAAAAGCAGTACAGCCATGATTGAAAAAGAAATCGGTCAGCAACGCGTTCATTTTTACACGTTACTCCGGAATTAGATGGAGGTCGTTATGCCGTCAAATCCATCGCAGGGGATACGCTGTGGGTAGAGGTAGACTTACTGGTTGACGGCTTTGATCTCCCAACGGGTGAATTACTGTATCGCCACGAAAGTGAAGCGGACTGGACCCGCGTCCCTCTTTCTTCGTTGGGAAATGACCGGTACGGAGCCGAATTATTGGCATTTAAGCAAGGTGCTATACCTATACTTTCGAAGCCTGGGTAAACTGCCGGGTAGTGCGTTCTTCGGGATTAAACTTCACCAGTCCCTGCAAGGTACCCAACCACAAATTCCCCTGCGTATCTTCTTCAATGGACTGAATCCCTTCCAGAGCCGGTAGCGGAACCGTGATAAAGG
>NZ_NJAG01000237.1 GCF_002872335.1 Siphonobacter sp. BAB-5405 | reverse complement strand
GAGCTGAAATCTGATGATTCTGACTGTATTTCGAGCCTGCCTGCTGCTGATTTTCTGGACTTTACTTCCCCATACGGGCGAAAGCCTTCCGCCGCCAGCCAGTGATTCCGCTTCGCTGGTTTACCGTACCAAACAACAATACGCCTTGGCACTCGAGTCCAATCAGCCCCTGCTTGCGGCCCAGGCTTTGCAGACGCTTGGTCGTCTGTTTTTCACGCCGGACAGTATCCGCAAGCCCTGGAATATTACTCGGAAGCGGCTAAGAAATTTGAACAACTCGGCGAGCAAACCCTACTGGCAGAAACGCACAACGCCCTGGGCGAGCTGTACTATTACAGCAAGCAGCCYWWTTCTGCCCCGGTATTCTCCAATTGGCTGAAAGGTTAGAATTGTATCAGTATTCGCGAAACGCAGGCCTAAGATTTCATGGCCTTTCGAGCAAATTTGCAAAGGTTCTCCGGTGGAATACGGATTTGCCAGTCATTTATAAC
>NZ_NJAG01000052.1 GCF_002872335.1 Siphonobacter sp. BAB-5405 | reverse complement strand
GTAGCGAACAAAGGCGTCCCGTCCGGGTAGTTTCCGGTTCAGACCGCTGGTGGTGCCTACCCACAGTTGCTGCTGATAATCGAGTAATAAACACGTGGCATTTCTTGAACTCAAGGAGGTATGCTGACCCGCTCGGGGTACGTAGGATTCAAATGATCGGTTCTTTGGATCGAATGCACACAAACCTCCCAGATTAGTCAGAATCCATAGTTTGCCCTGAGTATCCCGTTTCAAATCGTAAATGCGATCATTGGGCAACGAGTGAGGATTATTCGGTTCGTGCAGGAAACGGGTAATCACCTGCGTCCGTAAGTCCAGGTAATTGAGTCCCTTCAACGTACCAATCCATAACCCCTGATTTCCCTCAGCCAGCAGGCATTTCACTTTATCATTGGAAAGCGAGTTCGGGTCTTTGGGGTCGTGGCGATAATGACGGGCGACGCTTCGATTGGCGTTGATCAGCATAACGCCCCGGTCTTCCGTACCCAGCCAAATTTGCCGTCCGTCGATTGAGGGCAGTATCGGTCCCGCGATTTTAAATGTTTCACCCAAGGGGCCAAACGACCCAAATTGTCGGGCGTAGGGACTGTAGAAATCCACGCCCCCATAGTAGGTTCCGACCCAAATGGAACCATCGCGATCCCGGAAGATGGATCGAACCGAATTATCACTCAGCGATTCCGCGTCGGTTGGTTCATTGGTTAGCGTTTTGAACCAGCTTCCATCCGACGCCACCACGTACAAGCCCGACAACGTACCAATCCAGAAGTGTCCGCTTCTGTCCGGTTGAATGGTACGAATGGTTTGCGTGGATAGATCCAGTCCCGGTACGGGATTCCAGCTACTAATTCTTCCTAAACGCGGGTCAAATACGGCGATCCCCTTTCGGTCCGTACCCAGCCACAAACGCCCCTGCGGATCCTGAGCAATGGTATTGATTCCGTTCGAGAGGTTATGATAGACGGAATCGGCGGGTTGTAAGAAGTAGTCCTGTACATCAAACTGGCCATTGGTACGGACTTTCAGTTGGGTTAATCCCAACGACGTTCCCAGCCATAGGTTACCCTGACGGTCTTCAAACAGAGCCCGCGTGTTGGGGTGACTCGGTTCAGTACGCTGATAAGTATAGTTCCGTAAGGGCTTCAGTCGATACGGTTTCGGGCCTTCGAGCTGATAAAGGCCTTTCGACGTACCAGCCCACACGCGATGTCGCCGATCTTCGGTAATACTTAGGATGGTAGAATCCGGCAAACCCTGGGCTGAAATACGCTCGAAATCGTCTCCTTCAGATTTGTACAGAGCTAAGCCTTTACTGGTGCCTACCCATAACCTTCCCTGACTATCGTGCAAAAGAGCATTGATTGTATTGGATGGCAAGTTCTTTCGCCGCGTAGGCTGATTTCTGTAGACGACCACCTGCCGTGAATCGTAGCGATTCAATCCATCGCGGGTACCTAACCAGATAAACCCTTTACGATCCTGGGTGATTGCGTATACGCTGCTTTGCGATAAGCCTTCATCAACACTGAGATGGGAAAAGGCAGGCTTGGTCATTTGCCCCTGACAAAAAGGTATCAGGAAAAATAAGCAGAGGATACAAAGCCAGCCCGCACTTGTTTGAGCATTCATGGAATTTTCAGACTCGTTTTCTTAGCTCAACGGGTCCTACCAAAGATAATTTTATTCATATATTTTAATTTAATAATCATATTTTATTTTATCTGACTAAGGGTCGCATTACGCAAGTGTCGTCCTTCGTTTCTCGTGTTTGTACTTAACCTATCCTGCCTTTTTCTGTATTCATAATAGTTTGCCCTTCGTAGCTGATTTTGGTCGTTCTCACGAAACTTATCATTGCATCGGACTATTACTCGGCGACTGATTTACAAACCCCTCTTTCTCAGGCCAGAACAACTGAATAAAGTTCACTTAAAAGTATCATTGATCCTATACCGTCGCGGCAGTAGTATAAGCTATTTTTGTAAATTAAATTTTATACTAACAGTCATTGTCAAAAAACAAATTTCTTTCACAGTTATCAGGGGCATCAGTTATTGCACTTCTACTGGTTATTATAGAACAAATATTGGATAGATTATTTTATAAATCTGTAATAAGCACCTCTCCTATCTTTCGCACTACTCAACATAACCCTTGATTGTCTTTTGTTCACTGGCTCTATCTCTATAAATCTAATTTCTCTGCTGAAGCGAATGACTTAGCTAATAAAGACAAAAAATTATGTAATTCTCTAAATCGATAAGTAAACCCGTCCAATTATTTATTTATGTATTTTAGCATATTAGTCTAATCTAACAAACTATTTAACAGCTATTTATCAATCTATACATACGTCAAAAATAACGTTAATTTTAACGTTAAAATTTGGATGCATTATTAATACATAGCCTTCATTTTGACGTTAAAATAAACGTCAAATATTTTAATATTGATTATGTTTTTAGCGTTAAAATCAGCGTTCTTTTTTACATATGTTATAAGCTAATTTACACGTTAATTACAGATTCATTATTTACTCTATTTTTAGCGTAAAAAATAGCGTCCTTTATACCTTTATTATAAATGTTATTTTTAACGCTTTATATGTTTTATTTTGAGCGTTAATATAACCGTAATTTTAAGCGTCTGTAATAAGTTCAATTTTAACTCTATTTTTAACGTTAAAATTAGATTCAAAAATAAAGTTTTAATTAGCTTTGGATTTATGTTTGAAAATAACGTGTTTTGGTATTCTGAATTTCGAGTCAAAGTCAGCGATCAATCCAGAGCTAATAATGGCTTGTTTTTGAGCGGCAGAAACAACTTCAGTTTTAGTGTAGTATCCAACGCTTTTTTTAACGCTAATTTAAACGTTACAACCATGGTTTTTACCGTCGGAGGAATTAAAGGTGGAAGTGGGAAAACGACTATTGCGACCAATCTTACGGTCTTACTGTCCAAACAGGGATTCGATGTTTTACTGGTAGATGCCGATGAACAGGAAACCTCTACTGATTTTACGGCCTGGCGGGAAGAGAATCTGCAGGGAGAAATTGGCTTTACGGCTATCAAGCTCTCGGGAGAGGCGGTTCGTAGTCAGATTTTAAAGCTAGTACCCAAGTATGACCACATTGTAATTGATACCGGAGGTCGGGATACGACTAGTCAGCGGGCAGCTATGACTGTTTCGGACGTCTACTTGGTACCCTTCAATCCCCGTAGTTTCGATTTGTGGACCTTGAACAAAGTCGAACGACTGGTTCAGGAAATCCGGGCCGTTCAGGCAACTCCTTTAACTGCCTTCGCCTTTTTGAATCGGGCAGACCCGAAAGGTACGGACAATAACGATGCCGCTGAACTCTTACAGGCTTCTGAAGTTTTTACTTATTTACCCACGCCGTTAATCAATCGAAAAGCTTATTCCAACGCCGCTTCTCAGGGATTAGGTGTGGTGGAAATGGAGGCGAAAGATCCTAAAGCAACGACGGAAATTACTAAATTATTCGAAGCAATCAATCCTCTGATTGTCAAAGGATAGTTTAAATTATTTGACGTTAATGTTCACTGGTATTATCGACGCTATTTTTACCCTTCAATTTAACGTTAAATAAAGCTTTTTTTTAACGTATCTTTTGAGGCAGAAAATCACTGTATCTATTCACGTTATGGCCATTTCGTCCGCACCCAAAAAGAAAGCTTCCAGTGATTCGGTTCCTGAAGATAAAATTCTGGAGGTGATTAATCGGGGAGGTTCTACGACTCGCCCGGTTGAGAAAGAGCTGGAAGAAAAACCCGCTCGTAAAGAAGCCAAGTCCAAACCCGCGAAAGCCGAACCTGTGCCGGAAGTACTCAAACGCTTTTCGATTGAGTTAACCGAAAGCGAAACGCATATGATCAAGGAGCTGCGGAATCACCGTCCACAACGGGGTAGAGCCCGTAAGATTTCCATTTCGGTCACGGACTGGATCATTGAAGCCGTACAGGAGAAAATTGACCGGGAAAAACGTAAATACGGCGTTGAATAAATCCCGGATCGAGTAGGGGAGGGGCTGTAGTGAACTCTACAGCCCAAATGATTTGGCGGTGTAGCTGCCCACGTTTTTAATTTCGTTGTTAGCCATACGCACCTCAATGTCGTAAAGAATTTTGTTAATCTTTTCAATCGGGAATGACTCGATGATTTCTTCCGCCTGATCCTGTCGCAACTTGAAACGGTTCATCAGACGATCCATCAGGGGACTGAAATCAATGACATTGGGCGTGATATAGGAAACCTCAAACTCTACCTGCTCCACGGGTTTACGACCTCGACCGGGACGATCCCCCAGAATAGGCGTGAATGTAAAGGTTAAATCCGTATGCCCATTGATTTCGCGACTGGCTACGTCCAGTACATCCCGCTGAAACTGCGTCCACACGGGGTATTTATCCTTGCCTGTTTTCGTGTCCATCACCCCCAGCATGAGCTTTAGGTCCACAAGTTTACGCCGAAAGGTCTTGTTTTTCATGTTTTTGTACATGCATAACAATTCGTAAATCCGCTTGGCGTAAATCGACTGCAAACTTATCGCAGCCTGTAACTGAATTTTTGTAAAGCGTTCTTTCAGATCAACATAGAAAGGGCGAATTTCCTGGGACAGGGCAATTTCGATAATGCCCGTCCCTTTTTTGTACTTCGCCGAAGCGGCAAAGGTCGTCTGCAGGAAATCCCCGTTGGGCAAATAACCCTGTACCAGCCGGGTGACGATGCGGGCTGTGGCATTTTTATACGCTTCAAATTTAATCTCTTCACTGCCCATGATTTTTGCAATTTCCTTGATGGAAACCTGATAGACTTTCATGGGTGAATCATCGGGACGAACCTGAGCAATAACCATGTAGAGGATATTTCGCTCCGTCTCCGTCATCTCGTAACGGGCCTGTGTAAGGAAGTTGTCCTGATAAATTTCTATCTGTGCATTCATGGGTTAAGAGATCGGCTATGACTGAACAAATAACGCATAAAAAAGAATATAATGTACCTAGTTTGAACAAATACATTTTATTACCAACCAAACTACATTTTTATAAGTCGGATTGACCGACCAAACTCCATTTTTTAAATGAAAAATACCGACCAAAGTCCATGTTTTTACCGACCAAACTACATTTTTTAAAAGTTATCCACAGGATAATATACTAATAATCAACTCATTACAACGCTAGTTTTTCCCTTCAAGAGATTATCAAGAGATATTGAAAAACACAAACTCTTGATGAATGAAAAAAGGGCCCCCGCTTCGTACGGGTTGAAATCAAAAAAGGCTTTTATAAAAATCAAAAAATCAAAAAGCGTGGCAAAGAAAAAAAGAGAGTCAGGCCGTGAACTAAATTTTTAGTTTATCGACTAACCTAGAAAGCGAACTTAACTCCATTCCGCCCAGCATCGTCAGCTCGCAAATACAGCCTCTCTCAGCCATTTTCTAAAGGAAGCATTTACCCTGACCCCAGTCAAATACTTTGAAGGCCTCACAAAGGCTCTTATTGAAGTCGGCTCTGAAGATCTTACTTTGTTACACCGACCAAACTACATTTTTTAATTCCGATCCCCGGTCAGCAGGGGTGCAAGGCCTGAAAGTGCCACTTCCCGCTCCATCTTTCAGATACACACCGACCAAACTACATTTTATTAAAAACCATTTCGCTTCAGAGTGATTGGTTATGATGAGTATAGAATCATTGTTAATAAATAACTGTCTGATTATGAGCTATCTTTATAAACCACTAGATTGTTTTTGAGACGTAGAAGATACACCGACCAAACTACATTTTATTAGGCAGTTTGTTTAAAAATCAACAAGTTAAAATACTGATTTTCAGATAGTTAAAAACTATATTTTCAAGTAAAATACAGGACGACCAAACTACATTTTATTAAGAAATCTGGGTTAGAATCAGGCTGATGTACGTCCAAAAATGACCGACCAAACCACATTTTATTTAGTATAGGCCTATTGAATATCAACTGTTTAACTTCAACCTTAACACTGGATTTGCTCCAATGATAATGACCGACCAAACTACATTTTATTAAGATGAGGCGAAAGGAAATTCAGTCTATTGTTTTGATTATAAGATGGTTATAACCCAGCCTCTAAAGGATCTATTCATCAATACATTCAAAATACCGACTGCATTGTGTATGCCATTCGAACGCCAATGACAGGTTCTATCGCCAGTTTTTTCGTTTTACGGAGAAGGATAACGAAGAAATGTATGAAACTAAAATCAGCGGTACAGCAAACGTCTTTTAAAACGTTTAGTGTACCGCTAATTTTAACGTTAAAATTAGTGCTTACAAAAGCTATTATAAACTGAAAGCGAGGTAGTAACCGCCTGGCTTATGCCCATTTTTGACTCCACCAACGGCTAATACAATATACTGCTTTCCATTCATAGCATACGTCATCGGAGTAGCGAACCCACCCGCAGGCAGCTGGTATTCCCAGACTACTTTGCCCGTTTTTTTGTCGAAAGCCCGGAAGCGTTCATCCTTTGTAGCGGCTATGAATACCAAACCTCCAGCCGTAACCAAAGGTCCTCCGTAGCTCTCCGTTCCCGTGACCGGTAACCCTCTTTTTGTCAATTCTGGAAACTCACCAAGTGGAACTTTCCAAAGGTATTCCCCCGTATTGAGATCAATTGCATTCAGGGTTCCCCAGGGGGGCGTAATAGCCGGATAGCCATCGGGATCGAGAAAGCGTTTCCAACCTGTATTCACATAGGGTGAAGGGGGCGGTGTATCGGCGGTAATTACCGCAGGCTTTGAATCATGAGGATCGGGAGGAATAGGCTTGTTAATTCCCAGAAGAAAATGGACAATGGCCAGACGCGTTTTCTCCGGTACATGCTGAAACGAAGGCATTCGACCACGGCCCGTCTGCAATATTTGCATCACCTGTTGAGGCGAATACTTGGCTTTTACATTCCGTAAGTCAGGATATTCGATCCCATTGCCTTTCCGTTCGGAACCGTGGCAAATCGAGCAATGATCCAGGTACAGCGTTTCGCCCGAGAGCGGTTGGGATTTCTGACGTTTAAATTCTTCCATTTGCACATCCCAAACCATCTCATTGGCATTTTGATAGAGTATACCCTGCTCGTCAGCGGCAGTGCCACCCCATTCGGCTCCACCTCCCAATCCGAAAACCAGCGTTCCTTCCTTACTGGGCGGGATGAATTTGTTTCCGGAACGCGTTTGCTGAAAACGCTTTCGTACAAACGCATGAGCCTCGGGGGTACGCGTCGTAATATCCGCTTCCGTTAAAAACTGTCGTGTGAGCGGAGCCGGTTTCAGCGGGTATTTTTGCGTAGGCCAGGGCTTTTCACCGGGGAGGGCTACGGTTGGTACCGGGCGTTCTTCAATCGGAAATAACGATTCTCCCGTATCTCGGTTCAATACGTACACCAGGCCATCTTTCGTCGCCTGTACTACCACTTCTACTTTTTTACACTGATGAACTACGGTAGTTAGCGTTGGTGGACAGGGAATATCGCGATCCCATAAGTCGTGATGGATCGTCTGGAAATGCCAGAGCCGTTTCCCCGTCTCCGCGTCCAGAGCCAGAATACAGTCAGAAAAAAGGTTTGTTCCTTCCCGAGCACCCCCGTAGAAATCACTGGAGGGAGAGCCCGTACCGAGATAAACCACCCCACGTTTTTCGTCCAGTACCATCCTCCCCAATTATTAGCGGCCCCACTTTTTTTCCAAGCATCTTTAGGCCAGGTATCATAGCCGTATTCACCCGGGTGAGGAATGGTATGGAAAACCCATTTGAGTTTACCCGTACGAACGTCAAAGCCACGTATATAACCGGGAGCGGCATCCGTACCTTCACCTACCCGCGAACCCATTACCAGGGTTTCTTTATAAATGACGCCCGGACTGGTCGCATCAACCGGTAACGCGTTTACGTCCCGGTCCAGGCCATCGCCTACACCTTCGTGTAAATCGATGGAACCCTTCTCGCCAAATTCAGACACCAGTATGCCTTTCTCGGCATCCAAAGCAAACAACCGGGAGCCCGCCGAATAGTAAATCCGTTTCCCTTCGGGCCAGTACATCAAACCCCGGATGGGATGGAAGGTAGGAATCTGATTTTCGAAAGGGTCAAACTTCCAGAGTTCTTCCCCCGTATCGGCTTTCAGAGCGAAGAGCTTCAGGAGCGGTGTGGTACCGTACAGGATGCCATGGATCATTAAGGGTTGACACTGAATCTCAAACGGATTTTCACCCTGAACGGCCTTGTAGCTCCAGGCTACTTTGAGTTTGGAAACATTACTACGATTGATCTGATCGAGTTTGGAATAACGGTTACCGGCGTAATTGCCCCCGTACGTGGGCCAATCTTCCGAGGGTTTATCGGGACTGGTGCAACTCCAGCCCAACAGAGCGAAGGCTCCGATCAATGCAAGGTATTTCATAACGTAGGTGGCGATGCCTATACGCTATAAGGCGAGTGGACGCCGGATTGTTTAGGAACGAGTAAGGTCGGTACCAAAGATCTAAACTTCTGCTGCTGCTTCGTCGAGGCCGGGCAAAGAGGGCAAGTCCACCCGAAAACGGGTACCCTGATCCAGTTGAGAGATTACCGTAATCCGTCCTCCGTGTAGTTTAATGATCTTCTCGGTCAGCGATAAACCAATCCCGTTTCCCTTGATTGCATGCGAATTGGTAGCCCGGTAAAAGGGCTGGAAAATATAGTCAAGCTCCGATTCGGCAATACCGATACCCTGATCTTCGAAAAGTACTTCGACGTAGTCCGAATGAGGCTTTACGGTAATTTGCGTATGATGATCGGACGAAAACTTGCAACCATTTTCAATCAGATTCATAAAGGCCATTTGTAAAAGCGATTCTTCACCCTTATGGCAATGGCGGGTAAAGATTCATCTTCGTCCTGAGCATCCGTTGCAAAACTGATGCGGTAATTCGGATATTTATGCAATACGGAAGCAACGGCTTCGTAGATCACTTCGTCGAGCTGTACCGTTGCCCAGGTTACCTGTATTTCCTTCACGTCAAACTGAGCCAGTTCGAGCAATCCATTCGATAAGGCATTCAGGCGATTAATGTCTTCCAGAAGCGATTTTAATAAATTCTGATACTCTTCACTCGAACGGGGTTTAATTAAGGAAACTTCAATCTGGTTGGTAATCAGGGTTAAAGGGGTTCGTAACTCATGCGATGCGTTAGAAACAAAACTCCGTTGCATTTCGAAACTGGAAATCCGGTCGAGCATCTGATTAAACGATACCGCCAGTCGACTCAGCTCATCGTCCGCGTCGGGCGGTACGGGCAAGCGTAATTCCAGATTTGAAACTTTGATCTGCTCAATTTTTTCGATCATATTCGAGATCGGTTTGATGGAGCGGCGGGCGAAAATCTGGCTCAGTACAATAACCACCAAAAAGGCAATCACCAGGGTAGCTACCGAGACCGTAATCATTTCGTGCATTTTCTGCTGCCCGTAATCATCAATGGCGTACGAAACTACTTTGTACCGTTGCCCTTTGGAGTTGTGCAGTAATAGACCGTAACCCATGCGTTCGCCATCGCTGATCGAAACTACCTTCTGACTGGTAATCTGTTGTAACAGCGGTTCGGTGATCGATAAAGGGAGGTTCCTGGATTTCCTTGTCATCCAGCTCCCCACTGTCGTACAGGAGTTGATTTTGTTCATCGAAAATGGCTACGCGGCGGTTGGATAAAGAGGTATAGGTCCCTTCGTCAATCCATCGTAACAGCGAACGATCCAGCGATTCCCCCCGAGACATGAGGTGCGTCATCGTCACCCCCCGGTTTTTAACGATATTCAGAAAGTAATCCCGATTCGAGGTAGAGAAGTAGTAGTAAAAGTTCGCCAGAAACAGGAGCAGCACAGGCGAAACCACCACGACGAAGGTAAGGGACAGGCGGGTACGGAGGTGCATGTTTATTCGGCCATTTCTTTCATGATGTAACCAATGCCTTTGCGGGTATGGATGAGTTTCGTCGTGAAATCCTTGTCAATTTTCTTTCGTAGGGTATTAATGTAAACATCAATCAGGTTGGTGCCCGTGTCAAAAGGAATATCCCAGACGTTTTCGGCGATTTCGTTTCGGGTCAGTACCGTTCCCTGATTTCTCAAAAAGTACTCCAACAGGGCAATTTCGCGGGGGGTGACGTTGATAGGGCGACCGGCCCGGCTTACCGTTTTTTCCCGCAGATCCAGTATCAGATCCGCAATGCTCAACTGGCTGTGAGCGGCGGAAGTACTGGATTGCTGACTACGCTTGCGGCTTACCTGAATGCGGGCCAGCAATTCACTGAACTCGAAGGGTTTGACCAGATAATCATCGGCTCCGGCGTCGAAGCCCGTGAGTTTGTTTTCAATTGTACCCAGGGCGGTCAGAATAATGATGGGAATGTGGCTGTTTCGATCGTGAATGTAGCGACACAGGTCGTACCCATTGATGTCGGGCAAATTAATATCCAGTATGACCAGATTAATCTCGCCCAGTTCCAGAGCTTTCTTCGCGGAAGCTCCATCCAGAGCTACGGAGGCCTGAAAGCCGTATTCGTCCAATCCGCGTTTAAGCGAAGTGGCGAGTTTTAACTCATCTTCTACAATTAATATCCGCATACAGAATCCAATCGAGGTGGCGTATTAAAATCCTTCAGAAAAAGTCAAGTTTACTACGTCAACCCTCACATTAAAATTTTTTAATCACCTACGAGGGGTTTTACGGTTTAACTAAAAGCCCTGTATTAATCTTTAACGACTTGGTAAAACGCTGAAAAACAGGCGTATATAGGCCAAAGATACAATTTTCCTAAGCTTTAAAAATAGAACTATATAACCTTTAGCGAATTCTAATCCTGTCTTTAACTTCTCTTAATGTTGGCCTAATCTTAGGCATTTACATTTGTTACGAGGGTTTTACCAGTGGTAGTAAAACGGATGATTTTACCCAATTAATTGATGAATGCCTCGGATTTATTACGTTTTCTTAACTACTCCATGTTAGTACGTCAGTCATTGATTTATCCAATCGCCTTTCTGGTGGCTATGCTTGGTTTTCAGGCCCAGGCTCAACCGAAGGTTACGGAAGGCAAACCGCTGATAGCGGCCCCTACTGATACGCTTCAGCTGACTTTAACGCAGGCTGAAGAGCAGTTTACCCGGCAGAACTTAAACCTGATGATTGCTCAGCTGGGCATCAGCGAGTCCCAGAAGCAGGAAATACAGGCGAAACTTCGGCCGAACCCTACGGTTTACGCCGAAATCATGCCTTACAATAATGGTACGGCTACCGCGGGTAGAGAACGGGCTATTCTGCCATTTCGCCAAAGTAATTCCGAGCAGATTGTACAGTTGCAACAATTGCTTCTACTGGCCGGTAAACGCAACAAACAGCTAGCCATCGCCCAAACCAGTACCGAAATTGCTCGTGACCGTTTTCAGGATGTGATCCGAACGTTGCGGTATGACCTGCGGAGTACGTTTTACAGTCTGTACTTTAATCAACAGTCAATTAGTATTTACGACGAGGAAATTCAGACGCTTCAGCAGACGGTGACGCTGTACCAGCAGCAGTACGAAAAAGGGAACGTTCCCCTGAAAGATCTAACCCGGCTGAAAGCGTATCTGTTTAATCTGACGACGGAAAAACAGTCACTTATCCTGCAACTGGCCAACGATCAGGCTGAACTGGCCGTACTGCTGAATATGAATCCGGCGACGGTGATACGGCCTGAAGTAACAACACAGGAGCTTGAAGCTTACAATCCGGCTTCTCTGACGCTGAATGATTTGTACAACCGGGCAGAAGAAAACCGGTACGATCTGAAAGCGTATACTGATCAGTCCAAACTTGAACAGCAGAATCTGATTCTACAGAAAGCATTGGCCAAACCTGATCTGACCGTGCAGGCGACCTTTGACCGCAACGGGGCTTTTGGTTCAAATTATGTCGGGGTGGGCGTTGGATTACCCGTACCCATTTTCAACAAAAACCAGGGCAACATCGAAGCCGCAAAAATTCGTACGCAGGCCAGTCAGCAGGGCATCGCCGCTTATCGATTGCAGGTGCAGAGCGAAGTACAGAAAGCGTATGTAAAAGTGCTCCAGACCAACCAGTTGTACCAGCAGTTTGATACTCGCTTTAACGAAGACTTTTCGCGTCTCATTGACGGCGTAACCACGAATTATCGCAAGCAAAATATCGACGTAGTCGAGTTTCTGGACTTTTTCGATTCGTATAAAAATAGTCAGATTCAGTACCGTCAACTCCAGAACAACCGGATGCAAAGCCTCGAAGAGTTAGGCTACGCGGTCGGAACAAATCTATTCAGTCGATAAACTACTCATGAAAACGAATTCATTTCCCGCACTTAAATGGTGCCTGTACGTAGCTCTGCTGCTAAGTCTGGGCATGACCGGTTGTCATTCCGACTCGGATAAAGATACGCAAACGGCTGAAGCCACGCCCGTTGATTCGAACTTACTGGCCGGAGCTACCATTGACACCGCCCGGCTAAAACCCATTACCAACGAACTGCAGTTAACGGGCAAAGTCACCTTTAACCAGGACAAAGTAGTCAAGGTCTTTTCGCTGGTGGGCGGTCGTATTGAAAACGTGAAAGCAGATCTGGGAGCCCACGTACAAAAAGGACAAACGCTGGCGGTCATCAGTTCGGGCGATCTGGCTGATTTGCATCAGGAAGCGATTGCCGCCCAGGGACAATTAGCTCTGGCTCAGAAAAATATGCAGGTAGCCGAAGACATGGTACAAGCCGGATTGTCTTCCCAGAAAGACCTCGTTGCCGCTCGTGGACAATTGTCTGCGGCGAAGGGGGAGGTTGACCGGGTCAACGAACGCCGCCGCATCATGGGTGGGAGTGGAGCTTCCTACATCGTAAAGGCTCCGATTAGTGGCTTCATCGTGGAAAAAACGGCCGCTTCCGGTATGGAACTGCGGTCGGATGATCCCGAAACGCTGTTCACCATCTCTAACCTCGATCAGGTATGGGTGATGGCAAACGTGTACGAAGCCGACCTGAGTAACATTAATGAAGGCGACGAAGCAACGATCACCACCATCGCTTATCCGGATCAGGTATACAAAGGTCGAATCGATAAGGTTTTCAACGTTCTCGACCCCGATAGTAAGACCATGAAGGTGCGAATTACGCTGCTCAATGCCGACTTTAAACTCAAGCCCGAGATGTTTGCCAACGTCATTGTTTCGTATCCGGGACAGGGGGAACGTATAGCAATTCCCGGTAATGCACTCGTATTCGACAAGAGCCGGAATTTCGTTGTCGTCGTCAATCGGCAGAATCAGCCCGTTGTACGTGAAGTGACCATCTTTAAAACCATCGGGGATACGGTCTATCTCAACAGTGGCTTGCAGGCGGGCGACCGCATTGTAACGAAAAACCAACTGTTGATTTACAATGCCTTAGATAATTAATGGAGCCGGGCTCCGACCTTTCCCATGAATAAGTTCATTAAAGGTATTTTGTCCTTCTCGCTGAAGAACAAATTCTTGATCTTCTTTCTGACGCTGCTGGCCGCTGTAGCGGGTTTCATCTGCTATCAGAATACCCCCATTGAAGCGTTTCCTGACGTAACCAATACCCGGATTACAATCATTACGCAGTGGCCGGGACGCTCCGCTGAAGAGGTGGAAAAATTCGTTACCATTCCGGTGGAAATCGGGCTGAACTCCGTTCAGAAAAAAACGGATATTCGCTCGTCAACGCTGTTTGGGTTGTCCGTCGTCAATGTCATGTTTGACGATGGGGTGGACGATGCCTTCGCCCGTCAGCAGGTCAATAACCTCCTGGGCAATGTGGATTTACCCGAAGGCATTCGGCCCGAAGTACAGCCGCCCTACGGACCTACGGGGGAAATTCTCCGCTATACGCTCAAGTCACCCACGCGGTCGGTACGGGAATTGAAAACGCTTCAGGACTGGGTCATTGACCGGCAGTTCAAAAGCGTACCCGGCGTGGCCGACGTAGTAAGCTACGGCGGGGAAGCCAAAGCGTACGAGATTTCCATCAATCCCCACCGCCTGCTTGATTACGGCATTACACCACTTGAAGTATTCCAGGCGGTACAAAGTGCCAACCTCAACGTGGGAGGCGACGTCATTGAAAAAAGTTCGGAAGCCTATGTAGTCCGGGGCATCGGGATGCTCGACAACTTACAGGACATCGAAAATACGGTAATTAAAAACGTGAAGGGTACGCCCATCATGGTACGTAACGTGGCCGATGTGGCAGAGTCTGCCTTACCCCGACTGGGTCAGGCGGGTCGTGACAAAGAAGACGACGTCGTCGAAGGCGTAGTGATTATGCGGAAGGGTGAAAATCCCAGTGAAGTCATTGMCCGGGTAAAGGATAAAATCAAGGAGCTGAACACCACAATTTTGCCCGAGGACGTTAAAATCAATACGTTCTACAACCGCGAAACGCTCATCAACTTCTCCACGCATACCGTTACCCACAACCTGCTGGAAGGTCTGATTTTCGTAACCGTCATCGTCTTTATTTTCATGGCTGACTGGCGAACGACCGTCACCGTTTCCATCGTCATTCCGCTGGCTCTGCTCTTTGCCTTCATTTGTTTACGACTGAAAGGCATGTCGGCGAACCTGCTTTCGATGGGTGCCATTGACTTTGGAATCATCGTCGATGGAGCGGTGGTGATGGTGGAGGGAATTTTTGTAACGTTGGACGAAATGGCTCACCGCGAAGGCATGACGCGTTTCAACAAGATGGCTAAACTGGGCGTGATTCGGAAAACGGGTACGGAAATGGGTAAAGCCATTTTCTTCTCCAAAGCCATTATCATTACGTGTCTGGTCCCCATCTTCTCGTTTCAGAAAGTAGAAGGAAAGATGTTCTCGCCCCTGGCCTGGACCTTGGGCTTTGCCTTACTCGGAGCCCTGATTTTTACGCTGACGCTGGTGCCCGTACTGGCCAGTATGCTGCTGAAGAAAAATGTGAAAGAAAAACATAACTTCTTCACGGATTTCATCACCCGCTCGACCATGAAAGGCTTTGGCTTTACGTACGCCCACAAGAAACTAACGCTGCTGGCTACGACGATACTCGTCGTTATTGGTCTGGCTGGTTTTAAACTGTTGGGTACGGAGTTTCTGCCGGAACTGAATGAAGGTTCCATTTACGTACGGGCGACCATGCCGATGTCGATTTCACTGCCCGAATCCGTACGCCTGACGACGCAGATGCGAAAGGTATTCGAGCAGTTTCCCGAAGTAAAAGCGGTGATTTCCCAAACCGGACGTCCCAACGATGGTACGGATCCGACCGGCTTCTACAACATTGAGTTTCTGGTGGATATTTATCCAAAGGACGAGTGGAAAAGCGGGATCACGAAAGAGCAACTGATTGCTCAGATGCAGAAAAAAACTTTCGGTATTTCCCGGCGTAGATTTTGGCTTTTCGCAACCCATCATGGACAACGTGGCCGAAGCCGTATCAGGCGTGAAGGGTAGTATCGCCGTGAAGATCTACGGAAAGGATCTGAACATTCTGGAAGAAAAAGCCGGAGAAATCGACGCTCAACTGGCTACCGTATCGGGAATTACGGATCTAGGGGTGATTCGGAACATCGGTCAGCCGGAAATGCACATTTTGCTGGATGAGCAAAAGCTGGCTCTGTACGGGGTGAATAAAACCGATGCTCAGGCCGTCGTTGAAATGGCCATTGGCGGGAAAGCTGCCACGCAGATTTACGAAGGTGAACGCCGTTTTGATTTACGGATTCGGTACGCCCCCAACTTCCGCTCAACTGAGGAACAGATTGCCAATCTGATGGTACCGACGATGAACAATACCGAAATTCCCATCAAACAGATTGCCACGATCAGTACACAAACGGGTCCGGTATTGATTTATCGGGAAGGGAACGTTCGCTACGGAGCCGTGAAGTTTTCCGTACGGGGTCGGGATATGGGTGGTGCCGTGGCTGAAGCCCAGCAAAAAGTGGCCGCTGCGGTGAAACTGCCGCCAGGTTATACGGTGAAATGGGCGGGGGATTTTGAAAACCAGCAACGGGCCACGGCTCGACTGGCTCAGGTAGTACCCATTAGTTTACTGGGCATTTTCCTGATTTTGTTCGTACTGTTTGGCAATGCCAAAGACGCCGGACTGGTACTGGTAAACGTGCCTTTTGCTATCATTGGTGGAATTGCCGCCCTGTTGATTACGCACGTCAATTTCAGCATCTCGGCGGGCATTGGATTCATCGCTCTCTTTGGTATCTGTATTCAGAATGGGGTAATTCTGATCTCGGTATTCAAGAAGAATCTGCAAAAGAAAATTCCGCTCAACCAGTCCATTTCGCAGGGCGTATTGTCACGGGTCCGTCCCGTGGTCATGACGGCCATGATGGCGGCGATCGGTCTGATTCCGGCGGCTTTATCTACGGGGATTGGTTCAGAAACTTCAAAACCTCTGGCAATTGTCGTCATAGGTGGTCTGATTACGGCGACCTTGCTGACGCTATTGGTATTCCCACTGGTGTTTTACATGTCCTACCGACGGACGTATGCTCACTTGGTAGATCAGTTGTAGGTTTAGGTTAATGCAAAACAGGAAGAGCGGCGTAAAAATACACCGCTCTTCCTGTTTTGGTCTTTTTCTGGAATAGGTTTCCCAACCTGTACCTACTATTTGGCCGTTTCCAACTGACTAGTCTCACCACTAGTTAAACCATGAATAGTAGTAAAAACCTGACCGATATTAGGTGCAAGCTCGAAAACAAGCAGAAGTATACTAACCCCGGCAGGGTTCAACTTAGCCCCGTATGCAATGCGGGGAATACGTGAGCTTGCACCCGAATACAAAATGGTCTCACAACTCAGGCGAGTCCTTTCTATAACTTCAAAAACTCCACCCGCCGATTATTCGCTTTTCCTACCAGCGTATCATTTGAATCGATGGGTTGAGTTTTGCCTTTCCCATCCGTTTCCAGTCGGGATGCATCCAGGCCAAAGTCCGAGATCAGAATACTTTTCACTGATTCCGCCCGGCGTTTGGACAGGTCCACATTCGAGCTTTCATTCCCATCCGCGTCGGTATGACCTACGATCTTCACGCGTAGACTGGCATTTTCCTTCAAAACATTGGCAATATCCTGCAAGGCCCCGAACGAACCGGGCTTGATGCGATCACTGTTTACATCGAAAAGAATCCCGTGTGTGGTAAATTTTCCTTCGGTCAGCAGTTTATTACGGGTATCCGGAGCACCCACCGCCAGCTCGATGTTACTCACAAAAAAGGCTCCACCTTTCTTGTCGTAATCTGGAGCGTAAGCAGCCAGTACTAATGAATTCAAGGCTGTAGTCGTTTCCAAGGCCCGAGGTAAATCCAGCACTTTGGTACTATCCAGATAAACCCGAACGCGTTGTTTTTGTCGCCAGATGGACACCTTTACCGCATTTTTCTTGGGAACTACGAATTCCGGAGAGCTGTCCCGGTGCTGCGAGCCGATCAGATGCGAGGAGTAGTGAATACTTCCAGAACCCGAAGATTTGGGCCGGAATCCAATTTTAAAATTGGGGGTTGACGAAGTAGATTCATCGGCTCCCCAGCTAAACTTCTCATCCGCATTTTTCGTCTGCATCAGACTAATGATAAACGTACCAATACCGGCGATGCCCGGAGAGGCCATCACATCCATTTGCAGGGTGAAATTTTCGGGTAAATCCTGCGTCAGGTATTCCGGATAAAAAACGCCATCCTGATTCATACGTAGCCACTTTCCGGGTCGATTGTTCACCGTAACCAGTTCGCCACCCGTACGCGTATTCCATTGAGCCGGAAAATCGCCTATGGCATCCTGCGAGAAATCTTCGTGAACAATGATTTTTTCTCCCGGAACAAAATCAAAGCGTGAATACGAGGTAAAAGGAATGGGCGAAGCGGGTGCCGCTGCTGGGGAAACAGACGGAGCAGGATCGTTAGAAGTTCCCACGGTACTAGTGGAACCGTTGGGCTCAGACGTAGGTGGCGTAGACTCTTCGCCCGCTTTTGATTCCTTCTTTTTCTTTTTTGAAGTGCTGTCGATCGACTGATCAATGGTTTGGTCAATCTTCTGATTTACTTTCTGCTCTACTCTACTTTTAATACGGTCTAACAATTGAGCCTGAGCATGGCCCGCCCACATACTGACAACTACTAGTACCAAAAATTTCTGCATGCCTGAATAAAGAGTTAAGGAGTTTCAAATGCGGAAGCAAGTATACTGACTTCTGCCATAGCCTGCGGCTTTAAGAAGTATGAACACGAACTAAAAATGGATTATCGGTTGTCAGGCAGGATTAAATACGTTTATTTTTTGGCGAAGAACGTATATTGAATGTTCCAGCGAAATTCCTTGCCCGGTTCGGCCTTGATTGGAATATACGGTTCCGGACAAAACGTCGTACGCTTGGCCCAGCACACGATTCGGCTCAGCGGTTGATCGCCGGTGACGGTAACCCCTACACTTTTGTTTTCCACGCGGAGGTGGTAGTCTTTGGCGGTTGTACCAAAGCCCGTCAGGAAGACCTGCGTCGATTCGCCCGGCCCCAGTTCCTTCAGAAAACGCCACGTGTTTCCTTCCACCGCCGCCAGCGTACCCAGTCCCTGCGTTTCGCCCTGGGTTTGGAGGGCAAACGGAAACGTGACCCGGCAGTCGGGACCCGTCGGCTGACGATCCAGTACGAAGAAGTTATGGTTATAGACGTTCGTTTCAATCGTTTTAGTACCGGTTATTTTTCAGGCGGTGTTCCAATACCAGTACGGGTTTGTTGGGAAGCAGTCGAACCGTTTTTTCATAGTGGTATGAATACCCCGCCGCATCGCTTAGTTCGTGCACGAAGGTAACCTGATCTTTGCCTACGCGGGTCGTCCAGTGACCGGGATTTATGTTTTCGTAAGAATGATAAAAACGGTACGCGGTCGTGTCTTTTTTACGCAAAGCACCCACACCAATTTTCAGAAAGGTTTCGCCGGGCTTGGCGGCTGCGTAACCTATAGCTACAAATTCTTCTACGGGACCCGTGATGGCGTCATTTACCTTGGGATCGTGTGTATCGAACCAGGGGCCGAAGAAGGAGTGGCCCTGATACTGTAAATCGGTAATGACACCCGACCAGTCAAAACGTTCCGCCCGGTAATAACCTTTTTCAGCATCCGGTACATACAGTTTAGCGGTGATCAGTCCGTTGGAAATCGTAGTTTCGGGAAAAGACTCACTTCGTTGAAAAGCCCACAGACTCAACGTTAAACAAAACAATCCCAGTAAGCGGCTGAAACGGGGAAAAAGAGGTCGAAAAGAGCCTTGTAAATCAACGCGAAGAGCCATTGTAGGTAGGAGTTGAGCAGCACAAAGAACGGCCGAAATGGAGCAGAAAAGCCTTCAAATAAACAGAAGATTTATGTTTCTGCGTCCGTAGCTCGCGAAAAAGAGCTATACTTAACCTTTAAAACGCTCAATTAACTGCTTGGCAATGCTTACTACCGATGGCTTCCGTCGTTATTTAGGAATACATCCTGAAGAAACCCGTACCGTCTGGCTTTTTTTCCTCCATCACTTTCTCTTAGGAATTGGAACGATTCAATTATATGTAGCTGCGAATGCCATTCTACTGGAAAATGATCCGGCTACGAGTTTGCCTCTGGCGTACATAGCCTCGGCCATTGGGATGATTCTGATCGGTAAAGCCTACGCTCATTACGAACATCACCTGGGGCTAAGTTCCGTAGCCTTACGCGTACTCTGGACCGTGAGTGTGATGACCCTGTTGGTGATGCTGGTGGTTTGGGTGGGGCATTCGATCATAGCGGCCATTGGAATCATGGTCGGGTACCGGATTATTTATCTGCTGACCAGTCTGGAATTCTGGGGGGTATCGGCGGTGGTATTCGACACGCGGCAGGGCAAACGCCTCTTCAGTATCATCAGTTCGGGCGATATGCCCGCCAAAGCTCTGGGGGCCGTACTGGCCGCTCTGGTACACGCTCACGCCGATTTATTGACGTTACTGGGCGTTTCGTTACTGGCCTTTCTGGGAGCCTTATTCACATTAAAACTAACGCTACGTTCGCACGCCATTCGTACCCGCGACCGTTCAACGGCCCGTCGTCGTCCGCAATCGCGTTTGATTCAGCAGTTATTTGGTGGAAGCGAACTGGTCTTTTTCATGTGTCTGAGTATCCTGACCGTGGCGTGTTTCGCGACCAAAATTGAGTTTAACTTCTTTCTGGACGTTAAACACCGCTTTCACGATCAGTCTGAAGTGATTGCGTACGTCAGCTACTGGCTGGCGGGTACCTATGTACTGGCGATGCTGGTGAAGCTCCTGCTGTCCCGGCGGGCACTGGATCGTTTGGGGGTGCAGACTTCCTTATTAGTATTACCGCTGGTAGCATTGATTGGATTATTGGGATTGGCCATTACCCGGAGTGTAGTAGGCGACGAAACGGTTCTGTTAGTGTGGGCCTGCTTGCTCTACGTTTCGGTGGAGGTCATTCGTCGTTCCTTATTTGATGCGGTTTTTTTAGTACTCTTTCAACCGCTGACGCCCCATCAACGGCTGCTGGGTCATACCCTGGCCAAGGGCATGTACGAACCGCTGGGCCTGGGTCTGGCGGGTTTGTTGCTGGGACTTTCGCAGTGGTTAGCCCTGAGCGAAAGCAGGGTCATCTGGTTCTGGCTGATTTTTCCGGTGGCTACGGGACTGCTCATTCGACGGGCGTATCGCTTTTATTTACATACCCTGGGCGATGCCTTATCGCGGCGATTCTTACCCGGTGAACAGGTAGCCCTGCCTGGCGAAATAGCTCTGGCTGCCGAACAGGATTTAACGAGTCCTTCACCCGAGCGGGTACTGGCAGCAGTAGCGTGGTTTGAAGAAAATCAACCGACTTTACTAGCTCAGAAAACATTGCCGCTGTTGCGACATCCCGACGCGTTGGTGCGGCTGGGGGTTCTGGAACGCCTGGGTCCGGAGGCCAAACAAATGCCCTTGCAACCCTTACTGACGGATACGCATCCGCAGGTACGCCAGCGGACGGCCCAGCTCCTGGCTCAGCAGGCGGGCCCCATTCGGGAGTTGCTCGAATCGCCCGACCGGGGTATTCAGAAAGGAGCTCTCCTCGGACGTCTGCAGAAAGATCGTACCGATAGCATTGCCCGCGAACAGTTGGATCGCTGGGTGAACGCATCCACCGAAGAAGAGCAGGTTGCGGCTCTTGAAGTAATCCGTCATTTGTACTTAACGGAGTATACGGCTTTTGTTCAGAAAGGCTTACAAAGTACCCGGCCTGCGGTGGTAAAACAGGCCATTGAAACGGCGGGTAGACATTCGTCACTGGTCCCTCAATTATTAACTTTACTACGCGACCGTTCGTACGGACGAGCTACGCTGCGGAACTTACGTCAGGCCGCGAGTGAAAACTTATCAGCCTTTACGCCTCTGCTGGACGCTCCCGTCGAACAGCGGCGGATGCTGGCTCAGTTGCTGAGTACCCTGCAAACGCCTGAAAGTGAGCAATGGTTGATGCGACTGGCCGGAGAATCGGACCGCACGGTACGGGAAACGGCTCTGCATTCGTTGCGGCATTTTTCTTCATCGGCCGAAAATCGACTGTTTTTTGAGGCGTTGCTTTCCGAAGACCTCGCTTTGGCCGAGCGGATTCAGGCGGGACAGTACGCCGCGATGGATGCCGAATGGAATCGGCTCTGGGCTACGAAATGGAGCGGGTTCTGAAACGGATTTTGCGGATACTCAGCAAACTATATGATGCCGAAGCTTTGAACCAGATTCAGCAGAGTCTGCAACACCCTTCGCAGGAACGGAGTGCCAACGCCCTCGAAATGCTCGAAAACCTGGTGCCCCGGCCCGTGTATCGCTTGTTCCGTACGCAACTGGAAGCGTCGGCTTCCATTGTGCCCGAATCGATGGCTGAGTCGGTAGCCTTTATTCTGGAGGAAGGAACGACCCTGTTTACGGAGTGGACCGTCAGCGTAGCCCTGCGTCGCTGGAATTCCTGGGTAGGGGATCCAAAACTGGTGACGGCTTATCTATCGCATCCGATTCATTTACTCAGCGAAAGTGCAGAAAACACGCTCGCTGCTTTTGAAAAAAATACGCCTATGCACGCTCATGCCACGTCCAGCCATTCGGCTCACGAATTGGTACAGATTCTGAAGAATACGCCTTTGTTTGCCAGTACCGCCGAAAACGTACTCGCCAGTATCATTCCGATTATGAAACAGGTGCATTACCCGGCGGGAGAGGTGATCATTCGAAAGGGCGATCTGGGCGATAGTATGTTCGTCATTCTGTCGGGGGAGATAGAAATTTACGATCAGGATACGCTACTGGCCGAAATGGGCCGGGGCGATCTCTTCGGCGAACTGGCCCTGCTGGATTCCGAACCGCGTTCGGCTACGGTGATTGCCCAAACGGCGGCTACGCTGTTCCGGATCGATCAGGAAGATTTTTATGACCTGATGGAAGAACGCGACGAAGTCCTGCGGAACGTGATGCGGGTACTCTGCCAGCGGATTCGCCATCAGAATGAAGTGGTTACGGCTCAAGCAAGGTAGCCTGATTTTGCAAAAGCTCCAGTTGGACGGCTTTGGCGGGTTGCCGATGAGCGAGGGCCGTAGCCGTCCAATACTGGTGGGAGCTTAAAAAAGTGATCTGCTTCTGTAGCCATTCCGCTTCCGTACCGATCAGGTGTCGGGCCTGTAATTCCTGGTAAAGGGTATGGGAAATGGACTCGAAACCCGGCCGACCCAGGTAATCCAGATCCGCATCGCAGAGGATTTGTTCCAGATGCGTTTGCGGATTTTGCGGAACCTTCGTTGCCCGAATCATCCCGCAGATTAACTCAATCTGCCCGGCTGAGTAGCCAAATGTGGACAGGCATTGCTCTACTACTTCACAACCCGCTTCTTCGTGGTTTTCATACGTATACATGAAGCCACAATCGTGGTACAAAGCCGCTGTACGTAACAACATAAGCGATTCCTGATCTTCAACCCCTTCGCTCCGAGCCAGCCATTCAGCGGCTCGAACTACATCTTCCGTATGGTGCAGACCGTGGTAATAGAGCGTTTCGGGTAATTGTTGCCGTAGTAAATCAAGGATGAATGCTTCGGCTTGTATAAGGTTCATACTAGGAGAGGTTTGGTAGGGATGCATATGGTGCGATTAAGCCTGTACTTCGACTACTGCCACGGGCTGGGCTTTATTTTTGAGCGTAATTTCGCCCAAAGGCTGACCTTGGAAGGATTCTTTGACTTGTTGATACACGGCATCACTGATCAGGATCTGCCCGGGTTTTGCCACGGATTGCAGTCGCTGGGCCAGATTGACGGTATCACCAATCACTGTATAATCCAGTCGTTTGAGCGAAGCCGAACCAATGTTTCCCGAAACCATTTCTCCCGAATTGATACCAATGGCTACCTGCGGGAGGAAGGTCTGATCGGGTAAAACTTCTTCCATCTCCGACAGTTGCGTACGCACGGCCAGCGAGGCTTCAATGGCCCGATCCAGGTGAAATTCACCCCGGAATACGGCCATAACGGCATCGCCAATGAACTTATCGATATAGCCGCCCTGGGCAATGATGGCCTTCACGATCACTTCAAAGTACGAGTTGATGAGCTTCACTACTACATCGGCAGGTTCGCGTTCGGTGATCGCCGTAAATCCGCAAATGTCCACAAATACGACGGTGCCTTCCACCGTTTCATTGGCCGTGAGGGAAGATTCGAACTCCGAACGGGTCATAAACTGAAGTACATTTTCATCGACGTACATCCGCAGAATATCGTTTTCCTTGATGGCTTTCAGCGTTTGCCGGAGCTGATCAACGTGCTTTAACGTCTTCTGCATCGTCACTTCCAGGTCCTCAAAATCCACGGGTTTGCACAGAAAATCATAGGCTCCCCGGTTCATCGCCACGCGGATGTTTTCCATATCGCCGTAGGCCGAAACGATGACGGCCTTAACGATGGGATTGGTTTCGTGAAGTTTCACCAGCAGGGTCAGACCATCCATTTCGGGCATGTTGATGTCACTCAACACCACGTCCGTATCGGGGTGCTGCTGCAATTGCTGAAGGGCTTCCACGCCATTCTGGGCGAAGATGAATTCGTACTTTCCTTCCCTGATCTGACGGCGAAACTTCTGCTTGATGAGTATTTCCAAATCCGTTTCATCATCCACAACCAAAATCTTTGCCTTCATAATGTGTCTTTGAGTTTCTGCTTTAACTCGCTGAAATCAAGCGGTTTGGTTAAAAAATCATTTGCTCCCAGGCTGAGAGCTTTGGCGTGCGTGTCTTCGTCGCCGTAAGCGGTAATCATCATGACGAGCGGCGGGGCCATGGGGTGCGACTCTCGAATGGATTCCAGTAATTCCAGACCGCTCATTCCGGGCATGTTGATGTCCGATAGAATGAGTACAATTTCCGAGTGCTGATCCTCAAGGCGGGTAAGGGCTTCTTCTCCGGAGAAAGTAAAGATAAAGCGAAGTTCTCCACTTCGGATTTCGCGACGAAAACGTTGTTCAAAAAGCGACTGAACATCGGGTTCGTCGTCTACAACTAATATATGCATGAAGGAATCGTTAAAATCGTTGGATTAGGCGGGCAGGCGAATAATAAACTCAGTAAAAGCATCTGGCTCGGAAATCACTTCCAGCGTACCGCCGTGGGCTTTGGTAATGATGTCATAGCTTAGGGAAAGGCCCAGACCCGTACCCTGTCCGCTGGGTTTGGTGGTGAAAAAGGGCTGAAAAATTTTCTGTTTGACGTGTTCGGGCATTCCTGTACCGTTGTCGCGAATGCGTATTTCGATCTGTTTCTGCACACGCTGGGTCCGAATGCTCACCGTAGGTTCGTAGCCCTGCGGTTGCTGACGCTTGCGTTCGGAGACGGCGTAAAAGGCATTGGTAAACATATTCAGCAATACCCGGCCCAAATCCTGCGGCAAGACGTTGATCTTGCCCAGACTGGCATCGAAATCCGTTACTAATTTGGCGTTGAAGGTTTTATCCTTGGCCCGCAAGCCGTGGTAGGCCAGTCGCAGGTACTCATCAGCCAGAGCGTTCAGATCAATCGCTTCTTTTTGCCCCGAAGACGTACGCGAGTGTTGAAGCATCCCTTTTACGATACTATCCGCCCGCTTGCCGTGGTGCTGAATTTTCTGAAGGTTCTGCTCAATATCGCTGAGCAGCTCACTGACTAATTCCGTATCAAGCGTTTCTTTCTGGGACTCTTCCCGCAATTCTTCCACGAGTTCGACACTGACTTCCGAGAAGTTATTGACGAAGTTGAGGGGATTCTGGATTTCGTGGGCAATCCCCGCCGTCAGTTCCCCAAGTGAAGCCATCTTCTCGGCGTGAATGAGCTGGTTCTGCGTAGCTTTCAGGTGATCAAGGGCTTTTTCCAGTTCTTCTTTTTGTAAACGAAGTTCGGCGGTACGTTCGGCAACGAGTACTTCTAATTCGTTTTTCTGGGCTTCGGTTACCTTACTGAGTTGCTCCTGTTGTTCCCGTCGGAGGCGTTCATTTTCCAACGCTTTTTCCTGCTTTCGGTTATTTAGCCACAACGCGAATACCCAAACGAAAGCGAAAAAGCGGGCGGCATTGAGGTAATCGTCAAATTGTTCATAGAAATCTTGGTTTATCAATTGAATGAACGTAGATAAAAACGAGACTGCCGTGAAAGGAATTAGCGAAATGGAAACCGAACGTACGGGACGAAAAAAATCCAGCTTGAAAACGGCAAGAACCATCCCAAAGAGCACGAGTGGCCAGGCCATCCGAATCAGTACCGAATCCCGAAGGATCATCTGACCTACGAGCAGAGCGATAGAAAAATGCCGGAGGTATACCAGCTGTTGATCCAGCCAGACATTTTTATTCGCTGTATCTAACGTTTTGCGGACGTAATTGATGAAAAAGAAGACAATGAGGAAGGACGCGACAGACATAAGTTTCCAGTAAAACAGGGGAGCTGCGTAGGAAGTACGGCTTAAATAATTAAAATTAAAACAGAAACGGGGTATTGCCAACGGAAAAGCCTAAAAAGCCTTCGCAAGGCCAAATAATAGCGGCTCCGAACCAGAAGATACCGTAGGAATGCCCACTGCGTACCGTAAAAAGCTATTTTGATGCTTAATCCGTTACATTGTTTCCATCGATTAAGGAAGATAGGGTAGAATTGAAGCTGGGTCTCCGCTGGCTGACGTATCTTTACGCTAGACCTCTAATTACCATTATGAAACGATTTCTTCTGTGGATGATTTTAGTGCTGGCGGTTGCGAAGACTCAGGCTCAGCAAATGTCGCTGGATACATTGCTTCCCGTTCGGGGCTTCTGTATCGCTGCTCCCTTGCCGAATCGACTCGATGAGTTTATCCGTTTCATTGATACGGAACTAGCCCCTCGAAAAGTTAATACACTGGTCCTGCGGGTGGATTACAACTATCAATTCAAAACGCATCCTGAATTACGCGACAGTGTGTCTTTGTCAAAAGCCGAGGTACGCCGACTCGTGCAGACCTGCCGCAAACACCAGATTACGCTGATTCCACAGGTTAATTTGCTGGGTCATCAGTCCTGGGCTAACAAAACCGGAAATCTGCTGGAAAAATACCCGCAACTGGATGAAACGCCCTGGGTGAAAATGCCCGCCAAGTACGAGTGGCCCAATCCCGATGGCTTGTACTGTAAAAGCTATTGCCCGCTGCATCCGGACGTACATGCGATCGTATTCGATCTGATGGACGAAATTTGCGATGCTTTCGAAGCCTCTGCCTTCCACGCCGGGTTGGATGAGGTCTTTTACATCGGGGAAGCCCGCTGTCCCCGCTGTGGAGGCCGTGACCCGGCTGAACTATACGCCGGAGAAGTACGCACGCTTCGGGACCATCTGGCTCAGAAAAATCGTAAACTCTGGATGTGGGGCGATCGCTTACTGGAGGGTAAAGTGACCGGTATGGGGATGTGGGAAGCCAGCTTTAACCAGACCCACCGGGCCATCGATCTGATTCCGAAAGACGTCATGATTTGTGACTGGCACTACGAACGTCCCGACCAGACGCCCGTGTACTTTGCCATGAAAGGCCTCAGCGTAGTAACCTGTCCCTGGCGGAAACCTAAAAATGCCGTTGCTCAGGTACAGGATATGCTCCGGTTCCGCCGCTCGGCTACCCGGCCCATGAAAGAATTGTATCAGGGTATGATGCAAACCGTTTGGTCAGATGCCGGAAGTTTTCTGGATGAATTCTACGGTCGGAAGAAAACTACTTCCGAAGAAACGCCCACGCGATGTTTTCAGGATCTGTACCGTGAAATTGCCCGCCTAACTCCCTAGTTTTCTGCTATGAAAAATTCGCGTATTCCTTCCATCGACGTTTTTCGGGGATTGACGATGCTACTTATGATTTTTGTCAACGATCTCTGGACGCTGCGGGCGATTCCTTCCTGGCTGGAACACGCCGAGGCGAACGTCGACTTTCTGGGACTGGCGGATACGGTGTTTCCCTGTTTCCTTTTCATTCTGGGGATGTCCATTCCGCTTGGCGTAGACGCCCGGTTAACCAAAGGAG
>NZ_NJAG01000235.1 GCF_002872335.1 Siphonobacter sp. BAB-5405 | reverse complement strand
CGAGCCAGCAAGCCCGAAGGACGTCCGTTTAACAATACTTTGATACTTGAACTACCCCGAATCTGAACTTTCCCGGAGACATCAACAGTAAGCATGGGAGCCTTCCGCAACACGTCCACGGCGGTACCYCCCTTATTGGTCAGATCACTGGCCGCGTTATACACCAGCCGATCCGCCTTCTCTTCAATCAATACTTTCCGGGTACTAATCCGTACTTCGTTTAACTGACGGCTCAGGGCCTTTAGCCGAATAGTACCCAAATTCTGGAGGGGTTGGCTATCGGTGATTCGTATGCCGCTCAGGGGTACGGGACTGGTAGCCGACGTAGGTGATTTTCAATCCATAATTTCCGTTACTGAGTTTTGCAAAGGAAAATTGACCGGATTCAGAAGTCGTCTGACCCGTAATCAGGGTTCCGGATTCGGACAGAAGGGCTACACTCGCAAAAGGTACAGGCTGACTCGTCAGGGAATCCACCAGCATCCCCGTTAGCTGGCCTGGATTGAGCGAAGAGCTGGGTAATTGCTGTCCTTGCGTGAAC
>NZ_NJAG01000051.1 GCF_002872335.1 Siphonobacter sp. BAB-5405 | reverse complement strand
TTCGTGGCTCATGGTGGAGAGGAAACGGGCTTTGGCCTGACGGGCTTCTTCGGCTTCGGCCCGGGCCCGTTCGGCCTGAAAGTGCTTGCGACGAAGCTCCAGCAGCATGACCACCTGGTAGGAGAGGTCTTTGAGGGCTTGTAGCTGATCTTCGCTGAGCTGTTTGGGCTTTTCATCGATAACACACAGGGAGCCCAAGGGATATCCTTCCGGTGTGACCAGCGGAATACCCGCGTAAAAAATAACGTTCGGGTTACCGGTCGTGAAGGGGTTATCGTGAAAGCGTTCATCCTCCCGGGCATCGGCGATAATAAACGGAATGTCCGGCGTTAGAATGGCATGGGAACAGAACGACAGTTCACGCGGTGCTTCGGCGTTCTGGATTCCCTGCTTGGACTTAAACCATTGCCGGGACTGATCGAGTAATGTGATGAGGCTGATGGGAGTACCGCAAATTTCGGAAGCCAGCCGCGTAATGGCGTCGTAGGCCATTTCGGGCAGGGAATCCATAATCTTGTATTCCTCCAAAGCTGCTAAGCGTTCGGATTCATTGCTGGGAATGGCTGGTTGAATCATGGCGGATTAGTAGAGGTGGCAAATTAATCAGTGCCAGAGCACTAGGCGGCTGGTCATCTGATGGACACAAATATACAGGGTATGCAGGATTGAGGTGTGCAATAAACGATAACCCGTCCGTAAACAGACGGGCTTGTGAACTCTTTAACAAAAATACAGAGTGTGACGCGTAGCAGAAAACCTGAATCAATATCTCCCTACGGCCTGTAGCAACCTGAACCAATGGCTGAGGTCAGTAACTAACCAAACGATCTAACCTGAAAGTTCATTTCATTAGATACTGGCTATTTTAAGATACGTACTGAGCCGTTGATAACGATTCAAGGCGGGAACATTTAAAAAAAGCAAGTTATTTTCATTAACGATGGTATAGCGAGGTTGCATTCGAATGTTAAAAGCCCGTTTGGTGACCTGATAACCGTCGCCTTTAAACCGGTAACTAAACTGCTGGGGAAGTTTGGAACGGGAATGGGTATTGACCCATTTATGATGCTTTTCGTCCGGATCAGAGGATAACATCAGGTAGGTAATTTGGGAGGTAAGTTCCGAATGGGCGAAGTCTTCGTAAAATTTAAAATCATCCATGCAAGGCTTACATTCAGATTCCCAGAAGTTTACGTAGACAAAAGGCGTTTTTACCTGTTTCAATACTTCGCCCAACTGGAATTCCTTACCGTTAATATCCGTCAAGAGTAAATTTTTAACCGAATCCGTAAAGGGAACTTCCGCGGGAATCCCATTATCGATTTGGTGCAGTAATGAGGTAAACCGTTCATCGTGGACCTGATTGTAGAGGTACGAAAGATTTTTACGCGTTCGCTTAAATTCTTCCGGATTCTTGATACCCCAGAGGGTGCGGCGATGCTCAAGAATAACGCCGTAATACAAATACTCGCGGTTACGACCGGTATACTGGTGATCGATCAGCTGAATGACCTCATCCAGATTCCTTGGAGCAAGTACCTGGAAGGTGTACGCGGATAAACTGTAATAATAATCAGGCAAACCGCTGTACAGGGTATCTGTATTCCAGGGAAAATCTTTCAAATCCTGTAAATATTCCGCGGGATACGATTTAAAAGTACCATCGTCTTCCATCGGCAGGTGGCTCATCAACGCACTTAAATACTGGTATTTGTTGTTCATTTTTAACCATTGCTGAAAGTTGGGTGACAAGGCTTGCCCGGCGTAGTGATCCACGGCAGAATCGGCCCTGACTCGCTGATTCATCAGGGATTGCTTTTGGGCTAAAAGGCTCTTAACACCTTGCTTTCAGAAAGACTGGGTGGGGGAGGGACGGGAGCAAGGGTTGTGTCACTAAAATACAGGTAATTGCCCGGAAAGTCAGCCTGAACTTCCCACAGAACCCGTTCGAAGCCTGCGTAGGGTTTTTGAATGGTAATGGCCAGATCTATCGTTTCGCCCGGCGTTACGTACGCTTCCCGACCTAAAATTTTCAAAACTTTGGGAGCATCCAGATCGAATTGAATCAGAAAATTACCTTCCTGATCTACGCGTCCTTCTGTCAGTAAACGATCCTCTTTAATGTCGTATAAGTGTTCCGTGACAGGAAAATACAGAAGGGGATTTTTAGCAGCCTTGATTTTACCCCGAAGAATCACCCGTCCTTCTTTAAAAGTAGATTCAGTAGAAGATTCTGATGAATGACAGGCGAAACAAAGCCATACAAACAGGGCCAGGAGTCCGGAATACAAACGCATAGAGTCGAAGTTTAGAAGTAGAACGCAGTACATATCCCGGGATAAGCGATACGTACGCCTGTAAACTACGAACGGATCCCTATAGACGCTAATGTATTGAAATAATTTTGACTCAAAACGTAACGCACCGGAGCCAGGTAGTAGTAGATAGCGGATTGATCATCAGCTACGAAATAACCCAGTCAATGTGGGTTTTAGTACGTCGGAAAAAGCTAATGAATTCTATTTGAACAGGCAGTTCGGAATGTAAGGTTCGCTCTTTTAGTCATAATTGACCCGCCGCATTTCTGAATAAGGATAATCAATCCATTGCAGGCATTGATCTAAGTAAAAGCGTCAGAAAAACGATTTTACCAGGTAAAAAATGCATGGATAGGGTTTGGTGTATAGCGGGTGTAGATTCCGATAGGCGTCTGACCTCCAGCCGGGATCGGTTGAAACGGTACGGAATGATACGCGTATCTCGTTGTCAAATGACAACCAGTTAACCGGAGTGGTCGGTCTTTCGCCGCAATTCCTTCTTTAGTAATGGGATAATTACCGTTCTTTGGTAGCCGTAGCCATGATCGCCTGAATGAATCTTTGCTCGTCCGAACGTATCCGGAAACGAGCCCGGTTTTCGGGCTGAACGATTGATTTGCCTGGCGTACCGGAAAGACCTGAGCGAAACGGAGCGGGCCCTTATTCATCGTTACGAATATCCTAGTTGAACCATTCATGCGGATTTTCCTGCTTTTTTTCCTGAGTTTGCTGGTGAAGGCGAGTCCTTTGCTGGCTCAAACTACCTCTCTGCTGGTTCTCGACGGATTCTCGCAGTGGCTAAGCGGACATGATGAGCAAACGCAGCAGCTACAGCCCATGCAGGGGCGGCAGGCATTGGTCAGGAAACGGGGACGAGTAGAAGCCTACGTCAAATTTAAGGTGAAAAGCTATGGCGAACTTTCGTTCCCCATCGACCCCCGTACACCCTGGGGCGAAGAAGCCAGGAAAGTGGATTTAAGCCAGAGCCGGTGGGTGCGAATCCGCTACAGGGCCAATGTGCCGGTGGTAGTACAGGTGCGTCAAACGGGTACGCATGGTGGGGTGCATCCCCATAGTACGCTTCCGGCCTGTTCGCGGTACCGAACATGTACCCTTTATTTTTCAGCATTTACGGGTGGGGAAACGCCGCTTGATCTCACGAATGTAGCTAAATTTAACCTGGCCCTGCTGACCAATGCACCGTCTGACCCGTATGCGGAGTTGAGCGTACGGAGTTTTGAAATTGATCGCTATACCCCATAATGGTTGCCAGGCTAAACCGTTTAAGGAGAGATACGTCGAAGTAATACCGATACTACCCTACAAAGAGGGCTCCGCTAATGCCTTCACTGACGTGAGGAAAGACCTGATCATTCATGCGTATGAACCGCCCAATACTCAATCCCCCAATGTATGACTACCCCTTACCTCTCTGACTTTGCCGATTCGCTGCATCCTACCACGGCGAAGGACTATCAGAGCCTGATTGAATCCTTCGCCCAGGCCTGCTGGGAGACCGATGCTCAGGGTGTGGTCGTCAGTGATTCACCCAGCTGGCGGGCCTATACGGGCCAGAGTCTGGAAGACTGGCTGGGCGAGGGCTGGATTACCGCGGTCCATCCTCACGATCAGCCCTATGCCCTTCAACAATGGAAGGATGCCGTGGCACAGAATAGATCCGTTGACGCTGAATTCCGCCTGAAGCGGACCCGACGGGGGCTGGCGTTGGACCAACGTACGGGCCACCCGGATTTTTAACACCGATGGTACCGTAAAAAAGTGGCTGGGTGTCAATATCGACATCAATGAAAAAAAGGAGATCGAACACCAGCATCTGCAACTGATGCAGGAGATTGCCCAGCAGGCCACCAATAAGTATCAGAAGCTATTCAATTCCATGGAGGAGGGCTTTGAAATACTGGAACTGATTCGGGACGACACGGGCAAAGGAATCGATTTTCGGTTTCTGGAAATTAATCCTGCCTTTGAACGACTGGTTGGCTTACCCATCGAACAGGCTCTGGGCCATACCTGTCGCGAGTTGTTTCCTACGGTAGATGACTGGTGGATTGAAGCGTACAGTCGGGTTGTGGATACCGGGCAGGCCGCTCAGATTGAACACTATTTCAAAGAGACCAGCCGCTGGTACAAAGTTTCCGTGTACGCCACGGAAGGTGATCAGTTCGCTCTGGTGTATACCGACATTACCGAGCAGAAAAAAGCCGAAGCTGCCCTGCGGGATAGTGAGCTACGAAAAGCCTTTTTGCTGCAACTAAGCGATGCCATTCGGGATTTGGCCGAACCCCGGAGCATTCAGCAGGAGGCCATCCGGGTACTCAGACAACACCTGCAGGCCAGCCGGGTTTCGTATACGGAGGCTCTTGCCAATAAAACCCTGGAGGTCATTGCTACGGATTTTGTTCCGGGTGAGCTAGACCTGGCAGGTAAGTGTTTCCCGCTCTCTGATTTTGCCCCGGAAGTAATCGAGGAGTGGACTTCTGGCAAAATGAGTTATCGAACGAATGTGTCTGAGGATGAATACGTTTCTGACGAACAAAAAACCCTGTATGAACGCTTCAACCTCAAGGCCTGGGCGAATATTCCGCTGGTCAAAAAAGGGGAGTTAGTAGCCATGATTACCATTCATTTCCCGGAAGCACATGCCTGGAGTCCTCAGGAACTGGCTCTACTGGAAGAAACGGCTGAACGTACCTGGGCTGCTACCGAACGAGCCAAAGCCGAAGCAACGTCCAGACAGTCGGAGAAGAAATTACGTACCCTGTTTGAATCCATGGAAGAAGGGCTGGCCCTTTGTGAACTCGTTCGTACGCCCGGCGGCGAAGCCGTTGACTTTCGTTTCCTGGAAGTAAATCCGGCGTATGAACGGCACTCGGGCATTCCCAATGAAAAAGTAGTCGGTCGTTTGCGGAGTGAAATCTTACCCGTGATGGACCCCACGGTACCGCTGTACGAACGGGTCGTGCGAACGCAGGAACCCCTGCACATTGAACAGTTTGCTTCATCCGTAGGCCGCTGGTTTGAGGTGCGGGCCGTAGGGTACGGTCCGGAGCGGTTCGCGGTTTTTTTCTCCGATATCAGCTTACGTAAAAAAGCGGAAGAAAACCTGCGTAACAGCGAAGAGCGACAAAGCTTTTTACTTAAACTGAACGATACCTTACGACCGCTGACGGACCCGGTTCAAATCGAGGGAGAAGCCTGCCGTTTACTGGGCGAACAGTTACGGGCAGATCGAACCTGCTACGCCCGCATCGAGGTGCCGCTGGAGCGGATACGGGTAGAACGGGATTACATCCGCGGGAAAGGGGCCAGTCTGGTCGGAACGTATACCTTCAGTCTGGTACAGTCCCTGATGGAAGTACTGCAACAGGGGCAGGATTTCTGCTCGAATGACCGGTTACCGGAAACGCATCCGTCCTACGCGGCCATTGCCGTCCAATCTTTTGTAGGGGTTCCACTGATTAAAGCCGGGCAACTGGTTTCCGTGCTGTCAGTGGCCAGTACTAAACCCCGAGCGTGGACCAGCGAAGAACGGGAATTGATCCGGGAAGTGGGCGAGCGTACCTGGGAGGTCGTCGAACGCGTCCGGGTCGAAAAGGCCCTTCGGGATAGCGAAGAACGGTTGCAGTTAGCCTTATCCGCGGGAGAAATCGGAACGTGGCACTATCGGCTGGAGACGAATGACAACATGCTTGACCCCAGTATGAGTCAGCTACTGGGTTTATCTCCCGAAACCCAGATCATTCCGCAACAGACGTTTATTGATGCCGTTTATTCCGATGATCGGGCCATGGTGGAGGAAGAGGTACGGTTATGCCTTTCGCAGGGACGGGAGTTTAACCTGGATTTTCGGATACAATGGCCCGATGGGACCGTCATCTGGTTGAAAGACATGGGTAAAGTAATGCGGGATGAAAACGGCCAGGCCCAATTTGTAACCGGTGCCGCTCTGAACATTACGCAGCGGAAGGAAGCGGAAAAAGCACTCCAGCAGGCGGATCGTCGCAAGGATGAGTTTCTGGCCATGCTGGCCCATGAGCTCCGTAATCCGATGGCGACGATTCGCAATGGCCTGCAAATTCTGTCGCTAAATACTACGGATCATCGGAGACGGGAGGATACGCTGACCATGATGAACCGGCAAACGGACCACCTGGTGCGGCTGGTGGATGATTTACTGGACGTAAGTCGCATCAGTCAGGGTAAAATTGAGTTGAAGAAGGAATCGCTGGATCTGGTTGAACTGGTCACGGAAGTAGCTCAGCTTGTGAGTCCTCAATTCCAGGAGCGTCGTCGCCAGCTACGCCTGAGTCTTCCCGACAGTCCTGTTCGGGTGGAGGCCGACGCTCTGCGACTGAGCCAGGTCATTACGAACTTACTGATGAACGGCGTTCGATACACGAAAGTCGATGGACAGATCGAACTGACACTGAAAACTCAGGAGGACGTGTTCTATGGACAAGCCGTGGTACTCCAGATACGGGATAATGGTATCGGGCTGGCGGCGGATCAGCTGGTGTCGATTTTCGAGGTCTTTGTACAGGTTGACAATTCTGTTGCCCGCTCAGAGGGCGGTCTGGGTCTGGGCCTGACGCTGGTCCGGCGGCTGGTCGAACTACACGAAGGACGCGTCGAAGCATACAGTGCCGGGCTGGGGCTGGGCAGTACGTTCACGATTTATCTGCCCTATTTGCCCACTCCTCCGCCCGTTCCTGTCATAGCTCCATCGCCGCCAGATACGGTTCGTTACCGTATTCTGGTCATCGATGATAATCCGGATGCGACCTTAACGCTAGGGATGTTGCTGGAACTGAAAGGCTACGAGGTGTACACGCGGAATAGTGGTCTGGAAGGAATCCAGGCGGCAGAACAGCTACGCCCGGACGTTATTTTGCTCGATATCGGCATGCCCGGACTCGACGGTTACGAAACCTGTCGATTACTCCGAAAACAACTCTGGGGGCAACACCTGTTGCTCATTGCCCTGACGGGTTATGGACAATGGAAAGACAAACGGCGTACGCAGGAGGCCGGTTTCGATGAACATCTGGTGAAACCCGTTAATATGGATCTCCTGATCCAGGTCATTACCAGCCGATTGAAAGAAAATTGAAAACCTGCCAACGGGTGAATGAATCGACTGTGGCAATCTTCGTATTCCAAGGTTGTAGCAGGATTAGGAAACCCCTGGCTGTTACCGCATACAGCCAGGGGAGTACTTTAAATCTGAAGGGCAACAAACACGGCTCCGGTTTTTTGCTTGTTCTGGGCCGTTTCAAAGGCCTCGTTGATAGCATCCAGTGAAAACCGGTGCGTAATGAGTTTCTCAGCATTGAGTTTGCCTTTGGCGAGTAAATCCAGGCACATCTGCATTTCGGGGTAAATGTCCCAGAATGCGTAACTGGCACTGCAAATAAGTTTTATTTCCGACATCTGGATATGTTGCCATTCCAGCGGGATAGACGTTTTGCCCGCATCAAATCCACCCACAATCACTACTTTCCCCCCGATTCGGGCAAAGGATACGGCCTGAGGTAGCGTCACGGGCATCGAAGGGCCACCCGCACATTCAAAGGCAATATCGACACCCCGGTTTTTCGTAAATTCCATCACTTTGGCGTACCCATCTTCTTTTTCCGTATTCACAACCCGATCTGCTCCCAGCTCCAAAGCCAGTTCCAGCGATGAATCCACAATGTCGAACACGATTACATCCGCTCCACAGGCTTTGGCCAGTTGTAACTGACCCAGGCCAATGGGGCCCGCTCCGATGATGGCGACCTGATCGTTAATTTTGATACCACTCAATTGAATGGCGTGCAGACAGACGGAAAAGGTATCCAGTAACGTTGCTTCCTCAAAACTTACATGATCGGGTAGTGGGTAAAATTTCTTGGCTGGTCCGACCACGTAGGTAGCAAATGCCTGTGAAACCGTATCCATACGAACTTCGTAGAGGTGCGGACATAAATTATACTGCTGAACCCGGCACCATTCGCAGGTATCATCGCCGAGCACGGTCTCAATAACGACCCGATCCCCCGGCTTTACGTGCGTTACTTCCGGACCGACCTCTACCACTTCGCCCGCCATTTCGTGGCCCATAATTCGGCATTCCAGGTGTGGTTCTTCTTTCTTCCAGTGGCGAAGATCCGTACCACAAATGCCCGCAACCCGAATGCGGGCCCGAACCCAATCCGCTTTGGGTAGCTGAGGCGTATCAACTTCTTTTACTTCAAATTCGCCCTGAGCCGTTTTCAGGGCTGCTTTCATCGTAGCATCCATAGGAGTTCTTAAAAAATGTATAGGTGGATAGAAAAACGATTAATAATTGAATGGAAAAGTTTCAGGAATTTTGTGGGCGTCCGTGTTCAGCGGAAGGGGATGCAGAGCCCGGGTACGATCCAGATAGACAAAGGCATCGTACCGCTGATTGACTTTTGTGGATACATAATTCCCAAAAACGTTCGCGTTCAGGTTCGTAGACCACGCCAATAGCCCGGTGAGGCAAGGGTTCACCGGAGGTGTTTCGAGGAAAGATGATCAGCCGGTTCAGGTCCGAAAGCTGATGTAAGGCATGTTCCAGACTACCCTCCTGAGCGGCGGGTACGGTCATGACTTCTGCCGGAGCCGCCCAGCGTTTGCCCGCTCTCACCGTACCCTGGTAGGAGCTGAATCCCACCGCTTCGGGGTCGTGATCAAAGCTGGGAACCTTACTTCGGATCTGCCGAAGCAGTTGGGTGAGGGGCTCCGGGCAGGATACGCCCGGGAAATAGTGTTCCCGGGCGTACCGCTGCTCATCTTCCCCAAAAGGTTCAAAACAGGCTAACGCTTCGTGGACCAGGCGGGCTGCCACGGGATCGTTTTCTTCGAGATACGCTACCATGGCTTCCATGGATTCCCATAAGCTGTACACATCCAGTCCATAAAAGCCAGTTTTTTCGGCAGGCGACAGCGTAGTATTGTATGTTTTCAGCCAGCTTACCACGGCGGCTATTTCCCAGTTTCCCCACATCCAGGTAGGCCAGCGTTTGAAGGTTTGCAGGATTTCAACCGGATTTTGAGAGGTGTTATCCAGACCTTTGATGTACCGATTGATTCGGTAGCAATCCGGCCAGTCCCCTTCCACAGCTAACAGGCGAAAGTTTTTTTCGGCGATTAGACGCTGGGTAATGGCTGTTCGCCAGATGTAATAGTCGTGCGTACCGTGGGAGGCTTCGCCCAGTAATACACAACGAGCCTCCCCAATTCGCTCCAGCAAAGGGTCCAGGTCACGACTGGTCACCAAAGGGTACGATGGTTGAAAAACCGGATTTAAATCGCTGGTACGCATACCTAAAATCGGTTTCGGTGGAAGGAACGCCTCGGCGGTACTGCAAAGCGTTCGTTCTTAAAAACAGAAAATCCACGTGCCACTCTATACGCTTTAAAAATCAGGGGTAGGGGCATACCGTTTTCCCGAATAGAAAAGCATGTACACGCCTAATTTTTGTCAACCGTTTGGTAGAATTAAAGCGGACGCGTATGTTTGTAAAACATACTAACTGGTATTTTATGTCGAAAGCGGCCACGACTCGTTTTATGATCTTGCAAAAGGCTTTTGAACTGATGTACCGCAAGGGCTATCAGGCGACGAGTATCGACGATATCCTCGCTACGACGCAGGTAACCAAGGGTGCTTTTTACTACCATTTCAAAAATAAGGACGAAATGGGACTGGCCGTCATTGCGGAAGTAATGGTACCAGCCATGCAGCAGGCTATGATTGAAGCCTTACGAAATTCAACGGATCCGGTGGATGATTTGTATACGGTCATGCACCATATGCTGTTGAAAGATCCCTTCTTTATCATTGAATACGGTTGTCCTGCGGTTAATTTCATTGATGAAATGGCCGCCCTGAACCCGGTTTTTCAACAGGCACTGGCGGGGCTTGTGCAGCAGTGGGATCTGGCCATTCAGGAAAGCCTGCGGCAAGGTCAAAATCGACAGATCATTCGCGATGAGGTGAACCCCGCTCAGGTAGCATCATTCATTCTTACCGGTTATAGTGGCGTACGGAATCTGGGTAAGGTCCTGGGAAGGTCGTGTTACGTGATGTATCTCAAAGAATTAAAAAATTACCTACAGGCCCTGCGTTAATTTTTTCACTAAAAACATACTCAGTAGTATGTTTTATTGTCCCCCTTATGTATCCTGCCTTACTTTTTCTGCATGCCATTTTTCGCTGGCTGGTTCTGTTAAGTCTGATCTACGCGTTGGTTCGGGCCATTCAGGGCTACCGATCCGGGCGATCTTTTACAAAGACGGATGATTCCGTACGTCACTGGACGGCTACCATCGCTCACGTACAACTGCTGATCGGAATAATTCTGTATACGCAGAGTCCGTTGGTGTCTTACTATTTTGGCACTTCTCGGAAAGAGGAGCTTGCCGAACCTTTCTTTTTCAGCATTATTCATATCGCTTTAATGCTGCTGGCAATCGTGGGCATTACGCTCGGTTCTTCCATCGCAAAACGCAAAACTACCGCTAACGGTAAATTCGGTACGCAGGTTGTATGGTTTGCACTGGCATTACTGCTGATTTTTATTGCCATACCCTGGCCTTTCTCACCTTTAGCGTCTCGTCCTTACTTTAGATCCTTTTAATCATGCAAAATCTATTCAGTAGCAGCGTGGGCCGCCTACGGATTCTAGGCTTTCTGGAGGGCATTTCCCTGTTAGTTTTGGTATTTGTGGCCGTACCGCTTAAATATTACGCACAAAACCCGGCCTTGACTAAGCTCATAGGGCCCATTCACGGCGGACTGTTTCTACTTTTTGTGATCAATACGCTCAGCGTAGGTATAGAGCAGAACTGGCGATTCAAAACCACCACCTGGAAAGTACTGTTAGCCTGCGTAGTGCCATTCGGAACCTTTTATGTGGACCGGTACATACTAAGCCGTATACCGATGAAATCCTGAATGGGTAGTATCCCGTTCGTCGCCGGTTATTTGCCGATGAACGGGATGACGTTTATTCCCAATCACTAAGGGCCTTGTTCGACCGCAGGAACGTACGGAGGTCCTGCCAAAGTTCGATGGCACTGGTGTAATCCTCGGGTTTGTCCATAAAGCCCTGGGCTCCGCGGGCGTAGGCCCGATCCATGAGCTTGTCGGTACCAAACATGGAAAACATCAGGACGGGAATGTCCTTCCAGGCATCATTTTTCTTGAGTAAATCCAGCAATTGTAACCCATTAAGACCGGGCAATTCATAATCCGAAAGAATCAGATTTGGCGTTTCTTCACTAAGGTAAGTAAGGGCATTTTCGGCTGAATTCTGCAAACACACAATCACAGGAGATACGGCTTTTTTCGTGCCCTAGAGCTAATAAAGACTGATATTCTTTGTTGTCTTCAACGATCAACACTACTTGTTTCTCCTTACTTTTCATCTCAATGCGTTTCGGCGGTGTATTACGTTTCAAACATGCTGTTTGAACTGCAAAAATGCTGGAAATGTTTTTGATTTCATCCTTAATAAGGCACCCTAACGTATATTTCACAAACAAAGTCCTGAGGATTAGAATACTAATGCTTATATTTATTTTTAGGATCGTACGAAAGGCTCCTGAATAGCCCAGAACCGTGCTTTGACTTACGGTAAGAAATGCACGGGAACAAACGTGAAGTAGTCCCTGCCATATATTACCCGGTATATTGCAGAGGTTTCAATGATCCTTTGACCCGGTATACCCTATGGAATCTCTGGCTGTTTATCTCCATGCTCAACAAAATGCCTTACTTGAGCATTGGCGTGTCAGTTGTGATACCCAGCGGTCCGAAACCCGGTATCTCGCTCATGAAGTAGCTCAGAATTGCGTACGACAGCTGCTGGGGCGTTTACTGGAACAGCCGGTTTCAATGAACACTTTCCGGATGGCGGCAGATCTGGGTCGGTATGGCTACCAGCAGGGGTATTCCCTACGGAAGGTACTGAAGGAAATGGCCTGCCTGCGAAAAGCCGTCCGCCAGATGATTTATGGGTATGGACAGCAGTATAACAAGCCCATGGAGGCAAGCCATGAGCAGATCAGTACGTTTTTTGACGAGGTAATCGAAGAGATTATCGAACAGTATACGGCCTTACAGACGGAAGTGCAACAGCGGCAGATGCAGGAGGCCCAGCAAACCCTCAGTTGGCTAAACCAACTGGAACAGGAACGTAGTGAATTCATGCGGACTACCACCCATGATTTACGCGGTAGCCTGGGAATGGTGGAAGGAGCGGCTTCGCTGATTAGCGAGGCAGACCGAACGCCTGAACAGCGGCAACAGATTTTACAGATCCTGCACCGTAATCTGGAGAACGTTCATACGTTAGTGGAAGGTATTACGGAATTAGCCCGACTTAAAACACTGAAAGAAACGCCCGAACGCTTCGACGCGGCGGCTCTCCTCCAACACATCATCGAACGAACCCGACCCAAGGCCCTGGCTCGGGGACTGACGCTACTGGCCAGTGGCCTGGAACAGTTGTACGTATTGACCGATGCCCAACAGGCCGAGCGGCTGATTCAAACCTTGCTGGTGTACCTGATTCGGCAAACTCCGGAAGGCTCCCAGCGGGCGGGTAAAATGACGGTATCCTGGGATATCCGGGATGAATCGGTCTGGGTAGTTACGATTCAGGATACCACGCCGGTTCAGCCCCTCAGACTCGCTCATTTCCAGCGACTTTCCCAGGAGTTACAACCGAAACAAAGCGACCGTTCCGAACACACCATCAGCGAAAATCTGCCCTTATTTTTAATGAAACATCTGAGTCAATCCATTGGAGCCCGGCTGTACGTAAACCCGGTCGGCGATGGGAGCGTCCGGTACGAAATTCATTTTATGGGAACCATGCCCAGCCTGGCGGAGGTGACGGCATAAAATCGTTCAGGGCATCTTTTCGTAGCGGTACCAGCCAAAACTACGGGGTGTAGGTAACTGAAAGGCGACTTTAGCCTCTGTACCCACTTGCGTACGAAAACTCTTGCCTTCGCCAGCCAGTAGGGTAAACGAGTAACGCCCCGGACGGAGCTTCATCAGTGAAAAAATACCCTGGCTTTGCGGATGATTTTCCCGGAAAACCAGCACGTAGCCCACATTTGGTGAATCGGGCAGGGATTGAAAACCCGTCCAGCTCGTACCCGTCGGCGTATCGCCCACCGGAAAGATGGCACCCCGGTGCCAGTCACGACTGTGTTTTCGGTAAACGCTGATCAATTCTGACAGTGTAAAGGCTTCCTCGGGTAAATTACGGGCTTCCATCCAGGCCAGCGGCTGTCCCGGCATCGTCACGGCAAAGAGATAGTCGAAGGAATACCGACCCGGACTATACGGATCGTCTTTGGGGTATTTATCCGTGTTTCGCCACTTGTTTAGAAATTCAATTTGCAGACGTTGCGGGGGTACATACCGCGAAAGCATCCACAAATTTCGCAGCGTATAGTGAGGATAGTAATTAGCCCAGTCGGTGTATCGATTTTCCAGAAACAGATTTCCGTATTCGTAGAAATAGTGATAGCCAAACCGTCGTCCTGCGGTAACGTCCAGATTGAACAAGGCCTTTCCCTGCGTAACCTGCATGACGGTATCGAGCATGTGGCGAAAATTAAGTTCCGCCTGCTTGTCGGCAATCCGGACGCCATCAATCTTCCACATGTGAATGCCGTAAGTGCGGTACTGATCGATGAGTACCGACGCGTCTTTATCCCAGTACTTAAAGCTGCTGTCTATGCTCGGATTAAACCAGGTCGAAAGGGAAATTCCGGCTTTCTCGGCATCCTGCCGGAGTGACGTAAAACCGTTGGGAAATTTAGCGGGGTCGGGTCGCCAGTAATCCGGCTTTTGCCAGATGTTGGTAAAACTGCCCCCTTGGAAGGCCGAGTTGGCACTCTTGCCCTGCTGCCAGCCATCGTCCAATTGAAAATGCGTAATGCCCAGCCGGGCGGCCCGTTTCAATTCCTCCCGTACGAAGGATTCGTTGATGTTTTTGTCCTGTCCGCGGTCGCCCAGGTATTGAGCAGAATCATTTCATCCGCGGGCGACTGCCGAAGCTGACGCTGATACGAACGAAGAGCCAGCAGGGCTCCGGTTTCCGTACCATCACTAAGGCCGAGTACTACGCTGTAACCGCGTACCCAGATATCGGGACGTAGATCCTGCGGTGCAATACCCAATCCGGCTACCTTCACTTCGTTGGTTTTCAAGGTAAAATCAAAACCCGGATACGCCAACTGCACGCCAGATACGGGAGCCTCTTTCAGAAAAAACCAACCCGTCGGCTGACCGACTTCCTGAAAAAACAGCAGATTGCCCCGTAAGCGTACTTCCTGACGATAGGCCAGGCGAGGATACTCCTGTACGAGGGTATTATTCTGATCCGTAGCATCGAAGAACTCGACCGCCTTGGCCTGTACGTGCAGACTCGGGAGCGTCAGTCGATCCATGAAAGCAGCCTGGGCCTGTCCGGCTTGCTGGGCCGCCTGCGATTCGATGTTCCGCAGGTCATAGGCATTTGCTTCGCCTCGTTGTTCAGTGACTGGTGGATGACCCCTGAGGTAATAGTCGCACGCAATGGCCGGGCAATCCGGATAAATGCGGAAGACGCGTTTCAGCCACAAATCACCCAGGGGTGTCAGTACCTCCGCCTGTACGTACGCTGGCGTAGTGGCCGTAGCCGCGACGTTTTTACGGGTAAAACTTCCCTGAACCGAAGCCGAAACCATAGTATTCGGGAAAGAAAAATCAGGATGCTGACTGTTCAGATTCCAGCGTTTGTTCCGGGCTTTGTCGATGACGGCCACCGTACGCAACTGCCCCTGATTGAACAGATACAGGCGTTCGATGAAGGCATTCCCCAATCGTAAGGTATCGCCAGCCAACTCGGCCCGGCAGGAAGTCAGCGATGATTGAGCGGAGGCTATCAGGGAAACCAGTACTAAACCTAAACTAAGTCGAATGCGTAAGCTCATACAACTAGGAAAGCCGGGCAGGTTACTGCCCGGCCCATTTAATTAATACCCCGGATTTTGTTTGATTTTGTCGCGATTGATGTCAATCTGAGCCTGCGGAACCGGGAAAACGAGATTGTTTTCCGTCAGTGTATTCACCAGTCGAATCTGATCTTTTTTGCTGTTTAGGACTGAAATGGCCCGACCCGTCCGTACCAGATCAAACCAGCGGTGCCCTTCAAAAGCCAGTTCTACGCGTCGTTCCTGTTCGATGGCCAGCCGGAATGCCGCCTGATCGGGAACATCAGCGATGGTTTTAGCTTTTAATCCGGCACGCGTACGAATGCGGTTGAGATAGGTGAGTGCTTCGGGCTGATAAGAAACTTCGTTCAAAGCCTCCGCGTACATCAGCAAAACATCGGCGTAGCGAATCAGGGGAATGTTGTTGCCATTATCGCCCCGAGTAACGGGTACGTCGTAATACTTCTTCACAAAATTTGCCGGAATAGTCTGACCACTGGCGTTCACGTAAGAAGTAGCGAGCGAGACGTCTTTCCGTACATCACCGGGTTCGTAAGCGGCAATCAGATCGGCTGAAGGCTGGTTATTTCCCGAACCGCCAAAGGCAATGACCGCATTACCGGAGTTCTCCGGGGCGAAGTCATTGGGCCAGGGATTGCCCTCCCCGCTCCGCCCGATTTATACTGCACATCGAAGACCGACTCTTTATTGTTTTTATTGCCGACCCTAAACACCTCGGCGTACGAAGGGAGCAGGTCATAGACATTTAAATCGATTACTTCTTTCAGTTTAGACGCCGCTGGTGCGTACTTCCGCTGCGTCAGGTACACCTTTCCCAGAAGTGCTTTGGCGGCTCCCCGGGTAACCCGACCCAAGTCGGCAACCGCGTACGAAACGGGTAATACACCTTCGGCTTCGCTCAGGTCTTTTTCAATCTGGGCGTATACTTCGGTTCGGGGCGAACGGCCATAGGCATAGCCTTCATCCGGCGTAGTCATCGATTTGAGTACCAGCGGTACATCGCCGAACGTCCGAACCAGATTGAAGTACACGTGAGCCCGTAAGGCTTTTACCTCGGCGATGTAGCGGCCTTTCAGCGTCTCGTCCATACTGACGGCGTTGATGCGGTCGAGAATGGTATTGTACCGGGCAATGGCGTTATAGCTGTCATTCCAGCGGCCATTGATGAAAGGATTGGTGGTACGAATGTAAAAACGATCAAACTCATCCTGATCCGTGACGGAACCCGAAGCGGGCGGTACCGTATTGTCCGAAGCCACTTCCCCGAACACGTAACTGTTGCCCGTAATGCCACCCATTTGCAGAGAAGCATAGGCACCGTTAACCGCGATACGAAAATCTTCGGCGGTTCGGTAAAAATTATCGGTGCTAGCTGAGGAAATGGGTTGTAAATCAATAAAGGAATTTTGGCAGGAAGTAGCTAATAGGCTAAGAGCCAGGGTGGTATAAACAAGCGATGCTTTCATAAGGTCAGTTTGAGAGGTCCGTTAGAAACCAAGGTTAAGGCCGATCGTAACCGTACGAGCCAGCGGATAGTAGCCGTAATCGACCCCACCCGTGAGCGGTCCTTCGTAGTTGCTGACTTCAGGGTTGTAGTTGAGGTACTTGGTCCAGGTGTGCAGGTTCTGACCCGATACGTACAGACGAGCCTGTTCCAGACCAACCCGGTCGAGCCAGGGTTTGGGTAACTGATAGCCGATACTCACGTTTTGAATGCGGAGGTACGAACCATCCTCCACCCAGCGGGAAGACACGGCGTTATTATTGCCCGTGGTGCGGGCGTTAGCCCGGGGGGTCACGCCATTACCGGGATCATTCGGCGAACGCCAGCGGGAGAGAACCGTCGTAATCTGGTTCGCATTGCCTTCCAGGTTTTCAAAAAACCGCCGACTCAGGTTCAGTACCTGACCGCCCTGCGTTCCCTGTAAGGCAATACTCAGGTCAAAGCCTTTGTAACTGAACGTGTTGGTCAGGCTGTAAATGAAATCGGGCTGGTTGTTGCCGATCAGCGTACGGTCATCCGCCGTGATTTTCCCGTCCTTGTTTACATCTTCGTACTTCACGTCACCGGGCCGGGACGTTGCATCGTGGGGATAGGCGTCCAGATCGGCCTGATTGTTGAAGATACCGATCTGCCGGTAGCCATAGAAGCTGCCAATGGGAGCTCCAATCTGCGTAATGTTGGTTTCGCCGATGCCACTGGAGCTTTTGATCGGATCACCCGTGGGCCCGAGAGCCAGTACTTTATTCCGGTTAAAGGAAACGTTGGCACTGGTATTCCAGGTCAGGCTTCCCGTTAAATTCCGGGTATTCAGCCCAAATTCCCAGCCCTTGTTTTCCATCTTGCCGATGTTCTTGGTAGCCGTCGTAAAACCGGATACGGAAGGTACGTTTACGGAAAGCAGCAGATCGCGGGTGATACGCTGGTAGTAGTCCACCACCAGATAAATCCGGTTCGAGAAGATACCCAGATCCAGTCCGGCGTCCAACTGCTGGTTTTTCTCCCAGCCTAGCTGCGTATTGGCCAGCGAAGCCGGAACCAGCCCATTCACCAGGTTATTGTTGAAAGAATAATTGTCCGAGTTCAGCGTAGCCACGTACGGGTAGAAATTGTTAAAGGCGTTGTTTCCGGAAAGACCGTAACTCAGGCGAAGCTTGGCTTCCGAAAGTTGCGAGACGTTTTTGAGGAAATTTTCCTGATTGATCCGCCAG
>NZ_NJAG01000233.1 GCF_002872335.1 Siphonobacter sp. BAB-5405 | reverse complement strand
CACACCAGATCGGTCCCGATGCTCGCGGGGGCTAGGCGATGCCCAGGCCGAGCATTGGATAGATTTCGGGACCTACGACAAACGGTTCAAGCAGAAATAATTCCGTGACCAGGCTACGGACTSAWRCMCGTWTSYCCGMACTAMACKRRMWGCTTAAGGGGAAAAAGCTTGCAAGTACTGGGTTTCGAACGTAACCTTGAAACCTGGCGACGAACCTTTTGATGTCTTCTAGTAACGATTAGTTACTGGCCTAACGTTTAGTGGCTATAATCGTAATACCTTCTAGCTGTGGGGAAGTAGCATCTTTGATCTGATAGTTGTTGGGCAACGCTAGCCACCCTAAGGATTGAAGGCTTTTTTTTGATAAAGCGTATCGTTCTGAATTTTGCCCCGGTAGTCTTCATCCGTTCGATACGCAGCTGACCATTTATAACCGCTACTGGTCTTTTCTAAGCCATGAAAATTTTCTGCTACCGTCTGCCCCAGATTTCCTGGCCGATTGACGGTTGTTATTAAGCTAATCGAGT
>NZ_NJAG01000050.1 GCF_002872335.1 Siphonobacter sp. BAB-5405 | reverse complement strand
AACAGATTCTCGGTAATTTTTCGAGTTCACCCTTCTAGTGTCGGTTTTGTTCTAGTGCCGCGTTTTTCAGTGGGATACTTTTGAAACAGCTTCTCACCGAGGAAGCTTTTCACTCGTAAACGCTACAAACATGCACATTAGCAATCCTATTCTCGTGCTGGGAGGAACCGGCAAAACCGGTCACCGGATCGTTGAACGACTTCAGAATCAGGGTTTTCCCGTACGAATCGGATCACGTCATAATCAGCCCGCCTTTGACTGGTATGACCCAACTACCTGGCCCGCCGTACTCAATGGCGTGGAAGTCGTGTACATCAGCTTTCAGCCCGATCTGGCCATTCCCGAAGCATTTGATAGCATTCATTCGTTTGTGGAAAAGGCCGTGCAGGCGGGGGTTCGTCGACTCGTTATTCTATCCGGCCGGGGAGAAGAAGCCGCTGAACGATGCGAACAAATCGTCATGAACGCTGGCGTGGAATGGACCGTGTTACGAGCAGCTGGTTTCATCAAAATTTTAGCGAAAGTTTTTTTCTGGAAGGTATACAGCAGGGGCAAATGGTGTTGCCCGTAGCGGACGTTCGGGAACCATTCATTGATGCCGAGGACATTGCCGAAGTAGCCGTAGCCGCTCTGACGCAGCCCCAACACACGGGACGCGTGTATGAATTGACGGGTCCTCGCCTGCTGACCTTCGCCGAGGCCGTTCAGACGATTGCCCGCTACGCCGACCGATCAATCACCTACGAAACGATTCCACTGGACTCGTACCTAGCCGCTTTGCAGGAACAGGGTACGCCGCCGGAACTGGTAGCCTTACTCGCGTATCTGTTCAGTGAAGTACTCGACGGTCGCAATGCCTCGCTGACTCCTGACGTAGAACGGGTATTGGGCCGCCCGGCCATTGATTTCGACCATTATGCTCAGCGAACGGCGGCGTTGGGTGTATGGGCTAAGCCCTTAACCGTATAAACACCGTCATTGTAGTGAGTTCCGCCGTCTTTACTGCCTTACCGAGCTTTTTGTTGTACGGGCTATACTACCATCCATTTCATGAATAAATTCGTTCTTTATGGTCGCATTAAAACAGAGAAGTTGATTATTATCCGTTTATATCCAACCTTTTAGGAATAGCCGAGTTACAATACCGTACATAAACGGATTAAAACATGGCGGAATCCCCTAAGCCATTTTCCCACTTACCCGCCGCGGACGATGAGCGGTTGAAACTTCTTTTACAGACGCATGGAGTCGGTACCTGGGTCTATGATTCCGGGCAAGGGCTTCTTCGCTGTGATGCCGTTAGTCAGGAGCTTTTTGGCTTTGCCCTCAGCACCGAACTTCCGTACGAAGCCTGGTTGCAGACGCTGGGCAAGTCAGATCAGAAGCGGGTCCAATCCGTTTTTCAAGATGAAAGTCTCGCTTCATCTCTGGATATACAGTGCCGCAATGTGTTGACCAACCGCTGGATTCGGTTACGAGCCAGTCGAATCGGCTCTTCCATAGCGGGTTTGGTAGAAGTCATTCCTCAGGATCGGCTACCCATCATGCCTGTACGGCAAGCTTTCAAAACGCTGCTGGAACACTCACCCATCGCTGTTGCACTGCTGGATAAAGAGGAATGGACGTACCAGATGGTCAATCCCTACTATACTCGGCTGATTAGCCGTTCGTCGGAAACGCTATTAGGAAAACCCTTACGCGAGGCCATGCCCGAGCTCCTGGATCGGGGTTTTGAACAGATTCTGGAACAAGTCATTCAAACCCGGCAATCCCTGGTAACCAGAGAAGTAGCCGTATACGTATCTAATTCTGAGGAAATAGAAACGCTGTATCTGGATTTCACCTATCAGCCCCAACGCAATGATGAAGGGGAAATCACGGGTGTCCTCGTTGTGGGCATTGATGTCACGGCTCAGGTACAGGCCCGCAAAGCGGTAGAAGCCAGTGAAGCCCGGCTAAAAGCACTGATTGCTACGGCTCCCGTAGCGATTGGCTTATTTGTGGGACGCGATCTGCTGGTGGAACTGCCCAATCAGGCTTTCATTGATATTGTTGGGAAAGGTCCGAACATTGTGGGAAAGCCGCTTCGGGAGGTCATGCCGGAACTGGACAACCAGCCTTTCCTGCAAATTCTTGATGATGTCTATACGACGGGTAACATGTACCAGAGTTATGAGACTCAGGTAAACATCGTACAGGACGGCGTGATGACTCATAATCTGTACAACATCATTTACAGCCCTCTGTTTGATGCCCACGGTCAGGTGTACGCCATTCTGGACATTGCCGCTGACGTAACGCCGGTAGCTCAGGCTCGCCAGCAGATTCAGGAAGCCGAAGAAAGTTTACGGGGAGCTATTGAACTGGCTCAACTGGCCACCTGGAGTATGGATATGGAAAGCGGAAAATTTACTTATTCGGAACGATTACGGGACTGGATGGGCCTGGCCGAACTCAGTGCCTACCCCGAAGAAGTTTACGAGCTAGTACCGGAAGAATACCGAAACGCAGTCAGGGATCAAATTGATGCGGTGATTGCAGGTTCGGGGTATTACGAAAACGAGAACGTCATTACGCATCGGCATACGGGCTACCAGCGGACCATTCACGCTCAGGCCAGAGTGTACCACGATGCTCAGGGCAAACCCTATAAACTCGCGGGAACGGCTCAGGATGTTACGCAACAACGGGAAACCCAGCGAGCGTTGGAACAGCTGGTTCAGCAACGAACGGAAGAACTGGCGGCGGCAAATGAAGAGCTGGCTTCTATCAATGAGCAACTGGAAAGCAGCAACGAAGAACTGGAGGAGTCGAACGTACTCTTCACCCGCTCCAACGAAAACCTGGAACAGTTTGCCTACATTGCCTCCCATGACTTGCAGGAACCGTTGCGGAAAGTACAGCAGTTCGGCGATATTCTGATGAGTCGTTACAGCAGTCAGTTGGGCGATGGCGTGACCTATCTGAAACGGATGCAGGTTGCCTCCCAACGTATGTCCCTGCTGATTAGCGACTTACTGACCTTATCCAGACTTTCTTCGAACCAGGAGTTTACCGAACTTGTCTCCCTGACGGAAATCCTGAAAACGGTACTTTCAGACTTGGAACTGAGGATCCAGGAGTCGAAAGCCTCCATTCGTCTGGAGCCCTTACCCATGGTTCGGGGTGATATCCTTCAGCTTGGACAACTTTTCCAGAATATCCTGAGTAATGCACTGAAGTTTCGTCAGCCACAACTGGCTCCTGCCATTCGCATGCATTCAACCCAATTATGGCTGGATGAGCTTCCGCAGGATGTGCAACCGGCCCGAATGGCCGAAGCGTATGCTTGCATCACGATCGCAGATAACGGCATTGGCTTTGATGAACAATATAGTCAACGAATTTTTCAGGTCTTCCAGCGATTACACGGCAAAAGTGAATACCCCGGAACGGGTATCGGCCTGGCCATTTGTGAAAAGGTAGTTCGGAATCATGGTGGAGCCATCACAGCGGAAAGTCAGCCGGGTCAAGGGGCCACCTTTCGCATTTACTTGCCTGTAGAACAGGTGCGTTAGTTGACTAATAGGTGTAAACGGGTGCCGGACAGAAGGCTTTTTATCTTCTCTCTGACACCCGTTCAACTCATCACTAGACGAATAGTTATTGCGTTACGAACCGGAACCACTGTCGTAGTCTGTCAATACATAATGTGTAATAGCCAAAGCCAGAAAGCCCAGGTGAAAAGCTAGCGTCCGCTTGTGTGTACGGATGGGGCGGCTCAATGTCAGCAGAGCTAATCCAGCCAGAAAAGCAGCATCAGCCCGCTGATGTTGTTTGAACGTCAGTACGGGTTTTGCAGCAACGTCTGTATCCGTCAACGCGTTGACAGTCAGAAAACTCAGGCCCAGTATCTGGTATACATGCTGGGTTGGTTTAGGCAACTCAAGCAGCGTAGGCGTTACGGTCTGGATTACGCTAAAGGCATAGTCAATGGTACCGTGCTGGTTGGGGGTGATCGGTTTTGTCTGCATAACGTAGATAGTTTCTTCTACTACAAAAAATTCCTATTCCATCGTTTACTACGTTTTAATTACCAGGCTTTTAATACGAGCGAAGTGTAATACAATCCTCCCACACCGGGGCCAGCCTTGAAGGTGGTGTACGGGCGGTTAAACACGTTCGTACCTCCTACTTTTACCAGCAACCAGGAGAAATCATAGCTCACCTGAGCATCGAACGTATGAATGGCGGGCACCTGCCCCGTTGCCAGGGACGATTGCCAGAGAAAAGCACTTTGGTATTTATAATTCACTGAAAAACCGAATGACTTCCACAAGGTTGGATTTGCCAACCCAACATTAGTAATCCATTGGGGCGTATTGAAAGCTTCTTCGAGCCCGTCTCCCTGATCCGTCCGGTCCAGGCGAGCCAGCGAGGCATTTCCCGTTACGGTCCATTCACGTATCAGGGCATACCGAATTCCTACGCTGGAGCCGTAATTATAAACCCGGGTTTTTGAGTTGGTCCAGAGCCGATAGCGGTCCTGTTGGGTTCGGTCGGCCAGGTAATAAGCCAGTGAATCAGTATTGGATTTCTTTGGAATGTTAGCTTCGACCTGAGCGATGAAATTCCGATACACGTTGTAGTAAAAATCAACGTCGATGTATAGACGTTTTTTGAAAAACAGGCCCCGATACCCCACTTCCAGACTGTTCACCTGTTCGGGTTGCAGGTAGGTATAGGTGTTTTTCCGTAGTAAGCCTTTGTTTTTCTGAATAGCCTGTTCGGTAGTCAGTTGATGGGTGTTGACGTCGGTATTGATTGCCGTCTGAAACGCATCGATGGAGGTACGGAAATAGGAACGTTCAAAAATGCCCTGCGACATCACCTTCAGTCCTCCTACCCGTTTCACCCCGCCCGAATTAACGTTGGAAAAAGCTTCGAACAGCGACGGGTATCGATAGCCCGTCTGGTACGAAGCTCGTACATACTGTTCGGCCGCGGGCGAAAAAACGGCCGTTACCAAGGGATTCAGTCGCGGCGTAAAGTACTGATTTTTATCGAGTCGCAGGGAGCCGGTTAACTTTAACCGTTCACCCCAGAACGTCCGCGAAGCCTGTACAAATCCGCCCGCTTTGCGATACTGGAGATTCCGATCCGTACCATCCGGATTGATAAAATAGTTACCATCGGGAAAGACTACGTACTGCCTAAAATCACCTCCAGCTAGGAGATGAAGCCTGGTTTTTTCCTGAAATTTAGGGCCCAGCAGACGACTGACTTCCACTTGAGCTTCCCCGTGGTACAGCCAGGATTTTACCTGCAGAGCCGCCCCAATATCCCAGTTATTGATGGCCCGCAAACGACTGACTTCCGCATCAAAAGCTGGGGTACCCGGTTGTATCCGCCCCTGATCGGCCTGAGTGCGAGCCTGTTGCAGGGCCTGACCTACGCTTTGCCCGGCTTGCGTGGCTGCGGTAAACTGACTGGAAAAGTCACTGAACCAGCGATCATCGGATTTGAACGAACGATCCATATTTTCCGCCATTGAACGGATGTTGTAGGAATCGCCCGTGTTTTCGGCGGTGCGGTACAATCGCACTAACAAGGCTGGTGATTCCAGTACCAGTCCCTGCTGACTGAGTCGGTAATTTTCCAGTCGAAAGCGATTGGTTCGCTGGTATACGTTGTTGAGCGTGGCGGCTTTGTAATGGTATGAAAGCGTCCAGCCGGGTTTCAACCGCCAATACAAAGCCACGTCGCCCCGTAGGTTTCGAAGTCGTAAATCGGTAATATCATTTTCGAAATAGCCCGTCCGCGAGACTACGTACTTCTTGCCGCCCAGCGTCAGCGTACGCCGATTGGCGGATTCATCGCCGTACTGATTGACCCGATCACTTCCGGGATTATTCATACCCGTCAAACCAAGCGAGGCATTGGCGTTCGGATTCAGGTCGGCAGCGTCGCGAGCGATCCAGTCGTACCCCTGCTGGTAGGTAAGGTTGATCTTGAAGGCAAACCGATTGCTCAAAGGCTGGGCGTATCGCAGACTGGTTTCAGTATAAAGTTGGGGTGAAACCTGCGATTCTCCGACGTGATTGACTCCCGTTTTCTGACCAATGCTTAGTCCGGGTGAAGTGAATGGATCTTTGGTAATGAGCTGGGCCAAACCGTTCAAAGCACTGAGTCCGTACAAGGCCGAAGCCGCTCCCGGTACAATTTCTACCCGTTCAATATCCAGATCCGAAGGGGCCAGAGCACTGGCAATGGGAGATCCGATGTGCGGTGCCTGATTGTCCATTCCGTCCACCAGCTGCACAAAGCGTACGTTGGTTGGGTTGGCAAAGCCCCGGGTGTTGTAGACTTTAAAACCTAAGCTGGAGGTGAGTAGCTGCACCCCCTTCAGATTTTCAATCGCGTCGTAATACGAGGGTTGAGCCGAGTACCGAATCTGGCGGGCATTGAGTAACTCAATACTGAGCGGCGACTGCAACAGCCGTTCGGGCACCCGCGAGGCAGTAATCACCAGCTCCTGAAGATTACGGGACGTATCCGACCGAAGACTATCAAGACGGGTCTGTGCCTGGAGCACTGCACTAGTCAGGAAGAAGGTAAAAAGTAGAGTGTATTTCATGAATCGTTATTTCCGTTTGAATATAACGACTGGCGGACGGGATATGTTTATTGAAATATAACGTTGGGCATTAATCATGAGAGGCATCTATGGCTAATCGAATGCCCGCTGGAGTTAAATGGCTATCTCATGCAAACTTGCATATCCGATTCGCCAACCCCGGAGGGGTTCAACATCCATAGCCCCGTATGCAATGCGGGGAAAACGCAAAGGCAGTTGGAAACTGCCCAATGGTAGGTACAGGTTTGGAAACCTGCACCAGTGAACCTGTACCAGTGAAAAAAGCCGTCATCGGAGTTCCGACAACGGCTTCATAAACTATTCAGGTCAAACTATTGAATTACTCCTCAGCAGCTCCCAGAAAAGCCGACTGTAACTGAATCAGATTTCCGTAAAAAAGAGCATTCAGAAACAGCCGATTCGTCCCATGCCAGTAGTGGCGATAAGTGGGGTCTTCGGCGAACAGGATGACTTTCCCCTGACCGAGTTGTCCAACCAGAATTGATGCCGTATTATTGATTTTAGCTACATTCTCCTTGGAAACGTAACCACTGATGTACGAGAAAGGCAGGTACTTGGCCACCGTTGCATACTTGTCTTTGCTGGGTAACAGGATTGTATTGCCCGTTTTCGTGAAGAAAATTTTCCGATCGTTCAGACCGAACGCAATGGGATTCGTGATGTCGATGTCCGCCTGGAAAATCCCTCCGTTAATACGTCGCGGAGCCTCCGTTTCGGCCCGGGTAGCGTAATCAACGCGGGTTACGGACGCATTGCGACGCGTAGCCGAAGAATCGACAAACACGCGTTCTTTCGCAAAACCCTGGCCGATGGCCCATTCCGAAGCGGTGCGGAAGGTAATCAGCGTACCACCCCGGCTTACCCAGGCTTTCAAGGCATCGACGGTTGGCTTGCTCCACTCGCGGTACGTTCCGTTGGGTAACACCAGCACCTGATAACGATCCAGCGAAACGCGTTCCAGACTTTGCGGATCCAGCTTACTGACGGGCAATTGCAGGTGTTCATTCAACAGAAACCAGACCTGACCCGCTTCGGCTAGTCCCGACGTTACGCCGGTGATGAGGGCCACTTCGGGTTTACGTACCGGCAGAATGTTATTACTTCCCAGGTCAATGCCTTCCAGACTAAAACCCGTAGAAGTGGTTGCAAAGGTCAGGTTGGAGCGACGCGACGCTTCTTCTACCGCCCGGTATAGACTATCCGAACTGATTTTTTGACCAGCGACCGGAATCACCAACGAGCCGTAACTGAATTTCTGCGGCCCCGTAGCAGTCTGACTAGTGAAAGGTTTCAGCGAGGTCTTTACCAGTACTCCCTGTGAAAGCAGGGAATACAAAGCCCGTGAAGCATTGTATTCCGACCAGTTGAGCAAGTACGCCAACTGAGCCTTACCACCCGCTACACCTCCCTGCACGGTCGGCACGGCGGTAACGGCCTGTCCTAGCGAAGGTACCGAGTTGAGTTTTGCCTGTTGGATACCATACGCGTGTACAACCGACCACGACGTGTTATCGTAGAACGTACTGTCTTTCAGTTTTGGGGTTTCTTCAAACAAGGAGTGTACGATTCGGAAAAAGGGTTGCTCGGCGGGAACCACGTAGGCTTTTCCCTTCTCGAATTTTTTACCATCGGCGGTTACGTCAGCATTCAGAGCATACACCTTCAGACGGTGCCGTAACACCAGCGATAACAGCTTATTCGTCAGCGAAACATCGCGACTGTCGCCGAAGACAAACGCCTTGGCTGGGTTAGCCTTGCCCTGAGTAACGGCCGATTTGAAAAAGTCCTTCTGGAGTTTGAATAGATTTTCTTTTTCGGCCAAAGCCCCCTTTAGCGTAGCCAGACCCGTTACCAGGTGATTACGAATCGTGAATGGAAACGTAACTGGACCGGACGTACTTTCCTGCACCAGTCCCCGCGAACTGCCCTGCTCGAAGGTTACACCAACGGCTCCGTAGAAATCAGGATACGTCGAACCGTAAATGGGCGACAGGTTATCGAAGCTTTCTTTGGTAAAATACAATGAGCCAATCTTGTCGAGGGCTTCGGCGTGGTACTTAGCCAGCGTCGCATTGAAATCATAGGAAGACTGCGGTAATAATGGACTCTGGTGACCCGCTGGCGTAGGTTCGAAATAATACGTGCTATTCGTACCCATTTCGTGAAAATCGATGTGCACATTAGGATACCACTGATGCGAGAAATCGACCCGGTTCTTGCTTTCAATCTGCTCGGCACTCAGCCAGTCGCGGTTCAAATCCGTAAAATAGTGGTTGACGCGGCCCCCGGGAAAACCCTGGAGGTGTTCCAGATCCGCCGGATCGGATACCGGTGGAAACGACTTGTACATGTTATGCCAGTTGGCCGCCCGGTCGCGACCATCAGGATTTTGTGCAGGATCGATCAGAATGACCGCCTCCTTGAGATACTGAGCCGTTTCAGCACTTTGGTTGGCTACCAGATAATACGCCGTCAGCAGGGCCGCTTCGCCACCGGACGTTTCGGCTCCGTGTACGCTGTAGCCCAGCAGCACGATTACCGGATCGGCCTTGGTCAGATTAGGTTGAGCTGGGTCAGTGACGGTGAGGTGTTTCTGGCGAATCTTTTCCAGATTACTGTAATTCTCCGGAGCCGTAACCGTCAGTATGATCTGTGGCCGTTCTTCGTAACTCTTGCCAATGACCTGCACGTGAGCCTTGCCATTGGAGGTACGTTCGAGTTCTTTGAAGTACGCAACGATCTGGTCGTGACGGGTGTAATGCGTTCCAATCGGATAACCCAGGAACTGCTCAGGACTAGGAATGCGGGAATCAAACGTACCCGTATTCGGGAAGTAATACGACTGCTGAGCCCACAGTGAAGAACTGGCTAGCAGAAGAAAGAGAACGAGTAGCAATCGTTGGTTCATTGGGAAAAGGAATACGAGGTGAATGAAGGATTTTTCTTTTGATTTCAGCGTCTTTGTAATCAGGTATCCAAACGCCTACTACTGGATTAACTAACCTTAGACAGAACGCACAACTGGCTTAGCTGTCAGTCTTAGATGGCTGATACTGAGCTTAATTTGATTATGCAACTATTCACGAAACAACTTTCAACGAACAACCAATAACTCTACAGACGAGACCAACTGCCAACCATACGCCACCCAGATCAATACCCTGGATTTTGCTCCAGATCCGGATCAGACAAGACATCCTGGTACGGAAAGGGAAATACCCAGTATTGCGAGTTGGTCAGGCCCAACACGGCACCGGTGCGGCCCGTACGTACCAGATCGAACCAGCGGTGGGCCTCAAAAGCGAATTCGACGTTATTTTCTTCCTCAATAGCCAACAGTAAAGCCTCTTTCGTACTCGTGGTAGCTGCCGCAACATCCGCCCGACTACGTACCGTGTTCAGATCCGCTAAAGCTTCGGTAAGCTTGTTTTGCTGAGCCCGTGCTTCGGCCCGTATCAGATATAACTCGGCAATACGAATGACGTAGGAAGGATCCGTACTCGTCGCCGAGGTATTGTAGAGCACACCGTATACGTTGTTACCCGTACCCGCCAGCAGAGCTTTGCGACTGCCGCCAATTGCTGGGTTATTCAATTTCTCCACGATCGTGGCCGAAGGTTTCAAGGTATACTGTCCACCGAGCGAACTGGGGTACCATAAATTCCAGTAACTATTTCGATTATTGGTAGAAAAGCTCAGTTCAAAAACCGACTCCTGACTCAAAAACGGCGACGTAAAAAAGGTTTTGTATGGCTTCACTAAGGCATATTTCGTATTGCCAATCACCTGACTGGCGTACGTTTCAGCTTCCGCCCATTCCTTGCGGTACAGATGCACCCGAGCCCGCAAGGCACGGGCCGTACTTTTCTGAGCCCGGTTCCGGGTCGTGGCATCTTCGGCCAGCAACTCTTCGGCTTTGGTCAAATCAGCCAGTACCTGATCGTACGTCTGCGTGAGCGTACTGCGTTTGATGCCCTTCAGTCCATCCAGCGTAGTAGTTGGCGTCAGTTGTAACTGTACCCACACCCCATGCCCGACCCAGGTCGAAGTAGCTCAGAGCACGAATGAAATAGGCTTCGCCCAGAATGGTATTTTTTTCCGTACTGCCCAGATTAGGATCGTTGATGGCCGGAACGTAAGCGATGATGCTATTGACTGTATTGATCGCCCGATAAATGCTCTGGTAGACATCCAGCGTAATGGCATTATCCGGTGTAACGGCATTCTGATCCAGTTGTAGGTACTGACTCAGCGTTCCGTTAAAAATGACATTGTCCGTCGTAATCGTGCCCAGCGTGGGATAACCGCTGGCGTAGTAGCTCTGCACGCGGGAATACGCCCCATTAATGGCGGCCCGAGCCGTACCCGCATCCCGAATGGCCGTAGCGGCGGGGAGGGCATTATTGGGCGTTTCGTCCAGGTATTTGTCGCAGGAAATCAGGCTGGCCGTCAGTACAGCCGCAAGGATATATCGTTTCATGAATCGAAGATTATAATGTGACACTCAAACCGGCCTGTACCGTTCGGGGCTGGGGTACCGTTGCCCAGTCGTAGCCCGACGTGTTCTGGTTATTACTTTGCGAGTTCACTTCCGGATCAAGTCCGGAATAGCGGGTGAAGGTGAGTAGGTTGGCAATTTGTACGTAGGCCCGTACGACCGACAAACGGGCTCGGCGGGTAATCGCATCCGGTAGCGTATAGCTCAGGGATACGTTTCGCAGCCGAATGAACGAGCCATCGAGCAAATACCGGGTACTCTGATTGGTCACGTTTCCGCTATAATTATTAGCTGCTCCGCCGTTGACAGTAGGGTCGCCACTGTAAGTCGTCATCCGGGGAATGTCCGTAACGTCACCCGGTTTTTGCCAGCGTTCGAGTTGCCGGGGAATAAAGCCGATGAAATTCTGCGTACCTCCGTGGACCAGGAAGAAATCATGCATACTCATGATTTTGTTTCCCTGCTGGAAGTAAAAGAGAACGTTCAGATCAAATCGTTTGTACGAGAGCGTGTTGGTGAGTCCGCCCGTAAAACGCGGCAGGGCATTGCCTACTATTTGCCGATCCGCGGAGGTAATCAGTCCATCTTTATTCACGTCTTCATACACGGCATTTCCCGTTTGTGGATCGACGTAAAGCTGTTTGTACAGTTGAAACGAGTTGACGGAGTAGCCCTGCCGCAGAATGGAAATGTTCCGACCCGAAGCTCCCTGAGCAATATCCGAGGCCAGTTTTTCAATGCGATTCTGGTTGAAGGAGATATTGAAATCCGTGGACCAGCGAAAGTCCGATCCCGCGAAATTTTCGGAATGAATCGAAAACTCAACGCCTTTGTTACGAACCGCTCCGTAGTTCTGTAAATACGTCGTAAAACCGGAACGTGAGGGTACGGGAACGTTCAGCAGCAGATCGTAGGTGTACTTGTTGTAGTAATCCACCACAAAACTGAGTCGGTTTTTGAAAAAGCTGAACTCCGTACCAATATCGACCTGACGGGTTGTTTCCCAGGTAAGTTGTCGGTTTTCGAGCTGCGAAGGAGCAATACCCGCTGCATCGAGGTAGTTCGCTCCCGACGACCACAACCCTTGAGCGGCGTAGGGCCCGATACCGTTTTGATTCCCACTCAGACCCAGACTGGCTCTGAATTTCAGATCACTAAAGACGTTTAAATCCTCAATAAATGATTCGTGGGAAGCGTTCCAGGCCACCCCTCCCGAAGGGAAATACCCCCAGCGGCGGTCAGCCCCGAATTTGGACGAGGCATCGGCCCGCAAACTGGCATCGAATGTAAACCGATTGTCATAGGTGTAACTGGCCTTTCCGAAGAAACTAAGCAAGGTAGCCCGGCTCCGACCAGAAGAGCCCGTGGTGGTAGCGGCTACCGAAATAGCCGTCAGATCATTACTGGCGAAGTTCTGCCCCGAGGCACTTGTGCTTTCGTTCAGTACCCGGTTGAACGTATTTCCTACTAGTGCATTGATCCGATGCTTTTCCCCGAAAGATTTGATGTACGTAAGTATCTGTTCATTGGTGAAAATCAGGTTTTTCGTTTCAAACGAAGTCGCCGCTCCCTTGGTGGCAATCCCGGCGGCAATGAGCGTATTGCTGTAGTTGTTTTCGTACATGTCCGTGTTGTCCAGACTCCAGCTGCTTCGCAAGGTCAGTTCGGGCAGGATATGTAATTCGGCAAATACGTTACCAATGGTCCGCCATCCGACGGCCTGGTTATTCAGATTATTGATCAGGGCCAGGTGATTATCGAAACTACCCGATCGGGCGTAGGTGCCATCTTCGTTGAAAATGGGCAGGTACGAACGTGGGAAAATAGCCGAGTTGATGACACCCGTGGGGTTATTATCATTACTACTCACGTTGCGAAACGAACGCGTCACGTTGATACTATTGCCCAGCTTAAGTTTGTCGGTTAAGTAATTGTCGTAGTTAAAACGAAGGGTATATCGTTCAAAATCAGATGGTTTGACGATAGATTCCTGCTTGAGATAGCTAAAACCCGCAAAATAGGTACTCTTGGCCGTACCACCCTGAGCCGAAAGATCATACGCGGACGTAGAAGCCACCCGAAACAGATCGCTAATGCGGTCGTACGTGGGCACGGTGCTGGGATTGGGAAAAGGCAGTGCAACCGTAGTAGGGTCCAGACCGCGATCCTGAGCCGTATTTCGAACGGCTTCGTTGACCAGCGTGGCGGTTTCGGGACCGGTGGTAGCTTTAAATTTTTTAATGGCGGACGACCAGCCGTGCGACACATTGGCGGTGATTTTAGCCCGACTGTTCAGACTTCCCCGTTTTGTGGTGACGATCACAACTCCATTTGCTCCCAATGAACCGTAGATGGCAGTAGCGTTGGCATCTTTCAAGACCTGAATACTCTCAATATCAGCCGGATTGATGTCGGCCAGGGGATTGGATTGCTGCTGCTGCCCCAGGCCCGTACGGATGGGTTCACTCGTGCTTACAAACACTCCATCAATGACGTACAAAGGATCGACGGAGGCGTTGATGGAGTTGTTCCCCCGAATGCGAAAGGTAATCCCCCCACCGGGTACGCCGGAGTTTGACTGCACCTGCACTCCCGTCACCTTGCCCTGCAAGAGTTGGTTGAAACTGGCGGCGGGTACGTTTTTGAGTTCTTCCCCGGAAATTTTTGCAATCGAACCGACAATGTCTTTTCGATTTTGGGTACTATAACCCGTAATGACCAGTTCGTTAAGCTGCCGGCTGTCGGGTTTAAGCTCGATGGTTAAACGCGTCTGACCGTTTAGCGTAATTTCCTGAGATTCAAAGCCGATATAGCTTACCCGTAGGATGGTTGAACCTGCCGGAACGCTCAACTGAAAAGAACCATCGGGCTGCGTCAATGCCGCTGATTGCGTGCCTTTGATTTGTACGGTCGCTCCTACCAGAGGTTCCTGATCAGTGGAAAGAACGTTGCCTTGGAGCGATACGGTCTGAGCAAAGGTTGCGTGACTTAGTTAACCAAACCGTCAGCCCAACTAAAAGACGGGGTATACTTGTTTTCATATAGGAAAGATTTGATGGTTTGAAAGAAACGGGAGAAGTGGACTGGAATGCTCAACAGGTTCAAGACCTAGCCTGCATTGGGCCACAGGTACAACACTTCGAAGTCATCAGCGAATCAGATTGGTTCATCAGGGAAGATTCGGTAAAAATAATAAAGTCTATAGATTTTATAGATTATTGGCCGCAAATAAGTAAAACCTTTTCGTACTTTGATCAATACGCGAGTGATTTCTTAAAAAAATGAGAGGTCTTATTAGCTCATATCTTCAAAATCCATTGATTCTGAATGCATTAATTTGATCCAGAATTTCATAAATTTTTACAGTTCTATTAGTGCTTTGAGAAACTGTATTGATTGATTTCATGGAATTAGATAAACTTAATGCCTGGGTTTCCGTTTTTCCTACGATTGCTTTTCCTGCACTTTTGAGTCAGTACCCGCTGGCTACCGTAAACCCTTTTTATTGCTGATGTATACGCTCAAAATCATTACCTCCACTACTCGTCCGGGTCGTAAAGGACCCAGCATTGCTGACTGGATAGCTTCCGTAGCCCAACGCCATCCTGATTTCTCGGTGGAAATACTGGATCTGGGCGAAATCAATCTTCCCTTGATGGACGAACCCGCCCATCCTGCCATGCGTCAGTACGAACATGAACACACCAAGCAGTGGAGTGCGAAGATTGATGAAGCGGATGCCTTCATAATTGTTACCGCCGAGTACAACTTCAGTATTACGGCTCCCCTAAAAAATGCTCTGGATTACGTCTACCACGAATGGGCCTATAAACCTGTGGGCATTGTCAGTTACGGTGGTCAGTCAGGCGGACTCCGGGCAGCTCAAGTCCTTAAGCAGGTACTTACGACATTGAAAATGGTACCGCTCGTGGAGAGCGTAGCCCTGACGTTTTTCAATAAGCTATTTGACGATGAGATGAATTTCCAGCCTACCGATAGCTCCGAAAGAGCGGCGGATGCGATGTTTAAAGAGTTGGCCCGCTGGACGAAAGCGTTGCAGACGCTACGGGCTTAACCATTCTAATCCCGCACAGGGTCGGATTAAAATCCGACCTTAGTAAACTAATCGAGCCTACGGCTCTTACAGGCGTGTAAGAGCCGTAGGCTCGATCCATTCTGTAACCTAGGATTTCAACCCCAACCCCACTCCCCCAGGCCTTATTTCTTCAGCAGCCGTACCTCATAAACTCCTCCTGTCGCCGAACCTGGTTCTGCGACAAACTTGACCGTTAGCGGTCCTGCCTGAGCATTTTGAGAGGCTGGAATGGCATATTCTTCCGTATAAAACGCTTCGCCTTTCTGACCATCCTGTTCAACGGTAGCCAAAGGTTGATCGTTTAAGAGAATTTTGAACTTTCGGTTTCGGTCCTTACCCCAATACGTCACCTGCAAACGATCCGCCTGCTGATTCGGGTTTTTGAGCTGATAACTGAACCAGCCTCGGGCATCCCGCCAGTGACGATCCTGATTTTGCCCCGTATTGCTTTTTCYGCTCTTCACAAAGTGATCGGACTCGGGTTGCTGTTCGCCGGCATAGACTACATCCAGCGTTATCGCGGCTAACTGCTGGGCGGCGGCCTCCTGCCGAGCCAGCTCTTCCTGCATTTTCTGCAAGCCTTCCGGACTTTGTTTTTGCCAGTAAATTACGTAGCGGGCGTCATGGAGCCGATAAAAAGGAATAAGCTCCAGCGTCCGGTACTTGGCCGGATACAGTAAATCGGAAGCCGTATAGGTAAGCGATTTTCCTGGTACGGGTTTCAGGTATTTTTCGATCTGCGATTCGGTACTCACCAGCAGGGGCATTTGCTGAAGCGGATACGTTTTCCCGGCTGCAATGTGTCCCATCCGACTATCATCGGCCAGCAGGCCATCCAGATCGGTGGTATCCGTTTTAGCCGCCAAGACGATTGGTCCCCGCAGGAAAGCCATGTAATTCGACCCATCCGGCAAAGCTTCCGTAGTCGTTTGCATGGGAAGGGTAATCTCAATCTGATCCCCTTTCTTCCAGGTTCGCTCCAGAGCAATATACGAGCCGGGCTGAGCCGTTACATCCGTCTTCTTCCCATTGATTTGTAGGCTCAAGGCTCCAGCCGCTACCCAGGACGGATACCGCAGGTTCAGCGTAAATTTCCGGGGTTGCGTTGTCGTCAGCGTCAGCCGGGTACTTTCCTGATCCGGAAACTTCGTTTGTTGAGTTAACGTCACTCCCTGCTCTTTCCAATTTAACTGTGAAGGAATGAACAAGTTCACATACAGATCGTTACCCCGGTGAGCATAAATCAGCTCGCCGTATTTGCCATGATTTTCCAGTCCCGAACCTACGCAACACCACATCCCCTGCGGTACCTGCGAGTACACGCGATAATGACGGGGCCGCATGGGCGTGAAGTACACAAACCCGCCCGTACCGGGCCGTTGGGTCGAGAGGATGTGGTTGTACAAAGCCCGTTCGTAATAATCCAGGTAGCTGGCTTTTCCCTCCGCTTCGTACAACTGCTTGGTCAATTTAAGCATGTTGTACGTATTACAGGTTTCTGGCCCCTCCACGCGGCTAATCATCGAGCTGAAATTGTTGGCGGGGTTGAAGTGTTCACTCACACTATTTCCCCCGATGGCTACTGTACGCTGCTTGACGACGGTTTCCCAGAAAAAACGAGCAGCCCGATGGTACGTACTATCCCCACTCAGTTCAGCGATGCGTTCAAAACCGATCACCTTGGGAATCTGCGTATTGGCGTGTAAGCCATTCAGCCGATCCTGTTGCTGAGCCAGCGGATCCAGAATGACGCGATGCGAGTAACGGCGAGCCAGTTCGAGGTATTTTTTATCTCCCGTAATGTAGGATACATCCGCAAATACCTCATTCAATCCACCGTGCTCGGAGCGTAGCATATCCTGAATCTGCTCATCACTTAATCCGGCGGAAAGCTGAACCATCCAGTCGGCCAGTCGGATCAGCATCGTTTTGGCCTGTTCATTGCCCGCCACCAGATACGCATCCCGCAAGCCAGCGAAGGTTTTATGGATGTTGTACAGCGGTACCCACTTGGAGTTCAGACTAAAAGTTCCTGCATCAATTTTTCCCTGGGCAATGTCCTTCCAGATCGCAACGCCGCCCGGCACACCACCGATATAGCCGGTTCCCAGTTGATCCTGACACCGTTTCAGCTCGGTAATCATGTAAGCAAGCCGATCCTGTACTCGCTTGTCACCCGTAGAAGCAGCCATGAGCGACAGGGCCGTCAGGTAATGCCCACCCATGTGCCCGTCCAGTCCGGTGTTTTCCCAGTTGCCGTAACTGGCTACTTTGGAGGGTAGGCCCGCTTCTCTGCGATACGGAGCCAGCAAACGATCCGGATCCATCGCCATGATGTACTGGAGATCCGTTTGCTCCGCTTCTTTAAATGCTCCAGGGAACAGTCGTACCTCACGGAGTGGAAAAGACGTTACCGGTTGCTGAGTAAAACCAAGTAAAGCCTGGGTGCATAACGTACCAATAAGTATTCCTGTACGAAACCGATTCATGTCAGGTAAGTAATTAAAGAGGTCTTGTTTTAAAATTGCGTCAATTTAACACATTTATCAAAAATACTAAAACTTCTTTGTTTAATCCTTTTACATACCATTTATTAATTAACCTTTCGCACGGCTTTGCCATTAAGAAGCGTACCGAGCCAACGATCACGAACCAGATAGTGATAGCTCAACAATAGGGTAACGATCGAAACCCCAAAAATGACGGTTACTTTTAGCAGCCAAGGCCAGGGTTGGGCACTAACCAGAATTTGTAGCACCACCACCAGCGGAAAATGGGCCAGATACATCCAGTACGAAGCATCAGCCAAATAGCGGAACGTAGCGTTAGGCCGGGAGAAGAAATGTAGCATATACCCCAGAAACGAAAAAACCAGTCCCGTAGAAGCTAGTCCGTAACCAGCTTTGTATACGTAATCATTGATCGATACAGAACCGGTCTCGGTCCAGGCCCGGTCGGAGTGCGATAGAAAGTATACGTAAACCCCAGCCAGCAAACAGCAGCTAAAAAACAGCGTCGCATGGCGGTGAATCTTGAGCTGCGGTAACAATTCGCTTTGTCGCCGTAAGAGACAGCCCAACCCAAAAAAAAGACTGTAGACGACAAACGGCCGGGTATTGGGAATCAGATTATTGTTGGGCGTGTCCACCCCAAAGAGTTGATTCATTCGCAACATGGCAACCGCCACCACCAATCCAACCACCCAGGCGGCCCAGGGTTTGTGCAGGAGCTGATTGAAAAAAGAATCAAATCGCGGTCGCAACTGACCCGTTGCATTCAGGACGGCAACCAGCAGCGGTCGTACCAGAATAGCCGTTCCACAGAATAAAGCCAGGTAATACAGGAACCAAAGGTGGTAAAGTGGCATCAGTAATCCATCGGGGTTGAACCACTGCCCATTCCAGAATTCGTTCCAGGAGGTAAGCCAGGGCGAGACCGCCTGCTGCCCAGGTGTTTCGGAGAAATCTCCCAACCGCTGACGACCCCAGATGCGTAAGGCCCGAAAGGTGATCTGTAGCGGCGGCCAAAAAAATACCAGTGGCAAAATCACGCGTTTAAACCGATGCTCTACAAAACCGGCAACTCCGCGTTTGTGATAGAGCTGATGAGCGAAAAAGCCCGCAATCAGAAAGAACGCGTGCATCCGAAACGCATGCAGCACAAAAAAGATAAAGTCCAGTACGGAACTACCCGTGTTGTCGTGGGTGAAGTAGGCATTTTGCGGTTTATACTGGATAAACGACTCTATGCCATGGTAAAAAATACCCAACAGCAAAGCCAGAGCCCGGCTTGCGTCTAAGGCATAAAATCGACTGGGTGGCACTACAACTGTAGGCACACCATCGGCGGATAAGTTCATAGAGCTTAATTGAACAACCCTCGGCGGAACTTAGGGCATGTGGTTAATGAATGCGTACTGAATGGAACGGGGGTACTCGTGTACAGGTAACTAGAAAAGCACGGAAATCAGGAGGGCGGTCTGACTGGGCTGGTAATCAAAGGTAAACAAGAGGCTGACTTTACAACTGCCTGTTCTTGCTTTCGTTCATGATTTTCAGCTCCTTACTATTTTCAATAACCTTTGAACCCTAACGATTGTTTTGTCCTACTTGAATTCAGCGAATGATTGATCACCTTGCGATCGTTCATTACTGATTAATTTTTGATCGCATATACGCGTTGTAATCCCTGAAGCAGGACCGTAATCAAAGCTACAGTCCTGCTTCATTACAAAGATTCAGCTACTCATTCAGGGGTTCAGCGTCCGGGAAATCTAAGGCCGGTTGAGCCGTTACCGTGGCCTAGACGTTCAGGGCTTGTAGTAAGAATAATCGACGGGAGGATGATTAATGATGTTTCCCAGATGTCTTTGGGAGCATTGAGATTCAGGTCTTACCTGCTCCTGGGTAAAAACGGTGATCGTTTCCCAATCGCGTGGATTGAAAAGGTAATATAAAACCGATTAGCCACGGGGACGACTCAGATACAGACGGGCGGATTCGCTCATGGTCATCAAGGCTCCACCCAGAATAACGATGTCTTTAATGACCAGCCGTCCCCGTCCCGACAGGTACGGAAAACCCCATTGTTCATCGCCCAGGTTCGGAACCCAGCTTTCGGGCGTAGTGATGAGGAAGGAAAGCGTACCGAGCGTCATGAGGAAGATGAGGATACTCCCTGCCATACTCGCCAGTGGGGCCACGCGGTGTAGAGCCACCAGTACGGCCACTGTAACCAGAAATACCCCCAGCCCCCTGGAGAATCCGTAGGTGTTATTTTCAAGATGCCAGGCGTGGTTTTTCGGGATTAATTCTCCCTCTTTGTTGATATAGGCTTTGTACGCCTTCGGATGTTCGTAGAAGAACGACATGAACGGACTGTTCGCCACAAAGGGTACAATTCCGTCGGCTTCGTAAGTGAAGAATTTGAGTCCGCCGATCCAGAGAAAAACGACGACGCATACCCCAGCGAACGACCGTTTTACCGAGGTCATCCAGGTGGGCGATGGTATGAAGAATTGACGTTTTCATTGCTGTGTTTGTTTGAGTGAGACAAAACTACAGCAAGGGTCCACGGGGGAACATGGACAAAAAAGGCTAAGGCTTGGACAAATCCGCCACAATTGAAATGCCCGTCTGCTCGCGGAACGCTTGTGGTGATACTTTCGTGATTTTTTTAAAAAAACGACTAAAATAGAACTCGTCCTGAAAGCGTAGGTTGTAGGCGATTTCCTTGATGCTTTGCCGGGTCAGGTGCAGTTGTTTTTTTGCTTCCAGAATTAATCGCTCCTGAATGAGCTGGGAAGGGCTTTTCCGGAAATACTTCTGGCAACGCCGCGTGAAGTTATCGGACGACATGGCCAGAAGGGCCGCGTAATCCGAAGGCTTGTGTAAAGTCAGATAATTTTCATCGAGCAGTTGCCGAAACCGCTCCATTTGGTCGTCTTTCTCGGGGCGATCCGTTTGCTGACCCATCGCCTGCATTTTGATACTACTCGATTTCGCCAGAAAAAGCTGTACATAGGAACGCAGGACAATTTCGGAAGGGGTCGTCCGATTAGCTTCGTCCTGAATATCATCTAAAATGGAAACGAAGCGGCGGGTTTCGTCGGGCGTCAGACGTACAATGGGATCGAGGTAAATATTGTTAAAGAGGAGTCCATTACACGCAACTTCGTTCCGATGGTATTCAATACAGTAAAAATCACTGTGAAACTGAAGCATCCGGCCGCCGAATACCTGACATTCATCCAAATAAATGATTTGCAGGGGCGTAGCGAATAGCAACACGGGTCCGGTGAACGGAAACGTACCAAAGTCCGCATGAAACGTGTTTTCCCCTTCGGGAATGAACCAGATCGTGTACGCCGACGCTTGCGAGGGTACACACAAGACTTCGGCCGTAAGTGACTTTAGTCCTAGTAGATAGGTTCCGGCTGCTGAATAAATCGTTTCCAAGATAATCGGTTTAAACTTCGCACTAAACTATACGTTTTAGCGATTAATCCTTTGCTTTAGTACTGTACTGATCTTTTAGTACTTCCTGGAAATCAGATTATCTCTAAATCCTTATGAACACAGCTATTTCACTCGCCCAGCATCTACGTCATGTTTTCTTCGGAGGCAATTGGACCACGGTTTGCCTGAAAGAACACCTGACAAACCTCAGCTGGCAGCAGGCTACTACCCCGGTTTTGACACTAAATACCATTGCCGCCCTCACCTACCACATTCATTACTACGTGGCGGCTCAACTTCGGGTATTACAGGGCCAACCCCTTCAAGCCAGTGACCGATTCAGCTTTGACCATCCGCCCATTCAATCGCAGGAGGATTGGGAACATCTGTTGGCAAAAGTCTGGTCGGATGCGAAACGATGGCTCAAGGGTCGAATCATCACCCCACTCGATGCTGGAGGAAGCCTTTGCCGATGAGACATACGGCAGATATTACCGGAATATTCAGGGCATGATTGAGCATACCCACTACCACCTGGGCCAGATTGTACTGACTAAGAAACTACAGGCTGCTCCACTTCCCGAGCCTTAATGTGATAAACGGGCGTTTCCTGCAAACGGGAAGCCACCACCAATTCAGTCGTATCCATGTGCGGCAGGAACAGTTCCCGGGCCCGAATGGGACAATTGTTTTCCTTCGATAAATGCGAAAGAATGACGTGGCTCATGTACGCAGGCTTATGGGTACGCAGCAAATCCAGTGCCTGCTGGTTGGACAAATGCCCATGACCGCCCCGAATACGCTGCTTGAGGAAATATGGATAACGTCCCTGTTCCAGCATGGCTTCATCGTAATTAGCTTCCAGAAAGGCAGCGTGACACTGGCTGAAATGTTCAATGAGGCCCGTACAGGTTTGCCCTAAATCCGTGAAAACACCTACCCGCGTACCTTCGTACGAAATCATAAAACTATGGGGATCCGCAGCATCGTGAAATTTAGGGAAAGCTTTCACGCACAGATCGCCCACCCACACGGGGTCGGTACCGGATAAAAAACGAATCGCCAATCCCTCGCCCAGCAATCGGGCCGATCGCAAGGTCTTCGGTGTCAGGTAAACGGGCAGCTGATACTTACGGGCAAAATTGGTGGTTCCGCTGATGTGGTCGGTATGCTCGTGCGAGATAAAAATGGCCTTGATGGTATGTACCGACAAGCTCAACCGCCGGAGCCGGGATTCGATTTGCCGACAGGATATCCCTACATCGATCAGAACCGCATCCTGCCCGTTGCCTACGTAGTAACAATTGCCGTTACTACCCGAATTTAAAGACGTAATAAAAAGAGACATAGTCTCAAAGATACGGCTTGACTCCTCACGAATGCAATCTTTTCAAGGGTTGAGTGGTAAGGGACTTGAACCCCAGTCCCCTACTAAATACTTACCAGCCTGCCCGTCGTAATTTTTCCGGTTGCAGAATCCGGATGGAAGAACCGGCAATTTCAATCAGCCCGTCCTGTTTGAATTCGCTCAGCGTGCGAATAAGGGATTCGGTAGCCGTCCCCACCATCGATGCCAGGTCGTCCCGCGAGTACTTGATGACCTGTTCGCCCGCGGAGGTGTACAGGTGTAGTAGCGTATCCGCTACCCGCCGCCGCAGTGATCCGTACGGCCATCGTCAGCAGTTGCTGCTCCCGTTCGGCTACGTGCCCGGCCAGTAAGCGAATAAATTCCTGACTCACGGAGCGATTCCCCGAAAGCAGTTGCTGAAAGTCTTCCTTGGGAATGTAATGCAACTGGCTATCTTCCAGAGCTACGGCCGAGTCGGTGTACTCCCGGTTTTCCAGCAAGGCTAAGTATCCAAAAAACGATCCTTCCTCGTAAATACCCGTAATGAATTCTTTCCCGTCGGCATTGGTCTTGATCGTTTTGATCTTTCCGCTTTTCACGAAGTACAAACGCAACGGCTGATCACCTTCAGCGTAGATGTACTGCTTTTTGGGAATGGTATGCACCTTCCGGTCCGCCGAAAGGGATTCGAGCTTCGTTTGGGCATCGTCCAGAAAAGCTTCCAATCCGTTGCTTTTCAGGTCGTAATCCGTACGCGTCTGGTCCAGTTGTTCAAAGCGTTTGAGGCGGCCTTCAATGGCACTGAGCAATTCACTTTCGTCGAAGGGTTTGGTCAGGTAATCATCGGCTCCCAATTCCATACCTTTTCTGAATTCACTCCGTTCGGTTTTAGCCGTCAGAAAAATGAAAGGCGTACCCGCCAGCGTAGGATTCCGCGAAAAAATATGCAAGACTCCGTAGCCATCCAGCACGGGCATCATGATGTCACAAATTACCAGATCCGGCTTGGCAGCCAGGGCTTTTTCAACGCCCACTTTACCGTTTTCGGCCGTTACGACGTTGTAACCAGCCAGCTCCAGAATTTCACACGTATTCTCCCGGATGTCCGAGTTGTCTTCAATCAACAAAATTGTTTTCATAGGTATAGAGCTATTGACCAGGTAAATGAATGGTGACGAGCGTCCCTTTTTCCAATTCACTTTTTAGCGTAATGGTCCCCCGCAGTAATTCCAGGTACTTCATCACGATGTGCAGGCCTAAGCCCGTTCCCTGGTAATTAATGGCGTTCTTCGCCCGAAAAAATCGTTCAAATAAATGCTTTTGATCTTCTTTGGAAATACCAATTCCCTGATCCTGAATAGCCAGGCACAGGTCCGTCCCTTCCAGAGTCGCCTGTATGGTTATGACCGTATGTTCGCCGGAATACTTGACGGCGTTGGAAAGCAGGTTGACCAGAATTTTCCGTAGCAGCGAAGCATCCGTCGGAAACAACTCCGGCGTTTGCAGGTCTAATTCAAACTCCTGTCCGTTTTTCCGTAATCCCTGAATATCACTGAGAACTTCCTGAATGAGCGGTTCCAGAGCCACCAACGTAATGCGGGCCTCCACTTTTCCTTCTTCGAGCTTACCCACGGATAGAAATTCTTCCAGAATATCATTCAGGTGATTCACCGAAGCTGTGATGCGTTGAACGTGTCGAAGGCGTTTGTCCTGCTGCTCCGTTGCCGGATATTTTTCAATCAGCGAGGCCGACGTAAGTACGGTTGTGAGCGGAGTACGAAACTCATGGGAGGCCATGGATACAAAGCGTGACTTCAGTTCGCCCAATTCCCGCTCCGTCTCCAGAGCCTTGGCCAGTTCGTCTTTGGAACGCTCCAGCTGGCTTAAGGTCGTCATCAACGCGTGCGTACGGTCAGCTACTTTCTGCTCCAGGTCTTCGTTGAGACGTTCAATCCGTTGGTTTTGTAAGAGCAGGGCTTGTTCGGCCTCTTTCTTGAAGGTAATGTCAATGATATATCCTACGGCGTAAAGTTCTTCCTCCACCTGAAAATAACTCAAACTGATTTCAACCGGAAATACCGAGCCATCCTTCCGCTGAGCGTACAGATCGCGGTTATGCCCCATGGCCCGTACCTGCGGGTGTTGGTAGAACGACTCCCGATCGTGTACGTGCGAGCCCCGCTTGCTTTCGGGTACCAGCAATTCAATGGATTGGCCCAGTAATTCACCCTCTTCGTACCCCAACAGTCGATAACCCAGGGCATTACACGAGACGATCTTTCCCTGCCGATCAGACACAATGATCCCGATGGTGGCATTGGTAAATACGGCTTCGTAACGGCGATCATTGGCTTCCAACTGCTGCTGCATGTGCTGCATCAACTCCAGGTTTTTCAGCCGAATCAATTGGTATTCGCCGGAAATTCCCTTGAAAGCCGTGATGCGAACCAGGCCTTTTAAAGACTGCCCATCGGCCCGCATTAATTCGATTTCCTGTTCGGTAGCATGGGCGGCTCCCCAGGAAAAATGAGCTTTCGCCTGAGTCAATGCCTCCGTCTCGGAGGCGTATCCGAGGAGTCGGCAACCCGCCGGATTGATTCGAATAAACTGCTCCGTACGCAGGGCGTAAAGGGCGATTAAATCTTCCGATTCATCGAAAAGAAGGTTACTGAGTATATGATAGTCAAGCTCGTCATTCATGCATAGGCGGCGTTACTAACCGGAAAAAACTGTCCGTATCCGAGCGGGCAAGTTATTAAATTCAGTTCAGGCAAAAAAAACATTGAGCAAAATCAGGCCTGAAGCTGACAGCCCTCATGCGATCAAAAAGAAGAATGAGGCAAATTCGCTCTATGAAAGCCTTTGAAATCGTTGGCCCTTCACAGAACCTGGAATCTGTCATTCGGCCCGTGCTGCTTGTTTTTTTTGGAGAAGCCCCGGCCAAGGCTTCGGCAGGATTGGTGCAAAAGGTAAAAGAGGAAATGGAACGCATCCGTCGCGGACCCGTCGATGTACTGGGCATTGAAAGCCTGTACCATCCAGAAGTCGTGCGTAGTTTCAATGTAACGATCTTTCCAGCCTTTGTACTCGTCGAGCAGGGAATGGAACGATGGCGATACGAAGGCATGCTCAATCCAGAGCAATTGGAAACGGCACTGGCTACTCCCTGTTAAAAACAAAAGACAGCTTTAAAAAGCCGCTGGGTCGTACTTGAACAAGTTATGACCCAGCGGCTTTTTCCTGATTAAGGATACACAAGACCCGCACTGCTTTCGGCTTTTCACCATAAGGTTTTAGCTACCTCTGAATCCCGTGCATTAGCCTGTATTTCGGCTAAAATCGGATAAGTCCGGCTTGTCAGCAAAACAAAGGACTTACAGCGGAAGCATGGACAGGTTGTAGCCTCTACAGAAACAGAACTAGAAGACAACAGCACCGGCACGCCTACCTGATTGGGCAAGCCATTCAGATGCAGTTGGAGCCGGACGTTTTCCGGGTAAGCTTTCAATTCCCGCTAGCTCCCGCGTTGCGGAGTTTTAGCCAGAACCGATCTAGTTCCTGAGAAAAATTTCCTGAAAAACCTGCTCAATCGCCCCAACCTCACTAGCCGTCAACGCCTTAAACTCCTTTGCCTTCGCCCGTTCGGAAAGCTTTCCATTTCCCTGTTCCAGAAATCGTACCAGCAGAGCTACCAGATCGTCGGGCATTTCAAAGGCATCATCCAGGTAACTTTTCAACTGGTCGTACTGCTGCAAGTACGCTACCTCTTCGGGAATCGTTTGCTGAGCCGTTTGTTTCACGCATTCGTACAGAAACTCAGCCGTCTGAGTCGCATCAAAGTAGCGATACAGGTCAACGGTTTCGTTCAGTACCTCCACATTATGATCGACCGTTGGTTTCCATTCAATCCCATCCAGCCGGGGTTTGGAGAAGGCTTCCAATACCTGCCGATAGGTCTCAATGTGCTCTAAAATAATGGCTGAAACGGGAAAAATAAGGCCTTTGGCTACGTACCCCTTGGCCGCCAGCACATGATGAATGAGGTAGCGATGAATACGCCCGTTGCCATCCACGAAAGGATGAATGAATACAAAACCGAACGCCACGACCGCTGCCGCCAGTACCGCATCAAAAGAAACGTCCTTTTCCAGTTTCTGACTGGTCTCCAGCAGACCCTGCATCAGCGTCGGCAAATCCTTCCAGCGAGCGGAAATGTGATCCGGTATGGGCGTGCCTACGCGTCGGTCATGTTCGCCAATGAAGCCTTCCTGTTCCCGAAAACCCATTTTTGTAAAGCGGGGGTTATCAATAACGATCTGCTGTAGACGCACCAGTTCTTGGGCAGTCAGGGGTTTCGTGTCCGGCTTGGCCCAGGGCCCTGCCCCACCGCTGAGCCCGGGTTTGTGGCGGTTTTTCGCCCTCAATGGCGTAAGAGGCTCTCGAATCTTTTAATAGTAAAAAAGCCGCCGTTCGGCCCATCACATCTGGATGAATTTTCCCAATCATCTGTTTGATGTGCCGGGATAAATCCAGTTGCCGGTAGCTTTCCAATACCGGCGTTTTTCGAATCATCGGGCAGAATTCCCGTACACCCGGCAGATTGTTCCGAATCCGCTGTCGTTTGACAGATACTTGCTCGCTCGTACTTCCGTATTGCAGCCGCTCATCGACGAGATCCAGGTAATTTCCCGTCGTCAGATCCGGCACGTCGAGTAATTCCTCCAGTAACCATTCGTACAGAAACCATACTTTCCGGCTGTACTGCCCCAGCGGTTCTTGGGTTACCCATTCTACAATCGGTTGCGGCCCCAGCGTTTTGAATAGCTTTTTGAGCAGACCTAATTCGATACCCTCGTATTTCAGGGCAAAGGTCAGGTGAGCCACAAGCGTTTCCTCGGGTTGGTATCTTGGCGTAAAGACCTGCCATTCTTCCGTCCGGTACTGGCGGTGTTTCTGACTAATGATCGCCAGTCGATCCGGTAAGGGAACCGCCAGCTCATACGCCCGTAGCAAGGCCGCGTAGCCTGCGAGTGCTCCGGGTTCAGGAGTAATACGATCCAGAAAAACAGTAACCTGGGAAGGAGCAATCGGGTACGTCATACATTCAGCTAAAGAGGTATTAAACGTATGAAATTTACTTAGTATTTATGAAAAGCGGTTATATAAATCAATTGTTATGAAAATCATTTATAAATGTACGAATACGGTTGGGGAAATTTTGAAAATTGATCCTTAAAATCGCCTTCCTGTATTCAGCCCTATCCACTTACGTTCGAGCCAGTGTTACAATATCTTTTACTTCCAGCACTGCTTTGGGATAGCCTTTTTGAGCGGCGTGGATCATGGCCTGCCCTACTTCTTCCAGGGTACAGAAGCCATTAGGAAACAGGGCTCGCCCCAGTGGGTATATCCAGGCAATCCATTTATAAAAACTCTTTATATTTTTCTGGCCGGGCACCGCTTTCATAAAACCCGGACGAAACATATAGGCTTTCGGAAACAAACGCATCAAGGCATTTTCAGTCGCTCCCTTCACCCGGGCCCAGGCCATGCGACCCTGCTCATTCGTCCCCGCTCCGGTCACGTAACAGAAGGTCAGATCGGGATTGTGTTGGGCAACCGTCTGGGCGAAGTGGAGCGTCAGATCGTAGGTAGTTCGTTTGTAGTCTTCCTGACTCATACCCACCGATGATACGCCCAGACAGAAATAACAGGCATTATAACCGGCCAACTGGGAGGCGATGGGTTCCAGATTGAAGAAATCCTTGTGGATGATTTCTTTCAGTTTAGGATGGGACAAGCCCCCTGGCTTCCGGTTGATCACCAGCACCTGTTCAACGTCGGGATGCTTCAGGCATTCGAACAATACCCCTTCGCCGACCATACCCGTAGCTCCGGTAATGATTGCTTTGATTTTCATCACGGTGATGGTTTAAAATTGGAGTCAATGTTTACTGAACCCAACCATTCTTTTTCATCCAGCTAAAGAGCGGCTGCATCCATTCTTCCGTAGGTAATTTGAGTACAAAACCGTGATTTCCCGTTGGATACAGGTGCATTTCAGCAGGGACGCGATGATGTCGTAGGGCTTCGTAAAAAACGATACTATTGTCTACATCCACCACTTTGTCATCACCCGTATGCGTCAGATACGTGGGCGGGGTCTGATTGGTTACGTGTCGTTCGCTGGAAAAACGTTCGATTAATTCATCACTCGGCTTTTCGCCCAATAAACTTGTACGGGAACCTTTGTGAGCCAGCGTTTCACTCATCGAAATAACGGGATAAATCAGAATCATGAAGTCAGGACGCAGACTAACACGACCGGGGTTTTCAATCACGGGGGTATTAAATTTGGTTCCTGCTGTAGAAGCCAGGTGGCCACCCGCCGAGAAACCCATAATGCCTATACGATCGGGGCGGAGTTGCCATTCTTTGGCTCGTTCGCGTACCAGCCGAATGGCTTGCTGAGCGTCCTGCAGGGGGCCCATACTTTTATCGACCATGATCGAATCGCTGGGCAGGCGGTACTTCACGACGAAGGCGGCTATACCATGCTTCACGAAGGTTTCGGCAATTTTTACCCCTTCGCCATTATAACTCTCTGAAACATAACCGCCACCGGGATAGATGACGACGCCCGTACCCGTTGGATTTTCTTTAGGTAAAAAGATTGTTATCGTGGGTTGAGATACTTTGCGGTACCCTTGAATCCGACCGCCGGGTTCAGCATTCACGATTTCCTTCATGGCGTAGGCTTTCGCGTTCGGAATGGCACCTGAATACAGAGGAATGACTTGCTGAGCCTGCGTTGGGAGTAGTGTAGCTAGCGAAAGGACCAGCATTGGCAGGGCCACTTTCCAGAGGTAAGACATAACGTTAGAGGTTAATATGACGGACTAAAGATAGGGAAAGCCGCGTAAAACGCTTACATTCCTTTGCTTCTCCCCTAGCCTACTTCCTTGGCGAAGATTCAGCCGTATCGAGTCTGTTCGATTTATGGCCGTTATAACGCAAGGCCTAAAAAATCTGCGAAGCGTATTCACAGGTTTTTTAGGCCTTGGGTTGAGTATCGGTCCCTCTCTTGGAACACATAATCTTAGATAGGGAAATCCCGTAAATTTTACAACCCCTATCAAAACCAGAAAAGCGATTTAAAACCAGCTACTGATAAGCAGGCTTCTTGTAACGAGCTGCTTATAAGGAATGAGCGTCTGTACTCCCTTTTACACCCGACTTTCGGCGAATACGTCACCGAAACGCGTAAAGGTCTCGTTCGCCGCAGCCACGGCCTGAGCTTTATCCGATTCGGTACGGCCCTGGGCGTTGAGCACTTCCGTAAAGGTTTTCCACATACTTCCCGTAGCTGGCCCGTATCCTGAGAAGAAGGAAACACCTTCCGTAATACCTACTTTCTCCAGCATTTTCACAATAATACTGCCGCCCATGATGGAGCCTTCCATAACGTATAAAGCCCCTAAAGCCTGTACCGTCGTCGCGATGGTCGGAGCCGTGGCAGCGGGTAAGTCGTCACTTGTACTGCCCAGGGTTTCCAGATCCGCCTTCAGGAAAGAAGCATGGCGACGTTCCGCGTAATCAGGTAGTACCTGCGGCGTAATAAAGGGGGCAATGGCCTGTTCAACCGCGTGAAAGTAGGCGTAGAAATGCTTCAGAAAATCAGCGTAATCGGCTTTGTTCGTAATGGCTTTCAACCGCTGAACGACCTGTTTTTCAAGTTGCTGATGGGAGGTGCGGGTATCTTCTTTTAAACTAAGACTTAACATCATTCGTAAATGTTCATGCAAATCGAAGGATAACTTAAGCGTTCCTTCGAATAAAGTTCTTACCCAGTAACCGCTTTCCTGCCCCAAAGGTTGCACGGGTACGAACTTCCGAAACGCAAACGGCCTTAAAATTACCGTTTCGTCATTTCAAAAAGATTAGTAGCCTGATCCCCCAGAAAACCCTCAAACCAGACTCCGTTTTCCTGACCCCGCTCGGCCAGTTCGTAATAGGCATAACTCCAGCGGAGGGTTCCGGTACTTCCATCGGCTTCAGTTACGGGGCAATCCTCGTCAACGGCCTGTGTCGAGGACTGGCGTAATTTACTGCCCCGCTCCCCTTCGATTTGACTTTTCATTGGAATGCCCGCGGCTTGCAGGCCCGCAATGGTTGTTTCCAGATCGGGCCATTCGGGAACCTGCTGGAAGTTGATGTACGCCGTGAAGTGATTGACCGCATTCCCGTGCAGCAGGGTCCAGGCCGCAAACTGCGACTCTTCGTTTAAAGCCAAAACCGTTTCACGACGGGGTGCGGGCCAGGGTCGCGTAAAGAAATTTTCCAGAGCCGATACCAGCGTTACTGCCGATTCATCTTCAAGCTCCTGCTGGTCTTTTAATCGCTGTAATAATTCCCGCGGGGTACCCGCCAGCAAATCCGGCGTATGAGTAACGGCCTCCGAAAGTAACTGCTGAGCCTGCCCGGAGAGTTGGGTTACGTCGAGCTGCGTAACAAAAAACTTGGGAAAGTGAGCCTCCGTGGGGTGCTGGTAATGCCAGGAATTCAGGTATTTGGTTGGGAACGCGTACGGACTTATTTTCTGGTATCCCAAACATTCCAGAATAAAACCGATGGCTTCTAAGCCGGGTGTTTGTTCACCCGTACGCGTGTTGAACGTCCGGAACGCACAGTGGTCATTAACGACCTGACCTCCTTTTTCAAGAACTAATGCTGCGTAACGTCGGGCATATGGTACCCGTTGCTGATACCGTTCCCAGAGGCGGTCGAGTAATTGTTGGGTGATGGAAGATGGAGAAGTCATGGAAATGGGTGCTTTTATATTAGTGTACGTTTCGTCCCCTGAAACGGCTGCTTTTTAATCCGTATTACTGTACTATCCAGCCAGTAATGCGGATAAAAATGGTGTATTAAGGGCGACGTAGCTAATGCTCAATTAAAAAGAAAGGTATAAAAGATTCCGTATGCTTGGTCAATGGTTACATTATCCTCTCTAAGCAATTATAAAAGTCAAGTTAAATGCAGATGCTTTTATTCCGCAACTGACAGAACGGATCGTTCGACATGCCCGTAAGAAAAATAGTCGCGATCGGCCCTGCCGTTTGGCGGAAATCCCCGCTTGCTCTTGCTCGGATTCCTGTACCTTTGCCCACTCTAAATGCATGTACGGCATGAATACCCCCGAGTCAAAGGAATCTGAACAGCCGCTCCAAAACAAGACCTTTCTGGTCGTTCTGATCAATACCCTGGCCGCTTCATTAACCAATAATTTTATCTGGTTTGCCCTAACCTTTTGGGTGTATCTGGAAACGAAATCCGTGTTAACCACGTCGATCATGGCAGGAGTTTATTCCGGAACAGTGGCCGTTACGGGCTTTTTCCTGGGTACACTTGTGGATCGTTACCCCAAGAAGCTAGCCATGCTCCTTTCGAGTAGCAGTTCGCTGCTGCTGTACATCGTGGCCGCGGGCATTTACCTTTCCACGTCCGAGACAACGTTCCGGAATCCCGGTAGCTGGCAACTCTGGATGTTTATTACGCTGGCTCTGATCGGGGCAATTGCTGGAAACCTCCGCAGCATTGCCCTTTCCACCCTGGTCACCATTCTTCTTCCCGAAGATCAACGTGACAAAGCCAATGGGATGGTAGGTACCGCCAATGGTGTATCATTTCTGGCCGCTTCCATTTTTAGTGGCCTGGTGATTGGCTTTTTAGGGATGTTCTGGACGCTCGTACTGGCCATTGGTTTTACGCTACTGGTTGTTCTGCACCTTTCTACGCTTTCGATTCAGGAACGTACGCACGTCCATGCCGAAGCTCCACCAGTCAGTTTTAACGTTCGTCATACCATTGCTATCATTCAGGAAATCCCCGGTTTATTCGGGCTGATCTTTTTCAACTGCTTTAATAACTTCCTGGGCGGTGTATTCATGTCCCTGATGGATGCCTACGGACTATCGCTGGTATCGGTACAGGTTTGGGGCATCCTCTGGGGTTTTCTGAGTCTGGGTTTTATTATTGGTGGACTGATTGTCGCTCGTCAGGGCCTCGGCGGCAAGCCGTTACGTACGCTGTTTCTCACCAATCTGATCATGTGGTTTGTCTGCATTTTCTTCACGTTGCAGGCTTCGATTGTACTGTTGAGCGTCGGACTTTTAATCTACATGTGTCTGATTCCCGTAGTAGAAGCCGCTGAGCAGACCATTGTACAGAAGGTCATTCCGCCCGATCGACTGGGGCGGGTATTTGGCTTTTCCCAGAGTCTGGAACAGGCCGCATCACCCATTACGGCCCTACTGATCGGTCCCATTGCCCAGTACATTTTTATTCCTTTCATGACTACCGGAGCGGGCGTTCAGTGGCTCGGATCCTGGTTTGGTACCGGCTCGGACCGCGGTTTGGCCCTTGTCTTCACCCTGACAGGAATCATCGGCTTTATCGTTACCCTGCTGGCGATGCGATCCCGGGCCTATCACACATTGGCTTCGCACTATTGAGTTTTTCCATGCGTATGACGTCTTCTTCTCCCCGCCTGTGGTTGTTTGCGGGTATTCTCTGTATCAGTATCTATCCGATTCTGATTCGGGTAACGCCAGTTTCCGGGGTTACGGCGGCTTTCTATCGCCTAAGTATCGCGAGCCTTCTGCTTTGGCCCTATGTACTGGGCCGAAACCAATGGAAGCGTGAAACGCTGCGATTCTGGAAACCGCTGGTCGGTTGCGGCGTTTTGTTTGCGGCAGATATTGCCTCCTGGAATCTCTCCATTCAGTATTCTTCAGCAACCCAGGCCAGCCTGCTTACGAATCTCTCTCCGATTTGGGTCGGACTGACTTCTTTTTTGTTTCTGCCACAAAAGCCTAATCGGTTTTTCTGGCTGGGTGTGGTGGTCGCCCTGGCGGGGCTGGTCCTTTTCATGGGGTTTCAACTTTTTGCGGACCTGGCCTTTGATCGAGGATTTGGATTAGGCCTGCTCTCCGGGATTTGTTACGCCGCCTACCTCATGCTCAGCAAAAAAGTACTGCGAAATGTTAACATCCTCCATTTCATGGCCTGTATGACGACGGTTGGGAGTATCTTCCTGCTGTTTTTGTGCCTTTTGGGGGAAGAGAAGCTAAGCGGCTTTCCCACGTTGGTTTGGGAATCGTTGTTGACGCAGGCATTGGTTTGTCAACTCCTGGGCTGGTTTTCGGTCAGTTATGCCCTGACGCACATTCCCGCTCAGCAGGTGTCCATTAGTTTACTCAGTCAGGCCGTTTTAACCGCCCTTCTAGCGTGGCTGCTGCTGGGCGAACAACTCTCTGCCTCCATGATACTGGGTGGAATCCTGTTGCTGACGGGGATCGCCATTACTTTCCGTAAGTAAACTTTTGAAAGGACTGCTACTGCTTTTTGTACAGGACGAAACCACCCGGCGGCAGGGTAAGCTGAACTGCCTTTCCATTACGGGCTGCTACAGATACGCTCGTCAAAGTAGCCTCTGGATGGGTGGTGTACAGGCAGGTAAGTACGTCGCCGGTGGTATGGAGGTCGTTATCTACGGTGACCCAGGCCGTTTGGCTTTGATTGACGTCGGTATTCAAAGCACAGAGTACTTCCTGCGTATGCAAAATCCGGGACCAGGCTACGACCGACTGCATGGACGCTCCCCAAAGACGCGGATAACCAAAATGGGTGCCATCGCCGGAAATTTCCCGCAGGTATTGCCGACCGCGTCGCAGGGCGATTTCCTGTTTGCGTACCGCCAGTAGCTTGCTGATTTCCGGAAACCAGGGATTATCCTCCCGAAAAAAATGCACTCCTTTGCTACGAAAGGCTCCAAAGGCTCCCCCAAACATACTCTCCCGGATATAGCGGTCGTGGCCACCGTGTCCGTCAAACGCCTGCTCCGTTCCGTAGTACAAACAGGGAATACCCAGCGAAGTAACATTTAAACCGATCACCGCCAGTAATTGCCGGGAGCCCGTCGCATCGGCACAAAAACGAGCCTTTTGTGGTCCCTTCCGTACCTGATCGTGATCGTCAAACAGGGTAACTACCTTATTCCGAAACCAGCTGTGGGATTCTTTCTGAAGTAATTCCGAATTGCGAAACAAGCTAAAGTATTCCGCCGGGTTACGGTAGCCTTTTACCAGATACTCCAGCTTGTCGGGAATATCGTCGATCCCCAGTGCCGCATCGAGTCCCGTAAGTTCCAGCGTGGTAAATGCCCGCTGACGACCGCCCGTAATTTCTCCGATCAGGTAAAAGTTTTCCTTGCCGATTGCTAAAGTAAATTCCCGGATGACCGAAGAAAAAAACCGGGTCGCTCCCAGGTCCATGTGCTTGACCGTATCGATTCGAAAGCCGTCGAGATCCGCCAGGGCGATCCAGTATTTATACGCTTCGGCGAGGTGCAGAAGTGCCTCGGAAGGCCGGTAGGCATCCAGAGGTCCGTAACCGTGATGAATGTCTTTCAGGGATTCGAAATCGCCTTCCAAAAATTCCGGGTCGTGATCCCAATACTGAATTTTACCTTTTCGGGTGAAAGTCTGCGGCTGTTGCAGTTCGGCGGGCCAAATGGCTCCGTCGGGCCAGGCTCCAGTGGGTTGCGGAACGAAGGGTAACGTAGGCTGCCCCTCCGCATTGCGGTACCCGCGTACCGGGAAAATGGAACCACTGGCGTATACGGGTTGTCCGGTTTCGTAGGCAAATACGTCACCGGAATGGTTTAAAATAATATCCAGAATTACGTAGATGCCGTGCTCATGGGCCGTTTCCACGACGTCGATTAAATCCTGCTGCGTTCCGAAGCGGGGTTCAATTTCCAGAAAATTCTGAATTCCGTACCCGTGATACGTTTCCTGCGAGGCGACTTGTTTGAAAACTGGACTAATCCAGATCGCTGAAATTCCCAGGCGTTTCAGATAACCGATCTTACTTTTCAGTCCACGGAGCGTTCCGCCCACAAAACGTTCGCCTGCCTGCTGCCAGGCTTCAGCATCGGGCGTCAGGGCATTACCGGCGTCTTCGGGTTGGAAACGGGGTGTTTGTCCCGAAGTAACGAGCTGGCCTTCATTATTCAAATAGTCCTTTTCCTGCCCATCAGAAAACCGGTCGAGTAATAGAAAATACAGGACCTGATCTTCCCAGGCCAGCGGCGATGGATGGTACGAAGGGCGAAGGACCGCTGGAAGCGAAAGCTCGCGAAAGGATTGAATCGGTTCCATAATCAAATCAGTATCGAAAGTCTAAGAAATGATTACTCGTTTTTCGCCGTGCTTCCGCTCCTTTTCCTACCACTGAATATCCGAAAGCGACGACAGGGGTTGCCGTTCAACTGGAGCCAGCATCTCACGCACCTCCAGAGCAAAATCGTCGGCGTTTTTCAAAAGGTCTGAAAGTGTAAAACCCGCCCGTTGTTCAATTTCCGCCAGACTTACCTGGTATACTTTAAAGATATCCAAATTCAGAAAGGACAAATCATTGAGATTCTGGGTCAACAGAAAAGCACTGACTTTCAGTGCACCCGCTTCTACATAAGCCAGAATTTTATAGAATTCACGCGGGATAGCTACGCCACGAAAGACCTGATCATCCGGACGGAAAATGGGTCCGCCGATGACACTTACTTTTAAATGATCGACCTCCGTTTGCTCAAAAACGGCATCTTCCAGTTTCCCCCAGATTCCACCCTGCGAACTTTGGTTGAAATTGTCCATCTGCGGGGTAATGTTGGTGAAGAAAAAGGAGTCTTTATTGGCTTGCTGGGCTTCGGCCATGGTGCCCCAGATCAGATCGGCCCGTCGGGCAATATGTCCCCGATCCAGACGATTGTTGGCGTACAGCGAATCGCCCACCTGGTATTCAGCGGGCAAGCGGGGGTCCAGTACGAAATTCAGGTTTTTACGCGTAATTTTCCTGAGGTTTCCGCCGTCAATATTCCAGGCTACCCAATAGGCAAACCGACGGGATTTACTCATGGCGAGGGAAAAGTGCGTATACGGAATGATTTCGGAATTCCCGAGCAGAACCGCATCCAGTTGCTGCTCCGCAGAAAGCTCGGGTACGGTAACCACCGGCCCGAGAAAAGCGGGATTATAGCCTAATTCGGGTGGAAGTGCGTGTTGGGGCGGTACCAAACTGATGTCCAGCTTCTCGAATACCGAACGCGGATAACAGGCCAGGGCATATTGCTCGGGACTGCCCGACGACTCTCCGGCAAAGTGTAAGCCCGCCATGATCATGCTTGGTTGCCCTTCGGCGGTTTTAAAAAGCCAGATCGACCCCGAGTCTCCGGCTTGGCTCAGCTCCCCGCCCATGGGTAGATGGTCCGGGTCCAGACTGATTTCGAAGCCGCCAATCGACTGCTCCCCGATTGGAAACCCGTAGTTGATTTTAGCCATCGTATGCACCCGAGTCACGATGCCGTGTGTCACACCCGAGGTTCGTCCGCTCTTCACGACTGTATCCCCCAGTTCGGGTTCGCCGAGTTGATTCGGTACGACGTCCAGTTCAAAAACGCTAGCATCAAAGTTCCGCGTTTCGATACTGGCGATCGCACAGTCTCCTGCAGCTCCCAGGTGTGAGCGTACCAGTCTGCCCAGTCGATTGCGTTCGATCCGGTTATCGTCGTGCGGCCCCGGTTGTACAATCGTATCGCCGAGTTGTCCCAGCGGACCCTGCAAAATGTGCCAGTTACTCAGCACGTACGGGGTTCCGTCCGTTCGTCCGTATACGATGCACCCAAGGGTACCCGCCGAAAGCTGATGATGCGATACACTGATCCCCGGAACGATGGGATCCAGATGAATTTTGCGGGGATTGGATACCCGTTCATCAC
>NZ_NJAG01000049.1 GCF_002872335.1 Siphonobacter sp. BAB-5405 | reverse complement strand
GTCTGGAACAACGCTGGATGGGCGAGCCGGGACACAAGAGTCAGTCCGGTATGGAAAGCTGGGAATATGCCAGCCGAATTCGCTACCAGCTGGAGATACAATATCCTTTGCAAGGCAAGACGCTGGAAGATCAGGAGTTTTATCTCACTGCTCTGGATGAACTGTTTCTAAATCTTGGTCAGGATGACAATGTCTACAACCAAAATCGATTGCTGGGTGGACTAGGTTATCAGTTCACCAAAGATTTTCAAGTTGAATTGGGTTATTTACATCAGATTTCACGGCATACCGATCCGGATCCGGTTAGCCAACGGCCCGTCTATGAAATCAATCGTGGTTTCCGGTTAACGCTCCAATACAATTTAAACTTTGCTAAAACGCAATTGGAAAACAAATAATACCTAACTCATTAGTTTAAAAATTCATTTAATATACTTTTTGTAATTACTCACTCTTCATACTCCGTCAACAACGTATAACCCCTATCTTATAGCAAGATTGTACAACAAATACTAGTTTCGACTCCATTATCAATCTAAATGATAGCTCACCCCATCCGATGGGACAATCACGCCAGTTAATGCTAAGAGCACTTAGCAAATAGCGGGTCTACTCTGTCGAAACCCGGTCGATGAATAGCCCATTTTCTAGCAGCATTCAGACGTATACAGATACATTTCTACGCATAGTTTCATTTTATTTATAAATTTTTTAATTATTTGACTTAAAAAGGTTGACAACGTATAGGAAAAAAAATACCTTTGTTCACGCACTTATAAACTCCTCTATGATGAACCTATGTACAATTTTATCTTACGACGTTTGTAATTCCGTTACCAGACTATCTTTGTTTTAGCCCGTCCATTTCTGCTTGTATTGAACGATTTGTCGTTGTGTTTCTAACGTAAAAACCTTAGTTAATTCCGCTTTGAAACGGGCTCTTGAAGAGTGTATTCCATTCTGACGAATCGATTTGTTTTCCGTAGTCATTCAAGCTAACTACGCCCGCATTTACTTGATATATATATCCGATTTAAGACGAATGCGTACTGCTCCGTTCGGCTTAAACAGACCTGTCATTACCTTCTATTTTTCGCACCTGGCTGTCCGCATTACCCTTAACTAGTTCATTTTTTAACGTTCACAAATCGTTTTTCTTAACCTCAATGCCGTACCAGCGGCGAGAACCCGTATGATTAAACCCCTACTTTTTCAAGTCAGGAGGCTATTCAAGGTGAGCCTGAGTCCTATTCTCATGGCCAGCATCTGCTTGACGACCGGTTACGCGGCAAGCAATCGGCCGGGCACCCTGAAAACCTTCGTTGTGGACCGACTGATTACCGGTAAAGTCACCGACGAAAATAATGCTCCGTTACCAGGGGTCAGCGTTATTTTAAAAGGTACCCAACGCGGTACGGTGACCGACGCCGAAGGCCAATTCCGTCTGGAAATTCCCGAATCGGGAGCTACCCTGACGTTCTCTTCCGTTGGTTTTACCCCTCAGGAACTCGTCGTAGGTACTCAGACGAACCTGACGGTTTCCATGAAATCAGACGATAAAGTGCTGGATGAAGTGGTAGTCGTGGGGTATGGTACCGCCCGTAAATCTGACCTGACAGGCTCCGTCGGTTCGGTCAAGGAAGCTCAGTTGCTGGAGCGTCCGGCTCCTTCGCTTAACCAGACTTTATCGGGCAAAGTCTCTGGGGTTCAGGTAAATACCAATTCCGGACGTCCCGGTGGCCGCACAACGGTCCGGATTCGGGGTTTCAGCTCCATCAACTCCTCCAACAACCCGCTATATGTCGTCGATGGCGTTATGCTGCCGCAGGGAAATCAGTCGCAGTTTAGCTCCGCGATTGACTACATCAACCCGAACGACATCGTATCCGTTGAAGTCCTGAAAGATGCTTCCTCAACGGCTATTTACGGAGCCCGGGGTGCCAACGGGGTAATTCTGGTTACGACCCGCAAAGGGAAATCCGGTGAAGGTCAGGTATCTTACAACGCCGATTTCAGCGTGAATACGATTGGTCCCAATAAACCGAAAGTACTCAATGCCCGGGAATACCTGGCCGTTGAAGACCTGGCGTACGCGAACATGGCCAAGTACGATCCCGTGGGCTGGGCCGAGGGGAAATGGAGTTACCTCAATCCCAAGCTTCGTCGCACGGATCCCCGCATTTTTGACAGCAACGGAAATCCGTTGTACGACACCGACTGGTTCAAGGAAGCTACGCAGAATAAATTGTCCCAGAACCACCAGCTGGGTTTCAGCGGCGGTAGTGAGCGAACTCAGTACTCGGTCTCACTCGGCTATCGGGACGATCAGGGTTTGATTAAAACCTCGTATCTGAAACGATATTCCGGACGTTTAACCATCGACGATCAGGTAAAAAACTGGCTCAAAATTGGTGGTACGCTTAGCTATAACAACCAGTCCGAAAACCTGGTCGATATCAACGATGCCGTTCCGCGTCAGATGGTGGAAGATTTCCCCTTCCTGCCCGTGAAGTACGCCGATGGTACGTATGCCAACAACCGGGATTATCCCTACGCGGAAGGTTCCATGAGTTCCGTCCACCGGCTGATGGGTCGTAAATACGTGCTCAACACGCAGACGACGCTGGGTAGTCTGTACTCCAACATTAAATTCATGGAAGGGCTGGAGATGCGTACGGTACTCGGGGTGAACGTACTGACGCAGGAAATCAACGAATCCAGCACGCGTACGCTCGAAATCGGAGCCCAGGGTACTGCCGCAGGCCGGAACCGGAAAGAAAGTTTCTGGTCCCTGGAAAATTACCTGACGTACAACAAGCAGTTCAACGAAAACCACTCCCTGAATGCAGTATTGGGTATCTCCTGGCAGGAAACGAACTTCTTCCGGATCGGAGCAACGATTCAGGGCTTCTCAACCGATTATTTTGGTTACAATAACCTCGGAGCCGGTTCTCGGCAGCCGACGGTTGAATCGGAAGCATCACGGAATGCCTTTAATTCGTACTTCGGCCGGATCAACTACGGCTTCATGGACAAATACCTGTTCACTTTTACGGGTCGGGCCGATGGTTCATCGAAATTCGGAGCAAACCACAAATTTGCCTTCTTCCCCTCGGCTGCCTTCGCCTGGCGGGTGTCTGAAGAGCAATTCCTGAAATCCAACACGATTCTTTCCAATCTGAAACTGCGGACGAGCTTCGGGATGACGGGTAACTCCGAAATTCCGCCCTATACTTCGCTGTCGCTGCTGAGTGCCAACTTCGCTACGGTGTTCAACGATGCCCGGGCGGGTGGTACGGGTATCAGCCGTCTGGCTAACCCCGACCTTCGCTGGGAAAAAACGGCTCAGTCGGACATTGGTCTGGAAATAGGTTTACTTAAAAACCGGATCAATATGGAACTGGACTTCTACTACCGGAAAACCACCGATATGTTGCTGGATGCTCCCGTACCCCGCACAAGCGGTTACGCCACCATACGCCGAAACGTAGGTTCGATGGAAAACAAGGGTCTGGAATTCAGCGTCAACACGGTGAACATCGAAAAGACCAACTTCTCCTGGAATACGTCCTTCAATATTTCGCTGAACAAAAACAAGGTGCTCTCACTGGCTACCCCTTCGGACATTTTTGGCGTAGGTGGTCCGAACTTCACCAACCAGACGAACATCATCCGGATTGGCGAACCCGTGGGTTCCTTCTGGGGTCTGACCCGTCTGGGTACCTGGAGCGAGGCTGAACGCGAAGAAGCCGCCAAGTTTACCAGCTATCGGAACGGTCTGACCATTCTGCCTGGTGATATCAAGTATGAAGACGTAAACGGCGACAAAGCCATTACGGACGCTGACCGTAAAATCATCGGTAACGGTAGCCCGAAAGGATGGGGTGCCATGACGAACTCCTTCCGCTATAAAAGCTTCGACTTCACGCTGGAATTACAGTATATGTTTGGCAACGACGTGATGTTAATGAACCTCCACGCCAGCGAGGACCGTCAGGCCATTGCCAACAGCTACCGTACGGTACTCGATGCCTGGAGACCTGATCACCAAAACACACCAATTGCCGAAATTCGGGAAACGCGTGCGGGTTACGTAACAACGTAGATAGCCACTGGATCAAGGATGGATCATTCCTGCGGGGCCGTAATGCCCTGTTGGGTTATACCTTCCCAGCTTCGGTAACGAGCAAGCTGAAACTCAGCCGCCTGCGGATTTATACCTCGGCTCAGAACTTCTTCCTGCTGGTGAAAGATCCCGTCATTGGCGATCCGGAAGTAACGCCGACCAACCAAGGTGACAACAGCAGTGCCTTTACGCAGGGTATGATCTGGCACAACTATCCCAAACCGACGACGTATATGGTGGGCTTACAGGTAGGTTTTTAAGGATTCCATGGTATCAACATTGTTACAAATGAAACTTCATAGATTCAAATCCATTGGTCAGGTGGCTCTTCTTAGTGCCGTATTACTGGCCCCAACGGGGTGTAAAAGTTTCCTGGAAGAAGAAGCTCCCTCAAGTTTATCCCCCGATATTTTTTATACGTTACCGGATCACGCGACGGCTGGTCTGAATGCGGTTTACGCCGACCTTCGCTTTATGGGTGAAAGTGCGGGTATCTTCTCCTCTAACTGGCAATTGCTCGAAGCTCTGACGGGTACCGCCACGACGGAAACAGCTCAAAACTCGGACTTGAATAACCTTTACGGGTTGATTCACGACGGAAATACGGCCCACGTCGTCAACTACTGGAATGGCCTGTACCGGGTGATTGCTCAGGCTAATCAGGTACTCGACAAAGTTCCCGGTATTACGATGGACGAAGCTCAGAAAACCCGAGTGCTCGGCGAAACCCGTTTTTTACGGGCCTGGGCGTACTTCACTGCGGTACGGCTTTGGGGTGACATTCCGCTCATTACCAAACCACAGACCATTAACTCTGAAGACTTCCGTCCGAGCCGTACGCCGCAGGAGCAGATTTACAACCTGATTATCGAAGACTTGAAGTACGCAGAATCGGCCGGACTTCCCTGGATGGATCCGACCGGTCACGTAAACCAGGCAGCGGTTAAAACCCAGCTAGCTAAGGTATATCTGACTATGGCTGGATTTCCGCTTCGGAAGGGGGCTACGCATTACAAGCTAGCCGCCGATAAGGCTCTGGAAGTGATCACCTACGCCAAGGCTAACCCCTCAACGATCAATCTGTTTTCTACCTACGGAGAAATTCACCAGGAAGGACTGAAGAACCGGACGGAGCATTTGTTCATGCTTCAGTACAATGCCGTTGTAGCCAGTAACCCTATGGATAACTACTATCCAAACTTCAAACCCGTGACCTACAATGGTCCTTCGGGTACGGGTAGTACGGTTCCTACGGCTTCCTTCTACGCCTCCTACGAAACAGGCGATTTGCGGGCCAAAGACCGTGAAGGTTACTTCTTTACCAACTACTACACCAACGGTAGCGGTGCTCTGTTCTCGCTGGGTGCTCCCTACGTGTTCAAGCACTTCAACACCACAGCAAACGGAACGCAGGGCGTACCGGGTACGCGGCAGAACAACCTGAACGTACCCCAGATTCGCTACGCCGAAACGCTGCTCATCTACGCTGAAGCTCAGAACGAAGTGGGCGGCCCTAACCAGGAAGCCTACGATGCTCTGAAACGCATCCGCGACCGGGCTAAGTTAACTACGCCGGCATTGGGTACGTTCTCAGCCAATAGCTTCCGGGAAGCCGTATGGCGGGAACGCTGGTACGAATTCTGCTACGAGGGTATCACCTGGTTTGATATGGTTCGCCTCCGCAAAGTGTTCAACGAAAAGACGAAAGGTTTCGATGATTTTGTGGGTCACGTAAACCTGAATTCCAACCGACCCTTGCAGGAGAAGCACCTGTTACTGCCCCTGCCGCGTCAGGAAATGCTGAACAACCCGAATCTGCGGCCTCAAAACCCGAATTATCCGGGCGTTTAGTACCGTAATTCATTTTCATGAAAAAGCCTCGATTCCCACCGGAGTCGGGGCTTTTTTTCAGGGATACGGCTATTTCTACTTTTACTAACTGTAGTACCTGATCTTTTTTGAAACCAATCTTTCCAAATGCATACTTCTGAGCGACAATACTGATTCATTCCCCACTGGAGCTAAACCTGAGCTTTTTAGCAAAGTCACTTTGAGCTTTTTAACAAAGCAGCCCCTACGCCAGACCGCGAATTTTGTAATCGAAACCATAAACAGACATTCGCTATGAAAAAGGTTTGGTTCATTACCGGAAGTTCCCGTGGCTTAGGTCGTCAGTTAACCGAAGCCGTACTGGCTCAGGGGGATCGGGTGGCCGCTACAGCTCGTCAACCCGAATCCTTGCAGGCTCTCAAGAATCAGTATCCCGATCAACTGGAACTCCTGACGCTGGACGTTACGAATCTGGAACAAATTCAAACCGCCGTAACGCTTACCGTGGAACGATTGGGTCGCATCGACGTACTGGTCAATAATGCGGGGTTTGGGATTATCGGTGCCGCCGAAGCGTTCACGGAAGAGCAGGTACGTAGCCAGCTCGAAACGAATTTGTACGCTCCCATTGCCATCACGCGGGCTGTACTGCCCGTGATGCGGAAGCAACGCAGTGGCCGCATTCTGCAAATTAGCTCCGTAGGAGGTCGCGTGGGTGCCGCTGGGTTGACCATGTATCAGGCCGCTAAGTTTGGACTGGGTGGTTTTACCGAAGCCCTCGTCAATGAAGTAGCTCCGCTCGGGATACAAGTGACGTCCGTTGAACCCGGTGGCTTTCGTACGGATTGGGCTGGAGCTTCCATGACCTACGCCACTCCGGTTGAAGGGTACGAAACCAGCGTAGGCCAGCGTGCCGATTATTTCGCCAGTGGTCAATACCTCCCCATGGGCGATCCGGCCAAAGCGGCTCAGGTCCTGATTGATCTGGTGAACCATCCGGAACCTCCGATACATTTAATTCTGGGAAGTGAAGCTGCCAGCATTTTACAGGAAGCTGACGCCCGCCGGAAGGCTGAGTTTGAAGCCTGGCTACCCGTTTCCGTTTCCACGGATCACGACGATTCAGAGAATTTTCTGGATAGCGAACTGGGCCAGACGTATTTGAAAGGGTAAGCGTAAGGGTTGGCATTTAAAGTACACTGCTGCCGAAGATCCTTTCGCAAACGGATTTCTATCGAACCTTCTTACATGTAACTTGTTGCGTACACACGTACGCAGCAAGTTTTTTGATTCAGCCATGTCCGAAGTACTACCCAATTCCCGCATTATCTATTCCTGCTACTACAACGTCAGTCGGGACGGGGAGCAGTTTATCCCCGAACACGTATTCAGCTATCAGATTTCCGGTTCACTAACGGTTAATGACGGCTTGCGGGTGTACGAGTTTAAGCCTGGCGATTTCCGTTTCAGCCGCCGTAATCAATTGGCGAAATTCGTGAAGCATCCGCCCGTAGGAGGGGAGTTCACTTCCATTTCTGTTTTCCTCGATCAAAAAACGTTAGTAAACCTAAGTCAGCAATACGGATATACCGCTCAGAAACGACCCCTGCGAGCTCCAGCGGTCATTCCTCTATCGCCGCACCCGCTGTACCAGGGATACATGGATTCCCTGATGCCCTACCTACCCTTACCCGGAACGACGGACGATCCACTGTTTGCTTTAAAAGTTAAAGAAGCAGTGCTGCTGCTATTGCGTACTGAACCTGAGTTAAAGGACATTCTGTTCGATTTCGCCGAACCGGGTAAGCTCGATCTGGAAGAGTTTATGATGCAGCACTACCCGTTTAATGTCAGTCTGAATCGATTTGCGTATTTGAGTGGCCGTAGTCTGGCTACATTCAAACGCGATTTTGAGAAAATTTTTCATCTGTCGCCGCATCGCTGGCTCTTAAATAAACGCTTGCAGGATGCTTATTTCCTGATTAAAGAAAAAGGAAGAAAACCATCGGAGGTTTATCTGGAAGTAGGCTTCGAAGATCTTTCCCATTTTTCCTTCGCTTTTAAAAAAGCCTTTGGTCAGGCCCCTTCATTAGTATAAGCGGGGTATTGTTTGAATTTTACAAGTATGCCTTTGTTTTTCGTAAGTCTCAATACTCGATATACCGTACTTTTGCTACTGTATATCAACCCAAGGGATTTGAACTAAACACCCGCGAAGCGTATGGCAACGATTGAAACCTTAGAAGATTTTTATCAAACTAAATTCAATGAGCAGCCCCCCAATCTTCAACAGAATTTGGGGCATTTCAACGTATTTCGGCTGGAAGACTGCCATGGCCCGCACGGTGCCCCGGTGAAATACACCCGTCGGGATTTCTACAAAATCAGTCTGATTCGGGAAAGAACGTCTTTCACTACGCCGATAAAAGTCTGGAAGTAGAAGGGCCGACCCTTATGTTTTTAATCCCAAAGTACCCTACACTTGGGAGTCGCGTTCGGAAGATTATACGGGCTTTTTCTGCATTTTCAAGGATGCTTTTTTCACGGAAAAAATGCGGGACCCTTTATCCGAAATGCCCATGTTCGCCAGCGGCGGTAAACCAGCTTTCATTTTGCCGGAAGCTCAGGAACAGCAGGTGAGTGCTTTATTCGAAAAAATGCTCGCTGAAATGCAGTCGGACTACCGGTTTAAATACGATCTGCTTCGCAATTACGTCATCGAGCTGATTCACGTAGCTCTAAAAGTCCAGCCCTCGCAAACGCTCTACCAGCATCCGGATGCGAATGCCCGCATTACAGCGATTTTCTCTGAGCTATTGGAAAGACAGTTTCCCATTGAAACGCCTTCGCAACGATTCAAGCTGCGGTCGGCCAAGGATTTTGCCGAGCACTTAGCCGTACACGTTAACCACCTCAATCGAGCCATTCGGCAGACCACGGGAAAAACAACGACCGATCACATTACCGAACGACTGACCAGCGAAGCCAAGGCCCTGCTCAAACATACCAACTGGAATATTGCCGAAATCAGCTATTGCCTGGGTTTTGAGGAACCTTCGCACTTTAATAATTTCTTCAAAAAACACGTATCCTTAACGCCTTCAGCGTACCGTTATCTCTAACGATTACAGACGAGCAAATTTCCGGACTGGCACCTAAATTCTGGAATCTCGTGTAACTCTTTCACTATACGTTAATTATTCTTCGAGATTACTAAAATTTAAACCTCCGAGTTCAAATTTGGGTTTTACCTTCGCACGTCGCAGCCACTGATTTATTCTTACAGTCCTGACTGGCCTGTATCCATTAAGCTTTTATGATCTGGTACGAAGAAGAAGTAAAACAATTAAAACAACGAATTAACCCGGCTCAACTAAACCGTACTGTCTTTTACGGTAGTTCCTCCATTCGTTTATGGTCAACGCTGGCTCAGGATTTTCCTGATACGCCCGTTCTCAATCTTGGCTTTGGCGGCTCAACCCTGGCGGCCTGCTCCTGGTATTTTGAAGAGTTGGTCGTGCCGAGTAAGCCTCGGGCGATCGTTTTTTACGCGGGCGACAATGACCTCGGTGATCAACGACATCCCGAAGAGGTATACCTGTTCTTTTGTACGCTGGTCGAACGTATGAAAAAGAATTTACCCGATGTTCCGCTCGTCTACGTATCCATCAAGCCCAGTCTGGCCCGTTGGGATCTGATTGAGAAAATCAAGTATACCAACGCACTCATTGCCGAAAAAATCAAACAAACCCCCGGATTCAAGTTTCTGGATCTGACGCAGGCCATGCTGGGAGCGAACCACCGGCCCCGACCCGAACTATTCGAAGCGGACGGTTTACACCTTAGCCCGGCGGGTTATCAGGTCTGGACGAAGCTGCTTCGGCCTTATGTAGAGAAATTTTAATGATTTATTCATACCAGCGATACGACCAGATTTAGAAATCATTGAGAACTTAGGGGCTTTTCCTGTCATCCTTACCTATGCTTCGTAACCCACACGGCTGGTATAGTCCAGTGCTAGAGCGACACATGGATTTACTCGTCTACGGCCACGCCGGGGCTCGCGTTTTGATCTTTCCAACCCGTCGGGGTCGGTTTTACGAATACGAGAAACTGGGTCTGGTCGAGGCTCTTCGGGATAAAATCGAACAAGGGTGGCTACAACTCATCTGCGTCGATTCGATTGACGCCGAAAGCCTGTACAGCGAGAGTATTCCACCCGCCGAGCGTATTCAGCGGCACATTGCCTACGAAGCGTACATTTTACAGGAAGTACTGCCTTTTTCGGAGAAACTGAATCCGGGTTCTTTTCTGATTTCCCACGGTTGTAGTTTCGGAGCTTTTCACGCCGTGAATATTGCCCTTCGGCATCCCGAGCAGTTTGGTAAAGTGGTGGCCTTCAGTGGCCGCTACAACCTTGCGGTTCCTACCTCCGAGTTCCGTGGACTATTCGACGATTACTACGACGAAAACATCTATTACCATACCCCCAATCACTTTCTACCTAACCTGCACGACGAGCAATTACTAGCCAAAATCCGTCAGCTGGAATTTGTCATCGTCATTGGTAGCGACGATCCCTTCCTGGAAAGTAATTTCCAGCTCGAACGCGATCTGACCCACAAAGGCATTGCTCACGAATTCTACGTTTGGGAGGGCCGGGCTCACCAGGCCGATGCCTGGCAAAAGATGGTAGATATCTATCTGTAGCGGGCCATTGGCTTTGCCATTCTCAGTACGTTTATCCAATCTTCTACGGAATGCTCATTCGGTGCTATCTTTAGGCTTGTAGTAATCCGAATCCTGTCACTTGGTCTATCGGCTCCGTACGGTGATTCCGTTCTCTGAACCGCGACGCCCCTTCTTCTTTTTTCTTCTCGTCTCAATAGTAGGGTAGACCTGACCTTGCTTTCAATCGCGTATTCCTTTCAGAACAGATTAAAACAATCTCTGAAGCACTTTTCCTGGATTCAGGTTGTGAGTGTTCGTTTTCCGGCCTTACACCCCGATTCAGAAAGGATTTAGAATCAGCACGCTAGCTATAATTATAATTTTTATTTGGACTCATTATAAATAGATACGTACTTTGGCTCCTGAAACGAAGAAAAGCGGCCGCTGATCATCTTTTTTCCTGTACGCAAACAAGCCCTATTCACTGTTATCTACCGAATATTGTATGAAATTAAAAGCTACGCTATTATCGCTGGCTCTGTGTCTAAGCCTCAGCAGTGCATTCGCTCACGCCCTTTGGTTGCAAACGCCCGCCGTTGGAAAAAAAGGTCAGGCTCAGACCGTCAAAATCAGCTACGCTGAGCCGGGTGAAACGCCGGAAAAAGTAGCGGACTGGTATTCCGACGTCAAAGAATTTAGTCTCTGGCTGATTGCTCCCGATCAGACCAAAACCAAACTTTCGGTTAACCCCGGTGACAATCATTTCACAGCTACGTTCACCCCAACGCAGGACGGTGTGTATACGCTGGCCGTTGGTCACGAAGCCAAAGAACTGGGTGGCACTACCAAATACCAGTTTAACGCAACGGCTACCGTCACGGTTGGTAAAGCCAGCGGCAAGTCTGCTACTCCCAACGAACTGACTGTAGCCTTGGCTCAGGGCAAGCCCTTCAAAGTAGGCAAGCCGGTTTCACTGGAAAGTGTATTTAAAAATACGCCTTCCGAGAAAATCTATATCTCCGTTCATTCGCCCAGCGGCTGGAGCCGTCAGGTAGTGACGAACGCTCAGGGTGTAGCCGAGTTTACGCCGCTATGGCCGGGAACGTACTACGTGGAAGGTTCTAAAACGGAAAAGGAGCAGGGTCAACTGCAGGGCAAAGACTATAAATCGGTTTGGCGTTGTGCAACGCTCACCTTTGATGTCGCTCCCTAAGCCTCTTATGATATGTTTAGCGGCAGGTCATTGAAAAGATGGCCTGCCGCTTTTTTCCCTGGTAACAGATGCATAGTATTAACCATCGGATTGACGCGTACTGCATGGAACGGGGCATCCGGAAGTCTATTAAACGAAATCAGGTAGCTACGGTACTCGAACGGATCCACGAAAGCATGGATGCCGAACAGGTCTGGTTACTACTTAAGAAAAACCATTTTCAAATCAGCATTGGTGCGGTATACCAGGCCCTGAACTGGCTCGTCGAACATGGCTTTGTCGAGAAACAGATTCAGTCCGATCGTAAGTTTATCTACCAGCTTTCTTCCAGCGAATTAAATACGTCTTCTGTCTCTGGAAATGAACATTCTTTATGAGTACTTCTAGTAAGACTATTTCTGTAACCGTATGCTTTCTTGGATGTATTACACTAAAAATAGTTGACAGTTCTGGATTAAGTCATAGCATTTCAACCCTTATATTTATAATCAGTAAAATGTGATCCCTGGAAATTAGTAGTCCTGCTGATAAAAAATCGTGATATGAAAATGCCTCTTATTTCAATAGAAAATGTCAACAAATTAAGAAGAGGATATGCTCACACCTTAAGGAAGGTACCGGGAGCTAATCATTCAATCGAACATGTGAATTTGGTTTTCCCATTTACCTATCTTCTTCATTATCTTGCAATCATAAGCTTTATTTTTGGCAATTATATTCAATTTAATAAAGAAAGCCGAGGTCAGGCTAATTCATTCATTGTCTTTGGTATTGTCCTGTTTATCATTGCTATTTATTATGTATTTGCCAAATACTATCTTTTTAAAGGAGTGTCAGATGAAGAAGTCGACGCTAATAGTGAGACCAGAAGACAGGATATGAAGTTTTATATAAAAACCATGCTTTGGGGTTTCGGTAGTTTTATATGTATTGGTATTTATTTTAGTATTCTTTCAAAATTTTATGAATAACAAAGGCTAACGTAACTTTAACTACCCCAGCAAATCAATCTTCTGTTTTAATTACTGCAACAAATCAGGTAGTGTATCTTTTTATACCCCAGCTGCCACTGAAACACGACGTAATGCTGCCTTCAGACCTTGCTAATGAAGGGCGTTGATACCTTCCTGCTAATTAGACAAACGAAAGAAACCTTTCGTTGCCAATCGTTTAGTAGGGTAACAAGTGAGGAAATTACCCGTTCTGATTACGCTATAAAAAAAGCAGTACTTCGAGCAGTTCGAAGTACTGATGCATTTCAACGGCCTTAGCAACAGATCTTTTTCTGAATTCTTTCGCTTGCCTCATTCGAGTTTTTGCACATCCATTCCCTCACGCAGGCGTTAGATTTCTGCTAGTATGATCCGTACTAAAAGCTTGGTATCGAGTCTTTTTGACCTTTCGCTAACGAACGCAGGTACGTAATACCTGCGGTACCTGAAAGAAGAGAAGCCAGCAGAATACCATATTTGGCGGCATCTACATGTTCGGCATCCGAGAAGGCTAAGTTGGACACAAAAAGGGACATGGTAAAGCCAACGCCGGCTAGTAATGCTACCCCTGTCACGTGCTTCCAGTTCACCAGAGCTGGTAAATCGGCTAGCTTGAGCCTGACCATTAGATACGTGAAACCAAATACGCCAATTAATTTCCCCAGTACCAGACCCACACCTACGCCAGCACTCACGGGGTTTATTAGCTCTGAAAAGAAGTTACTGCCAATGTGCATGCCCGCATTAGCGAGAGCAAACAGAGGCATGATGAGAAAGGCTACGTAAGGATGCAGCGTATGTTCAATTTTTTGCAGCGGCGTCTGGGCGTCTAAACTTAGTCCCTTTATTTCTTCAATAATCTCGTGCTGATCGGCAGTCATCAAAGGTCCGTGCAAGGGAATAGCTACTTCAAAGTGTTTAACGCGGGATTTAATTTGTTGTAAATACTCCTGCTCATTGATTCGCGTGCGGGCCGGGATCGTAAAGGCTACGAGTACGCCGGCAATGGTAGCGTGAACGCCCGAAAACAGAAAACAGCCCCAAACAACAATCCCCAGAATCAAGTAAAAGAGACTACGCCGGATACCGAGTAGATTTCCCGCCAGCAGAACTCCCAGAAAACCGAAGCCAATCAGGAGAAACCCGAAGTCGATTTTAGCCGTATAGAAGAACGCAATGACCAGCACGGCTCCCAAATCATCGGCTACCGCTAAGGCAGATAAGAATACTTTCACCGAAGACGGAATATGATTACCCGATAAGGACAGCAGCCCCAGGGCAAAAGCAATGTCAGTGGCCATAGGGATGCCCCAGCCGTGAAGCGAGGGCAGACCGTAGTTAAACAACACATAAATTAAGGCGGGCACGAGCATGCCGCCCAGAGCGGCCACCATCGGCAGAGACGCTTTTTTTAAGGTAGAAAGCTCACCCGCCATAAACTCACGCTTGAGCTCCAGACCAATGACAAAGAAAAAGATGGCCATCAGTCCATCATTGATCCAGATGTGCAGGGGATAATTAAAAGAAAAAGCACCGAAGCTTAGTGCAAAGGGCGTTTCCCAGGTATGATGATAGGATTCCGCCCCCGGCGAATTAGCCCAGATCAAAGCGGCTATTACACTCAGAAACAAAACGATGCCGCTGGTGTACTCCTGATGAATGAACGTACTTACGGGCTGAATGAACCTATCAATAGGGGCTTTACTCATGGATTAGTGGTAATGAATTGTAGTAATGGATAACTCTGGAGCGGGTCTGCTGGTTATGCCCTGACATTTAAAATTTCAGCTTTCCTGAAGCGAAGGTAACAAGGGACTGACAAAGCCAGACTTCTACCGAAAGACATTGAATCGTAATTAGAAAAAAATAATGGGTTGCCTTTCACTTTTTGCGTAAGCCCTCTAACCTTTCCATTTCTTACTTCGCTTCTTTGAAATACCAGGGCATTTTCCGGTTTCAGGCGACTACTCCAGCAGCTGTTACGCCGGTAAAACCGAATACGATACGCGTAATGTATGCCCGGATGAGGAGACGTCATTCACTGGCTGAGCGAAAACGCCTGGAAAAGTGGCTGCTTAGCCGGGTCAAAAGTAAAACTATTCAACTCATGGTCGGCTATCGAAAAAGATACCCTTTCTTCGTGATACGCCGAGTATGAGGTATTGAAAGAACAAAGCGTATCAAAACAAGTTCTTTGTATATCAACTCCTAAGCATATAAAACTATTCACCCATGAGCAGGCTGTCCTCATTTTTAGCTCAGACTACCTTTCACAAAGGGATTATTCTGCCTAGTTTACTCTTTATCTTGTTTGTTACGTTCGTTTCCAGCTTTTTCCCGGATTCAACGGCCTCCATTTTAGGGCAAATTCAGGACTGGATCTTTATTAACCTGAACTGGGTCTATGTCTGGTCGGTTACTTTATTTGTCTTTTTTCTGCTGGCTCTCGTCGTTAGTAAATATGGCTCGATCACCCTGGGAGATGATGACGTGGTGCCCGAATACTCATTCTTTTCCTGGATATCCATGCTTTTCGCCGCTGGCATGGGCATTGGTCTGATGTATTTTAGCGTTTCAGAACCCCTTGCCCATTTCTCTGACCCAACGTTTGCAGAGTATAGCGAAATAAAACGGGCCAAGGACGCTCAACTGTACACGTTTTTTCACTGGGGTATTCATGCCTGGGCCATTTATGGTGTTGTGGGCTTATCACTGGCTTACTTTACCTATCGCTATAAGTTACCGCTCTCGCTTCGAAGCTGCTTTTATCCGATTCTTAAAAACCGGATTAATGGCGTGGCAGGTAATGCTATTGACACGTTTGCTTTGTGCAGCACCTTTTTTGGCATTACAACTACCTTAGGCTTTGGAGTCATTCAGCTTAATGCAGGGTTGGTCGAACTAGGCATCATTCCGGAAAAAAGTTTTAGTTATCAGGTGGCGATCGTTATTGCGATTATGACGATTTCCATTTTGTCAGCTACCTCAGGCGTCAACAAAGGCGTCAAATTTTTGAGTCAGCTCAACATCTTCAGTGCAGTACTCCTGATGCTCTTTATTCTGATTGCAGGTCCGACCGTATTTTTGCTCGGTTCTTTATCGGAAGGAGTGGGGGATTATTTAAACCAGTTTTTAAGCCTCACCTTCAATACGCACGCCTACGAGCCTTCGGTTCAACCCTGGTATTTCAGATGGACCATTCTGTACTGGGCCTGGTGGATTTCGTGGTCACCCTACGTAGGTCTGTTCATTGCACAAATATCCAAAGGCCGGACGATCCGTGAATTTATCATTGCCGTGCTACTGATTCCGACCGCCTTCAATTTTCTGTGGATGACCGTATTCGGAAATAGTGCTACCTGGCTGGATCGCAATGTGGCAAACGGATCGCTAACGGCTATCGTAAGCAAGACCGACGAGCTACTTTTTCAATTCCTAAACTATTTTCCAGCCAGTGGACTCACCAGTAGTCTGGCGGTCTTCCTCATTTTTGTCTTCTTTGTCACCTCAGCGGACTCGGGCATCTTCGTAATGAACAGTATTTCAACGGCCAATGCAGCCCGGTCCCCCAAATGGCAACTGGTGGCCTGGGGCATATTACTGGCACTGGTGGCTTTGGTATTGCTAAATGCGGGGGGCCTGCAATCCCTGCAAACCATGACCTTGATTACGGCATTGCCTTTTTCAATAGTCATGCTCCTGTTTTGTTACAGTTTATTTCAGGGACTACTGGTAGACAGCTATTATTATTCGAAATCCTTTTCTCCGTCCGCTCGCAACTGGTCGGGTGAATTCTGGAAGCAGCGTTTGCAACGCATCCTTTCCTTTAAAGATCAATCTTACGTGGAGACCTTCATTGAGCAAACGGTAGAGCCCGCTTTACAGGAACTGGCTTCTGAATTCAACAGCCAGCGAATTTCTACGGCGGTTCATAAAAAGGAAAATCCAAGGGAGATTGCCCTGACTATCGAGCATGAATCGATTGAAAATTTTACCTACGGCGTACGTACCCAACTGAAGACCATCTCTACCTCGCTAGTTGCTGAAAAAAATATCCCGGGTGGTTCGGGGCACGCAATCCTACATTCCTGAGACTTTTTTTGGAGATAACCGTCCCGGCTATAATATCGAATACTTCACCGAAAAAGAAGTGATTGCGGACGTACTTAAACAGTATGAACGGTTCCTTGAATTATCTTCGGAAATAAAGAATGAGATCTTTACGGATACTACATTAAGACGTAAAGAGTAATACACAATAGAGGTTCAGTGGATGACTGGAAAAGTAAAGTTTTGTAACGAAACTTTACTTTTCCAGTCATCCTTTACTAGGAATATACATTGTGTTATATAACTTGGATTATGTTAAGTAATAATTTACAAAATTAGATCCGCAACGATTCCTCTCTCCTTCCCCACCCGATTCCGTTACTCCTGTTTCAAAAATTGTGAGTGAATCATAGCTCACGTAAAACTATAAAAACCCATCACCCCTAAAAATCAGAGCGATGGGTTTTGCCAGCACATACGTCAATACGTATTTAATGCTGGATCAGAAGTTTCTGGACACTCTGCGAACCTTGTCCAGCCGTTATCTGCAGAAAATATAATCCAGGCGTTAATTGTGTTACGTCCAGTTCATAATTCGAATCCCTCAGAACAGCCGGTACGTTCGTGTGCTGCCAGGAAGCATTAAACAACTGAACGGTAACCTCCTTACTGACTTGTGGAATTTTTACTACCACTTTGTTATTGGCTGGATTGGGATAAACGCTCACCTGCCCTGCCTGCTGTTGAGCAAGCGGATTGTTTACCGAACGAACGGGTGACGTATGGACTGTTTTATCAAAATCAACCTGACGTAACTGATAGTAGGAAATCCCGCCCAGGGGTTTTTCGTCAACAAACGTGTACGAATGCTTGGTTTGCGTAGTCCCCTGACCTTTCACGCGGCCCAGGGGCAGCCAGTCCTGCAAATTCGTACTCCGCATTACTTCAAAGTAATCATTGTTGATTTCGGTATGCGTGTCCCAGGACACCCGCACTATCTGACCTTCCAATTTGACGTCAAACCGACCCAGCGTTACGGGCAAAGCCTCGCTGACGCTTCCAATCCCAAGAGCCGTGATAGTTGCATTGGCGGGAATGGTCCCACTTAACGTACTGCCTTCCGTTGAACCCGTGGCGGTCTGCCCCAGGTTCACCCACTGCGTACCGTTCCATCCTACCAGTCGCAAATCCGGCGTGGCAGCAAAATCGGTTACATCCGGAATCGAAACGGTCACTGCTCG
>NZ_NJAG01000231.1 GCF_002872335.1 Siphonobacter sp. BAB-5405 | reverse complement strand
CTATTTTGGGGCTTAATCTACTGTTGATAGGGAGTAAATCGTGGGCTTTAAGAATCTGCTGTGGTATGGACAAATCTTTCTACGAAGAAACTAATTTCTGTCATTGAATCTATAGAGAAAAGGTTATTTGTTTGGGTTCGAACCGTAATAAGCTCTTAACTTAAAAATCCGCCCCTCCTTCTCAAGGATTCAATGACTAGTATTGTAACAATCGATGTAATTCGAATTTTAGTAACGATTTGAAACAACAAGTACGATTTGCAATCGATTGCAGCTTAGACAACTTTTAACTTACTTATTAGCTTTAAAACGTTTTTATTACGTTATTAAATCGGAAAATTATATTTTTATAGTCTCTTTCCTGTACTATCTTGAAACTTATACATTGAAATCATAACTATTTTATTATCTGGATTAATCTAATTGAATCACTGAAAAAATTGCAACGGAAGAATATCAACTTTTAAACCGCTTCTAATTCAGGCCTGTTACTTATCCTTAGCCCAGCTTGTCCAGTCCCAGACTCTTGGCCAGGTATTTCGTGCGATTCTTGGGGCCTTTCCCCTTGGCCGTTTTATCCTCGATGATCAGATC
>NZ_NJAG01000230.1 GCF_002872335.1 Siphonobacter sp. BAB-5405 | reverse complement strand
CGTCGAGCACAATAAGTTTTTCGGTGAACTGGGGATAATTGAAGGCAAAGCTCATGGCGACCATCCCGCCAATGTCGTGTCCCATGATCTGCACTTTCGTCAACCCCAGTTGCTGTACCAGGGCCAGAATATCGGTTGCCATCGTTTTCTTATCGTAACCGGATTGCGGCTTTTCGGAACTACCCATCCCGCGGATATCTATAATCAACACCCGGTATTTTTGAGCCAATGCTGCGRCAATGGGCTGGTATGAATACCAGGTTTGCGGCCAGCCGGGCAGACAAATCAGTGGGGTGCCGCTACCGCCTTCTACGTAGTGCAGGCGAACGCCGTTTACCGTTGCATACTGATTCGTAAAACCCGGGAGATGTTGAATTAAAGCTTCGTCAACATATTGATCCTGAGAAGCTAAGGTATTTGGTTTCGTCTTTGAGTCATGGTTTACGTTTTTTGATGAGCTCAAAAGTAACGGGGGCTGCAAAAGGGCAAAACTACCAAATGGTAGAGAATGACTACTATCGGATTTTTTTCCGGATTCGGCTCAGGGCATTGGGCGTGATACCCAGCACGGCGGCTACCTGCTTCACTGGTACTTTGTGAATGAGATCCGAATGCGTCATGAAAGACAGATACCTTTCCTCGGCGGACATGGTTTGGAAATTCATGAGCTGGTCAATCATTCGTACCGTGGTTGCCTCCCAGATTTTTCTGCCAAACTCTTTCCCAGGCGGCTACCTGCCCATACAGGAAATCCATATCCTTTTTATCGATCACGATTCAACTTCGTCTCTTCGATGGCTTCAATATTAAACCGCGTGGGTTTTTGTGGGTGCAGGCTTGAGATTTCAGTGAAGAACTCATTCCTGAACATAACCCAGGTGGTATTTTCCTGATCATGAAGCTCATAGAAAA
>NZ_NJAG01000229.1 GCF_002872335.1 Siphonobacter sp. BAB-5405 | reverse complement strand
CAAAAAAGTCAATTCTTGAACCGCACGATACGCTGTGAATTGGTAAGGAAAATATAGGTGTACCTCTGACAATAATTTGTGCCTCTGGGAGTATCCCTTGCCTGGTCTAGTGTACCTCAATTCAGATTTCGTACCTAGAAATGTACCCTCAAATAAGTTGCTGAAAAGTAGGGTTTTGAAAGTGCCCTTAGAATTGAAAAAGCTAGGGCAAAAAAAACAGCTGATWCAAAAAAGTCGGTAAATCATTGATTTACCGACTTAGAGCCTCCTACAAGAACTGAAAATAGGAGAATAACTATTTGATTGTTAGCCAACTTACCTCAAGGGTAAGCAGGGGTGTACCCGAATTTGTGCCCGCGAACCAAAAAAAACGAGTTAGGCAGCAACGCCGACCTCATTTTGAATTGACTCTGCAGAGTTCAAATTGGCTACCGGACACCCCTCAGATTTTCCCAGTAAACCGAGTAATTTCTCGATCTGTTGATCTTTGGCTCGGAGCTGCTCATGGTAGAACTCTTCCATCTTCCTGAAGTGCTCTTCAAACCTTTCTACTACTTCATTGCCAAAATTCAAACTTTCGTTTGACTTAACTTTACTTGTGTCGGAATTTCCATTTGCTCTGTCTAAAATTTCGGCAACTGGAGTATCTAATATTTCTGACCAGCGTACAAGTTCATCTTCTTCCATGGTCAGTCTGGAAGCAAATACATGATATACTGCTTGTCTTGTAACACCAAGACTTTTAGAA
>NZ_NJAG01000048.1 GCF_002872335.1 Siphonobacter sp. BAB-5405 | reverse complement strand
TACGGGTTTCAGGCGGCCGGATTACTCAATCTCGCTCTGGATACACTCGGGGTGCAGTGCGGTATCAGTAATCGCGTTCAAACCAGTCAGCGTTCCGTACAGATTGCGGGCGTATTCAATACGGCGGATATTACCCACGGCAGTGTTCAGCTGGCGGGGGTATGGAATCAGGCCCGGCGGGGTACTGCCAGCGTACAGATTTCCGGACTGGTCAACCACCATCGTGATACGGTAACGGGTGCTCAGGTGACCAGTCTTTACAATTACGCCCGGCCATGTGAGAGGATTACAACTGGGCCTGATCAACGTAGCCGATAGCTCATCGGGGTATAGCGTGGGCCTGATTAACCTGATTCGAAACGGCAAAATGAGTTTCACAGTAGCAGCCAACGACGTGGTGCCTTTCCAGATGATCTTTAAAAGTGGTACCCACCGCCTGTATACCATTCTGCTGTTGGGCTATTCGCCCTTTGCTTCGCAATCCGCGTTTACATTTGGGCGGGGCTGGGACGAGAATTCCGGTTGGGGACCCGTTGGTCACTCGCTACGGACCTTACCTCGCAAAATCTGTATCAGGGTGACTGGGATACGTTACCCATACTGGCTCGTCTGGAAACGAGCCTGCAATTCCGGATCAATCCGCACTGGACCCTTTCGGCGGGGCCTGCCCTATCCCTCACCTATGCGGATCAGCCCAGTGAAGTCTATACTTCTGCAAAGGCCTATCCCCACTGGAATTTCTCCCCCACTGCTTACGGCTGGGTAGGTTGGCAGGGCGGTGTACAAGTTAATTTTTAAGAAACCTAGCTTATTTTTCATTCTACACAATCCACTTATAATCAGTAATTTATACCAAATTATGTCGCTTTACTAAAAAGTACTTCCTAAAAAAATGAAAATAAATTTAGGGTAAGGCTGAAGCATGTTGTCAAGGATATACAAAACGAAAGGACGTTAGCCCGGTACCAGTTGGCGACTTTTCGTAGACGTAGATTCTCATCACCTCATGCATTCATAGCTCATGAAAATTTTTTCTTACTCCGCTTCTTTCAAAAAATGGTTTACACTCCTCTTCGCTGGATTGGCATCGGGAGTTCAGGCTCAGGATTTACAAAAGAGTGTTGCTCATATTGGGCTGGTCTATCCCTTAAGCAGTAATGGCACCCACGCCGATCGCTACTCCAACTCGTTTTCTCTGCATCTACTGGCGGGCGTTTCCGGGGCGGAGACGGGTTTCAGTATGGCAGGTCTGGGCAGTGTCGTTCGACAGGATGCGAAAGGATTGATGGTATCGGGCCTTTTCAATACCATTGGCGGACGGGCCCAGGGAGCTCAGCTGTCGGGACTCCTGAACCGGGCTCAGTCGGCCCGGGCAACCCAGTTGGCGGGATTGCTAAATGTAGTCAGCCACGAAACCCAGGGTGTACAACTGGCGGGTGTCACCAATGTTGCTGGAACGGGTAAGGCCGTTCAGGTAGCGGGGGTGGGCAACGTATCTCGCCAATCGGCGGTACAGGTAGCCGGGGTTTTTAACCAGTCCGAAGAGGTCCATACGCAAGTCGCTGGTCTGATCAACGTGGCTAAACGCGTGAAAGGCGTACAAATCGGAGTACTGAATATAGCCGATAGCAGTGACTATTCGATTGGGTTGATTAATCTGGTGAAAAATGGGGAGAAACGAATTTCCTTAAGTACCGATGAAACCTTGACGGGCTTTCTGTCCTTCCGTTCCGGTGGACGCGTCCTATACGGATTGGTTGGACTCGGATACAACCTGAAACAGCCCCAGCAATCGCTGTACGGACTGGAAGCGGGTCTGGGGGCCCACGTACTCGTGCGTGAACCGTATCGCGTGAGTCTGGAAGCCGTTACGGTAACCCTCACTGACTTCAAAAAACGGGAGTATTTACGGAACTCTTTACGTATACTTCCTTCCGTTCGATTCGCCAAGCAATGGGAATTTTTCCTGGGGCCCACGATCAACTACGTAGACTTCACGCGTGAGACTTCGGATGATTTGCGGGGCATTTATCTCTGGAGTAAGCAAGGAACCAAGCATACGCAGGGCTTGTATCTGGGTGTTACGGCGGGGTTACAGATTATCCTGTAGTTTTCTCCAGTAATAGTTTAGGTTTTCATTACAGGTGATGTTTTAATATGCAATATATAGTGATCACTTAGTATTATCGGATTAGTATTGGGTTCTGTTGAGTTGGCTGGTTTTTTAGTCCGTATGCATTCCCTGCGATAGGACGGGGATCGGGTTTATGTCGCACACACAGATAGTTGGTTGTACTTTAACAACTTCAAACCATTACCTAATGAAATGCCAGGGGATGAGAACCCCTCACACCGCAGAGTTTCTCCAGCTACTACCCAACCGTGCTTACGGTACCAAAGTCGATCTAGGTAAGACGAATGTAAGGGCTACAGGCAGTACGTTTCATGCAAAAATACAACCTGCTTTTTGACCAGATACATCTAGTATATGCGGGCTCTATTCTACATTGAACCAGAAGCCTGTCTTCGGTAACAACTACAGAAATTTACCGGATTCTGAGGCATTTTGCTTCAAGTTTGGGACATTCTGTGTTATTTTGGACGTTTTCTCTCTTTACGTAGAGATTTACCAATCGTACCTACCATGATTATTGAACCTAAAGTACGTGGATTCATCTGTCTGACGGCCCATCCCAAAGGATGCGAGCAAAACGTTGTGAATCAGATTCAGTATATCCAGTCGAAAGGCCCGATCGATGGGCCTAAGAAAGTGCTGGTGATCGGAGCTTCGACCGGCTTCGGGCTAGCTTCCCGCATTACCAGTGCCTTTGGCTCGCAGGCCGCTACTCTCGGTGTGTATTTCGAAAAGCCACCCCAGCCGGGCAAACCGGCTTCAGCGGGCTGGTACAATACGGCCGCCTTTGAAGTCCAGGCTCAGGAGGCAGGTTTGTACGCCAAGAGTGTGAACGGCGATGCTTTTTCCAACGAAATCAAAGAGAAAGTAATTGGTCTGATCCAGGCCGATTTAGGTCAGGTGGATCTGGTGATTTACAGCGTAGCCTCTCCCCGGCGGACGAATCCGAATACGGGCGTTACGCACAATTCCGTACTGAAACCGATTGGTCAGTCCTTTACGAACAAAACGGTCAACTTCCACAACGGCGTCGTTTCGGAAATCAGCATTGAACCCGCTACCGAGGAAGACATCGAAAATACGGTGGCGGTGAGTGGGCGGTGAAGACTGGAAACTTTGGATCGAAGCCCTGAAGGCAGCAGACGTACTGGCTCCGGGTGCTCGGACGGTCGCGTATTCTTACATCGGACCAGCCCTTACTGAACCCGTGTACCGCAAGGGTACCATTGGCCGGGCCAAAGATGATTTGGAAGCAACGGCGTCCAGCATCACGGATACGCTGAAAGACCTGGATGGCAAAGCGTATGTGTCGGTCAACAAGGCTCTGGTAACGCAGGCCAGTTCGGCGATCCCCGTAATCCCACTGTACATTTCACTGTTGTACAAGGTGATGAAAGAGCAGGGCATCCACGAAGGTTGTATCGAACAAATGCAACGCTTGTTCCAACAACGTCTATACACCAATGGAAGCGTGCCTACGGACGAAAAAGGCCGTATTCGTATTGACGATTGGGAAATGCGGGAAGACGTTCAGGCTCAGGTAGCCAGTTTGTGGGCAGAAGCAACTACTGAAAGCTTACCACAACTGGGTGACCTGGAAGGATACAAAACCGACTTCTTTAACTTGTTCGGTTTTGAAGTAGGCGGTGTTGCCTACGAAACTTCCGTAGACGAAATGGTCGAAATACCCGGTCTGGCTTAAGAGTCAGTACCCTTACGATTATATTGAGATACCCTGTCCAAGGCCGGAGGCTTGGGGCAGGGTTTTCTTTTTGAGAGTTCCCCGCATTCATTTCCACGACACTATTAAAAAAACCGTCAGGCAGAACCCAACGGTTTTCGTGAATTAACCCACACCTTTAACTTAATCGGTGAGCAGCAAATATAGTAAGTCACGTGACTTTATATACGTTTTACAAAACTTTTATTAATCCAATACTTTAATTTTTTTTCTTTCACTCAACTACCAACTTAATATGTGTTTTGTACCATAACTTAAACTTGAACCGTTCCCGTTACTTCATCTCAATTAGCTTCAGGTCAGTACGTTATTAGGTATCAGTAAAAACTACCAGAATGAAAATGAGGTTTCAGAAAGAAGAATCCAGCCCCTTATAAACGGCCTTTTTGTATAGCCGTGAGGTATTTGTAACCTCGTTACAACAATAAACCTCATCCGGAAGCCAGATGAGGTTTGATTTCAATCCAAATTAATTCAACAAATAAACAATGCTTCTCTGATAGAAAGGTTTACGTATAGTACTATGTATCTAATTATTCCAGCATATTCATTGTTTTGTACCAGATGACAGGTCAGGTAGCTTAAGGGATAAAAATCAAAATTGTACGTTACACGCTTTGCTGCAGTAAGCGGCTCCTGTTTGCTTTTACCCATACAGGTCCGACAGGAAAGCCGTTCAGCGGAATTCATGTGGAAAAGGTAGCGGGTATGCCTCTTCAGGTCTTTGCAGTCACAGGCCACCAGTAGTTGATGCTATCAGCGGCTGTTTATGAAAAAAGGACTTATTATGCTAGAAGGTGTCACCGTTTCAGGGCTTAGCCACGTCCGTAATTGATAACACTTTGTAATAAAGCCGGTAAAAGCCTCTCATGCGAGAGGCTTTTACCGGCTTTTCAGCTTTAGGAAGAGAAGCACCAGGATCCGCATAAGATCCTTGTTTCACGATTTGCCTTCGAACGTCCTGACCACTGCATTACGTCTGTACTTCCAGCGGCAGGCTCTTTCAGCACCGGATACGCCAGCTAACTTATTACTTTTTGTACTTGAAAACCAGATAGACTAACTAGCTGCGGAGCATAGGTACCGTCCTGGGTACGATAGGCTCCATTGGCTCCTAATCGCTCACATTCCTTACGGAGTTGTTGTTTAACGTGTACATCCATATTAAGTCCGTTATTGAATCGGGGCCGAATGGTTACTACGCCAAGCTCCTCAATATCCTGAGGTATATCTCTTTCCAATAGAAAAATCTTAAGGGGTGAATTGTCGGATTTTGCTAGACTACTCACCTGAGCAAGCGTTTTTGTTCGGGAAGTAGTACAGGAGCTGAGGCCAATCGCTATACCGATTCCCAGAGCAATCCATAGCTTATAGGGCTGATTCATAGACTAGTAGTTATAGTGGACCGTATGTTTTACTTTTTTGTGGGGTTACTACGCATGAAATGACCTTCGTAGGTTTGTTTTCGGTTTCCTAACTGGATGGGAACACCTAAGCGTAGGGAAGTGAACAGACCCTTGGCCTGTGGATAAGGTGCCCAGGTCAATCTTTCAATCACCAGATTCTCGGTGTAGAGACTTACCTTCATCCGCTTACTTTGCCAGCCTAGTTCGGCAGCGAAGCCCATTTTTGCTTTTAATGATCTTGCTGAACGATCACCCCAAGCTCTATCTATCAATTCCTGGACGCCTACCCCTGATAGTTCTCGCTTCAATACATCCTCTTGAATAGCCTGAAAGTTATCCATGGTTCTGAAATTGCTGAGCCGTTGCTTCGTCGAAACAGGTATGCGTAAGGAAGGATGAATGTATAGTCGGCTGGTAGCGTTCAGTTGCCAACTTAGTTCAACGCCTACACCTGCCCGGTACCAGTCAAAGCTGGACTGATACACAACAACCTGCGGGTTATCTACTACCGGGGGGCGTGTTCGCCATTGGCTGTAGGCTATACTTACGGCGGGTTGTAAACGCCATGCTTCATTCAGGTCAAACGTTCGGCCCGCTTCCAGTGTAAAGGAAACGCCGTCCCATTTTACTCGCTGATTCCTTACGGTAGCAATGGCGTTTTCACCAGGCCCATAACCGGCCATTCTACCGTATTCTCCGTTAAGCTTCGTATTTCCAGTATAACCCTCAGCCTTTAACCTGAGCAGGTAATTCTGCGGCAGCTGGTACTGAAGCGTTAACCCGGCCATCGGCAGGATACCCGCTTCCTGGGTAATCGGACTAGAGCCAAAAGGAGACGGTGGAACCGGCATTTTAGTCGTCCAGGCTACTGATTTTAATCCAAGGTACGGAATAAAAGTGAAGGGTCTATCCAGCTCCTGAGCCTGAACTATCCAGGAGGTGAATACCATCATAGTCAATAATAGAGGTTTCATTGAAAATAAATGTTAGTAGCTTGATGAAATACCTTTGTTTTACCGGTAAACGAAATGTATACGTCTCATTCATCCTGATTTATTTTGCCTGAACTTTATTCCCTCTACTATAACATTCTCCTAGACATTGACCCTGATACTATCTCCGTTTTTCTAAAAGACATTGCGTTGAAACTTACGCACAAGTAACCCACTTTTTAGTCAGCTTATTCGGTACGAGAGCCTAATTCAAAAGCTCTTCTGAACTTGTAAAATCTGAGGTATTTTTCGATCTATTTTTGTTGACAAGTAGCTAAAATACTCCTGTGATTCGTTAGTTCATGCTGGCATTCACCTTAACTAATCTACTTGTTATCAGAGTATTGACAGTTCATTTATTTCAAATATACGAATCATGATGCCTTTCTCGAAGACCTTTAATCTTAGTACGGAAAGCAATCATAGGTGAACGTGAGAAAACTATTAATTGGCATTTCGTAGCGTACCTCTAAAGGGTACGCAGTACCAAACAAAGCCTATCCTACTCGATCCGGAAAGGCAAAAGCTTAACTACCTCTCCCCACCGGATCAGGGAAAGACTTCAACTATGGTTTATACTTTTGGGGCAATACTAACTTTGGGGCAAAGCGAAAGTAAGAAACGAAACAACAATAGAAAAGGCGGGTCTTTGCATAGCATTTAATAGGTTGTTTTGAATTGAACAAAGGTAAATAGACCTCTGAATAATCCAACTTTTTTATAATAAAAATAATAAATTATTTAATTATAAAACGATCATTTTATTCGTCTATTGAAGCAGTTTTGAGGTTGAACGTGGAAGCCTTGTTTTACTCTTTATTGACTTTCTACATGATCTCGTTGCCTCCTTCTTTCTAAATCGGATTCTGCTTATCATCCATCAATTTCTGGTGAATAGCTACGATCAGAGCCCTTCGCATGGAATCTTTCGCTTATCTTTTTACCTTTGTTCACTTTTCTTCGACCTGCCCTACACGTATCGCGATCAATTTTATACTGTCTATAGAATTTGCAATGCTTCAAAAAACCGTTACTATTTTAGTTGTTGACGATGATAAGGACGACCGTGAATTCCTGGAACTGGCATTTCAGGAAGGCGGTTACCCTGGAGAGCTTATTTTTGCGGAAGATGGAGAATATGCCTGGGAGTTGCTACAGAATCAGACGCTGGAACCATCGCTGATCTTACTTGATATTAACATGCCCCGGCTCAATGGCCTGTCGTTGCTGACCCGGATTCGGGAAAATACAGCATTAAAGACGTTACCCGTTTTGATGTTTACGACTTCCGAGCAGGAAGAAACCATCAAGAAAGCGTATGAGCAGGGAGCTAACAGCTACATCGTGAAGCCGCAGACCTATCAGGAGCTGGCTCAAACCTGGAAACAAATCTACGCCTACTGGGCTCAAATCATTGAATTACCTTCTAAAGGTCTTTTATAAGCCGCTTGCAGTTTCCCTTTTGAACTACGATTATCATGAACGAAAAACCGTTAGTACTGGTCGTTGAGGATAACCCGGATCATCGCTTTATCATGAACTGGAGCTATGAAAAAAGTAATCAGCAATGCCGGTTACTTTTTGCCGAAGACGCCGAACAGGCAATGCTGTATCTGGAAGACGTAATTCCTAGTTTTATGATGCTGGATTACGGACTACCGGGCGAAAATGGATTTGAGTTGCTGGATCGTCTCCGGACGTCCCGTCAGTGGAAGCACCTGCCGGTGGTAATGTTTTCGCACTGGGATGATGATGCCTTTATCAAACAGGCCTATACCAGTGGGGTCAATGCTTTTGTCATCAAGCCCCAGAACCGCAAAGAGTATATTAATGTCTGGAATACGGTCTTTGATTTCTGGAATAGTCACAATCAACTGCCTAAGGCCCAGAAAGCTCCACGGTACTTATAAAAAAAACTCCCTCATGAATCACGGGGGAGTTTCCTGCTTAACCTCTAAACCTAATGGTTCAAAATTACACCTTCGGAAGGGGTCCTATTTCGCTTATTCTACCAACTGTAGGCTTTATACGTCAAATGACAAAAATTGACGGTTAAGGGCAAGCCTTGCCTTTTGATCTGCTTCCGCTTCCGTTCTTCCTTCTACTCTATCGCCACGTATTTTTCTGAATAGTTGTGGTAATCTCACGTTTGTAAAACGCTTCTCTCTTCATTTTCCGGACGCGGAGTTCTGCTCTCAACGAAAGCTCTGCCGGATGTGGGGCCGTTTTGGGATCGCCGCTGAAACCTCTTTCTTCAAACCTCATAAATCGATAAAACGCCCGTAATATTCAAGTAATACTGTAGGTAGACTTTTGTGGCTCTCACCATATCTACCATGCAACGAGCATTAACTTGTACTGTACTCTTGGGCCTGGGTCTCTGGGCCTGCACGGATCACTCCGATCCCGGCAATTCTAACGATGTAGTATTACAAAACCATTCGGTTACCCCGGCCTTACTGAAAAAACAGGCGGGCTTTGAATCGCTGGAATTGTTTTCCCTCATCGGCTCGGACGACAAACTTCCCCAATCGCCCGGTTTTGTTTTCGGTGGTTCTGCCGATGGTTCCGGTTTGCTCAAAAATGCGGACGGAACGTTTTCGATGCTGATTAATCACGAGGACAACTTTGCCGTATCCCGGATCACGCTCGACAAAACGTTTAAACCCGTAAAAGGCGAGTACATTCTTAACTCCGACGGTGGGCAGTACCGCCTGTGTTCAGCCACGATGGCTACTCCGAAAGAGCACGGCTTTGGTCCCGTGTATCTGACCTGTGGCGAATCAAGCGAAGAGTCACAAATTCACGCTCTGGACCCTTATAGTCCCGCCGGAGCCGCCAGTATGTCCCGCACCAAGTCGTCGCTGGGCCGTCAGAATGCCGAACAGGCTCTGCCCCTGCCCAAAACGGCGTTCCCGGGTAAAACGGTTATTCTGGTGGGTGATGACGACAGCGGTACCAACGGCGGTCAGGTGTTCCTATACGTAGCCGATCAGGTAGGTGATCTGGATAATGGTTCCTATTACACCCTTCGTCGCAAGGATCTGAATCAGCGAGAATGGACATCAAGCAGAACCAGAAATATGCCGTTGAGTTCGTTAAAATCGAGAATCAGAAAACCCTGACGGGTCGTCAGATGAACGAAAAGGTTGATTCGGAGCTAAAGTCCATCAAATTCGGTCGGGTCGAAGACGTGGATTACCGTAAGGATGGTATCGGTCGGGAAGTGTACTTCAACGTAACGGGTCAGAATAATACGGGTGTAAATGCCGATTATTCCCGTACGAAATACGGCCGCACGTACCGCCTGACGCTCGATGCAAACAACCCGCTAGCGGGTCAGCTGGAAGTGATTCTTGACGGTGATGATCGTACGGGCAAGGCTAAAACCTTCCAGGATGTTGATAACCTTTGCGTAACGAAAAATTACGTCTACATTCAGGAAGATCCCAATGGCTACGGTGACGAAACGCATGATAGCTACCTCTATCAATACAACATCGCTACGGGCGAGCTGAAAGTAGTCTTTGAACTGGACCACCGCCGGACGGCTGCCGATAAGGAAAAATACAATCAGAATAGTGCCGGAACGCAATTTGCCCTTTCCAAATTCGGTGATTGGGAATACGGCTCACTGGTTGACATTTCCGAGGAAACGGGCAAAGAGGCTACCTTTATGCTGATGATCCAACCCCACAGCTGGCGTTCACCCGCTTACGCGGGCGTGGATGGCGGTAGCATCCGTAAAAACGAAAATCAGGCCAGTCAGGTCGTTATTATTCGTGGCTTACCCCGCTAGTCATTCTTGATTTCATAGAACTTATTCCTGCCGGGTACTCCGGCAGGAATTTCTGCTTTTTCCCCATGAAAAACCTTGGGCTTTTCCTTGCTTTCGTTGGTCTGAGTCTCGGCATCTGGTGGTCGTGTCAACCCAAACCCAGCCGGGCCGAACGTGTACAGACGCAGTTCCGGCAGGATATTGCTGGACTGGATTCGGCCGTCACTAGCTTTCTACAGGCCGTAACTCAGAACCGTCCCGCCGATGAATTGCAGCAACGTTTTCGACTGGCCCGACTGGCCTATAAACGCGTGGAATGGCTGACGGAATACTATTTCCCTGAAACGGCTAAAAACCTGAACGGCCCGGCTCTCGACGAATTCGAAGAAGCCGATAACCTCGTCATTCCCCCCGAAGGCTTTCAGGTCATTGAAGAATATGTATTCCCGGTGCTGGATACCGCTCACTACGCCGAGCTGGAACAACACGTTCGGGTACTCAAGGCTAACCTGACGCGACTTTCGTTCATGGATGGCTCCAATCAGCTTACCGACGCCCACATTTTTGACGCGGCCCGGCTGGAAATTTTCCGCATCATTTCTTTAGGTATTACGGGGTTTGACTCGCCAGCTGCCCTGCATTCCCTGCCCGAAGCCCGGAGTGCCCTGGCGACCCTGCGAGAACGACTCCAACCCTATACGCAGGCTTTGGAAGCAGAGCATCCCGAGCAAGCCCGGCACATTCATACCTTGTTTATCAGTAGCGAACAACAACTGACTGGTTCGTTCGATGCATTGGATCGGCTGGCCTTTCTGACCAATTTTCTGAATCCCTTGAGTTCAGCATTGTACCAGGCTCAGTTATCTTTAGGCATACAGCCGTTTGAAGAATCCCGCACGCTTCGTAGTACAGCCCAGACTTTTCAGGATACGGCTGGATTCAACGCAGAACATTTCGTATCGGTAGCCGCCCATCGCTCGACGCCCGAAAAGATTGCGTTGGGTCGGAAGCTGTTCTATGATCCCATCCTTTCCGGCAATCGCCAGCGAAGCTGTGCTTCCTGCCACCAGCCCGACAAGGGTTTCAGTGACGGGCAAACCCGCAGTGCTTCGCTGTCGGGGGGACTGCTAACGCGGAATACGCCCACGTTGCTGAATGCCGCCCTGCAAGCCCGCCTGTTTCACGATTCACGGGTGGTTTATCTGGAAGATCAGGCAACCGATGTGATTGGTAATCACGAAGAAATGCACGGTTCGCTGGATAAAGCCCTCCTGGAATTGCAACAAGACCCTAACTACCGCCAAGCTTTTGCCAAAGCCTATCCCGAAGGCATGACAACGCACGCCATCCGGAATGCACTGGCCGCCTACGAACGAACGCTGATTTCGCTGAACAGCCGTTTTGATCAATATGTACGTTGCAATCCGCAGGCCCTGAACGCGAGTGAAAAACGTGGTTTCAATCTTTTCGCTGGAAAAGCGAAGTGTGCCACCTGTCATTTCTTGCCCCTGACGAATGGTACAGTTCCCCCCTTCTACGAAAAAGCGGAGAGTGAAGTGCTCGGCGTACCCGCTCAGGCGGGCTGGAAAAACCTGAGTCTGGATTCGGATGTAGGAAAGTACAATCTGACGGGTGCCGACCTGCACCGTCACGCCTTCAAAACACCGACCGTACGGAATGTAGCCCTAACAGCTCCGTATATGCACAATGGTGTATACAAAACCCTCGAAGAAGTCGTGGAATTTTATGACCGGGGCGGTGGCCTGGGCCTGGGATTACCTGTACCCAACCAGACGCTGTCAGCCGATCCATTGAACCTGAGTACGCAGGAAAAGGCAGATCTGGTTCACTTCATGAAGGCTCTAACGGATGAATCGTTTCTTTCGTCCCGAAAATAAGTACTCTTGTAGTTACTGAAATGCCCTGCGTATCTGCGACCCTTATGCCAGATACGCAGGGCAATTGGTTATAACGCTTCATTGATTATCAGTAGTTTATTTAGTTATCCTGTTCAGGTTCTGTCGCAGAATCTCCTTCGTTGATCGTTTCTTTTTTGAACATTTCCGTCAAAAAAGTAACTTTCCTTATCTACGAGCATTCTTACCAAATCTGACGCACTCATGGCGGTATTCAAGCTAAAAATTAATAACCGTGACTATCAGACGGAAGCCGATCCGGATACACCCCTGCTGTGGGTGCTACGGGATCATTTAGGACTGGTGGGTACTAAATTCGGCTGCGGTATGGCCCAATGCGGAGCCTGTACCGTTCACGTCAATGGTGAAGCTACCCGTTCCTGCGTACTACCCGTTTCAGCGGTATCCCAGGCAAAAATCACGACGATCGAAGGGCTTTCTGAAAAAGGCGACCATCCCGTTCAGCAGGCCTGGAACGAAGTCGATGTACCGCAGTGCGGATACTGTCAGGCGGGACAAATCATGACAGCAGCGGCATTTCTCAAGAAAAATGCCAAGCCTACGCTGCCCGAAATCGAAGCGGCCATGTCGGGCAATCTTTGCCGCTGTGGTACGTATCACCGCATTCGTGAAGCCGTACAGCGAGCCGCCACGAAGAAAAAATAGCTGTCTCTGCTCTAAGCCCTAACTGCATTCATGACTTCCAACAGACGTACCTTTCTAAAACTGGCGGCTTCCGCAGGCGGAGGCTTGCTTTTGGGTTTTCACTGGACGGACAGTGAAGCCGCCCCCCGCTCCGACGGTACTTTCAATAGCTATCTGGCTATTTCGCCCGATGGTACCATCACCATTCAATCGCCCAACCCCGAAGTTGGGCAGAACATTAAAACGGCCTTCCCCATGCTGGTAGCCGAGGACCTCGACGCGGACTGGAAACGCGTCGTGATTGTTCAGGCTCCTTTAAATACTACTGCATTTGAGCGACAGGTGGCCGGTGGCAGTGGCTCCATTCGTCACTCCTACCAACGCCTGCGAAAAGCTGGAGCTACGGCTCGTCAGATGTTGATGGCAGGCCGCGGCCAAACGCTGGCAGGTCCCCGTTCAGGAATGTACAACCGACAAGGGATTTGTCCTGCACGCGGGTAAAAAGCTCAGCTACGGCGAGCTAGCTACTGAAGCTTCCGCCCTGCCCATTCCCACCGATGTAGTATTAAAAAACCGGAAGGACTTTAAACTGATCGGACAGTCCGTGGCCAATACGGATAATCCCGCGATCGTGACGGGGAAACCGCTATTTGGTCTTGACTTTTACCGGGAAGGGATGCTATTCGCCATGATTCAGCGGCCTACGGCTTTCGGACTAAAGGTAAAGTCCGTCGATGCCGAAGCAGCCAAAGCCATGCCGGGCATTGTTGACGTGGTTACCTTTAAAAATAATGTGGCTATCGTAGGGAAATCCACCTGGCAGGTACAAAAAGCCCGCGAAGTTGTGAAAGTCACTTATGAAAAAGAGGCTGATCTGGAAAGTACGGCCGATCATAACCGGCTCTTGCAGGAAATGCTCGACAGTTCCAAGGCGACGGTTCGACGCAAAGACGGCGACGTAGATACGGCCTTTCAACAGGCGGCTAAAGTTATAAAAGCCGAGTATCAGTGCCCCTTCCTGCCCCATAATCCGATGGAGCCGATGAACTTTTTCGCTCACGTTCGGCCTGATGGTGTTGAACTGGTAGGACCGACTCAAACCCCGGAACTCGCCCGTACGGAAACGGCCAAATTACTTAACATCAGTCCCGACCAGGTCAGCGTAACCATGACCCGTATGGGCGGTGGTTTTGGTCGCCGGTTGAAGGCTGATTACGTGCTCGAAGCCGCCGAGCTTTCGAGCTTGATTAAGGCTCCGGTAAAAGTAATCTGGACGCGTGAAGACGACATGGGTGGCGGCAGTTACCGGCCTTGTGTGCGGTACCGGTTTGAAGCGGCTCTGGATGCTCAGAACAACCTGATTGGCTATAAATTACGTGGTGTGGGCTTCAATGTTGGCAACTCTACGCGGGAGGATAATTTTCCATCGGGTGCCGTGCCGAACCTGCTGATTGATTCGGTTGACCGCAAGTCTGCCATTACGACGGGTCCCTGGCGGGCTCCGATTACCAATTTCCTGGCCTTCGCCGAACAGTCTTTCCTTGATGAAGTCGCCCAGGCGGCGGGTAAAGACCCCGTTGCCTTCCGGTTAGCTCTGCTGGATCAGGCCAAAGCCAAACCCGCCGGAGCCATCAAATACGACATTGACCGGATGAAGGCGGTCATCCAGCTAGCAGCCCAGAAAGCGGGCTGGGGTCAGAAGAAAAATCAGGGCTTTAGCGTCTATTTTTCGCATAACTCGTACGTGGCCCAGGTAACAGAAGTCAGCGTGAAAAAAGGTATCCCGGTAGTCAGCAAAATTCACGCCGCGGTTGATTGCGGCCTGGTGGTAAACCCCAGCGGTGCCCGCCAGCAGGTGGTGGGTAGTATTGTGGATGGTCTGGGCCATGCGATGTACGGCAACCTAAGCTTCAAAGAGGGCGTACCGGAACAGAAAAATTTCAATAGCTTTCGGCTGATTCGTCTTTCTGAAATTCCGGAAGTAGACGTTCACTTTGTCGACAACGGAATTGACCCTACGGGTCTGGGTGAACCCGCTTTACCTCCCACGGGTGGTAGTGTAGCCAATGCCCTGTTTAAAGTAACGGGTAAGCGACTCCGTAATCAACCGTTTAGTGAAGAATACAAGGAACTTTTATAAACCATTTTAAGCAGAAAAGGATCGCCAGCATGGGTGATCCTTTTCTGCTTAAAATGGATAATCAATAGCCTTATTTAGTGCTTATCCACTACTAATGATCGATTATAAGCGTACAGTTATTCGTAGTTTTTAGCATTTCATATATTACCAAATATCAAAAATTATCGTACACAAACTTCTTTATATCAGTGGATTACATATAAAAAATATAAATATTATTATCTCCATTTAGCATAAATTATCTTTACATCTGAGAATAACAATCCCTTCAAGTCTTCGTCTCATTATCAATTCCTAATAAATTATACAAACGCTGTATTTTCCCAATTCATTTGTTGATTAAAAACGGATATCACTATATATTTAGCCAGACGTATAGCAGTATCACTTATTGATTGCCTTCTTGTTTCAATACCGTTTATTCTTCCTTATTACCGCCGAGTATGGATCGAACATTATTTACCTCGCTGTTTTTAGTATTCTCCACCACTACTCATAGTATTCCATGATGAACACTTTCCAAATGAAGGCAGCCCTCTCTCCGTATTTGAAGGGGACAGTCGCTTTGAAGGACAATGGTCAGTACCTTGCATTTCCCCTCAACCAGATTACAGCCGGGCTTCAGGCCAATGCCTATTACTTTGATCATCCGGAATGGGCGGAAGAATACCTCATTTACTGCCACCGAAGCGACCACTTCAAAAGTCGCTGGCAGGCTGCTTCGGGTGACTGGGACGATAAAGTAGTGGTAGACATCGGCTGTGGTCCCGGCAACATTTTTGCCACCTTGCAGGGAAATCCACGTCTGCTGATTGGCGTGGATGTGGCCCCCAACTCGCTGTTGTTTGCTGCTAAACAAGGTTATGTACCCGTATTGGCCGATGCTACTGCTTTGCCTTTTACTTCGGAATTTGCCGACATCGTAACGCTTAACGCTACGCTTCACCACTGCGATGACATGGAAACTGTACTTCGGGAAGCGGCCCGTCTGGTGAAGCCTGGTGGCGTGATCGTCACCGACCACGACCCCCAACTAAGTGCCTGGAATTACAAAGGGCTGGCCAAACTACTCTGGCATGCTCGTCTGTGGTACTACCGATGGATTGGCCATAGTTTCCACAAATCAGGACCTCAGCAACAGGCGGCTCTGGCTTCGGAAATTCACCATAAACCCGGTCACGGCGTTACGGAGCAGTTTTTTAAAAATACGCTGGAACCGCTGGGTTTTACAGTCAAGGTGTTTCCGCACAACCACGAAATTGGAGCGGATGCTTTAAAGGGAATTCCGGGTAAAGCTGAATTCAAATACCGGCTGGGCAATGTTCTGTCGGCCCGTAATCCTGATGCGGCCAGTAGTGCTCTATCACTGATGTGCGTCGCTACTAAACATTGATCTTGTTTTCCAAGAGGTATCGCTAGTTAGTCTACAAGACTATTTCCTCCGGCAGGTATCCGCAAAGCCAGCTGCCACTGGCTCTGCTGGTTAGTTATCGTGCCTCCTGACTTAGGGGTTTAGGATAACCTTTCGCATTCCTTCGCAGACCTGCTTCATTCGCTGGTAGGCCGCAGGCCTGTTAGCCGATTTATCCAGCTCAATAGCCAGTTGGCCCGCAGAGGCTTCGATGTGAAAGGTGGTCTGATCGGCCAATGTGGTGATCTGATCGATGTCGTCTTGCGAACCCCATTCCTTTTCTCCAAAGGCATCCGCCATATACGCTTGCAGAGCGGCTGTTCGGGATTGATCGTAATGAGCTGAAAAGGTATACGCCTTTTCATTGTCACTAACCGTAATGTTCGTATCCGATGAAGAGACACAGGACATACTCCAAAGACTCAGGCCAATGATCATTCCACCAAGTAAGATTTTCATAGCTATCGTTTCATTAGTTTGCATGGCAAGGTACTATGTATCGACCAGCTTTGCAATATTTTTTTTATGCATCGAAAATTGCAACCCTCAAAGCATTCATACGTCTGATTGTGCCTAGAATAAGCCAATTTAAATGTGCACACGAACTGCTGGAATAAGCCTTTTAGCATTCCCCGGCCAGAATCATCTATTTCCTTACTTAATCATTGACTACTATGGAATTCATGCCTGAAAAACCCGAATTTGCTCAAAAAGATACGTTACACAGTATGCTGGCTAAAGTAATGGCTCAGAATCGACTGATCCTGGATCTGTTGCGGCGGCCCCTATCTACGGAAGATAAAAATGAACTTACCAGTCGGGAACGGTACTATTTTCTCTCGTACATGATTTATCTGATGGAAAGCGGTCAGGTTACTTATTCCGCTGATGATTTGATGCGTTACAAGGATGAATTTGAGCAGCTAAAGTCCCGGCTAAATGATTAATACAAATAGAAAGTGAGTAGAGCTGCCGGACTTGAAAGTCACTCTACTCACTTTATTTCACACCATTAGCTTTCCAATACAAACGATTTTCAATACTTGTGCTTTTTAAACTATATCTGTTAACTAATTTTATAGTTTTATCATACATAGCTTAGCTCTACTTTACTTATGTTAAATTAAATATTGATTTTATCATGAATCTGCTGCATCATATCCTTAACTTTTTATTTTAAAAGTCCCTGTTTATGCCTGCTTTCAAAGTGAAAAACAAGCATCACCAAAAAATATTTAAACGAATTGAATAGTAGCAACAGCATTACGTATATTGTAGTAATATTACTACAAGCTAATGAGCATTATTCACTTATCAGAAAAAATTAACCTACTGTACATCAAAAAATTACGTAGCTGTAAAGCTTATTTATTCAATTGAAAAATAAGCTTTTATCCCCTTGTTAATACATTAGTAGACTGGTTGAAACGTATAGTTATACCTATTTTTTTTCATTTTTAATTTTTTTATTAAAAGGCAAATTATTTATTTTGCACCACAATTAAGTAAAAACATCCGCCAAATTATTTGATCTAATCGTTGTACACCCCCCGCCATTGACGAAATTAATTTCTGCTAACAATCAACCATTTGTTAGTACTACCGAATGCTTTAACTAAGGCATTCAAACCTATCAATTTTCCGCCATCTTTTTTATTTCCAACAGACAACCGCTACTTGTCCACAGGTTTGCTTATGCTAAAAACGAACTCTTTTAGCTATCTGCGAACAACTATTTTATTGGTATTTAACATCGTCGCCTTACGAAACTTTTTCTAGGTTTTTCTACAACTCTATTGTGTATTAACAAGTACTTTACGATGAAAACTTTCGTATCTATTGCCACATTTTTACTAATTCATGCTGTGTTATTTGCACAGACCTCCCCTCCTTCTTCAAGCATCCGCGGTAGCGTCTGGCAGGAAAAGGGCATAGCTAACAATACAAAAGAAAATGGCGAAGTAGCCCTGAACGGAATTTTGGTCGAACTTCGTAATCCTGACACCTACGATTTAATCAGTTCCACGATCACAGATGCTTCAGGCAATTTTGTTCTGCCCAGTTATCCCGGCAACTATGTTATTTCCTATGTATACCCCACCCAGGGTTACACGGACAGTATTGATGCTACCCAAAACGTAACTGTTCCTGCCAGTGGGTCCGTAAGCGTTCCCGGCATTGGGCTCAAGCCCATTACCAATACCCTAACGTACTGCACGGGCAAGCCCACTACCGTTACCAGCTGGACGGAAACCTTTCAGCTTCCTAAGTACGATGCCACCCTGGGTAAGCTCAATACCGTTTATATGTACGCCATGGAATCAGCGTACCACGCAAATATTAACATCGAAAACACGGGTAGTGCAGACAATTTCAAACTATCCGTAGGAGGCTCAATTCTGATGGATTTGCCGGCTATTATTGGCGATATAGAGCTGATAACGAGCGTTAAGCTGTCCGGTTCCCTAGCCAATTTCGATGGTAAAGTAGACTATGCAGGCCCTTCCGGAATTTCTTATTATTACAAGTTTGCCAGTTCGACCAGCGAAAAGAAATACACGTCTACTGCTCAGAAAAATATCTTTACGGGTTCCGGAAACTTAGCCATTCCTACCACGGTAGAAAGCTCAACGACCATTTCGGGAGCCGGTAATCTGGAGACCGTAGTTTCTACGGAAGTGGGTGCGGGCGTTTGCGTTACGTATGAGTACACTCCCCTAAGCTTGCCCGTATCGCTGGCCGCTTTTACTGCCAAAGCGGAAGGGACTCAGGCCGCACTCCTGCAATGGAGTACCGCCTCCGAACGGAATAATGCTTTTTTTGAAGTACAGCATTCGACGGATGGAAAATCGTTCGAAACCGTCGCTCGGATAGCCGGAAAAGGTACGACGCAAGTACGTCAGGAATACAACTTTACGCACAACAATCTGAATCCACAGACGCTGCATTATTACCAATTGAAGCAGATTGACAACGACGGAACGTTTACGTATAGCGGTATGCGTTCAGTTCAATTAACCGACTACAAAGGTATTTCCCTTCAAGTGGCTTCTAATCCTGTTGTCAATGGAGAGGTTAAAGTACTCGTTGACTACTCGGATGAAAATTTACAGAAATCAACTTCCGTTCAGCTGTATTCTTTACAAGGTACGGTTATTGCCACTCAGCAACTGGAATTGATGCGTGGACGTAATGAGATTCATTTTCCGGTACACGGCGTTGCTCCGGGACTGTACCTGGTCTCTCTGAAAAATGACTCTCTGGGTTCTGCCAAAACGTTCAAAGTGATCATTCAGCGATAACGATTACCCTGATCCAAACTCCGAATTCGTAGCGAAAAACATTCCGTTTTAGCTACGAATTCGTGGTTTTTCTGTACTCAGCAGACCGATTCAGTCGCCCGAACTGAATTTAGTTTTGTTTCTGAAGCTGATACAGAAAGTCCAGAGCCGCCGCATCGGGTAGGGGGCGAGTCTGTACCTGATCACCGAGCTCCATGATACGTTTGTTTTGATTTTCGTAGACTGGCCAGCCTGGTAAGCCTTTTCCGTTGGGATTTCCGGTTTTGATGAAATTCAGCCAGTACGCCGACATGATCCGGGCCAGTTCGTGATCTCCCTTCTGCCAGGGGCGATCGATGAATTTCAGGTTGTCATAGGCGTAGGCAACTTCGCCCGTGTGAAAGGCCCCGTACCTGGCGTATTCACCCGTACCCGGCACTTTCCGGGTAAAGCGATAGACGTACACCGGCGTACCCTGTTGACTTTGTATCTGAGCCCAGGCGTAATTCTGAATGCCAAACATCAGATCCCGTGAAAGATTGTATTGCGAAACCGTTGCCTGCTCCTCAGTAGTTGCCGGGTAAAAACGCAAAAGCGAAGCCGCCTCCGATCCATACTGCTGCTGTAGGTACTGGCGATACGCTCCAGCCGTTTTCAGGGGACTTTGCAGTAGCCCTTCTTCCTCATTCCAGCCCGTGAGTAAAACGACGGGATTCTGTTTTCGGGTGGCAAACAACTGAGCCACCGTTTTGGGCAGGATGTACCCATCAACGATGGGGCCCCGAACGGTGGGTGCCATTCGCTGAATCTCAGCGGCAGGTTTACCGCGAAGCTCGGCCAGGGAGGCTGCTTTCAACGTGTGCATGGCTTGCACACCACTTTCCTCGGCTGCTTTTAAACTGGCCAGGGGTCGGGCAAAACTGGCTCCGCTTTCGGCGATGGCTTTTTGAAAAGKATGACTAGCCTGAGGACTGGCAACCAGACTATTCACACTCATCGAACCCGCCGACTGACCGGCAATGGTCACGTTTGCAGGATCTCCTCCGAAGGCGGCGATGTTTTTTTGCACCCAACGCAAGGCGGCAATTTGATCCATCAGCCCGTAATTTCCGGAAGCATGATGACCCGATTCCTGCGTAAGCTCGGGATGAGCGAAGAATCCAAAAGGCCCTACCCGGTAGTTGAAACTAACGAAGACAATGCCTCTGGCAGCCATGGCGGTCCCATCATAAATAGGTACGGCACTTCCTCCACCCGAAAAACCACCGCCGTAAATCCAGACCAATACGGGTTGTTTTTCGCCTTTACGAGCACTGGTCCAGACATTTAGATACAGACAATCTTCGCTAATGGGTTCTTTAGGAATCAGAAATTCCTGGCTCCACATACTGAACGGAGCGGGAGAAGGCTGCATGGGACTGGGTCCGAAGGAAGTACACGCCCGAACACCTTTCCAGGGTACCACTGCGTGAGGAGCTTGCCAGCGAAGATTACCCACGGGCGGTGCCGCGAACGGAATGCCCTTGTAACTACGAACGTCCCCCTGACGACTGCCCGTAATGCGTCCTCCTTCGATGCGAAGCGTTTGGGCGGTACTGGCAGAAAGCAGACCCAGTATTCCCCAGAGTATAAAGCAGCTGTAGCGTATGCGTTTTTTCATCGTTTGAATCAAGGTACCGCCACCTGATTGGCTTTGAGAATTTTGCTAAAAAACAACACCTGATACGGCAAGGCGTTCTCCCAGTACGGCCAGGTATGGGCACCGGGCCGTTCCGTGTAGTCGTGAGGCGTCTGGTTTTCGACCAAACGGCGGTGCAGGTCGCGGTTCGTCTCAATCAAAAAATCATCCACGCCAATATCCAGAATCAAAGGTAACTGGTTACTCTTGAGCCGATCGGCCAGGGTTACGAGCGTATAGCCGGGATAAGGCATGGGCCCGGATTTGGGCGGTCCCAGGAGGCGGGCAAAATTAGCAGCCCGCAACCGTGCAAAGCTCGAATCTACTTTCCAGTGAGCGGTGTTGATGTCCATCACCCCACTCATACTACCCGCTGCCGCATACAGCTCGGGGTGGCGGCTGGAAATATACAGGGCTCCATGCCCGCCCATGGAAAGCCCCGCAATAACGCGGCCCTTCCCCGTGTGAACGGTGCGGTAGGTACGATCAATTTTCTCGACAAGTTCCTGAGCAATAAACGTTTCAAACTGGCTTTCCTTCACGAAAGGACTATCGAAATAATAACTGGTTGGGTCGCCATCGGGCATTACAATAATCAGGTTGTACTGATCCGAAAGCCGGTGCAGTAACGTACGGTCAGGCGTTTTGGTGAGCCAGTCCCGAAAACTTCCGCTCCCCCCGTGCAACAGGTACAGGACGGGAAAAGCCTGCTTTGTCTTTTTGTACCGATCGGGCAGAACGACTGCCGTTCGCAGGGTTCGGTTCATGCGGGTGCTAGTGATCTCCAGCGTATCAACGCGGGCAGCATGGCTTGAAAAAGCGGCCAGCGTAAGAAGCGTCAGTAAAAAAAAGTTCTTAATCATATCCGAAACAACGGTAAAGAGGTAGGGTAATTCCGTTTAAAACGCCGTAGTACGAAGGTAATAAAAGTTAGAAATGGTATAAACAAGCATGCTCAGGGTATTGATTGAATAGCCTAGTATTTTTTTAACCTGAGTTGATACTTTTTAATCATAAGTAAACAGGTTAGCTAAAGACTTGCCATCTTTACTTAGCCTAATCAGGTAACCTGACGGGGCACGATGTCATTGCCGCCACATACATTGATCCGTTTGCTGAAACCAGTATTTGCTTTGCCGCGTCTCCCCACCAGGAACCGGTTGGTAAAGTATGGTTTCTGCCCATTATTCCATGAATTATTGCACACGCTTACTAGTAGTTCAAAATAGCGATCCGGATTTAGAAAAAATTCGGAATTTCCTTAGCGGAAGGTATGATGCCCAGGAAATTGCACGGTTAAAAACGATAGCAGAAGCTGCCGATTTCTTACGTTCTCCCCGTGCTACTAATCTGGAAGTCGTCTTACTGGATAGTTCGGTTACAGGCCCTTATTTAGCCGAAGCCATTACGGCTTTGGTATCGCTTTGTCCTCGCACGCCCATCATTGTTCTAGCCGATGATCCGGCCTTTGGTCTCAGTAGCCGATTCATTGAATTAGGCTTTTCCGATTATTTGCTCAAAAGCGAATGGTCAGCTTTCTCTTTACAAAAGAGTATTTTGTACTGCATTGAACGATATAAATTAAAAATCTCTTTACTTGAATCCGAAAAACGGTACAGTACGTTATTTCAGTTAAGTCCGGTACCCATGTGGGTGTATGATTTAAAAACCCTGAAATTTGTTGACGTAAATGAAGCAGCTCTAAAGCATTATGGCTACGATAAAGTCGAATTTCTCAATATGTCGATCCGGGAAATAAGACCCAGGGAGGATATTCTCTTACTGGAGGAGGCGGTGAAAGAATCGCTGCTTTCGGAGAGAAATTCTTACCAGGGTATGTTTCGGCATCAAAAGAAAAATGGGGAAATTATTTTTGTATACATTCAAAGCAAAGTCATTTTCCTCAACGGCCGTCAATCAAAGCTGATTCTAGCCAACGACATTACCCAGCATGTGCATTACGACCGAACCATTAAAACCCAGAACCAGAAGCTAAAAGAAATAGCCTGGATTCAGTGTCACGTGGTTCGAACCCCCATCGCTCGTCTGATGGGTCTGGTTGATGCTCTGGAAGAAGAAGAAATGAATGAAGCCCTGCGAACTGAATTAATGGCTCACATTCGTACTTCGGCTCAGGAACTGGATACGATTGTACGAGATATTGCCCATAAAGCTCAGCAGGTAAACGCCAATTTGCCTTACAATTTATGAACGTACTCATCGTAGATGATGATCTCATAACGCTTAAGCTACACCAGTTACGGGTCATCAACATGGGTTTGTCCCGACAACCGCAGCTTTTTTATAATGGCAGGGAAGTTCTGGATTTTTTACTTGCGGCTCAGGAAACGGACGAATCATACCTCATTTTGCTGGATCTGAACATGCCCCTTATGAATGGCTGGCAATTTCTGGAAGCCCTACAGCAGTATGACCTGCGTAGTGTAATCCGGGTGGTGATTATCACCTCATCCGTAGATCCGGCGGACCAGCAGCGGGCGGCGAACTACCCCCAGGTTGCGGCGTATCTGGAAAAACCTTTAAGTCGGAAAGGGCTGGAGATACTGGCTTCGATTTTTGAATAAAACTAGTTCGGCGATCGGGAAAACACATACGCATTATCCCGGTCGCGAACTAATTTCCTGCAATCAAAGGTTCGATACCCCCTTTTAACCAGAAATTTAGAGAAAACGTACGCCTGCTTTTTGATAAGGCTCAAAGCGTGCGTCGTCTGCATTGCGTTCGGTAATGATATGGGATACTTCCGCAAGCCGGCATACTGCAAAAGGATCCTGCGTACCAAGCTTGCTGGCGTCTGAGAGGGCAATGGACCATGGACGCGAAGCAGCTGCCATGGCCCGTTTCAGTTCGGCCTCGGGCTGATGGGTGGCAGTAATGCCCGCCTGAAGATCGATGGAG